>DATGMN010000070.1:0-26956 GCA_035293585.1 Bradyrhizobium sp. | reverse complement strand
GCGCTCCGCCCAAAAGCGCACCATCGACGACGTTTGCCGCCACATCGGCGGCCTCGTCACAACCATCCAGCCAAGCGAATGCGGCAACTACTTCAAAAACGCCGGATACGCTTCCATCAAAACGTGAAACGCTCTAGAGCGTTTTCGAGCGAAGTGGATACCGGTTCGCGTGAAGAAAACGCGTCAAAACAAAAAGCTGGAGCCCGGTTCTGATTCAATCAGAACCGGAAATGCTCTAGACCGGGCGGCCTGTGGTACGTCCACGGCCGGCGAGCCGACATGGCGCAGGACGCGCGAAAGGATCGGAAGAGAAGCGGCGCGGCGCCGCGCGGCTCCCTCCATCGTTCCAGGGCACGCAAAGCGTGGATCCCAGGTGCGCAATTCCGCACCCGGGACCCTCGAGATTCCGGGTTCGATGTTACGCGTCGGCCGGAATGACACGTCGTGTCACATCGGCGGGGTGAGGCCGTCGCGGCCGACGCTGATGCGCGAGGTGTCGAACGTGCCGTCGGGCAGCTGCTTCACAAAGGCGATGATCTTGGCACCCGGCTTGAGATCGCTCTTGTCGCCCGGCACATAGGTCACGATGGGCGTGTCCTGCGAGACCACCACCTTCTTCTCGCCGTCCTTGTATTTCACCATGATGGTCTGGCCGTCGACGCCTGCGACGCTGTCGGAGACGGTGGCGTTGGTCATGGTCGAGTTCGGGCGCGAATCCCAGGCGTACGATCCCTCGCCGGTGCCGCGCATGTTCTCCGGAAAGACATGGACCTCGACCGCCTTCGGCGCACCGTCCGGTCCCGGCACCGTGGTGGTGCCGACGAAGGAGCCGACCTTGACGTCGGCGAGCGCAATCTTGGTGATGCCGAGAATGACCACGTTGCCGGTCATGTGCAGTTTGACCTCCTCGCCACTGCGCGACTTCACCTCGAGCAGGTCGCCATTGATGGACTCGAGCGTGCCGCGAATGCGCGTCGGCGTCGGCGCCTTCTGGGCGGCGGCATGAAGGGTGGATGCGGCAACGATCGCAATGGCGATCAGCGGGCGTGTGTAGGTCGAACGTCGCATTGGCATGAAAGTCTCCGGGGGGTCACTTGAGGCGGGCGCTTGGCCTGCTCTAGCGACAGACACCGATGGTTTCATGATATTCCGTCTCACAACCGCGCGAACGGCGATGTGAAAGCGGTGGCCTCGCGGCTCACGCGCCCGCGAGGTCGGCTTCCACCAGCGCGCGGAGTTCGGCCGTCACGTCCGGGCGCCGGCCGAACCACAGCTCGAAGCCGCGCACCGCCTGGTGCAGCAGCATGCCGAGCCCGTCGGCGACCCGCAAGTTCCGCGCCCTGGCCGCGGCGAGCAGCGGGGTTTCCAGCGGCACGTAGACGAGATCGGCGACCACCGCCTGCGCCGGCAGGCGCGCGACGTCGACCTTGAGCGACGGCTGGCGATACATGCCGAGCGAAGTGGTGTTGACGAGAAGGCCCGCCTTCGGCAGCACGTCGCCGATCTCGCCCCAGGCCACTGGGCGCACCCTGTCACCGAATTGATCGGCTAACGCCATGGCGCGCTCGAAGGTGCGGTTGGCGAGATGGATGCGCGCGACGCCGCGCTCGATCAGGCCGAACACCACGGCGCGCGAGGCGCCGCCGGCACCAACCACCAGCGCGTCCTCGATGTCGTCCCAGCCGGGCGCCGACGCATCGAGATTGTTGATGAAGCCTTCGACGTCGGTGTTGGTCGCGCGCAATTCGCCGTTCTCGTACCACAGCGTGTTGGCGGCGCCGACGGCTTGCGCGCGCGCATCCGGCGCGGACAGCGCGAGCGCGCGCTCCTTGTGCGGGATGGTGACATTGGCGCCGACAAAGCCGCGGAGCTTCAGCCGCAACACGAAATCGGCAAAGCCTTCCGGCGGCACCGCCTCGATCGTGTAGCCGCCGGCAATGCCGAGCGTGCGCAGCCAGTAATGATGGATCAGCGGCGAACGCGAATGCGCAGCCGGCCATCCGATCAGGCAGGCGGCGGGCGGTCTGGTGTCGGCAGCTGTCATCCCCGTCCAATCGGGCAAGCGGTCGCAAGTGTCAATATCATCGCTGCAACCTGATCGATGAGAGCCCGGCACCCGGCGCGGGGCATTCCGGGCTCGCGCGGTTGCGCGGCCCGGAATGCCGAGCGGTCAGGCCGCGTCCCGATGCGCGGCAATGATCTGGTCGGCCGCGCGGCCGGTGACTTCGGCCATGTGGTCGAACCTGCGGGTGAAGCTGCCGGCGCCGGCGGTGGCGGAGCGCAGTTCCACGATCAGCTCACCGATTTCGGACTCCGGCATCAAGGCGCGGACGCAGTCCCAGCCCTGCCAGCCCTCGCGGGTGTCGAAGGAGAGGATCTGCCCGCGCCGCGCCGACAGGATGGCGTTGATCTTGGCGGTGGCCTCGGTCGGGCAGACGATCTCCACGGCGTGGATCGGTTCCAGGAGCACCGGCTGGCATTGCGGCAGGCCCTCGCTCAAGCCGGCCCGCGCCGCGGTGCGGAACGCCAGGTCGCTGGAATCGACGCTGTGATACGAGCCGTCGGTCAGCGTCACCGCAAGGTCGGTGACGGGAAAACCGAGCGGTCCGCGCGTCAGCCCGTCGACCACGCCTTCTTCCACCGCGGGGATGTAGTTGCGCGGCACCGCGCCGCCGACCACCTTCTCGGCGAACTGGAAGCCCTCGCCGCGCGGCAGCGGCCTGATCTCGAGCACCACGTCGCCGAACTGGCCGTGGCCGCCGGACTGCTTCTTGTGCCGGCCGCGCTGGGTGATGGCCTTGCGGATGGTCTCCTGATAGCCGATCGCGGGCGGATGCGATTTGACGTTGACGCCGAAGCGCTCGCGCAGGCGCTCCAGCGCGACGCGCAGATGCATCTCGCCCTGCCCCCACAGCACGGTGTCGTGCGTGCGCTGGTTCTGCACCATGGTGAGCGAGGGATCCTCCTCGTTCAACCGCAACAACGCCTGGCCGAGCTTGACGTCGTCCTTGCGGTCGTTTGCCGCGATCGATATCGCGAGCACCGGCGACAGCGGCTCGACGGCCGCAAGGGCTGGCGGCGCGGCCTTGCCGCTTCCGACGGTATCGCCCGTCTTGATGGCGTCGAGCTTGCCGAGCGCGATGGTGTCGCCGGCCTCGGCGGACGAACGCTTGCCGTCCTGGCCGCCGCCGGCGGCAAAAATCCCCGACACCCGCGCGCTCTGGCCGGAGGCGGATTGCAGCGTGGCGCCGTCGTCGAGATGGCCTGTGAACAGCCGCGTCAGCGACAGCTTGCCGCCGTGCTGCAGATGCATGGTCTTGAAGACATAGCCGAGCGCGTCCCTGGATGCGGGCACGCCCAGTCGCGCGGCGGTCGCGGCGACATCGGGCGCCTCGTGACGCAACGCCTTCAGGAGCCGCAGCACGCCGTTCTCGCGGTGCGCGGAGCCGAGCAGAACGGGGCAGATCAGCCCCTCGCGCAGCTCGCGGGCGAGGTCGTCGAACACGGCATCGCGCGGCGGCTGGATGTCCTCCAGCAACTGCTCCATCAGCGCATCGTCATGGTCGGCGAGCTTCTCCAGCATCGAGAAGCGCGCTTCCTTCTCGCGGTCGAGATTGCCGCCGTCGAGCTCGATCACCTCGGAGGCCTTGTGCTCGCGATAGACGAAGGCGCGCTCGAGCGCGAGATCGACGAAGCCCTCGATCAATTCGCCGTTCCAGATCGGGATCTGGCGCAGCACCAGCGGCACGCGCGAGGCGGGCTGCAACATGCCGAGCGTCTCGCGGATGCGCTCGTTGGCGCGGTCGATCTTGTTGAGAAACAGAAAGCGCGGGATCTTCAGGTCTTCGAGCTCGCGCAGGATGATCTGCAGCTGCGGCAGCTTCCTCTCGTCGGCCTCGCACACCACGACCGCGGCATCGACCGCGGGCAGCGCCGCGCGCATGTCATGCGAGAACTCCACCGAACCCGGGCAGTCGATGAAGGTGTAGCTGTCGCCCATGAAGCTCGTGGTCGCAGCCGTCAGCGACACGCTCATCTTGTGATGACGCGCCTCGGCGCTGGCATCGCCGACCGACGTGCCGGCATCGACGCTGCCGGCACGCGCGATCGCGCCGGTGCGCGCCAGGATTGCTTCCAACAGTGTGGTTTTACCGCTTTGGAAAGGGCCCACCAATGCAATGCACCGTGGACCTCGGGGACTTCTGACGTCTTGTCCCATTCGCCGTCTCCTTTTGGAGCTCGGCCCTTGATTGGGTCGGCAATCGGCCATGCTCTGCCTGCGTCGGAGGTTTGGCAAGCATGAAAAATAACTTCGTTGCGATGCGGAGCGTCAGCGCTCTCGCGGATGACGCCGTCACCGCGACGGAAGAGAAGGATGAGAAGGGATAGCCCCTTGCTCCGTCATTCCGGGGCGATGCAAAGCATCGAACCCGGAATCTCGAGATTCCGGGTTCACGCTTCGCGTGCCCCGGAATGACGGCGCAAAAAATTTCGTGCTTACCGTCCCGGACGCAGTTCCAGGCTCTCCAGCCCCGCGGCGACGTTGAGGCCGACCTGGCCCTGCAGGCTGAGCGGCTGCAGCGCGATGGAGTTGTTGGAACCACCGATCAGCACATTGCCGCCGAGGCCGACGCCGACCGAGGCGCTGCCCTGCGCGCCGGCATAGTTGCCGGACAGGTCGCCCGGCCCGAGCCGCTCGACCGGCGCATAGACCGCCCAACCCAGCGCGGTTTCCTGGGTGATGCCGAGATCGACGCCGACCTTGCGAATGGTGGCGATATAGCGGTCTTCCGGAACGCCCTCGACGCGGAACACGCAACCGAGATTGGTCACCGAGCCCACGATGAAGCCGATGCTGGCGCCGCCGCGGCATTCGAGCACGCCGATGCGCACCCGCGCAGGCGCCTGCGCGTCGGCCGTGCCGACGAGGCTGGTGAGCATGGTCGCGGCGATCGCGACGGCGGACGTTAAGCGGCGCATGAAGTAAACTCCGGCTGAGGAATGTGATGCGAGCCAAGAAGAACGATGACGGAGAACGATCACTGATAACGATCGCCGGCGATCCCGGCGCTCCCTCTCTATGGCACAGCTTCGCGGAGCGTTCCAGATTCGCGCGCAAACATAAAGAAAGGGCCCGCGCGCGCGGGCCCTTCGATTATTCAGCACTCGTTCAGCTTGGCTTTAGCGCAGGTTGCCGCAGAAGCGCTGGATGCGCTTGCAGGCATCCTCCAGGTCCGAGGTCTTGGTCGCATAGGAGATGCGGAACGCCGGCCCGAGCCCGAAGGCCGAGCCCTGCACCACGGCAACGCCTTCGCTCTCCAGCAGCTCGGTGACGAAATCCTCGTCATTACCGAGCACCTTGCCCGACGGCGTGGTCTTGCCGATGGTGCCGGCGCAGGACGGGTAGACATAGAACGCGCCCTCGGGCCGCGGGCACTCGATGCCCTTGGCCTGGTTGAGCATGGAGACCACGAGGTCGCGCCGTTCCTTGAACGCCTTGTTGTTGGCGGGGATGAAGTCCTGCGGACCGTTCAACGCCTCCACCGACGCCCATTGCGCGATCGAGCACGGGTTCGAGGTCGACTGCGACTGGATGGTCGCCATCGCCTTGATCAGCGGCGCCGGGCCGCCGGCGTAACCGATGCGCCAGCCGGTCATGCAATAGGATTTGGAGACGCCGTTCACGGTCAGCGTGCGGTCGAGCAGCGTGGGCTCGACCTGCGCCGGCGTGGTGAACTGGAAGTCGTCATAGACCAGGTGCTCGTACATGTCGTCGGTCATCACCCAGACATGCGGATGCTTGACCAGCACGTCGGTGAGCGCCTTCAGCTCGGCGCGGGTATAGGCCGCCCCGGTCGGGTTCGACGGCGAGTTGAGGATCAGCCATTTTGTCTTCGGCGTGATCGCCTTTTCCAGATCGGCCGGCTTCAGCTTGAATCCGGTCTCGGCTGGACATACCACCGGGACCGACTCGCCGCCGGCGAGCGCGACCATCTCGGGATAGCTGACCCAGTACGGCGCGGGGATGATCACCTCGTCGCCCGGATTGAGGGTCGCGACAAGCGCGTTGTAGAGCACCTGCTTGCCGCCGGTGGAGACGATCACCTGGTTCGGCTTGTAGGTGAGCCCGTTCTCGCGCTGGAACTTGGCGATGATCGCCTCCTTCAGCTCCGGGATACCGGTGACATCGGTGTACTTGGTCTTGCCGGCCTCGATGGCCTTGATCGCAGCCAGCTTGATGTTGGCGGGCGTGTCGAAATCCGGCTCGCCTGCACCCAGGCCGATGACATTGCGCCCCGCCGCTTTCAGAGCGCGTGCTTTATCCGTGACCGCAATCGTCGCGGACGGCTTCACACGGTCGAGCGCAGCGGAGAGAAACGGCATTATGGCCTCCTTGCAGGCGTGGCGCGGCATCTTGGCGTCCACGACTCCGGGATGATGGGGGAACGTGCCTACCCTATGCCGCGATCGGTTGCGCTGCAAGAAACTTTGGCAAAAACGGCCCAGCTTTAGGGAATGCCTGAGCGTGTCCGGACGCATCGCGCAAGATCTGCCAATCGGGGCAGGCAAACGGCTTATATCTGGTAATCGGGAGCCAGTATTGCTCCGAGCGACGGCTGCATTGCTCCGAGCGAGCATGCGCCTGGAATGCGATTGTCACTTGGGGCTCGGTCGGGCTCTCGACCCGTCATCCCCGCGCAAACGGCAAAGCCGTTTGTCGCTGGAGGCGCGAGCCAACGGGTCCGCGCGAAGCGCGGCCCGATGACAGGCTCCACGAGCCTCGAAGGATGAACGGCCCCGTTGTTGCAGCCGGGCCGTCGTCCTTCGAGGCCCGCTAACGCGGGCACCTCAGGGTAACGGTTCGAAAACGATCTGCCTGGCGCACGCGATGGATGAGACAAACCCGCTGTCCGTTGTCCGCTCACTGTCCGATTCGCGCGACTTTTTTTTCGCGTGAGCGTGCGAGGCATGCGCATGTGCAGCGAAATTGGAGTGCAGTTCTTCGCGTAGCGAAAGTGTGATCCGAATTGTTGCGCTGTGTTGGAAAGTTGTTGCCTGCGGTTGCAGTGCGGCAGAGCTTTTCGACTTTTTCCAAGGATTGGGCCTTGCAGCGATCTGGCAAGAGCATCATTGTTTAGCCGCGTTGCGGCGCGAGGTAACAAATCTCGCTTCGCTTTCCTCGCATCATCAGGTCGATCCGCCGGTATGTACAAGCTCTACTCGATGCAGCGTTCGGGCAACAGCTACAAGGTCCGCCTTGCGCTGGCGCTTCTGAACGCACCGTATGACGCCATCGAAGTCGACATCCTGCGCGGCGAGAGCCGGACGCCGGAATTCCTCGCCAAGAATCCGTCCGGCCAGGTGCCGCTGCTCGAGGTCGCGGAGGGACGCTATCTCGCGGAGTCCAACGCCATCCTCTGGTATGTCTGCGGCGGTACGCCGCTGGCGCCGGAATCCCGCATCGAGCGCGCCGAGGCGCTGCAATGGATGTTCTTCGAGCAGCATGCGCTGGAGCCGAATATCGGCGCCGCCTATTTCTGGCTGGCGCTGGTAAAGGGCGGCCGCGACCTGCAGACGCATGCACTGGAGGACTGGATGGAGCGCGGCTATGGCGCGCTGCAGGTGATGGAAAATCACCTGAAGCACCACGACTACTTCGCCGCCGGCCAGCTCACCGTCGCCGACATCGCGCTGTACGGCTATACCCATGTCGCCGACCGCTGCGACTTCGATCTCTCGACCTTCCCCGCCATCCGCACCTGGCTGAGGCGCGTCGAGCATACGCCGGGCTTCGTCTCGATGGAGTGGAATCCGGCCGAGGTGGTCGACGAGCCCACCAGCATTGCGGCGAGCTTGTAGGGGCAAGAACAAGCCGCCGCGCGGGCGCGGCCACCCGCCCCTGGGGGGCCGGTGAGGTTACGGCGAGCCCCATCGGAGCTGCCAAAAGTTAACAACCACGCCTAATTCGTTAACCTCTGCGGCAAACCCGCCACTTTCCTTGCTTCTCCCGCCGCAATGTCGCCAGCGCCCGCTGCAAGATTCCGCCCACGCGCGGGTGATTCGCCCGGCGCGCAGGAGGATCCTTTGTCCATGAAACGGTGGTCCGGCCCCGCAGGCTTCAACGGTCAGAGCGCCCCGGTTGCATCATCCCGCCTGATCGACGCGGTTGCGGCAGCGCTCGCGCTCGGCGCGGTGTCGCTATGCTTCGTGACCGTGCTGGCGACCAAGGCCAGCATGGCGATGACGGTGCTCGGCTGAACGCGCCGCGCCAAGCGCGCATCGAGCGATCGCTACGATTTGATCCAACAGATCGCTAAGTTCTCGCCGCCGGCGCAAGCCGCACTTCAGCATCGCCGCAAAGAAACCGCCCCGCGCGTGACCATCCGTCGCGGCCCCCGCGTAAGCTTGGGGCTGCGGGCGAGAACCGGCATGCAATTCGACGGGCGCGCAATCTCCGGTCCGGTGCTGGCGGCAGCGACAATGCTGGCCGCGATCGCGATCGATCGTTGCCTGATCGGCGTTCCCAATCCGGCGCCGCTGCTGGTGCTGATCACAGCACTGGCAGGCTCATGGAGCGGCTTCCGCTCCGGCCTGGTCAGCGCCGGCATCGCGATCGTCGGATCGGCGCTGTTCTTTCTCGATCACCGCGCAACCCTCGGCTACCAGGCTTCCGACCTGGTGCGGCTCGCCATGCTCGCGGTGACCGTGGGCGCGACGGCTGCGATCACCGGACTGATGCGCCGGCAGCTGGTGGACTCTTTCGCGCATGAGCGCGCCGAGCATCTGACCGCGCAGCGGCTGGCGGCCGCGCTCGATGAAGTCGATATCGGCATCGTGCTGCTCGATGCCGACACCCGCGCCGCCTTCATCAACCGCGCCTTCCGCTCGTATTTCAGCCTGCCCGATGCCAAAGCCGATTCCAGGCCCGCCTTCGTCGCGCTGATGTATCACGGCCGCGACAGCGGCGCCTACGAGCTGCCGGCGGACCAGTTGAAGGCCTTCATCGCCAGGCGCATGGAGATGATGCGGATCGGCGACTCCACGCCGATCAACATCCGCCTCAAGGACGGCACCGTGCTGCGCTTCTCCTGCACCGCGCTGCCCGACGGCGGACGCATGCTGAGCTACACGCCGGTGACCGACCTGGTCCGCCGCGACGACGATCCCCGCGACGGCGAATATCTCCGCGCCCTGCGCGGCGGCGACCGCACGCCGGCACCGCAACTGCGCGCGGCCGAGTAGGTTTCCGCGACGCGAACCGTCCGGCGCAACGCTCTCGACTTGATCCGGCGATCATGATTGGCTGGTCGCACAGCCGGAAAAACCCCATGTCCTCACTCACCATCCGCTCTGTCCGTCGCGACGACTTCGACAAATGGCTGCCCTTGTGGGACGGCTACAACGCCTTCTACGGCCGCTCCGGCCCGACCGCGCTGACGCTCGAGATCACCGACATCACATGGATGCGCTTCTTCGATGCCTATGAGCCGATGCATGCGCTGGTCGCCGAGAGCGAGGGCGAGTTGCTGGGGCTCGTGCATTATCTGTATCACCGCTCGACCATTGCGATCGCGCCCGACTGCTATTTGAGGGATCTCTTCACGGCACAGGCCGCGCGCGGCAAGGGCGTGGGGCGGGCGCTGATCGAAGGCGTCTATGAACAGGCAAAGCTCGCGGGCGCGCCGCGCGTCTATTGGCAGACGCATGAGACCAACACGACCGCACAGCAGCTCTACGACCGCGTCGCCGAACGATCCGGCTTCATCGTCTATCGCAAGCTGCTTTGAGGCTGTTTCTAAAGCTGTGCGGTGGCCTGTGGATAAATCAAACTGTCACGGCTGCGTAACAATGCATGGCTAGGCTGCATTTGCGTCTGATCAGGCCCCCGTCACAGATCAAGCGCCCCAGCGGTCCCCGTCAGTCGCCGCGTCTGACCGGGGCCGCACCTTTTTGGGGGCATGCTTTTCGGCCTCCAGCCCCGTCGCCCTCTTCCCGCATCGCACATCACGCATGATTTTGCGTGAGAGAACCGCGGCTTGCGGCAGGCCTGCCCGCGCGCGACAATGCGCGCGCTTCTCCGTCTGTCACAAGGTCGTCCCATGCACATTCGCAATCTCGGCGGCTCAGGCTTGCGCGTTTCCGCGGTCGGGCTCGGCTGCAACAATTTCGGCCAGCGCACGGATCTCGAGACCTCGCGGAAGGTCATCCACAAGGCGCTCGATCTCGGCATCACGCTGTTCGACACCGCCGACATCTATGCGGGCATGGGCGGCTCCGAGACGGTGCTCGGCCAGGTGCTCGGCGACCGCCGCAAGGACATCGTGCTCGCCACCAAATTCTCCAAGCCCATGGCAACCGACGGCACCAAGCAGGGCGCCTCGCGCCGCTACATCATGGACGCCGTGGAAGCGAGCCTGAAGCGGCTGAAGACCGACTATATCGATCTCTACCAGCAGCACGATTACGATCCGCTGACGCCGATCGAGGAGACCCTGCGCGCGCTCGACGATCTGATCCGCCAGGGTAAGGTGCGCTACATCGGCAATTCCAACTTCCCGGCGTGGCGCATCGCCGAAGCCGAATTCACCGCACGCGCGATCAATGCGAGCCGCTTCATCTCCTGCCAGGACGAATACAGCCTCTTGGTGCGCGGCATCGAGAAAGACCTGTTGCCGGCCGCGCAGGAATACAAGCTCGGCCTGCTGCCGTTCTTCCCGCTGGCAAGCGGGCTTCTTACCGGCAAATACCAGCGCGGCGCCGCAGCCCCCGCCGACACCCGTTTCGCCAAGGCGCCGGCGCTGCGCGACCGCTACGTCACGGCGCGCAATGAAGATCTCGTCGACAAGCTCAAGGCCTTCGCGGAGGCCCGCGGCCACACCTTGCTCGAGCTCGCCTTCTCCTGGCTCGCCGCACGGCCGCAGGTCGCAAGCGTCATCGCCGGCGCCACCCGCGTCGAGCAGGTCGAGCAGAACGTGAAAGCGATCGCGTGGAACTTGACCGCCCAGGAGATGGCGGAGATCGACGAGATCACGAAGTAGGCGTGTCTCCTCCCTCTCCCCGCTCTGCACTCGGCGAGCAGAGCGATTGAGGCGGGGCCACTCCCGCAACGCCACACACGAAATGTTAAGCCCTGCCCGGCAAATTGACGCTACGCGCGCCGCGCGACCCGGCACCCGAAGTGCGATAGCGACCTCATCCATCGCGTCCGGTAGCCGCTAAATTCACTTGCGCTGCTTCACGCGCGAATTGCGGAAGCCAAGAAGTGAGAGTTCAATCACATTCTTGGTCTGAGGCCATCCAGTCGAAATCTCGCCACCAAAAAGTCGTTTTAGGTCAAACGCGAAGATTCAAACTCTCACCCATCAGGTTATGTCTGCCACTCTCCGGCAAGATGGCTCACCTGTGAAGCGATGAGAGCCAATGCGAGTTCTTGAGCGAGCGGCACGAGCGGTAAGGGGAGTCAAGCAATAGCCCTTTCATCGGCTTCGCCATCGCCTTGTCCGGAAAACGGAGCGTCCCGCGCGCGCGGTCGCTTGGAGGCCAGGTGGTCAGCGAGCACGCCCCGATCATTGCCTCGCGGCCGCGGCCGAATGGTAAACGACCCGTTGTCCCTACCGCCGGAATCCATCCGTCGACATTGAGGCTTGCTTATCGAGCACATGCATTAAGTGGCGGCTCGACGATCTCTCCGACGAGCCCTTGATGAGCAGCATCTCGACCATCGCACTGTCCGGCATGAACGCGGCGACCCGTCGCCACGAGGTCTCCGCCTCGAATGTCGCCAATGTCGCAAGCACCGGCGGGCTGCCCAATGCCGACGGCTCGGTGCCGGCGGGGGCGCCAACCGCCTATGCACCGCTCGAGGTGGTCGAGACCGCAAACGCCGACGGGGGCACACAGACGACGGTGACGACCGTCACGCCGTCGACGACAGCGGTCTCCGATCCGCAGGCGCCATTCGCCAACCAGAACGGCCTCGTCGCCGCGCCCAATGTCGACCTCGCGCAGGAGCTGATCAACCAGATGATGGCAAGCTACAGCTTTGCCGCCAATGCGAAGGTGCTGACGGCGGACGACCGCATGACCAGGACGCTGCTCGATATCAAAGCGTGAGGCCGCACCGGAGCCCTCCGTGGGGAGAGGCCGGGAGCCGTCACGCAATCAGCCCCTTCATCGGCTTTGCCAGGGCGCTGTCCGGAAACACCGCATCAGCCAGCGCGCGTTCGCCGAGGCCGAGATGATCGGCGAGCACGCCCTTGATCACTGCGCGCAGATCGGTGGTCGGGGCGAGGTCGCGGCCTTCGTAGAGACTGGCAGCCTTGAGCGACGGCCAGTCCGTGATCACGCGACCGCCTTTCACCGCGCCGCCGGCCAGCAGCGCGATGGTGCCGGTGCCGTGGTCGGTGCCCTCGGTGCCGTTGATGCGCGCAGTCCGGCCGAACTCGGTTGCGACCACGACGACAGTGTCGCGCCAATGCGCGCCAAGCCCGGTTTCGAATTCCGCCAATGCGCCGTCGAGTCCGGAGAGCAGACCGGCGAGACGGCCGACCGGGCCGCCTTCATTGGCATGCGTATCCCAGCCGTCGAAGGCGAGCGCTGCGATGCGCGGGCCGTCATCGGCCGCCATCAGCTTGGCCGCGCCGCGCGCGACCTGGCGCATCTGCGCCGGCGCGCCGCCGCCCGGCTTCGGCTTCATGTCGTCGCGCCTCATGTCCTCGCCGCGGGCCTGCTTCTCGAGCGCGATGCCTTGTGACAGCGACGTCGCGAGCGCGGGATCGCGATGCTGATAGAGCTCGATCAGCCGCGCAGCCGTGTCGTCATCGGCCTGCGGCAGTGCCACCGGCGCCCAACCGACGGTCGGCGCCTGTCCGCGCAGCACCAGCGGCGTGGTGGGGCCGACCGCAAGCGCACCGGCGACGCGCTCGCCCTGCGGCAACGCGGCCAGCGCGCGGTTGAGCCAGCCGGACTGCACGCGGCCGGGACCGGCAAAGCCGCTTTCGAGCACGTCCTGGCCATCAAAGTGTGAACGGTCGCGATAGGGCGTCGACACCGCATGGACCACCGCGGCCTGCTTATTGCCATACATCCGCGCGAACTCCGGCATCGACGGATGCAGCGCGAAGAACGAATCGAGCATCGGCGCCGCATGCGGACCATCGCGCGTCAGCGCGATCGCGCCATGCAGCGAGGCGTAATCGGGGTCGCCGACCGGTGCCACCGTCGCCAGCCCATCGAGCGCGCCGCGCAGGATCACCGTGACCATGCGTGGATCGCGGCCGCCGGCCGCACGCGCGAATTTCGGCAAATAGGCCCAAGCCGCGAAGCTGGCGCCGCCGACGAGGAGCGCGCGCCGCGTGGTGAGCAGACGGCTTTCACAGCATTCCATGATCATCTCCTCTGGAATTCCGGCGACATCAGAAGCAGCGCCAGCGCCTGCTGGCGCGATTCCGCGCGCTCGACCGTGCGGCGCGTGTCGGGCGAGGCCGCATCGGCAAAGGCGGATTCCAGCAGGTCGCGCGCATCGACATTGTTGCCGACGCGCGAGGACAATTGGGCTGCGATGTCGAGGCGCAGCTTCATGCCTTCGGGCGCGGCCCAGGCGGCGCTGGTATCGGGGAAGCCGTTCGGCCCCGCCGGCGACCACAGCGGCTGGCCCAGCACGTTGAGCCCGCCGAGATAGGGACCGGGGTCCTCCGGCACATGGGCCAGCAGCCGGCCGGTCGCGACCAGGTAGTCATAGGGGCTGCGCATCTTGGTCAGCGGCGCCGTCCAGGCCTCGTCGGAATCGACCAGGGCCAGCGTCACCGCTTTCAGATCGCCGTCCGTCCTGCTGAAAGTGTCGGCGAGCCGGGCGACCAGCGCCGGCGGCGGATCATCCGCCACGAAATGCCTGGCGAGCTTGGTGGTGACGAATTTCGCAGTGGAGGGATGGCGCGCGATGTCGGCGAGCGCCGCCTCGCCCTGCTCCACGCCGCCGGCCGCATAGGTCTTGCCAAGCAGCATTTGCGGGCCGGGCTCATGCGCATTGGCATTGAACGCGAAGCTGCCGGGCTCGCCCAGAATGCCCTGGCGCCCGACGAAGGTCCAGCCGGTGATGATGCGCGCCAGCGAGGTGACGTCCTGCTGCGTATAACCGCCGCCGACGCCGAGCGTGTGCAGTTCCATGATCTCGCGCGCGAGATTCTCGTTCAGGCCGCGCTTGCGATTGAGGCCTGCGCGCGAGTCCGGTCCCAGCGATTGCTGGTTGTCGAGAAAGAACAGCATCGCCGGATGCTGCTCCACCGCCTTCAGCATGTCGGCAAAACGGCCGAGCACATGCGGGCGGATCGCCTCGCGCTCGAACGCGCCGGCCCAGATGCGCGCCAGCGGGCCCTTGCCCGCGGAGATGCAGAAATGATTGGACCAGAATGCCACCAGCCGCTCGGTGACGCCGCAATCGGCGAGCACGGCGCGCTGCAGCCGCGCCAGCGCCTCGGCGCGAAACGTCTTCTGGATCACGTTCGGCGGCTGCGCCGGCTCGCGGGCTTCCGGCTTCGCCGCATTCGGCTGCATCGTCTCGGGCGCGGCGACGGCAGCCGCGGCCGCATTGTCCGCCGGCCCGGCAGGCGGCTGCGCGGCCATGTCCATGGCATTGAGCGAGAGGTTGCGCCGCGGCGGCTTGTCGTCGGAGACTGGCGCCGGCTGCCCTGATTTCGCGGCCGCATCCCGCGCCTGCTTCACCTCGAGCTGATAGGCGAAGGCGGCCTGCGCCAGCGCCGGCGTTCCCTGCAATCCGGGCACCTCGAGCAGCGCGCCATTGGCACGGAGCAGCTCGGCCTTCACAAAGCCGCGGGGATCGGAGGCGGCATTGATAAGATCGCCGGAGGCGCCGCCGCGCGCTCCCAGGCCGAACCGGTGGAGCGCAATCAGAGCCGCTTGCGAATCGCGGGACATGTTTCGTCTTCCCTCGCGGTGGCCTGCCCGGAACCTGATGGCGTCAGGACACCGCGCTGCTATAGTCGTTACCGATCATGGTAGCGCCGTTCGTGATGAACCCCACATTAAAACCGCGGCGGATGTTTGCGACTTTGCATGACAAATCGGAAAGAAATCCTCCCCTCGGGTCAGGTTGACTGTTCAACTTGCGGAACCGCGTTCGGCTGCAATCCAGAAGGCCCGTGCTGGTGTGCGGAGGAGACGGTGCGGCTGCCGATGCCGGAGCAAGGCGCCGGCTGCCTGTGCCCGGCCTGCCTGCGCAAGCTCGCGGATGAACACCAGCAGCGGAAGTAGCGAAGAACCGCAGGGTGGGTAGAGCGCAGCGAAGCCCACCATGGCCAACCTCACGCGGTCATTCCGGGCGCGCTGAAAGCGCGAACCCGGAATGACCTCGCAACGGGCAGGCATGATGCATCGCGCTGATTAAAATTTCTTCATGAACCACACGTCATTCATCGCCTGCAAAACAAGCAGCGCGACGAATTTAGATTTGTTCTGAATCAACGCGCGATGCATGGACAAAATCGCTTTTGTTCTGCATCTCGCGCAGCACGCGATTTCGCTCGTCCGGTTCGGAGATGTCAGTGACAAAAACTCTGCTGCTCAAGCTTCACCGCTGGACGAGTCTCGTATTCGCATTGCCGCTGCTTGCAATCATGCTGACCGGATTGATTCTCGCTTTCGAGCCGATGGTGCAGCACAGCGGCCTGCCGCACTCCGTCGATGCGACGCGCGTCATCGATCTCCTCAAGCGCTACGATCCCGACGGCAAGGCACGCGGGGTATTCATCAATGCGGCCGCGCAGCGCTTGCGGTTTCAGGGCCCCGGCGCGCTGCAGATCGATCTTGCAAGCGGCGAGACGGTCGCGCCGGGTCTCGACTTCGCCGACATCATCGTCTGGGCGCGCTTCAATCATGAGCGGCTGCTCGGCCAGCACTGGCTGGTCGTCACCTCGACGGTCGCGATGCTGGTCCTGATGATGATCGGCATCGCCATGGGTCTGCCGCGGCTGCGCAACAACCTGGCCGGCTGGCACAAGGGCGCGGCCTGGTTCACGCTGCCTGCGATCCTGCTCTGCCCGGTGACCGCGCTCGGCATGGCGCTCGGCCTGACCCTCTCGGGCAGCCCGCCCGCGCCGCAGGGGAAACCGCTGTCGCTGCCGGATGCCGTGCGCGTGGTCGCGCAATCCCGTGACCTCGCATCCGTCATCTCCATCGGCTCGCGCGGCGGCACCATGACGGCGCGGATCTATGACGGCGGCGAGCTGCGGCTCTATTCGGTTGCGGCGGACGGGCTCACGGCCTTGCCGCGCAACTGGCCGCGCCTGATCCATGAGGGCAACGGCGCGGTGCCGGTCACGAGCCTGCTCAATGTCCTGGTGTCGCTGACACTGTTGACGCTGCTGGTCACCGGCATTGCGCGCTGGTGGACGCGGGGATCGCGCCTCAAGCAGGTGCGCCGCGACAACGCGGCCGTCGCGTTGAAGTCGGCGGCATGATCAGACCGCAAAGCCCGGCGAGTTGCGCGCGAGACCGTCGAACGCGTCGAGCAGCCGCTCGCGCCAAGCGTAGACGGGATCGTCGGCCTCGAGCAGCTTGAACGGGCTCACCACGCGCGCCCATTGGAAGCCGCCGAACACGATGTAGTCGGCATAGTTCGCGGCCGTGCCGCCGAGAAAAGGCTGCGTCTTCAGCGTCAGCCGCAGCGGATCGAGCGATTTGCGGAAACTGACGACGCCCTTGTCGCGCGCAGCCGTCACCTCCTCCAGCGGCTTGCCGAACCGCGCCTCGCGCGAGGACCGGAAATAGGCCGCGTCGACGGGCGCAAGATGCGCGGGAATGTCGGCGACGATCAGCGGAAAGATGCCGCCGACGACGGCGATGTCGCCCCACCAGTTCAGCATCCGCATCACCGCGCGCCCGCCCTCGCCGCCGAACAGCGACGGACGGTCCGGAAACGTATCCTCCAGATAATTCGCGATCGCCCAGGAATCGACCACCGGCCTGTCGCCATCGAGCAGCACCGGCACCTTCTCCGAGCCATGCGGCGCAATCGCCCCCTTCTCGGTGAAGCGCCAGGGGATCGAGTCGGCGCTGAGCCCCTTATGCGCCAGCGCCATCCGCGTGCGCCAGCAATACGGGCTGAAGGGGCGCGCGTCGTCGGAGCCGACCAGTTCGTAGAGCTTGAGTGTCATGGATTGCCCCCGCGTTTTCTCGTGATGCCCTTTTCATCCACCGTCATTCCGGGGCGGTCCGAAGGACCGAACCCGGAATCTCGAGATTCTCAGGTGCGCAATTGCGCACCGTAGCTCGGTGCTGTCGCACCGCCCCGGAATGACGGGATCAAACGTCGGCGAGCGCGTCAAGCCCGCGCATGAGGAACCGCTACCGCACCACCGACGCCGTCTGCCCGAACAGGATCTTCCGCTCCTCCTCGGTGCGGATCGCGGGCTGGCCGAAATTCGGATTGACCTCCTTGGCCTTGGCGTAGGCGCGAACCGTGGCAGGCCGCGCGCCGATGGTCTCCAGCCAGCGCTTCAGATGCGGAAACTGCTCGATGTCCTGGCCCTGGTTCTTGTAGGGCACGACCCAGGGATAGCTCGCCATGTCGGCGATGGAATAGTCGCCGGCGATGAACTCGCGATCGGCAAGCCGCTTGTTGAGCACGCCGTAGAGGCGGTTGGTCTCGTTGACATAGCGGTCGATGGCGTATTGCAGCTTCTCGGTCGCATAGTTGCGGAAGTGATGGTTCTGGCCGGCCATCGGCCCGAGCCCGCCCATCTGCCAGAACGTCCACTGGATCGCGTCGTAGCGGCCGTAGAGGTCGGAGGGGAGAAACTTGCCGGTCTTCTCGGCGAGATAAAGCAGGATGGCGCCGGATTCGAAAATCGAGATCGGCCTGCTGCCGTCCTTGTTGGTGCCGTCCTTGGGCGCATGATCGACCATGGCGGGGATGCGGTTGTTCGGCGCCACCGCCAGGAATTCCGGCGTGAACTGCTCGCCCTTGCCGATGTTGATCGGAATGATCTTGTAGTCGAGCCCGGTCTCCTCCAGGAACATCGTGATCTTGTGGCCGTTCGGCGTGGTCCAGTAATAGAGGTCGATCATGGCGGCGTCCCTGCTGGCGTTTCTTGCAAGCATCAAAGAAAGATGCGATTGCATGAATTTCACCCCGGGGCGCGCCCGAGTCAATCCGCCCCGTCAGGCAAACGCGCAAACGTGATCCACGCTCAGGCCGTCCGGCCGTTCGCCCGCAGCAGTTTCTCGCCGTCCTCGGTCACCGTCACCACGAGGCCGAAGCCGGCGATGGTCTCCCGCGTGACATAGCCGCGCTCGGCGGCGTCCTCCCAGATGGTCAGCCGCGGGCAGGACGTCCGCCATGCCCCGATCACCTCCGAATAGGCGCGCGGCTCGCGCGCGATCCATTCGACGAAATCGAGCACCAGGGGATCGGCAGCATCGGTCATCGACATTTCTCCGTTCTTCTCCCTCTCCCCGTTCTTCACGGAGAGGGTCGGGGTGAGGGGCTGCATCCGCATATTCGGCAACAGAGGCGTGCGTGGAGACACCCCCTCACCCGCATCGCATCTGACGATGCGATGCGGCCTCTCCCCGCAAGCGGGGCGAGGCGACGGGCGGCGCCGGTCGCGCGAACTTCTCACACCATGATTTCTCGCTCCCTTGTGCCGCGTCCGCAAACCGAGTTATCTTGCCCCAGCATCAGCTTTTCTGAGGGTGAAACGGTTTGCGGCGGCTGCTCTTTCTCAACGGCATCAAGGCCTTCGAGGCGGCGGCGCGCGCCGGCAGCTTTGCGGCCGCGGGCCAGGAACTCAACGTCTCGGCGGCCGCGATCAGCCGCATGGTACATCTCCTGGAGGAGCGGCTCGGCGTGGCGCTGTTCGAGCGCAAGGCCAACAAGCTTGCGCTGACCTCCGCGGGGCGCGCCTATCAGAACGGGCTGACGCCGATCTTCGACGCGCTGGCCACCCTCACCGCGCAAGTCACGGCGCCGGCCGCGATGCGCGTGCTCACCATCGGCGTCGGGCCGACCTTTGCGATGCGCTGGCTGATCCCCCATCTTGCCGATTTCCGCAAACGCCACCCAGACATCGAAGTCCGCATCACCGCGGGCGGCGTCGCCGCGCCCTTCGGCGACGACTGGAGCTGCGGCATCAAGCTCGGCGACGGCAACTGGCCGGGCCTGGTCGCCGAGCCGCTGTTCGCCGCCGACCTGCAGCCGGTCTGCATTCCAAGGCTCGCCACGTCGTTGAAGAAGCCTGCCGATCTCAAGGGCCCGGCGCTGCTGCGCGTGGCGCATTCGGGCGAGGACTGGCCGCTCTGGCTGAAGGCTGCCGGCCTTTCGCGGCTCACCGCACGCGGCCCCGAATTCCAGTATTACGGCCAGGCGCTGCAAGCCGCCGCCGACGGGCTCGGCATCGCCATGGGCATCCGGCCCTATATCGACGACGACCTTGCCGCCGGCCGGCTGGTCGCGCCGTTCGCGCTCACCGTGCCCAAGGGCATGCGATGGTACCTCGTCTACCGCAGCTTCCAAGCCGGCCAGCGCGACTTTGCCGCGTTCCGCCGCTGGATCATCGAGGCGGCGACACGTCCCGCGGCGCAAACAGACATCCCGCCGAAAAAACTCCGCGCCGTGTGAACGGCTTCACACCGCCTTCCCTCCCACCATGGTCTGTTGTGTGCCCTTGATCCGATAGGGGACAACAATGGATTGCATCTACGAGGGTTACGACATCGAGTCCTTCGAAGCCGGGAAGGACCTGTGGCATGCCCGTATCCGGCGCGCCGACCTGAAACCCCTGCTCATCGACGGTGCCTTGTTTCCGAAGGTCGAGGTCGGCTTTGCCTGGCCCGACCGCGCGGCCGCGATTGCGGACGCCAAGAAGCAGATCGACCGGGCCAAGGATTTCTGGACCGAGCCGGCCGACGACGAGTGCGACATCCAGCCATTCCTGTAGGCTCAACCGCGAGGCCGGCCATGCCGAACCTTGAACTCGTGCCAGCTCCCGTTCCCGCAGCGCCCGTGCGCGCCGACTGCCCGGAATGCCATGGCGAGCTCGCCATCCTCCGCGTCTTCGGCGGCCGCGCCGGCGCCGAATACTGGACCCAGCGCTGCACCCGCTGCGGGGGCATCCATCTTGACATCGTGCAGCCGGAGACGGCCGCGGCGAGTTAGGCTGGATGCATCGGTGGAGCGAGTCCCGCTCCAACACCGTCACCCTGACAGCCCGTGAAGCTTCTTGAACCGTCACCCTGAGGTGCTCGCGACAGCGAGCCTCGAAGGGCGACGGCCCCGCTGCGAGAGCCGGGCCGTTCATCCTTCGAGGCTCGCGTTCCGCGAGCGCCTCAGGATGACGGGTCGACGCGCACATGCTGCCGCCTACTGACAAGACGGTGGCAGTTCCCTCCCTGGCTCAGCCCCGCCTTTGCCCTTCCACATCGCCCTGACTCGTCCCATATTCGCCCCATGGCGAAGACTCCTGATCGGCCGAAAAAGCCGGGCAAAACCCCGAAATCCAAAGCACCCAATTCCAAGGCCCACCGACCCGAGGTCCTCCCGATCGGGCCGGCGCTGGCTGAGCTGCTCAACCCCGCGATCAATCGCGGCGAGAGCGGCATCGGCTCGTCCACCGGCTTGCGGCCGCCGCCGGACAATTCCTGGGATCGCCGCTCCGGCGGCGAGGCCGCCGCGCATCGGGCGCGGGCGTCGAAGCGTGACAAGAGCGATGAGGTGAACAAGCGCGACACCGCCAGCGACGCCGCGCCGGGCGGCCTCGAAGAAGCGCCGCAGGCGCGCTACGGCACCGCAGCGACGGTGCCGATGCTCGATCCCGAGCTGGCGCGGCAGCTTGGCCTGCCGACCGAGGAGGACGACGCCGAGGCGCTGGCCCGTCCGCCGCGCAGCAAGACCGAGGCGCTCGGCGTGAAAGCCACCGCGGACGCGCTGGAGGCGCTGATCCGCGAGGGCCGTCCCGAATTCCGCAAGGACGACGGCTCGCTGAAGGTGTGGACGCCGCACCGGCCGCCGCGCCCGGAGAAGAGCGAAGGCGGCGTCCGCTTCGAGATCAAGTCCGACTACCAGCCGCGGGGCGATCAGCCGACCGCGATCGCCGAGCTGGTCGAAGGCATCAAGCGCAACGACCGCACCCAGGTGCTGCTCGGCGTCACCGGAAGCGGCAAGACCTACACCATGGCCAAGGTGATCGAGGCGACACAGCGCCCGGCGCTGATCCTGGCGCCGAACAAGACGCTGGCCGCCCAGCTCTATGGCGAGTTCAAGAATTTCTTCCCCGACAACGCGGTCGAATATTTCGTCAGCTATTACGACTACTACCAGCCCGAAGCCTACGTCCCGCGCACCGACACCTATATCGAGAAGGACTCCTCGATCAACGAGCAGATCGACCGCATGCGCCATGCCGCGACGCGCGCGCTCTTGGAGCGCGACGACGTCATCATCGTCGCCTCGGTCTCCTGCATCTACGGTATCGGCTCGGTCGAGACCTACACCGCGATGACCTTCGCGCTGAAGAAGGGCGAGCGCATCGACCAGCGCCAGCTGATCGCCGACCTGGTCGCGCTGCAATACAAGCGCACCTCGGCGGATTTTTCCCGCGGCACCTTCCGTGTCCGCGGCGACGTCATCGACATCTTCCCGGCCCACTATGAGGACCGCGCCTGGCGCGTGAACCTGTTCGGCGACACCGTGGAGAACATCGAGGAGTTCGATCCGCTCACCGGCCACAAGCAGGACGAGCTGGAGTTCATCAAGGTCTACGCCAATTCGCACTATGTGACGCCGCGGCCGACGCTGGTGCAGGCGATCAAGGCGATCAAGAGCGAATTGAAGCTGCGGCTGGACCAGCTCAACGCGCAGGGGCGCCTGCTCGAGGCGCAGCGGCTGGAGCAGCGCACGACCTTCGACATCGAGATGATGGAGGCCACCGGAAGCTGCGCCGGCATCGAGAACTATTCGCGCTATCTCACCGGGCGCCTGCCCGGCGAGCCGCCGCCGACGCTGTTCGAGTATGTCCCCGACAATGCGCTGGTCTTCGCCGACGAAAGCCATGTCACGGTGCCGCAGATCGGCGGCATGTTCCGCGGCGACTTCCGCCGCAAGGCCACGCTCGCGGAATACGGCTTCCGCCTGCCCTCCTGCATGGACAACCGCCCGCTGCGCTTCGAGGAATGGGACATGATGCGGCCGCAGACCATCGCGGTGTCGGCGACTCCAGGCGGCTGGGAATTGAACGAGAGCGGCGGCGTGTTCGTCGAGCAGGTGATCCGCCCGACCGGACTGATCGATCCGCCGGTCGAGATCCGTCCGGCGCGCACGCAGGTCGACGATCTCGTCGGCGAGGTCCGCGCCACTGCCGCGGCCGGCTATCGCTCTCTGATCACCGTGCTGACCAAGCGCATGGCGGAGGACCTCACCGAATATCTGCACGAGCAGGGAATCCGCGTCAGGTACATGCACTCCGACATCGACACCATCGAGCGCATCGAGATCATCAGGGATCTCCGTCTCGGCGCGTTCGACGCGCTGGTCGGCATCAATCTCTTGCGCGAGGGCCTCGACATTCCCGAATGCGCGCTGGTCGCCATTCTCGACGCCGACAAGGAAGGCTTCCTGCGCAGCGAGACCTCGCTGATCCAGACCATCGGCCGCGCCGCGCGCAACGTCGACGGCCGCGTGCTGCTCTATGCCGACAGCATGACCGGCTCGATGGAGCGCGCCATTGCCGAGACCACCCGCCGCCGCGAGAAGCAGGTCGAGTACAACACCGCCAACGGCATCACGCCGGAGAGCGTGAAGAAGTCGATCGGCGACATCCTCAACTCGGTGTACGAGCGCGACCATGTGCTGGTCGATGTCGGCCAGAGCGGCATGACCGAGGACGTCATCGCCATCGGCCACAATTTCGAGGCCGTGCTTGCCGATCTCGAAACCCGCATGCGCGAGGCCGCCGCCGACCTCAACTTCGAGGAAGCCGCAAGGCTGCGCGACGAGGTCAAGCGCCTGCGCGCCACCGAGCTCGCCGTCGTCGACGACCCCACCACCCGCCAGCGCACCGTGCAGGACCGCGCCGGCGCCTACGCCGGCACCAAGAAATACGGCAACGCCGCCAATCTGCCGGAAGCCGTCAGCCGCGCCGCCAAATCCGCCCGGCACAGCGGCCGGCGCACGTCGTTCTCCCCCTCGTCGGAAGTCGCGCCGCGCGGCGGCCCGAGGGGCCACGAAGACCCGCTCGCATTCTCCCCCTTCGACGACGACAACGCCCGCAACAACACCAAGCCACGCGGCGGCAGCAGCGGCGCTCCCTCCGTTCCCTCCCCCCTTGCGGGGGAGGGCCAGGGAGGGGGGCCCGCGAGTCGGGGCCCCTCCGGTTCACGCGGTTCAAAAGTCCACAAGCCCCATCTCGACGAGATGCACGGCCCCGAATCCCTCCCCTACCGCGCCAACCGCACCCTGCCGGCCAAGCCGTTCGGCAGCACCAGCAAGATCATCCAGCCGAGCAACTCAAGGGAGTCGGGGCCGGAGTTCGGGCCAGCGCCGCGGTCGACGGGTGGCGCGCCGGGGAAGCGGGGTGGGTGGAAGAAGAGGTGAGATAGCCAAGGCTGGCAAATCGACCGAGTTTCGATAGGCTGACCCAATGAAACTCGGCTTCGAAGAGACCCAGGCAGCCTATACCAGTGGCTCGCAAAATGCGCGCGCCTGGACCGAAACCTGGGTCAGCGCGTGGGCTTACTGTCCGCACTGCGGCAACGCGAAGATGTCGCGTTTTCCAAACAACAGCCCGGTTGCCGATTTCCTCTGCCGGACGTGCAATGAAGAATTCAAGCTGAAGAGCCAGAAGAGCAAGTTCGGCGCCAAGGTAGCGGATGGCGCGTACGGCACCAAGTGCGAGCGCCTTGCGGCCAGCAACAATCCGAACCTGCTTTTGATGAACTACGACCTGAAATCGCTCGCAGTCGTCAATCTCTTCATCGTACCCAAACACTTCTTCGTCCGCGACATCATCGAGCAGCGAAAGCCGCTGGCGCCAACCGCGCGCCGGGCCGGATGGGTCGGCTCGAACATCCTGCTCAGCCGCGTTCCTGAGTCAGGCAAGATTCACATCGTGCAGAATGGGATTGTGCGCGCGAAGGAGCTGGTCCTCGCCGAATGGCAGAAAACGCTCTTCCTCAGAAGCGAGTCGCCGGAAACGCGTGGTTGGCTGCTCGATGTGATGAAGTGTGTAGAGTCGCTCGGCAAGCGAGAGTTCGCGCTCGACGAAGTCTATGCGTTCGAACGTCATCTCGGAGACCTCTATCCGGGCAACCAAAACGTCAGGCCAAAGATACGCCAGCAGTTGCAGTACCTGCGCGATCGCGGCTTCATTGATTTCGTCTCCCGTGGCAATTATCGTCTGCGATGACGAGGTGCCCGCCATGGCCTGGTTTCTCAACTTCTACCGCTGCGACGATTGCGGCCGCGTGTGGTCGGACGAATGGTCATGCACCTGCGACGACGAATGCCCGCATTGCGGTTGCCGCGACATGTCGCCATTCGACAGCACGAACCTGACCGAATTCATTCTTGAGGAAGGCGATCATTTCGTCGTCATGCGGTCGCCGGAGACGGCGGAGCATGAGCCCGACTACGAAGAGATCGGCTGCTTCGCGACGCACGCTGAGGCCGAGGAATTCCTCGCCTCGTATGAAGCCGGCCAGCACGATTCCGATCTCACCCCGTCATCCTGAGGCGCTCGCGGCAGCGAGCCTCGAAGGATGCACGGCCCCGCTGCGAGAGCCGGGCCGTCGCCCTTCGAGACGGCCGCGTTCCGCGGCCTCCTCAGGGTGACGGTCCGACCGCAGTGTGCTTGTCGCCTAGCCTGACGCTACTCTCTGAAAGTAATAGTTGCGGTTACTGCCGTCATAAGCCCCGGATGTCATGCAGCAGGATTTGAAACCTGCGCCCGGAGCCGCATGGGCACAGATCGTTGCGACCGAGCTTTTCGGTGAGCTCGACGTCGCCATGGACGACGCGGTGCCCGCGCCTGACCTGGGTTTCCGAGGGGAAGGACTTCCGCCGCTTACGCGAGATGCTGAAAGCTGGGGAGGTCTTGGAGATCGCGAACCTTGCGCATGTCTGCCTCCTGCGTTTGAAAAAGCGGCCTCGAGCGGCCGCGCCGCTTCGTAGCACGGATGGCTGCGGTTGCAAGCTCCGCCCCTCAATCCTTCCTTAGCCCCCGCCCCATCTCGTCATAGATGATCGTCTTCAGATTCAGCTGGATCCGTCCGCCTTGCGTCGGCGACATCACCATGAAGACGCCGAGCAGGTCGTCGGCGGGGTCGACGAAATAGAAGCTGCCGCCGGCGCCGTCCCAGCGGTATTCGCCGAGCGGCCAGTTCGTGCCTGGCGGCGGCGCGGTGCGCACGGCGAAGCCGAGACCGAAGCCGCTGGTGGGGCCCGGAAAATAGAAGGGATCGTGGATGATGCCGGTCTCCGGCCCGATCTGGTCCGACGTCATCAGCGCGACGGTCTCGCGCTTGAGATATCGCTTGCCGTCCATTTCGCCGCCGTTGAGCAGCATCTGCAGGAAGCGGGCGTAGTCGCCGGTGGTCGAGACCAGGCCGGCGCCACCGGATTCCCAGCGCCGCGGCAAGGTCGGATCATCGTAGATGCCGGCGACGCGAAAGCGATCGACCAGGAACCCCTTGGCGACCAGCGGCCACTTGGCCTTGTCCGCGACGTAATAGGCGGTGTCGTGCATGCCGAGCGGATCGAACAGGCGCTGCTTCTCGAACTGGTACAGCGACTGCCCGGAGACCACCTCGATGACACGGCCCAGCACGTCGGTCGAATGGCTGTAGTTCCAGCGCGTCGCGGGCTGATCGGCGAGCGGCAGCACCGCGATGCGGTCGGCGAACTCGGCGTTGTCGTAATCGCCGGCATACAACAGCGGATTCTGATAGAGCTTCTGCACCTGGGTCTCGCCGAAGAAGCCGTAGGAGATGCCCGAGGTGTGCCGCAGCAGATCCCGGATGGTGATCGGGCGCTTCAGCGGCACCAGCTTGAGCGGATATTTTCCCGACTCGTCGGAGAGGTCGACGCCGACCTTGGCATCCGCGAAGGAGCGGATGTATTTCGCCACGGAATCGTCGAGGCTGAGCTTGCCGTCGTCGACCAGCATCATCGCCGCGACCGAGGTGACGGCCTTCGACATCGAATAGATCTGGAACAGCGTGTCCGGCGTCATCGGCAGCCCCGTGTCGGGGTCGCGCACGCCGAAGCATTCGAAATGGACCGGCTTGCCGTGTTGCTGCAGCAGCAGGACGCCGCCGGGAATCTTGCCGTCCTTGATCTCGTTGCGGATGGCATCGCCGATCCGCTTCAGGGCCGCGGACGAAAGCGTTCCCGCCGCCGGCGTTGCGGTTTCGGCGCGCAGCTCGAACGCCCAGCCGGCGATCAGCGCAATCGCCAACGCCGCCGCGGCAAGGCAGCGCAGTGCAGCATTGTCAGTTTTCCATCGCGTCATGGACGAGCCGCCTGAAAGAGTTGGCTGAAGGTGCGGGCGTTCCGGAGCATGTGTTCCGGCAGCACGACGAAGGTCGGCGGCCTGAGGTTGATCACCATATAGCTTGAGGCCGCCCGCGGGCAAACTGATTTGCCCGACGGGCGCGCCGGCAAGATCCTGTCAACCACCTGCCGCAAAAATATTCCTGTTTTCAGAATTTCGGATTTGGCGTATGGTCTCGTCGTTCCGCGCCCCTCACAAGGGGCGTCTCGCGATCGCCGCGGACGTGGTGCGGAATGTGGTGGACGGGTCGGTGCCGTGAGGCGAGCGGCATCGGCGCGGACGGATGAAGTCGTGTGGTTCTGGCGCGCTCAGGCTAGGCGTCAAGCCGTCGTCGGCTCCAAAGGCCGTGCGGCGGCGACGGTGGCAATCCAGCAAAGCTCACCGGGAAGAGCACG
>DATGMN010000069.1:0-49631 GCA_035293585.1 Bradyrhizobium sp. | reverse complement strand
GCGCGACTGGTCGCGCAGCACCTCGTACCAGACCTTCCAGGACAGGTCCTGGTCGGGCGGACCGTCGAACAGTTTGGCGACCCAGGCCGAGAACAGCGCTTCGTTGGTCGCATTCCAGCTGTTCTTCACCTGCCAGATGCTACCCGCCGGATTACGCACGGGCTCCGGCTTGCGCGCCGCGACCGCAATCTCGTGGACGACCGGGCTGCAGCCGTCGCGCTCGAGCCGGGCGTGCCAGGTGCCTGCAGCAGGCTTGATGACCTCCGCGAACCAGGCGTAAGGCGGCCCGTCGTGCCGGTCGGACGACTTGCCCGCGACGCTTCCGTCGGGCGCGATCAGGGACAACAGGCCGTCAGCCGGCTTCTCGGTGACGACCATGACTTTCAGCGGCGCGCCGGTCCATGGCGCCTGCGGCGAGGGCAGCACGGTGACCTCGCCCGCATCGGCGCAACTGTCGGCCGCGGCAGCGGATGTCGCCATCAAGACCGGCAAGAGCGGAGATCCGCCCGCGATCAGCAGGAATGCCGTCGCAGCGGCAGCAAAGCGGCGCCCAAGAAGCATGTGGATATATGACCCCCTGCTGAAGTCCCGGAATCTGCATTCGCCCGGCCAGCCGACCGGATTGCAAGATATCGAATTAGAAGCGACAAGTCAGCGGCATTGAAGCCAATTCCGCGCTTTCCCCACCGAGGCTTCAGCCGTGTTCCCAAGCCACCGAACAGGAGCGACGATCTTCATGTCTTTGCTGGTTTTGCGCGGCGCATTGAAATGCCGGCCGGGTCGCCTTGGCGTCACCTTGGGAACGCTGGCGATGGCCGCGATGCTGCTCGTCTGCGTCTGGTCGCTGCTCGTGGTTCCCGCAGCAGACGCGGCCTCGGAAAGGCCCGTCGCTGCCGAAAACGGTATGGTGGTCAGCGCCCAGCACCTGGCGACCGAGATCGGCGTCCGCGTCCTCAAGCGCGGCGGCAACGCCGTCGACGCCGCCGTTGCCGTTGGCTATGCGCTCGCCGTGGTCTATCCGGCTGCCGGCAATCTCGGCGGCGGCGGCTTCATGACCATCCGCTTTGGCGACGGGCGCAAGACCTTTCTGGATTTTCGCGAGAAGGCCCCGCTTGCCGCGCACCGCGACATGTATCTGGACAAGGACGGGCAGGTCATCAAAGGCCTGAGCACGACCGGCTGGCTGGCGGTCGGCGTTCCCGGCACCGTCTCGGGCCTGGAATACGCCCGCAAAAAATATGGCACGATGACGCGGGGTGCGCTGATCGAGCCGGCGATCAGGCTGGCCGAGGACGGCTTCACCCTGGACCAGGGCGACGTCGACATGCTCGCCGCAGCTACCGACGATCTCGGACGGTTTCCGGCGACGGCCAAAATCTTTCTCGACAAGGGGCAGCCTTTTGTCGCCGGCCAAACGCTGGTGCAGCGCGACCTTGCACAGACGCTGCGCCTAATCAGGGCGCAGGGCGCGGACGGTTTCTATCAGGGCAAGACCGCCGCGGCCATCGTCGGCGCAAGCAGGGCAGGGGGCGGCCTGATCGCGCCGGAGGATCTGCAGCGCTACCGCACCCGCGAGCTTGCGCCCGTCGAGTGCGACTATCGCGGCTATCACGTGATCTCGGCTCCGCCACCCTCGTCGGGCGGCGTCGCCATCTGCGAGATGCTGAACATTCTGGAAGCATATCCGCTTGCAGAGCTCGGTTGGGGATCAGCGCAGGCGCTGCATTATGAAATCGAGGCGATGCGTCACGCCTATGCCGATCGCTACAATCGTCTCGGCGACCCCGACTTTGTCAGCGATCCGGTTCGCGAGCTGATCGACAAGGGCTATGCCGCAAGGATCCGGGATGTCATCCAGCCTGACAAAGCCGGGTTGTCGCGCGACATCAGGCCGGGCGTCGCGCCTCACGAGGGCAGCCACACGACGCACTTCTCCATCATCGACAGGGCCGGCAACGCGGTCTCGATGACCTACACGCTCAATGACTGGTTTGGCGCGAAAATCGTTGCATCCGGTACCGGCGTGTTGATGAACGACGAGATGGACGATTTCACGCCGAACCCGGATGCTGCCAACGTCTACGGGTTTGCCCGCGGAAACCCGAATGCCATCGCGCCGGGCAAGACGCCGCTGAGCTCCATGACCCCGACGATCATCACCAAGGACGGCAAGCCTGTTCTGGTTCTCGGCACCCCGGGCGGCGCGCGCATCATCACGGCGGTCCTGCAGACCATCCTCAACGTCGTAGACTACGGGATGGACATCCAGGAGGCCGTCGATGCTCCGCGTATCCACAATCAGTGGCTGCCGGACGGCACCAGGACAGAGCCCTACGCGCTGTCGCCCGACACGCGCAGGCTGTTGGAGGCCATGGGGCACCGGTTCGAGGAGGCGCCGCCGGCCAATCACGTCGCCGCCATCATGATCGGCGCGCCGCGCCTTGCGGGGAAGGCGGTCGGTCGCAACAGGTTCTATGGTGCCAACGATCCGCGCGGCGGCACCGGGCTGGCGCTTGGATACTAGACCGGGCAGCGGCGCCGCTCGAGCGCGGCGCCGATCTTAGCTGTGCGGAGTTCGCCGATCGGCCGCTGCTTGCCCTTGGCCGACCATCATCCGGTGCATTATACAATTCGGGTCAAAGGGGGTGCCTCAATGGCTGCTATCCGAATTGAGCAAGACGGTGGTCAGAACCGCTTCATGGTGCGGTCCGCCACCAGGAAAGGCGCAATCCAGGTCAGGGTATCGCTTCCTGAGAAGCAATTCGCGACGGCCACGCCGATCGAAAAGAAGAAGATCGCCAAGGTGCTGGCGAAAGAGGCTTTGGAAGATCTGCTCGCCAGGTTCTGAGTGGGGTCGCGTGGCCGAGGCTGCCCGCCGACGGAGGCGTGGGATGGGCGCCGAAACGATCGGTAGCCGCACGGGGCGGATCGGCCTCGGCAATAGCGGGGCGCACCTGATCTGGGCCAAATGGCGCCGTTTCGACTGAACAGAACCTGCCGCTCGCTATCCCTCGTATTGTTCCGGCGCCATCGCCCACAACGACTGATCGTGGCCGAACGCGTAGTTGCGGTTGGTCAGCGCCGGATTGCGATTGACCATCGGCCGCATGAACATCGGGTGGGTTGCGCTGCGCACCTCGTGCTCGACGGTGAAGAGAGGCTTGCCGCTGTCGGGATCGACGATGTCGCAAAACCGGTACTGATACTGATTGTCCTCTCGGGAGATCAGGTTGCGCGCCAGCAGCCGGCGATATGGGCCGGAGAAATCGGTGATGTAGATCTGCACATGATGGCCGTCATAGTCGGGACGGACGACAGCGCTCTCGCGGAACAGCAGATGCTGGTTGCGGCCGGTCTTGACCGCGGCCACCTTGCCGTCGCCGCTCCTCAGCTCGGCGGGCATGCCCATGATCTCGGGATAGAAGGCGCAGATGCCCGCCGCGGTGCCGGCCGGCACCTCGAATTCGACATAGGGCATGCCGAGGGTGATGCGCCCGAAGCGCGTCGCGTCCGGTTCATAGCAGCGCAGACGGTTGCCCCACGGACAGATCGCCTCGACGTAATCATTGTGCTCGGCGAACGCGAATGCCGTGCCCTCGAGCTTCCGGGCAACCGACGCCAGCCGCTGCAGCAGCGCGCTGCGACCTTCGATGACCAGCCCGACTTGACCGCGCAGCACTTGTGGCCTGCCGCTCGGCAAATGAAACTGGCTCTGTCCGGCATTGATCCACATGTTGGTGTCGGAGACCATCAGATAGGGGTCGCGGGTGAGCCCCAGCCCTGCGACGTAGAACAGGGTCGCGAGGCGTTGATCCGGGACCTGGACGTTGACGTGCTCGAGATGGATCGCGTTGCCGAGATCCTCGGTGGAACGATCGAACTGATGCGGCATGGATGCGGCTCTCGGTGCGGATGCTGGACAAACCATACTACAGCAGAACGCCGACCAGCCGAAGCATCGCTTGATCATTTCTGCTGGCGGAGGCTCGGCAGCGAGGCTACGGCAGGCCGGCGGCATCGGCGGATAGGGGCGACGACGTTCAAACAAACGGCGACGGGCAATGAACGTTTTGCCCGGCCGGTGCAACCAAGCTCATACGAGCGCCTGAAACGGGCCAATCCTGGAGAAGGGCTCTCATCGCGAAGCGCTGTCAAGGACATGGGACTCCGGTAATGAAGCGTCGAACGCAAGCTGTTCTCATCGTCGGCGGCCTCGCCGTTGCGGCGCTGGCCGCGCTGGGGGTGGCGACGTTCGCGCTCAACCGCGCTCTGGATCCCAATGGCAATTGCGCGACTGGTTTTTCAAGCTTGAGCAGTTGCACCTATCACTGGTCCTCGACGACGACCGGACAATCAAGCCCGATCTCCTCCACCTCGTCGAGCGAAGCGGACACCGCCCCGTCGAGTGCAAATCCCACGTTCCGGACAATCTCCGTCGAGACGACGTCATGGGCCGTCGCCGATTGTCCCGAGAATTCCATCGCCAGGCGCCTGCTTTGCCCCAACGCCGCGTCGGCGGCGCCCGCACGGGCCGCGGGCGACGACCTTGTCACCGGTCTGCCGCGGCCCAAGCCCTGGTTCCTCACCACGGCGAAGGATTCACCGGTCATCAAGTCGCTTCACGTCGAGACGCCGCTCGCGCTCGCAGCCGCGCTCGGCTTCTATCGCCGCGAGCTGGGCAAGCGCGGCTGGACGGAGATCGAAGGCGCGGTCGTCGAGCCAGACCGGGCCGTGCTTGCGTTCGTGACCGCCGACGGGCCCGCGCTGATCCGGCTCGTCCGTCAAGACGACAGGACGATCGCCGACTTGTCGCTGCGCAAGCCCGCCGCCGCAAATGCCGGCATGCCGCCGAGGCCGGGGCAGGCGAGGCTGATGCTCGGCAACAGCACGGATGACGAGGCCGTCATCACCATCAACGACGAGACCATGAAGCTCGCGGCGCGCGCCGGAGGCAATCTGACGGACGAGGGGCCGGACATCCCGGAGATCGATCTGCCGCCGGGCAGGTACCGGGTCAGCCTCAAGGTCGCGGGCGGCGGGGCGCAGAACCGGGAGTTCGAGGTCGCTGCCGACGAGACCTGGGGCCTGCTGGCCGGTCCGGCCGGTGTCCCTCTCCCCATGCGCCTCTATTGACGCGCGAAGTCGTAAGGACGATGCCAAGCCGCCTTCGCGGCATGGAGGGTCATGATCAGCTCGTATGCGGTCTTCCGCAACCAGGTGCTGGCACGCGGCTGATCTGCGCGAGCGAGACCAGACTGGCCGCGGATTCCAATCCTGCTGCAGAAAGCCGGCGGCGGCGCTGCGCGACGCCGCGCCGCTAATCCGCCTCGACGATGTCGTCCGAGATGCGCACGCCGGGCGGGCGGCGGGCGAGATCCTGGTCGACCACGGCGTTGAGGAGCCGCACCGGCCTGGTGTCGGCGCGCAGGCCCATCAGGTTTTCCACTTTGAAGCCGCCGTGGATCGAGATCGCCTTGTATGAGCCGATGATCTTCTCGACCGTCTCGCCACTGCCGAACGGCAGCAGCAGGCGCTCGAACGAGACGTCCTTGCCGTCCTCGTCCTTGACCTGCGCGATGGAATAGGTCGGGCGCTTGCGCCTGATGCAGGTCATGTAGCAGGGCAGCACGCGGGCATAGACGACCGGGTCGACGGAGACGTCGAGATAGCGGTTGATGCGTTGCGCGGGGTCAAGGTGCTCGTTGCCATAGGCCGCGGCCAGCCGCCATCCTTCGTGGGTGATGAAGAAGCGCACGTCGTCGCCGCTGCCGTCGACGTCAAACGCCATCATGTCGGGCAGCTCGTCGGACAGCCCGTCGGGCTGGAAATGGGCGATTGCAGGCAATGGTGCCTGCGACTGCAGGCCGCGCGTCCAGGCGTTGAGCAGCACGCGCTGCTTGATCGACCGGACCACGGAGGGGTTGGCGCTTTCAAAGTCCATCTCTGCCCAGTTCCATGTCAGCCGAATTCGATCTGGTCGACCAGGGGTAGGCGGCCGGGCAGGTGATGAAGAAGCTCGCGGTCGATGACGACGCAAAGCCTTTGCCTGGGCAGGGTGTCATTTCCGCGCATCAGGTTCTTCAATTCAAAGCCACCGTCCTCGCAGATCGTCTTCAGCGATGCGAGCACGTCGGTGACGACGCCATCCCGCCCGAACGGCATCAACAGCCGCTCATAGGCCACGACGCGGCCGTAGATGTCGTCGATATCGGCGATGGCATAGACGGGCAGGCGGCGCCGCACGCATTCGTAATAGACGGGCATCACGAACGGCGCGAGCCGCGGGCCGACGTAGGTCTCGAGGCTGCGGCCCTTGCCGCTGTGGCCGTAGGCGCTGGCCATCCGCGTGCCCTCGCTCTGGATGGTGAGGCGCGGCGGATCCAGCTCGGCCTCGATGGAATAGTGCACGAGGTCGGGCTTCTCCTCGTCGAGCCGCTCGCTCCCGTAATCCAGAAGCTGTGGCAGCGCGTGGGCGCGCGCATAGAGCGCAAGCCAGCCGTTCAGCAGCTCGCGCTGCCTGATCGACTTGACGACTGAGGGGCTCGCACTCTCGAATTCCACGGGGAAATCCAATTCGCTGAAATCGGCAAAATTTTCGCGGCAAGAGGAAAATTTTCTATGAAGATGCCGCTGGCATGCAAAACAATGTGGGGGGCGGCTGACCGGTACGCAGGGAAGCGCCGCGTCCGCGATGCGACGAAGGACGAAGCCGGCCGGAGCCTTCCGGACCCTCGCTTTGGAGCTTTCCGCCTTGCCTAACTCCCCCGGATGACGGCATATTCCGCCCCGGAGGACGGCAGTTGCGGAACGGTTTCCGAGCGTTTACTGGGAAGCCGACCGTGAGCAAGAAAACGAGCTGCGCAAGGCGCTTCGAGGTGCAGGCGCGGCGGGGGGAAAATATTTGGCTGATGAGTTCATTCTCGAGACCCACGGATTGACCAAGGAATTCGCGGGGTTCTTTGCCGTTCGCGATGTTTCACTGAAGGTCAAACGTGGGCACATTCACGCCCTGATCGGTCCGAACGGGGCCGGGAAGACGACGTGCTTCAATCTCTTGACCAAGTTCCTGCGTCCATCCGCGGGAACGATCCTCTATAAGGGGCAGGACATCACGGCGACGCCGCCGGCCGACGTGGCGCGGCTCGGGCTCGTGCGCTCGTTCCAGATTTCGGCGGTCTTCCCGCACATGACCGCGCTCGAGAACGTCCGCGTGGCACTGCAGCGCCAGCACGGCCATTCCTTCGATTTCTGGCGCTCCAAATCGGTATTGAACCGCTTCAACAACCGCGCGCTGGAGCTGTTGACCGATGTCGGCCTCTCCGAATTCGCCAACACGCCCGCGGTCGAAATGCCCTATGGACGCAAGCGGGCGCTGGAGATCGCCACCACGCTCGCGCTCGATCCGGAAATGATGCTGCTCGACGAGCCGATGGCCGGCATGGGCCACGAGGACATCGACAAGATCGCGGCCCTGATCAAGCGGATCTCGGCCAAATACACCATCCTGATGGTCGAGCATAATTTGAGCGTGGTCGCCAATCTCTCTGATATCATCACCGTGCTGACGCGCGGCCATGTGCTCGCCGAAGGCTCCTATGCCGAGCTTTCCAAGGACGAGCGTGTCAAGGAAGCCTATCTCGGAGCCGGTCATGCCTGATGTACAGACGGCCGAGGCGCCTGCAAAAACCGTCTCCGCAACCGGTGGCGAGATCCTGTCGGTCGCCAATCTCGAGGCCTGGTACGGCGAATCCCACATTCTTCACGGCATCAATTTCAACGTGAATGCCGGCGAGGTGGTCACGCTGCTCGGGCGCAACGGCGCCGGCAAGACCACCACGCTGAAATCGATCATGGGCGTGATCGGCAAGCGCGCGGGCTCGGTCCGCTTCAACGGCAGTGAGCTGATCAAGGCGACGTCCGACCGGATCGCCCGGCTCGGCATCGCCTTCTGCCCGGAGGAGCGCGGCATCTTCGCAAGCCTCGACGTGCGCGAGAACCTGCTGCTGCCGCCGGTGGTGCGGCCCGGCGGGCTGTCGCTCGACCAGATCTTCGATCTGTTCCCGAACCTGAAGGAGCGGCTGAAGAGCCAGGGCACCAAGCTCTCCGGCGGCGAGCAGCAGATGCTGGCGATCGCGCGCATCCTGCGCACCGGCGCGAGCTTTTTGATGCTGGACGAGCCGACGGAGGGGCTCGCGCCCGTCATCATCCAGCAGATCGGCCATACCATCGCGCGGCTCAAGAAGGAGGGCTTCACCATCCTCCTGGTCGAGCAGAATTTCCGCTTCGCCTCCACCGTCGCCGACCGCTACTACATCGTCGAGCACGGCAAGGTCATCGACGGCTTTGCCAATAGCGAATTGGCCGCGAACATGGACAAGCTGCACACCTATCTCGGCGTCTAGGCGCGCCAGCAACAAGATACGAGGAACGAACATGAGGAAAACCGCAGTCGCATCCCTGCTGCTTTCGACCGCGCTGTCGCTCGCCGCAGTGAATGCCGCGCTCGCCGACGACAAGGTGGTCAAGATCGGCTCGCTGTCGGACCAGTCGGGCCTCTACGCCGACCTCGGCGGCCCCGGCTCGACGCTCGCCGCCCAGATGGCGGTGGAGGATTCCGGGTTGACGGGGAAGGGCTGGAAGATCGACATCATCGCCGGCGATCATCAGAACAAGCCCGACATCGGCGTCAACATCGCGCGGCAGTGGTTCGACGTCGATCATGTCGACGTCATCGTCGACGTGCCCAATTCCGGTGTCGCGCTCGCGGTCTCCAACATCGTCAAGGAGAAGAACGGCATCCTGCTCGATTCCGGCGCCGGCACCTCCGATCTCACCAACGCGCAGTGCACGCCGAACACCATCCACTGGACCTACGACACCTACACGCTGGCGCACGGCACGGGCACCGCGCTGACCAAGGCCGGCGGCGACAGCTGGTTCTTCCTGACCGCCGACTACGCCTTCGGCGCGGCGCTCGAGCGCGACACCACGGCGGCGGTCAAGGCCACCGGCGGCAAGGTGCTCGGCGGCGTCAAGGCGCCGCTCTCGACCGCCGATTTCTCCTCCTTCCTGCTGCAGGCGCAGGCCTCCAAGGCCAAGATCATCGGCCTCGCCAATGCCGGCGCCGACACCACCAACTCGATCAAGCAGGCCGCCGAATTCGGCATCACCTCGGGCGGCCAGAAGCTCGCCGCGCTGCTGCTGTTCATCACTGACGTCCACTCGCTCGGCCTGAAGACGGCGCAGGGGCTGAACTTCACCGAGACCTTCTACTGGGACATGAACGATGCCAGCCGCGCCTTCGCCAAGCGCTTCCAGGAGCGCATGAAGAACCACAACATGCCGACCATGGTCCATGCCGGCGTCTATTCCAGCCTGCTGCATTACTTCAAGGCGCTGGAGGCGCTCGGCGGCAACCCGCATGACGGCGCCAAGGTCGTCGCCAAGATGAAGGAGATGCCGACCGACGATCCGCTGTTCGGCAAGGGCAGCATCGAGCCGAACGGCCGCACCATCCATCCGGCCTATCTGTTCGAGGTCAAGTCGCCGGCGGAATCCAAGGGCGATTGGGACTACTACAAGCTGGTCTCCACCATCCCTGCGGAGGAGGCCTTCACGCCGCTGGACAAGAGCACCTGTCCGTTGCTGAAGAAGTGATCCGGAGCGCCGAGAGAGAACGATGCAAGCGCTTTACGCACAGCTACTGGTGGGACTGATCAACGGCTCGTTCTACGCGCTGCTCAGTCTCGGGCTTGCCGTCATCTTCGGCATGCTCAACATCATCAATTTCGCCCATGGCGCGCTCTACATGATGGGCGCGTTCGTGGCCTATTTCCTGCTCAACATCTGGGGCATCAACTACTGGTGGGCGCTGATCCTGTCGCCCATTGCGGTCGGCATCTTCGGCATGATCCTGGAGCGGACCATGCTGAAATTCCTTACCGGGCTCGACCATCTCTACGGGCTGCTCCTGACCTTCGGGCTGGCGCTGATCATCCAGGGCGTATTCCAGAATTATTTCGGCTCCTCCGGCCTGCCATACTCGATCCCTGATCAGCTGAAGGGCGGCATGAATCTCGGCTTCATGTTCCTGCCGATCTATCGCGGCTGGGTCGTGATCTTCTCGCTGGTCGTGTGCCTCGCCACCTGGTTCCTGATCGAACGCACAAGGCTCGGCGCCTACTTGCGCGCCGCCACCGAAAATCCGACCCTGGTGCGCGCCTTCGGCATCAACGTGCCGCGCATGATCACGCTGACCTACGGTCTCGGCGTGGGGCTAGCCGCGCTCGCCGGCGTGCTGTCGGCGCCGATCAACCAGGTGCGCCCCTTGATGGGCGCCGACCTCATCATCGTGGTGTTCGCGGTCGTCGTCATCGGCGGCATGGGCTCGATCATGGGCTCGATCATCACCGGCTTTGCGCTCGGGGTGATCGAGGGACTGACCAAATATTTCTACCCTGAGGCGTCCAACACCGTGGTGTTCGTGCTCATGGTGCTGGTGTTGCTGGTGAAACCGACGGGACTGACGGGACGGGCGGCTTGAGATGACAGCATTGACCGACGATACGCTACCGATCACACCGCGCGCGATGCGCGACGAGATGATCGTGTTCGGCATCATGGCCGTGCTGCTGGGAATCGTGCCGTTTTCCGGCATCTACCCCTTCTTCGTGATGCAGGCGCTGTGCTTTGCGCTGGTGGCCTGCGCCTTCAACCTCCTGATCGGCTATGGCGGCCTGCTGTCGTTCGGCCATGCGATGTTTCTGGGCACCGCAGGCTACTGCACGGCCCATGCGCTGAAGGTCTGGAACCTGCCGCCGGAGCTCGGCATCGTGGTCGGCACGGCGGCCGCCTGCGCGCTGGCCGTCATCACCGGCTATGTGTCGATCCGCCGCCAGGGCATCTATTTCTCGATGATCACGCTGGCGCTGTCGCAGCTGCTCTACTTCATCTATCTGCAGGTGCCGTTCACCCATGGCGAGGACGGCATCCAGGGCATCCCGCAGGGCCATCTGTTCGGCATCTTCGATCTCTCCAGGCCGACCACGCTCTATTATGTGGTGCTGGTCGGCTTCCTGGCCGCCTTCCTGCTGATCTACCGCACCATCAACTCGCCGTTCGGCGAGGTGTTGAAGTCGATCCGCGAGAACGAGCAGCGCGCGATTTCGCTCGGCTACAAGACCGACCAATACAAATGGCTCGCCTTCGTGCTGTCGGGCACGCTGGCAGGCTTTGCCGGCGCGCTGAAGGTGTTCGTGGCCCAGAACGCCTCGCTCACCGACGTGCATTGGAGCCAGTCGGGCGAGATCGTGCTGATGACGCTGGTCGGCGGCCTGGGCACCGTGTTCGGCCCGGTGGTCGGCGCCTTCATCATCGTGGCCATGCAGCAATATCTGGCGGGCTTCGGCCAGTGGGTCACGGTGATCCAGGGCGTGATCTTCGTTGCCTGCGTGCTCTTGTTCCGCCGCGGCATCGTCGGCGAGATCGCACATTTCTTCAAGCGCTCGCTGTAAGGGGCGGCCGCTTCACGCCATTGCGGCCATTGCGGCCATTCATGCACGGTCATGCCGGGGCGGTCCGCAGGACCGAACCCGGAATCTCGAGATTCCCCGGTGCGCAATTGCGCACCTGAGGTCTGGTCCTGCGGACCATCCCGGGAATGACGGAGCGTGGGGTTGCTGTGGATGACCGGCCCGGCCCCCGGCGAACGGCTTGCGCTTTTGCATCCAAATCCGTCTATGACAGATTTGTGACAGGCGACCGCGGGGCTGCTAAAGGCCCTGAGAGAGCCGCGTTCGACCGGCTCACGCCCCTGAAATAGGACGGATGCGATAGCAATGATGCGCTGGTTTCGTGCCCTTCTGCCCAGGGAGGAGCGATTCTTCGACCTGTTCTCCCGCCATGCCGCAACGGCCGTGAAGGGCGCCGAGGCGCTGCAGGGCGTGTTGCGAGGGGGCGAGGAGACGCTCGCCTTCTGCCAGAAGGTCAATCAGTTCGAGAGCGAGGCCGACGGCATCACGCGGGAGGTGCTGACCGCGGTGCGCCGCACCTTCATCACCCCGTTCGACCGCAGCGACATCTCCAACCTGATCACGCGGATGGACGACGCCGTCGACCAGATGCAGCAGACGGCGAAGGCCGTGCTCCTGTTCGAGGTGCGCGAGTTCGAGCCGACCATGCGGGAGATGGGCACGCTGCTGGTCGAATGCGCCCAGCTGATCGTCCGCGCGCTGCCGCTCTTGCAGGCGATCGGCGCCAATGTCTCGCTGCTCACCCAGATCACGGAGGAAGTGACCAAGCTCGAGGGCCGCGTCGACGACCTCCACGACATCGGGCTGAAGCAATTGTTCCTCAAGCACCGCAATGCCAACGCCATGGACTACATCATCGGCGCCGACATCTACGACCATCTGGAAAAGGTCGCCGATCGCTTCGACGACGTCGCCAACGAGATCAACTCGATCGTGATCGAGCAGGTCTAGAACGACATGTGCATGCTTGGATCAGTCCACGCCACGGGTTCTCGTCACCTCTCCCGGAGGGAGAGGTCGGATCGCATCAAGAGATGCGATCCGGGTGAGGGATTACGGTCTCTCGTGAAAGCTGCGGCCCCTCACCCGATTTGCTGCGCAAATCGACCTCTCCCCGCTAGGGAGAGGTGAACGCCGAGGCCACCCATTGGACCTGATGTCAACAAGCTTCCGGGCGCGCCCGTGACCGTCACGCTGGGCCTTCCAATCCTGATCGGCCTGATCGCGGTCGCGCTGCTGTTCGATTTCCTCAACGGCCTGCACGACGCCGCCAATTCGATCGCGACCATCGTCTCCACCCGCGTGCTGCGCCCGCAATTCGCGGTGTTCTGGGCGGCCTTCTTCAATTTCGTCGCCTTTTCCGTCTTCGGGCTCAATGTCGCCCACACCATCGGCACTGGGATCATCGAGCCGAGCGTGGTCGATCCGCAGGTGATCTTCGCGGCGCTGGTCGGTGCCATCGTCTGGAATGTCATCACCTGGGGGCTCGGCATTCCCTCGTCGAGCTCGCATGCCCTGATCGGGGGCCTCGTCGGCGGCGGCATGGCCAAGGCCGGGATTTCGGCCGCGGTGTGGAGCGGGCTGTCGAAGACGATCGTGGCGATCGTGCTGTCGCCCTTGGTCGGGTTCGTCCTCGCCATGCTGCTGGTCGCCATTGTCTCCTGGGCCTCGGTGCGCTCGACGCCGTTTGCGGTCGACCGCGCCTTCCGCGTCCTGCAATTCGGCTCCGCCTCGCTCTATTCGCTCGGCCATGGCGGCAATGATGCCCAGAAGACCATGGGCATCATCGCCGTGCTGCTCTATTCGCAGGGTTACCTTGGGAGCGAGTTTTCCGTGCCGTTCTGGGTGGTGCTGGCCTGCCAGGCCTCGATGGCGCTGGGCACCCTGATGGGCGGCTGGCGCATCGTTCGCACCATGGGCTTAAGGATCACCAAACTGACCCCGATGCAGGGCTTCTGCGCCGAAACCGGGGGGGCGGCGACCCTGTTCATGGCGACCTTCCTGGGGGTTCCCGTCTCCACCACCCACACCATCACCGGCGCCATTGTCGGCGTCGGCGCCGCGCGGCGGATGTCGGCCGTGCGCTGGAACGTGGCGAGCGGCATCGTCTATGCCTGGGTGATCACGATACCGGCGTCGGCTCTGGTCGCTGCGCTGGCCTATTGGGCGGTTTTGCCGTTCCGCTAGTGTGGTAACGGACCTTCGTTATTGCCTGACTTTTACTCCGTCATTCCGGGGCGGTGCGGAGCACCGAACCCGGAATCTCGAGATTCCGGGTTCGCCCTTCGGGCGCCCCGGAATGACGTCGGAGACATGATCCTCACTGGGATTCTGCCATCCCATCCCTATATCGGGGCTAGTCCGGGAATCCCTTGATCCCGCACGTTTTCCCTGCCAAACGCTTGCACCTCATGTCCGATCTCGCCGTCACGACCGAATCGCCGCGCTCCTCGCCGCTGTCTGAAGAAGTGGCGCGCCGGCGCACCTTTGCCATCATCTCCCACCCCGACGCCGGCAAGACCACGCTGACGGAGAAGCTCCTGCTGTTCGGCGGCGCGATCAACCTCGCCGGGCAGGTCAAGGCCAAGGGCGAGCGGCGCAACACCCGCTCGGACTGGATGAAGATCGAGCGCGAGCGCGGCATCTCGGTGGTCACCTCGGTGATGACCTTCGAGTTCGAGGGCCTCGTGTTCAACCTCTTGGACACGCCGGGCCACGAGGACTTCTCGGAGGACACCTATCGCACGCTCACGGCCGTGGACTCCGCGGTCATGGTGATCGACGCCGCCAAGGGCATCGAGGCGCGGACGCGCAAGCTGTTCGAGGTCTGCCGCCTGCGCGACATTCCCATCATCACCTTCATCAACAAGATGGACCGCGAGAGCCGCGACACCTTCGATCTCCTTGACGAGATCGAGAAGACGCTGGCGCTCGACACCACGCCGGTGACCTGGCCGGTCGGACGCGGCCGCGATTTCGTCGGCACTTACGATGTCCGCAACGGCGGCCTGCGGCTGCTCGAGGGCGGCGGCGCCAAGACCGGCGCGACACAGCAGATCGAGATTGCGGAGCTCGCCAAGGTCAATGCCAATCTCGACATCGGCGCCATCAAGGACGAGCTGGAGCTGGTGCGCGAGGCCTGCAAGCCGTTCGACCTCGAGGCCTTCCGCGAGGGCCACCTGACGCCGGTCTATTTCGGCAGCGCGCTGCGCAATTTCGGCGTCGGCGACCTCCTGGAGGGCCTCGGCCGTTTCGCGCCGCCGCCGCGCGCGCAGGACAGCGATTTGCGCAAGGTCGAGGCCGCCGAGCCGCGCATGAGCGCCTTCGTGTTCAAGATCCAGGCCAACATGGATCCGAACCATCGCGACCGCATCGCCTTCGCGCGGCTCTGCTCGGGCAAGCTCAGCCGCGGCATGAAGGCAAAGCTCGTGCGCACCGGCAAGACCATGCCGCTGTCGAGCCCGCAATTCTTCTTCGCCCAGGACCGCTCGGTCGCGGACGAAGCCTTTGCCGGCGACGTCGTCGGCATTCCCAATCACGGCTCGTTGCGCATCGGCGATACCTTGACCGAAGGCGAGGACATCACCTTCGTCGGCGTACCGAGCTTCGCCCCGGAAATCGTCCGCCGGGTGCGGCTGACCGATGCGATGAAGGCCAAGAAGCTGAAAGAAGCTTTGCAGCAGATGTCGGAGGAGGGCGTGGTCCAGGTGTTCCGCCCCCGCGACGGCGCGCCGGCGCTGGTCGGCGTGGTCGGCCCGCTGCAGCTCGACGTGCTGAAAGCGCGGCTCGACGCCGAATATTCGCTGCCGGTCGAGTTCGAGGTCTCCGAGTTCCAGCTCGCACGCTGGATCTCCTCCGACGACCGCAAGAAGCTCGACGCCTTCCTCGCATCGAACACGTCCTCGATCGCCGACGACGTCGACGGCGACCCCGTCTACCTCGCCAAGAACGAGTTCTACCTCGGCTACACCAAGGAACGCGCCGAGGGCATCGAATTCGCCAGCGTCAAGGACGTGAAGAAGAAGGCGTGAGGCGAGGGCATTCGGGGCGTTTCGCCCCGGTGGCCGAGGCGTATGGCGTGTGCGCGTCAAGCGAATCTGAGCACCAATCCCCGATGTCGTCCCGGCGCAGGCCGGGACCCATACCGCGGAAACTATCCGTTGGAATGCGGTGGGAGACGACCTTCGTAACAACGACGCCCTGGGGCTATGGGTCCCGGCCTTCGCCGGGACGACGGGGAATGATTTGCCCGACGGGCGAGGTGCGCAAATTCCCGTCAAGCCCGCCTCGCAAAAATATTCCTATTTTCCGAATTTCGGATTTGACGTATAGTCTGCGCATCCCGCCTCGTTGCAGAGGGCGCATCGCGATCGTCACGACACGTGAGGCGGGGATGCGGTGGACGCGGAGACGCTGGATTTGACGAGCGGCGGCCTTTGCGTACGGCGAAATCGTGTGGTCCTGGCGCGCCCATGCACGCGCCAAGTTGTCGCAAAAGCTCCAAAGGCTGCGCGGCAATGACGGTGGCAAGAGCTGGTTCACCGGGGAGATCACGTATAAGCCGTCAAACCATCGCGCAGGGAAGGCCGGTTGTCACCGCCTGTACCTGTGGTTCACGCGCTCGCGCAAATTTCTTTTGCGCGTGCAGCCCCGGGTGCAGCGGCCACCCGGCCTTCCCTGCGCCCTCTGCTCCTGGAGGAGGGCGAGACGATGCAAAGCTCGGGCGAATTCCGTCGCGAGAAGGCAGGCGCATGTCAGTCCACCGTCATTGCGAGCGAAGCGAGGCAATCCGAGGCCACGCACGCGACGCTGGATGCTTCGCCGCTCACCTCCTTGCAATGACAGTGCGCGTGCGTCTCCGACGTCATGCCCCGCGCAGGCAGGGCATCCAGCAATCCAGAGGCTTCTCGGCAAGAACTCAAACGCCTCTGGAATACTGGATCGCCCGGTCAAGCCGGGCGATGACGGGTGGTGCTTGGAAAAAGCGCCACGTCGAACGCGCGGATGTGAAGGACTTGGGCTTGATACCGCCGTTCCGGACGATCAAATTTAGTGTTGAGACTTTGACACTTCATTCCGTCATTCCGGGGCGCCGCGTCAGCGGCGAACCCGGAATCTCGAGGTTGCGGCGCGAGATTCTGGGTTCGCCCCTCGGGCGCTCCGGAATGACACCGAATGAATCAAGCGTCTGGGTCACAACGCTAGCCACGCCTGCGTTTGCTTTTTCCAGGGTGCTGTTTCCATGCTGCAGCGCATTGCCGTCTTTCTGTCCCTCGTCGCAACCGCGCTGCTTTGCGCGCAGACGGCCGATGCGCGCAACTATCACCACATCAACCCGATCCCGTTTTCGCATTCGCCCTGCAGCGTGCTCGATCATGGGCCGTGCACGCCTTACTACTGCAGCGTGTTCCATCACGGGCCTTGCGTTCCCGAGATCGACTATCCCTACGGCGAAAACCTCCAGCTCACCGTCCAGACCGTGCCGGCCAAGGAGGATGAGGCGAAGTACCAGCGTCCCGACCATGACCTCGACACGATCGGCGATCTGTTTTCCGAGCTGCGCTCGTGCTGGTCGCCGCCGCCCGCTGATCAGGCCCGCGAGGGCATGCAGATGTCGGTGCGCTTCAGCTTCAAACGCTCGGGCGAGCTGATCGGCCCGCCGCGGCTGACCTTCGCGACGTCAGGCGCATCGACCGACGACCGCAGCACCTATCTCAAGGCCATCAACGACTCGCTCGATGCCTGCCTGCCGTTGAAATTCAGCGACGGTCTCGGCGGCGCGCTGGCCGGGCGCCCCCTGATGGTCCGCTTTGTCGATAATCGTGATCTGGGACATACGTCCTCGGACAACAAGTGAACATGTACCGTCATTCCGGGGCGCGCGTGCAACGCGCAAACCCGAAACTCTCGAAGCTGGCTTGCCTGCCTCGCAGGCGCGAGCGTCCGGGTCTTTTCCTGCCGCGCCGGCCCCGCAATGACGGTATTGCTGTCGGGCTGTGCGAGATGATAGGCAGGAGCGCAACAAGGGAGAGACGTCGTGGGATTGATGGGGATGATCCTGGGCCTCGTGCTGTTTTTCGCGGCCCACACGCTGACCACCCGGCGCGGGATGCGTGCGCGGCTGGTCGCCGGCGTCGGCGGCGAGCATGTCTACAAGCTGGTCTACTCTCTGGTGTCGCTGATCGGCCTCGGGCTGATCATCTGGGGCTTTGCGCATTATCGCGCCACCGAATTTCGGCCGATCTGGTATCCGCCGACATTCCTCAAGCATCTCAACATCGCGCTGATGCTGCCCGCGGTGATCCTGGTGGTCGCAGCCTATATTCGCGGCCGCATCTATACGATCGTGAAACATCCGATGCTGGCAGGCGTGAAGCTCTGGGCGTTCGGCCATCTGCTCGCCAATGGCGATCTCGGCGGGATCATCCTTTTCGGCTCGTTCCTCGCCTGGGCCGTCTACGACCGCATTTCGCTGAAGCGCCGCGCTGATGCGGGCGCGCCGCCGATTCCCGTCGGTGGCCTCACCAACGATCTGATCGCGGTTGCGGTCGGCGTCGTCGCCTATCTCGCGCTCGCCTTTGCCTTCCATCCCGTGGTGATGGGGATTCCCGTGATGGGGAGTTGAGACTGGGGCTGAACCGGCAACCAGGCCGGGAAATCGAGCCAGCAGATCGAGTCAGGAATCCAACGATGTCCGTTCAAGCCACCATCCGCCGCAAGACCGCGCCCGATATCCGCGCCCGCAAGGGCGGCGAGCCGGTCGTGATGTTGACCTCCTATCATGCCCACACCGCGGCGCTGGTCGATCGCCATTGCGACGTGATCCTGGTCGGCGACTCCCTCGGCAACGTCATGCACGGTTTCGAGACCACGGTGCCGGTGACGCTCGACATGATGATCCTGCAAGGAGCTGCGGTCATGCGCGGCTCGCGCGAGGCTCTCGTCGTGGTCGACATGCCCTTCGGCTCTTACGAGGCCTCGAAGGAGGAGGCCTTTCATTCGGCCGTGCGCATCATGAAGGAGACCCGATGCGGCGCGGTGAAGCTCGAAGGCGGCACGCGCATGGCGGAGACCATCGCGTTCCTGGTCGAGCGCGGCATTCCGGTCATGGGCCATATCGGGCTGACGCCGCAATCCATCAACACGCTCGGCTCGTTTCGCGCGCAGGGGCGCGAGCAGGCGAGCTGGCCCGGGATCGAAAGCGACGCCAAGGCGGTCGCCGATGCCGGCGCGTTTTCGATTGTGATCGAGGCCGTGGCCGAGCCGCTGGCACGCAAGATCACGGAAAGCATCGCGGTTCCGACCATCGGCATTGGCGCGAGCGCGGCCTGCGACGGCCAGGTGCTGGTGCTGGAGGACATGTTGGGGCTGTCGCCCCGCGCGCCGAAATTCGTCCGCCGCTACGGCAATCTGGGGCCAGCGATCGAGGCGGCAGTCGAGGCCTACGCCAGCGATGTGCGGTCGCGCGCCTTTCCGGGGCCCGAGCACGTCTACGACATGAAAAAGGGTTGAGGCAGGCCGGCAATGGATTGGTCGCAACATCAGATCCCCCCGATGCGGCTCGAGGCGCGCTTTGGCGATCGCCTGGTGCAGGCGTTCTGCGAGCGGCCGCGCAGTGTCTGGCAGATGGTGGAGCAGGCGGTCGCAAAAAATCCCGACGGCGAGGCGCTGGTCTGCGGCGCACGCCGGCTGACCTGGCGCGAGGTCGCGACGGCGTCGGCCGAGATCGCAGCAGGGCTGCAGGCCAAGGGCCTTGCGCGCGGCGACCGCGTCGCGCTGTTGCTCGGCAATCGCATCGAATTTCCGCTGCTGTTGTTCGCGGCCGCCCATCTCGGCCTGGTCACGGTGCTGCTCGGCACCCGGCAGCAGAAGCCGGAAATCGCCTATGTGCTGAACGATTGCGGCGCAAAACTCCTGATCCATGAAGCCGCGCTGGCCGATCGCGTGCCCGCGGCCGGCGACATCCCGCAGCTGGCCCATCGCATCGCGATCGATGACGATCCCAAGCTGTCGCAATTTGGCGAGATCGCCAACCACGCAGCCCTGGCTGACGCCGTCGCGGTCGACGAAGAGGACCCGGCGATGATCCTCTACACGTCGGGCACGACCGGGCGGCCGAAGGGCGCCATGCTCGCGCATTGCAACATCGTGCATTCCTCCATGGTGTTCGTGCATTGCCTCAAGTTAACCGAGGCCGATCGTTCCATTGCGGCCGTGCCGCTGGCCCATGTCACCGGCGTCGTCGCCAATGTCATGACCATGGTCGCCTGCGCCGGCGCGCTCATCATCGTCGCCGAGTTCAAGGCTGCGGATTATCTGAAGGTCGCCGCGCGCGAGCGCATCACCTACACCGTCATGGTGCCGGCGATGTACAACCTCTGCCTGCTGCAGCCGGACTTCGACGCTTACGATCTGTCCGCCTGGCGCATCGGCGGCTTCGGCGGCGCGCCGATGCCGATCGCCACCATCGAGCGGCTGGCGGCGAAGCTGCCGGGCCTGCGGCTGTCGAATTGCTATGGCGCGACCGAAACGACCTCGCCATCGACGATCATGCCGGGTGAGCTCGCGGCAAGGCATATCGACAGCGTCGGATTGCCATGCCCGGGGGCCACGATCGTGGTCGTGAATGAAGAGGGCCGCGAGGTGCCGCGCGGCGAGATCGGCGAAATCTGGATTCACGGCGGGTCCGTCATCAAGGGCTACTGGAACAACCCAAAGGCCACGGCGGAGAGCTTCACCGGTGGCTTCTGGCATTCCGGCGATCTCGGCTCGATCGATGCCGACAATTTCGTGCGGGTGTTCGACCGCCAGAAGGACATGATCAACCGCGGCGGGCTGAAGATCTTCTCGGCCGAGGTCGAATCCGTGCTGGCCGGACACGCAAGCGTGGTCGAGAGCGCGATCATCGCCAAGCCTTGCCCGGTGCTGGGCGAGCGGGTGCATGCGGTCGTGGTTACGCGCGAGCCCGTCATGGCGGAGGCCTTGCGAGCCTGGTGCGCGGAGCGGCTGTCCGATTACAAGGTGCCCGAAACCATGCTGATCACGGCCGATCCGCTGCCGCGGAATGCCAACGGCAAGGTGCTGAAACGGCAGTTGCGGGATATGCTGGCCGCGGGGTCGGAAACAGGGGCGGGGACCATCCCCCGTTAAGGCTTTGACGCCGCTTGCTTTGCCTTGCCAGCGCCATAACCATAGGCTATCGCCCCGCCATAGTGGGGATTGGGCGAGGCCGCCCGGGACGCCGCGTGGGCTTGGGCCGGCGGCGGAGGAATGACCTAAGTGTCTGAATTCTTTGATGAAGTCGACGAGGAAGTGCGTCGCGAGCAGCTCAAGAAGCTGTGGGACAAGTATTCTCTGTTGATCGTCGGCGCGGCGCTGCTGGTCGTCGCCGCCGTCGGCGGCTGGCGCGGCTACCAATATCTGGAGGCCAAGAAGGCCGGCGAGATTGGCGATGCCTTCAACAGGGCGATCGAGCTGTCCGAGCAGGGCAAGCATGCCGATTCCGAGAAGGCGTTCACCGATCTCGCGGCCAAGGCCCCCGCCGGTTACCGCACGCTCGCGCGTTTCCGCGCCGCCGGCGAAGCGGCGAGCACCGACGCCAAGGCGGGTGCGAAAATCTTCGACGATATCGCCGCCGACAGCAGCGTCGGCCCCGAGTTGCGGGCGCTGGCCCGGTTGCGCGCCGCCGGGCTGCTGGTGGACACCGCGACCTATGCCGACATGAAGCAGCGGCTGGAGCCTGATACGGTGCCCGGGGCGACCTTCCGCCACAGCGCGCGCGAATTGCTGGCGCTGTCGGCCTGGCATGCGAATGACAAAGCGGCGACCAGGCAGTGGCTGGACATGATTGCGCTCGACGGCGACACCCCGCCGGGCCTGCGTTCGCGGGCGGAGGCGTTGCAGGCGCTGCTGCCGCCGGTCGCGAAGAGTTAACAGGCGGGACGAGAGCTTGACCCAGAGACCGACCATACGCCGCTCGCAACGAATGATCGCAGCCACCGTACTGCTCGCGCTTACGGGGGTGCTTGGCGGTTGCTCGAGCGCCTCGGGTTGGGATCCGACCGACCTGCTCGACTTCCTCGACACCAAGAAGAAGCTGCCCGGCGAGCGCAAGCCGGTGTTCCCCGACGGCGTGCCGGGCCTCGAGCAGGGCGTGCCGAGGGATCTCTACAAGAGCGAGGTCGAGAAGCAGCAGCAGGAGGAGGCCGCCCAGGCCGCGGCTGCCGCCGCCAACCCGCAGGCGCAGCCGCCCGCCGCCGCCGATCAACCGCCGCCGGAGCAGCAGGCTGGGACGAAATCGAAGCAGGCCAAGGCCAAGAAGACCAGGCAGCAGCCGGCTTCAGCCGCGGCGAGTTCGGCAGCACCGGCCGATAACGCCGCCGCTGAACCCGACGGCGAAGCCCAGGCCGCCGAGACCACGCCCGCCACGGCGCCGCCACCCAAGGGCAAGAAGGTCGCGCACCGCAAGCGCACCACGACGCCCGATTCGACCGCGCAGACGGACCAGTCCCAGCAACCGGCACAGCCCGCCCAGTCGGCGCAGCAGGCGCCGGGGGCATTTCCCGCGCCGCTGCCCAGCGGCAGCTTTTCGCGCTAGTCTATTCTGTCGGCCAAATTGCTATGCGCCTGTCTTTCCGGGGCGCACGGATCTTTCATGTCCTTTACGATCGCCATTATCGGCCGGCCCAATGTCGGCAAGTCCACCTTGTTCAACCGCCTGGTCGGACAGAAGCTTGCGCTCGTCGACGACCTCCCGGGCGTGACCCGCGACCGCCGCGAGGGCGAGGCGCGGCTCGGCGATCTCGCCTTCACCATCATCGACACCGCAGGACTCGACGAGGGGCCGAAGGGCTCGCTCACGGCGCGCATGCAGGAGCAGACGGAGACCGCGATCAGGCTCGCCGACGCCCTGATGTTCGTGATCGACGCGCGGGTCGGGCTGACCCCGGCCGATCGCGCCTTCGCCGATTTCGCCCGCAAGGCCGACAAGCCGGTGCTGCTGCTCGCCAACAAGGCCGAAGGCAAGCATGGCGAAATCGGCGCGATGGAATCCTATGCGCTCGGGCTCGGCGACCCCATCCAGATATCAGCCGAGCACGGCGAGGGCATGGGCGAGCTCTATGACGCGCTGCGCGTGCTGCTGCCGGAGGCGCCCGAGGAGGACGAGGCTGATGAGGAGGACGATGCGCAGGACGCGACGCGTCCGATCCGCGTCGCCATCGTCGGCCGTCCCAATGCCGGCAAGTCCACGCTGATCAACCAGCTGATCGGCGAGGAGCGGCTGCTCACCAGCCCCGAGGCCGGCACCACGCGCGATGCCATCGCGGTCGAGATCGACTGGAAGGGCCGCGCCTTCCGCGTGTTCGATACCGCCGGCCTGCGCCGCCGCTCGCGGATCGAGGAGAAGCTGGAAAAGCTGTCGGTCGCGGATGCGCTGCGTGCGGTGCGCTTTGCCGAGGTCGTGGTGCTGATGATGGACGCGCAACATCGCTTTGAGGAACAGGACCTGCGCATCGCCGATCTCGTCGAGCGCGAAGGGCGAGCGCTGGTGATCGCGGTCAGCAAATGGGACCTGGTGGAGGCCAAGGGCGGGCAGATCTCGCAGCTGCGGGCGGATGCCGATCACTGGCTGCCGCAGGTTGCGGGCGCGCCGGTCGTCGCCGTATCCGGGCTGACCGGCGAGGGCATCGACCGGCTGATGAGCGCGATCGTCGATGCCTACGCGGTCTGGAACAAGCGCGTGCCGACTGCGGCGCTCAATCGCTGGTTCGAGCAGGCGGTCCAGGCCAACCCGCCGCCGGCGGTGTCGGGGCGCAGGCTCAAGCTCAACTACATCACCCAGACCAAGGCGCGGCCGCCGAGCTTCGTGCTGTTCTGCTCGCGCGCGGACGCCGTGCCGCAAGCCTATCTGCGCTATCTCACGAACTCGTTGCGCGAGAGCTTCGACCTGCCTGGCACGCCGGTTCGGATCACCCTGCGCGAGAAGGCCAATCCCTTCGCGCACAAGCGGAAGCGGCCGTCATGAGCGAAGCCGCCGCCGGCATGGACGTCGGCGACGGGACGGCCGCTACGCAGTCATTTCTTCAACAGCGGGCACTCGCTCGCCTCCAGCGGCTTGGCCGCGTCTTCCGGCGAGATGGTCGCAATCAGCTTGTAATAGTCCCACGGATATTTCGATTCGTCCGGCTTCTTCACCTCGAACAGATAAGCCGGAATGATCCGGCGGCCGTCGATGCGCAGCGGGCCCTTGCCGAACAGGGGATCGTCGGTCGGGATCTCCTTCATCTTGGCGACGACCGTGGCGCCGTCATGGGGATTGCCGCCGAGCGCCTCCAGCGCCTTGAGGTAATGCAGCACGCCCGCATAGACGCCGGCCACTGTCATCGACGGCATGGTGCCCTTGGGCGAGCGCTTGATGAAGCGGTTGGACCAGGCGCGGGTCTGGTCGTTCATGTCCCAGTAGAAGGACTCGGTGAAGGTCAATCCCTGCGCCGTCTTCAGGCCGAGGGCGTGCACGTCGTTGATGAACAGAAGCAAGGCCGCAAGCTTCTGTCCGCCGGCGACGAGGCCGAATTCCGAGGCTTGCTTGATTGCATTGGTGGTGTCGCCGCCGGCATTGGCGAGGCCGACGATCTTGGATTTCGACGACTGCGCCTGCAGGAGGAAGGAGGAGAAGTCGGACGTGTTGAGCGGATGCTTGACGTCGCCCAGCACCTTGCCGCCGTTGGCGATGACGACCGCGGAGGTGTCGCGCTCCAGCGCGTGGCCGAAGGCGTAGTCGGCGGTCAGGAAGAACCAGCTGTCGCCGCCGGCCTTGGTGAGCGCCTTGCCGGTGCCGTTGGCGAGCATGTAGGTGTCGAAAGTGTAGGAAATCGTATTCGGCGTGCAGTATTTGCCGGTGAGGTCGGCGGTTGCCGCACCGGAATTGAGCATGATGATGTTCTTCTCGCGTGCGACATTGCTGACGGCGAGCGCAACGCCGGAGTTCGGCGTATCGGCGATGAGGTCGACCTTGTCGTTGTCGATCCATTGCCTGGAAATGTTGACGCCGACGTCCGGCTTGTTCTGGTGATCGCCGCTGACGATGTCGATGGTCCAGCCCTTGGCGCGCAGGCCGGAATCCTCGACCGCCATGTTGGCCGCCAGCACGGAATTGGGACCGCCGATATCGGCATAGAGGCTGTTCATGTCGTTGAGCACGCCGATCTTGGCGTTCTTGTCGTCGGCGAACGCCGGGCTCGCAAAACCAAAGGTAGCAAGGGCAACAAGCGCGGCGGCGCGCCGCGCGGGCATCCGTGTCATCGGCATTCCTCCATTATTGATGCGGGATGGCTCTCTTTTCCGGAGCCTCGTCCCGACAGCATGCGTTTTCGATTATCCTCACTCTCCAGAGAAGCGACAATGCGGCTAAAGGCCTGTTCCTCCTAGCGCAGCGCGTCCGATGTCAGCCTGAATTTCTGGATGCGCTTTCCGTTGTCGACTTCAGCCGTGTAGACGTTCCCGAGCCTGTCGACGGCCATGGCATGCACCCAGTGAAATTCACCGGCCTGTCGGCCGCCGCGGCCGAAGCTGCCGACGACAGCGCCGTCCTCGCGCCTGATGATGCGGATCTCGTTGTTCTCGCCATCGGCGGAGAGCAGATATGTCTGCTTCGGATCGGGCCAAAGCGCGAGGTCCCAGACAGCGCCGTTGCCGAGGGTGTTCTTCTCGTAAAAGAATTCCTTCACGAAGCTGCCGTCCTTGCGGAACACCTGAATGCGGTCGTTGATGCGGTCGCAGACATAGACGAGCCCGTCATCGGCGATCTTCACGCAATGGACGGGGTTGCCGAATTGCTGGGCAATCGGCGCTTTGGGATCGTAGGGCGGCTGCTTGTCATCGCTCGGCGGCTTGCCATAGGCACCCCAGTGCCGCTTGTAGGCGCCGGTCGTCGCATCGAACACGATGACCCGGTGATTGCCGTACCCGTCGGCGACATAGAGCTCGTCGGCTGCCTTGTCGATCGCGGTCTCCGCGGGCTTGCCGAGCTGGGTGGTGTCGTTGGACCCCTTCGACGGCGCGATCTTGCCGATCTGCGAGACGTATTTGCCGTCGAGCGTGAATTTCAGGAGTGCGTTGTCGTTCTCGGCGTTGCCGCCGATCCAGACAAAGCCACGTTCGTCGACCTCGATGCCATGCTCGCGGCCGACCCATTCATAGCCGTCGCCCGGACCACCCCAGGCGCGCAACAGATTGCCGTCGACATCGAACTCGAGCACCGGTGGCGCCGGCATGCAGCATTTCGAGCGCGGCGGATTGAGGGTGGCGCCTTTCTCGTCGTCGGTCAGCGAGCGAGGCCGCTGGATCGCCCAGATGTGCCCCTGCCAGTCGACGGTAATGCCGCCGACCTGGCCGAGGATCCAGTTGTTCGGCAGCGGCTTTGGCCAGGAGGGATCGACGGCGAAGGTTGGAATGTCGCCGGCGGAGGCAGGGTTCGGCAGCGTGGAGGCGATCGACAAGGCGGCCAGCAAGGTGAGCGACAGGCGTCTCGTGAAGCGAGCAAATGCGTGCAGCCGCATCTTGCAGATTCGCGCCGGCGTCATGATGCCTCCCGTGTTCTTGTGCGCGGCTTCAGCCGCTTGGCTGCGCAGTGAATAGGGAGGCAGCGCCGGAGTCAAATATTCGGCGGAGGGGGCGTCACGCCGGCGGATGAAAGCTCAGCAGCTTGCGCGCCTTGTAATCATAGAGCTTTCCGGTTTCGGTCCAGTCCGGCCGGCACATCGGCAGGATGAATTCGGCGACCTGGTCGGGGGTGTCGAGCGTCATCGGATCTTCGCCGGGAAACACCTGGGCGCGCATGCGGGTGCGGATCGGCCCCGGGCTGAACAGGTTGACGCGCAGATTGGTGCTCGCGGTCTCGTTGGCCCACACCCGCACCAGCGTGTCCAGCGCGGCTTTCGATGCGGCATACGGACCCCAATAGGCGAGCGCCTTGCTCGCCGCGCCCGAGGTGAGGAAGACGGCGCGGCCTGCATCCGACTGCTTCAAGAGCGGCTCCATGCAGCGGATCAGCTGGAAATTGGCGGTGGCGTTGATGGCCATCATGTCGGTCCACGTCTTGAGCTCGATATGCCCGAGCGGCGAGGACGTGCTGGCAACGGCCGCATTGCCGACGAGGATATCAAGCTTGCCGTGACGCTCGTGGAGTGCTGCGCCGAGGCGCGCGACGCCGTCGAAATCGGTCAGGCTGAGCGGCACGAGCGTTGCCGTGCCGCCGTCCTTCCGGATCTCGTCATCGAGCTCCTCGAGGCCGGCCTGGGTGCGCGCGACGGCGATGATATGTGCGCCCGCATTCGCCAGCGCGCGTGCGGTCGCATAGCCGATGCCGCGCGAGGCGCCGGTGACGAGGGCAATGCGGGAGGCGAGGGGCTGGGTCATGGGCGTCGTTTCCACGTCTTAGGCCTGCGGGTTTTACAGACGTGGATGGCCGGGACAAGCCCGGCCGTGACGGAAAAAGCGGTCAAAGAAGCCGTTGGTCAGCTCGCCTCGCGTCAGCTCGCTTCCGCCAGCAGCGAGAGCTGCCGCGGGGCCGGCTCGACCTGGGCCTGGTCGGTGAGATGGGTCGGATAGTCGCCGGTGAAGCAATGATCGGCGAATTTCGGGTTTGCGGGATCGCGGCCCTGATAGCCCATCGCGCGGTACATGCCGTCGATGGAAAGAAAGGCCAGCGAGTCCGCCCCGATGAGCTCGCGCATCTGCTCCAGCGAATGGGTGGCCGCGAGCAGGCCGCCGCGGTCGGGCAGGTCGATGCCGTAATAGTCGGGATAGAGGATCGGCGGCGAGGCGAGGCGGAAATGCACCTCGCGGGCGCCTGCATCGCGCATCATGCGCACGATCTTCTTCGACGTGGTGCCGCGCACCAGCGAGTCGTCGATCAGCAGGATGCGCTTGCCCTCGATCGCGGCGCGGTTGGCGGAATGCTTCATCTTCACGCCGGATTCGCGGATCGCCTGCGTCGGCTGGATGAAGGTGCGGCCCACATAGTGGTTGCGGATGATGCCGAGCTCGAACGGCACGCCTGAAACCTGGCTGTAGCCGACCGCCGCCGGCACGCCGGAATCCGGCACCGGTACCACCACGTCGATGTCGACATGGCTCTCGCGGGCCAGTTGCGCGCCGAAGCCCTTGCGCACCTCGTAGACCGAGCGGCCATGAACGATGGAGTCGGGCCGGGAGAAATAGATGTATTCGAAGATGCACGGCCGCGGCGGTTTCGGCGGGAACGGCTTGTGGGTATGTGCGCCCTGCTCGTCGAAGATGACGACTTCGCCGGGCTCGATGTCGCGGACGAACTTGGCGCCGATGATGTCGAGCGCGCAGGTCTCCGAGCACAGGATCGGGCAGCCGTCGAGCTCGCCCAGCACCAGCGGGCGGATGCCGAGCGGATCGCGCGCGCCGATCAGCTTCTTGTTGGTCAGCGCCACCAGCGAATAGGCGCCTTCGAGCGCGCGCAGCGCCTCGATGAAGCGGTCGACAAAGCGCGGGCGGCGCGATTGCGCCACCAGATGCAGGATCACCTCGGTGTCGGTGGTCGACTGCATCATGGCGCCGCCGCGCACCAGCTCGCGGCGCAGCGTCAGGCCGTTGGTGAGGTTGCCGTTATGGCCGACCGCGAAGCCGCCGGCGTTGAGCTCGGCGAACAGCGGCTGCACGTTGCGCAGGATGGTCGCGCCGGTGGTGGAATAGCGGACATGGCCGACGGCGGCGGAGCCCGGCAGGCGCTCGATCACCTCGCGGCGGGAGAAGGTGTCGCCGACCAGGCCGAGGCGGCGTTCGCTGTGGAAGCGGCTGCCGTCGAACGAGACGATGCCGGCGGCCTCCTGGCCGCGGTGCTGCAGGGCGTGGAGCCCGAGTGCGGTGATGGCGGCGGCCGAGGGGTGCCCAAAAATGCCGAACACGCCGCACTCTTCGCGCAGCGTGTCGCCTTCGAGATCGTCCTGAAGCTGATGCTCGACAGGACCTGGGTGGAGGGGATGGTGAGCGTCCTGGTCTAGGCCTCGTGTCTCGTCCATTTCGCCTCTCTTTTGGCCCGGGCTCCGAATCCGGGAGAGCCGGGGGTCCAAGAGCTTCTGGCCACAAAAGCCTTTAGCTCAAGTTACCAACCCTGGTCACAGGTCCAGGGTTAGTGTGCCGCAGGTTTCTCGATCAGCTTCTTAAGGCTGTCGCGCGCAGGTTTGGTATATCCTTCGCTACCGGCCGCAGGGGGCTGGTCGGCGTCGGTCTGCTCGTCCTCGGGCTTGGGTTTCTTGAACCGCTTTAAGATGGTGTTCTCGGGGTCGTCAGGCAAGAGCGACATCAGCCAATCCCCCGTTCCTTGCAGGACCACCCTTGATTTTGCCGAGCTGACCCAGTCCGGCCGCTGCTTGTCGGGGACCAGCCAGGTGAAAAACATGAAGGCGACCACCACGATCAGCAGGCCCCGGCCCAGCCCGAACAGGAACCCCAGGGTACGGTCGAGCGCGCCGATTCGCGAATCCAGGATCATGTCGGAGATCCGGACCGTGATCACGGAGACCACGATCAGGGTGCCCAGGAACACGCCGGCCACGACGACCACCGCGGCCACCGTATCGTTGGTGAAATAGGTCTTGGCGGTCGGCAGCAGCTTCTGGAATGAATAAAGCGTTACCACCGCCGCCGCGCCCCAGGCCGCGATGGACAGGATCTCGCGCATGAAGCCGCGAACCATCGCGAGCAGCCCGGAAATCAGCATCACGCCGAGCAGGATGAGGTCGAGAATCGTTATCGGCATCGGCTGGTCAGGTGGCTCGCAGGTCCAAAATGAGGTCCAAGATCATCGGAAGCGGGTCCGAATCGGCGCCTTCAGTACTGGCCTCAGGTGAGAAGCCAAATTGCCTTGTCCCGCAAGGCCGGGCAATGCGACATTCACCTTAATTTCAAAGTCGCCTCACGCGGCGGATGTATAGCGGCGGGGGAGGCCGAGGTCACGCCCCACATGGCCGTCTTCAACTGTCCTGGCGGCGGAATCTGGCCGGTGTGGCATTTTTCTCAATGTTCCTTTCGCCGCTCCTCTCGCCGTTTCCTGCCTCCCGCTGCGGCTTGCGGGTGCCCCGTGCGGCGATGTCGGCAACCAGCGTGCTCAAGCCGCCGACGCTGGTCAGATTGAGGCCGGCATCCCCGCTCGCATCGCCGCGGGCCGTCTCCGGCAGGACGGCGCGGCCGAAACCGAGCTTCGCGGCCTCCTTGAGCCTCGCCGCGGTCTGGGCCACCGGGCGGACCGCCCCGGACAGCGAGATTTCGCCGAAATAGACCGCATCCGTCGGCAGTGGTGCGTTGACGAGGGAGGAGACCAGCGCGGCGGCCGCGGCGAGGTCGGCCGCAGGTTCCTGGATGCGCAGGCCGCCGGCGACATTGAGATAGACGTCGTGGCCGGACAGCTTCACGCCGCAATGCGCCTCCAGCACCGCAAGCACCATCGACAGCCGGCTCGGATCCCAGCCCACCACGGCGCGCCGCGGGGTGCCGAGCGAGGTCGGCGCAACGAGCGCCTGCAGTTCGACCAGCACCGGCCGGGTGCCCTCGATGCCTGCAAACACCGCCGTGCCGGGGCTGCCGAGATCGCGCTCGGACAGGAACAGCTCCGAAGGGTTGGTGACCTCGCGCAGGCCCAAGCCGGTCATCTCGAACACGCCGATCTCGTCGGTCGGCCCGAACCGGTTCTTCACCGCACGCAGAATGCGGAACTGCTGCGAGCCTTCGCCCTCGAACGACATCACCGCATCGACCATGTGCTCGACCACGCGGGGACCGGCGATCTGGCCGTCCTTGGTGACGTGGCCGACCAGGATGATCGCCGCGCCCGTCTTCTTGGCAAACCGTATCAGTGCCTGTGCCGAGGCGCGCACCTGGGTCACCGTGCCGGGCGCGGATTCCACCGTGTCCGTCCACATGGTCTGGATGGAGTCGATCACGATCAGCCGGGGCACCGCGCCCTCGGACAGGGTGGAGACGATGTCCTCGACCGAGGTTTCGGATGCGAGCTGCACCGGCGCATCGGACAGCCCGAGCCGTTCGGCGCGCAGCCGCACCTGGGCGATCGCCTCTTCGCCCGAGATGTACACCGCGCGGTGCCCGGCACGCGCGAGCAGGCTGGTGGCTTGCGTCAGCAGCGTCGACTTGCCGATGCCGGGATCGCCGCCGACCAGCAGCACGGAGCCGCGGACGAAGCCGCCGCCGGTGACGCGGTCGAGCTCGGCCATGCCGGAGGGCAGGCGCGGAGCGTCGTGGCTCTTGCCGCTCAGGCTCTCCAGCTGGAAGGTGCGGCCCTTGCGCTTGCTGCGAATGGAGACCGGGACGGAGCCGGTGGAGTCCTCCTCGGCGAGCGTGTTCCACTCGCCGCAGGCGTCGCATTTGCCCTGCCAGCGGTTGTACGCCGCGCCGCAATTCTGGCAGACGAAGGAGAGGGTGGATTTGGCCATGCGGGCTGAGTTAGCAGCTTTGGAGCGGGCGCGCCGCCTCAAAAATGCGAATCACGGCGCGATGAGGTCCGAGGATAACGATCCCGGACCTCATCGGCTGCAACACTGTCCCGCGCGGCACACTATTTCATTTCACCGACACGAAGGGCACGCTCGAGCCGGGCACCATGGTGGTCGGCAGCACGCCGTTCCAGCGCTCGGCCTGCACCAGCGTCACCAGATTGGGGTTGTTGCCGAGCGCCCTGCCGCGGGCTTCGATGGCCGCGGCCTGGGCCTCGCCGGTGACGCGGATGTTGGCAGCCTTGGCTTCGCCGCTCAGCCGCTCGGCGTCTGCGTTGGCCTGCGCCTCGGCGCGGATGGCGTCGGCTTTCGCGGTCGCCTGCGTCACCGTGATCTGGGCCTGCACCTTCTCGCGCTCGGCGTTCTGCTGCAGCTTCTGCACCTCGACCTCGGCCAGCATGCGCTGCTCGATCGAATGCAGGTAGTTGGCCGAGAACTCGATGTTCTCGAGCTGGACGCTTTCGATCACGACCATCGGGTCGTGCTTGAGCGTGTCCACGACCGCATCGCGGATCGAATTGTTGAGGTTGCCGCGATCCTGGATCGCCTTCACCGCGGTGTAGCGGCCGAACACCACCTTGACCTGCTGGTTGACCACCGGGCTCACGACCTGGTTGACCGCGGAATCGATCGTGCCGAACTTGCTGTAGAGGTCTGCGACCTTCTCGGGCGGCACGCGCAAGGTCACGCTGATCTTGAGGTCGGCTGGCTGCTGATCGAAGGAATAGGAGTTCATCTTGTCCCAGGTGTAGGTCACCGTCTTGACGCTGACCTTCTCGACGCTATCGAACAGCGGCAATTTGAAGCCGAGTCCCGGCTGCGCCGTGCCGATCACGGCGCCATTGCGCAGCAGCACGCCGCGCTCGGTCTGATCGACGGTGTACCAGCTGCCGCCGAGCACGAGCAGGGCGGCGAGCGCGATGACGGCGGCAACGATCGTTCCCTTGGTGATCAAATTCATGGTCGTGAAACTCTTTGATATCATTGAAAAGCCAGGTCAGGCGTGCGTCCGCAGCCCCTAGACATCGGGCGCGGTGTGCCTAGTGGGTAGCGCCGTCGCCCGTTTGGGTTCAGCCCGATCATGCGCCGTGTGAGCGAGATCACTTACGAGGTCGCCGCGGTCCACAGCATCGACAGGCCGGCTGCGAGCATGATGGCGTCCATCACCAGCCGAAACACATCGGGCTTCATGTGCAGCACGAAGCGCTTGGCGATGAAAGCCCCCGACATCAGCGAGGCGCCGGCGATCAGGCCCTTGAGCGCGACGTCGGGCGTCAGCGCGCCGAAGCGCTCGAAGGTCACGGATTTGCTGACATAGAGCCCGAGCGAGCTCGCGGCTTCGGTGGCGAGGAACGCGCCCTTGGCGAGGCCGTAGAACAGAAACAGCGGCACGCTGAGCGGGCCGGTCGAGACCACGACACCGGTGAGATAGCCGATCAGCGCGCCGCCGACCGCCAGATGCCAGAGCCGCGTTTTCAGCTGGTGCCGGGCCAGCACATGGCGGACCGGCACCATGGCGATCAGGAACAACCCGATTGCGACGTCGACCGCATGTGAGGGCAGCGCCAGCAGCGTGCGCGCGCCGAGCGCTGCGGCGGGAACGCCGGATGCCGAATAGGCGGCGCACGCACGCCAGTCGACCTCGCGCCACCAGGCGAGGATGCGGGACAAGTTCGCCATCACGGCCGCGACCGCCATGATCGGCACCGCCTGCTTCGGGCCGTACTGATAGACCAGAACCGGCATCAGCATGATGGATGAGCCGGTGCCGACGATGCCGGAGATGGTACCGGCGAGAAGGCCGACAATAAGGACGAACAGGAAGCCCAAGGCGGTATCGTCTCCCAGGAATTGCGTGCGAGTTTAACGCACGCCGTCATTGCGAGCGAAGCGCGGCAATCCAGAGCCACGCATGCGGCTCTGGATTGCCGCGTCGCTTCGCTCCTCGCAATGACGTTGTGAGAGACATGGGTCCACATTCTCGCGACAGGATTTCGCCCGAGCTTTGCATCTTGTGTCACACTCCGAAGACAGAGGGTGCAGGGAAGGCCGGGTGGCCGCATGCACCCGGGGCCCCCGCGCAAGAAAATTTGCGCGAGCGCGCGTTGACCACAGGTACAGCGGGATCAGCCCGGCCTTCCCTGCGCAGCGGTTTACGGCTTATTCCGCGCTCTCCCCGGTGAACCAGCGTTTGCCACCGTCATTCCCGCAAAGCCTTTGGAGCTTCGCGCGAGCTTGGCGCCTGCATGGGCGCGCCAGGACCACACGGCTTCGCCGTCCGCATCCATGCCGCTCGTCAGTCAGCACGGCGTGCGTCCGCCGCCTTCCGCTCCACGTTCGTGACGATCGCGATACGCCCCTTCAAGTCGGTGCGGAGTGGGGACAATCAATCACGATTTTCGGAAAAACGAAAGCGGAATATTTTTGCGCGAAGGGCTGGACAGGCCAAATCAGCTTGATGGAATTGGTGAATTTCCTTTGCTCGCGCAGGGGCGCGGGTTGCTCGTGCAACAGACCCCGCTGGACAACGCCGCCGACCAGGCCAAGCCGGGCGCGTCTGCCCATCCTCGGGGTTAACCGGAAAGTGATCGGACGACCGGCCAGAGTGGCAGCGCGAAAGCCTGCGACACGGCGCGCTGACGCTTCCAAAAGCGGCGCGGTGAGCTCGATGCCGCGCGCTGTCCGCTGCCGCCGCTAGTGCACCATCACCCAAGTGGGCTGCAGCCACGGATATGCGATCAGCCCTGTTGCGGCGGTGGCGGCGATCAGGAGCGGGTTACTGACCTTCCAGCGGAACAGCAAGGCCAGCGATAGCGCGCCGATCAGCCCCGTGAGCCAGTCGCCGATTGCGATGCGGCCCAGCAGGATGCAGGCGCCCAGAATCGTTCCGATCGCTGCGGCATAGGCACCCTTGATGAAGCCCTGCACGTTGGGATTGCCGCGATGCCGCGCCAGCAGAGGCGCGGCGATCAGCACAAACAGGAACGACGGCAGGAAGATGCCGATGGTCGAGACGAGGGAGCCCCAGAAGCCGGCAACGAGATAGCCGACGAATGTCGCGGTGATCACCACCGGTCCCGGGCTGATCATTCCGATCGCGACCGCAATCAGGAACTGACGCTGGTCGAGCCAGCCGAATTGCTGCACCAGTCCCTGCTGGAGGAAAGGCACGATGACGAGGCCGCTTCCAAAAGTCAGCGAGCCGGCCTTGAGGAAAAACAAGAGCAGCTTGCCCAGGATGGGCGTCGAAACCGCGCCGGTCGATGTCGGTGCCAGCTGGGCGAGCACCGGCGGCACGACGGCCGGGAGCACGGCCGGCGTCCGCCTGACGAGGTTGCCGTAATAGAGAATGCCGACGATGCCGGCTCCGATGAAGAGCAGCGCCACCTCGGCCTGCAGGATCACCGTCACGATCAGGCAGGCCGCCGCGATTGCCCATTGCAGCCGGTCCTCCATGCCGAGCCTGGCAAGCCGGTAGCAGGAATGCAGGATCAACGCGATCACCGCGGGGCTCACGCCATAGAAAATGGCGGTGACCGGCTGCAGATCGCCGAGATGGACGTAAAGCGCACCAAGCGCTGCGACGATCGCGAAATTCGGCAGGATGAACGCCCAGCCGCCGGCCCACGCACCCCAGAAGCCGCCGCGCAGATAGGCGATGTAGATTCCGACCTGGATTGCGAGCGGGCCGGGAAGCGACTGGCAGACGGCGACCGCCTCGCGCATCTGCTCCTTGCCGAGCCATTGGCGCTCATTGACGAGCTCGCGTTCCATCTGGCCGACCAGCGCAACCGGACCGCCAAAGCCGAGAAAGCCGAGCCGCAGGAAATAGCGCACCAACTCGGTGATCCGTCCGGGCTCAACTTTCGTCGTCATTGTGCGTCCCCCAAGTCATGGCGGTCAAGTCATGGCGGTCAAGTCATGGCGATTTTCGACAAGCTCAGCTCTTCGTACTCGCCGTCTTGTCGAGCGCAGCGCGCAGTCCCTTGGCGAGCTTGATAGCGTCGTCGTTCGCCCAGAAGTGCATGAAGAACAGCCGTGGCTGCTCGTCGAGCATGTGGCTGTGAAGCGCAGTGACCTCGATGCCGTTGGCGCGCAGCGCAGCGATGACCGGGTTGACCTCATCACTGGTCAATACGAAATCGCCTGTGATGGCGGCCTTGCCGCCGCCGGTCGGCTGGAAGTTGATGCCAATCGCAAGGCCCATCGCTCCGACCGGCGTCAACTGCATTCCATCTTCCGTAACCGCATCACGGCGCGGTACGTTGAATTGGTAGACCCCGCCGTTGGCTTGACCCTTGACGCCGATGATCTGATCGAGCTGCGCGGTGTCGAGATCGACCGCAGGCGGCGGGGTCGTCGAGGCCGCAACCGTCAGCGGCGTCTTGCTCTCGGCGAGTGCATCGCGAATGGCGGTCGCCATTGTTACAGGATCGCCATGTCCGGCGACATGCATGTAGAAAGTCGCGGGGTTCGCGCGCAGCAGGTGGTTGTGCACGGCGGTGATTTCGATTCCATTCGCGATCATCTTGAGCATGACCGGATTGATCTCGGACTCCAGGAGCACGAGGTCGCCCATGATCATGGCGTTGCCATGCGCGGGTTTGAACGCGATCCAGCCGCCGAGCGCCAGGGCCGGCTTGATCGTGACCCCGTCGAGCGTCACGGAAAGATCGGTGCGCGGGAATCCGTAGCGGTGAACGTCACTGGACACCGCCGGTTTTCTTGCAAGAATCTCATCGACTTTTTGCCAGTCGAGATCCTGTGCGTGCGCGGCGGGGACAAACGACCCCGAAAGGACTTGCCAGTCGGTCTTCGGCGCAGTGGCGCCTGCTGCGAGAAGCGCCAGCAGGACGGAAGCCGTAATCCATAAAGTGTTGCGCATTGTTGCGTCTCCTTCGCTGTGCTGCAAACGGCTGGCATCGATTTCGCCGAGACTTACTGTCTTGTAAGCCCGACGATGGTTGAGGTCTTCCGGTTTGTCAGACGATCGTCGGATGATCCTGATCGTGTCGTTCCTTTGGTCGACGTTGCTAACGACGCCGCGAAAGGTCTCCGGCTTGGGCGAGGGGAGGAGGCCGATGGTCTCCGCGGCACCGGAACCATTCGCGGGGCCGATTGAATCGTCGGCGGCTGCAGGCGGCAGGCTCGCGACTGCGATGATTGCCGCAAAGGTTGCGATAAACGACGACTGAATAAGCGTGCTCACGGCTTCACTTTGTTGGTCGGCCAGTTGTGCGTCTCCTTGGTCGCGTCGCGGCACCAGCGGTAGAACGCGTCGTAGAGCAGCAGGCCCGCGTCCAACTGCTTGAGATCGTCGTCATACATCCGCGACAGTCCAAGCGACGCCGCGAGCAGGCCCGGCGCTTCGGGTGAAAGATCGAGCCGGGCGGTATCGGCTGCGCGCACCATGGTCGCGAGTCGCTCCAGTGCCGGCGTCGACAGGCCGAATTCCTTCACCATCACGTCGAATGTGCAGAGCTCGCCGCGATGGCTCCAGAATACATTTTCGATGTCGAACGGGGCCGCGTTGAAGCGCTCGGCGACCATCTCGACTTCCGCCGACGCGACAAAGAGAAAAACAGCGGTTGGATCCACGAAGCGGCGGATCAGCCAGGGGCAGGCGATGCGATCGATCTTCGGCCGTTCTCGCGTGACCCAGACGGTGCGGCCGCGTCCGTCGCGCTGCGGAATCCTGTCCGCGGGAACGGTTGGCAGCCCCGCCTGCTTCCAGGCGGCATAGCCGCCCTCAAGTGTTTCGGCCGCGATATTGCCGTGGCGAAGCCAGGCAGCCGTCCCTTCGCTGAGCTTCTGCCCCTTCTGGCAAATGACGACGACGGAGCGCCCGGCGAGATCAGGCGCCCAGTCCTCAACATCGCGATGCGACCGTCTCCTCGCGCCCGGGATCAGGCGTGGGTCGGCGGTGAAGTCATCATCGAGGCGAACATCGACCAGAACAGGCGTGAAGGCCGTGCCAATCAGTCGAGACAGTTTCTCGGGGGATATCGAGGTATAAGAAGACATGCTGCGCCCTTTCAAAAACAGGACGCGATTCTTGGGCATGTCGCCTCGCGGGGGGATCGCAAGCCCCCGTGACTCAAATAAACCGCTTGCCACCTCCGATGTCAACGGCTCGCAAAGCGCGCAGCGCCAGAATTGATCAGAGTTCCTTGCGGCAGGGATCAGGGAGGCAGTCGAAGTCCGCGGCTCAGTCGTTGCATCTGTCGTAGTAGCTTCTCGTCTGCCGGTAGTGGGCACCCGACAGCGTGAACTCCTCGTGGAGACAGAGGCCGGCGTCGCGATAGATTTGCCTGCCTTCGCAATTGAAGCTTTCGAAATGCAGTCTGATGATTTTCGCGTGGTCGAGATAGGTCGCAAAGTAGTGCGCCGCGTCCGGCTTGACCCTGCACATCCGAAGGACGGCATCGCGCACTTCCGGCGGAAGCCTGTCGATATGCTCCGGATTCCATGGCGCGTCGTGCAGTCCGCTCCCGCGCGCCAAGGCACTTGATGGCGCACATGCGATGAGCAACAGAACGCACGTCATCGCGGAGACTTTGCTGGACCAGTTCGGATCACGAGCGGTCATGGCGAGCCGCCTTCACACGACCTTTGTTTTTGAATTATATCTGGAAATTCAGACTGGAAAACGTCTTTGATCCGTCGAGCGAGATTTTGCGGGAATAATCGCGGCCACGGCCGATCTCGCAACTGCAATGGTTTTGGAAGGGGACGCTCCAGTCCGGGAGCGCGGCGCGTGTGAGTTTGCCTCAATTTGGGCTTGCGAAGCTGTTCGCGGCAAATCCGTCCTGGTGCGGACGCCTTCTCGTCGCATCTCTGACGCTGGCCGCCTCCGGAGCGCGGGCCGAGAGCTGCCCGCAGCCGGGCGATGAGATCGCAACCGACCGGCCCGATGTGACGAACTCCAGCATCGTCATACCCGTCGGCAGCTTTCAGAGCGAGAACGGGATCAACCTGAGTGCAAAGGATGGCGGCCGCACCGTCGACGGCACCAACAGCCGTTGGCGGCTTGGCATCGCGCCATGCCTGGAGGTGCTGGTCGACCTCCCGACCTATGTCGCCAATGTCAGAGCGCCGGGACAGTCCGGCTTCTCGGATGTCGCTCCCGCCGTGAAATGGCAGATCAGCCCGCTGCCGGGGAAGATCGATCTGTCAGTGACGGCCGGCGTCGCGCTCCCGACCGGCGCATCCGACATCGCCGGACGCGGTGCGCAGCCCTACCTGCAATTGCCGTGGTCGTGGGAGCTTCGGGAGGGCTGGGGCCTCAGCGGCATGTTGACCGAGTTTTTTCGGCCCGCCGAGTTCGCGGGCAAGCGGATCACCGAGGCGACGTTCGTGATCGAGAAGAAGCTGACCGACAGGATGAGCGTCTTTACCGAATATGTCGGGGACTACCCGGACGGAGGCAGCTCAAGCCAGCTCTTGAACTCCGGCATGCTCTACCATCTGACCCCGATGCAGCAGCTCGATATGCACGTCGCATTCGGCCTCAACCGCAACTCACCCAGCTATGTCGTAGGGCTGGGCTATTCGTTTCGCGTCGATCGACTGTTCCGCTAGTGTTGTGACCCAGACGTTTGATTCACTCGGTGTCATTCCGGGGCGCCCGAAGGGCGAACCCGGAAATCTCGCGCCGCAATCTCGAGATTCTCAGGTGCGCAATTGCGCACCGTAGTTCGCCGCTGACGCGGCGTCCCGGAATGACGGAATGAAGTGTCAGGGCAGCGACACTAGACGCCGGCGAGCTCCGGGCTGCGCCGAGCGGGCCGGCGTCGTTCGATCATAGGGGCGGCAGCCGCCTTGGCACGGCGCCGGCCGGCAGACGCACCCGAGGCAAAGCTACGCCGCGCGAACTGTCCCGAGGAAGCTCTCGACCTCCCGCTTCAGGCGCTCGGACTGCTTCGTGAGCTCGCCGGCGGAGTCGAGCACGAGCTCGGCGGCACTGCCCACCTGGCCCGATGCGCGCGTGACGTCGGCGATGTTTTTCATGACGCCCTGCGTGCCCTGCGCGGCCTGCTGGACGTTGCGGGCAATCTCCTTGGTCGATCCGTCCTGCTGCTCCACGGCGGCGGCGATGCTGGTGGCGATCTCGTCGATCTGGCCGATGGTGGCCCCGATCTCGCGGATCGCCTCGGCCGTTTCCCCGGTGGCGTCGCGGATCGACTGGATCTGATCGGCGATCTCCTCGGTCGCCTTCGCGGTCTGGGTCGACAGCGCCTTCACCTCGCTCGCCACCACGGCAAAGCCCCTGCCGGCCTCGCCGGCCCGCGCGGCCTCGATGGTCGCGTTCAGGGCGAGGAGGTTGGTCTGTCCGGCGATGCTCTGAATGAGCCCCATCACCTCGCCGATCTTTTGCGTCGCCTTCAACAGCCCTTCCACCATGGTGTTGGTGCGGTTGGCCTGAGCAACGGCGCTTTGCGCGATCGATGCCGAGTGGGCGATCTGGCGCGAGATTTCCTGGCCGGATGTGGAAAGCTCCTCGGTCGCCGACGCCACGGTCTGCACATTCGCCGTGGTCTGCTCCGCGGCTGCGGCGACGGTGGTGCTCTGCCGCGAGGTCTCCTTCGCGATCGAGGAGAGCGATTGCGCCGAGCGCTGCATCTCGGTGGCGGCCGAAGCGGCCCCGGCGACGATGCTGCCCACACTCTTCTCGAATTCGTCGGCGATCCTGTTCATCGCCGATTTCCGCTCCGCCATCGCACGCGCTGCCGCCTCCTCGCGGTCGACACGGAGACGCTCGGCCTCGATCAGCCGGTCCTTGAAGACGGCGAGGCTGCGCGCGATGTGGCCGATCTCGTTCTTGTGCCCGACGAAGGGGACCTCGACCTTCAGGTCACCCTTGGCGAGATCGTCCATGACGCTGGAGATTGTGCCGAGCGGACGGACCAGGCCGCGGCCGAGCGCGAAGGCAGCCAATCCGGCAACGAGCAGTCCGACGAGCCCGCCCCCGGCGATCCAGATCGCGCGCTCGAACACGACCGCGTTGATGTCGTCGGTATAGACGCCGGCCTGGATTGCGAGCAGGTTCTCGCCTTCGCCATAGCCGTCGGCATAGGTGAGCTTCGGCAACTCGGGACCGCCGGTTGCCTTCGGCACCTGGTATTCGAGAAAGCCGCCGCCGCTGCGGGCCTTGCCGACGATGTTCTGGATCAGCAGCTGGCCCTGATTGTCCTTGTAGTCCCAGCGGTTGACATTGATGTATTTCGGGTTGGCGTGCACATAGGTGACGCCGGCATTGGTGCTGCCGGCGCCGTAGATGCCGAGATAATCCGCGGACTTGCCCCAGCGCATCGCGCCGATCGCATCGAAGGCAAGCTGCCGGGCCTCCGCCGCCGAGATCTTGCCGGCCTTGGCTTTCGCGTCGTAGTTCGCCAGGATCTTCTTGGCGGCTTCGACCAGGTCGTAGACCTTGGTCCGGCGTTCCTCGATGACGGTGTTGCGCAGGATCATGACTTGCGCGGCCAGTGCCGCGACAAAGACAACGGTCAGAACCGCGATGATCATCGCGAAGCGGTTGTAGACACTGAGATGGCGCATATGGCGGACCTTCGGCGGGAGGTGATCGCCATCAGTAACAATTTACCTGTTAAGGCTTTATGGAAAAGCACGCATAAATTGTGGCGGGACCGTCAACCTCTTCAGATGGTTTGGATTTCTGCGTCGCTCGTGTTGCGACTCTGACACTTCGTTCCGTCATTCCGGGGCGCCGCGTCAGCGGCGAACTACGGTGCGCAATTGCGCACCTGAGAATCTCGAGGTTGCGGCCCGAGATTCCGGGTTCGCCCTTCGGGCGCCCCGGAATGACACCGAGTGGATCAAGCGTCTGGGTCACAACACTAGAGCTTGAACAACCGCTCCGCATTGCCATGCGCGATCCGCTCGCGGTCCGCCGCGGAGACCGGGATCTGGTCCAGGAAGGCGCGGGCCTTGGCCATCGAGCCGTAGGGGTAGTCGGCGGAGAACATGATGCGGCTGACGCCGACCTCGAGCAGCAGGTCGAGAAAGGTCGGCGGGAAATTGAAGCCGGCGAACGTGTAGTGCAGGTTGTCGCGCAGATAGTCGCTGACCGGGCGCTTGAGCCCGGTCAATTCGACCGGCATCACGTCGACGCGCTGCATGAAGAAGGGCAGGCCTTCGCCCATGTGGCCGATCACGATCTGCAAGCCCGGGAAGCGGTCGAAGACGCCGCCCAGCACCATGCGCAGCACATGCACCGCGGTTTCGATGTGCCAGCCGAAGCCGGGGCCCGCCAGCATCTCGGTCACGAGCGGCGCGAAGCCGCCGAATGAGGCTTCGATCACCGGCTTGGGCGGCCTGGTCGGATGCAGATAGATTGGCGCGCCGAGCGCCTCGGCGGCCTCCAGCACCGGCCAGAAGAACTTGTCGTCGAGATAGCGGCCGCGCTGGTGGCCGTTGATCACGGCGCCCGCGAAGGCCTGCTTGCGGCAGCGATGCTCGAGCTCCCTGGCCGCCTGATCCGGCGTCGCAATCGGCAGCGCGGCGAAGCCGGACAGTCTGGTCGGATGCCTCCTGATCGCCTCGGCCAGCGCGTCATTGGTCTCGCGCGCCAGCGCCGCGGCCTCGGCGGCGTCCGCCTGCTCGACACCGGGCGCGGTCAGCGAGAGCACCTGCATGTCGATGCCGGCGGCATCCATCTGCGCGATCCGTCCTTCGCCAAGGTCGTTGAGATCGCGCATCAGCCGCTCGGCACGGCTGCCGATCTGACGCGCCTGGTCCCTGAGGTCGCGGCCGGGGCCATCCAGAAAGGCCGGCGTCGCGAAATGCTCTTCGAGCGTGATGGTGCGCATGGTCTCGATGCTCCGCTGCTGCCGGTTCTGATCGTGGGATCGCGACGTCCCTGACGTGGTCGATGCTCGAGGCGAATGGTGGCGATTTTCGGAATAGTCCTGTGCGCCCGGAACAAGCCGGGTGGTCTCGGCCTGGTTCTGCGCGTCAAGTCAAGTCACGAATATGCGCTGCGTCGGGCCTCGATCCCGCAGGAACAGCCTGATCGTTACATATGTAACGCAATTCTTGATCGACGAAATCGTCATGCAGAGCAACCGGTCCACCATCACCCTGTGCGGCGGGGCGGCAAGTGATGGAGAGCATCAATGAATATTGATACCGATAAATTGAATGCATTCATGGGAAAGATGGTGGGCGACCTGGGAGCCGCCCTGAATGCGTCGCTGATATTGGTCGGCGACAAGCTGGGGCTCTATCGGGTGCTCGCCGAGAAAGGTCCGATGAGTTCGGCGGAGCTCGCAGAGGCGACCGGCACTGTCGAGCGCTACGTCCGTGAGTGGCTCGCGACACAGGCCGCATCCGGCTATGTCGACTATGATGCGAAGACCAGGACATTCTCGATGCAGCCCGAGCAGGCACTTGCGCTGGCCGATGAGGACAGCCCCGTCTTCATGGGCGCAATCGGCAATCTGGTCGCCGCGACGTTTCTGGACGAGCCGAAGATCTCGGAAGCGTTCAGGAGCGGCAAGGGGGTCGGCTGGAATCGGCGCAGCGAATGCCTGTTCTGCGGCACCGCGCGCTTCTTCCGAGCCGGCTACAAGCACCACCTCGTGCAGGAATGGTTGCCTGCGCTTGACGGCGTCGTGGAAAAGCTGGAGCGCGGCGCCATGGTGGCCGATATCGGCTGCGGCCATGGCGTGTCGACGCGGCTGATGGCCGAGGCCTTTCCGAAATCCCGCTTCTTCGGCTTCGACTATCACGAAGGCTCCATCGCGGCCGCGCGGCTCGCGGCAAGGCAGGCGGGACTGACCGATCGCGTCACCTTCGAGGTGCAATCGGCCAAGACCTATCCGGGCAAGGGTTTTGATCTGATCTGCTTCTTCGATTGCCTGCACGACATGGGCGATCCCGTGGGGGCGCTCAAACATGTGCGCGAGACGCTGGCGCCGGACGGCACCTGCATGCTGGTGGAGCCCTTCGCCAACGACCGCCTCGAGGACAACCTCAACCCGGTCGGCCGCGTCTACTATGCCGCCTCGACCATGATCTGCACGCCGGCATCGCTGGACCAGGAGGTCGGTCTCGCGCTCGGCGCGCAAGCCGGCGAGGCAAGGCTTCGCGACGTCGCGCGGCTGGCGGGGCTCTCCCGCTTCCGCCGCGCAACCGAGACGCCGTTCAACCTGATCCTGGAAGCGCGCATCTAAGCGCGACTGATGGGGATGGCGCGCCATCCCCATCGGACTTCGGGGAGCCGGCCACGCGGTTGGTTAACCCCACGTCTCCACGACGCGCACAATCCGCTTCGTTTCGCGGCGGGAACCTTAAAATTTGAGCTGTATTCGTTTGTCTTACGATCAAAGAATTTGAGCGACAATGGCCATGCAAGAGCCTTCCCTTTCCGCCCTCGACCGGCATGCGGTTCTGACCGGTGCCAATGACAGCTTTCCCTGGTTTGCCGGCGCGATGCTGGCGATGGAGGCGAGCGAGGTGATCCGGCTGCGGCTGGAGAAATTCGCGGCAGGCGATCAGGATTCCGAACAGGAGGCCTGCCTGATGGTCACGGAGAAGATCGTTGCCGCCTTGCAGGCGGGCGCCCAGCTTCTTTCCGGCGCCAGTCCCTCGGCCATCATCGGCCTCTATCGCGAGCGCGTCGCCGCCAATGCCAAGCGGCTGTCGGCGGGCTAGGGTTGTGACCCAGACGCTTGATTCGCTCGGTGTCATTCCGGGTTCGCCGCTGACGCGGCGCCCCGGAATGACGGAATGAAGTGTCAGAATAGCAACACTAGGGCGTTTGCGGCGGGATCCGATTTTCAACGGCTGCCGGTTCGGTCGCAAATGAACCTTTCATGCGGATCGGCCGGGGCGCTATAACAGCTGTACGTCGAGGTTGCATTGAACCCGAGGAACGGCTGCCATGGCGTTGACGGCTCTTGACCTCGGCCTCCGCGGTGCGGTGGTCGGATTGTTCCTCGTGGTTTGCCTGGTCCTGCTGCGCTCGACCCTGGCCCGACCTGCGGCGAGCCTCGGTGCGGCCATGTGCGTTGGCGGCGCCGCCTATGCGATTTCGACCGCCCCCTTTTTCCCGATGTGGTCGTTCGGGTGGAATTCACCTGTCGTCGCGCTTGCCATGGGCTCGCCGGTCATCTTCTGGCTGTGGGCGTGCGCGGTGTTCGCGCCGGATTTTGTGCTGCGGCCCTGGCACGGGGCGGCCTGGGCCGTTGTGGCCGGCGCCGGCCTCGTGACCTATAACGGCTGGACCAGCTGGCCTTCGCTCGCGGCGCCGTCCGGCCGCATGCTGGCGCTGGCCTCGATCGGATTTGCCTTGCTGGCGGTGGCGCAGATTCCAAAGGGCTGGGACAAGGCCATCATGACCGGACGGGGCCGGCTGTTGATCGCGCTTAGCATCGGCATCAGCGTCCAGATCGTGCTGAGCGCGTCCGCAGGCCTTGCCGCCATTCCCTTCAAGTCCATCAGCCTGACCGCCGCGTTAGGGCTCGGCGCCTCCGCGCTGATCTCGATCTGGATGATGGTGCTCTCTCCGCCGGAGAGTCAGCCGGCCGTTGCCGGCGCGGGCATTGGCAGCTGTCGGGCCGGGCGGATGCCTGACGCCTTGCCGCGCGCGGGCCTGCTGCCATCGGACCGCGCGGCGCTCAATCGTGTCAAACATCTCATGGCGACCGAGCGGACCTATCGGCAGGAAGGACTGACCATCGGCCTGCTGGCGGCCCGGCTCGGCGTGCCGGAATACCGGCTGCGGACGCTGATCAATGAGGGGCTCGGCCACCGGAACTTCAACGCCTTCCTCAACCGCTACCGGCTCGACGACGCCAAGGCGGCACTTGCCGATGCCGGCCAGGCCGACGTTCCGGTGCTGACGATTGCGCTCGATGCCGGCTTTCAGTCGCTCGCCCCGTTCAACCGCGCGTTCAAGGCGGATACCGGGTTGACGCCGACCGAATTCCGCCGACGGGCGGCGGCCCTGCACCCGCCTCGGGGCGAGGCGGAAAGCGCCCGTTCAATCTGACAATTCGATCCTCGTTTTCAAAATTCGATAGGCCTCAAGCCGCCGGATCAGCCTAGCTGTGCCGTCACGGGCCGGCGCGCCACTGAACCGGCTGCGCGGCGGATCAGTTCGAGGCGCAGAATGACGTTGTCGGAGGCCGATCGCTCACACACGACCCTCAATTCCCGGGAGAAGGCCGGGTTCACCGGCGGCTGGCGCGAAGGCGTGCTCGTTCTCGCCATGGTGCTGGCCCCGATCGGACTGGCGTTCCTTCTGACGGCTGCCGGCGTGCTGGCGACCGCAGCCTGGCAAGCCACTCGCGGGCTGCCCATGGAAATGCCGGCGAGAGCCGATCTCCAGCTCATCGGGATGTTGTCCTACGTCGCCGGCTGCTGGATCGACGTAGCGGCGGTGTGGCACTGGTCGTCGCGTCGCGGGCTGCGCCGCGACGTATTTGTGTTTCGTAGACTGACCTGGCCCGCCGCGGCGGCGAGCGCGGCCGGGTTCCTGATCGCGATGTATGGCGCGCCCCCCATGACCGAGTTGCTGTCTCGCCTGATCGGCGGGGGAGGCCCGACACAGGCCAGGGTCGATTTCCACGCGCCGCACGCAGCAGCGATCTATCTCCTTCTCTTCGTGATCACCGCGCCGCTGTGCGAGGAGATCCTCTATCGCGGGCTGCTCGTTGCCTGGCTTCGTCGCGCCGGCTGGGGCAATCCCGCGCTTCTTGTCGCGGGCAGCCTGATCTTCGGAGCCAATCATGTCATTCCCCTTGGCCTCGTCTGGAGCGTGGTCATGGTTGGCCTTGGTTTCATCCTGTTCGCGCTACGGCTGCGGTTCTGTTCGCTCACGCCGGCATGGCTCGCCCATTTTCTGTTCAATGCGCAACCGATGCTGATCCTTCCGCTGATCGACCGGTTCGCACCTGCCTTGCATCCCGGCAGCCTGTCCTGAACAGGGCAACGGAGTTCAACGACCGATGAAAGATTTTCTCCAGGCCGCCAAGCTGCTGCTCCTCGATCTGGCGTCGACCCTGTTCTTCCTCGCTCTGTTTCTGCTGACGCACAACGTGATCCTGTCGGTGGGCCTCGGCATGGCGCTCGGCGCAACCCAGATCGGGATTCAAATGGTACGGCGCAAGCCAATCCACGTCATGGAATGGCTGAGCCTGTTTCTCGTGGTCGCGGCCGGCACCGCGACGCTTCTCACCGACGACCCGCGCTTCGTGCTGTTCAAGCCGAGCGTGATCTATCTGGTCGTCGGCTGTGTCATGCTCAAAGCGGGTTGGCTCAACCGCTATCTGCCGGAGATTGCACGGGCGGTCGCGCCCGACGTCGCCGTGATCGTCGGTTTCGTCTGGGCGGGTTTGATGTTCGTGTCCGCGGCCGTCAATGCGGTCGTCGCTCTCGCCTGCAGCTTGTCGACCTGGGCCATGGTCATGCCGCTCTATGGCATCGTCAGCAAATTGGTCGTTTTCGGCGGCGGATTTCTCGCATTGCGGCTCACCGTCATTCGCCGCCTGCGGGCGATGCCTGCCGACGAGCGCGAGGTTCTGCTGGTCGCGACGGGACGGCAGAGCCAATCGCCGCCGGCCGAGTCCGCTCAGGCGGTGAGATCCTGATGCGATTAAAGGAAATCGCATCAGGATCTCATCTCTCCGTTTGAGCATGATCCGTTCGGAAGACCGGTCTCCGCTTTTCGCTCACGCGGCCCTCCGGGATCATGCTTTGCCGAGCACGATCCATGCCGGCGCATGATCGCTGGCGCCGTCCTCGGCGCGGACCTTGCGGTCGACGCCGGCCTTGCTCAGGCGAGGCGCGAGCTGCGGGCTGAGTAGGAGATGATCGAGCCGCAGCCCGGCGTCTCGCGCCCAGCGGTTTCGCTTGTAATCCCAGAACGTGTACATCGGTTGATCGGGATGCAGCGTGCGGATCGCATCCGTCCAGCCTTGCTTGACGAGCGCGGCGAAGGCGGCACGGCTCTTCGGCTGGATCAGCGCATCCTTGTCCCATGAGCGCGTGGGATAGATGTCGAGGACATCGGGCGCGACATTGTAGTCGCCGGCCAGCACGATCGGCAGATCCTGCTTCAAGAGCTTCGCCGCGTGGGTGCGCAGCCGCTTCAGCCAGGCGAGCTTATGGTCGAATTTCGGCCCCGGCTGCGGATTGCCGTTCGGCGCGTAAATGCAGGCGACGATGATGCCGCTGACGGCGGCCTCGATGTAGCGCGCGTCGTGATCGGTCTCGTCGCCGGGTAGCGCAGTCCGGGTCAGAACGGGCTCGCCCTTGCGCGACAGGATGGCGACGCCGTTCCAGGTTTTTTGCCCACGCCACACCGCGTGGTAATCGGCCGCCTCGATCGCCGACAGCGGAAACTGGCCGTCGGTTGCCTTCAGCTCCTGCAGGCAGACGATGTCCGGTTTTGCGGCTCGCAGCCAGGCGAGCAGGTTCGGCAGCCGCCGGTTGATGTTGTTGATGTTGAAGGTCGCGACTTTCATGGGACTTGGAAAGCCGCGGGCGATCAGGCCGGGGAGAGCGTCGTGGCGGCATTCGCAGCCTCGCCGCCACCCTTGTAGACCCGCGCAAAGCGGCGGCCGAGGCTGGTTAAGACCTCATAGCCGATGGTGCCGAAGTGATGGGCGAGCTCATCGACCGTGATGCCTTCGCCGATCAGCGTCACCATGTGGCCGCGCCGCGCCGCGTTGGGCGGCAGGTCGGTGATGTCGACCGCGATCAGGTCCATGGAGACGCGGCCGGCTATCGGGCAGCGCTTGCCGGCGACGATGACTTCCGCACCGCGGGTGCCGTCGCTGGCGCTGGCGGCCCGGAAATAGCCGTCGGCATAGCCGGTCGCGACAATGGCAAGCTTCGTGGGTCGCCGCGCGCTCCAGGTGCCGCCGTAACCGACGGTGTCGCCGCGCTCGATGGTGCGGGTCTGGATGATGCGCGCCTTGAGGTCGACGACCGGTTGCATCGGATTGTCCGCTTCCGGCGTCGGGTTGACGCCGTAGAGGGCGGCCCCGGGGCGTACCAGGTCGAACACGAAGGGCGCGCCGAGATAGATGCCGGACGAATTGGCCAGCGCCGCCGGCACGCCGGTGAAGAAGCTCTGGATCTCGCGGAAGGCCGCGAGCTGCCGGGCATTGATGGGGCTGTGGAGCTGCTCGGCGGAGACGAGGTGGCTCATCACCAGCGTGATGCCGTGATCGCCGGCATTGATGCGCGGGATCAGGCTCTGCGCTTCCGCAATCGTCAAGCCCAGCCGGTTCATGCCGGTGTCGATGTGGATGGCAGCGCCCCCCGACCAGCCGGAGCGGCGGCAGAACACGTCCCATTCGGCGAGCTCGTTGAGGTCGCCGATCACCGGCCGGCAATCGATCCTGGCGTAGGCCTCGCCGGTGTTCTGGAAGAAGCCGTTGAGGGAATAGATGACAGCCTGCGGCAGGGCCGCCCGCGCGGCGCGGGCTTCATCCAGCGTTGCCACGAAGAAGGTCTTGCAGCCCGCCGCGGAAAGCGCTTTGGCGACCGGCTCGATGCCGCAGCCATAGGCATTGGCCTTGATCACCGCGGAGCATTCGGCAGGCACTGCGGTCTTCTCGAGCTTGCGCCAGTTGGCGACGATGGCGTCGAGATCGACGGTGAGGATGCCGTTATAGGCGGCAAGCGCCGCCGCCTGGTTGGCCTCGGGCGACAGCAGCGAGCCGGTGGACGATTTTGCAGTGGGGGTAGGGGTCATGGCCTGCCGGTTTTACGCGGGGCAGGCCCTGGCTTCAACCGTGCAGGCGCGCCTGGTCGGCGCCATGGCCGAGAAACACCTGGCGCGGCGATCCAGACTGACCTGATCCGCGCGATCATGCAATAATGCCGGTCGAAGCGGCAGAAGAGGAATGGGCCAATGCGGATTGCGGTGATCGGCGCGGGCGGGGTCGGCGGGGCGTTCGGAGCGGCGCTGGCCAAGGGCGGTAGCGACGTGACCTTCCTTGCGCGAGGCGCGCATCTGACGGCAATGCGCGAGCGGGGGCTCAAGGTGCTCGGCCCGCGCGGCGACATTCATCTGCAACCGGCCAAGGCGACCGACGACCCGGCGTCGATCGGCGCAGTGGACGTCGTCTTGTTCTGCGTCAAGCTATGGGACGTTGAGAGCGCCGGCGCCGCGATCCGGCCCCTCGTCGGCGCGACGACCGCCGTCATTCCGCTGCAGAATGGCATCGACGCAAGTGAACGGCTCATCCCGATCCTTGGCAAGGAGGCGGTCATGGGTGGCGTCGCGCAGATCAGCGCGACCATTGCCGAGCCCGGCGTGATCCGCCAGACCGGCGTCTTCATGCGCCTCGTGTTCGGCGAGCTCGATGGGCGGCCGAGCGCGCGTGGCGCTGCGTTCCATGCGGCGTGCCAGGCGGCCGGCTTCGATTCGGTCAACACCGACGACATCGTCGTCGCGCTGTGGGAAAAATTCGTGCTGCTGGCGACCAACAGCTCGGTCGCATCCCTCACGCGTCTGCCGTTCGGCAAGCTGCGCGACGATCCCGAGGTGTTTGCCCTGTCGGAAAAGGGCTTCGCCGAGGCGGCT
>DATGMN010000068.1:0-32306 GCA_035293585.1 Bradyrhizobium sp. | reverse complement strand
TGCACGGCGCGAAGCCGACGCCGCAATTGCCCATGATCGCGGTGGTGACCCCGTTCTGTGACGAGGGTGAGATGTCCTGGCTCCAGGTCACCTGGCCGTCGTAATGGGTGTGGACGTCGACAAAGCCCGGGGTCACGAGTTTGCCGCGCGCGTCGATCTCCTCGCGGCCTTTGCCCGCGATCTTGCCGACCTCGCTGATGCGGCCGTCTTGAATGGCGATATCGGCTTCGAACAGCTTGCCGCCGCTGCCGTCAGCGATGGTGCCGCCGCGGATCACGAGATCTGGATTGGCCGGCATTGGCCTACTCCCCGGATGTTTGTTGTGGTTGGCTGCATCATCGGCGCAAGCCCCCAACTGTCAACCGCGGGGATCAGAACTCAGCAATGCGTGGGAACCGCGCTCGGAGTTGCGTGCGCGAGCTGCCTCCACACGTCATGCCCTGGACGAGCCCGGCCATGTCGCTCAGGTCCGCGATCTCCCGCCTCGCTGCCGGCGGGTCCCGGCTTGCACCAGGACGACGGCTCAGGCGCGGGCGTCCGCCTTCCGCTCCGTGAACGGCGTCAGCGCGACCGTCAGCACCATGAACAGCGCCGACAGGCCGAACACCCAATGCGGCAGGTTCTGGTCCATGATCCAGCCGAACAGAACCGGGCTGAGAATCCCAGAGAAATTGAAGCCGGTGGAGACGAGGCCGAAGGCACGGCCTGCGGCGCCCGGGGGCGCGGCGTTGCGCACCAGCATGTCGCGCGAGGGCGCGATCACCCCGCCGAGAAAGCCCGCGACCGTCATCGCGACCATCAATATCGCCGCCGGCAGCGCCACCAGCGCAATCACCAGCACAATGGCCGTGTTGATGCCGAAGCACACCGCGGCGACCTGGCCGTGGCGCCTGGTGTGATCGGCGAGAAAGCCGCCGGCGAGCACGCCGACCGCGGCCGCGCCGAGATAGGCGGTGAGCGCCACGTTGGCTGTCGAGAACGAGGCGCCGTAGCCGTTCATCAGCGCCACCAGCCCGAAATTGGAGATGCCGGCCGTGGACAGGCCGAGCAGCATGAAGAAGATGGTGAGCACGACCAGCGCCGTCGTGATGATGCTTTGCTTCGTAGGCGCGTTGCCGCTGGCGGTCTGATGCTTGGCGCTCGCCTCGGGCACGCCGAACAGCAGCAGCGAGAACGCCACCACGATGCCGATGCCCCCGATCGCCGCAAGCGCGCCGGTGCCGCCGACCCAGGTCATGAGCCCCGCGACGATCACGGGCGTGACCGCGGTGCCGAGATAGCCGGCAAAGGTGTGGATGGAAAAGGCGCGGCCCATGCGCGCCTCATCCATATGCGCGGCGAGGATGGCGTAATCGGCGGGATGATAGACGCTGTTGGCGAGCCCCAGCAGCACGGCGCTCGCGACCAGCACCGGATAGGTCAGATGCAGCGCGAGCAGGATCAAGGACACGCCGCCCAGGATCATCCCGAGCAGCAGGATCTTTCGCGCGCCAAGGTGATCGACCAGATAGCCGGTCGGCGCCTGGGTCAGCGCCGAGACCACGGCGAACACCGTCAGCGCAAAGCCGAGTTGCAGATAGTCGACCCCGAGCGCCGCCTTCAGGAATGGGAACAGCATCGGCAGCACCAGGATGTGAACATGGCTGACCCAATGCGCCACCGAGATCAAGGCGAGCGTGCGCAGGCCGGTGTCCGCCTTGGACTCGGCTTCAATTTGCTGCGGTGCGGCGAGAATGTCGACCATTGCGGGATGCGGATTCCGGCTGTTTTCCAGGCGGCCAAACTATCGGTTGAAGCGGTTATTTGTCCATGAACGGTGGCGCATGGCAGCGTTGGCGTGAGACTACTGCCGCCATGCGCGTCGGGAATAGGTTTCTCCGACCCGTCACCCTGAGGTGCTCGCGAAAGCGCGAGCCTCGACGGGCGACGGCCCGCGCTGCTGCATCCGGGCCGTTCATCCTTCGAGGCTCGCTCCGCTCGCACCTCAGTATGACGGTGATGGACGGGGCGCTCGCGATCGGAGCAGGCTTAGGCTCCGCCGTCATTGCGAGCAAAGCGACGCAATCCAAGGCCACGGCAAGGACTCTGGATTGCCGCGTCGCTTCGCTCCTCGCAATGACGGAGAGTTACAGCGGCTCGTCGTCGTTGCCGGAGCGATCGCGCTTGGGCGTGGCGATGTCGCCGTCTTCGTAATCGTCGTTGTCATCGAGCTGCGGCGGCGCCGGTGGCGGCTTCTTCGCCTTGTCGTCTGCCTTCTTGCCGGGCTCGTCCTTCCTGCCGCTGCCACCCATGCGCCCCTCCTCTGTCGTCGTCAGGCCGCCTGCACCGGGCCGCCCGCTTTCTTCCAGGCATCCATGCCGCCGGCGATATGGGCGGCGTTGAGGAGGCCGGCGTCCTTGGCGGCTGCGACCGCCATTGCCGAGCGTTCGCCGAAGGCGCAGAAGAACACGATGCGGCGGCCGGTGGCGGCGGCGACCTCGCGCAGCATGCCGCCCGGCTTCAGATTGTCCTCGATCGAGGGATAGGGCGCGTGCAGCGCGCCCGCGAGCGTGCCGTGCTTGCAGCGCTCGCCGCTCTCGCGCAAATCGACCAGCAGGATGTCGGGGCGGCCGAGGGCTGCGATCGCCTCGAGCGGGCTGAGCGCACGGCCCTCTTTCGCAAGCTCCTCCTGGTGCAGGCCGACATGCATGTTGGCGGGCACCGCGACATCCATCATCTTCGGATTGGGCAGCTTCAGATTGTTCATCAGCTCGATATAGTCGTCGACCGAGCGTACCTGCAGCCGCGGATTGTAACGCTTCTCTTCGCCGATGGTGGAGACGGTGTCGCCCTTGTAGTCATGGGCGGGATAGACCAGTGTCTCCTCCGGCAGTTTCAGGAGGCGGTTGAAGATCGAATCATATTGCGCCCGCGCGCTGCCGTTCTGGAAATCGGTGCGGCCGGTGCCGCGGATCAGAAGCGTGTCGCCGGTGAAGACGCGGTCGCCCATCAGGAAGCTGTAGGAATCGTCGGTGTGGCCCGGCGTGTACATGACATCGAGCGCGATCCCCTCGATGGTCACCTTGTCGCCGTCGCCGACCCGCATCGACACCACGTCGGCCTTGCTCTGCTCGCCCATGATGGTGATGCAATGGGTGCGGTCGCGCAGCTCGCCCAGCCCCGTGACATGGTCGGCGTGCAGATGGGTGTCGACGGCCTTGACCAGCTTGAGATCCAGCTCGCGCAAGAGCTGGCAATAGCGGTCGGCCTTTTCCAGCACCGGATCGAGGATCAGGGCCTCGCCGCCGGCGCGGCTTGCGAGCAGATAGCTGTAGGTGCCGGACACGCTATCGAAAAGCTGGCGGAAGATCATTGTGGTTCGTCCTCAAATGATTCCCAACACTATCACACCAAGATAATCACGGCCGTACATAGCTCCAGCCCTGCTCCTGCAATTCCATCAGTCGCACCACGCCGGAGGGGACGATGGTCGCCTCCGGCACAACCGCAATGGCGTGACCCTCGGCCTTCTCCATGCCCTGCTTGGTATTGTTGCAGGCGGAGAACTGGATCTTGCCGGGGAAGACCAGGTCCTTGAGCCGCCGGATGCGGTCCTGCACCGGCGATGAATCGGTGCGCAGCATGTGCAGCCCCGGTCCATAGGCCACGATCTCGATGTCCACGTCCTCGCCCTTGCCGCGGTAATATTCGATGACGGCATTGACGTTGTTCAGCGCCAGATTCATCACCTGCGGATCGTTCTGATCGACCTGGATTGCGATGCGATGCGCCTTGCCTTCGGCGGCGGCCGTCGTGACGAGGGTGAGGGAGAGGGTGAAGGCGAGAAGGAGATTGCGAAGCATTGCGGAAGCGGTCCTTGATTGTGTTACTCCGTCATTCCGGGGCGATGCGCAGCACCGAACCCGGAATCTCGAGATTCCGGGTTCGGCTCTGCGAGCCGCCCCGGAATGACCGGAGAGAGTCTTTACGGCCTCGGCCGCGAGTATACCCCTTTTTCCCTCACCGGATTAACGCCACGCGCAATGCACAATGACACAAGGCCGTGTCATTGCTCTGCAACACCCGGATTGCCATCGACGCCCTTCAGCGTGACGCCGCTGCCGCGCGATGGCGACGTCTTGTCGGTGCGCAGGTAGTTCGCGAACACGTCCCATATCGGCTTGCCCGTCTGCGCATTGACCGAGGCCCAGCCTGCGACCTTGTAACGCTTGTTCGCCTCCAGCAGCGCGCCATTGTCGAGCCGGAGCTCCGAAATGCGCCGGCCGGCGCGTTCCGCCGGCGTGCAGCTGTAGGTGAGGCCGCCGGTGCGGACCATGTCGCCGCCCTGTTGATAATAGGGGTCGGGATTGAACAGATTGTCGCAGACGTCTTCGAGCACGGCCTTGATGTCGGCGCCGGTCATGCCCTGCACATAGGTCTCGGGATAGGTGATGGCGGTCTCGGCCAGCACGTCCTCCATGGTCAGTGCTTCGCCTGCGAGCTGCGTGGTGCCCCAGCGGAAGCCGGGCGAGAGCGCGATCTCCGCATCGAGCTCGCTTCGCATTGCATCGCAGATGAGCTGGTCGATGGGGCCGGAGAAATTGCCGCGACGGTAGAGCAGGTGCTCCGCGGTTGCGATCTTGTCGAACCAGGCAGCATGCGGCTCGCGCATCCGGTCGATCAGCGCGGCCATTGCCGGATCGGGCTTCAGGAGCTCGGAGAACACCGGCAGCAGGCGATAGCGCGCGCCGCCGACCTTGCCCTTCGACAGCTCGAGATCGAGCACGGCCAGGAATTTTCCGTTCGAGCCGGCATTGGTGACGAGCGTGGTGCCGGCGGCGTTATTGACGGGGATCGGCTGCGGCACGGCGTCATGGGTATGGCCGCCGAGGATGACATCGATGCCGGTGACGCGGCCGGCGAGCTTGAGGTCGACATCCATGCCGTTATGCGACAGCAGGATCACCGCATCGACCTTGTCAGTGTCGCGCAGGCCCTGCACCAGCTTCTGCAGCTCCTCGTCGTGGATGCCGAAGGTCCAGCCGGGCGTGAAGCGCTTGGGGTGGGCGATCGGCACGTAAGGGAAGGCCTGGCCGATCACCGCCACGCGATGCCCGCCGATCTCCTTGATCATCGCCGGCTTGAATACGCGCCCGGACGCGGGATCGAACGCCTTGGCGTCGTTGAAGGCGGCCTCTTCGGTCAGGAAGACGTTCTGCGCCAGGAATTCGCCCTTGAAGCGCGCAAGATTGTCACGCAGCGCCGCCTCGCCATAGGTGAACTCCCAATGGCCGGTCATCGCCTCGATGCCGAGCAGATTCGCAGCTTCCACCATGTCGGCGCCGTGCGCCTCATTGGCCTGCCCCGTGCCCTGCCAGAGATCGCCGCCGTCGACGAGCATCGTGCGGCTCTCGCCGGCATCGCTGCGGAGTTTATCGATCAAGGTCTTCAGATGCGCGAAGCCGCCGAGCTTGCCGAAGCGCGGCGCCGATTTCTCGAAGTCGAGGCTGGTGAAGGCGTAAGCCTCCGCGCTGTCGGGGCTGATGCCGAAACGGTCGAGAAAGGCGTTTGCGACCAGATGCGGCGGCTGGCCCGCCATCGCGCCGATGCCGATATTGACGCTGGGTTCGCGGAAATAGACCGGCTTGAGCTGCGCATGCGTATCGGTCAGATGCAGGATGCGTGCATTGCCGAAGCGCGGGAGATCGTAGAGGCTCGCGACGTCGGCCGCGCGCGAGCAGCCTGGCCACGGCAGCAGTGCGGCCGCGCCCGACAGCTTCAGGAAATCTCGCCGGCGTATCGGCATTGCGCGCTTTTTCTCTAGTGGATTTCCGCGTCCTTCCAGCGGTCCTTCTCGGAGGTCGCCTGGAAGATCGATGCCTTTGCCAATGCCTCGGCTTCCTTTGCCGAGGCGATCGCTGCGTCGAAATCGCCCTTTGCCGCCGCCTTCTTCGCGGCGCTCAGGGCGGCCTCTGTCGTGATCCATTGGTTGCGCAGGCTGCCTGCCTCTTTCTCCGCAGCTTCGGCAGCGGCATAGGCCGCCTTGAAGTCAGCCTCGGAGGCGGCGCGCGCAGGCGCGGCCAGCGCGATGAGTCCGATTGCAGCGAGCGCCATGCGCGTCATGGCCGCGCTCCCGGGCCCGAGATCGGCAGGCCATTGCTGACATAGGACAGGAAATATTCGAGGTCGCGATAGTCCTCGGATTGCGCCTCTTCCGGCACGGCGCGGGTCTGGCTGTTGCAGGTGATGAAACGGCGGCTGATCGAGCCCATGCCGGCCCATTCGGAGCGGTAGATCGGCATGGCATTGAGGATGCCGAGCGCTGGCGCCAGGATTTCCGCGCGCAACCGCTGGCCAGGGCTCTGCACATGGCAGCTCGCGCAGGAGAAGTTGAGCTGGCCGCGCCGCGTATAGAAATAGCGCTTGCCGTTCTCGTAAGCCGCCAGCGCCCGCGGATCATCGGGGATCTTGATGTCGAACGGCTTGCCGCGCGAGGTGAAAGCCATATAGGCGGTGAGCGAGGCCATATCGTCCTTCACATAGGACAGCGGCGCCTCGCCATTCTCGGTGCGGCAGCGGTTGAGCGCGAGCTCGAGCGTGACCACCTCGCCCTGCTTCACGTCGAAGTAAGGAAAGTTCTGCCGGATGCCGATCCCGCCATTCTCGAAGCAGTCGGCATAGGTCTTGCCGTTCTTGAACGGCTTGGCGAACATCTCCTTGCCGGCATCGAGCGCGAAGTCGTAGGGCGGAAACTCCTCCTTCTCCAGCCACTGCTTGCGCATGTCCTCATTCATCGAATAGGGCCCGTTGACGAAGTCGTCGAGCTTCACCTTGGGGAATTTTGTCACGAAATAATCGCGGAACGCCTTGGCGTCCGCCGCTGGATCAGGCGTATCGGCAGCGGGTGCTGCTTGCGCGATCACGCCGGCCGCGAGTGCGGCCGAGATGAGGGCCAGGATTGGAGCAAGGACGGAGCGCACGCGCAGGCCTACTGGATCTTGGCGGTGATGGAATCGCTGGCGCCCTTGTTGTCGATCCAACTCACCTTCAACTCGTCGCCTTTGCTGGCGCCCTTGAAGCCGAATTTCACATAAGGGTCCTTCGCCACCGCCGGGCCCCAGTCGGCGGCGAAGACGCGCTTGCCATTGTGCTCGAAGGTCAACTGCTGGATGAAATGCGCCGGGATCACCTGCCCCTGCGCATCCTTCACGAATCCCGAATCCATCGGGTGCTGGATCAGCGCCTGCACCTCGGTTACGTCGCCATTCGCGATCGCGCGCACGCGGATTGTCGATGCCATGAGTTCGATCCTTGCTGGCCTAGCCGCCGCAGCCGCCGACGGTGACCTTGACTTCCTTGGTGGCGCTGAAGAGCTTGCCGCCGGCTTCCACGATCGCGATCACATTGCTGGTCTGCTGCATCTTCAGCCGGTTGGAGACGGCCGGCAGCGTCCCTTCCGGAATGACATAGGACGCCGCAAGCGCATTCGGATTGCCGCTGACCAGAAACGAGATCGAGGTGACGTTGTCGAGCGTCGTCGTCACCGAGATCGGCACCACCGCGCCGTTCTCGGCAATCTCGGGCGCGTCGAGCTTCACCTTGTCGGACGTTTCCGCGGTGCGGCCGTACAGCGCCTGGATGGCATCCTTGTCAGCCTTCTGCCTGAATGCCTCTTCCGGATATTTGTCATCGGTCGCGGCGCGCGCAGGCAGCGCGGCGAGCCCGCCGAGGCCAAACAGCGCCACGGCGCCGGCGGCCGTCAGGGCTCCTTGCAGCACCAGGCGGCGCGTTGCGGAAAATCGTTCAATCGAAAAACCCATCATCGTCTCCGAAAAGCGCCGCCGTCACAGGGTCTGGAGGAAATCGACGATGGCGTTGATCTCCTCATCGGTCAGGATCCGGTTGCGGCCGAACGGCGGCATCATGGTTTGGGGGTTGCGCCTGGTCTCGTCGGTGAGGATGGCGACCAGGTCGTTGCGGTCAGGATATTTGCTTTTGATGTCTTTCAGTGCGGGGCCGATCGTGCCGGGCAGATCGCCGCCCTTGATATCATGGCAGGTCAGGCAATTGCCCTTGCCGCGGTCGAAAGCGAGCCTCTCGCCCTCGGCGACCGACGATTGCGCGTTTGCGGGCGCCACCGCAGCGCAGAGCAGCGCGAGCGCAAGGCCGGCGAAAACAAGGAACTGGAGGCGAGGATAGGGGATCACGGCCGGTTCCCAAGGGGGTTCAGAGGCGGGCTATGTCGATGATCTGTTTCGAGAAATATAGTTCGTGAAAAGCATAAAGGCCATTGCCTGGCAATGCCGCTGATAAGTGCCGGAAATTGAGGTTAAAATGCCGCTTGGCGCGGGCCTGAGTTCCGCGATCCGATCAAGCCTGGAACACGGGAGCGCGGCCAGTGGCGGAATATGTGGTGGAATTCGGCAAGGATGGCGGGCGGGTCGAGCCGGACGGGCGGCTGGACGCGCCGGCCTTCCATCGCAACCACCAGCCGATCTGGGTGGTGCTCGCGGCATTCCTGCAAGGGAAATCCGGCGACGTGCTGGAGGCGGGCAGCGGCACCGGCCAGCATGTGGTGCATTTCGCGCGAAACACCCCCGGCATCACCTGGTGGCCGAGCGACTACAACGAGCAGCATTTGAAAAGCATCGCGGCCTGGCGCGCGCATTCCGCCCTGCCGAACATCCGCGCCCCGTTCAAGATCGACCTGTCCGATCCCGGCTGGGCCTGTGTGATGCAGCGCGACGGCGGGCCGAAAGAGCTGCTCGCGCTGTTCTGCGCCAATGTCATCCACATTGCGCCATGGCCGGTCGCGGAAGGGCTGTTCAAGGGCGCCGGCGAGCTTCTGCGCCCCGATGGCCGGTTCTTTCTCTATGGCCCGTTCAAGCGCGACGGCCAGCACACCGCGCTCTCCAATGCGGTGTTCGACACGTCCTTGCGCGAGGGCAATCCGGACTGGGGCGTGCGTGACATCGCCGATCTCGAACAACTCGCCGCACGATGCGGCCTCGCCTTGCGCGAGGTCAAGGACATGCCGGCGAATAACATGATCCTGGTGTTCGGGCGCGCTTAGAAGTTACCTCGCCCCGCTTTTGCCGGGAGAGGTGGACGCGAAGCGTCGGGTGAGGGGCTGACTCCAAGAGTTCAGCTGGTGGAGAGAGCCCCTCACCCTGACCCTCTTCCCGTGAAGGACGGGGAGAGGGGAGGGCATCGTTCGTCGCGCGTCGCGCGCGTTCGTCCTCTTCCGACGCATAGCCCGCGCCCGTCTGCGGCGGTTGATCGCGCTGCCCTGTCTCCCCATAGTGGCGCGGCTTTGACGAGCACCACTACAGGGATTCGTGACCGAAGGCGCTGATGATCGACGTGACGGCCAGTGAAGACTTAATCGACGATGCCCGCGCGCGGGCCAATGTGGCGCGGCTGGCGGCAGCCCAGGCGCTCACGGGAGCCAATTCGGCCGTGATCTTCGCCACCGGCTCGATCGTCGGCGCGACGCTTGCGCCACAGATGTCGCTCGCGACCGTGCCGATCTCGATGTATGTGCTGGGGCTCGCCGCCGGCACTTTGCCGACGGGTGCGATCTCGCGCCGCTATGGCCGGCGCATCGCCTTCATCATCGGCACCGGCTGCGGCGCGCTCACCGGGCTGATCGGCGCGCTCGCCATCCTGCACGCGCAGTTCTGGCTGTTCTGCTGCGCGACCTTCCTCGGCGGCCTCTATGGCGCGGTGGCACAATCCTATCGCTTCGCCGCGGCCGATGGCGCGAGCTACGGCTTTCGTCCCAAGGCGGTGTCGCTGGTGATGGCGGGCGGCGTGTTTGCCGGCGTGCTCGGCCCGCAGCTCGTGCAATGGACCATGGATGTCTGGCCGCCTTATCTGTTCGCCTTCAGCTATGTGATCCAGGCCGCGGTCGCGCTGGTCGCCATGGCGATCACGGCCGGGGTCGATGCGCCGAAGCCTGTCGCCGCCGATTTGCATGCGGGCCGGCCGCTGTCGAAAATCGTGCGCCAGCCCCGCTTCATTGCAGCCGCGCTGTGCGGCGTCATCGCCTATCCCATGATGAACCTGGTGATGACCTCGGCGCCGCTGGCGATGAAGATCTGCGGCCTCACCCTCTCGGATTCCAATTTCGGCATCCAGTGGCACATCGTCGCCATGTACGGGCCGAGCTTCATCACGGGCTCGCTGATCACGCGGTTCGGCGCGCCGGTCGTGGGTGCGATTGGGCTGACGCTGGAAGCGGTCGCCGCGACCATCGGCCTGTCGGGCACCACCGCTCCGCATTTCTGGGCGACGCTGATGGTGCTCGGCGTGGGCTGGAATTTCGGCTTCGTCGGCGCCTCCGCGCTGGTGCTGGAGACCCATTCGCCGCAGGAGCGCAACAAGGTCCAGGCGTTCAACGATTTCCTGGTGTTCGGCACCATGGCGGTCGGCTCCTTCTCCTCCGGGCAGTTGCTTGCCAATTACGGCTGGTCGGCGGTGAACATGGTGGTCTATCCGCCCGTCGTGCTCGGCCTCATCGTGCTCGTGCTGACATCAGCTGCCAGGCGCCGCCGCGCCCGCCTCACCGCCATTGACGAATTCCCCGAGCCAAGCATGTGATGCCACCTGCTGACACTTCGGCTGCGGTCGAAGTGATCGGCGGATCAATGTGCTAATGGTGGTCGTTTCACTCCGTCATTCCGGGGCGATGCGAAGCATCGAACCCGGAATCTCGAGATTCCGGGTTCGGCTCTTCGAGCCGCCCCGGAATGACGGAGTCAGAAATAACGAGCCAGGACATTGGACGCCACCAACCATATCACCATCGACGAGAGCTCCCTCCGCTACGAGGGCTGGCGGATCGTTGCGATCTGTTTCCTGGTCGCGACCTTCGGCTGGGGCTTCGGCTTCTACGGCCAGGGTGTCTATCTGGCCGAATTGCACCGCAGTCACGGCTGGCCGGCGTCGCTGATCTCGGGCGCGACCACCTTCTTCTATCTGTTCGGCGCGCTGATCGTGGTCTTCGTCGCGGAAGCCGTGCGCGCGTTCGGGCCGCGCGCCTGTCTGCTGGCCGGGATTGCCGCGATGGCTGTGGCGGTCGGCGCCATCGGGCAGGTGAGCTCGCCATGGCAGCTCTATGCTGCGAACGCGCTGCTCGCCTTCGGCTGGGCGGGCATGAGCCTTGCGATGGTCACCAACACGCTGAGCCTGTGGTTCGATGCGCGGCGCGGCATGGCGATCAGCCTGGCGCTGAACGGCGCGAGTTTCGGCGGCATCGCGGGGGTGCCGCTATTGGTGCTCGCGGTCGGCCATCTCGGCTTTTCCGGCGCGATGACAGCGGGTGCGCTGGCGATGCTCGTGGTGCTGGTGCCGGTCGTGGCGCTGCTGGTCGGCCGGCCGCCGCATCATCTGGCGCCGGTGCGCGCGGCGGCCGCGCCGTCCGCGATCGCGATCCGCAAGGCGGCGCTGCGCGATGTCGGCTTTCTCGCCATTGCGATCGCCTTTGCGCTGGTGCTCTTCGCGCAAGTCGGCTTCATCGTCCATCTGATCTCGTTTCTCGATCCGGTGATCGGACGCGAGAGCGCGGCGGTTGCGGTCGCGTTCCTCACGGCGATGGCGATGGTCGGGCGCATCGTTTTCTCTACCGTGATCGACCGGCTCAATCAGCGGCGGGCGTCGGCGCTGTCCTTCCTGAGCCAGGCCTGCGCGCTCGTCGTCATCATCAATTCGCACAATGCCTATGTGCTGATCACCGCCAGCGCCGTATTCGGCTTCTCCGTCGGCAATCTGATCACGCTGCCGTCGCTGATCGTGCAGCGCGAGTTTCCGCCCGTCAATTTCGGTGTCCTGATCAGCCTGATCACCGCCATCAATCAGGTCACCTACGCCTTCGGGCCCGGCGTGGTCGGGCTGCTGCGCGATCTCTCCGGCAGCTACGCGCTGCCGTTCTACGGCTGCATCGGACTCGAGGTCGTGGCGGCGGGGTTGATCATGGTACGCGGGCGCTCTTCCCTCCGCTTGCTCTAGCTTACCTCGCCCCGCTTGCGGGGAGAGGTCGGATTGCATCGAAGATGCAATCCGGGTGAGGGGCAGTCTCCGCGCGCTGCTTTGCATCCGAATTTGCGGAGGCAGCCCCTCACCCCGACCCTCTCCCCGCGAAGGGCGGGGAGCGGGAGGTTGAGCAGCGTTTACGCCAGCTCCGACACTTCCCCGTCCGGCAGGCCGAACTCAAACGTGTTCAGCGTCAGCGACACCAGCGTGTAGTAGCCACACAGGCCGATGATCTCGACCAGCCCGCGCTCGGTCAAAAGCTTCACCGCATCCTCGTAAAGCCGCTTCGACAGCCCGTGGCCCTCATGCAGCGATTTCGCCACCTGGTAGATCATCGCCGCAACAGGATCGTCGAACTCCGGCGTGCGGCGGTCGCGGATGGCGTCGATGATCTTGATGTCCATGCCGCCCTTGAGCGCCAGCCGCTTGTGCGCCCACCATTCGTAATGCGCGGTGAAATGCCGCGCGGTGACCAGGATCGCGATCTCCGACAGTTTCGGCGGAAACATGGTGTTGAAGCGCAAGGTCTCGCCGAGCCGCGTCGCATGCCGCGCCATCTCCGGGCTGTTGAGCCAGGCCAACATCGGCGCCGGCGCCGCGCCGCGCTTGCCGGCCACCGCCTCGTCATATGTCGCCTTCTGGTCGGCGTTCATTTCGTCTGGCGAAATCAGCTTCAGCCTCATCTCGGTTTCCTCTGTCTTTTCAATACTGGCGCCAACGCTATCGTCGATCGCGCGGCTTGACCACCGCCAGTATTGTGCGTGCCGGCGCCACTTGCGTCGCCCCGCTCGCGGGGACAGGCCGGATTGCATCGAAAGATGCAATCCCGGTGAGGGGGACTCACCGCGCACTGAACTCGGGGAGACAGCCCCTCACCCGAACCCTCTCCCCGCAAGGGAGAAGAAGCAGCGCGGCGAGAAGAAAGAGACATGTTGAAATCGTCGGTGCCAGCGCTAAGGTCTTTTCAACATCTTCACTCATGGAAACGCACCAATGGCTGATCTGGACAAATTCCGCGCGGAGACCCGTGCCTGGCTCGAGGCCAACTGCCCGCCGGAAATGCGCAAGCCCATGACGTCGGACGAGGACACGTTCTGGGGCGGCCGCAACGCGAAGTTCTCGAGCGAGCCGCAGCGGGTCTGGTTCGAGCGCATGCGCGACAAGGGCTGGACCGTGCCGCATTGGCCTAGGGAATATGGCGGCGGCGGCCTCGACGGCGAGGAGGCCAAGATCGTGCGCCAGGAAATGGCGGCCATCGGCGCGCGGGCGCCGCTGACCTCGTTCGGCATCTCCATGCTCGGCCCGGCGCTGCTCAAATACGGCACCGATGCGCAGAAGAAGGAGCATCTGCCGAAGATCACCGCAGGCCTGATCCGCTGGTGCCAGGGCTATTCCGAGCCCAATGCCGGCTCCGATCTCGCCTCGCTGCAGACGCGCGCGGAGAGCGACGGCGATCATTTCATCATCAATGGCCAGAAGATCTGGACCTCCTACGCCGACTACGCCGACTGGATCTTCTGCCTGGTGCGTACCGACCCGACCGCGAAGAAGCATGACGGCATCAGCTTCATCCTGTTCGACATGAGCTGGCCGGGCGTCTCGACCAAGCCCATCCTGCTGATCTCCGGCCGCTCGCCGTTCTGCGAGACGTTCTTCGACAATGTGCGCGTGCCCAAGGCGAATGTGGTGGGCCAGGTCAATCGCGGGTGGGATGTCGCAAAATACCTGCTGCAGCATGAGCGCGCGATGATCTCCGGCATGGGCGAGCGCGGGGCAGGACGGCCGCTCGGCCAGATCGCCGCCGACTCCATCGGCACCGATGCCGAAGGCCGGCTGGAGGATCCGATGCTGCGCGGCCAGATCGCAGGCTTCGATGTCGACGAGGCTGCACTCGCCGCAGCCGCCGAGCGCATGGTCGATCTCAACAAGGCCGGCCAGGCGCATCCCGCCTTCTCGTCGGCGATGAAATATTACGGCACCGAGCTCAACAAGCGCCGCTACGAGATCCTGATGTCGGCCGGCGGCATCGATGCGTTGGAGTGGGAGAGCGAGCGCTCCAAGGAAGGCGCCCGTCCGCGCGCCTGGCTGCGCACCAAAGCCAACTCGATCGAAGGCGGCACCAGCGAGGTGATGCTCGGCATCGTCGCCAAGCGCATCCTGGATCTGCCGGGGGCGTAAATGCTCTCCGCCGTCGTTCCGGGGCGGCGCGAAGCGTCGAACCCGGAATCTCGAGATTCCGGGTTCGGTGTTTTCGCCCCGCCCCGGAATGACGAAGCAAAGAACGGACATTTCAAACCGGATACATCCATGGCCCTCGTCCTCACCGAAGAACAATCCATGCTCCGCGATTCCGCGCGCGGGCTCATCAGCGACAAGGCGCCGGTTGCGCATTTGCGGCAGCTGCGCGACAGCCGGGACGCGACCGGCTTCTCGCGCGAATTGTGGAAGACCTTCGCCGAGATGGGCTTTGCCGGCCTTCTGGTGCCGGAAGAGTTCGGCGGCTCCGGTCTCGGTTGTGTCGAGGCCGGCGTGGTGATGGAGGAGATCGGCCGCAACCTGACGCCCTCGCCCTTCCTGTCGACGGCGGTCGTCGCGGCGTCGGCGCTGTCGCGGGGCGGCAACAAGGCGCAGCAGAGCGACTATTTGCCGAAGCTCGCCGCCGGTGACTTGGTCGCGGCGCTCGCCATCGACGAGGGCGCAAAGCACCGTCCGCTGCAAACCGGCATGCAGGCGGTGCGCTCCGGCAACGGCTTCAGGCTCAATGGGGCCAAGGCGCTGGTGGTCGACGGTCACGTCGCCGACCTCCTGATCGTTGCGGCGCGCAGCGCGGGTCGCGCCGGCGAGCGCGACGGCGTCACGCTGTTCCTGATCGATCCCAAGTCGAGGGGCGTCGGCATCGAGCGCACCGTCATGGTCGATTCCCACAATGCTGCGCGGATCGATTTCGACAATGTCGAGGTCACCGCGGATTCGGTGCTGGGCGAGGTCGACGGCGGCTTCGCGTTGCTCGACGGCGTGCTCAATATCGGCCGCGGCGCGATCGCGTCAGAAATGCTGGGCCTCAGCGAGGAGGTGTTCGGCCGCACCACGGCCTATCTGAAAGAGCGCAAGCAGTTCGGCAAGGCGATCGGCGAGTTCCAGGCGCTGCAGCATCGCGCCGCCCAGCTTTATATCGACATCGAGATCACCCGCGCGGCGGTTCTGAAAGCGCTGCAGGCGCTCGACGCCGATGTCGCTGCGGCCGCCACCGCGGTCGCGGTCGCCAAGGCGCGCGCGGGCACCACCGCGACACGGGCGGTGCAGGAGGGCGTGCAGATGCATGGCGGCATGGGCATGACCGACCAGTTCGACATCGGCTTCTTCATGAAGCGCGCCCGCGTCTGCGAAGAACTGTTCGGCGACGCCAATTTCCACGCCGACCAGCTGGCAAGGAGCCGGGGGTATTAAGGGGGCAAGACCCGTTCGGGACGCGAGCCACCCAAATCAACGGTCGCCATTACCGGCGGCCATCCTTCGAGACGCCGCTTGCGCGGCTCCTCAGGATGAGGCCGTCGGGTGTGGCGCGCTCTCAGCGCCCATCTTGGCAACGCTCTCAACCCCTCATGGTGAGGAGGCGCGCGAGCGCCGTCTCGAACCATGCAGGCCCGGATGCAACCCGATTCCAAACAACGCTAATTCAACACCCGCTTGCCGTCCCCGGGACTGTCGAGGGAGAAGGTCGGCACCTCGATCTCGAAACGCTCGCCGGTCTCGCTCACCATCTGATAGCGGCCGGCCATGAAGCCGGAGGCGGTGGAGAGGGGAACGCCGGAGGTGTATTCGAACCGCTCGCCGGGGGCGAGCACGGGCTGCTCGCCGACCACGCCCTCGCCCTTCACCTCCTGCTGCTTGCCCGAGGCGTCGGTGATGATCCAATGCCGGGTGCGCAATTGCACGGTTTGGTCGGAACTGTTGGTGATGACGATGGTGTAGGACCAGAAATAGCGCGATTGCTCAGCCGACGAGCGTTCCGGCATGAAATTCGGCTCGACGGTGACTTCGATCTGGCGGGTAACGGCGCGATACATGGGAGGATCATACCTAAAACCTTGCGCGGAACCAATCGTTGGCCGTTGCGAAGTTTGCTGCGGCGGGTTGGTTGTCAACCGTGGTTTGACCACAGTTCCGACCTATCTGGCCTGCGTCGCCGGCCGACCCCGGGCGACTCGCCCCGCCAGCTTGGCCGGCGGGCGCGCAACCGTTATGATTTATCCATTCCCGGCGGCCCGTGTCGCCAAGAATTGACGGTGATTGATGGCCTCAGTAGCCGACCAAGTGACCGGCATTTCTGTACCTGCCGCCGCCGACGCGCCCGCCAAGGCACCAGCGGCGGCCGCCGCCACGTCATCGTCCATCACGCTGCCCGCAGTCGGCGAACGCGAGCTCCGGCTCGACCTGTTTCGCGGCCTCGCGCTGTGGCTGATCTTCATCGACCACCTGCCGCCGAGCCTGTTGACCTGGTTCACCATCCGCAACTACGGCTTTTCCGACGCCACCGAGATCTTCATCTTCATCTCCGGCTATACGGCGGCGTTCGTCTATGGCCGGGCACTGATCGAGCACGGCTTCATTGTCGCGGCCGCACGCATCCTGCGCCGCGCCTGGCAGATCTATGTCGCGCATGTGTTTCTGTTCACGATCTTCCTCGCGGAAATTTCCTACGTCGCAACCTCCTTCGAGAACCCGCTCTATTCCGAAGAGATGGGAATCATGGATTTCCTCAAGCAGCCCGACGTCACCATCGTCCAGGCGCTGCTGTTGCGCTTCCGCCCGGTCAACATGGACGTGCTGCCGCTCTATATCGTCCTGATGCTCGCGCTGCCGCTGATCCTTGTGTTGATGCGCTGGCGGGCGGATCTGACGCTCGCGCTCTCGGTGCTGCTCTATGCCGCGACCTGGGAATACGATCTCTATTTCTCGTCCTACCCGAACGGCGTGTGGGCGTTCAATCCGCTCGCCTGGCAATTGCTGTTTGTGTTCGGCGCCTGGTGTGCGCTCGGCGGAGCGCGGCGGATGGACAGGATCCTGTCGTCGAACGTCACGTTGTGGCTCTCGATCGCCTATCTGGTCGCAGCCTTCTTCGTGACAATGACCTGGTATGTGCCGCAACTCGGCCATGTGCTGCCGCGCGTGCTCGAGCAATGGATGTATCCGATCGACAAGACCGATCTCGACGTGTTGCGCTTTGCACATTTCCTGGCACTCGCCGCCATCACGGTGCGCTTCCTGCCCAACAACTGGCCGGGCTTGAAATCGCCCTGGCTGAAGCCGCTGATGTTGTGCGGTCAGCATTCCCTGGAGATATTCTGCCTCGGCGTGTTCCTTGCGTTCGCAGGACACTTCTTCCTGGCTGAAATTGCGGGCGGTGCTGCGCTGCACGCGTTAATCAGTCTATGCGGTATCGTCATCATGTCTTCCGTCGCCTGGCTCATTTCGTGGTACAAGCATTCTGCCGACAAGAGCGCCAAGAAAGGCGCCCGCGGCAACGCCGATCTGGCTGGAGGAGCTTGATGCGGTCAGCCTTGACCGTTGGCTCAGCTTTGGGCCTGACATTGTTTGCACTCGTTGCGGGCGCGTCTGTCGCCCGTGCCGAGGAGGTCGAGACGTGTCCGGTGCCCGCTTCGCTGCTTGCGACCGAGAGTTCGCTTCCCAAGGTCGCCGACGCGGTCAAGAGCGGTCATCCGCTCGACATCCTGGTGATCGGCAGCCGCTCCTCCACCATCGGCGGCTCGCAGGAGGGGGCCTATCCGTCACGGCTGCAGGCGGCGCTGAAGGACAAGTTGCCGCAGGTCGCCGTCAACGTCTCCGTAGAACTACAGTCCAAGCAGACCGCGGAAGAGGGGTCCGCAGGCTTTGTTAAGCTTATGGAAGACAAAAAGCCTACTTTGGTCATCTGGCAGACCGGCACGGTGGATGCTATGCGATCGACGGATCCCGACGATTTTCATGCCGCGGTCGACGGCGGTGTTGCCGCGCTGCAAAATGCGGGAGCCGATGTGATCCTGATGAACCTGCAATATAGCCCGCGCACCGAGACCATGATTTCCGGCTCGCCCTATATGGACAACATCCGCGCAGTTGCGCAGGAGCACGATGTTCCGTTGTTCGATCGATTCTCCATCATGCGTCAGTGGAATGAGCAGGGGGATTTCGATCTTTTCAGCGCCGTGCATGGCCCCGAGCTTGCAAAGCGCGTGCATGACTGCATCGGCCGCGCGCTGTCGAATTTCATCTTCGACGCGGCGCATCTCGGACCGGCGCAGCAGAATTAGGACTTTGGGTTTTATGCGGATTTCGATTTCGGGTGCGGGTCGTCTCCGCCCTTTTCCAGCAACCATCGCGCTGGCCGTGTCGGCACTGCTGGTGCTGGCGCCGGCGGCCCAGGCGCAGAGCGCGCAGGCTACGCCATCGGCACAAGCGGCAGCCTCTGACACTGTCGGCAATGCCGCAACCACCGCTGCGAACGGCGCGACACCTGCGCAGGTGCAACCCACGGCGCAAGCCGCTGTCAGCCCGAGCAAGAGCCTGACCGAGCGCGCCGTCGACAAGGTCAAGCAGGCCGCGAAATCCGCCAGCGACATCTTCAACCGCGTGCCCTGCCTGCCGCCGAAGGGCGGCGCGCAGCCGGTGGGGACGCTGCCGCATGTCGCCGCCAAATTGGCCTCCGGCCAGCCGGTCGTCATCATCGCCTTCGGCTCGTCATCGACGCAAGGCTACGGCACCACCGCGCCGGAATTCACCTATCCGAACCGGCTGGCGGCGCAGCTGCGCCGGCAATACCCGACGGCCGACATCACCGTCGTCAATTCCGGGCGCGGCGGCGAGGACGCGCCGGAGATGATGAAGCGGCTGCAGGCCTCCGTGATCGACGCGCATCCCGATCTCGTGATCTGGCAGGTCGGCACCAATGCGGTGCTGCGCAATCTCGATCCCGACGAGACCGCCAAGATGGTGGAGGACGGCGTCGCGCGCATCCAGGCCGCCGGCAGCGACGTGGTGCTGGTCGATCCGCAATATTCGCCGCGCGTCACCGAGCATCCCGAAAGCGCCGGCAAGATGGTGACGCTGCTCGGCCGCGTCGCCCAGCTTCGCCACATCGGCATCTTCCCGCGCTTTGCGGTGATGCGCGACTGGCACGAGCGCCAGGGTCTGCCGACCGACAGCTTCGTCATCTCCGATGGCCTGCACATGAACGACTGGGGCTACGCCTGCTTTGCGCAGCTGCTCGGCGACGACATCATTCGCTCGGTCGGCCAGATCAAGCTCGGCGTCAACGTGCCGGCCGCGGTGCAGACGTACAGGCCGATGTGAGTCCGGATTTGTAGGCTGGGCAAAGGTGCACTTGCGCCGTGCCCACCATACCCCCCGCCCAAACCGGTGGGCACGCTGCGCTTTGCCCACCCTACGGCGCTGTGGCTATGGCGAAAGCCGGGATGACAGAGAGCGCCTTACGCCTGCTCCAGCGCAGCCGTGAGATCCTCGATCAGATCGTCATGATGCTCGAGCCCCACGGACAGGCGCACGAAGCCTTCGCTGATGCCGAGCTCGGCGCGGGCGTCCGGCGACAGGCGCTGATGCGTGGTGGTGGCGGGATGGGTGACGAGACTCTTGGCGTCGCCGAGATTGTTGGAGATGCGCGCGAGCTTGAGCGCATTGAGGAAGCGGAAGGCGCCGGCCTTGCCGCCCTTGACCTCGAAGCCGACCAGCGTTGACCCTGCACGCATCTGCTTCCTGACCGTCGCCGCCTGCGGATGATCCTCGCGTCCGGGATAGACCAGCCGCGAAATCTTCGGATGCGCGGCAAGTGCATCGGCAATGCGCGCCGCATTTTCGGTCTGCGCGCGCACGCGCACGGCCAGCGTCTCAAGCCCCTTGAGCAGCACCCAGGCATTGAAGGGCGAGATCGAGGGGCCGGTCTGGCGCATGAAGTTGTGCAGATGCTCGGCGATGAAGGCCTCCGACGACAGGATCATGCCGCCGAGGCAGCGGCCCTGGCCGTCGATGTGCTTTGTCGCGGAATAGACCACGACGTCGGCGCCGAGCGCGAGCGGGCTCTGCCAGATCGGGGTCGCGAACACATTGTCGACGATCAGCCGCGCACCGGCCGCATGCGCGATCTCCGCGATGGCGGGAATGTCGAGCACGTCCAGCGTCGGGTTGGTCGGGCTCTCCAGGAAGAACGACCTCGTGTTGGGCTTCACCGCGCGCTGCCACTCGTCGAGCTTGAGCCCGTCGACCAGCGTCGACTGGATGCCGTAGCGCGGCAACAGGTCCTCCACGACATAGCGGCAGCTTCCGAACAGCTGCTTGGCGGCCACGACATGGTCGCCGGCCTTGAGCGGCGCCAGGATCGCGGTGGTCACGGCGGCCATGCCGGTCGCGGCCGAGCGGCCGGCTTCGGCGCCCTCCAGCTCGATCATGCGGCGCTCGAACATCGCAATGGTCGGGTTGGAGTAGCGCGAATAGATGTAGCCGGGGTCCTCGCCCTTGAAGCGCGCCTCGCACAGCTCCGCGCTGTCGTAGACATAGCCCTGGGTCAGGAACAGCCCCTCCGACGTCTCGCCGAATTCGGAGCGGAGCGTGCCGCCATGGACCAGGCGGGTCTCGGGGCGAAAACGGGCGGTGGGCGAGGGGGTGGTAGATTTGGACATGTGACCTCCGTCATGACCGCTAAAAGCGGGCATAAAAAAACCGGCCTGGGAAACTCCTCGAGGCCGGGATCACACGCGTCCCCGGCCTGTTTAGCGATTTATTTAACGTGGCTGCAAGCCGGCCGGCTCAAATCACCACGGGATAAGTCATGCTCATATTCCCAGGCAGCCTTCCCGTCAAGGCGGGGTTCGGCTAAGGCCGTAAAAGGCCTGAATTTAAGGGATTATGGCGGCCAGAGGGACTGTTGACTTGTCGTTCACGCTTGCGCCCGATGCCAACGGCATTCTGCCCGACCGCATGATCGCGGCGATGGCGGATTCCGGCCTGATCCTGCCGGCCTATCCCTTTGTCGAAAGCCAGATTCAGCCGGCGAGCCTCGATCTGCGCCTGGGCGATATCGCCTACCGGGTGCGCGCGAGCTTCCTCCCCGGCCCGGGCGCCACGGTGGCCGAGCGGATCGACGAGTTGAAGCTGCACGAGATCAACCTGGCCGACGGCGCGGTGCTGGAGACCAACTGCGTCTACATCGTGCCGCTGATCGAGTCTCTCGCGCTGCCGCCCGAGATCGTCGCGGCCGCCAACCCGAAGAGCTCCACCGGACGGCTCGACGTGTTCACCCGCGTCATCGCCGACGGCACCCGCCGCTTCGACATGATCGGCGCCGGCTATCACGGCCCGCTCTATGCCGAGATCAGCCCGAAGACGTTTCCGGTGCTGCTGCGCGAGGGCTCGCGGCTGTCGCAGGTGCGCTTCCGCACCGGTGACGCCATTCTCGACATCGACGAGCTCGAGGCGCTGCATGCGAAGGAGCGGCTGGTCGACAGCGACGATGCGGACCTAAACGGCGGCGTCGCGCTCTCGGTCGATCTCTCCGGCGAGAATTCGAACGGCTTCGTCGGCTATCGCGCCAAGCGCCACACCGGCGTGGTCGATGTCGACCGCCGCGGCGGCTATGCGGTGGAGGAGTTCTGGGAGCCGATCATGGCGCGGCCCGACCGCAGCCTGATCCTCGATCCCGGCGAGTTCTACATTTTCGCCTCCAAGGAAGCCGTGCAGGTGCCGCCGGACTTTGCCGCCGAGATGGTGCCCTTCGATCCCCTGGTCGGCGAATTCCGCGTGCACTATGCCGGGTTCTTCGATCCGGGCTTCGGCTATGCCGGCGCCGGCGGGCAGGGGGCGCGTGCGGTGCTGGAGGTGCGCTCGCGCGAGGTGCCCTTCATCCTCGAGCACGGCCAGATCGTCGGACGGCTGGTCTATGAGAAGATGCTGGCGCGGCCCGACGCACTCTACGGCCAGCGCATCGGCTCCAACTACCAGGCGCAGGGCCTGAAACTCTCCAAGCATTTCCGGACCTAGCCGATGATGCCGGGCACCGCGCGCAGGAGATAATAGACGGCGCAGCTCCAGGAGGTTCGCATGGACGAGGCGGGCAAGGCGCAGGAAGCGCTGTGGGCCAGATGGCGCAGCGTCGCCGATCTCTACCATGCCTGCTTCACCGGCCTGATCCTCACGGTGGTGACACGGCGCGGCACGGCCGACGCCGCGGAGTTCGTGTTCCGCGTATTCCGCCGGCAGCAGCAGGAGCGCTTCCTGCTTGGCCTTGAGAAGCTCGGGCTGACGGATTTGCCGCCGGCGGTCGCGGCCGCGCAATATCATTATCTCTCCAACTGGATCGGCGGCGTGCATGTCGAATACATGTATGAGAGCGACGCTAAGGCCTGGATCCGCTATCCGCCGCCGCGCTGGATCTGGAAAGGCACCGCAATCTGCGCCGTGCCGGGCGAGGTGTCGCGCGCGATGCTGCGCGGCTGGCACGCCAACAACGGCGTGGCGCTCGGCAATCCAAAGCTCGGCTTCGTCTGCACCAAGCAGAGCGTCGACGGCCAGGACGGGCTCGAGGGCTATTATTGCGAGTATGACCATCCGCTCGAGCTCGATCAGCGGCTGGTGTTCGCCCGCCATCTCGAAGCGCCGCTGTTCGATCCCGCAACCGCGCCGGCGCTGCCGGTCGCGAGCTGGCCGAAGCCGCGGCTGGAAAAGGCGTATCGCAACTACGCCATGGAATATGTGCGCACCGCCGCACCCGTGATGGTGCAATTGTTCGGCCCTGAAGATGCCGGCTATCTCCTGCATCTCACCGGCAAATTGATCGGCATGCAATATTTCGACGATGTGGCGCAGGCGCTGTCCGCGCGACACGGTGGCGCGCGGGAATGCGCGGCGCTGCTGACCGCGCTGCTCGCGGCGCAGGACGATGTCGCCGGGATCAGCGAAACCGCGGGACATTTCGAGATCAGCCAGCAGAGCTGGAAGCTGATGGACGACGTCCGCGATTACCACCCCGCCTGCAGCAGGATCCTGCATGGCCTGTTCGAAGGCCTCGCGGCTGGTTGCGGCCGGCATATCGCGGTCAATCTCGCGACCGCAGCAGCCGGGCGACCGCCATTCCTGTGGTCGATCGCATAGAGATCGAATTTTCCGTTGCGCGTAAAATCCGAGGGTCACGCGCATTCCGGCACACCCCCCTTGCATCTCGCGCAGGTTGAAGCGCGCGGCTTCGTGCTAGGAACCTCGAAGCCGCGCGGCGAAAAGACGCGGCGGGAGTGGAAATGCCCGATATCTCCGTCGTCGAAATCCCCGTTGATGAGGATGAGCGCCCGCTGCCGCCACCGGAGCCGGCGGCGAAGAATGCGTTGCTCGACGGTCCGATCCTGCGCACGCTGCTGTTCCTGGCCTGGCCAAATGTGATCGCACTTTCCGCCGGCACCTGCGTGGTGATCGCGGAGACCTCCTATATCGGCCGGTTGGGGGTGGAATCCCTGGCCGCAATGGCGCTGGTGTTCCCCTTCGTCATCCTGACCATGACCATGTCGGGGGGCGCGATGGGCGGCGGCGTGGCCTCCAGCGTCGCGCGGGCGCTGGGCGCCGGCGACATCGAGCGCGCATCCACGCTCGCCGCGCATGCGCTGCTGATCGGCATCTGCTTCGGCCTCGCGTTCATGCTGCTGATGCTGATCTTCGGGCCGTATCTGCTGAAGCTGCTCGGCGGCAAGGGCAATGTGCTGGCGCAGGCGATCGGCTATGCGCGGATCTTCTTCGGTGGCGCGGTGATCCCCTGGCTGATGAACACCATGGCCGGCGTGCTGCGCGGCACCGGCAACATGAAGCTGCCGTCGACCATGATCCTGAGCTCCGCGGTCTGCCAGATCATCTTCGGCGGCACGCTGGGCCTGGGCCTGGGGCCGATCCCGCAATTCGGCATGCGCGGCGTCGCGGCCGGCTCGTTGATGGCCTATCTGATCAGCATCTCCGTGATGGGATGGTACCTGTTCTCGGGACGTGCGCGCGTGAAGCCGAAGATCAGAGGCTTGCGCATCCAGGCGGCGATGTTTGTCGACATCCTGAAGGTCGGCGCCGTCTCCTGTTTCTCGCCGCTGCAGTCGGTGCTGACCATCTCGATCTTCACCCACATGCTCGCGAGCTTCGGCACGGCGGTGCTGGCCGGCTACGGCATCGGCGCGCGGCTGGAGTTCATGCTGACGTCGGTCGCCTTTGCGGTCGGCATCGCCTCGGTGCCGATGATCGGCATGGCCGTCGGTGCGGGGAAGATCGCCCGCGCCCGCCGCATCGCATGGACCGCAGGCTTCATCTCCTTCATCGCGGTCGGCGCAATCGCCTCGATCATCGCCGTGTTCCCGGATCTCTGGGTCAACATCTTCACCCATGATGCCGGCGTGCGGGATGCCAGCCGGCGCTATCTTGCGACGGCCGCACCCTGTTATGCCTTCATCGGCCTTGCGATGTCGATGTACTTCTCATCTCAGGGCGCAGCCAAGGTTCTCGGGCCCGTGCTGGCGCAGAGCGCAAGGCTGGTGTTCATCGGAATCGGCGGCTGGTATCTCGCCACGCATGACGGGACCGCTGCGAGCTTCTTCGTGCTTGCCGCCTCCTCCATGGTGGTGCTCGGCGTGCTCTCCAGTGCAAGCGTGATCCTGACGCGCTGGGGGCCGCGGCGCGAGGTGGTCGCGCCGATCCCGGCACTTGCGGAATAGAGCGCTTTCGAGCGAAGCGGATACCGGTTCGCGTGAAGAAGACGCGTCAAAACAAGAATAGCCGGCTAATGGTGCCGATGGTGCCGGTGGCCGCCGCCGCCGAGATTGGCCATCGACATCAGCGGCGCGATCATGCCCATCATGCTCGCCATGTCCATGCCGCCCATCCCGTAGCCGCCGCCCATATAGCCGCCAAGATCGCCGGGCATGCCACCGAAACCGCCGCCCATGCCACTGAGGCCACCGCCATTCTGCATCATCTGGCTCATCATGGGGCCCATGGTCTGCATCAGCGCGGCGAAGCGCTTTTTGCCCATCTTGGCCTTCATCATCTCCAGCATCGGCGCCATCTGGGTCATCATGTCCTCGCCGCCAGCGCCGCCGCCGCCCATGAAGCCGGCGAGCTGGGCCTTTGCGGGCGCCGTCGAGACCGTCAGCAGCAAGAGCAGCGCAACCGCGCCGCCGATCAGTTTGTCAGCACGCTTCATCGTCATGCTCCTCACCTTGCGTCGCGCCGCGGCTGGCGGCTCCAAAAAGGACGCATCCGATGAGGGATAAGGTCAATGAAAGCGTGCGTCCGTGAGAGAGATCACACAGCGGCCTTGGTCCGGCTCAGGGCCTTCTGTATGGCGGCGAGGCCGGCGTCCATCTGGGAACTGACATAGGGTGCGATGTCGTGCGGCAGCACGTCGGTGATCCAGACGAAGCGACAATGCGTCTCGCCCTCGGGGATCACTTGGGCCGACGCGCTGTGCTGCTTCACCCGATCGCTGATCACGGCATAGACCAGCCGCCGCCGCGCATCGTCGCAATCGACCAGAAGCTCGCGCGCTGTCGTGCCGTTGGCGAAGGTGACGACGCGCGCCTCGCCTTCGAGCCTGCAGTCGGTGACGAAGCCCGACGCAAGGCGTGTATGGAGCGCGCCGAAATCGCGCAATGCGTCCCACACCTCGTGCGCGGGCGCGTCGATCGAAAAGTCCTTGTGAATGGATGCCATGGGAGTTTCCGTCCTAAGAACCAGAGGCTCGTCATTGCGAGGAGCGAAGCGACCAAGCAATCCAGGGTCGTATGCGTGGCTCTGAATTGCTTCGCTTCGCTCGCAATGACGCCAGAGGTGTCAGCTGCTCACCGCTTCCACATTGTTCCCGTCGGGATCGATCAGGAACGCGGCGTAATAGGTCGGGCTGTAGTCGGCGCGCGGACCCGCGCCGCCATTGTCGCGCCCGCCGGCCTTCAGGCCTTCGTTGTGAAATTTCCTGATGGCATCATGGCTCGGCGCGCGGAACGCGATGTGAGCGCCCTCGCTTTTGATACCCTTGTGCAGGTAGAGCCAGAGTGCGGGCTCGCCCTTGGGGCCGAAGCCGGCGCCGTTCTCATCCTTGGAACAGAGGACATAGCCAAGTGGCGCCAGTGCTGCGGTGTAAAACCGCACGGCTGCGTCGAGATTGCCGACCTTGAGGCCGATATGATCGTACATGAACGTCTCCAATCGTAGTTTCCGCGCACGCGCGCGGCATGGAGACGAGGCTAGTCAATTCACGTCCAGCCGTTCTTGGAAAATCTTGCGCATCCCCCGCGAGGCCTGGCGGAACTTCAGCGGCGAAATGCCGGCGGCGCGGTGAAAGGTGCGGACGAAATTGGAGAGGTCGGCAAAGCCGACGTCATAGGCGATATCCGTCACCGAGCGCTCCTCATCGACCAGGAGCCGCACGGCGTGGCGCAGCCGCGAACGCAACAGATATTGATGCGGAGTGACGCCGAGCACGGCCGAGAATGCCCGCAGGAAATGGAACGCACTGACGCCGGCCTGGGCTGCGGCGTCATCGAGCGCGATCGCCTCATGCGAATGCGCATCGATCCAGAGCGCCGTCTCGACGGCGCGGCGGCGATCGCGTGCCGAGACGGCGACGGGCTTGCGGGTCTTGCCGGAGACCACCTCGACAAAGCGGTGCGCGAGCAGTTGACCCGCCTCATCCAGTCCGACGTCGCTCGTGCCATCGGCCGCGGCCTGCGCGAGCTCCGCCACCACCATCAGTTCGGCCAGTGGCGGCGCGGCGCCGACCGCCCACGTCTGGCGATGATCCCCGATCGTCTCGACCAGGTCGGGCTCGAAAAAGAACGACAGGCACTCGTCGCCGCAGACATGGTCGTGGGTGCAGATGAACTCCTCGCCCGGCTGGCCGACCAGGAGCGATCCGACCACGAGCTCGTGCGCCTGCCCGCGGCTCTGATAGCCGAAGCTGCCCTTGCGGACGAAGGAGATGGAATGGCAACGGTGCTGCTCCACGAACGGCTTCTCGCCCGCAACCGCTGTGCAGCGGAAGTCCGACACGGTCATTGAGGGACGCTGGAGCAGGGTGGTGGAGCTCATGCTCCAAATCTAATGATGGGAGCGCGGTGCGGCAACCGGGAGCAGGACGTCGAACAAGGTCGTGCCGATCGTCGGCGCCGTGCCCTCGATCGAAAGCAGACGGCGCTTGGAGATGCTGCCGCCAAATGCTGACATCCGATCCGCATAGTGTCCTGCCTCCAGCACACGGTGGCAGGGCACGATGATCATGTAGGGATTTTTCGCCATCACCTGCGCCACCGAATGCGCCGCCCCGGAGATCCGCAGGCTTGCCGCCACTTCGTTGTAGGTGCGGGTGATTCCGCGCGGAATGGTTCGGGTGAATTCGTAGACGCGGCGGTTGAAGGGTGGAATGTCCTGCATGTCGAGGACGACATCGGCAAAATCGGCGTGCTGACCGCGCAGCACGGCCACGATCCCCTCGATTGCGATTTCGCAGTTCAGCGGCGGCCGCTGCTCGCGCGCCTCGTCGCAGAGCCGCAGCAGGCGGCGCCTGGTGTCGATCTCACGCATCTCGGGCAACTGCACGCCGAGTATGCCGGCATTGCTCCAGACGATGCCGCAACGACCGATTGCCGTGTCGAAGATCGTGTAGCCACGCCCCACCATGACGCCACCCCCGTCCCCGATCGGCATCATAACACTGTCACAATGCCGCGCATCTGGAATCTTAAGGTCGGGTTAAGCCGTCGGCAGCAGAGCGCCAATGTGCCGGCGGTGTTCGGCAGCCTGCGCTCAGGCCTTCTGTTCCGGTGCATTGGGCAGCAGAGCCAGCGTCCGCATCAGGCGCTCGCGCCATTCGGGATGCTGAATGCTGATCATCTGCACGGCGAGCATCGCGCATTCGTCGCAGATGAAGGCCTGGGGCCCGGCGACGAGACGCAAGGCTTCGCTTTGGGGCTTGCCGCAGAAGGAGCAGGCTGGCGTGGTCATCATACCGTTCTAGGACTGCCGCTGATGGGTCACACTACCACAGGAGCTGACGGTCCTGACCGCTCCGCGGCAGAGATCCGAACCGCGCCCAACGGGTGCGGCCGGCTTGATCCCGCCGCATCATCCGTTATGGTGAGAAACCGTCGCGGATCGCCATGAGGAATCGCGACGCCGATGCGAGATCGCGCTAAGTCACTGATTTCGCGGGCGTAGTTCAATGGTAGAACGGCAGCTTCCCAAGCTGCATACGAGGGTTCGATTCCCTTCGCCCGCTCCAGTCGCCTCGCTTGCGCCTGTTCGGCGCCTGTTAATGTAGCCCTGCGCTTCCACCTTCCGTCCATCGTGCACGCGCATCAGGCTGACGCCGCGGACGGAATCGATGCGCTCCGGTCCCCGGACCTGCCGCCACGTCACTGCCCGCTGATTCCAACGGGCAGCCACGTCTGTGGTCCTCACGCGGTCTGCGGCAATTGGTCCAGGAAGCCGGTGATGCTGCGGATCCGGCCATCCTTGAGCACGACAAAGTCCGTGCCCTTGATCGGGCTGTCGACGCCGTCAGGTCCGAGCCCCCAGCGAAAGCGCATGTGATCGCCAAAACCGTTCGGCTCGCCGATCAGCCTGAAGCTGAAATCGGGGAAGCGCTGCTGCACGCCGGCGATCAGCACGTCGATCCCGTCATGGCCTGCGCCGCTCATCAGCGGGTCGACATAGCTTGCGTCCGCGGTCCAGGCGGTGGCGAGCATCTCCCGTCGGCGGCTCGGGATGCGCTCGTTCCAGAGCTCGATATAGCTCTTGGCAATGGTGTTGACGTCGGTCATTGGATTCTCCTTTTGCTGGCGCCGATCGAACGGCGAAACCGACTATCGCGGCGTGGCTCGGCCAAATCGATTACCTCCCAAGTCAATCATTTCGCTTGTTGTGGCGTGATGGGGAGCAGCGAGAAGCTGAAATGCCGGCGCATCAAGGGGATCATCTCTGTGCACCGGACCGATTAACGCGTGAGCAGAATGACGCGCGATCGTGCGGGGCCCGTGCCGCAGCTGCGAAAAAGCCGCACAACCTGACGCTGCTTTTGCAGCGGGCCAGGGGAACGCCGCGCGCCGCCGCTTTCGGCCCTCCGTATTTTGCCGGTGATCAGCCTGCGTTGCTTAGGGAACCGTTAATGCGAGTGGACTCCGCATCCCCTGCGGCCTACGTAAGTGCGACGCGCCTGCAACACCCCATGTGAATTTTCTTTGACGCCCTCCGGTTGCCTAGACAAAACCGCGAAGTGCTATGACGCTAGCCCCACTCTTGCATCACTGACGACCAACGGATTCGGGTTCAACTCGATCGCTTGAACTGGGGCTGGGACATGAAATTCGTGACGGGGTTGCTCGCGGCGGTTCTTCTGGTCGCGGGGATGGCGGCAGGTCACGCGGCGGTGCGCATCGCCGATGATCGCGGCGGTCGCATCGGAACCTATGTCGACAGATACCAGGACCTGCGCTCCTCGGGAGAGGCCGTGATCATCGACGGCTTGTGCGCCTCGGCCTGCACCATCGTCCTCGGGACCATTCCTCACGACAAGATCTGCGTCACCTCGCACGCCACGCTCGGCTTCCACGCCGCCTGGGATTTCGGCGCCAATGGCCGCGCCATCACCAATCCCGAGGCCACCCAGCTGCTGTTTTCGATGTATCCGACGCCGATCCGGCGCTGGATATCCCATCGTGGCGGGCTGACGCCGCGCATGATCTTCCTGCGCGGCAAGGAGCTGCAGAGCATGTACAGGCCCTGCTACCTCGACGCCCAGGCGTCCGCCAATACCCCGTCCAGCAAGACACAGCCGGCGCCGGCCGTCGTTCCGGTCTCCGCATCCGGGGCCGCCGCTTCCGCTCGCTGAAGCCGGATCCGGCCTCCGCCTGACATAACGTGATGGCGGCGCTGCGTCCGCGCCGCTTGCCTGAGCGGGTCAGCAAGCCTATCTCCTCGCCATGGCGCTGCCGCTTTCGAGCTCCACTGAACTGCCTGCGACGCTGTCGGCCCGGACGGGCAGGCGCGCGCTCGTCATCGGGCTGTCGTTGCTCGGGACTGCCATCCTGATCGCGGCGCTGGCACTATGGTTCCGCTACGGGACCACGGTGTTTTTCGAGACCATCGCGTCCGGCATCGCCGGCTGCTTCTGATCTGAATCGGCTGAGGACATTCGAAAATGGATCGCACAACGCGCCCGCTGGTGATTGCGTCGGCCTTCGGCGGCAGCCTTGTGGTCGGGCTGCTTCTGATGCTCTGGGTGCTGGGCGGGGTCAAGGGCGTCGCCACCCCGGTCGCGATCGGCGGTCCGTTCCAGCTGACCGACCAGAGCGGGGCGACGGTCACCGACCGAAGCCTGCAGGGCCGGCCGACGCTGATCTTCTTCGGCTTTACCCATTGTCCCGACGTCTGCCCGACCTCGCTGTTCGAGATCTCCGAGGTGCTGCGCGCCATGGGCAGCGATGCCGACCGCGTCAACGCCTATTTCATCTCGGTCGATCCCGAGCGGGACAACGCCCAGGCGATGAAGGACTATCTGTCGAGCTTCGATCCGCATCTGAAAGGGCTGACCGGTGATCCCGCGAGCGTGGCCAAGGTCATTTCGGAGTACCGCGTCTACGCCAAAAAGGTTCCGCTCAAGGACGGCGATTACACCATGGACCATACGGCGCTGGTCTATCTGATGGACCGCGACGGTAAATTCGTTGCGCCCTTCAACCTGAAGCGGACGCCGGACGAGGCTGCGGCCGACCTCAAGCATTATCTTTAATTCCCCGTTCCGGAGCCGGGTTTTGCCGCAATCGGCGCTCGAATTGCCGGAGGGATGGTCTATAAGGCCATCCCCGACCGCAATTTCCTGTCTTGGTCTCAACCGGTGCAGAACGATCTTCCATTGACCTCAAATCGTGCCGTAGCCCGATGGCTCGCCGGAGCAATGGCGCCTGCGATCGTGCTGCTGCTCCTGTCGGTCGCACCCGCGCCGGCAGAGACCTCGCCCGCTCAAGCCGCCCCGGCTCAACCGGCGCCGGCCCAATCCGCCCCAGCTCAAGCCAAGCCCGGCCAGGCCGCTCCAAAACCCGTCATCGGCGCCGCCGCGCCCCAGGCCGTGCCGGGCTTCTGGGATCCCCGCCGCCGCCCCGAAAGGCCGGACCTGTCGCGCATCACGGTGATCCGCTTCCTCACCGAGACCGACTATCCGCCCTTCAACTTTACCGGTGCCGACGGCAACCCGGCCGGCTTCAATGTCGATCTCGCGCGTTCCCTGTGTGAGGAGATCAAGGTCACCTGCACCATCCAGATGCGCCGCTTCGAGACGCTCCTGGATGCGATCTCCAGCAACAAGGGCGACGCCATCATCGCCTCCATGGCGGTGACGCCACAGCTGCGCGCACGGCTCGATTTCACCGATCCCTATTACCGGGCGCCGGCCCGTTTCGTGTCGCGCAAGGACCAAGTGCTGGCCGAAATCCGCCCCGAATATCTCGAGGGCAAGAAAGTGGGCGTGATCGCCGGCACCGCGCACGAGGCCTATCTGAAAGCGATGTTCACCGACGCCGAGCTGCATTCCTATCCCAATGACGATGCGCTGCGCACGGCGTTGCGCCGGGGCGAGGTCGACTTCATCTTCGGCGACGCCATCTCGCTCGCCTTCTGGATCAACGGCACCGACTCCGGCGATTGCTGCGCCTTCTCCGGCGGCCCCTTTGTCGAAAGCCGCTATTTCGGCGAGGGCATCGGCATTGGCGTGCGCAAGGGCAATGACCTGTTGCGCCAGGCTCTGAACTGGGCGCTGTTCCGGGTCTGGGAAAAAGGCCGCTACACCGATCTGTGGCTGCGCTATTTCTCGGTCAGTCCGTTTTGAGCCTTGCACCGTCATTCCGGGGCGCTTCGAAGAGGCGAACTACGGTGCGCAATTGCGCACCTGAGAATCTCGAGATTCCGGGTTCGCGCTTCGCGCGCCCCGGAATGACGGGGTAACAAGCCGCAATTTTGCATTTCGGCCCGGAACCGCTAATTTCCGCGGCCCTTGGAGAAACTGACCAGAAATGTCCACCACCGACCCCGCCGTCCCCTCCGCGAGCGAATTGCGCGCGGTTGCCGAGCAATCCAACGCCTGGCCGTTCGAGCAGGCGAAAGCGATTGTGGCGCGGCTGAAGAAACAGCCGAAGGACGAGGTGCTGTTCGAGACCGGCTACGGTCCCTCGGGCCTGCCGCATATCGGCACCTTCGGCGAGGTCGCGCGCACCACCATG
>DATGMN010000067.1:0-83708 GCA_035293585.1 Bradyrhizobium sp. | reverse complement strand
AGGTCAATCTCGACGACCATTCCGGCATCCGCGCCATCATCGATTCGGCGATGGTGTCCTACGAGCGTCTGCCGATGCTCGAAATCGTCTTCGACCGCCTGGTGCGGCTGATGACGACCTCCTTGCGCAATTTCACGTCCGACAACGTCGAAGTCTCGCTCGACCGCATCACCTCGGTGCGCTTCGGCGACTACATGAACTCGATTCCGCTGCCGGCCGTGCTCTGCGTCTTCAAGGCGGAGGAGTGGGAGAATTTCGGTCTTGCGACCGTCGACTCCAGCCTGATCTATTCCATGATCGACGTGCTGCTCGGCGGCCGGCGCGGCAGCTCGGTGCTGCGCGTCGAGGGCCGACCCTACACCACGATCGAGACCAACCTGGTCAAGCGCCTGATCGAGGTGGTGATGGCGGATGCCGAGCAGGCATTCCGGCCGCTGTCGCCGGTGACCTTCTCGATCGACCGGCTGGAGACCAACCCGCGCTTCGCCGCGATCAGCCGTCCTGCGAACGCCGCGATCCTGGTGCGGCTGCGCATCGACATGGAGGACCGCGGCGGCAACGTCGAATTGCTGCTGCCCTATGCGACCATCGAGCCGATCCGGCCGGTGCTGTTGCAGATGTTCATGGGCGAAAAATTCGGCCGCGATCCGATCTGGGAAGGTCACTTCGCGACCGAGATCGCCAGTGCCGAGATCGCCGTCGATGCGGTGCTCTACGAAGCCAATATTCCGTTGAAGCAGCTGATGTCGCTGCGGGTCGGCGACACGCTGCCGCTCGACATGCGCGCGGATGCGACTGTCGCGGTCCGCTGCGGCAATGTCATGCTCACGGAGGGACGGATGGGCCGGGTCGGCGACCGCGTCGCCATCCGCGTCACCCGTCCGTTGCGCAAACCTTCGACCACGCTTGCGATGTTCGAGAAGGCTGACGAGGCGAACAAGTTGATGGAGGCCCAATGAACCCCGTCCTAGGATTTATGATCGAAAGCCTGGTGGCCGTATTGCTCGTGCTCACCATCGGCTACTGCATGCTGCTCAACAAGCGGCTGCAGCGGCTCAAGGCGGACGAGCATTCGCTCAAGGCCGTGATCGGCGAGCTCGTCACCGCGACGGAGATCGCCGAGCGGGCCATCGGCGGCCTCAAGCACACGGTGCGCGAGGTCAACGAGCATCTCGGCGTCCAGCTCGGGGCGGCGCACGAAATGTCCGACCTGTTGAAGAAGCAGCTCGGCGAAGCCGATCATGTGGTGCGGCGCCTCTCCAAGATCGCCAATGCCGCGCGCTCGCCGATGGATGGCGATCCCGTCGCCGCGCCGCCCGCAGCGGTTGCGCCCGCAGCGCCGCAGCCGGCCGTGGCGCCGGCGCCGGCCCACGCCGCGCCGGCAAAGATCTCGAGCGCCAAGGCGGTCGCCGCCGCGGCTCAAGCCTTTAGTGAACGTAGAAGGTCTGGCGGCCTTGCGGCATGAAATCCTATCGTAACATTCGCGTCATTCCGGTCGTCGTGGTCGCAGTCGCCTCGCTCGCGGTTCTCAAAGTGGCGGGCCTGCTGATCGACGGTGGCTATGTCTTCGACTATCAGCCGCAGGCGGCAAAGCCTGCCTCATGGGCGCAGGAAAACTTCAACTTTCCCGGCGCGGCGACGCCCAAGGACAGCGTCACCCTGAACAGGGATGCTGACATCACGGGCTCGGTGGAGAAGCCGAAGGAGGAGAAGAAGGCGGAGGGCAAGCCCGACGCCAAATCCGAGGCCAAGTCCGAGGCCAAACCCGGCGAGCCGAAGCCTGCTGCACCCGAGACCACGCCGCAAGGCGTCGTCTACCATCCCGAGGAGGCGCAGCAGAGCGTGTCCGCTTCCGAGCGCGCCATTCTCGAGCGCCTGCAGCAGCGGCGGCAGGAGCTCGATGCCCGCGCGCGCGAGATCGACATCCGCGAGAACCTGCTGAAGGCCGCGGAGAAGCGCATCGAATCCAAGGTCGAGGAGATGAAGGCGACCGAGTCGCGCATTTCCGCGGCCAGCGAGCAGAAGGCCGAAGCCGACAGCGCGCGCTTCAAGAGCATCGTCACCATGTATGAGAGCATGAAGCCGAAGGATGCGGCGAAAGTGTTCGACCGCCTGGAGATGCCGGTGCTGATCGAGATCGCCTCGCAGATCGCGCCGCGCAAGATGTCGGACATTCTGGGGCTGATGCAGCCCGAGAATGCCGAGCGGCTGACGGTCGAGCTTGCGCGCCGCGCCAGCGGCGACACCCGGACCGCGGCCAGCGGCGAACTGCCCAAGATCGAGGGCAAGGTGCTGCCGCAAAAGATCAACTGAGGCCTTATGTTTAACAAGGTCTTAATCGGCGGACTCTAGACTGGCCGCTTGAGAGCGAGACGCCTGGCGGGCGAGGCGTATCCGCTTTCTTCAAGCCAAGCGGGTCACCGGAATCGAGAGACGGGCAGGTAGAGACGAGCAGGTCATGGCGCGAACAGCTACCGACACATTCTGGTCGCCCGTCTGCGCGTATGCGCGGCGCCTGCGCCGCGACGTGGTGCAATCCCTGGCGCAATCCCTGGTGCAATCCTTGGCGCTGGCCCTGGTCGGCCTGCTGCTCGCGGCGTGGCCGGCGTCCGCCCAATCCGATCCGATCAAGGGCGAGGCGACGTTCGCGGCGAGCGGCGGCTATGCCCGGCTCGTGTTCAAATTCTCCGAGGATGTCGCCACCGAGGTGACGACCGCGGGCTCGATCGTGGTGATCCGCTTCGAGCGCCCGGTGGACGTCGCGGTCGAGAAGCTGGTCGACGCGGTGCCCGATTACGTCGCCATGGTGCGGCGTGATCCCGACGGCACGGCGATCCGGCTGTCGCTGGCGCGCAAGGTCACCCTCAACACCATGACCGCGGGCGAGCGGGTGTTCGTCGACTTCCTGCCCGACAATTGGGCCGGCCCGCCGCCGAGCCTGCCGCTCGAGGTGGTGCGCGAGCTCGCCGAGCGGGCGCGCGCGGCCGAGAAGGCGCTGCGCCAGCAGCACGCCGAGACGCTCGCCAAGAAGCGTCCGCCGATCCGCGTGCGCGCCTTGGTGCAGCCGACCTTCGTGCGCTTTGTCTTCGAGATGCCCGACGGCGTCGGCGCCTCCTCGGTGCTCAACGACCAGAAGCTGACGTTGTTCTTCACGACGCTGCTCAATTTCGACCTGGCCGACGCCAAGGTCGCAGCTCCCCCGAACGTCGCCTCCATCAACCAGAAGGTGGAGAACGACACGACCCAGGTCGAGATCACGCTGATCGGCGATGTCGATGTGCACTCCTTCCGCGAGGACAAGAACTACATCATCGACGTCGCCTTCCAGCAGCCGGACAAGCCGAAGCCGCAATCGCAATTGTCGCCGGCCGGCCTGAGCACGCCGGCGGAGCTGCGGGCGCCCGCGGCCGCTGCTCCCGCCGCTGCCGCCGAGGCCAAGGCGCCGCCTGCCGGCGAGGCTCAGCCCGCAAAGGCGGAGCCGCCGGCCGCGAAGACCGAAAGCAAGAGCGAGGCCGCCCCGCCGAAGCCGGAGACGGCGAGCGCGCCGGCGCCGCAGACCATGCAGGCCAGATCCGAGGCGAAGAGCGAGGCCAAATCCGAGGCCAGATCCGAGGCCAAGCCCGAGCCGGCCGCCAAGCCGCAGGCCGCCGCCGAGACGATGATGAAACAACCGGCCGCAGCCGAGGCGAAGCCGCCGTCGCCGGCAGCTGCACCGCCCATGGCCGTCACCGAGAAGCCCGCCGACAAAATGCCGCCCAAGGAGGGGCCGCCGGCCGGTACGGAGGCTGCAAAGGCTGCGCCGATGGTGGCAAGGACCGCCGCCGAGCCCGCGCCCGCAGCGGCGCCGGCCGAGGTCGCCAAGAAGCCGGCCGAGGCGGCGGCCCAGGACAATGCGCCGCCGGCCAGGATCGAGGCGGTCAGGGATTCCGAGGGCCTCCGCGTCACCTTCAGCTTCGCCAAGGCCACGCCGGCCGCCTCGTTCCGGCGCGGCGACACGGTCTGGCTGGTGTTCGATTCCAAACAGCCGATCGACGTCGAGCCGATCCGCAGCAAGGGCGGCGCCATCGTCGGCGAGGTCAGCCGCATGCCGACCGACAAGGGGCAGGCGATCCGCATCCGCGTCAACCGCCCGCAAATGCATACGCTCTCGAGCGACGAGCTCGCCCCCGGCAGCCGCTGGACGCTCACCTTCGCCGACAAGACGCTGGTGCCGCCGCAGCCCCTGATGGTGTTTCGCAACATCACCGATCCCGCGCATGCCAACATCGCCGTACCCTTCGCGGGTGGCGGCGAGATGCATCACATCACCGATCCAGACGCCGGCGACACCCTGCTGGTGGTGACCGGGCTCACCCCGACCCGCGGCCTGATCAAGCGTCAGGACTTCGTCGATTTCGCCTTGCTCGACACCGCGCAAGGCGTCGTGGTCCGTCCCAACTCGGACAGCGTCGCCGTCGAGGTCGCGCCCGACAAGGTCATCGTCGGCAAGCCCGGCGGGCTGACGATCTCCTCCGTCGACGCCTCCGCCGAGCGCGCGCCGACCGCGGTGCGGCCGGTGTTCGATATCGACGACTGGCACGGGAACCAGGCCGGCGAATTCATCGAACGGCGCGATGCGCTGATTGCGGCCGCCGGCGCCGCTGATCCCGAGAACCGCGCGCAGGCACGGCTCGAGCTCGCCCGCTTCTACATGGCGCGCGGCCTTTATGCCGAGGCAGGCGGCGAGGCGGCCTATGCGCTCGCCGATCCCACGCCGAAGATGGAGGACTCCGTCTTCCTGATGGTCCATGCCATCGCCTCCATCCTGATCGGCCAGCCGGAGCGTGGGCTGAAGGATCTCGCAAGCCCCGTGATCGGCAACAATTACGATTCCCAATTGTGGAAGGGGCTCGCTTATGCGCGGCAGGGCAAATGGGCCGATGCGCGCGAGAAGCTGAAGAACGTCGAGTTCGCGATCGCCTCGCTTCCCGTGGAGTTGCAGCGCCTCGTCACCATGGATGCGTTGCGCGCCTGCCTCGAGGTGCGCGACTTCGCCGGTGCCGCCAAGCGCCGCAGCGAGCTCGAGGTGGTCGGCGTGACCGAGGAGATGAAGCCGATGGCCTCGGTGCTCTATGGCCGGCTGGCCGAGGCGCTGGGCCAGGAGAAGGACGCGCTCGACGATTACCGGTTTGCGATCGACTCCGCCGACCGCATGGCCGCAGCCGAGGGCACGCTGCGCCAGGTCGCGCTGCTGCAGAAGCGGGGCGAGATCAACCCGCCCGAGGTGCTCAAGCAGCTGGAGACGCTCGCCATGACCTGGCGCGGCGATTCCACCGAGGTACGGACGCTGGTGATACTCGCCAAGATCTACAGCGACAACGCCCGCTACAGCGAATCGCTGGCGGCGGCCCGCCTGGCGACCCGGCTCGAGCCGAACTCCGAGCCCTCGCGCCAGGCGCAGGACGCGGCGCAGGCGCTGTTCTCCGACATCTTCCTCACCGCCAAGGGCGACGAGATGCCGCCGATCGACGCGCTGGGGCTGTTCTACGAGTTCCGTGAGCTGACCCCGATCGGTCGCCGCGGCGACGAGATGATCCGCCGCCTGGCCGACCGGCTGGTCGCGGTCGATCTCCTGGACCAGGCCGCCGAGCTCCTGCAATACCAGGTCGACAAGCGGCTGGAGGGCGCGGCGCGCGCGCAGGTCGCGGCCAAGCTCGCCATGGTGTATCTGACCAACCGCAAGCCGGAAAAGGCGATCATGGCGCTGAGCTCGACCCGCATTGCCGATCTCAACGGCGAGTTGCGGGCGCAGCGGCTGTTGCTGGAGGCGCGGGCGCAGAGCGACATCGGCCGTCACGATCTCGCGCTCGACATCATCTCCAATATCGGCGGGCGCGAGTCGATCCGCCTGCGCTCGGACATCTACTGGGCGGCGCGGCGCTGGCGCGAGGCGTCCGAGCAGATCGAGCTCTATTACGGCGAGCGCTACAAGGACTTCAAGCCGCTCAACCCGGTGGAGAAGGCGGACATCATCCGTGCCGTGGTCGGCTATGCGCTGGCGGAGGACGCGATCGGGCTGGCGCGCTTCCGCGAGAAATATCTGCCGCTGATGAGCGGCGAGCCGGACAAGATCGCCTTCGACACCGCGAGCAAGCCGACCGCCTCCAACAGCGCGGAGTTCACCGAGATCGCTAAGATGGCGGCCAGTGTCGACACGCTCGACGGCTTCCTGCGCGACATGAAGAACCGCTTCCCCGACGCGACCGCCTGGACACCGCCCGGTCAGAAGGACCCGGCCACAACCGGCTCGCTGCCGAAGATCGAGGGCGTCAAGCGCGTGAGCGCGAATTAGGTCCTGACATCTGCCCGAGCGCAGCAGGATGGCCGGCGTTGCGGAAGCGGGTGTGTCTCCCAAGCCACACATTGAGCCGGGACCGAATTGTCGGCCCGCCCGGAACCATTGGGCCTGTCGTGCGTTCTAAACTGCGATGTCGAAGGAGTTCCCCACCGAGCGCGAGAGACTGACGCCGGAAGAGCGCAAGGCCAAGGATGCCGAGCGCCGGGTCGACGCTGCGCAAGCCCTGCGAGAACATCAGCTCGCGCGTGAAGCGAGCTACAAGAACATGGAACGGCTGCGCGCGGAGCGATTGGCCCGCGAGGCCCTTGGCGAAAAAACAGCAAAGAAATAACGAGAAACAGGTCCCGTCCGCTCAGGGGGCCTGGAACTGGAACGGGGCAACCGAGACGGATATCTTTCCGTGTGACGCTTGTTGGACCGTGAAATTCACCTCTTTCGACGCCTTCGTATCCCCCACGGTTACGGACATAGAACCGCTGCATGTCAGCGTTCGCTTGTCGCTGCTCGCCGACCGTGTGACGATCTTCTCGCCGAGTTGATACAAGGGCTTTGCGCGCTCTGAATTTAGCGCCTTCTCGGCGTCCGCCTTCGCATCATTCGCATCGGACCTGGCCGCGGACGAGGTCCTGGCGGCGTAGCTCGCCAGCGCATTGTTGTGGTCGTCCGAAACCCTCCGCAGCACCGCACTTCGGGTTTCGAAGGAGTCGCATTCAGGCTTGCCGCCAAAGCCGCTGACGACAATCAGAAGCGGCACGCTCCAAACGACCTGCGATAGCTCGCGAAACGTCATCGAAGTTTCCGCGTCTTTGACCTCATCGAGCAACGTATGCGGAAAGGCATTGTTCCGAGCCGGATCCGCCTTGAAAATCGGCTGGCATCTCGAGCCATGACGTTTCGACTGCCGCCGGGGCACTGGTCTGGATGCCGGCAGTTGAGGGGTAACTCCGAAATGGATTGCCACCAAACCTGTCCGCTGCGTCCCGATTGATGAGCATGCCACCGGGGGCACGCCCCCTCGACAGCGGCGCGCGGACACGGCAATTTGCCGGCCTCAGCCGGGAGAAGCCGCCACATGACCAAACCTGCCAAGACCGAATCCGAACTGATCGCCATGGCGATGGCGGAGTTGAAGGTCCATGCCGATCATGCCGAGGGCATGAAGATCAGCGTGATCAAGAGCGACGATTCCTGGGAATTCCGCGCCTCGGCCGATGCGGCCACGGTGGCGAAGCCCGGCTATCCCGAAGCCGTGGCGATGCTGGTGCAGATCGGCGATCATTTGAGCAAGCAGTATGATTTGAAGCAGTAGGGACAGCCGCGCCGCTTCCTCAGGCATTGCGAGGCGGCAGCGCCGCTCGCAATGCCGAGCATGCGGTTCGGTCCTGTGTCGCGGCTCGCGCCAGTGAGGGAGGGTAGGGTTGGTCGAGCGCAGCGAAACCCGCCATCCTTGTACGCTCCAGCGACGGGCAATCACCCGCCGCCGTAACTCTGCACAAGGCTTCCCGCCACCAGCGACCAGCCGTCGACCAGGACGAAGAAGATCAGCTTGAACGGCAATGAAATCGTGGCCGGCGGCAGCATCATCATGCCCATCGACATCAACACCGAGGCGACCACGAGGTCGATGATCAGGAAGGGCAGGAACAGCAGGAATCCGATCTCGAAGGCGCGCCGCAATTCGGAGATCATGAAGGCGGGGACCAGCACACGCAGCGACATGTCGGCAGGCGTCGCCGGCGGCGGCTCGCCGGAGAGATCCATGAACAGGCGCAGATCCTTCTCCCGGACATTCTTCTGCATGAAGCCGCGCAGCGGCACCGAGGCGCGCTGCAGCGCCTCCTCGACCGGAATCTCGTTGTTGATGAGGGGGCGGATGCCGTCGTCATAGGATTTCTGCAGCACCGGCCCCATCACGAAGGCGGTGAGAAACACCGCCAGCGCAATGATGACGGTGTTCGGCGGCGCGGTCGCCGTGCCCATCGCGGTGCGCAGCAGCGACAGCACCACGACGATGCGCGTGAACGACGTCATCATGATCAGGATCGACGGCGCAATCGACAGCACCGTCAAGAGCGCGATCAGCTGGACCGCGCGCTCGGTGACCCCGGCATTGCCGGGGCCGAGATTGATGCTGACGTCCTGGGCAAACGCCGCCGTTGCCAGCGAGCCGGCGGCGATCAGGACAGCAATGAATAAAACTCTACGCGGAAGGTTGGCCGGTCTCACGAAGACGACGACTTCGGGCGGCCCAGCAATGATGCCATCTCGTCCTCGAGATTCTCAAAGCTGCTTTTGGGCGAGGCGGCGGGGGCAGGCGGCGGCGCAACCGGCGGCTCGCTGCGCGGCGCGGCTGCGCGGTCGCGGGCGGCCGGCTCGGGCGCAACCGGTGGTGCCGTGTCGGCGGGCGCGGCGCCTGCCGGACGGCGCAATGCCGCTTCCAGCCGCTGGGCCATTTCGGCGAGATTCTGGTCGGCGTTCTGCGCGGGCGTCGGCGCCGGGGGCGAAGGTGGCGGCGGAGGCGGCACCGGGGCGGGCGCGGCGCGCTCGGCCGGGCGCAGCGGCGGGGCCTTTGGCATTTCGACCGGCGGTCGCGTCGGGCGCGGCATCATCGGTTCGCGGGAGGGCAAGCGGGGAGGCGCCGGCTCCAGCCGCGGCTCTGGCCTCGACTCGGGTCTCGGCTCGGCTCTTGGTTCCAGTCTTGGCTCCGGCCTGAGCTCGGGTCTCGGTTCGGGACGGCCGCCAAGCGGCTCGGGCGCAAAGCCGGTGAGCGGCTCGCTGCTGCGGCGTTCGATCGGCTGGGGCACTGGCCGGCGCAACTCATCGGCAAAGGACGGACGGATCGGGCGCGGCGGCGGCTCCGGCATCAGCGGCGGCTCGTTATGTTGGTCTCGCGCCTCGACCCGCGCAGCCTCGGCCTCGTTCCAGGCCGTATCGGGCAGCGGCACGATTCGCGACGGCTCGGGAGTGGCGGCCGGCGGCAGGCCGGTCCGCTGCGGCAGCTGTTCGCGAGACTGACTCGCGCGCACGATGTTGGATTCGACCACGATGTCGGTCGGGCCGCCGATCATCAGGAGGTGTTCGATATTGTCGCGCCGGACGAGCACCAGGCGCCGCCGGCCGTCCACGGCGGCGGCATCGATCACGGCGAGACGGGGCATCCGCCCGCGATTCGTGCTCGCACCGAGCCGGCTGCTTGCGAATCGACGCACCAGCCACGCCGCGACGCCGATCAGCGCCAGCACGGCCAAAAATGCGAAGATAAAAGGTACCAACATGCTCAGTCCCCGGCAAATCGCGCCTCTATCAAGCCCTTCGGACGCAACGCTTTGATTCGAAGCAGCGAACGACGCCTGAGATCGAACTCTTAACCCCTTACGGCAAAAGCTGCCGCCCCGCATCCTTAATAACCCATGAATCGGTCGAACCAAAACGACTTCTTGGGATGCTTCAGGCCGCGTGTGGACGCGGTTAATGCAGCCTATGTGGCGAAATTGCGCACAGCCGCTTCCGGCCCGGCGCTGCGCTGCGAAATTCCGCTGGACTACGGATAGTGTTCTTAACCAGCTGTTAACCATACACGCGGCAAATTCTACCTACCTTTCGGAACCCTCCGGAAGGCGAATTGGAGCGGCGCGAATGTCAATCTCGGATCTTCCAGCCCTGTCGATCTTGCGCACCAAGATGCAGTGGCATCAGGAGCGCCAGAGCGTCCTGTCGGAGAACGTCGCCAATTCGGACACGCCGAATTTCAGGCCGCGCGACCTGGTCGAGCCCAAGTTCGACCAGAGCGGCGGCACCACGGGCTCCATGGGGGCGCTGCCGATGCTGCGCACCAGCGCCGCCCATATCGCGCCCGCGGGCGGGGGCGGGGAAAGCTTCGACCAGAACAAGAAGGCCGGCTTCGAGACGCGGCCTGCCGGCAATGCGGTGAACCTGGAGGACGAGATGCTGAAGGTCTCCGCCAACCAGATGGATTACGCGGCGGTGACCCAGCTCTACTCGAAGAGCCTGTCGCTCATCAAAACCGCAATCGGCAAGAGTTGAGGCCAGAACGGCCCTGAAGAAAGGAACGGCGCAACATGGCCAATGACGTAAGTGACTTCGCCCGCTCGATGGGGATTGCGACCTCGGGCCTGCGCGCCCAGGCCGGCCGCATGCGGGTGATCTCGGAAAATATCGCCAACGCCGATTCCACCGCATCCACTGCCGGCGGCGATCCCTATCGCCGCAAGGTACCGACCTTTTCCTCCACGCTCGACCGCACCCTCGATGCCAAGGTGGTGAGTCTCGGCCAGATCAAGCCGGACCAGTCAGATTTTCGCGTCAAGTACGAGCCCAGTAACCCGGCGGCGGACGCCTCCGGGAACGTCAAGTACCCCAACGTCAACTCGTTGGTTGAGATGACCGACCTGCGAGATGCGCAGCGGTCATACGAAGCGAACCTGAACGTCATAACCGCCACCCGCCGGATGATCCAGCGCACGCTGGATATCCTCAAGGCATAATAAGAAGGAAAAGTAACATGGCGTCACCTACTGTAGCTGCGAATGCCTACGCCAATCTCGCCCGCGTTCTCGAATCCGGCGGATCCAGCAAGGGCAATGCCAATCTCGCCCGTATCATGGATACCGGCGGCGTCAGCGCGGGTGCGGACGGAGCCGGTCCCTCCTTCAGCGCCGTGCTGAAGGATGCGATCGGCGGCGTCATGGAGGCCGGGCACAAGTCCGACGCCAAGACGGTCGCGATGGCGAACGGCAAGGCCAATGTGATGGATGTGGTCACCGCCGTGGCGGAAACCGACGTCGCGGTGTCGACGCTGGTCTCGGTGCGCGACAAGGTGATCCAGGCCTACGAAGACATCATGAAGATGACGATCTGACGGGTCGTCGGGATGACGTCGGGGCATGCGGGTTTCGCTCGCCATTGCGTGCGAAGCGAAGCAATCCAGGGCCGCGCGTGAGGCTCCGGATTGCTTCGTCCGGAGCCTGTCATCGGGCCGACTCAACTGAGCCGGACCCATTGGCTCGTCGCAATGACGGAGCAGGGGGCGAGATGCGCGCGACAAACAGGAAAAAACAATGACCGGTGCTGAAACCCTCGACGTGGCGCGCGATGCGATCTGGACCATCGTGGTGGTGTCCTCGCCCATGATGGTGGTCGGGCTCCTGGTCGGCGTGGTGGTCTCGCTGTTCCAGGCGCTGACGCAGATCCAGGAGCAGACGCTGATCTTCGTGCCGAAGATCATCTCGATCTTCATCACGCTGCTGCTGGCGCTGCCGTTCATGGCGGACGCCCTGCACAGCCACATGATGCGGATATCGTCGCGAATCATCGGCGGCTGAGGCATGATGCGTCGATCATGCGCATCGACATTTCCTGGCTGCCGCAGCTTGCCGCGGCCTTCATGCTGGTCTTCGCCCGCGTCGGCGCCATGGTGATGGTCCTGCCGACCCTCAGCGAACAGAACATCCCGGTGCGCATCAAGCTTGCCGCCGCCGTGCTCCTGACCCTGATCATCCTGCCGCTGCACCAGCGGGACTTCCACATAGACATGCAGTCGCTCAACTCGCTGATCGTGCTGATGGTGCAGGAGATCCTGATCGGAATCGTGCTAGGCGCGACCGCGCAGGTCACGATGGCCGCGCTGCAGGTCACCGGCAGCATCATCGCCCAGCAGATGGGATTGGGCTTCGTCACCTCGGTCGATCCGACGCAGGGCGAGCAGGGGCTCCTGGTCGGCAACTTCCTCACCATGCTCGGCGTGACGATGCTGTTTGCCACCGACAGCCATCATCTGCTGATCGCAGCCATCAACGACAGTTACAAGATCTTCACGCCGGGCGAGGCGCTTGCGAGCGGCGACATCGCCTCGCTTGCGACCCGGGCCTTTGCCGCGGCCTTCAAGCTCGGCCTGCAACTCGCCGCGCCATTTCTGGTATTCGGCCTCGTCTTCAACATCGGCCTCGGCGTGCTGGCGCGGCTGATGCCGCAGATGCAGGTCTATTTCGTCGGCGTGCCGCTGTCGATCCTTGCGGGCTTCCTGATTTTCGCTCTGGTCCTGACGGCGATGATGGGGACGTTCCTCGCCTATTTCGACGGCGTGATCCACCAGATGCTGTCGCTGAAATGAGAGGCGTCTAGCCGGGGGCGATCATGGCCGATGACAGCGACACATCCGACAAGACAGAAGACCCGACCCAGAAACGGCTCGACCAGGCGGTCGAGAACGGCGACGTCGTCAAGAGCCAGGAGCTCAACACCTGGTTCGTGATCGCCGCCGCCACCCTTGCGATGTCGACCTTCTCGGGCTCGATCGGCAGCAGGATCATGGAGCCGCTGCGGAACCTGATCGCCAAGTCCTCGACCATTCCCGTCGACGGTCCGGCGCTGGTCGCGCTGGCCAAGAGCCTTGGCTATGTGGTGATCGGCGCGCTCGGCCTACCGCTCGCGCTGATTGCCTTCGCCGCCATCGGCGGCAACATGATCCAGCACCGCCTGGTGTTCTCCGGCGAGCCGATCAAGCCGAAGCTCTCCAAGATCTCGCCGGCTTCCGGCTTCAAGCGCCTGTTCGGCAAGCAGGCCGCGGCCAATTTCGCCAAGGGCCTGTTCAAGCTGATCGCGCTCGGCACCGTCATGGTCATGATTCTCTGGCCGGAGCGGATGCGGCTGGAATCGATCGAGCGCATCGACCCCACGGTGCTGCTCGACATGGTGCGCTCGCTCGCGCTGCATCTGATGGGCGCGGTGGTGGCGATGCTCGCCATCGTCGCGATCGCCGACTATCTGTTCCAGTACCGGCAGTGGTACGAGCGGCAGAAGATGTCGCTGCAGGAGATCAAGGAGGAGCACAAGCAGTCCGAAGGCGATCCCCATGTCAAGGGCCGCATCCGTCAGTTGCGCGTCGCCCGCATGAAGAAGCGCATGATGGCGGCGGTGCCCAAGGCCTCCGTCATCATCACCAACCCGACCCATTATTCGGTGGCGCTGCAGTATAATCGCGGCATGTCGGCGCCGATCTGCGTCGCCAAGGGCGTCGATCATCTCGCCTTCAAGATCCGGGAGATCGCCAAGCAGCACGACATCCCGATCGTCGAGAACGTGCCGCTGGCGCGCGCGCTCTATGCCACCGTCGAGGTCGATGCGGAGATCCCGGTCGAGCACTATCAGGCGGTCGCCGAGATCATCGGCTACGTGATGGGCCTGCGCCGGACCTTGAGCGGCCGGCGTCCATGAGCCCGAAAACATCGGGTAAGTGCGGGAAAAGGCTCAAAAACCGCCCTTTACGGCTTGACGGGCTTGCGTTTGCCCTGCCGATTCAGGCACTTGGGGAATCGGGCGCAGACGGTTGCGCCCGACCTGATCCCGTTGGGCCGTATCATTTGCCATGACCGCTGATTTCGAAAAGGGGGCGCCGGGGGAGGCCGTCAAGCTGCACGAGCCGCCACGGCGCTCAGGCAGCATCCTGCTGGTGCTGCTCGTCGCCGGCATGCTGGTGGCGATCGCGGTCGCGCTCATGACCATCGGCCGCGCCCAGGCCCAGCCCTATATCCTCGGGCTGTTGGCGCTGCTCGCCATGGTCGGGCTGTTCAACCTGTTTGCCTTTGCCGCCGGCATCATCCGCTTTGCCGATCGCGCGTCGGACGACCCCGTGATCAGCCGGATCGCCGATCACGCCTTCGACGGCCTTGCGGTCACCGATGCGCGCGGGCACGTGGTGTATTTCAACGCGGCCTATCTCACATTCACCGGCGCGACCGGCGCGCAGGACGTGCGTCCCGTCGAGCGCGTCTTTATCGGCAATCCCGACGTCTCCGAAGCCGTGTTCCGCCTGCTCAAGGCCGCGCGCGAAGGCAAGCGGCAGCAGGAGGAGGTGCGAATCGCGGGCCAGGACGGCGGTCACGGCCGCTGGCTGCGCATGCGGGTGCGGCCGCTCGGCGCGGGCAAGCACGCGAAATATGCCGTGTGGTCGGTCGCCGACATCACCCGCGACCGCGAGCGCCAGGAGGACGTGTTCAAGGAACTGCAGCATGCGATCGAATATCTCGACCATGCGCCATGCGGCTTCTTCTCGGTCAACGCGTCGGGCGAGCTCGCCTATGTCAACGCGACGCTTGCGAACTGGCTGGACTATGACCTCGCCGAGATCGGCTCGGGCGGGCTGAAGCTCACCGACATCGTCTCCGGCGACGGCGCCTCGCTCCTGACCTCGATCGTCGCCGTTCCCGGCGAGGTCAAGACCGAGGTGTTCGACATCGATCTGAGGATGCGCACCGGCAAGACCATGCCGGTCAGGCTCTATCACAAGCTCGCTTTCGGCGCCGACGGCGCGCCGGGCCCGTCGCGCACGCTCGTCATCAGCCGCGCCCGCGACGAGCGCGCCGATCCCGAGCGGGCCGCCGAAGTGCGCTTCATGCGCTTCTTCGACCACACGCCGATGGCGATCGCAACCGTCGACCGCGGCGGCCATGTGGTGCGGGCCAATGCGCGCTTTGCCAAGCTGGCGCAGGGCCTCGGCCTCGACGGCCTGCTCGGCAAGCCGATCTTCCGCGCCGTCAATGCCCGCGACCGCAACGTGCTGATCGCGGCCATCAACCAGGCCGCGGAGGGGCAGGGCGACATCGCGCCCGCCGAGGTGATGCTGGAAGGCGCCAAGGAGCGCTGGGGCCAGTTCTTCGTCACCGCGGTCGACGAGGGGGAGCGCGAGACCGAGGCGGCCATCATCTACATGCTCGAAACCACCGAGCGCCGCGCGCTGGAGAACCAGATCAACCAGTCGCAGAAGATGGACATGGTCGGCCAGCTCGCCGGCGGCATCGCGCACGATTTCAACAACGTGCTGTCCGCCATCATGATGGCGAACGACTTCCTGCTGAACGCGCACAAGCCGACCGATCCTTCGTTCCAGGACATCATGCAGATCAAGCAGAACGCGACGCGCGCCGCCACGCTCGTCCGTCAGCTGCTTGCCTTCTCGCGCCGCCAGACGCTGCGGCCCCAGGTGCTCGACCTCGGCGATGCGCTGTCCGATCTCACCATGCTCTTGCGCCGGCTGATCGGCGAGAAGGTCAAGCTCGACCTCGTGCACGGCCGCGACCTCTGGCCGGTCAAGGTCGACGTCTCGCAATTCGAGCAGGTCATCGTCAACCTCGCGGTCAATGCCCGCGATGCCATGCCCGACGGCGGCAAGCTCGTCGTGAAGACCGGCAATGTGACGACGGAGGAAAGCGCCCAGCTTGCCTTCAAGGGCATGCCGGCCGCCGAATATGTCCGCATCGATGTCGGCGATACCGGCACCGGCATCCCCGCCGACATCCGCGACAAGATCTTCGAGCCGTTCTTCTCGACCAAGGAGGTCGGCAAGGGCACCGGGCTCGGCCTGTCCACCGTCTACGGCATCGTCAAGCAGACCGGCGGCTTCATCTATGTGGATTCGGAGGAGGGCAAGGGCACCACGTTCTCGATCTTCCTGCCGCGCCACCACGCCGAGAAAGAGGTGCAGGCCGAGCCGCAGGCGGACGCAGCCGGCGCCAACGGCGCCGCCAGGGAGCACGCCGCCGAGCCGGCCAAGGCGCGGGCCGATCTCACCGGGCAAGGCACCATCCTGCTGGTCGAGGACGAGGAGGGCCTGCGCTCGCTCAATGCGCGCGGCCTGCGCTCGCGCGGCTACAGCGTGATCGAAGCCTCCAACGGCATCGAGGCGATGGAGGTCTTCGAGGAGAACAACGACAATGTCGATCTCGTGGTCTCCGATGTCGTGATGCCGGAAATGGACGGGCCGTCGTTGCTCAAGGCGATGCGCGAGCGCAATCCGGAGGTGAAGATCATCTTCGTCTCGGGCTATGCGGAGGACGCGTTCGAGAAGAGCCTGCCGGAGAACCAGCAATTCGCGTTCCTGCCGAAACCCTTCACGCTGAGCCAGCTGGTCGCCGCGGTGAAGGAGACCATGGCGCCGCACTAGGTCTTTCCGGGGGCGAAACCGGTCGGGAACGATGGTGCCAGATACCGTCTAGGCGCGTCTCCCCGCGACGCCGCGCCGCAGGCGATGGCCCCGGAAGGCGCTTCACTTTTAGGCAACTCCGCCCATCTTAGGAACGCTGCCCCCTTAAGGGGCTTGGGAAACAACATGAATTTCGTCAGACCCATGCGCAAGGCCATGCAGGCGATCGCGGTTCTGCTGGCGCTGGCGATCCCGACGCTGTCGGCGGTCGCGCCGGCCGACGCCCGCATCGGCGGTGGTTTTTCGTCCGGCTCGCGCGGCACGCGCTCGTTTTCGATGCCGCCGAGCACCTCGACCGCGCCGGGCACGGCCTCGCCGTTCAATCGCAGCTTCGCTCAGCCCTCGAGCCCGTCCTACGGGCCGGGCATGGGCGGCGGCTTCTTCAACCGGCCCGGCGGCGGCCTGCTGCGCGGCCTGGCCGCGGGCTTCATCGGTGCCGGCCTGTTCGGATTGTTGTTCGGCGGCGGCCTGTTTTCGGGCCTCGGCGGTTTCTCCTCGATCCTCGGCCTGTTGCTGCAGATCGGGCTGATCGTGCTCGTGGTGCGTTGGGCGATGTCGTGGTGGCAGCGTCGCAACATGGGTGAGCCGGCCTATGCCGGGGCGGGTCCCACCGCCAGCCCGAACGTCCGCACCACCATGGGCGGGTTCGGCTTCGGCGCTGCGAGCACGCCGCTGCAGATTGTGCCCGCCGACTACGAGGCGTTCGAGCGGCTGCTCGGCGAGACCCAGGCCGCATGGTCGGAGGAGGATATGGCGCGCTTGAGCCGGGTCGCGACGCCGGAGATGGTCGCCTTCTTCGAGCGCGACATGGCCGACAACCGCGCCCGCAACCAGATCAACAAGGTCTCCGGCACCAAGCTGTTGCAGGGGGACCTGTCCGAAGCCTGGCGGGAGGGCGACACCGACTATGCGAGCGTGGCGATGCGCTTCTCCATGATCGACCGCATGCTCGACCGCAGCACCGGCAGGCTGGTCGGCGGCAGCGAGCAGCCGCAGGAGGTGGTCGAAGTCTGGACCTTCGTCCGCCCGCGCGGCGGCGACTGGATGCTCTCGGCGATCCAGCAGACCAACTGATCGTTGCGATCAACGGGCCGAAAGGCGCTGCGGTTGACGCCGCAGCGCCTTTCGCTTTTTGCGGGTCCGGCCTGCGCCCGGCCATGCTAATCCTTCGCCGTTGAACGCCGGCGCGCATCGTGCGTTATGGATCGTTTGTCGCCGGACCGAAGGAAATCGCATGCGTTACGAACTCTACTACTGGGCGGAGATCCAGGGCCGCGGCGAATATGTCCGCCTCGCGCTGGAAGATGCCGCCGCCGACTATGTCGATGTCGCACGCAAGGCCGGCGGCATGAGCGCGATGATGAAGCTGATGGCGCAGAAGCGCGGCACGCCGCCCTTCGCTCCACCATTTCTGAAAGCGGGAAAGCTCTTGATCGGCCAGACCGCCAACATCCTGCTCTATCTCGGCGCGCGCCACGGGCTCGCGCCGAAGTCGGAGGCAGGCAGGCTCTGGGTGCACCAGCTGCAGCTGACCATTGCCGACTTCGTGCTGGAGATTCACGACACCCACCATCCGCTCGGACCGACGCTCTATTACGAGGAGCAGCGCGCGCCGGCCAAGAAGCGCAATGAGGAGTTCTGGAAGGAGCGGGTGCCGAAATATCTCGGCTATTTCGAGGATCTCGTGAAGGCGAATGGCGCGGCCTATGTCAACGGCCGACGACTGACCTATGTCGACCTTTCGCTGTTCCAGCTCATCGAAGGCCTGCGCTATGCGTTCCCCAGGCGCATGCAGGCCTTCGAGGAGGATATCCCGCGCCTCGTCGCCCTGCGCAACCGCGTCGCGGAGCGGCCCAACGTCAAGGCCTATCTCACAAGCGACCGCCGCATCCCCTTCAACGAAAACGGCATCTTCCGCCGTTACAAGGAGCTGGATGCCTGATCAGGGCCGTCCTCAAGCTTCGCATGAGGCGCATTTCCCTAGGCCACGCGAACCTTGTCGAGGAATCGGACCATCTCGAGCTTGAGGCGGTTGCTCTCCGCCGACAGAGCCCTGGCCGCCCCCAGGACCTGGGTGGATGCCGAGCCCGTTTCGCTCGCACCATGCTGCACGTTCATCACATGGGACGAGACCCCCTGCGTACCATGCGCCGCCTGTTGCACGCTGCGGGCAATCTCCCGGGTGGCCGCGCCTTGCTCCTCGACCGCGGCCGCAATGGTCGATGAGATCTCGGACAGTCTCTCGATGGTGCCGCTGATCTCATTGATTGCGGCCACCGAGTCCTGGGTCGCGGCCTGGATGCTCGAAATCTGCTGACCGATCTCGCCCGTCGCCTTGGACGTCTGCTCGGCAAGCGCCTTGACCTCGGAGGCGACGACGGCAAATCCTCGTCCGGCCTCTCCGGCGCGCGCGGCCTCGATCGTGGCGTTGAGCGCCAGCAGGTTGGTTTGTCCGGCGATCGTGTTGATCAGTTCGACGACATCGCCAATGCGGGAGGCGGCCTGCGACAATTCGCTGACCCGCGCGGTGGTCGAGCGCGTCTGGCCGACCGCGTCGCTGGCCATGCGGGCGGATTCCTGCACCTGGCGGCTGATCTCCATGACCGACGACGACAGTTCCTCGGTCGCCGAGGCCGCCGATCGCACGCTCGAGGCTGCCTCTTCGGACGAGGACGCGACCAGTCCGGTCAGCTCCTGCGCCCGCGCGGCGGTCGTCGTCAGGCTGCCGGCGGATGTTTCGAGTTCGCTCGATGCCGAGGACACCGTGTGCACGATCTTGCCGACCTCCGCTTCGAACCGCCCGGCAAGCTCCAGCATCTCGGCCTTGCGGCTCTCGGCCTGTTGACGCTCGGCCTGCACGCGTTCGGCGCGGAGCCGGTCTGCCTCGATCATCCGCTCCTTCAGCTGGCTCATGGCCATGGCGACGCTACCGATCTCGTCACGCCGGTCGAGCCCGTCCACCGCGATCGACGTGTTGCCCTGGGAAAGCGCGCCGAGTGCCCCCACGACCGAGTCGAGCGGACGGGCAATGCTTCTCTGAACGGCCATCCAGAAGGCGAAGGCCCCTGAGACCGCGCCCGCCAACAACAGCAGGGTCGTCAACCAGATCGTCTGGCTCGCGGTGTCCCTCGCTTCGCGTGCGCGCTCATCCGCAACTAGCAGCAGGCGTTCCTTCGCCCTGGTCAGAAGCTCGGTCGGTGCACGGTCGATCCCCGCGACCGCCTTGTCGCCAACCGCGCTTGCAAAATCATGATCCTTGAACTCCTGGAGACCACGGCGGTATGCCTCGCCCATGCTCTGGTGCGCCGACCGGAATTGCACCAGGAGCTGGTTGGCTTCGCTGTCGGTGACGCTGCCGATCATGCGCTCGACGCCCTGGGCGACGTCGCTCTCGCGCTGCTGAAAGGCCGTCCAGTACTTGGTGAGCGCGTCCGGATTCTTCCCCCTCAGCAGGATGTCCTTCCATTCCTGAACCTGCTTCTTGAAGTTGATCTCGACGGTTTCGACCTTCACGGCATTGCTTTGGCTGGACACGACGGTCTCGTCGAATGCGCGGATGCTGGCTGCAAATCGCCAGAATCCGACTGCCGCCGCAGCCAGGATCACGAATGTGCACGCACCGAAGAGAAGGAGAATTCGACCGCCCAGCTTGAGGGATAAGCCTCTCTTGGGTTGCATGATCATGGTCCTATGATTTAAAGTAGCAAAAGTCTTTGGCAGTTCGAAACCGGCTGCCGAAAAATTAGTCAGAATAGTTTTAGACTTTCTTTACACGGGCACCCCGACTGCGCTCGTCATCCAGACAAGAACGAGCAAGCGGGCGTCGTCACCGGCCGTGGCGCCGGCCAACGAGCCATGCGGGCGTCACCTGTTCCTGCCGTCGACCGGCGTCATCGCGAGCTTTGAGAGTTCGATGCCGTCGATGCAGCTGACATTGAGCGCCACCACCTCGGTGCCGTCGGGCCTTCGGCCGCGCGCGAACACGTCGACGCCGCAATCGGCGCAGAGCTGGTGCTTGATGACGCGCCGGTTGAACAGATACTCCTTCAGCACGTCCGCGCCGGCGCGGAGCTGAAAGCTGCTCGGCGGCAGGAACGTGAAGTGCAGCCCCATCTTGGTGCAGATCGAGCAGTTGCACGCGGTCACCATGGCAAGATCGGTGGTGCATTCGAACCGCACCTGGCCGCAATGGCAGCCGCCGGTAAACGTCCTCGAGTCGGACATGGCGTGCCTCCCTTCAGAGCGTCACCATAGGCGAACGCGCTCGCGGCGTCTCCGGTTCGTATGCCCGCGGTTTGGAAATCCGGAGACGCTGCTGAAGGAACCGGCGACGGGGAAAGGCACGCCATGCCGGTCGGACGCTGAGGCGCGGCGAGGGCGATACGCATGTCCGCATGGCGCACGCCGGCTTGGTCGTCCCGGCAATCGTTCCGCTCGGGAGGCGATGAGCTGCGGCTGGAGGAGGGGCGGGCCTCGATTGGGCGCGTCACGGCTGCGGCGTAACGCGCGTCCTGGTTACGCCAATTGATCGACGCGGACGCCCTGGCCAGGCGGCAGCGGCGGCGGCGGAGGCGGCGTGTAGGCGGTCGCGGCGCTGCTGGTGTCGGCCGCGTTGCTGTTGGACGACTGGGAATTGTCGATCGCCGTCTGGCTGACCGGGACCGAGGACGTAACGCTCGAAATATCCATGGCAGAATTCCTGTTGCTGCCCGCATGTTGCAGCTGCACAGCCGAACGGCGCGTGAACCAGATTGCTAAAATGCGATCGATCCGGCGCACGCTGCGGAGGGATGGTGAACGGGAGCCTCACACGGCCGCATAAGACATCACGGCAGGCCGACGACTCCAGGCCCTGCCGCTCAGGGGGCGATCCGGTTGAGCGAGCACAGGCTGGCGGTCAGCGAATCCGTTGCGTTCGGAGCAGAGATTTCGTCTAGCGGCGCAAACGGCTCGGCCCATGGTCTGGGGGCGTGGCCGCCTATTGGTCGAGGCCGCGGCGGACCACGATGGCGGCATCCAGCTTGGTGCGGGTGCACTGCATGTCCAGCCGCTTGTAGCGCAGCGTCACCTTGTCGCCATGCAACAGCCCCATGCGCTTGAGGCAGCGCGAGGTCCCGGTCGCGGCGTCGTCCTTGGGCAAGGTGAAGATCACGGCCGTGGCCGATGCGACGAGGTCGAAGAAGGCGGGCCGCATCTTGCGGTCGGTCTTGGCGTAGAGCTCGCTGGCGTAGTCGCTGCCGCGACAACCGAGTGACAATTCGCTTGCGGCCGGATGGGTCAGATAGATGATGTTGGCGGCCTTGAAGTTGACCTTGAGCCCGTCGATGGCGCGCGCAAGCTCCGCGGCATTGTCGTCGCAATGGTCGGCGCGGGCAGGGGAGGAGGCGAACGCGCCAAACAGCGCAAGCCCTATCGCGAGCTGGAACAAGCGGCGAAACGGTCGTCGGAATGTCATGATGAAATGCCCCGTGAGAGCCGCCATTGAAGCGGCAGATGCGGCCCGGCGCAAGCGATGTCTGTTGCACCGGTGAAGGTGCCGGTGGATTCTGTCATCCGCTCTATGCTATCATTTCGCCATGACAAGGTTGCTGGAAGAAGCCCTTCGCGAGATCGAGAAACTGCCTGATGGTGAGCAGGACGCAGCCGCTGGCGCATTGCTCGACTACGTCAAGCACATGCGGGATGTGCAATTGACCGATGCTCAGGTGGCGGAGGTGCGACGGCGTCGCACCGATCCCAACCGCAGGCTGCTCTCGCATGACGAGGCACGCGCCCGCGTCGAGCGGTTCGGCTCGTAGCCCGTATGAAGCTGGTCTTCGATGATCAGGCGATTGCCGATCTCGCTGACATTTTCGAATGGATTGCCCAAGATAGTCCCGCGGCCGCGAAGGTCGTGACGGATCGCCTTTTCAGCAGCATCGAGCTGCTGGGGGCGTTCCCCCGAATGGGCCATATCGGCCGCGACCCCGAGACGTTCGAATGGGTTGTCCCGCGATTTCCCTACGTCGTGATCTATGAAATCGACCAGCAACTCGATCGGGTGGTTGTCACTGCCGTGTTTCACGGTGCGCAGGATCGGACGCCGGAGTAGCTCCGAAGCGATGCCGGCCGGCCGGACGACCCTGCGTGCCGCTTTATCTGCCGCGGCAGTGATTGCAAGCCTGACCCGACCTCTCGCGCCTTCCTTTTCCGCCAAAATTGCTTAGAACGGCTCTATCTTCCGGGCGGCCGACACCGGCCGCGTCCGGCCCTTCTCAACCCACGAGCCATCCATGAACGCTCCGACCGCCTTTCCCGACCAGAACAAGCCCGTTCCGCCCTATAAGCATACGCCGCTGTTTCCGCTGGGGCCGGACACCACGCCCTACAGGAAGGTGTCGACCGAGGGGGTGCGGGTCGAGAAGGTCCTGGGCAAGGACATGCTGGTGGTCTCCCGCGAGGCGCTGCGGGCGCTGTCGGAGGCGGCCTTCGGCGAGATCAACCACTACCTGCGGCCCGGGCATCTGAAGCAGCTGCGCAGCATCCTCGACGATGCCGAGGCGAGCCCGAACGACAAGTTCGTGGCGCTGGACTTCCTGAAGAATGCCAACATCGCCGCCGGCGGTATCCTGCCGATGTGCCAGGATACCGGCACCGCGATCATCATGGGCAAGAAGGGCTGCAACGTCATCACCGACGGCGAGGACGAGGCGGCATTGTCCGAAGGTGCGCGCGATGCGTATCTGCGCCGCAATTTGCGCTACTCGCAGGTCGCACCGCTGTCGATGTACGAGGAGAAGAACACCGCCAACAACATGCCGGCGCAGTGCGAGATCTACGCCGAGGGCGAGGACGCCTACAAGTTCATGTTCATGGCCAAGGGCGGCGGCTCCGCCAACAAGAGCTTCCTGTTCCAGGCGACGCCGTCGGTGCTGACGAAGGACCGTCTGCTGGCGTTCCTGAAGGAGAAGATCCTCACCCTCGGCACAGCGGCGTGCCCGCCCTATCACCTTGCCATCGTGATCGGCGGCACCTCGGCCGAGCTCTGCATGAAGACGGTGAAGCTCGCGTCGGCGCGCTACCTCGACGCGCTCCCGACCCACGGCTCGGCCGACGGCAACGCCTTCCGCGACGTCGAGATGGAGCAGGAAATCCACAAGATGACGCAGTCGCTCGGCGTCGGCGCGCAGTTCGGCGGCAAGTATTTCTGCCACGACGTGCGCGTGATCCGCATGCCGCGCCATGGCGCCTCACTGCCGATCGGGCTTGGCGTGTCCTGCTCGGCCGACCGCCAGGTGCTGGGCAAGATCACCAGGGACGGCATCTATCTCGAGGAGCTCGAGCACAACCCCGCGCAGTACCTGCCGGCGGTGGAGCAGTCGCTCGGCGGCGAGATGGTCAAGATCGATCTCGGCAGGCCGATGAAGGAGATCCTGGCGACGCTGTCGCAATATCCGGTCAAGACCCGGCTGTCGCTGACCGGCACGATGATCGTGGCGCGCGATTCCGCGCATGCCAAGCTGCGCGAGCGGCTGGAGAAGGGCGAGCCGCTGCCGGACTATTTCAAGAACCATCCGATCTATTACGCGGGTCCGGCCAAGACGCCTGAGGGCTACGCCTCCGGCGCCTTCGGCCCGACCACCGCGGGCCGCATGGATTCCTTCGTCGACCAGTTCCAGGCCGCCGGCGGCTCGATGGTGATGCTGGCCAAGGGCAACCGCGCGCCCTTGGTGCGCGAGGCCTGCAAGAAGTATGGCGGCTTCTATCTCGGCTCGATCGGCGGTGCCGCGGCAAATCTCGCCGAGCACTGCATCAAGAAGGTCGAGGTGGTCGAATATCCCGAGCTCGGCATGGAGGCGATCTGGCGCATCGAGGTGGTGGACTTCCCGGCCTTCATCATCATCGACGACAAGGGCAACGACTTCTTCAAGGAGCTCAATCTGGGTTGAGGCTCCGGTCGAGGATCTCGGTTGAAAGCGCTGGGCCTCGACGGTTTTTCCAAGGGCTGGGTCGCCGTTCTCCTGGACGGCGACCGCCCCAGATTGAGCTTTCACCCTGACATCGCCGACGCGCTTCGCCATCGCTTCAACCGGGTCGGGATCGACATTCCCATTGGCATGCCCGATGACGGCGCGCGGGACTGCGATCGTCTGGCGCGCGAAAAACTGCGGCCGCATGCCTCGCGCGTCTTCACCGGTGCGCGGCGGTGGCTCTGGCGGGAGTTCGATGATCCCGACCGGGCCAACGAAGAAGCGACGCGGCGCGGCCAGGCCCGCGTCTCGCGCCAGCTCTGGCATCTCGGTCCCAAGATCATGCAGGTCGACGCTTACGTGCGCGCGCATCCCTTGCTCGATATTCGCGAGGTCCATCCGGAGCTGGTGTTCCTGCGTCTCAACCGGGGGCGGCCGTTGCCGTCGAAGACATCCGACGACGGCTTGTCGCTGCGCAAGCGACTGCTGCGGCACGTCGGCTTCACCGATATCGGCGAGTGGACGGCCCGCACGCGGCTTGGGACTGGCGCGAAGCAGGATGATGTGCTGGATGCATGTGCGGTGGCAATTGCCGCACGCGAGCCGGCCGGTCACTTGCCGGAGGGAGCGCCGCCGGTCGATGCCTGCGGCGTCAGGATGCAGATCTGGTTTTGATCGGTGAGGAGAATGATGGTCGAGTGGTTCGACGACCTGAAGGTCGGTATGCGCTTTACGAGCGAGAAGACGACGGTGTCCAAGGAGGACATCCTGCGTTTTGCTGCCGAATTCGACCCGCAGCCGTTTCATCTCGACGAGGTCGCAGCGGAGAACAGCATTCTCAACGGGCTTGCGGCCTCGGGCTGGCACACCGCGGCGATTGCCATGCGCCTTGCCATCACGGCGCGGCCGTTCGGGCCGCATCCCTTGTTCGGGGCCGGCGTCGACGAATTGCGCTGGATGAAGCCGGTGCGGCCGGGCGACACCCTGCACCTGGAAGGGGAGGTGGTTGAGCTGGTCCCGTCGCGAACGAAGCCGCAAGGCATCGTCCGCATCAGATGGACCGCCTATAACCAGAACGGCGAGGCGGTCTACACCTTCAATCCGATCGCCATCGTGCCCACGCGTCCGGCGTGAGACGAGGCGGGGAGCAGGCTTACGCCCGCTTGCCGGTGAACGAGAAGCTGCCCATCGGGCCGATGCCCATTTCGCCGGAGATGTCGTCGCCCGTGACCTTTCCGGTGAAGGCGAGCGTCAGCGGCATCGGGTTGGTGATGGAGACCTTCCAGGCGACCTCGTCGCCGTTCACGGTGCCGTCGAAGATCTCGGCCGTATTGCCCTCGGCGCCCTGCGTACCCGTGAGCGTCGAGCCCGCGCTCTTCAGGCTCAGCGTGGCGCTGCGCTCGCCCATCGGCGTGCTCATGGTGAGATTCCAGTTTCCGTCGACGGCCATTGCGGTCTCCTCCAATCCCCGGTTGATCGCCGGCGCGGAGCCTGAGGGGCCCGGGCGGCGCTACGCATTTGCGGGACCGCCTATAGCGCATCTTGACCGCAGACCCAAATCGTTCGGGGCCGGTTCAGGCGTCCGGTCGAGCAGGATTTTTCGGCTAAAACCGGTGCCGCGTTTTGCGGATTATCCTCTAGGTACCCGCTGCGGCGCGGGCCGTGCGGACGCGGCTGGTGACGATCAGGCGGAAGACGACATACTGGATGGCGAAAGCCAGCACCTTGGTCGCGACCAGCACCACCGAGACATAGATCGTCCACAGCTTGATGTCGCCGGTCATCGCGACCGCAATGGTGCCGCAGCCGAGCGCGAACATCAGCGCCGCCCAGGCAAAGCCGGCCGCGGTGACATATTCCGGGATGGTCTCGGCCACCAGCGGCGGCATGTAGCGCAGCATCCAGCCGCGCTTGAGCATGATCAGCCCGATGGCAAAATGCGCGATCGAGGGCTTTGCGAGGACGAAGCGGGGATCGTTGGTCAGGATGGTCGCAGCTCCCAGCACGATCACGAGTCCGAGGCTCGCATAGCTCATGAAGCCGAGTGCCTTGCCGGTGACGCGCGCGTAAGCGACCTGTGCGATGGCGCCTGCGACCGCAACCGAGGTCGCCAGGATGATGTTGCCGGTCAAAAGATAGACCACCAGGAAGACGATGGTGGAGAGAAAATCGGTCGCCAGCCGCAACAGCACGTCCTTCATCGTCACTCCCCGTTCAGGAAACCGATCATTGCGGGCTCGGCAGCGCAACCGCGGGCGGCGGACCATATTTCCGCTCGCGATATTGCGGGTACCATCTGGTAAAATAAAGCGCGCTGTTGCGGGCGGCGAAGGCAATCAACAGGCTGCTCCAGAGCGGCAGGCCCGGCAGGTAGATCACCGCAAGGTTGGACAGCATCATCAGCAGGGAGGCGAGAGCCCAGGCGGCGGTGATCAGATAATTGGCGCGCAGGAAGCCCGGCATCGCCGCCGTCTCGGCCGGCACGGCTTCCAGCGCATATTGCAGCGTGAAGGGAAAGCGGGCCGGCATCGAGCCGGCCGAGACGATGAATATCCCGGTGTCGACCGCGAGCCTGACCTTGGACGCCGCGAGCGACGGGTCGACGAAAGCGAGATAGAGGCCGACGGCCGCGAACACGAGCGCGCCCCCCGCGCCGAAGACCTTCAGCGCGCGGCCGCGCGCCGCGTCAAACGTGATCACGGCAAGCGCGATCAGGCAGGCGGCAAACAAGCTCACCAGGGCCGGCGCCACCAGCATCAGGAAGGTAAAGGCGCCATAAGGGGCGAGGATCAGGAAAATCGTCATGGGCAGCCTCGTCGGGGCCGATCTTTACATTGGAAGGATTTCTAGGGCGAGGATGTGACAGTGTCAAGTTAAATCTTGACAGTGTCAAAATAACGTGAGGTCGCAGCTAAAGGCTTGGTTTTCAATTGGTTATGGGAATCTGCGCCGCTTGCTCAGTCGTCATGGCCGGGACACGCCCGGCCATGACGGGTACCGCGGTGCTTAGCTTACATCGCCCCGACCCAATTGCCGTGAAAGCCGTCGGGCACGCGATGGCCGAGATGCACCAGCGCGACCGGGCCGGCCGCGACATCGGTGGCGTTGAAGACGGCGAGGTCGCTGACATTGTCGCGGGCGCGCCAAACCACGGCGAGAAGAAAGCCGCAGCCCTCGGCCGCCGTGTCGTCACGGGCCACGAACACCGGCTCGGAGATGGTGTCGCCCGGCGGGAGCAGGTAGCGGCCGCGGCGGCGGCCTGCGCCGTCGACATGGACGATGCCGGACAAGGCGAGCCCGTCGGTGGCGAGATCCGGATTGGCGCAGGCGTACCAGCCATGGTCGCTCTTCAGGCCGGCGCGGCGGTCGTCGACGCGGGGGAATTCGCCGGTCATGTCATCGAGATAGGTTTGAACGAAACGGTCGGTATTGCCGGCGAGATCGAAGGTCCAGCGGCACAGCCGCGCGCGCGACTTGTCACGGTCGGTCGGCGAGCCGTCGGGATGGGGGAAGAGCGGCGCCTGCTCGAACTGCATGACGTCGGCGACGATGCGGCTCCCGTCCTCCCACGCGTTCATGACATGGAAGACGTAGCAGGCCTCGCCGCGGAACCAGACGATATCCTTGGCCGCACCATTGCGCTTCATCACGCCGACGTAAGCGCCCTTGTCGGGCTCCCAGGCATAGGCCGGCTTGCCGCTCATGGCGCGCGCGAGATCGCCGGTGATCGGCAGCACCGGAAACAGCAGATGATGTTCGGTGACGATGAAATCATGCACCATGCTGGCATAGGGCGCCGTGAGACGATCGAAGCGTTTCACGGCACCGTCGGCGCCGATCGAGCCGAAGGAGAGGGTGGGGGTGAAGGGGCCGGAGGCGTTGTAGCCGAAGAACACCATCTCGCCGGTGACGGGATCGATCTTGGGATGGGCGGTGAAGGGACCGGCGATGCCGCCGCCATAATTGCAATAGCCGCGGGTCGCCAGCGTGCCCGGCTCGATCTCGGTCGGCAGATGCAGTTCCTCCAGCGCGAGCAGGCGGCCGGCGTGAAACAGGATGTTGGTATTGGCGACGCCGCCGTCGGTCAAATGAGCGGGCGCATCGGCCAACTTGCGGCCGAAGCCGCCGAACAGCGCGCGGCCGGCGTCGTGCTCGGCCAGCCATTTCGGGGTGCGGACCCAGCGGTTGCGATAGGAGGCGCGCCCGTTTTCCAGATGAAAGGCGTGCAGCATGCCGTCGCCGACGAACCAGTGCGCCCCAGGCGCCTCGAATTGCGGGTTGGGGCCGTTGCGGTAGAGCGTGCCGTTGAGCTCGCGCGGCAACTCGCCTGATATTCTCAGGATCGGGGCATCGGCCTCGAAGGGGATGGGCGCGATGTTTGACCGCTGCGGCCGGCTGGTGTCGTGCTGCTTCACATCCTGTTTCACGGGTCGCACCTCCTGTTTTTTATCTTTACATCGTAAAGATTGGCGTGGTTGCGGTCAAGCGAAATCTTTACGGTGTAAAAATCGTGTCGTATAAGCGGTTTGTCATGAGAAAGTCCGAGCAAGCCCCGTCCAAGACCCAACCCCGCGCCCGCAAGACCGCCGCGCGCACGACGTCGCCGCGTGCGGGCCGCGGACGCCGCCCCTCGCGCGCCGAAGCCACCCCCTATCATCACGGCGCGCTGCGCGATGCGCTGTTGGAAGCGGCCGAGCGGGTCCTGGAACGCGACGGCCTTCCTGGCCTGACATTGCGGGCGGTGGCGCGCGAGGCGGGCGTCTCGCATGCCGCGCCCACCCATCATTTCGGCGATCTCACCGGGCTCGTCAGCGAACTCGCGGCGATCGGCTTCCGCCAGTTCAACGCCGCAATGGCTGCGGCCTGCGGCGGCGAGCTGTCGATCAATGAACGCGCGATGGCGCGGGCGAAGGCCTATGTCGCCTATGCCCAGGCGCATCCGGGCATGTACGGGCTGATGTTCCGCACCGAGCGGCTGGATTACTCCAGGCCCTCGCTGCATGAGGCGGCGGAAGCCTCCTTCGCCGGCCTTGCCGGCGCGATCGCCGCCAAGCGCCAGGAAACCATCTCCGAGGACGGGCTGACGCTCGACCAGGCGGCCGCGATCGCGCGTGCCTGGTCGCTGGTGCATGGCTTCACCATGCTGCTGCTCGACGGTCGCCTGAAGGACATCGTCGATCGCCTGCCCGGGGGCGGCAATGCGGAGATGCTGCTCGACGCCATGCTGAAAATGACGGTGGCGAGGGACTAGGGCGGTCTGATGCGCTGTCGCTGTTTCTCCGGCGCACCGAGGTGCTCGCGCAGGCGAGCCTCGAAGGATGGGCGGCGGGGGGCGGCGAGCCGGCAGCGGCGGCGCATGACACGCTCCCGTGGGCTACTCCAGGCCATCTCCGATGTGTGCAATCTGGGGAAGGTTCATGCGAATGGCTGAGAAAACCTGACTTTCTGCCTGAATCGTTCTAGAACACGTCACCTCTTTGTCGCCGCTGCGCGCGTCTCCAAAACGACTGTCATGCCCTCGATTTCATCGAACAAACCCTACCGCATCGGCCGTTCCCGCACCGGGCTCGGCCTCTTCGCCACCAAACCGATCAAGAAGGGAACCCGGATCATCCGCTATTTCGGGCCTCTCCTGGATTCGAAGAAGGAGAAGGATGATGCGATCGAGAACAAATACCTGTTCGAGCTGACCAACCGCTGGACCATCGATGGCTCGCTCCGGGAAAACGTCGCCCGCTATATCAACCACGCCTGCAAGCCGAACGCGGAATCCGACGTTCGACCGCGCAAGCGTAAGGTGTACATCCGCGCCATCAAGAACATCGAGCCGGGCGAGGAGATCAACTACGATTACGGCACCGACTACTTCAAGGCCTATCTGAAGCCGATCGGCTGCAAATGCGATTCCTGCGAGAAGAAGCGCAAGAAGAAGCGCGCCGAGGCGCGGCTCGAACGCGCAAGGCTGAAAGCGAAGGAAGAGAAGAAGTCCGAGCGCAAGGCTGAAAAGCTCGCCAAGGACAAAGCGAAAGCCAGGGAAAAGGCGCGTGGCAAGGCGGGCGGCAAAGCCGCCGGCAAGGCGAAGAAGGCGAACGGAAAGGCCAGGCGCCTCAACGGCCACCGCTTCGTGGCTTGAGCTTCTCGTTCGCGCCGAACCGATTGCGCCGGAGCCTCGGCGGCCGGCAAATGGTCATGGAAGCCGGTCAGGACGGAGGCGGCCGTCGCCCCGCCGGCATGATCGCGGCCGGGCTGTCGAATTGGAATCAGCGGGACGGCCGGCACAATGCGAGAAGCCGGCGGTCGGCTTCCTGTACGCCGGCATAGACGAAGGCGACGATCGCCTGCACGAGCGGCGCGGGCATCTGCAGCGAACGGGCAACGAGCCTGACCGCAAGATCGATCAGCCACCGGGAGAGGCCGGGGAAGGGCGAGCAATTTCGCGAATACGGACGCATGATCATTCTCCATTGCCGGGCAGGATGATCCGTTCGCGAGCGCAATTCGATTACCCCGGAGGTAATGGAAGGGGCCAAGGGCGCATGCTAGATTTTGCGGCATGATGAACGTCCAAACCTCCGCCGCCCGCAACGAACGCAGCCCCGTGCATGTCGGCGAGCATTTGCGTGAATGGCGGCAGCGCCGTCATCTGAGCCAGCTCGATCTTGCGGTCGAGGCCGAGATCTCGGCGCGGCATCTGAGCTTTGTCGAAACCGGACGCGCCGCGCCCTCGCGCGAGATGGTCTTGAGGCTCGCTGAACGGCTCGACGTGCCGCTCCGCGAGAGAAATGTGCTGCTGGTTGCCGCCGGTTTTGCGCCGGCCTTTCCGCAACGCTCGCTGGATGATCCCATGCTCAAATCCGCGCGGCAGGCGATCGACCTCGTGCTGAAGGCTCATGAGCCGAACCCGGCGCTGGCCTATGACCGCCACTGGAATCTCGTCACCGCCAACCGCATGGTGGCGCCGTTGCTCGACGGCATTCCCGAGCGCCTGCTCGGCCGGCCCTTCAATATCCTGAGGCTTGCCTTCCACCCGGAAGCGCTGGCGCCGCGCACGGTCAATCTCGCCGAATGGTGCGGGCACCTGCTCGAGCGGCTGCACCGGCAATGCGAAGCGACGGCCGATCCCGTGCTGATCAAGCTCTATAACGACCTCAAGGCCTTTCCGCTGCCGGCGAGCAGCGCACCGCTGCTGCCCGACAACAATGTCGCGATCCCCTTAAAGCTCCGGCACAATGGCGAGGTCCTGAGCTTCATCTCGACGACCATGGTGTTCGGCACGCCCGTCGACGTGACGCTGTCGGAGCTGGCGCTGGAGACGTTCTTTCCGGCGGACGATTTGACGGCTGCCCGAATGCGGCAGATGGCGGACGAACTCGGCGCGGACTAGCGCGTCACAGTGACGTCATGGGGGGCGCGGGCTCCGTCGTGGGCGTCCCGCCTCGAGTCGAATCGGCGGCGCAATTGCTGCGCTGATTTGTCCCAGCAGCTCAGTCCGGCCTGATGTTCTAATTTGCTGGATCAGCCATTCGATCAGCGGCGTTTGCACTCCGGGGGGGGCGGTGAACATTCTTGGAATCAACTCGGTCTATCACGAGTCGGCTGCGGCCCTGCTCGTCGACGGCGCGCTGGTCGCGGCCGCCGAGGAAGAGCGATTCAATCGCATCAAGCACGGCAAGGAGGCGGATTTCGACAACCCGCATCAGTTGCCCGAGCGCGCGATCCGCTTCTGCCTCAAACAGGCCGGCCTGACCGCCGATGACATCGATCAGGTGGCATACTCGTTCGACCCTCAGGCGCGACGGGCGCGCTATCGTCCCGAGTGGTGGGATCCACGATTTGAAGAAACCTTCCGACTGCGGCTAGGCCAGGTGCGCGGCGCTACCGAGGAGATTCTCGGACGCTCGCTCGGGAAGGCATTCAATTTCGTGCCCCATCACCAGTCCCACGCCGCTTCGGCCTATTTTCCGTCGGGCTTTGATCGCGCGGCCATCCTGACCATCGACGGGATCGGCGAGACCGCCGGCTCGACGCTGGCGAAGGCCGCAGGCAACCGGATCGAGAGCGTCGAAATCTTCGACTATCCGCACTCCCTTGGCTTCCTGTGGGAGATCATGAGCGGCTATCTCGGCTTCTCGAACTACGACGCCTCCAAGGTCATGGGTCTGGCAGCCTATGGCAATCCCGCGACCTTCCGCAGCAAATTCCAGTCGATGCTGCGCGTCGGCAAGGAGGACTATGCGGTCGATCCCGACCTGATTGGCTTTTCGGCCAAGTGGGACAAGCTCGAGGCATTGGTCGGTCCGCCGCGATACCCTGACGCCCAGCTTTTGCCGCGCCACGCCGACATCGCAGCGTCGCTGCAGGAGGCCACGAACGCGGCTGTCATGGCCCTGGTGCGGCGCCTCAAGCGCAAGGTGCCGGTGGAGAATCTGTGCATTGCCGGCGGCGTCGCCCTCAATTGCGTGACCAATGGTCTGGTCAGGCAATCCGGGGTCTTCTCCGATGTGTTCATACCGTCCGCGCCGCATGATGCAGGCACCGCGATCGGCGCGGCTCTTGTCGTGCACTGTGCCAAGCAAAAGAAGCGTCCCCGGTGCGGTGCGCTTACGCCGTATCTGGGACCTGCATTCGAGCGGCGCGAGATCATGGCGGCAGTCAAATCGGCCGGTCTCACGCCCCGACGCAGCAAAGCACCGGCGCGAGAGGCAGCGGAGATGATCGCCGCCGGCAAGATCGTGGCCTGGTTCCAGGGCCGCATGGAGTTCGGGCCCCGCGCGCTCGGCAACCGCTCGCTTCTCGCCGATCCGCGCCGGCCCGACATGCGCGCGATCCTCAATCAGAGGATCAAGCACCGTGAGGACTTCCGCCCCTTTGCGCCAAGCGTCATGGCCGAATGCGCCGATGAATGGTTCGAGGTCGGCGCCCGCTCGACCAGTCACGAATTCATGCTGTTTGCATGCGCCGTCCGGAAAGAGCAGCGTGGTCGTATCCCAGCGGTGGTGCACCGTGATGGCAGCGCGCGCGTGCAACTCGTGAGCCGCGAGTCAAATCCGCGCTTCTACGAGCTGATATCCTGCTTTTTCGCACAGACCGGAGTGCCGATCGTGATCAATACATCGTTCAACGATAGCGAGCCGATCGTCTGCACGCCGACCGATGCCATCGTCACCTTTCGCAAGTCCGGCATTGACGCCTTGTTCATGGACGACGTGTGTCTGACCAAGACGTGACACACACCGGCGCGGCAGCGCGCCACTTCCCGCAACCGGTGCGTGGTTAGGGCCAGCCGGCTGCTCGGGGTATCCTTGGGGCATCGAAGGTTAGGTCTGCCCTGCAATATTCGCAGAGGTTGTCACCGGAGGCCGCGGCGCCGCGCTGCTTGTTTGGCTGTCCAATCGGCCTATGTTGGAGCGGTATGCGACAGGGAAGGAGCGCACCCCCATGACCACGCCAAAGCCATTGACCATCGACATCGTCTCCGACGTGGTGTGCCCCTGGTGCTATATCGGCAAGCGCCGCATCGAGAATGCGCTGAAGCTGGTGCCGGATGTGCCGGTGGAGGTGAATTTCCGCCCGTTCTTCCTCAATCCCTGGGTGCCGCGCGAGGGCATCAGCCGCGAGGAGTATCTCACCACCAAGTTCGGCTCGGTGGAGGCGTATAACGGAATCGCACAGCGCGTGGTGATCGCCGCGGGCGAGGAGGGGCTCATCTACCGGCCGGAGAACGTGAAGCGCCAGCCCAACACCATCGACTGCCACCGGCTGATCCACTGGGCCGAGCAGAGCGGCAAGGCGCCCGAGATGAAGCAGCGGCTGATGGAGTTGTATTTCCGCGACGGCGGCGATCTCACCGATGCGAACGTGCTGGTGCAGGCGGCCGCCGACATCGGGCTCGATGCCGAGGACGTGCGCAGGCGGCTTGCGACGGATGAGGACGTCGCGCTGATCTCCGCGCAGGCCGAGGATGCCGCCAGCAAGGGCATCCAGGGCGTGCCGACCTACGTCTTCGCCCAGAAATACGCGGTCTCCGGCGCGCAGGATCCGGCGATGCTCGCGCGGGCCATCCGGCAGGTGTCCGAAGAGGTGAATGCGCAGGCGGCGGAGTGACGCGACAGAGCGTCATTCCGGGGCGCGCCTTAGCGCGAACCCGGAATCTCGAGCCGCATGAGCGTCTCTATCGTCAACGACGCAACATATGTACGGCGCGCCGCGCCAGGCCGCGCAGCTCCTGCCGCGCCACCAGCGCCGCGTGGACCAGCGCCACGATCGCATCATTCCGTCGCAGCGGGATCAGCACGTCGCCGATGGCAAGGCGCTCGCGCCAGATCGGGTTGATCATGGGGTGATCGGGGCTCGCGGTGGAGTCGGCGCCGTCGATCTGCGGATCGGCGCAGAGATGGCGGGTCAGTTCCAGTGTCAGCTGCACGCCCGGGGAGAATCTTGCAAAACGCTCGTTGACGCCGAGCTTGAAGAAGAAAGCGCGCCTGTTCTGGCGCAGCACGATGCCGGCGGCAACCGGCATCTCGCCGGTGCGCAAGGTGACGATCTCGCATTGACCGTGTTCCGCAAGCGTCACCGTGGCGCGGCGGATGAAGGCGGCATCGCCCGCGGTCTGGATCAGCGCCGTGCCGCGCTCGCCCTTCCAGCCGCTCGCTTCGAGTTTGAGGAACGCCTCGGTTGCTGATGCGACCTCCTGGGGCGTTCGCGCAACGGTAAAGGAGACAGCGCCATGCTCCTCCATCCGGTGCCGCTGCCGGCGCAATTCCTTGATTTTCTTGCCGCCGAGTGCGTCGCGCAGCAGCGCTTCGGCTTCGCGCGTCGCGTCGAGCGCCGCGCGGCGATACGATTGCAGGACACGGGGACGCAAGCCGTTGCGCAGCGCGACGTCGGTCAACACCCGCATCGTCTCGCCCTCGAGCGCAGTCTCGCGCAGGATCAAAGCATGCGCACCTGAAGCGCGTGCGGCCTGCAAGAGAGCGATTGCCGCAGTCTCGGCGCGCTCGCGATCGATCAGCGGCGTGCACAGCGTGCCGTAGGGGTGGGCAGAGGTGAGCGCAGGCAGCGGGATCTTGAAGGCGCGCCAGAGCGAGACCACCGGCATCAGGCCGGCGAGACGTCGCGGCGAGGCATTGTCCCGGACCGCGATCGCGGATGCGTCCGTGCGTCCCGGTGCGGTGGCATTCACCGCGAGCATCCAGTCGGCAAGATAATAGCCGTTCGGTTCGATGACGCGTTCGCCAAGCTCGCGCCACTGCGCGGCATCGACCGCATCGAGCGGCACGAGCGAAGATGCCATATCGGCCGGCGCGCGCGCAGCCGTGGCATCCCCAATCGATGCGCGACGGCGCAGCGCCAGATCGGTCATTTCGGCCACGTCCCGTTTCCGCTCCCTTGCACCGTCCCTCAAACGGCGCGGGGCAATCTAGCGGAAAGGTTGGAAAATCCGGTTGGCCGGCGCGTTCAATTCGACCGGTAATGTTAACCGCCCGTTGAGCACGCTCACGAGAAGGCGTTGCCGCTGCGCAGGCCCAGCTTCTTGAACACGATGGCGGCCGGGCAGAAGCCGGTGAACGCGGCCTGGATCATGTTCAACCCGGCAAAGGCCGTCAGCAGGTACCAATAGGGGTTCACCCAATAGCCGAGCGCCAATCCGAGCAGGACGACAAACCCGGCGAAGGTCAGGACCGCTTTATCCACATTCATGACATGCTCCTTTTCAAATGGTGTCGCAGGCGGCAACCGGCCTGTTGCGGGCGGGCCGCCGGTTGATTGGCTAACACGCGATCCGGCCGCCCGTGCTCATGTTCCGGTCCTGACTTCCTTGATCTTGGCGATGTTCAGCTTGTCGAGCACGAAGCGTTCATAGAACGGCTCGCTCTCGCCGCGCCGCATCTTGCGCAGGAAATATTTCTCGAAGGCGACCTTGGCGTAATGCACCCATTCGCCCTTCGCCGACCAGTTGACGTTGCGCGGCGGAATCTGCGGCTGGGCCAGGAACGCGACGCCGGAATCGCCGAAATCGGCGAGGCAGATGGCGTTCCAGGTCGGCTCCGCCATCGCCGGCCGGCCGCGGAGCAGGGCGCCGATGTTCAGCGCGGTCGCAGTCACCATCGATTCGATCATGAAGCCGGTCTTGGGCACGCCGACCGGAACGGGTGTCGCGCCAACCGGCGCGATCGCAACGCAGACGCCGACCGCGAACACGTTCGGAAAGGCCGGATTGCGCTGGTGCCTGTCGACGATGACAAAGCCGCGCGGATTGGTGAGCTGCTCGACGCCGCGCACGGCACCGACGCCGCGGAAGGCCGGCAGCATCATCGAATAGGCGAACGGCAGCTCATGGGCCTTGCGGTTCATGCCGTCCTTGGCAAACTCCTCCACCGTCATCTTGCCGGGCTCGACCTTGTCGATGCGCGCATTGGTGATCCACTTGATGTGCTTCTCGCGTAGCTCGCTTTCGAGCAGGCCCTTGGTGTCGCCGACGCCGTCGAGGCCGAGATGGCCGATATAAGGCTCCGACGTCACGAAGGTCATGGGCACGCGATCGCGCAACTTGCGGCGGCGCAGCTCGGTCTCGACGATGAACAGGAACTCGTAGGCCGGCCCGAAGCAGGAGGCGCCCTGCACGGCGCCGATCACGACCGGGCCGGGATTGGCGGCCAGTTTCTCGAATGCCTCCTGGGCGCGGGACGCGTGGTCGACGTGGCAGATCGACTGGGTATAGCCCTGGGGCCCTAACCCGGGGATCTCATCGAATGCAAGCTCGGGGCCGGTCGCGACCACGAGGTAGTCGTAGTTGATCGAGCTGCCGTCGCCGAGCTCGATGCGGTTCTCCGCCGGGTGCACGCGCTGCGCGCCCTGCGTCAGCAGCTTGACGCCCTTGCGCTTCATGACGTCGACGAGATCGATTTCGATCTCGCTCTGCTTGCGCCAGCCGACCGCGACCCAGGGGTTCGAGGGAACGAAGTGATAGACCGCGCCCTGCGAGACGACGGTCAGTCGATCGTCCTTGCGCAGCTGGGGCAGCATTTCATAGGCCATCAGCGTGCCGCTGAGGCCGGCTCCTATAATAACGACTTCCGCCATGGGGTTCCTCCGTGTGAAGCGTCACAGTGCTAGCGTCACAGTGCTCTTGCCGGTTGTCCCGGTCTATCGGTTACGGCTTGACGATATATTCGAATTATCGTATATACGCAAGTATGAAAATTGAGAGCGACATGATGGAGCGGGCGGCCGATCAGGCGAGCGACCTGTTGAAGGCGCTGTCCAATCGCCACCGGCTCCTGATCATCTGCCAGTTGATCGACGGCGAGCGGTCGGTCGGCGAGCTTGCCGCGTTCCTGAACCTGCGGGACTCCACGGTTTCGCAGCATCTTGCGCTGCTGCGCAAGGACGGTCTGGTCGCCGCGCGGCGCGACGGGCAGACGATCTATTACTCGATTGCCAGCGATCCCGCGCGCGAAGTGCTCAAGACACTGTACCAGGTCTTTTGCGCGCCGCAGAAAGCCGGCAAGCGCAAATTATAGCTGCGCGCCAGGCGGCGCGTTGAGCAGGATCAATGTCGGCCGTGATCCAGCGCGTGAGATGCCGGGGCGTGAGCCGCGCCCGTTCAAAGAGAGTGCCTGATGATGCAGGGATTGAAACGGTTTGGCGTCGCGACGGCGTTGCTGCTGTCTGCTGCCGCGCATGCGGAAACGCTTGACGTCGTCGAGCGCCCGGTCACCGACGAAAAGGCGGTATTCGCCACCGTCGAAAGCATCAGCGTGGTGCCGGCGCGCAGCCGCATCGGCGGCACGGTCGCCCAGCTCAATGTCAGGGAGGGCGACGCGGTGACGCGCGGCCAGGCGATCGCCGTCGTCGGCGACGAGAAGCTCGTGCTGCAGATGAAGTCGCTCGATGCCCAGATCCAGGCGCTGCAGGCGCAGGCCGACCAGGCGCAGATCGATTACGACCGGATCGAGGGGCTGGTCGAGCGCGGCACGTTGCCGCGCGTCAACCTGGATCAGGCACGCACGGCGCTCAACGTGGCCCAGAACGGCTTACGTGCACGGACTGCGGAGCGCGCGGTGGTCCAGCAGCAGCAGACGGAAGGACAGGTTCTGGCGCCGCAGGACGGGCGCGTCTTGAAAAGGGTTGTGGCGGTCGGTTCCGTGGTGTTGCCAGGCGACCCGATCGTGAACATCGCGCAGCAGGATTTCAAATTGCGCCTGCGCATCCCCGAACGCCATGCCCGCCTTCTGAAGGCAGGCGACAAGATCCGCGTCGACGGCGCCGAGTTCGGCGAAGGCGCAGCGCGCTGGGGCGTCATCGACCTGGTCTATCCGCAGATCGAGGAGGGGCGGGTGATCGCCGACGCCAGGGTCGAGGGGCTCGGCGAATATTTCGTGGGCGATCGCCTGCGGGTGTGGATCGCAAGCGGCGAGCGGCCTGCCTTCGTGATCCCTGCCGATTATGTGAAGACGCGCTTCGGCATCGACTATGTTCAGCTTCGCCGCGGCGGTGCGACGGTCGATGTTCCCGTGCAGCGCGGTCGCGAATTGCCGATGTCTGATGTTCCCGGCGGGCTTGAAATCCTCTCCGGCATCCGCACGGGCGACCAGTTGGTGCGGCCATGAATCTCGGTCTGTCCGGGCGGCTCACCCAGGCGACCGTTGCCTCGCCGCTGACGCCGCTGTTCCTGCTCGCCGCACTGATCGTCGGGCTGATTGCGGTCGCCGTCATTCCGCGCGAGGAGGAGCCGCAGATCTCCGTTCCCATGGTCGATATCCGCGTCAACGCCGACGGCCTGCGCGGGCCGGACGCAGTCGAGCTGGTGACGAAACCGCTGGAAGCGATCGTCAAGGGCATCGACGGGGTCGAGCACGTCTACAGCCAGACCGAGGACGACCGCGTGATGGTGACGGCGCGGTTTCTGGTCGGCACCAAGTTCGAGGATGCCATCCTGCGCGTCCATGAAAAGGTCCGCGCCAACCTCGACCGCATTCCGATCGGGATTTCCGAGCCGCTGATCGTGGGACGCAGCATCAACGATGTCGCGGTGACGGTGTTGACGCTCTCGCCGAAGCCGCAAGCCGCGGATCGCTGGTCCGACAAGGATCTCTACGAACTCGCCGACAAGCTTCGTGCCGAGCTCGCCAAGGTCGACAATATCGGGCTCACTTATGTCGCCGGCGGCAGCCCGCAGGCCATCAGGGTCGAGCCGGACCCGGAGAAACTGTCGCTGTACGGTGTCACGCTGCAGCAGCTGGTCGCCAAGGTGAAGGACGCCAATCGCTCGTTCCTCGCCGGCAATGTGCGCGACGCCGGGCGCGTGCGCAATGTTGCGGCCGGCCAGACCCTGACGGGGATTCCCGACATCGGGCTCGTGCTGATCTCGACCCGGGACGGTCGGCCGGTCTATGTCAACGACGTGGCCTCGATCAGCATCGGTCCGAATACGGTGGAGCACCGGGTCTGGAACGATGGGCGTGACGACAAGGGCAACTGGCAGCGCGTTCCCGCCGTCAGCGTCGCGCTGGCCAAGCGCGCGGGCGCCAATGCGGTCGTGGTCTCCCACGACATCGCAAGCCGTCTCGAGGGACTGAAGGGCCGCCTGGTCCCCGACGATGTCCAGGTCACGGTCACCCGCGACTATGGCGAGACCGCCAACGAGAAGGCCAATGAGCTGTTGTTTCACCTCGGCCTCGCCACGCTCTCGATCGTCGTCCTGATCGCGATCGCGATCGGCTGGCGCGAGGCCGTGGTGACGCTGGTGGTGATCCCCACCACCATCCTCCTGACGCTGTTTGCCGCCAACCTGATGGGCTACACCATCAACCGCGTCAGCCTGTTCGCGCTGATCTTCTCGATCGGCATCCTGGTTGACGATGCCATCGTGGTGGTCGAGAACATTGCCCGTCACTGGGCGATGCATGACGGAAGGCCGCGGCTCAGGGCGACCATCGAAGCGGTCGCCGAGGTCGGCAACCCCACTATCGTGGCGACGCTGACGGTGGTCGCGGCACTGCTGCCGATGCTGTTCGTCTCCGGCCTGATGGGGCCCTATATGGCGCCGATCCCGGCCAATGCCTCGGCTGCCATGCTGTTCTCCTTCTTTGTCGCGGTGGTGGTGGCGCCATGGCTGATGCTGCGGCTGGCGCCAAAATCGGCGGAGGCCGTGCAAGCGCATGCCGATCACGATGAAGGCCGGCTCGGCCGGCTCTATCGGCGGTTCGCCACCCCCGTCGTCGCCAGCAAGCGATCGGCCTGGACCTTCCTGCTCGTCGTCGGCGTCGCCACGCTGCTCTCGATGGGCTTGTTCGCGACCAAATCGGTCACGGTCAAACTGCTGCCGTTCGACAACAAGTCCGAGATCGCCGTTGTGGTCGATCTGCCCGAAGGGGCAAGCCTCGAAGATACCGAGCGGACGCTGTTTGCGGCAGCCGATCTCGCGCGCGGGCTGCCCGAGATCACCTCGGTGCAGGCCTATGCCGGCACGCCCGCACCGTTCAATTTCAACGGCCTGGTCCGGCACTATTACTTGCGCGAGCGTCCCGAGCTCGGCGAGCTCCAGGTGAATCTGACCGCGCGCGGGGATCGCAAACGGGCGAGCCACGACATCGCGCTGGATCTGCGCCAGCGTCTCAAGGCCGTCAGCGTTCCCGCCGGCACCAGCATCAAGGTGGTCGAGGTGCCGCCGGGGCCGCCGGTGCTCGCGACACTGCTTGCCGAAATCTACGGACCTGACGCTGCGACCCGCCGCGCCGTGGCGCAGGAGGTGAAGACGATCTTTGCCGCCGTGCCCTTCATCGTCGATGTCGACGATTCCATCGGCGAGAAGCGGCCGCGCCTGCGGCTGTCGATCGACCAGGACCGGCTGGAATTCTTCGGCGTCGAGCAGCGCGATGTCTACGACACGATCCAGGCGCTGTTCGGCGGCGTCTCCATCGGCTATTCGCATCGCGGCGAGGACCGCAACCCGATCGAGATCGCGGTCCGCCTGCCGAAGCGGGACCTTGCCTGGGACGAGACGCTGGCCTCGACACCCGTGCCGGCCAACACGCTGCCCGGCAGCAAGACCGTCGTCGAGCTGGGGCAGGTCGTGAAGGCGACCGTGGAGCAGGGCAGCCCCGTCATCTTCCGCCGCGACGGCCGCTTCGCCGACATGGTGATGGCGGAGCTTGCCGGCCGCTTCGAGGCGCCGCTTTACGGCATGCTCGAGGTCGACAGCCGCATCGACAGCCATGATTGGGGCAAGCTGCCGAAGCCCGCGATCAGCCTGCACGGCCAGCCGGCCGACGAGTCGCATCCGACATTGCTGTGGGACGGCGAATGGGAGATCACCTGGGTCACCTTCCGCGACATGGGTGCGGCGTTCGGCGCCGCCATTCTCGGCATCTATGTGCTTGTTGTCGCCCAATTCCGCAGCTTCCGCCTGCCGCTCGTCATCCTCACCCCGATTCCGCTGACGCTGATCGGCATCCTGATCGGCCATTGGCTGCTGGGGGCGGCCTTCACCGCGACCTCGATGATCGGATTCATTGCGCTCGCCGGCATCATCGTGCGCAACTCGATTCTCCTGGTCGATTTCATTCGCCACAGCGACAGCGAGGGCAAGACGCTGCGCGAGATCGTGCTGCAGGCGGGTGCGGTGCGCTTCAAGCCGATCCTGCTGACCGCGCTCGCGGCCATGATCGGTGCTGCGACCATTCTGCTCGATCCGATCTTCCAGGGGCTTGCGATCTCGCTGCTGTTCGGCCTCGCATCTTCGACGCTGCTCACCGTGCTGGTCATCCCCGCCATCTACATCGCGCTGCGCGAGCCGTCGCGGCGCACGCAATCAGGCACAAAACCCGCATAGAAAGGTCTGTCATGGACAAGAACTACACGGAGATCTGCAAGGACATCTCGGGCAATCTGAGGAAGCTTCGCAAGGACATCCCCGACACCATGCAGGCCTTCTCGGCGCTGGCTCAGGCCGCGACCCGCGACGGCGCGCTGGACAGGAAGACCAAGGAGCTGATGGCGCTGGCGCTCGGCGTTGCCGCGCATTGCGACGGCTGCATCGGCTTCCACACCGAGGCGCTGGTGCGGCTCGGCGCCACCCGCGAGGAGGTGGAGGAGACGCTCGGCATGGCGGTCTATATGGGCGGCGGTCCCTCGCTGATGTATGCGGCGGATGCGATCGCAGCCTTCGAGCAATTCCAGGAGAAGGCGAGCGTCCCCGCCTAGCCGAGGGCGTGTCGAGGTCAATCGGATACTTGCACGGCCGAACCGTCCGGTTGCGGGAGGCTTCCATCGAGGCGCCGAGCGGCCCGGTAGCGGCCGGGCGACAATCCGTGATGCCGCCGGAACAGTTTTGAAAACGCCGCCGCTGTCTCGTAACCGACCCGGCTGGCAATACGTGCGATCGGCTCGTCGCTGGTTTCGAGCAGGAACGCCGCTTCTGCCATCCGGCGTCCGATTACATAACGATGCATGGACTGGCCGACGAGCCTGGTGAAACGGGCCGAAAAAACCGAGCGGCCGAGCCCCACGCGTTGGCCAAGGTCGCTCAGTGTCCAGGGGCGCTCCGGGTTTTCGTGGATCAGCTTGAGCGCCGGTCCGATATGGGGGTCGGATATGGCCCCGAGCCAGCCGCCTTGTCCGGGATTGAGAGACGCAATCCAGCTTCGGAGCACCTCGACAAAGAGCACTTCTGTCAGTCGTGAGAGCGCGACGCTTTGGCCGGGACGCTCGAGCGCGGACTCGTTGACCATGCGGCGCAGGATGGCTTCGAGCCAACCACCGTCCGCCGTCGGCTTCAACACGAGCACGGGCGGAAGTAACTCCAGCACGCTGCCAAACATCGGCCGTGACACCGTGAAATTGCCGCAAAGCATGGTCGAGAGCGGCTTTGCATGGATGCCGTGGCGAAGGAAGCCAAGACGCGGCGCCGATCGATCGATATCCATAATCCGCAAAGGCTTGGCCCGGCGATCCGAATAAAGCACATGGGGCTCGCCGCGTGTGATCACGACAAAATCGCCCTCGGTCATCTGGATTTCCTGTCCCTGTCCGAGCGCGAGGGTCGCCGAGCCCCGGCTAAGATAGTGAAACAGGGCGTAGGGGCGCTCCGGCAACTCCAGATTCCAGGGATGCCCGAGCTCGAAGTGAAATAGCAGCGTCCCACCGAGACGAACGCGATCGAGCACTTGGGCGAGGATGTCCATGCCGCCCAGACTAGACCGATGGACGATTGGACACAACATCCGGACGATTGATCTCTATCGTCCGGACGGTCGGCAAACTAGGTCTTGCGGCGGGCCGACGCTTCGAGCGGCAACCATTTCGCCAATGGCAGATGGAAGAACCGCAACCTGGCTGGAAACGCCTGTCCATTCCCCCGGACTGTGTTCGTCCGACATAGGATCATTCAATGCGAAATATCCTCCTCTCAGCCGCCACCGCACTCCTGGCCGGGTCGACATTGGTCGGCTCCGCCCATTCCGCCGAATTGCCCAAGGGAGCGGCCCATAATATCGTGCTCGTGCACGGCGCTTTCGTGGACCAGACGAGCTGGCAGCCCGTTGCCGATATTCTCACGAAGAAGGGCTACAACGTCACGCTCGTCGAAAATCCGCTCACCTCCCTTGCTGCTGACGTCGATGCCACCAAACAGGCGCTCGCGAAGCAGGACGGCAAAACCGTTCTCGTCGGCCATTCCTGGGGTGGCGTGGTCATCACTGAAGCCGGCAATGATCCCAAGGTTTCGGCGCTGGTCTATGTTTCCGCCTTTGCGCCCGACGTAGGACAATCTCTTGCGACGCTGGCCAATAGCGGTCCGGCAACCGAAGGTGGCGCGGCGATCCATCCCGACGCGAAGGGCAATCTGTACATCGATCCCAAGGTGTTTCCGTCGGCCGTCGCGGCTGACCTCCCTCCGGAGATCGCCGTGCACCTCGCCAACTCGCAGCTTCCATTGAACCACGTTGCGTTCGAAGCCCCCGTCGACGTTGCCGCCTGGCGCGACAAGCCAACGTTCTACGTGATCAGCACCAAGGACAAGGTCATCGCACCCGAGGCCCAAAAGTTTTTCGCAGCCCGGATGAAGGCGCAGACGACGGAAGTCGCCGGCAGTCATGCTTCGCTCGTCGTTCATGCCGATGCAGTCTCAGCGGAGATCGAAAAGGCCACGCTCGCGAAGTGACGGTATCGCTCCCGGCGCGTTCGTGCCGGGAGCGCTCGCGCCGAAAGAATGCAGACACATCAGACCGCGGAAGGTCTCGGCCGCCGTGCCGCATTGGTTCCCCCACGCGACCATTTCATGCAAAGCATCCAGGGGACGATATGACTCAACTCGGAGAACAAATGACAATCGCTAAAATCGAGGTGGAGCGTTTCAGCCTCACGAGTTCAAAGTCGTTCGACGCTGTCGTGGCCGCGCTCAAGTCGGCGGTCGGGCAACCCAACATGGTCGAATTCTTCACGGTGACGAGGGCGACAGATTCCTTCGCGGATTTGGAGCGCGTTGTGCGAAGTGGCCTTGGCCGAACCGACCTCATGCTCTTCGCAGAATTCGATTTGGGCGACATTCTGCTTCGCGAAACTGCATCCAAGACACCCAGGATCATACGGTTTGTGGTCGGCAATCCCCTCATCATGAAGGAGATGGTCAAGCACGCGCCCGATGCCGGATCCTACGCCCCAGTCACAGTGCTCATTGATGAGCGTCCCGATGGCGTGCACGTCTCTTATGATAGAATGGAGAGCTATCTGCGGCACTGTGGCAGCCCGGAAGCGCTTGCCGTCGCCCGAAATCTCGATGCGAAAATCATTTCGTTGCTGAGCGAATGTGCAGGCTGATCGTTCTGATCACGTTCTTCGGCCGATGGACATGGCAACTGATTCCAGTCGCGGAACGCGGGGCGCGCGCGTGTCATGACGCGAGCCAGACACGGGATGGGAATTCCTGCATGCATAAGACACTTCTTGTCACTCTCACCACCTTGGCACTGTCCGCCGGGGCTGTCGCGTCGGCTCCCGCCCTCAGGAAAGAGCCGCTGGATGCTGCAACCCTCACCGCGATAGAATCGAAGTTCCGCAGGCTGATGGAATTGGCCAACAAGCACGATTTCAAGGCTCTGCATGGGATGTTCTGGCAATCGCCATCGACCCTGTTGGTGGCCAAGAGCGCGATCCAGTCCGAGGGCAACTGGGCCGGCTTTTGGGGCAACGAGGCGATTGATCAAAAGCTGCATGATATCGGCAGCTCCGGTCCAGTCGTGCTCGAGCCGGATTATTCGAAGCTCAAGGTTGTCGGCCTGACGCGCGACGTCGCCGAGTCCTACGTGCCGATGAACATCACGGTCTCTTATGCGGGGCAGGATGGAACAGCCAGGCCGATTCTAATGATCATCAATTGGCTTCGCGTCGGGAAGGACTGGAAGGTGGCGTCCGAAATCATTCTGCCGGTGCCGCCCGACCCCGCCGCGAAGGGCTAGGCGCGAGGTCTTAACTGTTCGGCATCGACGTCTCCTGCGTCGGGTCGGCTTTGGGTCAAACTCTGCAAAACTCAACGTGAGCATAATTCGTCTGCTTTCGGGCAGCCGCGTTTGCCGTTTCTCTCACATTCGGGTCGCCGCGTGTCACGGCGCCTACTTCGCAAGGAACGTTTCGCAATGACCGATTATGTCCTAGTCCACGGTGCGTGGTATGGTAGCTGGTGTTGGGCGCGTGTGCGTCGTCTGCTGACGGCCGCGGGGCATCGGGTGTTCACGCCAACGTTAACAGGTGTCGGAGAACGCTCTCACCTTCTTAGCCGCGACGTCGGCCTCGACACTCACGTCGCGGATGTGGCCAATCTTATGAAGTGGGAGGACCTGCGCGACATCGTCCTGGTCGGACATTCTTACGGCGGTGCCGTCGTTCGCCACGTCGCCGATCAGATGCCGGACCGGATTCGTTCGCTGATTTACCTCGACGCCTTCGTTCCCGAAAACGGTAAATCCCTTTTCGACTACATACCCGATGGCGGCAAGGGCATGCGAGAACTGGCTGTGGCCAACGGCGATGGCTGGAAGATACCGCCGATACCGGCAGTGAAATTCGGCGTCAATGCAGCGGATGCCGCCTGGGTGGACCGTCAGGGCACAATGCATCCGCTGTCCAGCTGTGAAGCACAGGCGCGGATAAGCGGCGCCTGCGACAACATCCCAACCATCGGATACATTCTAGCGCGGGGCCATGACGGTCCTTACGGTCAGTTTTACGCCAAGGCCGCCGAGCGAAACTGGTGGCGGGAGGAGCTTCCATGTGGGCACAACGTGATGCTCGACATGCCCAACGAGCTCGCGGCCTTGCTGCTGCAGCAGGCATTATGACAGGCGGCAACAGCTTGCTTGGGCCGGATCGACTCTTGTGATCGTGCAAGTCCGGCCGATCAATACGACATGCAGCATACGAATAAGAGGCTGGTCAAGGTCCGCTTGGAGTCAATTCCGGCAATAGTTCGATCGAGAAGATTCAGCTTGCCCCCTGAAGCCGACATCCGCGCGTCAATGAGTGCACGCCCTAGATCGGCTCGTAACTTTCGGTCAGGCAATTGTCGTCGCTATCGACGCGCCTGCGGTCGACGATATCGCCTTCGCTGATGAAGATGCGATAGGTCTGCGTACCGATCGGCTGGCCGTTGGCGGAATTGACCTCGGCCTTGACGCAGGCCGTCCAGCCGGGGCCGCGCGGATCATGCAGCGGCCGCGACACCCGCACGTCGTGCGGGTAGGAGGTCGAGACGAACACCGAGTCCATCTTGTCGTGCACGAGCTGCTTGACGTCCGGCACCGGTTCGGGCGGCGGCGGGTCGGCTTCCTTGATGCGCATGAATGACGGCACCGGCGCGCGGCTGTCGGCAAAGCCGCACGCCGACAGCGCCAGCGCAACGCCGCCGACCAGACATGAGCGAATGAACTGACGCCACCCCATAGGCCTTGCCCTATGACGGAAAAAGATGGCGATGCAACTTCGGGGCGCCGTCTTCCACGATCAACTATTGCTGAATGACTCAGGTGTTTTGTTGCTGGGTGTTGCTCGCCCCGCCGAACCGAGCCGCCCGAGAGGCGGGCGGGCGCGTGGGGACCGCTGGCAAACCGCGCATCCATTAATTAATGGAAAGCCATCACGCGGACGCTTTGCCCCTGATCTGTTGCGGGCTAGCTTCGCCGCGGTTACGGCAGGGAGGATGATAACCATGCGCTCTATGGCCATTGCGGCGGCTGTCCTGGGAATCGCGGTGCTGGCGCTGGCGCCCGCCCGGGCGCAGATGGGGGGCGGCGGCAGGCAGCATCAAGGCGGCGAGCAGGCAAAGTCCGATCAGAAGAAGCCGCAGGTGGACGAGAAGGCCTACAAGGCTGCGCTCGATCGAATCCCCGAGCCCAAGGAAAAATATGATCCGTGGGGCGGGGCGCGCCCTGCCGGTCCCGACAGCAAGAAAACCAAGTAAGCGCCGCGCGATGACCATCGACCGGCGTTTCGCCCTGGTCTGCCTTTTGCTCGCCTGTATCGCGGCGCAACCGTTGCGTGCCTGGGAGTATTGGGGCGGCGATGCCGGCGGAACGCGCTTTTCGAGCCTTGCGCAGATCGCGCCCGCGAATGTGGACAGGCTGGTGCGGGCCTGGGAATTTCACACCGGGGATCTCGCGACGCGCCCGGAAGCGGCCATGGCGCGCAGCAAGTTCGAGGCGACGCCGCTGTTCGTCGAGGACAGCCTGATCCTCTGCACGCCGTTCAACGAGGTGATCGCGCTCGATCCCGGAACGGGCGCGGAAAAATGGCGGTTCGATCCGAATATCTCCAGCGCGCAGCGGCCGGCCAACCGCTTCAACTGTCGCGGCGTCGCCTATTGGGTCGATCCGCAGGCGGCGGCCGGCGCCGCCTGCCGCAGCCGCGTCGTCACGGCAACCAATGACCTGCGCATCATTGCGCTTGATGCGAGGGACGGGAAACCCTGCGACGATTTCGGCGACCATGGCGAGGTGAAGGTCGACGTCGGCATCAAGCTGGTCTGGCCGGGCGAATTCCAGTTCACCTCGGCACCGGTGGTGAGTCGCGGCGTGATCGTGGTCGGCTCTTCGATTGCCGACAATGTCCGTGTCGATGCACCGCTCGGCACCGTGCGGGCCTTCGACGCGCGCACCGGAGAGCCGCGCTGGAGCTGGGATCCGCTGGAGCATCGCGGCATCGAGGCGGGGCATGCCAACGTCTGGGCGCCGATGTCCGCAGACGAGGCGCGCGGCCTGGTATTTCTGCCGACCGGCTCGCCCAGCCCGGATTTCTGGGGCGGCAAGCGGCCGGGCAACAACGAGCATGCCAATTCGGTGGTTGCGCTCAAGGTCGAGACCGGCGAGCTCGCCTGGGCGTTCCAGGCCGTACATCACGACGTCTGGGATTACGACATGCCGGCGCAGCCGACGCTCGCGCGCATCGACACTGGTCAAGATATGCGCGACGTCGTGATTCAACCGACCAAGCAGGGCTTTGTCTTCGTGCTCGATCGCGACACCGGGCAACCGGTCTGGCCGGTCGAGGAGCGGGCGGTGCCGCAGGGCGGCGCGGAGGGCGAGGTGCTGTCGCCGACGCAGCCGTTTCCGACCCATGTGCCGGCCCTGATGCCGCAGCGCTTCACGGCTGACGACTTGCGGGATTTTCCGCCGATCATCGGCAGCCGCTCCTGCGAGGCCAAGCTTTCCGGCTTGCGCAATGACGGGCTCTACACGCCGCCCACGACGCAGGGCACGCTGGAGTTTCCGATGACCGGCGGCGGCGTCAATTGGGGCGGCGTGGCTTTCGATCCGGTCAACCAGATCCTCTATGCCAACACGACCAACGCCGTGCACATCATCAGGCTGATGCCGCGCGGCGAGACCGAAGGCTTCAAACCACCTCCCGGCACCGATTTCGGCCGGCAGGTCGGGGCCCCCTTCGCCATGACCCGGGTGGTGGCGATGTCGCGGCTTGGGCTCATCTGCAACAAGCCGCCCTGGGGCGCGCTGGTTGCGGCCGACCTGAAGGACGGCAAGATTCTCTGGCGCGCCAGCGTCGGCACCACGGAGGATCGCGCGCCGCTCGGGCTTGCCTTCAAATGGGGGATGCCGCTGGTCAATGGCGTCGCCGTCACCGCGGGCGGCCTGGTGTTTACCGGTGCCATGGATGCGTATCTGCGCGCGTATGACGCGAAATCGGGCGAGGAGCTGTGGCAGGGCCGGCTGCCGGTGCCGGGCGTTGCCAATCCCATGACCTATCTCTGGAAGGGCGAGCAATATGTCGCGATCGCCGCCGGCGGCCATTCGGAAGGCGGCACCTCGATCGGCGATGCGGTGGTGGCTTTTCGCCTGGCCCGCGAGGGCGAGGCGCCGTCGCTGTGGTCGCGCACGATCGATCGACCGGGCGGCCGGTTCTCGGCCGGCGCAATCGCGGCGCTGCTGGTGCTCGTCCTGCTCGCCACCGCGTTGTGGCGCTGGCGGCGCGCAAGATCGGTCTAGTTAGTCGAACGCGATGCCGATGCGCGTGTCGTCGATCCAGACCGGATGGCAGCGCCGCTCGAAATGGTCGGCGGCGATCAGAAGCGTGAACTGCTCCGGCAGCGCGGTCGCACGCGTCACATCGACGCGCGCGCCGCCCGGCGAGATGTTGCGCACGGTACATTCGACCTTGCGGCCGGAGCCGAATGCCAGGCGCCCGCCCTTGAACACGCGGTGCCTGGCGTGGGCTCGTCTTTCGGTAAAATCTTCGCTCATGGCTGTGGGCTCTTGCTTGGCTTGCCAGTTCCTCAATGCCGCGAAGGTAGTTTGAACGAATTGCAGACGACTAAATATTGATCGGTCCAAACCGGCGTCCTGCTTAACCATGGATTCACCATGGCGGCTGCCTTGGCGCGACCGGCGGGCGCCCTACAGCATCGCGAAGGCGCTTGAGACCATCGCCACCGGCTTGTTGTCGGTTGCACCCAACAGGGTCACGCGGCCGAAGCTCATGGTGCGGCCGAGCCGGACCACGCGCGCATCCGCGAGCACGTCGGAGGAGGCGACCGGACGCATGAAATGGGTGGTCTGGTCGACCGTCGTCATCGGCCGGTAGCCGCGATTGGCGGCCAGGATCGCGATCACCATGGCGGTGTCGGCAAGCGCCATCAGCGCCTGCCCGCAGACCACCCCGCCATGCCGGCACAGCCGCTCGGAGAAGGCCATGCGCAGGAGCGCGCCCGGCTGCCAGTCGGCGCCCGGCCCGTCGGCGGGCGGGGGCGGCTCATGGTCGAAGGCCTCGACCGAAAGCCCGAGATCCTGCACCCAGGGCGCAAACACCTCGCCCAGCACCCGCCGCGCCTCGTCGATACCGAACGCGCTTGTTTCCTGTTGTTGCTGCATGAACGAGGCTCCTCCCAAAGCCGTTGTCGTCATGACGTGACTTTAAGAATAGGAGCGCCCAAGGGAACCCCCCGCTTTGGCTTGAAAATGCCGGACTTGGGGTCACTATCCTGCGGACGGGGTAGACCGCTTGGGGCGTGGGCCTTTGCCGGTCGGACCACATCTTTGGGGCCGGCTGCGGACAGCTTGGCGGGGCTGCCATGACAGTGTTATACGGCAGCAAAACAGGGGAGCCTTCGATGAAACTTGCTCGTGCCGCCGCCGCCGTGCTCGCGCTGCTCGCAATGCCGGCCAGCACGTTCCTGGTACATCCGGCTCACGCGCAGATGCCCAACATCAATCTCATTCCCGACGTCCAGTCCAAGACTCCGGAGGAGAAGGAAGCGGACGAGGCGCGGGACAAGGCCTACAGGGAGTCGCTGAAGAAGATTCCCGACGCCAAGGCCTCGAGCGATCCCTGGGGCGTGGTGCGCTCCGATGCGCCGAAGAGCGCGACGAACAGCGCGACCGCGCCGAGCTCCAAGACCACCGGCACCAAGAAAACCAAGACCGGCAGCGCCAACTGACGGCGCGGGACGTCTTCCCCGGACTCCAACTCCGCAGCTCGCACACCTATATCGAGCGGGGTCGTATCCAGTGTCCGGAGTTGCGTCATGGCGTCCTCGCCGCGCGATCTTGCCAGTCGGATGGCCGGACGGCGAAAGCCGGACGATGGCTATGTGCGCGAGACGTTCACGCTGCCGCGCGAGAAGGCGAGGGTGACCGCGCGCGCCTTCCTCTCCCGCTATCCCAAGGCCGGCTACATGAGCATGGTGGAAAGCTGGCGGGAGCTGCCCGGCGGCGAGATCGAGTTCACCATGCGTCGCCTGCGCAGCGCCGACTGACGGCTCGGCGGTCGCCCGACGAAAACGCGCCGAGTGATCAATCCAGCGTCTCGGCGACGATGCGGATGCGGAAGATCGGATGCTTTTTCTCGTCCAGCATTTCCATGTGCCATTCGGAATTTTCCCGAAGCTTCTTGGAAATGCCGCCGGCAATGTCGGCGCAAACATTGGTCAATGCTTTCCAGGCTTCGGCCCGGTCGGCGCATTCGCTGCCGATCTCGGAGGCGCCTGAATAGCGGCCGTTGCGGATGCGAAAAAAATACAGCGCCATGACAAAGGAACCGACGCGGAAGTACGGACACAACAATTGCTTACCTGACGTTAGTCATGGTGGCGCAAACGGCGGATGGTGCAAATTCCGGGAGACTACGGTTCCGACGCCCGGGAGGTAATCCGGTCCTTCTGGCGCGATGCGTGGAGCACGCCGCTCCCCTGCATTTTCATTCGCTCTCGGTGATTCGAATCAGTCCGTCGCCAGTGACGATCGGACCCCCGTCGTTCACGACGACATAGCCGAGCGTCACCAGCTTGGTGAGATGGCTTGCCGGAATGCTGGCCTGTGATCCGCCCACGGCGACCTCGAGCAGGGAGGCGAACTCCTCAGGCGTCAGCAGCTTTGGCGTATGGACGGTCATTCAGGCGACTCTTGGCTGGAGAAGAAGCGTTGCAGCGTCGCTCGATCGGCTTTGTTGCAGCACACACCGGCAGCATGCGATGTCGACGCCAAAAGGTCGAGGGCCTTGAAGCTGCGGGAGAGGGCCACGACGCGAGGCCAGGGGCGCTCGCGCAAGCCGAGGAATGTGCCGGCAGCAATTGGCATCCGCGTTGCTCCGCCAACATCGCCAGCATCAAGATGACGGCGTCGTCCGTCAGCGTCCCAGGTCGGTGGGGACGGCCATTTTCTTCAGCTCCCGGTCAATGCGCGACTGCACCCGACGCATTGCAAGCAGGTCGATCTTGGTCTCGGTCCTGCCCGTCTTGACCTCATCACCGATCCTGAACTGCCATTTCCAGACCCCGGGGACGGTGGTCATGGTAAGGGTATACTCTATGCCCTTGTAGTTCATGGCAAATCTCCCCCGCGACGGGGCCAATACTAACATAGTTTAATATTTGAGTTAACGCCTCCCGAGCGGCGAGGATTCCGTCATCCCCTTGAAAATAGATCGCTTACAAGCAGGGACGAAAACCGCTCGTGGTCGGGCGGGAGGGAGCCGGAGTCTTCGGGACGATCGACGCGGCGACACGCTCTAGTCGAACAGTTTTTCCGGCGCAACGGTGAGGCGATAGGCAATCTCCGTCGAGCCGTCGGAGACCTCGAGCACGCGGTCGCATAGCGGGCAGCGGAACTCGCCCGCTTGTCCCTTGCGGGAGCTCAGCTCGATGCGGCGGATGCCGGCTTTGCATTCGGGGCAGATGATGTCGCCTTTGCGCATGACCTGATTATGCGTGGCCTCGTTGACCGTTCCAAGACAAAAGCCTGCCGCTCGCATCGTGTTGAAGCCGGAATGGCGAAGCCGCATCGCGCGTGCACGGCCGAGCCTTCGTTCGCATCAGGAACTTTGTTCTGGGTGGGAGAACTACGGAGCGAGAGATGCGGGAAGGCAGTGGAAAAAGCAACCAGCTCGCGCAACCCGCGCGCGGGCATTGCGTTGATAGCGCCGGAGACAATGCGCAAAGGTTGATCGGTGCGGCTGCCTCGAGCGGAGCCGGCCGACGGAGTGACAGATGAAGCTGACCGATCTGTTTTTCCTGCGCGCCGCAAGGCGCGCCCCTTACACCGGCGAGATCGAGATGTCGGCCCGTGGCGGCCGCGACGTGAGCGATCGATCCAGCATGGCCGACCTGGTCCGGCTGCTCAAGGAAGCCGACGACGCGCAGAGCGGGGGCGGCCGGCAGCCTGTTTGACGCGGGCCGGATCTCATTTCTTCAAAGCCAGGAACGTCTCTTCACGCTCGCATTGCCCGCAGACATAGGTGAGCGCCTCGAGCCTGCGCTTGTGGGGTGCGAGCAGCGCAAGCCGCATCTCGCCGCCGCAGTGATTGCACGAAATGGTCACCGACTGGATTCGGGCGCAGGTCGGTGTCGGGCGATGAATTTGCATCGGACTCTTCCTGTCAAAGAAGACACAACGCAGACGCCACTTGCTGGAACATGGTCGATGTCGAACGGAGTCGATCGGGTCGGTGGTTGCCGCTTGGGCTGATTCGGCCCCGAGCTATTCATGGGAATGCGATGGGAGGCGCGGCCACAAGCCTCAAATTTGAGCATGGCCGGCCATGCGACGGGAACCGGGAGCGGCGCACACCGATATCGATTTCCCACGCCTCCCGTCATCGCGGTTCGTCCTCGACGTCCGGCGCGTAGGGACTGGGATCAGGCCGCGACGATGCGCGCTCGTCCGCCTCCGACTTCAGCCTGGCCGCTCGTTCGACCAATGCCGCCGCAAGCCTTGGATTTGAGGTTGAGTTCGCGAACCTGAGCAGCGCGGCTGCCTGACGCGTGAGGTAGAGTCTTCCAAGCACGAGCGAGAAGTTCCCCAAATCGAGATGCGGGACCCGGAGTCCAGGTGCGGTGCACCGCCGGAGACATCATGCGGGAAACGCGATTTCGTTCCCTCACTGCCGATCACAAAATGCGCAGAGGGCAGGGCAATTGATCACGATTATTCAGCGCGCGGCCAGGAACGCGATGGCCAGTGCGACGAGCCACGCGACCATCACCAGCGAAGCGACCGCGCCTGCCGTGATCCTGGCCTTTTCCCTCAAGGTGGTGGGTCGATCCATGTCCGATGACATCGGCAGCACTCGCGTTGAGCCTAGCAAGCGCGCAACGGTCTGCAGCATCAAAAACAGGGGAGGAGTGAGAGGCCGGGCGCACGGCCGGATCGGCCGCATTGCGACGTCACGCTGGAGGGCCGCCGCGCCGGGAAATAAGGCGGCCCGGCGCACCTTTTGCCGGGTATGAAGGTGCGCCGGAGCCAGCCTTGCTGCACCAGTGTTTCCGTGGTGCGGGCAGCAACCAACAAAGCAAGAGCTGTGCCTGTTTTGGAGGGCCGGGGCAGCGCCGGTAGATGGCGTGGGAACGGCGCGTCGTCAGGCCGGTCTTGGTGCGTCTTGCCGGGATTGCCGCTTGCGGCCAGCCCCAGCCATGCGCGCCTGCGGCCGGTCTCGTCAGGCAGTCCCAGCAAAACTCGGGCATGTGCAGGTCAAATTGTGGGCAGCCGCAGCGCCGACTGCGCGGTCCCATTCGGACATAAACGTGGATAAGGTGCGGCTTCCATGAGAACGGTCCGGCCGGTCGATCCGATCAAGCCTGCGCGCGGCGTCAGGCGCATCACGCTGCGTCGCGTTCCCTCCTTCAGGCAGTTGCGCAGGTGGCTTGCCTTTGCGCGGCAAAAGGCCAAGGACGGCCCGGCGCGGCCGCCGGCCGCCATTGCCCCACAGGACGCGCCCGCCGATTGGGAGAGCCAGGCAGAGACGGCCACCGCCGATCCCGGACATGTCGCCAAGCGCGTCTAGCGCCGATGCCGGTCGAAGGCCGACCTGATCAAGGACAGGGCTGGTCGAAGCCCGCTCCGGTCGAGCGCGCCCCCGATCCGGCTTTCGTCACGCGCACGATGGCCCGGCCGACGGCTCGATCGCTTGCGGCCTTGAACATGCAGGCGGGGCTTCGGGCTCGCGCTGACCTTGACCTGCCGGAAACGAACAACGCCGCCGAGCGGAATATGATCGCTTGGCGGCGCTGCCTATCCACTGGGCCCTCAAATCCCCAGCCATCCTCTTGCATACAATGCGCAGCAAAAAGCTCAAGTCGTCGACATATCGGTTTTCGGCAAGAATGATGGGCAGGACTTGCCGACGACGCCCAGCTCGAGGCGGCAGCACGACGTTCGGCGCAGCGGCCCTAAGGTTGAGGCGGTCCGGCTTCGTCAATCGGAAATTTACGGCGCAGCGAAATGAAGGATCACGGCGGCCATGACGCATACGCCGATGGCGATCGACCCTCCGTAGCGAGGGCTTGGCCAGGCGCCAGCCGAGATCAGTAATAGCCCTGCCGACGCGGCAAGTTTGAGAGCGTTCACGATCATGCCCCCAATATGCGTCCGGAACCGCCTTCGCGCCATCCCCCGAATGAGGACGCTCGCCAACCCTGGGACGCGGAGCACGCCGTTTCCGGGTGCTGTCCCCGGACACCGACGACGCAAGGTATACTTGCGCCGCTACGTTATTATCAAAGAGACCGCCAGGTGAGGCGGCCCTATTCTTGCTGCTCTGGGTGTAGCGCAGCCTTCTTTGCCAGAAGTTCGGCAATCAGTTCGGCTATGCCATCCAGGGTAATCTTATCAGTGATACGCGACTGGATCGCCTTGTAGTGTTCGATCTTGTTGTCCAGGTCGATACACTTGTCACACATGGACCGCCCCGTTGCGGGTATCTGCGGTTCGTCAATCAACGAATGACAGCTGGGTTCCGAGAACGGCTTAGGACACTTCCAAATTCAACTTGGGAGACTGGCGAGCGCGCCAACCGAGGCGGCCTTACTGGTTCTTTGCGTCCCAGAACATCCAAACACAGTAGGCTCCAAACCCTTCGAAAAGAACATATTGCGAACAAGGAACAAATAGTGTACGTTGTTTTCAACTACCGGCCGCCCTCAATCGTTTGTCGCCCACGCGAATCCCCTTCATAAGGAGTTAATAGGATGTCCGTCCCCGCCCTGCGTATCGTTGAAGGTTCCTCCATGGATAAGTCCAAGGCGCTGTCTGCTGCGCTGTCCCAGATCGAGCGCCAGTTCGGCAAGGGCTCGGTCATGAAGCTCGGCAAGAACGACCGCTCGATGGATGTCGAGACGATCTCGTCGGGCTCGCTCGGGCTCGACATTGCGCTTGGGGTCGGCGGCCTGCCGAAGGGGCGGATCGTTGAGATCTACGGGCCGGAATCGTCGGGCAAGACGACGCTTGCGCTGCATACGGTGGCGGAAGCGCAGAAGAAGGGCGGCATCTGTGCCTTCATCGATGCCGAGCATGCGCTCGATCCGGTCTACGCACGCAAGCTCGGGGTCAATATCGACGAGCTCCTGATCTCGCAGCCGGACACCGGCGAGCAGGCGCTGGAAATCTGCGACACGCTGGTGCGCTCCGGCGCGGTGGATGTGCTGGTGGTCGATTCGGTTGCGGCGCTGGTGCCGCGGGCCGAGCTCGAGGGCGAGATGGGCGAATCGCTGCCCGGCCTGCAGGCGCGGCTGATGAGTCAGGCGCTGCGCAAGCTCACCGCCTCCATCAACAAGTCCAACACCATGGTGATCTTCATCAACCAGATCCGCATGAAGATCGGCGTGATGTATGGCTCGCCCGAGACCACGACCGGCGGCAATGCCTTGAAATTCTACGCCTCGGTCCGGCTCGACATCCGCCGTATCGGGTCGATCAAGGACCGCGACGAGGTGGTCGGCAACTCGACCCGCGTGAAAGTTGTGAAGAACAAGCTGGCGCCGCCCTTCAAGCAGGTCGAGTTCGACATCATGTACGGCGAGGGCGTCTCCAAGATGGGCGAGATCCTCGATCTCGGCGTCAAGGCCGGCGTCGTCGAGAAATCCGGCGCATGGTTCTCCTATGACAGCCAGCGCCTTGGCCAGGGCCGCGAGAACTCCAAGTCGTTCCTGAAAGCCAACCCCGATATCACCGCCAAGATCGAGGCCGCGATCCGCCAGAACTCCGGCCTGATTGCCGACCAGATTCTCGCAGGCGATCCCGAGCGCGACGCCGAGGGCGAGGAGCCCGCGGAAGAGTGAATGCGGAAAGAATAAGACCGAACACCTTCGCGACACCCGCCGCTTGAAGCGAAGGTTGCGTCATGCCCGGCCGCCCCCCGTGCCGGGCATGACTGTTTTAGGGGTCCGATAGAGACGTCGCGGCTTGCGTAGTGATTTCAGCCTGGCTGATGCTGACGCCGCAAACCGGGACGAAGAGGCGGCGCTTCCAGTGATGCGGCTGTCGGACATCGGAGGCGAAAGTGGCTCGGCTCATCCTGATCGGTCAATCCGGTTATAACCCTTCGCTGTTGCGCGGACCCGACTGCGTCATTCCCTTCACGTTCCGCTTCATTTGGAGGAAGTTGCCCTCACCGAGCGAACTGGACAGCTATCTCGGCGCGCGCACGGAGGGCCAGCAATGGGCCACGCATTGGTCGGACTGGGTCGGCCGTTGGCGCTCGGCCGAGAAAGCCGCAGCGGTCTCAGCCTGATCGAGTTCTGCGAGCCCTACAAGACGATCGAGCTCTGGTTCGATCAGTGGCCCCTCGATCAATTGCAACTAATCTGGCTGCTCGATTACTTCAGCGCGCATCCGCCCATCGCTTCCAAGCTGAGACTCGCGATCATCAGCTTCGAACCTTTTTTCGAACCTTCGGAAGATCTGCCGAGAGACAAGGTTCCGGTGGTCAGGATCACCGAAGACGGGCTACGGACGGGCAGCAAGGCCTGGCAGGCCTATCGCGCGCCGACGCCGCAAGGGTGTTTCGATCTGCTCAAAGCGGACCTGAGCCAAGTGCCACAGCTTCGCCTGAGCTTGCTCGATTTGCTTGAGGAGCTTCCCTCGGCGACAACGGGGCTTGGCGCAACCGAAACAAGAATGCTGGAATTGCTAGGGGCTGGCTACGCAAATACGAACCCGCTCTTTCATCTTGGGGGACTGTATCGGCGCCGCGTGTATGGCGAATGGGAGATGGGGGCGCTGCTGGAAGGGCTTGCCCTCGGTCCAAGGCCTGCCGTGGCGGGGCTGGGCGAAGAACTGCGGACGCTCAAATATGAAAACTATCGCGGCCGCCATGAGGTCTACCTGCGCAGCAGATTGTCACTCACCGATTTCGGTCATGAGCTCGTCGCGCAGCAGGCCGATTTCAGCCGGCACAACCCGATTCATCGCTGGTGGGGTGGCACCGAACTCACCAGTGACCGGCTGTGGCGCTACACGCCGGTTCTGATGAAGCCGTGAAGCGGTGCCTCATGACTCGTCTGATTTTGACCACAAGCTACTCAGGCAGCGGAAGTCTCAAGGTCGCGGGCCTTGCCGATATCGTGCTTCCGATCGAGCCCGAACTTGTCTGGGGCCCGCTTCCCACGGACGCGCAGCTTGCGAAGATGCTGGGCGCGCGTTCGGCGCCGCGGACTCGTGAACCATCCATCTGGCTCGACAAGGTCAAGCTGTCGCGTCGCGAAGCGATCGAGGCGAAAGGGATCGGGCTGGTCGAGTTCTGTGCGGAATGCGAGTCGGTCGAATTGTGGGTCGATCCGGAGCCGAACGCGCAGTTGATCCTGATCTGGCTACTAAGCTGTTTTCGAGGACACGAGGCCGCATCACGGCTTGCGCTGGTCCAGTCCCATGTGAGAATTGCGGACAAGTCACCGGAGATGATTTCCACATGGATGCCGCCGCCGGTTGCGATTACCAGCGAGCATCTGGATATCGCCAACATCGCCTGGGCTGCCTATCGCGCGCCGACGCCGCAAGCCTGGTTCGAGCTGTTGGCGAGGGACCTGAGGCCCTTGCCCAAGCTCCGTCCGGCCGTGTTGGCTTTGCTCGAAGAACTTCCCGGGTTTGGCAGCGGATTGGGAGCGACGGAACGGCGGCTCCTCGAATTGATCGATGACGGCTGCGCGCACCCGTTTGACCTCTTTCCAGGCCACAAGAGGCTCAACCAAAGGCAGGTGTTCGAATATTGGGCTGTCGGAGAGCTGTTGGACGGGCTCGCCCATTGTCCGGCGCCCGCGGTGACCGGCCTCGAGGAGGGGCCGTTCGAGCTGGACATGCATCAGGATCGTGCGCGTCGCGAGCGGTACAGACAAAGCCAGCTTGCGCTCACGCCGCTCGGTGAGGCGATCCTTGCGGGGCGTGACGATTTCAGCCGGCACAATCCGATCCGGCGCTGGTGGGGTGGCACCGAGCTCCGCAATGATCGGCTGTGGCGCTGGGATCCGGCAAGGGGCGCACCGATCGCGCCTTGATGGGTTTGAGAAATGCGCGGGCCGCCAGCGGCACCGTCATTCCGCGGCGATGCGAAGCACGGCGCCGGGAAATCTCGAGCGGCAGGAGACATGTCTCGTGCCGCAATCGCGTCATTCCGGTTCCGCGCTGCACGCGCCCCGGAATGACGCTGGACCAGCGGCGCCTACTCCGCCGCCTCCGCATAGTCGCTCACCGGCGGACACGAGCACACCAGGTTGCGGTCGCCATAGACGTTGTCGACGCGCCCCACAGGGGACCAGTATTTGTCCATGCGCGAGACGCCGGCGGGGAAGCAGCCCTCGCTGCGCGTATAGCTGCGCTTCCACTCATCTTCGGCGATGTCGTGCACGGTGTGCGGGGCGTGGCGCAGCGGCGAGGCATCGATCTTGAAGCGGCCGCTTTCGACGTCCGCGATCTCGCGCCGGATCGCGATCATGGCATCGCAAAAGCGATCCAGCTCCGCCTTGGACTCCGATTCGGTCGGCTCTATCATCAGCGTGCCCGGCACCGGGAAGCTCATGGTTGGCGCGTGGAAGCCGTAGTCGATCAGGCGTTTGGCGATATCGTCGACAGTGACGCCGCTGGTTGTCTTCAATGGCCGGGGATCGATGATGCACTCGTGCGCGACGCGTCCCCTCGCATTCCGGTACAGCACCGGGAAGTGCGCGTTCAATCGCGCCGCGACATAGTTTGCGTTGAGGATCGCGACCTCCGTGGCGCGCGTCAGGCCTTCGCCGCCCATCAGGAGAATGTAGATATACGAGATGGTCAGGATGGAGGCCGAGCCGAACGGCGCCGCCGAGACCGGCCCGACCGGATGGGGGATGGCGCCGTCGGTCGCCGGATGGCCCGGCAGGAACGGCGCGAGATGCGCCTTCACCCCGATCGGGCCCATGCCGGGGCCGCCGCCGCCATGCGGGATGCAGAAGGTCTTGTGCAGATTGAGATGGCTGACATCGGCGCCGTAATCGCCCGGCCGCGACAACCCGACCTGCGCATTCAGGTTGGCGCCGTCGAGATAGACCTGGCCGCCATGGCCATGCACGATGTCGCAGATCTCGCGGATGTGCTCCTCGAACACGCCATGGGTCGAGGGATAGGTGATCATGATGGCGGCGAGGTTCTTGCCATGCGTCTCCGCCTTGTTGCGGAGATCATCGACATCGACATCGCCGCGGGCATCGCAGGCGACCACCACGACGTCCATGCCGGCCATTGCGGCGGACGCCGGATTGGTGCCATGCGCGGAGGAGGGGATCAGGCACACCTTGCGGTGCGCTTCGCCGCGCGCGGCATGATAGCCGCGGATCGCGAGCAGGCCGGCATATTCGCCCTGCGCACCCGAGTTCGGCTGCAGCGAGATCGCGTCGTAGCCGGTGATGTCGCACAGCCATTTTTCCAGGCGCGCGAACAGCGCGTGATAGCCCTTGGCCTGGTCGGCCGGGGCGAAGGGATGCAGCGTCGCGAATTCCGGCCAGGTCAGCGGCACCATTTCGGTGGTCGCATTCAGCTTCATGGTGCAGGAGCCGAGCGGGATCATCGCGCGGTCCAGCGCCAGGTCGCGATCGCTGAGCTTGCGCATGTAGCGCAGCATCTCGGTTTCCGAGCGATGCGCGTGGAACACCTTGTGGGTGAGGAAGGCCGTCGTCCGCTTCAGCGCCGGCGGCAGCGCCTCCCGTGCGCCCGCCTCGGTCTCGGCGTAGGACAGGCTGCCGCCGAAGGCGCGCCAGACGGCCTCGACCGTTTGCGGCGTCGTGGCTTCATCCAGCGCCACCCGCAGTGTGGTGTTGCCGATGCCGAGATTGATCGTCTCGGCAAGTGCGCGGCCGACGATCTCGTCACGCCGTGCGCCGACCTCGACCGTCACCGTGTCGAAGAACGCCTCGCTGGCCGGCGCAAAGCCCAGCTTGCGCAGGCCTGCCGCCAGCACGGCCGCGCGGCGATGGAGGCTGCTCGCGATGGCCGTGAGCCCTTCGGGACCGTGATAGACCGCATACATCGAGGCAATCACGGCAAGCAGCACCTGTGCGGTGCAGATGTTGGAGGTCGCCTTCTCGCGGCGGATGTGCTGCTCGCGGGTCTGCAGCGCCAGCCGGTAGGCCGGCGCGCCGCGCGCGTCCACCGACAGCCCGACGATGCGGCCGGGCAGCGAGCGCTTCAGCGCATCGCGCACCGCCATGTAGGCCGCGTGCGGACCGCCATAGCCCATCGGCACGCCGAAGCGCTGCGCCGAGCCGATGGCGATGTCGGCACCGAGTTCGCCGGGCGAAGCGATCAGCGCCAGTGCAAGCAGATCGGCGGACATAATGGCGAGCGCGCCCTTGGCGCGCAGCGCTGCGATGGCCGCGCGCGGATCGCGCAGTGCGCCCGAGCTTGCGGGATATTGCAGAAGGCCGCCGAAGACATCCGCGCCCGCGAGATCGGTTGTGGGGTCGCCGACGACGAGCCGCCAGCCCAATGGCTCGGCGCGGGTGCGCAGCACGGCCAGCGTCTGCGGATGCACCTCGCGGTCGACAAAGAAGGCCTTCGTCTTCACGGCCGAGGCGCGCTCGGCTAGCGCCATGGCTTCGGCGGCTGCCGTCGCTTCATCGAGCAGCGAGGCGTTGGCGACATCGAGGCCGGTCAAGTCGCAGATCATGGTCTGGAAGTTGAACAAGGCTTCCAGCCGGCCCTGGCTGATCTCGGGCTGATAGGGCGTATAGGCCGTATACCAGGCCGGGTTCTCCAGGATGTTGCGCTGGATCACCGCCGGCAGGATGGTGCCGGAATAGCCTTGGCCGATCAGCGAGGTGAAGGGCTGGTTCTGCCCGGCCAGCTCGCGCATATGGACAAGCGCCTCGGTCTCGCTGAGCGCCGCGCCGAGATCGAGCGGCGCCGTCTGGCGGATCGATGACGGCAATGTCTCCGCCATCAACGCCGACAGGCTGGTGGCACCGACCGTCTCCAGCATCGCTGCGATATCGCGCGGCGAGGGGCCGATGTGACGGCGGGCGAAGTCGGTGGCGGCATCGCGGGTGGGTTTGAAGGGCGCGTTCATGTCTGCCTCGCTGTCCGGATTCGGTCTCAGGCCGTGTGCGCCTTGTAGGCGGCTTCATCCATCAGCCCGCCGAGCTCGCTCCTGTCGGCAATCCTGATCTTGAAGAACCAGGCCTTGCCGGCGGCATCGGAATTGACCAGCGCGGGCTCGGCGACGACCTCATCGTTCACCGCGAGCACCTCGCCGGAGATCGGCGCATAGACATCGGACGCCGCCTTGACGGATTCGACGACGGCCGCGGCCTCGGCCTTCTTCAGCGTGCGGCCGATCTTGGGCAGCTCGACGAACACGACGTCGCCAAGCTGCGACTGCGCATAGTCGGTGATCCCGACGGTTGCGACATCGCCTTCGATGCGGAGCCATTCGTGGTCGGCGGTGAACAGCGTGGTGGCCGGCGTTGTCATTGCAAAGTCCTTCAGCGCTTGTAGGTGTTGGGGACGAAGGGGGTGGCGGCGACGCGGAGCGGCAGGCGCTGCCCGCGCAGTTCGGCGAACAACCGGGCGCCATTTGTTGCAAGCTGCGTGGGCACGTAACCCATTGCGACCGGCGCGTTGAGGCTCGGCCCGAATCCGCCGGAGGTGACGGCGCCGACCGGCTGGGTCGAGGCCTGATCCGCAAACAGCGGCGCACCCTCCCGCACCGGCGCGCGGCCCTCGGGCTTGAGGCCGACGCGGCGGCGCGACGCGCCGCCTGCAAGCTGGGCCAGAATGGTCTCCGCGCCGAGATAGCCGCCGGCACGGGCGCCGCCCGCGCGACGGCTCTTCTGCATCGACCATTCCAGCGCGGCTTCGACCGGCGTGGTGGTGGTGTCGATGTCGTGGCCATAGAGGCAGAGCCCGGTCTCCAGCCGGAGGCTGTCGCGCGCGCCAAGCCCGATCGGCAGCACGTCGGGATCGGACAGCAGCGCGGTGGCAAGCCGCTCGGCCGCGTCGGCCGGAACCGAAATCTCGAAGCCGTCCTCACCGGTATAGCCCGAGCGCGACACGAAGCAGTCGAGGCCGGCGACCTTGCGGGGACCGGCATCCATGAACCGCATCGACGGCGCCTCTGCACAGAATTTCGCCAGAACCGCTTCGGCGGCAGGACCCTGCAGCGCGAGCAGCGCGCGGTCGGCAAGCGAATCGATGGCGCAGGAGTCGGAGAGATGCGCGCGCAGATGCGCCTCGTCGGCATCCTTGCAGGCGGCATTCACCACCACGAAGAGGTGGTCGCCGAAATGTGCAACCATGAGGTCGTCGAGGATGCCGCCCGCGTCGTTCGTGAACTGCGCATAGCGCTGCCGGCCGGCGCCGAGCGCCACAATGTCCTGGGGCACCAGGCGCTCCAATGCCAGCGCCGCATCCTCCAGCTTGCCGGATTTTGCCCGCAGCGCGAGCTGGCCCATGTGGGAGACGTCGAACAGCCCGGCCTTTTGGCGGGTATGGAGGTGCTCCTTCAGGACGCCGGCCGGATATTGCACGGGCATGTCATAGCCGGCGAACGGCACCATCTTGGCGCCGAGCGACAGATGAAGGCTGTGCAGCGGGGTGCGCTTTAGCTGGGATTGATCGGTCGCAAGCATCAGGAGCCCTCGGCGGTTCCCGAGGGTGATTCCTCGGCCAACCAAACGAAGCCCCATCTGTCGCTGTGCCTGAGAGTATTATCCCGTCGGCGGACGCGTAACGGCTGCTTGAAGCCGGCTGCGCCTCTTTCCAGATGCTGTCAAAGCCACACGGTCCTTTTGCCTGAGAGTTTCCGGGGCGGTTGCTCCTTCGGCGCCGGCATCCAAGCCGATCTCTCCCGACGTGGCTGTCTTGAACAAGATAGGAAGAAACACAACCTCTACCAGACTGTCAACGCGCTGCAGCATCTATCAACCAGGTTTGCAGGCCGAACCTTACGCTCCCGCGGCAAGCCCATGATCCGCCTGCACAGTTTCTGGACAGTGCGGCTGGCCTTGTCTAAAAGCGTTCCGCCTCAAATCCGTTGTTCTACGGCCGGCCACCCTTCGATTGGATGAATATGAGCAGCGTCAACGACATCAGGTCGACCTTCCTGAACTTCTTTGCCCAGAACGGCCACGAGATCGTGCCGTCCTCGCCGCTGGTGCCGCGCAACGATCCGACCCTGATGTTCACCAATGCCGGCATGGTGCAGTTCAAGAACGTCTTCACCGGCGTCGAGAAGCGCCCCTATCAGCGCGCCACCACCTCGCAGAAATGCGTCCGCGCCGGCGGCAAGCACAACGATCTCGACAATGTCGGCTACACCGCCCGCCACCTGACCTTCTTCGAGATGCTCGGCAACTTCTCGTTCGGCGATTACTTCAAGGAGCGCGCGATCGAGCTGGCCTGGACGCTGATCACCAGGGAGTTCGGGCTCAAGAAGGACAAGCTGCTCGTCACCGTCTATCACACCGACGACGACGCGGCGGCGCTGTGGAAGAAGATCGCGGGATTCACCGACGATCGCATCATCCGCATCCCCACCTCGGACAATTTCTGGGCTATGGGCGATACCGGTCCGTGCGGACCCTGTTCGGAAATCTTCATCGACCGCGGCGAGCATATCTGGGGCGGCCCTCCCGGCAGCCCGGAAGAGGACGGCGACCGCTTCCTCGAATTCTGGAATCTCGTCTTCATGCAATACGAGCAGGTGACGCCGGACGAGCGCGTCGACCTGCCGCGTCCCTCGATCGACACCGGCATGGGGCTCGAGCGCATGGCCTCGGTCCTGCAAGGGGTCGAAAGCGTGTTCGAGACCGACATGTTCCGTCATCTGATCGAGGCGACGGCGTCCGCGCTCGGGCACGGTCCGGGCGAGGACAATATCGCCTCCTACCGGGTCATCGCCGATCATCTGCGCGCCTCGTCGTTCTTGATCTCCGACGGTGTGCTGCCCTCGAACGAGGGCCGCGGCTATGTGCTGCGCCGGATCATGCGCCGCGCGATGCGCCACGCGCAGCTGCTCGGCGCCAAGGATCCCTTGATGCACCGGCTGGTCTGGGCGCTGGTGCGCGAGATGGGCCAGGCCTATCCGGAGCTGGTGCGCGCAGAAAAACTGATCGAGGAGACGCTGCGCCTGGAAGAGACGCGCTTCCGCAAGACGCTGGCCCGCGGTCTTTCCATCCTCGACGAGAAGAGCGCATCCTTGAAGAAGGGCGACATGTTCGACGGCGACACCGCCTTCACGCTCTACGACACCTACGGCTTTCCGCTCGACCTGACGCAGGACGCGCTGAAGTCGCGCGGCATCAGCGTCGATCAGGCGTCCTTTCAAGATGCGATGGAACGCCAGCGCCAGAAGGCCCGCGCGTCGTGGGTCGGCTCGGGCGAGGCCGCCACCGAAGCGATCTGGTTCCCCTTGCGCGAAAAGCTCGGGGCGACCGAGTTCCTCGGCTACGAGACCGAGACTGCCGAAGGCGCCGTGGCGGCCCTGGTCAAGGACGGCAAGGAGGTCGAGAGCCTCAAGGCCGGCGAGAGCGGTGCGGTCGTGCTGAACCAGACGCCGTTCTACGGCGAGTCCGGCGGTCAGGTCGGCGACATCGGTCTGCTGCTCGGGGAGGGCATCAAGTTCCGGGTCACGGAGACCCAGAAGAAGGCCGGCGACGTCTTCGTGCATATCGGCACGGTCGAGCAGGGTACGCTCAAGGTCGGCACCGCGCTGCAGCTCGAGGTGGATCACAGGCGCCGCAGCGCGATCCGCCGCAATCACTCGGCGACCCATCTGTTGCACGAGGCGCTCCGCCAGGTGCTTGGCGATCACATCGCGCAGCGCGGCTCGCTGGTCGCGCCCGATCGCCTGCGCTTCGACTTCGTGCATCCGAAGCCGATCACGGCGGAGGAGCTCGCCCGCGTCGAGGACATCGCCAACGAGGTGGTGCTGGAGAACGACGAGGTGACGACGCGTCTGATGGCCGTCGACGATGCCCGGGAGGCCGGAGCGCGCGCACTGTTCGGCGAGAAATATGGCGACGAGGTCCGCGTGGTCTCGATGGGCAAGGGGGCGCGCGAGCACGGGCAGAACGCGCTCGGCTGGTCGGTCGAGCTGTGCGGCGGCACGCATGTCAAGCGCACCGGCGATATCGGGCTGATCTCCGTGACCAGCGAAAGCGCGGTCGCCGCCGGCGTCCGCCGCATCGAGGCGCTGACGGGCCAGCTCGCCCGCAAGCATGCCAACGACGTCATGGGGCTCGCCAGGACCGCGGCGGCCGAATTGCGCACGACGGTCGACGATGTGCCGGCGCGCATCACCGCGCTGCTCGACGAGCGCAAGAAGCTCGAGCGCGAGCTGTCGGATGCCCGCAAGAAGCTCGCTATGGGCGGCGGCGCTTCCGGCAACGGCGCGGCGTCGGGCGTGCGCGAGGTCGGCAACGTCAAGCTGATGGCGCGCGCGGTCGAGGGCATCGAGATGAAGGATCTCAAGAGCCTCGCCGATGACGGCAAGAAGCAGCTCGGCTCCGGCGTGGTCGCCATCGTCGGCGTCACCAGCGACGGCAAGGCCGGGATCGTGGTCGGCGTCACGCCCGATCTTGTCGCGCGCTACAACGCGGTCGACCTGGTGCGGGTGGCCTCCGAGGCGCTCGGCGGCAAGGGCGGCGGCGGCCGCCCCGACATGGCGCAGGCCGGCGGCCCCGACGGGAGCAAGGCCAGCGCCGCGCTGGAGGCGATCGAAAAGGCGATGGCGGGGGCGTGAAGCCCTTCCTTCATCCTCCCCTGGAGGGGGAGGATCGCTCGCATGCAATGCGAGCGAGGTGGGGTGAGGCCACACGGATGGTCTCACCGGTTAGCTCTAAGTCGGGCTGTCCGTGTAGCCGATACACCGATTCCGCGGATGGACTGTCACCCCACCCCGATTGCGCATTTCATGCGCAATCGACCGCCCCCTCAAGGAGCGGGTGAAGAGGCAGTGAGCTTTCTGATTTAATCCTTCACCACGCGCACCGCTCCTCGGGCGGCGCTGGTCGTCAGCGCGGCGTAGGCCTTCAGCGCGGTCGAGACCTTGCGGGCGCGTTTTGCCGGCTTCCAGGCCTTGTCGCCCTTGGCTTCCATCGCCTCGCGGCGGCGCTTCAACTCGGCCTCGTCCACCGCGAGATGGATCGAGCGGGCGGGGATGTCGATCTCGATGATGTCGCCGTCCTGCACGAGGCCGATCAGGCCGCCCTCGGCGGCTTCCGGCGAGACGTGGCCGATCGACAGGCCCGATGAGCCGCCGGAGAAGCGGCCGTCGGTGACCAGCGCGCAGACCTTGCCGAGGCCCTTCGACTTCAGATAGCTCGTCGGGTACAGCATCTCCTGCATGCCGGGGCCGCCGCGCGGCCCCTCATAGATCACCACGACGACGTCGCCGGGCTTGATCTTGTTGGTGAGGATCGCTTCCACCGCGGCGTCCTGGCTCTCCACCACGCGCGCCGGGCCTGAGAATTTCAGGATCGAGGCATCGACGCCTGCCGTCTTCACGATGCAGCCATCGACGGCGAGATTGCCGTAGAGCACGGCAAGGCCGCCGTCGCGGGAGTAGGCGTGCTCGGCGTCGCGGATGCAGCCATTGCTGCGATCGAGATCGAGCTCCTCGAAGCGGCGATCCTGGCTGAACGCCGTCTGCGTCGGTACGCCGCCGGGGGCAGCCAGGTAGAAATTACGCACGCTCTCGCTCTTGGTGCGGGTGATGTCCCAGCGCTCCAGCGCCGCTGCCAGCGACTTCGCATGCACGCTCGGCAGATCGGAGTGAAGGAGGCCGGCGCGATCGAGCTCGCCCATGATGGCCATGACGCCGCCGGCGCGGTGGACGTCCTCCAGATGCACGTCGGCGACAGCCGGCGCGACCTTGCAGAGCACCGGCACCTTGCGCGACAGCCGGTCGATGTCCTTCATGGTGAAGGGCACTTCGCCCTCATGTGCGGCGGCGAGCAGATGCAGCACGGTGTTGGTTGAGCCGCCCATGGCGATGTCGAGGCTCATGGCGTTCTCGAACGCCTTGAAGTTCGCGATATTGCGCGGCAGCACGCTCTCGTCGTCCTGCTCGTAGTAGCGCCGCGCCAGATCGACGATCAGGTGGCCGGCCTCGACGAACAGGCCCTTGCGGTCGGCATGGGTCGCCAGCACCGAGCCGTTGCCGGGCAGCGACAGGCCGAGCGCCTCGGTGAGGCAGTTCATGGAATTCGCGGTGAACATGCCGGAGCAGGAGCCGCAGGTCGGGCACGCCGAGCGCTCCATGACCTCGACCTCGCTGTCGGAGACCTTGTCGTCGGCGGCCGCCACCATGGCGTCGATCAGGTCGACCGACTTGAGCTTGTCCTTGATGTTGACCTTGCCGGATTCCATCGGGCCGCCCGAGACGAACACCGTGGGGATGTTGAGCCGCAGCGCGGCCATCAGCATGCCGGGCGTGATCTTGTCGCAATTGGAGATGCAGACCAAGGCGTCGGCGCAATGCGCGTTGACCATGTATTCGACGCTGTCGGCGATCAGCTCGCGCGAGGGCAGGCTGTAGAGCATGCCGTCATGGCCCATGGCGATGCCGTCGTCGACCGCGATGGTGTTGAACTCCTTGGCGACGCCGCCGGCGTTCTCGATCTCGCGCGCCACCAGCTGCCCGAGATCCTTCAGATGGACATGGCCGGGCACGAACTGGGTGAAGGAGTTGGAGACCGCGATGATGGGCTTGCCGAAGTCCTCGTTCTTCATGCCGGTGGCGCGCCACAGGCCGCGGGCGCCGGCCATGTTGCGGCCGTGGGTGGTGGTGCGGGAACGATAGGCGGGCATGGGGGTCCTCCGGTAGTCCGGCCGGCTCTTGAGAAGGCCGGCCCGCAATCAAAGACGGTCTGGCGTGGCTTACAGGGAAGCCGCGCCGGATTCGACCTGCAATTTCGCGATCCAGCGATGCCGGCGCAAGTTTTCGGGGTATCGCGCGACCGCTTGTGGCGGCCTCAGCCCTTCCGCAGGAACACGTAATCGGCCGTGTAGGGCATGGCGCGGGTCTCGGCTGCCCGGTCGCAGCTGCCGCCCAGCTGACCGCCGACCGTGTTGATCCGCTGCACCATGGTGACGTCGGCCAGCGTGTCGCCGTTGCCGCGGTGGCTGGCGACCTCGAGCTTCAGCCAGGCGACATCGTTGGCGGTCTTGCCGGGCGCATTGGCCACGGCCTTGCCGACCACGGCGCTGCCGTCGTTGAGCTCCCAGGTCGGGCCGGCATAGTGCTTGCCCACGATCTTGCCGTCGGCGATCAGGGTCGCCTTGGGCTCCCGGAAGGTCCAGGCCAGCTTGCCGTCGGCGCCGGCCTTGCACTCATAGACCTGCTCGCCTTCGGCGTGGGCCGTGAGCACAGGCGTTGTGCCGGGTGCGGCCAGCGCGTCGGGAATGGGATCGGCCGCGTAAGCGGGGCCGGCGAGGAGCGGCAGGAGCAGGGCAAGCATCATCAGCCGCATGGTCGCGTCCTCAATCGGTTGACGTCATTCCGGGGCTCGCGAAGCGAGAACCCGGAATCTCGAGATTCCGGGTTCGCCTCTTCGAGGCGCCCCGGAATGACGGTGCGTGTGGCTTGAACGGCGACGGCGTCCTTACGCCATCGCCTTTTCGAGATTGCCAGCGACCTTGTCCAGGAAGCCGGTGGTCGAGAGCCAGCGCTGGTCGGCGCCGACCAGCAGCGCGAGGTCCTTGGTCATGTAGCCGTCCTCGACGGTGGCGACGCAGACCTTCTCGAGCGTGTCCGCGAACTTCGCCAGCTCCGGATTGTTGTCGAGCTTGGCGCGGTGGGCGAGGCCACGGGTCCAGGCGAAGATCGACGCGATGGAGTTGGTCGAGGTCTCCTTGCCCTTCTGGTGCTCGCGGTAATGGCGGGTGACGGTGCCGTGGGCGGCTTCCGCTTCCACGGTCTTGCCGTCGGGGGTGAGCAGCACCGAGGTCATCAGGCCGAGCGAGCCGTAGCCCTGCGCCACCGTGTCCGACTGCACGTCGCCGTCGTAGTTCTTGCAGGCCCATACATAGCCGCCGGACCATTTCAGGGCCGAGGCCACCATGTCGTCGATCAGGCGGTGCTCGTAGGTCAGGCCCTTGGCGTCGAACTCCTTCTTGAACTCGCGGTCGAAAATGTCCTGGAAGATGTCCTTGAAGCGGCCGTCATAGACCTTGAGGATGGTGTTCTTGGTCGACAGGTAGACCGGGTAGTTGCGCATCAGGCCGTAGTTGAAGGAGGCGCGGGCGAAATCGATGATGGAATCGTCGAGATTGTACATCTCCATAGCGACACCGGCGCCGGGCGCCTTGAACACTTCCTTCTCGATCACCGTGCCGTCCTCGCCGACGAACTTCATCGACAGCGTGCCCTTGCCGGGGAACTTGATGTCGGTGGCGCGGTACTGGTCGCCATAGGCGTGGCGGCCGATGATGATCGGCTTGCTCCAGCCGGGCACCAGGCGGGGCACGTTCTTGCAGATGATCGGTTCGCGGAAAATGCAGCCGCCCAGGATGTTGCGGATGGTGCCGTTCGGCGACTTCCACATTTCCTTGAGGTTGAACTCCTTCACCCGGGCCTCGTCGGGGGTGATGGTGGCGCATTTCACGCCGACCCCGACCTTCTTGATGGCGTTGGCGGCGTCAATGGTGACCTGGTCGTTGGTCTGGTCGCGGTATTCGATCCCGAGGTCGAAATACATCAGGTTAACGTCGAGGAACGGATGGATCAGCTTGTCCTTGATGTACTGCCAGATGATCCGGGTCATCTCGTCGCCATCGAGCTCGACGACGGGGTTGGTCACCTTGATTTTTGCCATGATAGCTGAGGCCTTTCGGGATCGATGCGCTAGAAAAGCGGCTTTTGGGGAATTATCCGCGCGCGTCATAGCATTGCCAACGGGCGTGCGGAAGGTGAGGGGTTATGCAGTTTCCGCTCATCTTTTGGCTGAGCGGGTCCATCTTTGCCCCGCCTGGTCCGGCGCCGGCGCCGCGAGGCTTGACGAGGGCTCCTCTGTCGATTCAAAACGCGAATCTAACCTCATATTTTGCTTGAGAAATTCCCGTTTGGCAGGCAATCGGGGGAATTCCGGGGGAGTTGAATCCTCATGTTCAGGGCCCGGTTCAAAACCTTGAAATCTGCACAGAAAGCGAACCAGCGCCGTGAGCGGCACCGACAAGACCAAGTCCGGCTTTGATCTCGCTGGCCCGGTGATCATCCTGGTCGAGCCGCAGCTTGGCGAGAATATCGGCATGGCCGCGCGCGCCATGGGCAATTTCGCGCTGTCCCGGCTGCGCCTGGTCAACCCGCGCGACGGCTGGCCCAATATCGCGGCCCAGCGCGCCGCCGCTGGCGCCGACCATATCATCGATCAGGTCGAGCTGTTCGATACCGTCGAAGCGGCGGTTGCCGACATCGACCTGCTGCTTGCCACGACCGCCCGCGCGCATGACCAGGCGAAGCCGGTGTTGGGACCGGAGGCGGCGGCCGGCGAGATCGTCGCCCATACCGCCGGCGGCGGGACGGCAGGCATCCTGTTCGGCCGCGAGCGCTGGGGGTTGATGAACGACGAGGTGGCGCGGGCGAACCGCATCGTCACCTTCCCGGTCAATCCGGGCTTCGCCTCGCTCAACCTCGCCCAGGCCGTGCTCCTGATGGGCTATGAGTGGTTCAAGCTGTCGACCGCGGGCGCCCTGCCGTTCGAACGGCCCGAGCGCTCGCCGAAGGCCTCGCAGCACCAGATCGACGCCTTCTTCGAGAACCTGGTGCGTGAGCTCGACAAGGTCGAGTTCCTGCGGCCGGCCGAGAAGCGCGACACCATGCTGGTGAACCTGCGCAACATCTTCACCCGGATGGAGCCGAGCAAGCAGGACATGCACACCCTGCATGGTGTGGTGATGGCGATCGCCGAGGGGCGCAAAGGCCCGGCCAAGGGCGGCGTGCTCGACGGCGAGCAGGCCACGCGGCTGCGGGCGCTGCTCGCCGAGCATGGCCGCGGCATGCCGGTGCACGAAAGCGGCACGGTGCGCGGACTGGCGCGGCTGCTTCGCCGCAACCCGACCGATGCCGAGCGGATGCTCTGGCAGGCGCTGACCCGCGACCGCCGCTTCGCCGGCCAGTTCAAGCGGCAGACGCCGATCGGCAAGCACATTCCGGATTTCGTCTCCTTCGTGCACCGGATCGCGATCGAGCTGGTCAATGACGGCGAGACGGAGGCCATCACGCAGGACCGCAGCACGCGGCGGACGTGGCTGGAAGCCCGTGACTATCGGGTGATCGAGATGACGGTCGGCGATGTCGAGCGCGATCTGAAGAGTGAGCTCGTGCGGCTCGAGGCGATGATTTCGCAGTCGAAGCAGGATGGCCCGGGCGGCGCTCCCGACCCGCGTTAGGCGGCGGCCTCGGCGGTGCCGCCGGCCACAACGCCTCCATTCTGAAGCCTGCGCAGCGCGGCCAGGTTCGTCTCGGCGGAGGCGACGCAGCATCGGGATTTGCCGCCGGATTTTGCTTCGTAAAGGGCGGCATCGGCGACCGCCAGCAGCACTTCGGCCTCGCTCGCATGCTCCGGCGACATCGCAATGCCGACGCTCGCGCCGACGCAAGCGGAGATGTCCTCGCCGAGTTCATAGGGCGCAGCCAGCGCTTCGATGATGCGGTGCCCGATTGCCGTGGCGTCGTCCGCCGTGACATCGCTCACCAGCACCACGAACTCATCGCCGCCCATGCGTGCGACGACATCGGTCGGCGGCAATGTGTGGCGCAGCCGCGCTGCGACCAGTTCGAGCAGCCTGTCGCCGGCCTGGTGGCCGAAGGTGTCGTTCACAGGCTTGAAATTGTCGAGGTCGAGAAACAGCAGCGCGCAGGGCTTGTCGCGGCCGTTGGCTCCGAGCCGGGCCTGGAGCGCATCGACAAAAGCGGTGCGATTCAAGAGCCCGGTCAGGGCGTCGTGACGCGCCCGATGGACGTTCTCGCGCTCGGACCGCAAGGTCGCGATCTGCATCTTGTTGAGCCTGAAGGCCGCCGCCGTCATCGCCCAGAAATAGAGCGGCATCTGCAGATATCCGACATAAAGCAGCGGGTGCCCGGCGAGCGCAACGCCGGGCACGATCGGGCCGAGGCTGAACAGGATCATCGTTGCTGCAAGGCGTGGCGCGAAGAAATTGCGGAAGCAGATGCCGCCGACCATCGCTGCCGCCGATACGCAGGCGAGGATCGCGATCGGCCCGTCGCCGCTTGCCAGGCTGATCATGGCGCCATAACCGACGCTCATGCTCCAGGCGACGGCGAACAACAGATGAAGGTCGGTCGGGGTCTTGCGATGCGCGCGGGCTGCACGATGGGCGACGACAAGCACTGCAAGGCGCGCGAAGCAGATCACGATTTCCAGTGCCAGCCAGGTGATGAACAGCGGGGTCGGCTTCCGGATCGCAGCCGCAGCGGCCACGGCGATCGTGTTGATCGCCCCCGCCACGAAAACCGGTAAAGTGCCGTGCAGCCTGCCGATCAGGGCTGTGCGGATATCGTCGGGCACGCCCGGTCCGGCATCGCCGAGCCAACGGGTCACGCGCCAGCGTGGCAAGCTGTAAAGTTTGTTGTCGGCCAGCATAAGTTGCGCCCGTCCTTTGGCCGCATCAAAGCCAGCGCCCCCTAACAGCGTTTTAAGGCGGGGTATTCCTCCACCGTCGTACTTGATGATCTGTAAATCTACGGTGTTTCGTTCATGAATTGGGCTGTTTCCCTCGCCGAATCCTGCAGGGGATGCTTGCTCGAGCACGCGCGCATGTGTGCGACAAATCCCGGCTGATATCGCGGGCTGCAAGCGGATTAATCCGCACGCGCAAGGGTTCAACTCTTCAAGACTCAAGAACTTCCACGGAAGCGTCTCAAAGGGAGGAAACCCATGCGTCCTTATGGTCTCGCCTTGCTTGCCCTTGCTTTCCCGCTTGTCGCCGGACCTGCCCTTGCGCAGACGCCGCTCACCGAGAAGAACGTCTCGATGGGGTTGTCGCTGGCGATCATCGAAGGCGCACTCGAGCAGTGCAGCAAGGACGGCTACAAGGTCTCGGTTGTCATTGTCGACAAGGGCGGCAATGTCGCGGCCTCGATCCGCGGCGACGGCACAGGCCCGCACACGCTCGAATTTGCACGCATGAAGGCCTATACGGCGCGCACCCGCAACCTGCCTTCGCTCGCGACCCAGAAACAGATGGAAGACCCGGCCTTTGCCTTTCTGCGCCAGATTCCCAATGTCGTGGGTGTCGGCGGCGGTGTGCCGATCCGTGCCGGCAGCGAGGTGATCGGCGGCGTCGGCGTCTCGGGCGCGCCGGGCGGCGAGAAGGATGAGGTCTGCGCCAATGCGGGGCTGGCGAAAGTAGCGGACGCGTTGAAGTAGCCCGCGATATCGTCCCGGCTTTCCGCCCGGACGACGGTCACACCGCCGCCAGCTCCGCGGCTGGGCTGGCGCGGCGCTTCTTCTTCGCCGGCTCGAACAGGGAGCAGGCGGCAAGCGCCGCGGTGTCGGCGACCTCAGGGTTGCGCGAGACCATGGCGGCGACGATGGCGCCGTCGATCAGCAGCGCGAGCTGATGCGACAGCACCTCCGGCTCGACAGCTCCCATCTCGCGCGCGAGCTTCTCGATATGGGCCAGCACCACCTTCTTGTGGCGCATCGCGATGCTGCGGAACTGCTTCTGGTCCTTGTCATGCTCGCCGACGGCGTTGATGAAGGGACAGCCGTAGAAGCGCTCCTCGCCGAACCAGCTTTTCAGGGCAGGGAAGATCCGTGTCAGCTTGGTCTGGGCGTCGCCGCCGCCGGCCTCGATCGCGCCGATGAACCATTCGCGCCACTGCTTGCCCTCGTTCTCCAGCACCGCATGCACGAGATTGGTCTTGGAGCCGAACAGTTTGTAGAGCGTGGTCTTGGCGGTTCCCGCCTGCTCGATGATCGCGTCGATGCCGGTGGCGTTGATGCCGTTCTTGCAGAACAGATGCGTCGCTGCGCTGAGCAGCCTGCCATGCGCCGATTCGTCGTCGCCGGCAGCGCCATGCGCCGAAGCCGCTTTCTTCTTCGCCGGTGATTTGCCGCTCTTGCTCATGGTTCGCAGTTAATCGAACCGCGGCGAAATCATCAAGCCCGCTGTCTTTCTGCGCCCAAAATAATCGCGCACCGGTGGCATTTGCATTCGCTTTGAGCAAATCGGGCCTGACCAATCCTGCGGCACGCCGGGCTAACCACCGATAACGCTTCGGCTTTTGTTTTTGCGCGCCTCTGGCACGCTTCGTGCAGGAAACAGACCGTTCGGTATCCTACCTCTAGGGAGAAAACCTGATGACCGCGGTCGTTCAGAAAACTGCACTCACCGGCTGCCTCGCCCCCATCGACAAGAACGGGCTCGAGCAGCTGATCGCCAACGGCAAGGCCAATCCCAAGGTCATCAAGACCTTGAAATGCAAGACGGTCGCCGAAGGCAAATTCCGTCACGCCAACTACATCCGCAACCTGCCGCCCTACATCGTGGACGAGCCGCCGGGGCTGCTCGGCGATGACACCGCGCCCAACCCGTCGGAAGCCTCGCTTGCCGCGCTCGGCTCGTGCCTTGCGGTGGGCCTGCACGCCAATGCCGTGCACCGCGGCTGGACCGTCAACAAGCTCGAGCTCGAGCTCGAGGGCGACCTCAACATCACCGCGGTCTGGGGCACCGGCGACGTCAGCGACAAGCCGGTCGGCTTCACCGATGTCCGCGTCAAGGTCGACATGGAATGCGAGGGCATTCCGGAGGCCGAGGTCGCGGCTCTCATCCAGCATGTGAAGAAGTGGTCGCCGGTGGCCAACACCTTCACCCGGCCGGTCAATCTCGAAGTCGGCATCTGAAACCACGCAAGCGAAAGCGGAGGGTCCCTATGGGTGGATTGGGTTCATCGGCTGCCACGGCTCTTGCCATTCACGACCGTGGCGGGGTCCCCGCGACGTCGCTTGCGGATGCGGTGGCGTCGATCGCGCGCAAGGAGCTGGCGCCGCTGGCCAGCGCGATCGACGAGGGAACGGTCTATCCCGAAGCGCTGCTGCGGCAGTTGGGCGAAGTCGGTGCCTGGGGCAGCCACGTCCCGCAGGATGGCCCGGCCGACCTGCGGTGCGCCATCGAGGCAATGGCCGCGATCGGCGAGGTCTGCGGCGCCACCGCCTTCATGGCGTGGTGCCAGAACACGCTGGTCTGGTACGTCGCCAACTCCACCAACATGAAGCTCGCAAGACGCTTCGGCGACAGTTTTGCCACCGGCCGGCTGCTGGGCGGCACCGGGCTGTCGAACCCGATGAAGAGCTTTTTCGGGATCGAAAAACTGAAACTGAAGGGACGCAAGGTCGACGGCGGCTATGTCGTGCGCGGCGCGCTGCCCTGGGTCTCCAATCTCGGCCCGAACCATTTCTTCGGCACCATCTTCGAGCGCGAGGATGCACCGGGCGAACTCGTGATGTTCCTCGCCGATTGCGCCGATCCCGCCATCACGCTGCAGCCCTGCAAGCCCTTCCTGGCGATGGACGGCACCGGCACCTTTGGCGTGCAGTTCCGCGATGTCTTCGTGCCCGACGACTTGATCCTTGCCGAGCAGGCCGCGCCCTATGTGAAGAAGATTCGCGCCGGCTTCATCCTGCTGCAGGCGGGCATGGCGCTCGGGCTGATCAAGGACTGCATCAACGTCATGGACGAGGTCGGCTCGCCGCTCGGTCATATCAACCGCTATCTGCCGCAGCAGCCGGCGCAGTTCAAGGAGCTGTTTTCCGAGCTCGAGCGCGAGACCATGCAGCTTGCGCGCGATCCGCTCAATCCGGACGAGACCTATTGGCGCAAGGTGATCGCGCTTCGCCTGCGCGCCGGCGATGCGTCGGTCGCGGCCGCGCATGGGGCGATGCTTCATTGCGGCGCGCGCGGCTACTTGAAGAGCCATCGCGCCCAGCGCCGCCTGCGCGAGGCCTATTTCGTCGCCATCGTCACGCCCGCCACCAAGCAGCTTCGCAAGATGCTTGCGGATGCGTGACGAGGCCATTCGTTTCCACCCCGCTGAAACCGCCAACCAGGAGAGGCTGCCATGACCGACGTGTTGATTTCTGCCAGCGAACTCGCCGATCTCTCGGCCAAGGAGCCGTGTGTCATCATCGATACCCGCAACCCCGACGCCTACGGCGCGGGGCATCTGCCGGGCGCCGTCAACGTGCATGAAATCTTCACCTATCTTGCGACCTCGACGCCCGAGGGCATGAGCGAGCTGAAGACCAAGTTCGCCGACGCTTTCGGCGCCGCCGGCCTGACCGGCAAGGAAACCGCCGTCATCTACGAGCAGTCGATGAACTCCGGTTTCGGCCAGTCCTGCCGCGGCTACTACCTGCTCACCATGCTCGGCTATCCCAAGGTAAGAGTGCTGCATGGCGGCTATGACGCCTGGGTCGCTGCGGGCCTTCCGACCACCAAGGAGGTGCCGTCGCCGGCGAAGGGCGGCTTCGCCATCGTGCCGGAGGCGGGCGACATCCTGATCGACGCCAAGACCATGCTGGCCGCCGTCGGCAAGCCGGGCATCGCCATTCTCGACGTGCGCGACGTCGACGAATGGATCGGCGAAAGCTCGTCGCCCTACGGCAAGGATTTCTGCCCGCGCAAGGGCCGCATCCCCGGCGCGGTCTGGCTGGAATGGTACCGCATGATGAAGCCGACCGCGGAAGGTCCGCGCTTCAAGTCCAAGGATGAGATCCTCGCGGAATGCGCAACCGTCGGCATCTCCCAGAGCACACCGGTCTACCTCTATTGCTTCAAGGGCGCGCGTGCGTCGAACACCTTCCTGGCGCTGAAGAACGCCGGCGTGAAGGATGTGCGGATGTATTTCGGCTCCTGGAACGAATGGTCGCGCGATCCGGCGCTGCCGATCGAGGAGGGGCTGCCGGCCACTGCCTCCGTGACGAGCAAGGCGGCATAGAACCTGCATGTTTTTTCTCCGCCCGGCCGCAAAAAGCATCGGCCGGGCGGGGAACAGAAGGGCCGAAAGGCGAAGGACGGGGCATGGCGATTTTTGACGACCCTTTTGATGCCGAGCGCGATCTGGGCCCGGCCTGCATTTGCGGACAGCACCATTCGGCGGCCGAGCACGACAGGGCCGCGCTGCAGCTGCGCTGCGAACCTGCCGACGGCGAGGAGAAGCGCTATGAGGGCGTGGTGGCGTCGGCCGTCATGCGCGCGGTGTTTCCGCAGGATGCGGCACGGCGCGCTTTCCTGAAATCGGTGGGCGCGTCGACCGCGCTCGCCGCGCTCTCGCAATTCTTCCCGCTGAAAACGGCGACCGAAGCATTCGCCGATGCCGGCGCGCCGGAGAAGAAGGATCTCAAGGTCGGCTTCATCCCGATCACCTGCGCGACCCCGATCATCATGGGCGCGCCGCTCGGCTTCTATGCCAAGCATGGCCTCAATGTCGACGTGGTCAAGACCGCGGGCTGGGCGGTGATCCGCGACAAGACCATCAACAAGGAATACGACGCCGCGCACATGCTGGCGCCGATGCCGATCGCGATCTCGCTAGGGTTGGGCGCGCAGCCGATTCCGTTCGTGGTGCCCGCGATCGAGAACATCAACGGGCAGGGGATCACGCTTGCGATCAAGCACAAGGACAAGCGCGATCCCAAGGATTGGAAGGGCATGAAGTTCGCCATTCCCTTCGACTATTCCATGCACAACTATCTCCTGCGCTACTATCTCGCCGAGCACGGGCTCGATCCCGATACCGACGTGCAGCTGCGCAGCGTGCCGCCGCCGGAGATGGTCGCGAATTTGCGCGCGGACAATATCGACGGCTTCCTCGCACCCGACAACATCTGCCAGCGCGCGATCTATGACGGCGTCGGCTTCCTGCACATCCTGTCCAAGGAAATCTGGGACGGCCATCCCTGCTGCAGCTTTGCCGCCAGCCGAGAGTTCGTCACAACGGCGCCGAACAGCTTTGCGGCGCTGACCCGCGCCATCGTCGACGCCACCGCCTATGCCTCCAAAGCGGAGAACCGCAAGCAGATCGCGGAGGCGATCGCGCCGGCCAATTACATCAACGCGCCGGTTACGGTGCTGGAGCAGGTCCTGACCGGCACCTATGCCGACGGGCTCGGCGGCATCAAGACCGATCCCAAGCGGGTCGATTTCGATCCATTCCCCTGGCAGTCATTCGCGGTGTGGATGCTGACCCAGATGAAGCGCTGGGGCCAGATCAAGGGCGACGTCGACTACAAGGCGGTGGCCGAGCAGGTTTATCTGGCGACCGACACCAAGAAGCTGATGCAGGAGATGGGGCTCACCGCGCCGGCGAGCTCTTACAAGTCGTTCGCGGTGATGGGCAAGACGTTCGATCCCGAGAAACCGGACGATTATCTCGCCGGCTTCAAGATCAGGAAGGCGTCGTGACAAGAGCTGCGACCGCTCCGTTTTTGCCTCTCCCCGCACGCGGGGAGAGGCCGACGCGCGAAGCGCTGGTGAGGGGGACTCTCCGCGCGCTCAGCTCGTGGCGACTCCCCCTCATCCCGACCTTCTCAGCGCGAGCTTGGCTCGTCGCGGCCCCGCAGGCGGGGAGAAGGAGATGACAAGCTCACTTCGTCTCCGTGCTGCGGTCGTGTCGATCCTGCTGTTCGTGGCCTTCCTTGCTGTGTGGCAGCTCGCCACGCGCAGTACCGCGCCCGCCACCAATATGAGCCCGGAATACGCCAGGCTGATGGGCGCGACCGCGACGCAAGGTAAATCGGCGATGCCCGGGCCGCTCGAGGTCGGCGCCAAGCTCTGGGAGCACCTGCGGCGGCCGTTCTATGACAACGGGCCCAACGACAAGGGGCTCGGCATCCAGCTCGGCTACTCCATCGCGCGCGTCGGCCTCGGCTATCTGCTCGCGGTCGTCATCGCCATTCCACTCGGCTTCCTGATCGGCATGTCACCCCTGATCAGCCGCGCGCTCGATCCCTTCATCCAGATCCTCAAACCGATCTCGCCGCTCGCCTGGATGCCGCTCGCGCTCTACACCATCAAGGATTCCGGCCTGTCGGCAATCTTTGTGATCTTCATCTGCTCGGTGTGGCCGATGCTGATCAACACCGCCTTCGGCGTCGCCAGTGTGCGGAAGGAGTGGATCAATGTCGCGCGTACGCTGGAGGTCGGCACCTTCAGGCGTGCCTTCACCGTGATCCTGCCGGCGGCGGCGCCGACCATTCTGACCGGCATGCGCATCTCCATCGGCATCGCCTGGCTCGTGATCGTCGCGGCCGAAATGCTCGTCGGCGGCACCGGCATCGGCTATTTCGTCTGGAACGAGTGGAACAACCTCTCGATCACCAATGTGATCATCGCGATTGTCCTGATCGGCCTGGTCGGCATGCTGCTCGACCAGGTTCTGGCGCGCGTCACGCGGCTTGTCACCTTTCCGGAGTGAGGCGCGATGACCGACAAGTTCATCTCCATCGAAGCCATCGCCAAGCGCTATCCGAGCGCGGGCGGGGTGACCACCGTGTTCGAAAATCTCTGGCTGTCGATGGCGCGCGGCGAGTTTGCCTGCGTGATCGGCCATTCCGGCTGCGGCAAGACCACGGTGCTGAACATCCTCGCGGGGCTCGACCAGCCGAGCGAGGGCGCGGTGATCGTGGACGGCCAGGGCATCGAAGGGCCGAGCCTCGACCGTGCCGTGATCTTCCAGAGCCACGCGCTGCTGCCCTGGCGCACCGTGCTCGGCAATGTCGCCTACGCGGTCGCATCGAAATGGCGAAAGTGGGACCGCGCCCGGGTCAAGGCCCACGCACAGCGCTTCATTGATCTCGTCGGCCTTGGCGGCGCCGAGCACAAGCATCCCTCCGAGCTGTCCGGCGGCATGAAGCAGCGCGTCGGCATTGCGCGGGCGCTCTCCATCACACCAAAGATCATGCTGATGGACGAGCCGTTCTCGGCACTGGATGCGCTGACCCGCGGCACGCTGCAGGACGAGGTCCGCCGCATCTGCCTGGAGACCGGACAGACCGCGTTCATGATCACTCATGACGTGGACGAAGCGATCTATCTTGCGGACAGGATCTTCCTGATGACCAACGGTCCGGGCGCGGTGCTGGCGGAGATCGTCGAAAACCCGCTGCCGAAGGATCGTGCACGCGACGGCCTGCACCGTCATCCGCTGTATTACGCGCTGCGCAACCACATCGTCGATTTCCTGGTCAGCCGCAGCAAGAGTTTTGCGTCCGACAGGCCGGACCACGATCCCCGCAACGTGCCGGTGGTGCGTATCGGCAAGCCGGAGCCGAGCATCGTTGCCGCATTGGAGGTGATCGAGAGCACCTCGACGCAGGCGATCGCCGGTTGATCCAAGAACCGTCAATCCAAGACCCGTATCCAAGAGAAGGGAGACAAGGACAGATGAAACGATCCGACCTCACCGAAAAGCTGCTCGACATCAAGCGCGAGAAGGGCTGGAGCTGGAAATACATCTGCGAGAAGATCGGCGGCTATTCCGAGGTCCTGATCGTCGGCGCGATCCTCGGCCAGATGAAACTGACAAAACCGCAGGCGGCCAATGCCGGCGAACTGTTCGGGCTTTCCAAGTCGGAAACCGCGATGCTGAACGAGACGCCGATGCGCGGGGAGGGTGTGTCGATGCCGCCGACCGACCCGCTAATCTATCGCTTCTACGAGCTCGTGATGATCAACGGTCCCGCCTGGAAGGCGCTGATCGAGGAGCAGTTCGGCGACGGCATCATGTCGGCGATCGATTTCGACATGGTGATGGAGCGCCTGCCCAACCCCAAGGGCGACCGCGTCAAGATCACGATGTCAGGCAAATTCCTGCCGTACAAATATTACGGCGCCAGCGGCAACGTGCCGGAGTACGGCTTCAAGGAAGAGTGAGTCTGGCCGCGTAAAGACCTCATGGTGAGGAGCGCGCCGCGGCGCGCGTCTCGAACCATGGGCCGCGGGGGGCCTCTATCCTTCGAGACGCGGCGAAGACGCCGCTCCTCAGGATGAGGGGAGATTGAGGGATGAGGCGTCTCGCGCTTGGCCAATGCGTGCAACGATGCGATGTCGCCGCGAATGAAGGCCTCTTTTTTCGCGCGGCTCCATTTCTTGGGCGTCCGTTCGCATTCGATGGCTTCGGTGACCCGGTCAAACCATTGCGAATAGATCAGGGTCACCGGTCGGCGCGAAGCGGTGTATCCGCCGAACGTGCCGTCGTTGTGTTGTGCGATCCTGAGCTCGAGACTCGTGCGCGTGGTGCCGACATAATAGCTGCCGTCGGCGCAGCGAACGATGTAGAGGTAGGCGCCTTCAGTCATCGCCTATCACCGTTCCGGCTGCCTCGGACGTCGCGGCGGCCCTCTAAACCCCAGCCTTGATCTGCGCGACCGCGGCGGCGAGCAGCTCATTCATCCTGGTGCGGAGGTCGGTTTCCGTCACGGTGACGCCCTTGGCGGCCAGATCGGACATGATCTTGCGGACCACGCCCTCGTCGCCGGCGGCGTCGATTTCGGCGGTGACCACGGTCCTCGAATAATCGGCGGCGGCATCGCCGCTCAGGCCGAGCTTTTCGGCCGCCCATAGGCCCAGCAGCTTGTTGCGGCGGGCCTCGGCCTTGAACTTCAACTCTTCGTCATGGACGAACTGCGTCTCGAAGGCTTCTTCGCGCTTGTCGAATGTGGTCATGGGAAGGTTTCCCCGAGCTCAGCCCTGAACGTGAGCCTGAACGATGAACCCGGCGCGTCATTGCGCGAGGGCAGCTGGGGAACTAGATATCTGGAATGTCTAGCTGAAACAACAGGCAGAAGGCCGCAGATGAATGCGAGCGAAAGGGGGTAAAACTCGCCCCGAGAGGACTGTATCGATTGTGCTTGATAGGCCAATCGGATAGGTTGCCTTGAGGCTCGGTTCTTGTTCTGTTTCCTAGGGTTCCAGGCCACCACGGCAGCTCCGTCGTGGGTTGTAATCCCAGTCACCCGGAGCGCACCAGATTCATGGATTTCAACAACACACGGTACATCCCAATGAGCCGTCGACGTCGCATTTACGAAGGCAAGGCCAAGGTCCTCTATGAAGGACCGGAGCCGGGTACCCTGATCCAGCACTTCAAGGACGATGCGACCGCGTTCAATGCCAAGAAACACCAGGTGATCGAGGGCAAGGGCGTCCTCAACAACCGGATTTCGGAG
>DATGMN010000066.1:0-131844 GCA_035293585.1 Bradyrhizobium sp. | reverse complement strand
CGTGGAAGCCGCCGCCGCCCCCACCCCCGCCGTGGAAACCCCCACCACCGCCGCCGCCACCTCGTGCCGCTTGCGCCACGTCGGTCGACATCAGCCCTGCGACTGCGCCTGCAAGGATCACCGCAAGCGTCGCTGAATTCGTTCTGCCGCGAGCAGCTCTGAGCATGTTTTCCTCCACCTTGTTTGACGGCGGTTGGAAGGCCGGCGGCGCCGGAGGGGGATTAACAACACCCGAGTTAGCCTCCGGGTTCCGCTGGCGGGATGGGGACACACGCCAATGTCAATTTTGCGCCGGAAGCGCGTTCATCGCTTGGCTTGGAGCAATAATCTCTGTGTTTTCTGTTTTTGGTAAATCGTGGCCTGCGCCCGCCCGTTCCGGTGCGAGCAAAGGGCAGATCGGCGTGGTCTCTGGGTCGTCCGGGCGCGGGACCCCGGCCGGCCCTGTTAATCTCCCCAATCCCCACCATATCTGGCATAAAATTAAGCCTGGGACCGCAAAAGCTTGGCCGCCCGGGGCCTTTGTGCTAATCGGGCGGACCTGCTTCCGCTTTTCCGACCAAGACCGGCCGTAACCCGTCAAGTGGTTGCGCCGATGGGGATATTTCGCCGATGACCGCAACCGCCAATACCTCGAGCAGCAAGACTGGCTCCGCTCCCGATTCCTTCTTCAACGCGAGCCTCAAGGAGGCCGATCCGGAGATCGCAGCGGCAATCGCCGGCGAGCTCGGCCGGCAGCGCCACGAGATCGAGCTGATCGCGTCGGAAAACATCGTCAGCCGCGCGGTGCTGGAAGCGCAGGGCTCGGTGATGACCAACAAATATGCCGAAGGTTATCCCGGTGCGCGCTATTACGGCGGCTGCGAATGGGTCGACGTCGCCGAGACCGTGGCGATCGAACGGGCGAAGAAGCTTTTCGGCGCCAATTTCGCCAATGTGCAGCCGAATTCCGGCAGCCAGATGAACCAGGCGGTGTTCCTGGCGCTGCTTGCCCCCGGCGACACTTTCATGGGCCTCGATCTTGCGGCCGGCGGCCATCTTACCCACGGCTCGCCCGTCAACATGAGCGGCAAATGGTTCAAGGCCTCGCACTACACGGTGCGGCGGGAAGACCAGATCATCGACATGGACGCGGTGGCCAAGCAGGCCGAGCAGGTGAAGCCGAAGCTGATCATTGCCGGCGGCAGCGCCTATTCGCGTCCCTGGGACTTCAAGCGCTTCCGCGAGATCGCCGACAGCGTCGGTGCCTATCTGCTGGTCGACATGGCGCATTTCGCCGGGCTCGTGGCCGGCGGCGTGCACGCGTCGCCCGTGCCGTATGCCCATGTGACGACCACGACCACTCACAAATCGCTGCGCGGCCCGCGCGGCGGCTTGATGCTGTGGAATGACGAGACGCTGACCAAGAAGCTCAACTCCGCGATCTTCCCGGGGCTGCAGGGCGGTCCCCTGATGCATGTGATCGCGGCCAAGGCGGTCGCCTTCGGCGAGGCGCTGCGGCCGGACTTCAAGGTCTATGCGAAGAACGTGGTCGAGAATGCCAAGGCGCTCGCCGAGACGCTGCGCGGCCATGGGCTCGATATCGTCTCGGGCGGTACCGACAACCACCTGATGCTGGTCGACCTGCGCCCGAAGGGGCTCAAGGGCAACGCCTCGGAGAAGGCGCTGGTCCGTGCGGGCATCACCTGCAACAAGAACGGCATTCCGTTCGATCCCGAGACGCCGTTCGTGACCTCCGGGCTTCGGCTCGGCACGCCGGCTGCGACCACCCGCGGCTTCGGTGTTGCCGAGTTCAAGCAGGTCGGCGGCATGATCGCCGAGGTGCTCAATGCGATCGCGCAATCCGGCGACGGCAAGGCGCCGCTGGTCGAAGCCGCCATGAAGGAACGCGTCAAGGCGCTCACCGATCGGTTCCCGATCTACAATTAAGGCTCTACAAGATTAAGGCTTGGCCCGGATGCGCTGCCCCAGCTGCAACAGTCTCGATACACAGGTGAAGGACTCCCGTCCGACCGAGGATTCCTCGGTGATCCGGCGACGGCGCGTCTGCATCGCCTGCAATTTCCGCTTCACCACTTTCGAGCGCGTGCAGCTGCGCGAACTGACCGTCATCAAGCGCAACGGCCGCCGCGTGCCGTTCGACCGCGACAAGCTGGTGCGTTCGGTGCAGATCTCCTTGCGCAAGCGGCCCGTGGAGCCGGAGCGGGTGGAGAAGATGGTCTCCGCAATCGTGCGCGAGCTCGAGAGCTCGGGCGAAGCGGAAGTGTCCTCGGAGACGATCGGCGAGATCGTGATGGAGCATCTGCGCACGCTGGATGACGTGGCCTATGTGCGCTTCGCCTCGGTGTACCGCAATTTCCGCGAGGCCAAGGACTTCGAGGCGGTGCTCGGCGAGCTCTCCGGCGACGACGACCCGCGGATCGTTCCCTTACGCAAATGATCTTCCGGATCCTGGAAGATCGGTTCGCCCAGAAGGCGCGTGATGCCGAGGCGGCCGACCGCCGCTTCATGCAGCTTGCGCTGACCTTGGGCCGGCGCGGCCTCGGACGCACCTGGCCGAACCCGGCCGTCGGTGCGGTGGTGGTCAAGGACGGCGTCATCGTCGGCCGCGGCTGGACGCAGCCCAGCGGCCGTCCGCATGCCGAGCCGGTCGCCCTGCGCGCGGCGGGGGAGGCGGCGCGGGGCGCCACGCTCTATGTGACGCTGGAGCCGTGCTCGCATGTCGGCAAATCGCCGCCCTGCACGGACGCTGTGATCGCCTCCGGCATTGCCCGCGTCGTTGCCGCGATCGAGGATCCCAATCCCGAGGTTGCGGGCCAGGGCTTTGCCAGGCTGCGCGCCGCCGGCATCAAGGTCGACATCGGCCTCGCGCGGGAGGAGGCGGCCTATGCCCATGCCGGCCATTTTCGTCGCATCAGGGATCGGCGGCCGCATGTGATCCTCAAGCTCGCGGTCTCCGCCGACGACAAGATCGGTGCTGCGGGACGCAAGCCGGTGGCGATCACAGGCGAAGTCGCGCGCACGCGGGTGCATCTGCTGCGCGCGCAGTGTGACGCGATCCTGGTCGGCATCGGCACGGTGCTGGCGGATGATCCCGAGCTCACCTGCCGGCTGCCGGGCATGGAGGCGCGTTCGCCGGTGCGGGTGGTGCTGGACCGCGCCCTGCGCATTCCGGGCGACAGCCGGCTGGTGCATTCCGCGCGGAAGACGCCGCTTTGGGTGATGGCGTCGGAACTGGCAGAGGCGCCGGCTGCCGCAAAACTCGGCGCGGCAGGCGCCGTCGTGTTCCGGATGCCGTCGAAGGCCGGCCCCGGCCTCGACCTGCGTGCGGTGCTGCATGCACTCGCCGACAAAGGCATCACGCGGCTGATGGTCGAGGGCGGCAGCCGCGTGGCGGCGTCCTTTGTCGCCGCTGATCTCGTCGACGAAACCTGGCTCTTTCGCGGCCCCCGGACGATCGGGGCCGGCGGTATCGACGCGCTCGATGCATTGCCGCTCACCCAAATCACGCAGTCGCCTGCCTTCCGCGTCCGTGCTAGCGAGACGCTGGATCAGGACACTCTCACCCTTTATGAGCGCGCTTGAATGTTTACCGGGATAATCACCGATATCGGCGAGATCGTCGCTCTGACGCCCGTGGCGCAGGGCCAGCTGCACCGTTTGCGCATCGCCTGCCGCTATGATCGGGCCACCATCGCCGACGGTGCCTCGATTGCGTGCAACGGTGTCTGCCTGACGGTCGTTGCGGCAGGGGTCGACGGCGGCAGGACCTGGTTCGATGTCGATACCGCCGCCGAAACGCTGCGGATGACGACCGCCGCGCATTGGGCGGTCGGCACCCGGCTGAATCTGGAGCGCTCGCTCAAGATCGGCGACGAGCTTGGCGGCCACATCGTCGCCGGCCATGCCGATGGCGTCGCGACCGTCATCAGCCGCGACGATCTGCCTGATATGGCGCGCTTCGAGCTCAACACCACAAGCGAGCTCGCGCGTTTCATCGCACCCAAGGGGTCGATCACGCTGGACGGCGTCTCGCTGACCGTGAACACGGTGTGGGATACGGCATTTTCGGTGCTGATCATCCCGCACACCCTCGGCGTCACGACATTGTCGTCCTGGCGTGCGGGCAGCGAGGTCAATATCGAGGTCGATCTGATGGCCCGCTATGCGGCGCGATTGACGGAAATGAAATGAGGGCTTGGCCTTGTGAATGGCTGCGCCTAAAAGCGGCACACCTGTAGAACTCTCTCGATTGGCATAGGAATGGCTGACGCACGACGCGCTCCGTTGAAGGACCAGACCGACATCTCGGGCGCCCGCGCCCTGATTGTCGAGGCGCGCTTTTATGATGATATCCAGGATGCGCTGCTCGCAGGCGCGCTCGCCGAATTGAAGACCGCGGGCGTTGGCCACGACGTCATCACGGTTCCCGGCGCGCTGGAGATTCCGGCGGCGGTGGCGATTGCCGTCGATGCGGCGGCGGCTACCGGCAAGCCCTATGACGCGGTGATCGCGCTTGGCTGCGTGATCAGGGGCGACACCATCCATTTCGAGATCGTCTCGATGGAATCCTCGCGCGCGCTGATGGATCTGGCCGTGCAGCGGAAGCTTCCGCTCGGCAACGGCATTCTCACCGTCAATACCGAGGACCAGGCCTGGGCGCGGGCCCGTGCCAGCGACCTCAACAAGGGCGGCGATGCGGCGCGCGCGGCGCTGGCCATGCTGCGCATCAAACGCCGTCTGGCGAAGTCTTGAGACATGGCTGACGCACGAAAAAACCAGGTCAGGGGAGCTGACGGGAAGCCGGCAGAGAAGAAGGCGAACCGCCGTGGCGCGGCGCGTCTAGCCGCCGTGCAGGCGCTCTATCAGATGGACATCGCCGGCGCCGGCATCAACGACATCTTCGCCGAGTTCGAGAGCCATTGGCTGGGCGGCGAGGTCGAGGGTGACAAGTATTTGCCCGCGGAAGCCGCCTTCTTCCGTGACGTCGTCTCCGGCGTCGTGCGCGACCAGGCCAGGCTCGATCCCCTGATCGACGAGGCGCTGTCCAAGGGCTGGCCGCTGAAACGGATCGATGCGATCCTGCGCGCGGTTTTGCGGGCAGGCGCCTATGAGCTCGAGCATCGCCGTGACGTGCCCGGCCGGGTCGTGGTATCGGAATATGTCGATGTCGCCCACGCCTTTGTCGAGCGGGAGGAGACCGGCATGGTGAACGCGGTGCTCGACCAGATCGCGCGGCAGTTCCGCGCCGAAGAATTTTCGCGGGGGTAACCTCCCGGAGGTCGCGACGAGCGCTGACGCATGAGCACTGGCCCATCCGGCGAAGACTCCCTGATCGCGCGCTATTTCAAGCCGCTGGCGACCGATCCCGGCGCTTTCGGCCTCGTCGACGATGCGGCGATCCTGCAAGCCCGCGGCGACGATATCGTCGTCACCACCGACGCGATCGTCGAGGGCGTGCATTTCCTTCCCGACGATCCCCCCGACACGCTTGCGCGCAAGGCGCTGCGGGTCAATCTGTCCGATCTCGCCGCCAAGGGCGCGACCGCCGCAGGCTTCGTGCTGACGCTTGCGCTGCGCCGTGCCGACGATGCCTGGCTCTCGGCCTTTGCGCGAGGGCTCGGCGAGGACGCGCGCGCGTTCGATTGCCCGCTGCTCGGCGGCGACACCGTGTCGACCCCGGGGCCGCTCACCATCTCCGTCACGGCCTTTGGCCGCGTGCCCTCGGGAAAGATGGTTCCACGCACCGGCGCCAGACCCGGCGACCAGGTGATGGTCACGGGCACGATCGGCGACGCCGCTGTCGGCCTCGATATTCTCACCGGGGGTCCGGCGGCCAACGCGTTGGTGCGGGATGCCGCCGCCAGGGATATGCTGATCGGCCGCTACCGCGTGCCGCAGCCGCGCAATGCGTTGACTAATGCCATCCGCGCGCATGCGCGTAGCGCCATGGACGTGTCGGACGGATTGGCCGGCGATCTCACCAAGCTCTGCGCGGCCTCGCATGTCTCGGCCGTCATCGACGTGGCGCGCATTCCGATCTCTGCTGCGGCGCAAAGCGTGCTCGCGCAGCGCGCCGTCGATATCGAGGCCATGATCTGCGGCGGCGACGATTATGAGATCCTGTGCACGGTTCCGGAGGCCGCCGGCGCAGCGCTGGCCGCAGCCGCGGCGCAGGCCGGCGTCGCCTTGACGGTCATCGGTCGCATTGTCGACGGCACGGATGCTCCGCGTTTCCTGGATGAGGAGGGCAGGGAGCTGGCGCTGGTCCGCCGCTCCTACAGCCATTTCTAGCACCGGCTCGCATAAGCCGATTATTCCGGACCGAAAAAGCCTGCGAAATAGGACGTATTTTGCCGCTCCCGGCGTTGCGCAGGCGCAACAACTTTGGCAACCTCCCGCCGATTTGCAGGGTCGCCCTTTGGGCAGGGCGGTGCAGCATTCTGCGCTCGAGCAACGGGCGTGGGGACAAATATAATATTCTGAGGGAGTGCAATGACAGCTCTATGGTTGATCGTGCTCTGCGGAGCGCTTTCCATCGCCTATGCGATCTGGGCGACGATGTCGGTTCTTTCCGCCGACGCCGGTAATCCGCGGATGCAGGAAATCGCGGCCGCCGTGCGCGAGGGCGCACAGGCCTATCTGCGCCGCCAATACACGACCATCGGCCTGGTCGGCATCGTGATCTTCGCGCTGCTCGCCTACTTCCTCGGGATCCTGGTCGCCGTCGGCTTCGCCATCGGCGCCATCCTCTCCGGTGCGGCCGGCTTCATCGGCATGAACGTGTCGGTGCGCGCCAACGTCCGCACCGCGCAGGCCGCCATCACCTCGCTTGCCGGCGGCCTCGAGCTCGCCTTCAAGGCCGGCGCCATCACCGGGCTCCTGGTGGCGGGCCTCGCACTGCTCGGCGTCACCCTCTATTTCGGCTTCCTCACCTTCTCGCTGAAGCTCGCGCCCGACAGCCGCACCGTGGTCGACGCCATGGTGGCGCTTGGATTCGGTGCCTCGCTGATCTCGATCTTCGCCCGTCTCGGCGGCGGCATCTTCACCAAGGGTGCGGACGTTGGCGGCGACCTCGTCGGCAAGGTCGAAGCCGGCATCCCCGAGGACGATCCGCGCAACCCCGCCACCATCGCCGACAATGTCGGCGACAATGTCGGTGACTGCGCCGGCATGGCGGCCGACCTGTTCGAGACCTATGCGGTGACGGCAGTGGCGACCATGGTGCTGGCGGCGATCTTCTTCGCCAAGACGCCGATCCTCGCCAACATGATGACGCTGCCGCTCGCCATCGGCGGCATCTGCATCATCACCTCGATCATCGGCACCTTCTTCGTCAAGCTCGGCGCCAACCAGTCGATCATGGGCGCGCTCTACAAGGGCCTGATCGCGACCGGCATCCTGTCGCTCGTGGGCGTCGCGCTGGTGATCTACCTCTTGATCGGTTTCGGCAAGCTCGACGGCGTGGAGTACACCGGCGCAAGCCTGTTCTTCTGCGGCGTGGTCGGCCTCGCCGTGACCGGCCTGATCATCTGGATCACCGAATACTACACCGGCACCGACTTCCGCCCGGTGAAGTCGATTGCCGCGGCCTCCGTCACCGGTCACGGCACCAACGTGATCCAGGGGCTTGCGATCTCGATGGAGGCGACCGCGCTGCCCGCGATCGTCATCATCGCCGGCATCCTCGTCACCTACAGTCTCGCCGGCCTGTTCGGCATTGCGATCGCCACCGCGACCATGCTGTCGCTGGCCGGCATGATCGTAGCCCTCGACGCCTTCGGTCCCGTCACCGACAATGCCGGCGGCATTGCCGAGATGGCGGGCCTGCCGAAGGAGGTGCGCAAGTCGACCGACGCACTGGACGCGGTCGGCAACACCACCAAGGCGGTGACCAAGGGCTACGCGATCGGCTCCGCCGGTCTCGGCGCGCTGGTCTTGTTTGCGGCCTACAACCAGGACCTCAAATTCTTCATCTCCGACCCCGCCGCCCATCCCTACTTCAAGGGCGTCAATCCCGACTTCTCGCTGAACAACCCGTATGTGGTGGTCGGCCTCCTGTTCGGCGGTCTCTTGCCCTATCTGTTCGGCGCGATGGGCATGACGGCGGTGGGACGCGCGGCCGGCGCGATCGTCGAAGAGGTGCGGCGCCAGTTCCGCGAGAAGCCCGGCATCATGCAGGGTACCGACAAGCCCGACTATGGCAAGGCTGTCGACCTGCTCACCAAGGCTGCGATCAAGGAAATGATCGTTCCCTCGCTCTTGCCGGTGCTGTCGCCGATCGTGGTCTACTTCGTGATCTACGCGATCGCCGGCAAGTCGGCGGCGTTCTCCGCCGTCGGCGCCATGCTGCTCGGCGTCATCGTCACCGGCCTGTTCGTCGCGATCTCCATGACCTCGGGCGGCGGCGCCTGGGACAATGCCAAGAAGTACATCGAGGACGGCCACTACGGCGGCAAGGGCTCGGACGCGCATAAATCCGCGGTGACCGGCGACACCGTCGGCGATCCCTACAAGGACACGGCCGGTCCCGCCGTGAACCCGATGATCAAGATCACCAACATCGTGGCGCTCTTGCTGCTGGCGGTTTTGGCGCATTGAGCTTGCGGGTGAGTTGAGAAAGAAAGGCCCCGCCGGTGCGAGCCGGCGGGCTTTTGCTTGCTTGATGTCTACGCGCTCGCTCCGCCGTCCTGAAGGCCGAAGGACGTGAGTTCTCGCTCCGTCGCGACGGGCAAATCGGTTGTGTCCCGGCGCCGCGGTGCTACGCTCGATCGCGGCAGGGGCACCCGAGCGGGAGGACCACATGCCTGAGAGCGTCTACAAGGTCATTGAACTGATCGGTACGTCCAGCGATTCCTGGGAGAAGGCGGCCACCAACGCGGTCGAGCAGGCCGCGAAATCGCTCCGCGATCTTCGCGTCGCGGAGGTCGTCAAGCTCGACATGCAGCTCGATGCCAAGGGCAAGGTCGAGGCCTATCGCGCCAAGTTGAACGTGTCCTTCAAGTTCGAGGGCACCTGAGCTCAAGACGAACTTCTCCCCGGAGGCGCGTGCTTGCGGGGAGAGTCTTGATCTGTTGCGGAGCTCCGAGCGGCCTACTTGCTCCCGGCGCCTGCGGCCTCGCCGATCTTGTCCTGCGTCCGGGTCTCGAAATCGCTTCGCTCGTGGCGCTCGTGCAGCTGGCTCGAGGGCTCGCCCCAGGTGCGATTGACCATGCGGCCGCGCTGCACCGCCGGCCGCCTGGCGATCTGGTCGGTCCAGCGCTGTACGTGCTTGTAGTCCTGCACCGAGAGGAATTCGCCGGCGCCGTAGAGCAGCCCCTTGGCGAGGGCGCCGTACCACGGCCATACCGCGATATCGGCGATCGAATACTCGCCGCCCGAGAGATATTCGTTGTCGGCAAGGCGGCGGTCGAGCACGTCGAGCTGGCGCTTGGTCTCCATCGCGAAACGATCGATCGGGTATTGCATCTTGCTCGGCGCATAGGCGTAGAAATGGCCGAAGCCGCCGCCGAGATAGGGCGCGCTGCCCATCTGCCAGAACAGCCACGACAGGGCTTCGGTGCGGGTCTTGACGTCCTTCGGCAGGAACGCGCCGAATTTCTCGGCGAGATAAAGCAGGATCGATCCGGACTCGAACACGCGGATCGGCTCGGGGCCGGAGCGATCCAGCAGGGCCGGGATCTTGGAGTTCGGATTGACGTCGACAAAGCCGCTGCCGAACTGGTCGCCCTTGCCGATCTCGATCAGCCAGGCGTCGTATTCGGCGCCCGTGTGGCCGAGCGCCAGCAGCTCCTCCAGCATCACCGTGACCTTCACGCCATTGGGCGTCGCCAGAGAATAGAGTTGCAGCGGATGGCGGCCGACCGGCAGTTCTTTTTCATGCGTCGGCCCGGCGATGGGACGATTGATGCTGGCAAACCGCCCGCCGTTCTCCTTGTCCCAGGTCCAGACTTTGGGCGGCTCGTAGGCGGGGGCGTCAGTCATTGATGGCTCCGGGCAAGGGCACACGAGCCATCTACGTAACGTCGAATGGAATGTCCGCAAGAGCAGCGCGCCGTCATTGCGAGCAATCCAGAGCTCGCAATGACGGTGCCAGCGTTTAGGGCTAGTTGAAGCTGAGCAGCTTGAACAGCGGCTGCAGGTAGCTCATCTCCTGGCCGGAGGTTGCGGTGGTGCGGCTGATGAAGTCGAAGATCTTGCCGTCCTTCAACCCGTAATTGGCGAGACGGCGGACCTGACGGTTCTTGTCGAAATAGATCGCGATCACGCGCTGGTCGACGACCTTCTGGTTCATGAAGGCGACCGGCCGCTCGGCGCGTTGCGAGATGTAGTAGAACACCTCGCCGTCGAGGGTGGCGACCGTGGACGGCGTGCCCATCACGATCAGGACCTGGTCCTGGCTCGCGCCGATCGGAATCTGCTCCAGCGCGCCGGGCGGCAGGATGTAGCCTTTCTGGAATTCCTCCTTGGTGCAGGCGCTGAGCACCGTAAAGGTCAGCGCCATCGCGACCGCAAGGCGCAAGCCGGACAGGAAGCGGGGCAAGGCCGCGCCAGCAGGTTTCAAGGCCGCGCCTGCATTTTTCATCAGCTTATCAATCATTGCACTACAGGGCCGGTCCCCTTAGAACCGGCCACCCCCAATTCGTCAGCCGGGCCGGCAACCGGCCACAGGGCTCGCTTGCGGAACCCACAATGCTTTGGCCGTTCAATCACTTCAGGAAACCCCGGCTAGCCCCGCGCGGCACCATCGAAGCCATCTATGGCATGATCGTGACGCAAGCGCGAGAACCCGGTTTTTATCAGGACCTCGGCGTGCCCGATACGGTTAATGGCCGTTTTGACCTGGTTCTGGCGCATTTGTGGATGGTTTTGCGCCGGCTCGGGCGGGTCGAGGGCGGCAAGGACGCCGCGCAGGCGCTGTTCGATCATTTCTGTGCCGACATGGATGCGAATCTGCGGGAAATGGGGGTGGGGGACCTCGCCGTCCCCAAGCGCATGCAGGCCTTCGGCGAGGCCTTCTATGGCCGCAGCGCAGCCTACGACCTCGCGCTCACCGACAGCGCCGAAGCGCTGGCGCAGGCGTTTTGCAAGAACATCCTGGAAGGCGGCGATATCGACAACGCCCGCCGGCTGGCCGCCTATGCACGCGCCGCAATCGCCGCTCTCGACGAGGTCGACGATGCCGCCGTGCTGGCGGCGGCCTGGACATTCCCGTCACCGCTCAGCTTGACGGAGCAAGGACATGACTAAGGCTCCGACCGTGCCGGCCGATCCGTGGCGCGCCTTCGTCAATGTGCTGCAAATCCCGGAGACCGGGCTGCATCGCGACATCGAGGCGGATGGCGCGACGCGCGCGGCGATGGCGGAGATTGCAGAGGTGCGTGAGATCGCGTTTGCGCGTGCGGCCTTCGATTTGAGCCCGAGAAGCGGCGGCCGCGTCCATGTCGCAGGCCATCTCACCGCGCGGATCGGGCAGACCTGCGTCGTCACGCTGGAGCCGATCGAGAACGACATCGACGAAGACATCGACCTGACCTTCGCGCCGGCGGAGCAGATTCCCGACATCGCCGATGCGGTCGCGGGCGAGGAGATCCAGATCGGCGCCGGCGACCTGCCCGAACCGCCGGAGCCGATCATCAATGGCATCATCGATCTCGGGCGCCTCGCGACCGATGTGCTGTTGCTGGCGATCGATCCCTACCCGCGCAAGGAGGGAGCGGTGTTCGAGTCGCAGGTCACGGCGGCCGACCCCGAGGACCACCCCTTTGCCGGCCTGAAGGCGCTGAAGGCTGCGCCGAAGGAGCCGAAGTCCGCTGGACGTTCCGACGGGAGCCAAGAGGACTAGCAGCCGAGAAACGGCTGCCGGGGCCTATGCTTTGCGCGAGAGGCTCGCAGTCTGCTTTGCGCTCTTTTTGTAAGCTATTGAAACAAAAATAATTTCCTGGAACACTGATTCCGCCGCGCTGCGCCTGCAGGGCAAAAAGCTCGGGGTCAAGAGGTTGTGTCGGAGCCGGGACAGGCTATTGTCGCGGCCCGACCGGGCAGCGTGTGGTGCGCCCGGCTCTTTCGCCGCTGGAGAAGCGGCGCCCATGTGGTGGTTTCCGGGACGTTCATGCCGCAAAAGGTCAGAATCGCGCTTGACGCCATGGGTGGCGATGTCGGCGCAGCTGTCGTCGTTCCCGGCGCCGCGATCTCGCACAAACGCCATCCCGATACCGAGTTTCTGCTGGTCGGCGATCGCGCCAAGATCGAGCCGGAGCTTGCGAGGCACCCGAGCCTGAAGGCGTGTTCGCGCGTCATCCACACCGATGTCGCCGTCAGCATGGACGACAAGCCGAGCCAGGCGCTGCGGCGCGGCCGCAAGACCTCCTCGATGTGGCTTGCGATTGATGCGGTGAAAAAAGGCGAGGCGGACGTTGCGGTCTCCGCCGGCAACACCGGCGCGCTGATGGCCATGGCGCGCTTCAACCTGCGCACGCTCCCGGGCATCGACCGGCCTGCGCTGGCGGCGACCTGGCCGACCATGCGCGGCAATTCGGTGGTGCTCGATCTCGGCGCCACCCTCGGCGGCGATGCGCAACACCTGGTCGCGCTCGCGGTGATGGGCAGCGCGATGGCCAGCGTGCTGTTCAACCTGAAACGTCCGACCGTCGGCCTCCTCAACATCGGCGTCGAGGAGATCAAGGGCCATGAGGAGATCCGCGAGGCCGCGGAACAATTGCGCGCGATGAACCTGCCGCAGCTCGACTATATCGGCTTTGTCGAGGGCGACGGCATCGGCCGCGGCGTCGCCGACGTGATCGTCACCGAGGGCTTTTCCGGCAACATCGCGCTGAAGGTGGCCGAGGGAACCGCCCGCCAGATCTCGGACTATCTACGCGGCGCGATCGAGCGGTCCTGGTGGTCGCGGCTCGGCTATCTGCTCGCCCGACCCGCCTTCCGGGCGCTGCGTGACAAGATGGACCCCGCCAAATCCAATGGCGGGCTGCTGCTCGGGCTGAACGGGGTGGTGGTCAAAAGCCATGGCGGGGCGGATGTGGAGGGCTTTGCCTATGCCGTCGATGTCGGCTATGAGATGGTCCGGTTCGATCTCCTGACCAAGATCAATCAAATGCTTAATCGTGATGGCGGGGCGCTGATGTCGGTGCCCGCCCCGGAGGAGCCTGTCTCGTGACTATTCGTTCGGTGGTGCTCGGCTGCGGTTCCTATCTGCCGCGGCAGATCCTGACCAATGCCGAACTGGCAGCGCGCGTCGACACGTCGGACGAATGGATCGTGCAGCGCACCGGCATCCGTCAGCGCCACATTGCGGCAGACGGCGAGTTCACCTCGCATCTGGCGATCAATGCCGCGCGCGCCGCGCTTGACGATGCCGGCCTCGACGCGCAGGCAATCGATCTCATCGTGCTCGCGACCTCGACGCCCGACAACACCTTTCCGGCCACGGCCGTGGCGGTTCAGCACGGACTCGGCATCAACCACGGCGCAGCGTTCGACCTGCAGGCGGTGTGCTCCGGCTTCGTCTTTGCGCTTGCCACCGCCGATAATTTCCTGCGCACCGGCGCCTACAAGCGCGCGCTGGTGATCGGCGCCGAGACCTTCTCGCGCATTCTCGACTGGAGCGATCGCGGCACCTGCGTGCTGTTCGGCGACGGCGCCGGCGCGCTGGTGCTGGAGGCGCAGGATCAGCCGGGCAAGCCGGGCGACCGCGGGGTGCTCACCACGCATCTGCGCTCCGACGGCCGCCACAAGTCGAAGCTTTATGTCGACGGCGGCCCGTCATCGACACAGACCGTCGGTCATCTCAGGATGGAAGGCCGCGAGGTGTTCAAGCACGCGGTCGGCATGATCACCGACGTCATTGTCGATGCGTTCAACGCCACGGGGCTTTCGGCCGAGGATGTCAAATGGTTCGTGCCGCATCAGGCGAACAAGCGAATCATCGATGCCTCCGCCCACAAGCTCCATATCGCACCGCAGAAGGTGGTGCTGACGGTCGATCTGCACGGCAACACGTCGGCGGCCTCCATCCCGCTCGCGCTGTCGGTGGCACGCAAGGACGGCCGGATCAAGAAAGGCGACCTGGTGCTCCTGGAAGCCATGGGCGGCGGCTTCACCTGGGGCTCGGCGCTGGTTCGCTGGTAGGAGTGAATACCTGATTCAGTTTTGTCTTTGCACCGTTTAAAGTGTCTTTGGCTTCACGGCGTAGTTGACCGACGCGGCGTAAGCTCATAATTTCAGGACAGAAATTGTTCGCCGTGAGTTGGGGCAGGCGATGACCGGAACCGGAAAGACTGTCACGCGTGTCGATTTGTGCGAAGCCGTCTACCAGAAGGTTGGATTGTCTCGTACCGAATCGTCCGCGTTTGTTGAGTTGGTTTTGAAAGAGATCACGGACTGCCTGGAAAAGGGCGAGACGGTAAAATTGTCCTCGTTCGGCTCGTTCATGGTCAGGAAGAAGGGCCAGCGGATCGGACGCAATCCGAAGACCGGGACCGAGGTTCCGATCTCGCCGCGCCGGGTCATGGTGTTCAAGCCGTCGGCGATCCTGAAACAGCGGATCAACAACGGCCATGGCGTCAAGCTCAACGGCGAAAGCACCGCAGAGTAAGCGCGAGCAAGCGTTGCACGCCATTCGCAACTCAGCTTGACCCACTCGCGCGGAAGGGAAACGAGCCTTTGGACAAGGCGCCGGACGCATTCCGAACCATCAGCGAGGTCGCGCAGGATCTCGACATTCCCCAGCATGTGCTGCGCTTCTGGGAAACGCGCTTCAGCCAGATCAAGCCGATGAAGCGTAGCGGCGGCCGCCGCTACTATCGCCCTGACGATGTCGACCTGCTCAAGGGCATCCGCCGGCTGCTCTATGGCGAGGGCTACACCATCCGCGGGGTGCAGCGCATCCTCAAGGAGCACGGCATCAAGTCGGTGCAGAGCCTCGCCGACGGCTCCGCGGCCGTGTCCTTCGGCGCGATCGAGGAGGCGATCGGCCAGAGCCTGATGGAGGACGACTTCACCGAGCCGGGCGCCGCGCCCGAGCCGGCGGAGGAAGAGGAGGAATATGAGGGCTCCGACGAGGAGGGAATCGATTTCCGCTTTGTCGAGACCGAGGAGGACATCCTGGCAACCTTCCGCGGCGACGGCGCCGCGCGCGGCACGAGCGGCGGTGGCGGCAACGGCATCGACCGCGAGCGGCTCCAGGGCGTGCTGAAGGAACTGATCGACTGCCGGCAGCTGCTGGATCGGGCGCTGAAGGACGGCTGAGGGACGGGAGCCCGGCCTCAGGCCGGCCGATCTCCTGCCGATTTGGGCCGCTGCCCGGAAATGAGAAAAAGCCCCGATTACGGGGCTTTATTTTGGTCGGAGCGAGAGGATTTGAACCTCCGACCCCTAGTCTCCCAGACTAGTGCGCTAACCGGGCTGCGCCACGCTCCGATGCCGTTCCCATAGCCGCGATCCCTGCCAGACGCAAGCTCAGCCGCAAAGCCGCTGCCCGGCCGATTCCAAACTTGAGGTTGCGTTCACCCGTGCCGACCATTCTTCGGCGCGGCTTCGATGGAACCATTTGCCTCCGAGCCAATTTCCTTGCTGGGCCGTGGGGTGGCTCGCAACAAGCGATCAGACACATGACGAACAGCCGTTTGGTCCTGTTCCTTGGACTCGCCCTGCTGCCTGCCGGGCTGGTCATGGCGCGGGACGATGGTCGATATGCAAACTCTCCCTTGAAACCCTGGTTCGACAGTCTGCGCAGCGGCAGGGGCCTGTGCTGCTCGGATGCCGACGGTTTTGCCGTGTCCGACCCCGACTGGGATTCGCAGGATGGGCATTATCGCGTCCGCATCGATGGCCAGTGGATCGTGGTGCCTGACGATGCCGTCATCACCGAGCCCAACCGGGCGGGTCGTACCATGGTGTGGCCGGTCAGGAGCTCGCTCGGAATCTCGATTCGGTGCTTCCTGCCGGGGACCCTGAGCTGAGCTTGAGCCGCGGCAGGCAAGCGGTCGCGTCCGCCACTCATCTCCGGCGCCTTGCTCTGGTGCGCGCGGCCTTCTTTGCGGCTGCCGAGCGGGCGGTCGCGCCCTTGGTCCGCGCCGCCTTGCGGGCGGCGGCCGATCGCGATGCGGCGCTCCTTCGGCTTGCCGCGCGCTTGGCCTGCTTCGACAGCGCGCTGCGCGAGACCTGTTTCACGGCGCGCGCGACGCGCGGCCGCCGCTTCGGCTTGCGCTTTCCCTGGCCTGCTTCATAGGCATATTCGGCGCTCTTGCGCGTGCTCTTCTTTGCCTTGCCTCGCCGTGGCGGCGGAAGTGCCACGCCCGCGCGGCGCGCTTCGGACAGGCCGATGGCGATGGCCTGCTGCGGCGATCTTGCGCCATGCTCGCCTTCGCGAATCCTGTCGATCTCCTCGCGAACGAATTCGCCGGCCTGGGTGCTTGCGGACTTCCCGGCACGCTTGTCCTTCATCGCCCGTCGGATCGTTTCTTTTCTCGGCATCGCCATGCTCCTCGCGTCGGTCACCGAAACCACTTGGCGACCGTGAATTTCGAGCAGCAACGAGGCTGCGACCGCGATTGTTCCTTTGGCTGCCAAGATCCGGCGCGGGCTGAATGGTGCTCTCCTGCTTTGAAGGTCTGGTGTGTGAAGGTCTCGCGAGCCGGCCGGTGTTGCACTGCTCTCCGTGGAGACAACGCGCGATCGGTCCACGGTGGCATGAGATCACGGTGACCTCGTCCGTATGTGATCGGGGCGGCGATCAGCTCCTGCCAGAACCGGCGCGCCTGCTCGGGGTCGTCAGCACCTTCACCCGGCGCGTGCCGCGGCAGCCGCCCTCGCAGCGCAGCGCGACGATCGGGCCGTCCTCGAGCGCAAGCCTGACGGCCCTTGCCTTCTTCACGCGACACAGCAGCGGTTCAGGTCCCTGAATGGAACCTTCGGCCAGCAGTCGGCCGGGTGCACTGGCGCGCGTCAGCGAATAGGGAACCAGCGCAATGTCGCGCCCGTCGATGATGATCATGCCATCGCCGCGGAGCTCGTCGGTAACATCGCCATGGATCTCCATCACAAACCTCGATCGCAAAAAGGGAAAGGCCTGGCGCTGCGGATTGGTTCCAGCGCACCACGCCGGCGCTTGCCGGCAAATGGCCGGGCACGCTGATTGCTATTCGCACGAGCCATCGCATGCAGTGATGCAAGGATGAAACAGTTGAGCTGTGTACGACAGGGGATTACGCGCTTCCGCGCAGGTTTAATTTGCCGCGGGCAAGCGAGTCTGATTCTCTGATCACAGAATGGATTCAGGGGGCTTCATGTTGACGCGTGCCGTCGGCGCGATTGCGCTGACCTTTTGTCTTTCGTCCACCGCGCTTGCGGGTCATCATCCCGGCATCGTGCAGCGGGTATCCTGCACGGTGGTACGCTACTATGTCGCCAAATATTCGGCGTCGGCCGCAGAGATGTGGGCGCGCAGCCATGGCGCGACCGAGGCGGAGATCGAGACCGCCCGGCGCTGCCTGAACGATGCGCCGGCGCAAAACCAGAACCTTGAAGCCGCCCGCTGGTTCGGCCAATAGGCTGCGAGATCAGCTCATCCGGAATTGTCGATGAAGGTGACGGGCGTGCCCTTGCTCACTTCCGTCGCGAGCGCTTGCGCATCCCAATTGGTCAAGCGGACGCAGCCATGCGATGCGGCCTTGCTGACCTTGGCTGGATCGGGCGTGCCGTGCACGCCATAGCCCTCGGCTGAGAGGCTGATCCACACCGTTCCCACCGGATTGTTCGGCCCGGGCCTGATGATGAAGGGCGATTTCGCATGGACGCCCCTGAAGTGATATTTGGGATTGTAGTGGTAGATCGGGTTGTGATCGATGCCGGTGACCTTCAGGGTACCGGTGGGCGAGGGCTTCTCTTCACTGCCGACGGTCGCGGGATAGAAGGCGAGCAGCCGGTTCGAGGCGTCGAACACTTTCACGGTCTGTCGGACCTTGTCGACCATGAGGTGATCCGCATGCCCGGCGGTGTTTGCCGGCGTCGCATCGGCTACGGCGATGGTTGCGCCCGCTTCGCGAAATCGCTCGGTAGGATTGAGGGCGCTCAACAACTCCTCACTCATGTGGAACTTTTCCGCCAGCTCCTCGCGCGGGCTTGTATATGAGAGATGGTGGAGATGTTTCATCTCCTCCATCCGGTGCGGCAGCTTTGCGAGGAACGGTCCGGCGAGGTCCGACGCGGTGACCCGATAGCTCGCGAGCACGGCGCGGCTGTCCGCGGTCAGCTTCTGCCAGATATCCGGCTTGAGCTGGTCGCCGCCGCCGAGCTGCTGCGCCTCGGCATAGGCCCGCAGCGCCTTTTTGGCATTCTCGCCGAATTTGCCGTCGATCTCGCCCGGTGAAAAATGCGCGCGCGCCAGGAGCACCTGCAGGCGGACGGCCAGCGGCGAGATCTCCTGGGCCGACGGCTGCTTGCCGGAGAAGTCCGCCGCGTCGACCTGGCTCGTCGTCAGCCCGGCGGCATTGGCGGCCGCAAAAGGCGCCAGAGCAGCGCAGCAAGCGGCGACCAAGAAAGCGATGAGGCTGCCGGATCGACGCGGATCGCGGGCGGACTCGGGACGCTCTGATGTTGCCGGGGTCATGCTGCGCTCTCGCGTGGATCTGACCCGTCAACGCGCGGCGCGCGCTTTCTTTCCGCAAGCGGCGCTGCAATGGTGCCGTGCGGTATCGTGTTGCCATGACGAGCGACGAAGCGGGCCGGCTCGGGCCTTCAGACTCCAGCCGCGGCGGCGCGGACGCTAGGCGGCCAGCGCGCTGTCGATCAACGCCATCAGCGCAGCGTCGCGCTCGTGCTCCTGGGCCGAGCGATATCGCGGTTCGGGATAGGCCGCGAGGTTGACGACGACCGGTCGGTCCTGTCGACGCTCCCACGAGCGCCGCGAACGCGGTAGAATAACGCAAGACGGTAGCCGAGTTTTTGCCGATGTCGTGGCGGCCGTGCGGAATCGGCACGGCTTGCCTTGGCCAACCACAGACAATGAGCAATCAGCAGGGAAGGGCGCATCATGAAGGACTTCGCAGGCAGGATCGCGGTCGTCACCGGAGGCGGCACCGGGATGGGGCGCGAGCTCGTGCGCCAGCTGGTGGCCGAGGGCTGCAATGTCGCGATGTGCGACGTCTCGGCCGACGCCATGGCGGAGACGAAGCGGCTCTGCGAGGTGGAGAAGCTGCCGCAGGGCCTGCGCGTCACCACCCATATTGCCGACGTCTCGATCGAGGACCAGCTCAAGCGCTTTCGCGACGAGCTCGCGGAGCAGCAACAGACCGACCGGATCCATCTGCTGTTCAACAATGCCGGGATCGGCGGCGGCGGCAGCCTGTTCACCAACTCGCGCGAGCAGTGGGAGCGCACCTTCAACATCTGCTGGGGCGGGGTCTATCTGGGCGTGCGCACCTTCCTGCCCATGCTGATGAAGGCGGACGAGGCCCACATCGTCAACACCTCCAGCGTCAACGGCTTCTGGGCCTCGGTCGGCATGGGCGTCGCGCACACCGCCTATAGCGCCGCCAAATTCGCGGTGAAGGGATTTACCGAGGCGCTGATCAACCATCTTCGTCTCAACGCGCCGCACATCAAATGCTCGGTGGTGATGCCCGGGCATATCGGCACCTCGATCGTGTCGAACTCGCGCATCGTGCTCAACGGCAGCGATCGCCTGAGCGAGACCGACATCGCGCAGACGCGCGTGCGCCTCAAGGCCGCAGGCGTCGCTGACGCGGACAAATTGTCGGACGAGGAGATCCAGGCCCGCGGCGCCGAACGTGCGCGAACCTTCCTGCAGGAAGCTCCGACCACGGCGGCGCAGGCCGCGCAAATCATTCTCAATGGCGTCAAGCGCGAGACATGGCGCATCCTGGTCGGCGAGGACGCGCACAAGCTCGACGCGCGGGTGCGGCAGAATCCGGAGGACGCCTATACGGCGGAATTCTACAAGAGCTTCGTCGAGGAGGTCGGCTGGCGGCTGGGCTGAGGCCGCCCCTCTCGATGCAACGAAGAGCGGCTTCGTCGCGCCGCACGCCGTTCAAGGTAGAAAGCTCTCTCATCTCGTCCTGAGACGAGAGGACAGGCGCGACCGTCGTCCCCCCGCAGACGACGGCTGTCCGCAATCGTACGGGATTGTCCGGAGGTGATCCGGTACGGTTCGCTCACCTTGGTTTAATCATTGTTGCCGTAGTAATGATTCGTCACCCGATGCGGTGGCGCGCCATCGCGCGGTCCTCTCTGCGAAGATAGAAGCCGATGATACGAACACTGGTAAGGCCGACCGGCGTCGAGAACATGCTCGGCGACGAGGAGCTGATCGTGTCGAAGACCGATCTGAAGGGCCGGATCACCTACGCCAATGATGTCTTCATTCGGATGGCCAGATATCCGGCCGCGGAGCTGATCGGCGCGCCCCACAGCATCATCCGCCATCCCGACATGCCGCGTTGCGTGTTCAAGCTGTTGTGGGACACCATCGAGGCCAGGCAGGAGATCTTCGCCTATGTGGTCAATCTCGCCGGCGACGGCAGCCATTACTGGGTGTTCGCCCATGTGACGCCGACCTTCGATAGCAAGGGCAAGATCATCGGCTATCACTCCAATCGCCGCAAGCCGGAACGGGCGCCGATCGAGAAGGTCAAGCCGGTCTACAAGCTTTTGTGCGAGGAGGAGGCGCGCCACGCCAACGCCAAGGAAGGCCTGCGCGCCAGCATGGACATGATGATCGCCTATCTGAAGCAACAAGGTCTTGCCTACGATGAATTTGTGCTCTCTCTCTAAGGCGCAGGTCGCGGCCGCCGCGGCGGGCGTTGTTGCTGTTGTCGTGCTGCTGCTCGTTGCGCTGGCCGACCCGTTGCCCCGGCTGACCGCGGTCGCGTTGCTGATCGTGCTGTCGGCGCTGGTCGGTGTCGTGCTGTGGAGCTTGCGCACGGCCAGCTCGGTCTTGGACGATGCCGCGCAGGTGTGCCGGCGCGCCTTCGAGGGCGATCTCGAGGCGCGGGTCGTCAAGCCTCGCCAGCCCGGCAGGCTGGGCCTGATGCAGAAATCGATCAACGACATGCTCGACATCGTCGATGCCTTTGTCCGGGAGGCGTCGGCCTCGATGGAAGCGGCCAGCCGCGGCAAGCGCCATCGCAAGATCCTGGTGCGCGGCCTGCCGGGCTCGTTTCGCCACGCCGCCGGCATCATCAATGGCGGGACGGACGCGCTGGGGCGCCGGGTGATCGAGATTGCGGCACATTCGAAGCGCTTCGGCACCCGCCTCGACGAGATCACGGCAGGTCTCGCCAAGGCAGCCAGCGACCTCGAAAGCGATGCCGCGCAGATGGCTGCGGCGGCCGAGGAGACCAGCCGGCAGTCGGCCGGCGTGATGTCCGCCTCGGGTCAGGCCTCCAGCAACGTGCAGACGGTGGCGACATCGGCCGAGCAATTGTCGTCCTCGATCAGCGAAATCGGACGGCAGGTGCACCGTTCGAAGGAGAGCACCAGCCGCGCCGTGAGCGAGGCCGATCGCGCCGACGCGCAAATCCGCAACCTGGCGGAGGCCGCGATGCGCATCGGCGACGTGGTCAGGCTGATCAGCGAGATCGCCGAGCAGACCAATCTTCTGGCCTTGAACGCGACCATCGAGGCCGCGCGCGCCGGCGAAGCGGGACGCGGCTTTGCGGTGGTGGCCTCGGAAGTGAAGAGCCTCGCCTCGCAGACCGCGAAGGCCACCGAGGAAATCGGCGCCAAGGTCGGCGAGATGCAGCAGAGCACGACCATCTCGGTCGGCGCGGTCGAGACGATCGCCCACACCATCGCCGAGATCAACGAGATCACCACCGCGATCGCGTCAGCCATCGAGAAGCAGGGTGCGGCTACCGGCGAGATCGCGCGCAACGTGCAGCAGGCCTCCGCCGGCACCTCGGACGTGCTCACCAACGTGACCGGCATCAGCCAGGCCGCCACCGACACCGGGCAGGTCGCAAGCCGCGTCAACGGCGCCTCCGAGCGCATGCAGTCGGACGTCGAATTGCTGCGCCGGGAAGTGACCGAATTCCTGCAGCAGCTGGCGGCGGCTTGAGCCGGGGGGATGCGGCGGCGCAGCTAGGGCGCGCTTGCGGTGGCAGGCGAGGCCGGGCTTCGCTTCGAGCGATCGATGCGTCTGGCCGCGGCGATGTCGGCAAAGGCGTGCTTCAGGTCGCCCATCCGATGGTAGACGATGGCGCGATCGATATAGGCGTCCGCAGCGTCGGGATCGCGAGCGATCGCCAGATCGAAGTCGACAAGCGCCAGATACAGATCGCCGTCGCGATACGCCGAGATGCCTCGCTCATGATAGAATTTGGCGTCGCCGGTTCCCGAGCTGGGCGCGGCCGGGATGTCCGGACCCGAAGCCGCATCGGCCGTCTGCCCCGAGGGCGGACCCGGCGTTGCATGATGCTCGGAGGGAGCCGGATTAGCAGGTTTTTCCGGAGCCGCGACAGCATCGGGCTTGTCGTGAGAGCCGGCCCGTTCGGCCTTATCGGGCGGTCCGATCGACAGAACGAGCGCGCTCTCCGCCGGTTCGGGCGTGGAGGTCTCGGCAACATGGGCTGGAACGAAGGGCACCTGCGGAGCAGGCGCGAGAAGCAGGTACGTCGCGCCGAACATCCCGACCGAAAGAGCCGCGCCCGTCATCGTGTCGAAAGCTGCCTTGCGAGCCTTGCCGGAGAGGATGCCGCGCTTCGGCTTCGAACCATGCTGCTGAAGCGCGATCTCCAGCAACTGGTCATAGGTCGCTCGCTGCTGCTCATCGCTGAGAATGGCATTGGCGCGCACGATCCGCCTGAATCTGCGCGGAGCGTCCGGGTCTTCCGGATTTCTATCGGGATGGTTCGCCTTGGCAGCCTTGCGGAATGCGGCTCGGATGCGCTCAGCGTCGTCGTCCGGAAGTGCTCCAAGCAAATCGTAAAGAGTCTTCATGAATGCCCGCGCAGCTGCGACTTGGCCTCAGCAATTCATTTCACTCCACTCGACTGGCGTCGTGGAGACCGCGAAAGATTGGGAGAAAATCAAAGGCAATGTTACAAGCCAAAGACTGGTGCTCTGGTACGGCAAAAGAAGGACTGAATTGCGGGTCCTGTTGCCCCATTGCCGTCAACAAGGAGGCAAACGGCCTCGATCGCCTCGCGTCTCGCCTGGGTCTCTGGATGTGCGTGATGGCGCCGGGAGCGCGGTGGCTCCAACGGCATCCGGCAGCGGATCCGCGCTACGCAGGCTGATCAGTGTCCGCTATCCGACGGAATTCAGTCTCGTGTTTTCTGGATGGAGGCCTGAAGCAGGCCGAGGCGCTCACGCACCGTCTTCTCGGCGTCCTCGTAACATTGCCGCTCGTACTCGGCTTTCAGGCGGGCCCACTCATCGGGATCGACCGTCTTGAGGTCGGATCTCTTGAAGTCGCAATCGGGGGCTGGCTGCGGCGTGAGCAGCGCTGGATCGAGGCGGCGGGTTGGCGGCTGCGCGTGCCGGTGTTGCTCGGAGGGTCGGCGGATGTGCGGCGTGACGCGGACAGCGGCCGTCTTGACCTCATGGGGAGGCGGATTGGGCTCCCGTTGCGCCGCATCGCGCGCGCAAGCGGCGAGCAGCATCGCGCATGACATGGCGCAAAGGATCGGAAGTCCCCGAGCAAACACCAGAGCGCCCATCACGACGTATCATGCGATGCGGTCATGATGGGGAGAAAATTTGAATCGCATTCTAACAAGTACGATGAATCAAGGGTAAATCGACTCGCGCGTCTGCGATTGCCGAGCCCTCGCCGCGCGAGGGCGGCGTCTTGCCCGCCATGACCTAACGCGCACTTACCCTGTAGGCGAGCCGGCTGTGGCCGGGGCAGTAGGGCAGGCCTTCGGCCGGCTGATTGCCGCAGAAGCAGAAATCGTCGGCGCCGGGCGTCGAGATCGGCCAGCGGCAGGTCTGGGCGGACAGCTCGAACAGCGAGCAGGTGTGTCCGTTGTGGACCGGCGCCTCCGGCTCCGGCAGGTCGCCGGCCGTCGTCACCGCCCGCAGGAAGTGGCGCCGGAAGCGCAGGGTCGGCCGGCCCGGCGCGCCGCGCGCGGCGTCCTTGCGGACGGGGCCGGCCGCCTTTTGCCGCTTGAGATTGAGCCTCGAGATCTTGCCGATCACCGCATTGCGGCTGACCCCGATGCGGTCGGCGATCTCGCGGCAACTGAGCCCGGCTTCAAAACAGGATTTCAAAAGTTCGATGCGTTCTTCGGTCCAGGTCGGCAAAAGTGCGGGCATTTGATCTCTTCCAAGCTTGATCCCTGATTGGATCCTTGAATCGCCTGGCCACCGCGCCGCGCCCGCCGCGTTACGCAGAACAACATCCCCGTTCAGGTCCTGCCATTGCCATTGTCGCGGATGGAAAGCAGCCCGTCCTTGATGGCGTTGCGGATGCCTTCCTCGATCAATGTCCTTGCCACGCCTGGAACGCTGGTGCCGTGGGTGCCCTGTCGCACCAGTTTCTCAAGGTAGGCGATGGTCGAAAGCGCTAGCGTTACGGGGATGCGGTCAGTCTCGGCTTTTTCGGTGGCCATACAAAAAACTATGCCCTAACGCAGGTACGTAAAAGTAACGATTAAGACTCTATTAAGTGGGGAGGCTTTTGTACAGTGCCAACGCAAGTCACTGAATTTATTCGAAAAACATGAGAAACCCGCCGGCGCGCGGCTGCGCGCCGTGCGAGCAGGGCGGTCGGAGGCTGAAAAATCGGAGAATCGGCCTGGCGCTTTCGCCGGCCACGCGACGCCGCTCGGCCGGCACAATTGCGGGCCATCGCATTCAGTCAGGTCTGTCGCCTGAAGCGGTGCGCTGGCCCCGGCCGTGAGGCGAGGGCGCGGCGGATAGCGTCGTTCAGCCGCTCAGAACAGCTTCGGCACGTACATTTCCGCCGGGATCTGCTCGCGGTGATAGTCCGGATCATGGACGCGCTCGGGCAGCGCCACCGGCTCGTGGCGAATCTCGCCATAGGGGATCTGCGTCAGGAGGTGCGAGATGCAGTTGAGGCGGGCGCGCTTCTTGTCGACGGCCTCGACCACCCACCACGGCGCTTCGGCAATATGGGTGCGGTGGATCATTTCTTCCTTGGCCTTGGTGTACTGCTCCCAGCGGCTGCGGGATTGCACGTCCATCGGCGAGAGCTTCCACTGCTTCAAGGGATCATGGATGCGCATCAGGAAGCGGAATTGCTGCTCCTCGTCGGTGATGGAGAACCAATATTTGATCAGGATGATGCCGGAGCGCACCAGCATGCGCTCGAACTCCGGCACCGAGCGGAAGAACTCCTCGACCTGCTCCTCGGTGCAGAAGCCCATCACACGCTCGACCCCGGCGCGATTGTACCAGGAGCGGTCGAACAGCACGATCTCGCCGCCCGCGGGCAGGTGAGTGACATAGCGCTGGAAATACCACTGCGTGCGCTCCCGCTCGCTCGGCGCCGGCAATGCCGCGACCCGGCAGACCCGCGGATTGAGCCGCTGGGTGATGCGCTTGATGACGCCGCCCTTGCCGGCGGAGTCGCGGCCCTCGAAGATCACGACCACCTTGAGCTTGTTGTGCTGCACCCAGTCCTGCAGCTTGACCAGTTCGCCCTGCAGGCGGAACAGCTCCTTGAAATAGACGTGGCGGTCCAGCCCCTCGTGATCTTCGTGGGGCTGCCTCAGATCCCTGAACTGATCGAGCCTCGAGTCGTCCAGCTCGAGCTCCAGCTCCTCGTCGAGGCTGTCCCGCAGGTCCGCATCGATGAGCTTGCGCAGGTGCTCGTTATTGCTGTCGCTGTCCATGGGGGCTCCGTTCGGCCGTTCCGCTTCGCCGGCTAAAATTCCCGCCTCATTTGACAGCGGTATGACAGTGGCGCGCTTCGCGGTCCCGGGATCGGGCTCGGGCCTCAGCCGTGGACGACGTCCTTGGCGATCATGCAATGAATGCCTTTCGAGCCATTCACGGTCTGCGTCACCCGCAAATCGGCCGCCAGGCTGCACAGCGTGTAGGCGTCCTCGCGGGACAGATTTCGCTTTCCCCCAATGAGCGCGATCATGTCGCGCAGGGCCCGCACCACGCATTGGTCGAGGTCGGGATCCATCGCCATGGTCATGTAATGCGTCGCCGTCTCCGCGCGGGGATAATCCAGCCTGAGATCCTTGCGCAGCGTCAGCCGGAAGCGCCCCTCCAGCGCGGTCTCGATCGCGGTGACGCAGACCTCGCCGTCGCCCTGCACGCCATGGCCGTCGCCGCAGGAGAACAGCGCGCCCGGCACGAACACCGGCAGATAGAGTTTGGCCCCCGCGCCGAGCTCCTTGTTGTCGAGATTGCCGCCCATGGCGCGCGGGATCAAGGAAGTGATGCGGCCCCAGGCCGGCGGCGGCGCCACGCCCATCACCCCGAAGAACGGTTTCAGCGGCAGCTCGAGTCCCCAGGGCAGATGGCCGACCATGCGGTTCAGGTCGAGCGGGATGTTGAGCAGCCGCATCTCGTGGAAATCGTCGGGCAGGGTGCCGGCAAGCGGCCGGATCAGATTATAGCCCCAGTCCTGCCGGAGCTTGACGTCGAGAATGTCGACCTCCAGCACGTCGCCAGGCTCTGCGCCCTTGACCGCGACCGGGCCGGTCAGGATATGGCCCGGCACCATGCGCTCGTTCCTGGCATGCACCTCGAACAATTCCGGCGGCACATGAAACTTGCTGCGGTCCGGCACCACGTCGGGTCCGCCGCTGATGGTCTCGATGGTGACCTCATCGCCGCTGTCGATGGTGATGACCGGTGTCAGGCGGGCCTCGAAGAACCCCCAATGGCAGGTTTCGGGACTGGATTTGAGGTGATGGTGGGCCATGTGCGACTGTGCAGACTTTGTGTTTCGGACGGCAGCAATCTATGACGCTGGAGCAGAAACAGGTAAGGAGTTTTTGTGTTTTTCGTCCTGTCCAAGACGCTCGGCGTCATCATTCTGCCGACGAACTTCCTGCTCTTGCTCGGTCTCGCAGGCGGGCTCCTGCTGCTGACGCGATTTTGCGCGGTCGGCCGCAAGCTTCTCGTGCTCTCGATCGTGCTGCTTGCGATCTGCGCCTTCTCGCCGCTCGGCAACATCCTGCTGTATCCGCTGGAGAGCCGGTTTCCGCCATGGGATGCGAGCCGCGGCGCACCCGACGGCATCATCGTGCTTGGCGGTCCGATCGACACCGATGTTTCGGCGGCGCGCAACACGCCGGTGATCAGAAGCGCCGCCGACCGCATCGTGGCGGGCGTTGCGCTGGCCCGCAAATATCCCGATGCCCGCATGATCTTCTCCGGTGGCAGTCCGAACCTGATCTCCAACGATGCGCGGGAGGCGGATTATGCCGCGATGATCTTCGACAGCCTCGGCGTCGATCCCAAAAGACTGATCATGGAGCGGCGATCGCGCAACACGCTGGAGAACGCGGTGTTCTCCAAGGCGCTGGCCGATCCCAAGCCGGGCGAGCGCTGGCTGCTCGTCACCTCCGCCTTTCACATGCCGCGCGCGGTCGGGCTGTTCCGCAAGGCGGGCTTTGCGGTCGAACCCTATCCCGTGGACTGGCGGACCGGGGACATATCCAGCCTTGCCTCGTTCACCACGATCGCGCCCGAAGGCCTGCTCAAGATCGATTTCGCTGTGCGGGAATGGATCGGGCTGATCGCCTACCGGCTCACCGGCAAGATCGACGATTTGCTTCCCGGCCCTGCGAAGGACTAGAACATCGGACGGAAAGACCGATGGACAACAAGAGCGCGGCCTGAGCCGAGGGGAGTGGACGCCATGCAACAGCAAACGCCGACCGAGCAGTTCGACCTCGCGGCCATGGTCGCGGACCTCAACAGCCTGTTGCGGCTGAAGACCACCGTGATCGGCATGAAGCTGTTCGCGCGTGTCGAGGACATGGAGGCGATCCCGAAGATCAGGCGGCCGAATGCGGTGCACACCACCGACCAGATCGTCAGCATGGCCTCGCGGCTCGGCTGGACGGTCGGCATCACCGGCGACGATCTCGTCGGCGCGCAATGCCGTGCGGTGATCGGGCTTGGTCCCCAGGACGAGAAGTGGCTTGCTGGCGAGAATTATGTCGGCGTCTGGCATGGCACGGCGGACGACGCGCGCAAGCGCCAGGAGGCGCTTGACGTGGTTCCCTTTGGTCAATATCAGGCGCTCGCGGTCAGCCCGCTCGCAAGCGGGCGGCTTGATCCGCCCGACATCTGTCTGGTCTATGCGACGCCCGGCCAGATGATCATCCTGATCAACGGGCTGCAATATACCGGCTACCGCAAGTTCGAATGGAGCGTGGTCGGCGAGACCGCTTGCGCAGATTCGTGGGGGCGGGCGCTGAAGACCGGCGAGCCGAGCTTGTCGCTGCCGTGCTTTGCCGAGCGGCGCTATGGCGGCGTGCCCGATGAGGAGATGCTGATGGCGCTGCCGCCGTCTTATCTTGCCAAGGCCATAACAGGCATGAAACAGCTCGCCAGGAACGGCCTGCGCTACCCGATCGCGCCCTATGGCATCCAGAACGACGTCCGCGCCGGCATGAGCGTGTCCTATGGGAAGAAATAGTCTACTCTGAAGCAAACCGCGAGACACCGTCATTGCGAGCGAAGCGAAGCAATCCAGAGCCACGCGAGAGACTCTGGATTGCTTCGTCGCTTCGCTCCTCGCAATGACGGGAGAAACAGGAACTCAGTATGACCTCCTCGTCGAAATTCGACATCGTCGTCTACGGCGCGACCGGTTTCACCGGCCAGCTCGTCGCCGAATACCTCGCCGCGCACTACCGGGGCGACAAGCAGCTGAAATGGGCGATGGCCGGGCGCAGCCTCGACAAGCTCGGACGCGTGCGCGACGCGATCGGCGCACCCGCCGACACGCCGTTGATCGTGGCCGATGCCGGCGATCCCGCCTCGCTGAAAGCGATGATCGACCAGACCAGGTCCGTCGTCACCACGGTCGGCCCATATCTGTTGTACGGTAACGAATTGCTGGCGGCCTGCGCGGCCTCGGGCACCGATTATTTTGATCTCTGCGGCGAGGTGCCGTGGATGCGGCGCATGATCGATGCGCATCAGGCAACCGCAGAGCGCAGCGGCGCGCGCATCATGTTCTCCTGCGGCTATGACTCGCTGCCGTTCGAGCTCGGCGTCTACACCTGCCAGGAAGCCGCGAAAAAGGCGTTCGGCGCGCCGGTGGCGCGGGTCAAGGGACGCGTCCGCGCCATGAAGGGGACGTTCTCGGGCGGCACCGCGGCCAGCGGCAAGGCAATCTTCGAAGCGGCAGCCAAGGATCCAAGCCTGCTGGGTCTGGTGCGCGATCCCTTCGCGCTCACGCCTGGTTTCAGCGGGCCGAAGCAGCCGCCGGGCAATAGGGTGGTGTTCGATGAGGACCTGCAGACCTGGCTGACGCCGTTCTTCATGGCCAACATCAACACGCGCAATGTGCATCGCTCCAACATGCTGCTCGGCTATCCCTATGGACGCGATTTCGTCTACGACGAGATGCAGATCGCCGGCCCCGGCGAGGAAGGCGAGGCGAGGGCCAAGCGCATCATGGCCGCCAACAACAATCTGGCCGGACAGGCCGTGCCGAAGCCCGGCGAGGGCCCCTCGAAGGAAGAGCGCGAAACCGGCTATTACGATCTCCTGTTCGTCGGCGTCGCTCCCGACGGCCGCCAGGTTCGCGCCTCGGTGAAGGGCGACCGCGATCCCGGCTACGGCTCGACCTCCAAGATGATCGCCGAATGCGCGATCTGCCTGCTGCGCGACAAGCCGGACGTTCCCGCCGGCTTCTGGACGCCGGGCGCTGCGATGCGCGAGGCGCTGATCAAGCGGCTTGTCGACAATGCCGGGCTGACGTTTCAGGTCGAGGGTTGATCGCGGGAGACTGCTCGGGCGTCACTGGCACACCCGGTGCCACTCATATTGGAGCGTCACCGGATTTTGCACCTGCCGCTGTTCGCATTGGAACGTCCCCACCGGAGGAACGCGCGGCGGCTTGATCGGTGCGATCGCTGCAGGCGGAATTCCGCACGGCATCGCCGGGCATATGGGTACGACATCGGTGGCACTGCTGCACAGCGCCCGCACCGCTCCATCGACGCAGCGGCAGACGCAGGAGGCGTGAGCCTGCGCCGAGAATACGAGGGCGAACGTGATCGCAAGAACGGTACGTTGAAGCATGTGACCCCGAGAATTGTTGTCGAACCGCTGGCTCAGGCCTGCAGTTGAGGCCGTCGGGCCTCGTCCGTTGTCTTGTATCCCTGCGCCGCTCCGATCATGCCCCATATCGCGCCCAGCATCATCCAGAAATGCCGCCAGTGATCGGTGTCGATGATGAAGCTCTCGCCGACCGTGCCGAGAAAGGCGGAGAAGATCGCCAGATAGATGCGCTGCCAGGGCACGCGGACGAAAAGATGGCGGAAGCCGAGGATCACGGTCGTCAAGATCAGCGCGGGATAGCAGATGCCGGACAGCCAGCCGCCCGACATGAAGGCGTTGAGATAGGAGTTGTGGGTATCTTCCGGAAAGTAATGGTGGAACTGCAGCGGGCCGATGCCGAAGGGCAGGTCGAGCGCCATGTCGGCACCGAGGATGTGACGGCCGAACCGGCCGAAGCGGCCTTCGTCATAGCTCTGGTCGAAGCTCGCACGCTGGCGGAACATCTCCGCGACCGAGTCGAAGGACAGCAGGACCGCGAGCAGAAGCACGATGGCGAGAACGGCGACCACCGTGATGACCACGATGCGCGAGCGCTCGGCCCGCGACCGGCTGGTCAGGACCATCAGCGCCAGCATGAAGGCTGCGGTCAGGATCAGGCCGCCCCAGGCGGCGCGCGAAAACGCCAGCAGGATGGCGAGCGAGATGATGCCGAACGCAATCGCATTGCGAAACGCCTTGCCGAAGCGCTCGGTGACCACGCTCTGCAGCGTAAACAGCGCGGGCAGGATCAGGAACGCGCCGTACACGTTCGGATCCTTGAAGGTGCCGCGCGCGCGCTCGTACAGCGTCAATAGATCGTGCTCGCCGGGCACCAGGTGGAAATAGCCCGCGATGCCCGCGAGCGAGGCGATCATGGCGCCGACGACGAGGCCGCGGCGCAGCATGTCGAGGCGCGCATGCGTATCCTCGGCGAGCACCATGGCAAGCAGGATCACGGTGAGCGCCATGTACCAGGAGGTCATGATCCAGCTGAACACGTCGGACTGCTGGTAGAGCGGGATCGCGCCGATGCTGTAGCCGATGTTGAGCAGCACCAGGAGCAGGATCAGCGGCATGAACACTAGCCGCAGCCGCAGTCCGGTCGCGAAGAACAGGACGGCGGCGGTGAGCGTGACAAGCTCATAAGGGCTGGGCTCGATGAAGACGATGGCGCCGGCGGCCCCGACCAGCCACACCAGCGCGCGCTGCAGGGCCAGCGTGCCGGGCGCGCCTGCGGCCTCCGGAAATCCTGATGTTGCCGCATAGGCCATCAAACGCTCACTCAACGCATACGCAACGCCAACCCAACACACCCACTGTCATGCTCCGCGAAAGCGGGGCATCCAGTAACCCGAGACGGCCGTCGTAAATCTCGCCGCCTCGGGTTACTGGATCGCCCGGTCAAGCCGGGCGATGACAACCGAATAAATCCTAATACGCGTTCTCGTTCTTGGTCATCAGCGCGATCGGCGTCTTGAGCAGGATGTAGGCGTCGAACAGCACCGACCAGTTCTCGATGTAATAGAGGTCGAACTCGACGCGCTTCTGGATCTTCTCCTCATTGTCGATCTCGCCGCGCCAGCCGTTGATCTGGGCCCAGCCGGTGATGCCGGGCTTGACGCGGTGGCGGGCGAAATAGCCGTCGACGGCCTCGTCGAACAGCCGGCTCTGCAGCTTGCCCTGCACCGCATGCGGACGCGGGCCGACCAGCGAGAGGTTGCTCTTGAAGACGACGTTGAAGAGCTGCGGCAGCTCGTCGAGGCTGGTCTTGCGGATGAAACGGCCGACACGGGTGACGCGCGGATCGTTCCTGGTCACCACCTTGGACGCGGTCGGGTCGGCCTGGTGGTGATAGAGCGAGCGGAACTTGAAGACGTCGATGCGCTCGTTGTTGAAGCCGAAGCGCTTTTGGCGGAACAGCACCGGGCCCGGACTGTCGAGCTTGATGGCAAGGGCAACCAGCGCCATCACCGGCAGTGCCACGAGCAGGGCCAGGCCGCCGACGACGTGGTCGAACAGCCATTTCATCACGAGGTCCCAGTCGGTGATCGGGGCCTCGAACACGTCGAGCGTCGGCACCTTGCCGAGATAGGAATAGGAGCGCGGACGGAAGCGCAGCTTGTTGGTGTGGGCGGAGAGGCGGATGTCGACCGGCAGCACCCACAATTTCTTCAGCATTTCGAGGATGCGCGTCTCCGCCGAGATCGGCAGCGCGAACAGCACCAGGTCGACGCGGGTGCGGCGGGCGAATTCGACGATGTCGTCGACCTTGCCGAGCTTGGGGCTGCCGGCACAGGTGGCAAGCGCGCGATCGTCATTGCGGTCGTCGAACACGCCGAGCACATGAATGTCGGTGTCGTCCTGCGCGTTGAGCGCGGCGACCAGCTGCTCGCCATTCTCGTCGGCACCGACGATGACGGTGCGGCGGTCGAGCCGGCCCTCGCGGGCCCAGCGGCGTACCAGGGTGCGCAGGACGATGCGCTCGCATAGCAGCGCGGCAAGACCGAGGAAGAAGAAGGCGGACAGCCAGAGCCGGGAGAACTCGCCGCCGACCTTGGCGAAAAAGGATACGCCGATGAAGAGCAGGAACACGAACGCCCAGGACGAGACCATCCGCGTCATCTGGCGGAGGTGACCGCGAAAGACCTGGACCTGATAGATGTCGGCGGCCTGGAAGCAGATTACCGCAGCCGTGGTCATGCCGAAGATGGCCGCAATATATTCCCAGACGAAGCCGTCGAGCGGAACGACATAGGCGAAGTAGACGGCAAGGCCGACAGTGCTGAGTACCAGGAAGTCGGCAAGCCGGACTGCGCCTGCGATCACGATCGGCGAATAGGCGCGTGCGACCTTCTGGTTGGTGACCGCGAGGGCCGCCGGCGAAAGCCGCCGCCGCCGTTCGACCTGCGGCCGGCCGGCAGTTGCAGCCGCTGCGGCGGTCGCCGCAGCATCCAGCATCGAGCGTGCGTTGATCGGTTCCACTGTCGTCCACGTCCCGTCGTTGCGCGCCACATAGGCTTCGGCGCGCCGTTGCGGAATGCCCCCAGGGTCGGGCTTAGCGGACAAATCGGAACAAACTGTTAGCTTGGTAAATGACGGTAAACAAACTACTGCGGCGGCGCAGCCAGCGCGGCGAAGGCCTCCCGATAGCCGGCGAGCACGCCATCGACCATCGCCTTTTGCGAAAAATGCAGCAGGATGCGCTCGCGCAGCGCTCTTGCGCGCGCTTCCGCTGCCGCGGGATCGGCCAGCGCCGCCTGAATCGCATCGGCCATGGCGTCGACCGAACTCGGGACGAACAACGATGTGGCCTGCGGCCCGAAGATTTCCGGAATGCCGCCGACGCCTGCGGCGACCATCGGAACGCCTGCCGCGCCGGCCTCGATCACCACATAGGGCATGGAATCGCCGCGCGAGGGAACGACCAGGAGCCGCCCCTTGGAAAAACCGTGGCGGGCCTTGACGTGGCCGATGAAGCGCACCGACCGGGTGAGCCCCAGCCTTTCCACCTGCGCCTTCAGCGCCGTCATTTCCTCGCCGTCGCCGGCAAGCGTCAGCGTCAGCCTGCTGCCGCCCGCATGCAGCCGGGCCAAGGCATCGACCAGGAGGTCCGCGCCCTTGATGCGGCGGAACTCGCCGACATAGACGAGGTCGGTGGCGTCATCGGCCTTCGCGACAGGATCGAATTCTTCCGATGTGACGCCGTTGAACACGCAGCGCACCACGGCTTGCGGCGTGCCGATCATGCGCTGATAGGTGTCGCGGGCGAACGCGCTCTCGAACAGGAACAGCTCGGTCGCGTTCATCAGCCACCGCTCGAGGCGGCCGTAGAGCTGGCCCTTGAACGTGTTGGGTCCGTAATGCAGCGAGCCGCCATGCGGGGTGTAGACCCGGATCACCTTCTGCGAGCGCGCCCGCAAGCGAATATAGGCGCCCGCCTTGGCGCCGTGGCCATGCAGCACGTCCGGCTTCATCGCGTGGATCATCCGCACGAACTGAAACCAGACCCAGGCATCGCTCGGCCAAGGTTCGCGGCGAATGGGAAGCCGGTGCACCCCGAGCTTCAGGCGGGGCGCGATTTCGGCAAACGCCCTCTCGGCCCGCTCCCCGCCGGTGAGGCTGTCGGCGATGATGCCGACCTCGTGTCCGCGTTCGGCCTGGCCGTTGGCGAGGTCGAGGATATGACGAAAAATGCCGCCAACCGGCGGGCGCACGGCATGCAGGATGCGAAGCGGCTGGTCGGCGGACGGCGACATGTCAGAACCGGCGTGCACTCATGGGCGCGGCGATCACTCGATCGACGACTTGACGGATGGCGGCGCGCAGGCCTCGCATGATACGACCTAAGACAAAGTCACAAAGCCGAAATCTCGATTCGGATTAAGGGCTTTCGTGGTTAACAGAACGTTGCTCGCGGGCATCCTCTGCTCTGGTTGCGCGACGCGCAAGGGCCGGACGCCGCTTAACTCGGCCTCAACCTTAATGGAGTGTAATCGGGCGCAGTCGAGGTGAAGCGTGGCGTCCGCGGGGGTTTGTGATGCGTTTGGCGTTCTGGCGTAGGGGCGGGGACAAGTCTGCGGACGTCGAGGCCGCCGCACAGCCCGTGCAGGTCGCGATCGCCGAACCTGCCGTCTCCGCCTCGTCCAGCGTGCTTGCCGGCGACATCGATCTGCGCGCGCTGGGGGAGGCGATCACGCGCAATCGGCGCTGGATCATCCTGCCGACCCTGCTCGCGCTCGCGCTGTCGGTGGTCGCGGTCAATCTCATCACGCCCCGCTACCGATCCGAGGCGCGCATCCTGATCGACGGGCGCGAGAACGTGTTCCTGCGTCCCAATGGCGAGCGCAACGAGGAGCGCCCAACGGTCGATGCGGAGGCGGTCACGAGCCAGGTGCAGCTCTTGCTGTCGCGCGACCTCGCCCGCGAGATCATCAAGAAGAACAGGCTCGCCGAATTGCCGGAATTCGATCCGGTGCTGACCGGCCTGTCGCCGGTCAAATCGCTGCTGGCGTTGGTCGGGATCGGGCGCGACCCCTTCACCATGACGCCGGAGGAGCGGGTGCTGGACGCCTATTTCGAGCGCCTGACGGTCTATGCGGTCGACAAGTCGCGCGTCATCGTCGTCGAATTCCAGTCCCGTGATCCCGACCTCGCCGCCCGCGTCGCCAACTCGATCGCCGACGGCTATCTGGTGCTGCAGCAGAATGCCCGGCGCGAGCAGGCAAAGTCGGCGAGCCAGTGGCTGTCGGGCGAGATCGACAGTCTGCGCCGGAAAGTGGCCGAGGACGAGGCGAAGGTGGAGGAGTTCCGCTCCCGATCGAGCCTGTTCATCGGCACCAACAACACCACGCTGTCGAACCAGCAGCTCGGCGAGCTCAACACCCAATTGAACAATGCTCGCGCGCTAAAATCGGATGCCGAGGCCAAGGCGCGGCTGATCCGCGAGATGCTGCAGAGCGGCAAGCCGATCGAGGCCGCCGAGGTGCTCAATTCCGAGCTGATTCGCAGGCTGTCCGAGCAGCGGGTGACGCTGCGCGCGCAGCTTGCCGAGCAGTCCTCGACGTTGCTCGACAACCATCCGCGCATCAAGGAGCTGAAGGCGCAGCTCAACGATCTCGACCAGCAGATCCGCGACGAGGCGGCGAAACTCTCGCGCTCGCTGGAAAATGATGCGCGCATCGCCGGCGGCCGCGTCGAGAGCCTGAGCGCGAGTCTCGACCAGCTGAAGAAGCAGGCCACCTCGAGCAACGGCCAGGACGTGCAGCTGCGGGCGCTGGAGCGCGAAGCCAAGGCGCAGCGCGACCTGCTCGAGTCCTATCTCGCCAAATATCGCGAGGCCAACACCCGCGAGACCATCGACGCGGCGCCGTCCGACGGCCGCATCATTTCCCGCGCCCTCGTCTCCAACACCCCGGCCTATCCGAAGAAGCTGCCGGTCGTGCTGATCGCGACCTTGGCGACGCTGCTTCTGAGCACCGGCCTGATCGTGACCGGCGAACTGCTGCGCATGACCGCGCCGCGCGCGATGGCCGTGCTTGGCGCGGCAATGCCTGCCTCGGTCGCCGCCGCCGCGCCCGAGGTTGCGGCTGCGCCTGTGGCCGCAGGGAAAGCGGCCGATGCGCCTCGGATCGAGCCCACGCTTCCGGTGCTCGAGGAGGCTGCGCCGCCGCTGACCCCGCCGGTCAGCGCGGTTGTGGAGGAGACGGCCGAGAACCTCGGCGAGATCGATCGACTGGCCGAGAAGCTGCGCCGCGCGGGCGCGGCTGCGCACAAGATCACCGTGCTCGGCACCGCCGGCGGCGAGGCCATCATGCTGACCGCGCTGACGCTGGCGCGACGGCTTGCGCTTCAGGCCCGGGTGGTCGTGGTCGACCTCGAGGCATCGTCGCCCGCGATTGCTGCCGTCTCCGTCGATCCGGTGGCGCCGGGGATTGCGGAATTGATGCAGGGCGCGGCCTCGTTCTCGCAAGTGATCACCCGTGACCGGCTGTCGCGGGTGCATCTGGTCAGTGCCGGGCGCCCGGGATTCGACCGCAGCCTGTTGCAATCGCCACGGCTGTCGCTTGCGATCGATGCGTTGCTGCGGGTCTACGACCATGTGCTGCTCAACGCCGGCCTCGCCTCGGATCTGCCCGCGGAGCTGCTCACCGCGAAGGCGCGCGCCATCGTGGTGCCGGATGCCGCGATGGACGAGGATGCGCGCCGCCTGATGCGCTATCAGCTCGAGGCCGTCGGCTTTGCCGAGGTGACCATGCTGGACAAGCCGGTGCAGCCGGGCGATCCGGGCGACGCCGCGCCGAAGGTGGTGGCGGCCTGAGACGTCGCGAAGCAAATCTCGAGAGTCCGGGTTCGATGCTTGGCATCGCTCCGGAACGACGGCGCGTGTGGATGCAGGATGGGTTGGGCCGGCTCCGCCCGGTCTACAAAACTAGCGAAACGCCTTTCGCAAGCCGTCGGCCAGCCAGAGCAGCGCCTGGTTGTGCTTCACCAGGTGCTTGCTGCGCGCAGCCAGGGACATCGCGCCCGCCGCGAGCCGTCCGCGCGCGCTCAGCGGAATAAAACTGTCGAACAGCGGCTCCTGCTGCTTGCAGAACAGCTGCTTGTAGCTGTCCGCGCCGACACCGAGATCGAGCGCGCGATATTTGCGCGCGGCAGAGTGGTCGATGATGTCGCGGATCAGGATCAGGCCGGGGCTATGGCGCGAATGATCCGACAGCGTGTAGGTGTTGAACATCATCGAGAAACGCTGGCCGTCGGCGACGCCGGCATAGAGCGCGATGATCTCCTCGTCGCATTCCAGTGCATGGATATCGATCAGCCGGCCGCCTCCGGGACGCCGTGCCAGGCAGGTGTTGCGGACGAAGTCGGCGACGCCTTTCTCCGCGAACACGTTGGGCAGCCGTTGCTGCGCCATGCGCGCGGGCTTGACGCGGAAGAACCATTCCAGCAGGCGCACGATGTCGGCATCGTCTGTCGCGACATAATGGCGATAGCCGGCGAGCGTCTTCAGCTTGCGCTCCTTGCCCTTGAGACGGCGGCGCAACGAGTTCGAGATCAGCGCCTGCGGCGCGGCGCCAGCGTCCATGTTCAGCACCGGGCAATCATTGACCGACGGCTGGTGCTTGAGCGCGGCAAGCGGGTTCATCACATCGTTCCAGCGCAGCGGCTGCTGGCTGAGCGCAAGCATGTCGGCCGCACCATGCCGCCGCAGCTCGCCGAGCACGGTTTCGATATCGGCGCGCTTTGCGATGGCGGCAAAATCGCGATCCCACAGCGCCATGTTGAAGGTGGTGTGCTTGCCGCCCATGAAGGACGCCACGGCAAAGCCACGGATTTGTTTCAGGGCAAGCGGTAGCAGCAGGAGCGGGCGGCGCTCCGCATCATAGGCGATCGCGATCAACGGCGTTGCGCCGTCCGGTGTGCCGACGTCGCGCTGCCAGCATCGCAGGAAATCGTAGCGTTGGTAGGCGGTGAAAAGCTGTCCTGGTGATTCGAGCTGTCGCCAGGCGCCTTCGGCGGAACTGAAGTCGGTGACGATCTCGACCTGGGCGATGCGGCCCGTCCTTGCCCGCGGCGCCGCTTCGGCCGTCCGGCTATCGATCGCGGCAGCCATGGTCATCGCAAATCCGAACTGACAGGAAAATATCTAAGATTTAAGCTTTTCGCCCTTGGTCGACCTTTGCAAAGAAGTGTCAACAAAGAGTAATGAGGGTGTGGCGCGGGGCTGGCATGTCCGGCTTGCCGGGGACGGGGACACGTGGAATCCGACAACAGATGGCTGACGAGCCTCAGGCTCGAGTTCGCCTATTTCTCAGGCCGCGCGTGGTGGGGCGAGATCGAAAATGGCGGGGCGGGCGTCATCCTGCGCTTCCAGCGGGTGCGGCCGGCGCGCCGCGCGCCGTTCCAGCCGCTCAAGGCAGACGAAATCACGCCGCGCTTTCTCGACCGCACCATTCGCGCTCTGAAGCGCTGGCGCTATGACATCGTCGGCATTGACGAGGTCTGCCGGCGCGCGGTGATCATGAAGGAGCGCAAGCGCTTTGTCTGCCTGAGCTTCGACGGCGCGGCCAAGGATCTCATCACGCATGCCTATCCCGTGCTGGCGCGGCACCGTGTTCCCTTCACCGTTTATGTGCCGACCGCGTTTCCGGACGGCGTCGGCGAGGCCTGGTGGCTTGCGCTCGAGGCGATCGTCGCCAAGGAAAGCCGGCTGAGCCTGGTGATCGAGCGGAACGAGCGGCACTTCTCGATCCGGACGGCCCGGGAGAAATATGACGTGTTCGCATTTCTCAGCGGCTGGCTGCGGCGGCTTCCGCCGCCCGAACTGTCGGCAGCCATCAATGATCTCTGCTCGCGCTACGCGGTCGACCTCAAGCAGGTGTCGCGCGACGCCGCGATGGATTGGGCTGACCTGGCGCGCCTCGCGGCCGATCCCAACGTGACCTTCGGCAGCGCGACGGTGAATTATCATGTGCTGTCCAATCTCAAGGACGCCGTCGCGCGGCGCGAGATGAGCATGGGGCGCGTGGTGGCGGAAACGGCCCTTCACCGCGAGGTCAGGCATTTCGCCTATCCGTTCGGCGACCGCGCGTCCTGGCGGCGCGCCCATGTCGTGATGACGGAGGAGGTCGGCTTCGCCAGCGCGGTCTCCACTGTCCCCGGGATCATCGAGGCCGAAGGCCGCACCAATCTGCGCGCGCTGCCGCGCATCAGCTGGGACGGACGGCGCCGCTCGCTGCGTGCGATGCGCGTGCTTTTGTCCGGCATCACCTTTCCGCCGGTGCAGCCGACGCGGACGAAGCCTGCGGTGTGACGGCTAGCCGGGCCGCGGCCGCGACATCCAGCTCACGATCGGCATCGCCGGCAGGACCCAGCCGATGCCGGCCACCACATAGAAGATCGCCTGCAGCCAGCCGGAATTGGCGAGCACCGGAAATTGGGCGACCACCATGCCGGTCAGCGCCCAGACCAGCGCCAGCACGAGCAGCGCGATGGTTCCAAGGAGTTTGCGGGTGCGGATGGTCATGACGGAATTGTGGGGTTTGGGGCCTTTGAGGGCGGCTTGCGCGCGGCAGGAGCGGGACTATAAGGGGCGCGCCCGTTCATTCAAGTCAACCGTCCGTCCATCCGATGACAATTGCGGTAAAATCAGCCTCGGCCAATCGCGCCGTCCGTGTCTGGCTGCTCACCGTCGCCGCCCTGATCGCGCTCATGGTCGTGGTCGGCGGCGCCACGCGGCTGACCGAATCCGGACTTTCGATCGTCGAGTGGAAGCCGGTCACCGGCGCCCTGCCGCCGCTCAGCGAGACGCAATGGAATGCGGCGTTCGAGGCCTACAAGAAGATCCCGCAATATCAGGCGCTCAATGCGGGAATGTCGCTGCCCCAGTTCAAGACCATCTTCTGGTGGGAATGGAGCCACCGGCTGCTCGGCCGCGTCATCGGCATGGTCTATCTGCTGCCGTTTCTGTTTTTCCTGTGGCGCGGCGCGCTGGGTGCGGACTTGAAGCGGCGGCTGTGGGTGATCTTCGGCCTCGGCGCGCTGCAAGGCGCAGTCGGCTGGTGGATGGTTGCCTCGGGACTGTCGGAGCGGATCGAGGTCTCGCATTACCGGCTGGCCACGCATCTGGTGCTCGCCCTTCTGATTTATGCATCGATCGTCTGGACCTTGCGCCGGCTGGGCGGAGGCGAGCCGCTCGCCGTTTCGGCGCGGCTGCGGATCACGAGCGTCGTTTTGGTCGTCGTGACCTTCGTGCAGCTCTATCTTGGTGCGCTGGTCGCGGGGTTGCGTGCGGGCCTCGTCTATAACACCTGGCCCTCGATCGACGGCGCGTTCATCCCTGACGGCGCGAGGCTGTGGTTCGATACGCCGTGGTGGCGCAACCTGTTCGACAATGCGCTGACCGTGCAGTTCGAGCACCGCATGACGGCCTATGCGCTGTTCGTGCTCGCCGTGCTGCATGCGTTCGTTGCGCTGCGCAGCTCGCGCGCCGCTTGTTCCGGTGCGCTCTGGCTGGTTGCGGCGATCGCGCTGCAGGCGACGCTCGGTATCCTGACCCTGCTCAACCAGGTTCCGCTTCATCTTGCGCTGTCGCACCAGGCGGTTGCGATCGCGGTGCTGACGCTTGCGGTGATGCAGGCCGAGCGACTGGCCCCGCGTCACGCGAAAGCCGCGTCACACCGGCTTGCCGCCCAGCTCGGCTAGCAATAGCCGGTGACGCCGCAGGCGTAGGGCAGGCGGAAGAAATAGCTGGGATAGGAATTGTCGCCGTAATACGGGCCCTGGTAGTGATAGTCGAAAGCCCGGCCGTAATAGCCCGGCAAGGTGCTCGATCCCGGCAGGATCGGCGTCGACGGCACCGAGATCAGCACATCCGGATCGTTCTCGACCACCACGACCGGCGGCGGCGCCGGCTGGTACACGACCGTCGTGCGGGCCTTGTAATGCACGCGGGGAAGCCCCGGGGGCAGCGCCCCGCGCGCTTCGCGCCTGACGTGAGGGGTTGCGATCTGGTCAGCGGCGAAGCACGGACCGATCGCCGCAATGGCCAATGTGGTGAATAGCGCAGCCCGCAGCATCGTTCGCTCCCGAATCATGCCTGATGGTTCGAGGTCAATCTATGCCTGAGCATCCGTTAACGGGAAGCCACCACCGTAAACGACGGTTAACGGTCATCGCACGATCCGGAAACGTGGACACCGGTTTTCGCCAAAAAAAGGCCCCTTGGAGCGCGCCGCTGGCGCTTCAAGAGCTCAAAGCCTGGTCCAGATCGGCGATCAGGTCGTCCTTGTCCTCGATGCCGACCGACAGCCGCACCACGTCGGGGCCGGCGCCGGCCCTGACCTTGGCGTCGTCGTCGAGCTGGCTATGGGTGGTCGAGGCCGGATGGATCACGAGCGAGCGGGTGTCGCCGACATTGGCAAGGTGCGAGAACAGCTGCAGCTTCGAGACCAGGTTCACGCCGGCCTGGTAGCCGCCCTTGAGGTTGAAGGTGAACACCGCGCCCGCGCCCTTCGGCGCATATTTGCGGGCGAGGTTGTTGTATTTGTCGCCGGGCAGTCCCGCATAGCTGACGGCCGCGACCGCCGGATGGCCCGCCAGGAACTCCGCCACCGCCTTGGCATTGTCGCAGTGCTTCTGCATGCGCAGCGGCAAGGTCTCGATGCCGGTCAGGATCAGGAAGGCGTTGAACGGCGACAGCGCCGGACCGAGGTCGCGCAGGCCCAGCACGCGGCAGGCGATGGCAAAGGCGAAATTGCCGAAGGTCTCCTGGATCTTGATGCCGTGATATTCGGGCCGCGGCTCGCTCAGCATCGGAAATTTGCCGCCCGTCGACCAGTCGAAGGTGCCGGCATCGACGATGATGCCGCCGAGCGAATTGCCATGGCCGCCGAGAAACTTGGTCAGCGAGTGCACGACGATATCGGCACCGTGATCGATTGGGCGGATCAGATAGGGCGTCGCCAGCGTGTTGTCGACGATCAGGGGCACGCCGGCGTTGCGCGCGACCGCCGCGACGGCTTCGATGTCGGTGATGCTGCCGCCGGGATTGGCGATGGATTCGATGAAGATCGCCTTGGTGCGCGGGCTCACCGCCTGCGCGAAGCTCGAGGGCTCGTCGGTGTCGGCCCACACCACGTTCCAGCCGAAGCTCTTGAAGGCATGGGTGAACTGATTGATCGAGCCGCCATAGAGTTTGCGCGCGGCGATGAATTCGTCGCCCGGCTTCAGCAGCTGCTGCAGCACGATCACCTGCGCGGCGTGGCCGGAGGCGACGGCAAGTGCGGCGGTGCCGCCCTCAAGTGCGGCGACACGCTCTTCGAGCACGGCATTGGTCGGATTGCCGATCCTTGTATAGATGTTGCCGAACGCCTGCAGCCCGAATAGCGATGCGGCGTGGTCGGCATCGTTGAACACGAACGACGTGGTTTGATAGATCGGCGTTGCGCGCGCGCCGGTGGTCGGATCGGGCTGGGCGCCGGCATGAACGGCGAGGGTCGAAAATCCGGGAATGCGATCGGTCATCCTGACGGTCCTGTACTTGAGCCTGTTTCCTCGGGGCTGTCTCGTCGCGCGCGAGATCGAGGCGCGCATGCTTAAGCCCTGCGCTCCTGTCGTCAAGGCGGGTCGCCGATCTGCGACAAATTAGCAAAATCCATGCTCGGCCGCGCGCGAGCGCCGACACAATCCTTTCGCAATTGCGTCAGGATTGCTCGCTTCTGTTCTTCGCCGCGCGATCGGAAGCCGTGGTTACGCCGCCACCGACGCTGGTCCGGTTGAGCGAGAGCCGCATGCCCTGCACAGGGACCGGCGCACGCTTGGCACTGATGGTGCGCGAATTGACGCCCATCCAGGAGATTTCCGAGGACAGCCGGCCGTACTCGATCTTGGGGCAGCGGTTCATCACGACCTTGAGGCCGGCGGCCTCCGCTTTCGCCGCCGCCGCATCATCGCGCCCGCCGAGCTGCATCCAGATCACCTTCGGCAGCGGTGAGAGCTTCAAGGCCTCCTCGACCACGGGCATGATGTGGCTCGAGCTCCTGAAGATCTCGACCATGTCGACGGGCCGCCCAATCTCGGCGAGCGAGCCGACGAAAGGCCGGCCCATCAGGCTCTTTCCGACCTGGCCGGGATTGATGGGGATCATGTCATAGCCGCGCTGCACCAGATATTTGAACGCGAAATAGCTCGGCCGCACCTCGTTGGGCGAGGCGCCGACCATGGCGATGGTCTTCACGCTGCTCAGGATGCCGCGGATGTAATCGTCGGAATAGTTGTCGTGGTCCATTTTTGAATTGCTTCTTGTCAATGCCAGACATTTGCGACGTCATTCCGGGGCACGCGAAGCGTGAACCCGGAATCTCGAGATTCCGGGTTCGATGCTTCGCATCGCCCCGGAATGACGGCGCCGAACCTCACCGGTCCTGCCATTTCGGCTCGCGCTTCTCGATGAAGGCGCAGATGCCTTCCTCGGCGTCCGCCGCCATCATGTTTTCGGTCATCACCTCGGCGGCGTAGGCGTAGGCGTCAGCGAGCGACATCTCGGCCTGGCGATAGAAGGCGGACTTGCCGAGCTTGACGGTGTGGGCGGATTTGAGCGCGACCTTCTGTGCGAGCGCGATCGCGGCGTCGCGTTCGGTCCCGGCGGGGACGACGCGGTTGATCAGGCCGATGCTTTGCGCCGTCGCGGCAGGCACCGGCTCGCCGGTGAGCAGCATCTCCATCGCCTGCTTGCGCGGCACGTTGCGTGACAGCGCCACCATTGGCGTGGAGCAGAACAGGCCGATATCGACGCCGGGCGTGGCGAAGCTCGCGGCCTCCGAGGCCACCGCAAGATCGCAGCTTGCGACCAACTGGCAGCCCGCCGCGGTGGCAATCCCTTGCACTGCGGCAACAACGGGCTTCGGCAAATGCACGATCGCCTGCATCATGGCGCTGCACGCATTCATCAGTTTCGCGAAATAGGCGCGTCCGCCGTCGGCGTCGCTGCGGCGCGCGGTGAGTTCCTTCAGGTCATGTCCGGCCGAGAAGGCCGGCCCGTTGGCGGCAATCACGACCGCACGGACGTCTCCATCCTCGGCGATCGCGTTGAGCGCGGCATGAAGCTCCGCAATCAGCGCGTCCGACAGGCTGTTCCGCGCCTTGGGCCGATTGAGCGTCAGCACCGCGACCGGTCCCGCCATCTCGCGCAACAGGACCGGAGCGTCGTTTGCTGAAGCGCGAAGCGGTTGGGCGGACATGTCGGAGATTCCATTTGAGGGACCGCTGAAATCTAATGTAACAGACAGCCCAAATCGAGGGCAGGGAACACATGTCAGTTGCGAAAATGAGCGTGCCGGATCTGGAGACGTTCCTGCACGAGGTCTTCCCGCAGGCGTTTCGCATCGGCGGCGATATCAAGATCGAGCACGCCGACGGCAGGACCTGCCGGGTGCGCCAGCGCTACAGCGAGCGGATGCTGCGGCCGGGCGGCACCATCTCCGGCCCGACGCTGATGGCGCTGGCGGACTGCGCCATGTATGTGGTGCTGCTCTCGGCGATCGGTCCGGTCGGGCTTGCCGTCACCACCAACCTCAACATCAATTTCCTGCGCAAGGGCGCAGCCGGACAGGATGTCGTCGCCGAAGCGCGGCTGCTCAAGCTCGGCAAGCGGCTGGCCGTCGGCGAAGTCACGCTGTTTTCGGCTGATTCTGCCGATCCGATCGCCCATGTCACGGCAACCTATTCCATTCCAAACACATAGGGATTTACGAGGTATTATCGCACCATAATTGCAAACGATTGTTTTTGCTGATATATATTTTATGGTTGGGCGTTGACGGGCGCGGCTTCCGACTCTAGAAGAGCGCGCAGTTCGGCCGCGCTTTTCGCGCGCCGGTTTCCCTTTTCAGGATACAGCAGATGAAAACGTTTTCGGCAAAGCCTGCCGAGGTGACGAAGAAGTGGGTGCTGATCGACGCCAAGGGCGTCGTGGTCGGCCGCCTCGCTTCGCTGGTCGCCATGCGGTTGCGCGGCAAACATCTCCCGACCTACACGCCTCACGTCGATTGCGGCGACAATGTCATCATCATCAACGCGGCGCATGCCGTGCTGACAGGTCGCAAGCGCGAGCAGAAGACCTATTACAAGCACACCGGCTACGTCGGCCACGTCAAGGAGCGCACCGCGCGCCAGATCCTCGAGGGTCGTTTCCCCGAGCGCGTGCTGGAGAAGGCGATCGAGCGCATGATCCCGCGTGGTCCGCTCGGCCGCATTCAGATGGGCAATCTGCGTGTTTACGGCGGTGCCGAGCATCCGCATGAGGCGCAGCAGCCCGAGAAGGTCGATATCGCCAAGATGAACCGCAAGAACATGAGGGCCGCATAAGATGGCCGAAAGCATTCAGTCGCTCGATCAATTGTCGCAGTTGAAGCCGGCCGCGCCCGACGCGCCGAAATACACCAAGAAGGTCGACAAGCAGGGCCGCGCCTATGCCACCGGCAAGCGCAAGGACGCGGTTGCCCGCGTCTGGATCAAGCCGGGCGCCGGCAAGATCACCGTCAACGCCCGCGAGCTCGACATCTATTTCGCCCGTCCGGTGCTGCGGATGATGATCCAGCAGCCGCTGGTCGTCGCCAGCCGCAACGGCCAGTATGACGTGATCTGCACGGTCGCCGGCGGCGGCCTGTCCGGCCAGGCTGGTGCGGTGCGTCACGGCATCTCCAAGGCGCTGACCAATTTCGAGCCGGACCTGCGCGGCGTCCTGAAGAAGGGCGGCTTCCTGACCCGCGACTCGCGCACGGTCGAGCGCAAGAAGTACGGCCGCGCCAAGGCGCGCAAATCCTTCCAGTTCTCGAAGCGCTAATCGCTTCGTTTCAATTTGCCGCGAATGCGGCTGGCCGACGGAGAGGGCGCCCTGCGGGGCGCCCTTTTTGCGTTGTTTGCGTCCGCTTTTGCGTTTGTTTGCTCTTGTATTGCGCCGAACTTGTCGCAGTTTTTCCTGAAAACTTGGGCGTGAACACAAACCGATTGCGAACGCGCTATTCCTAAGACTGTGAGCTGCAATGAGCGCGCAACATCGTTCCGGAAGCCAACCGGGAGGCGTTGCCAACATTCGGAGTGAGCGATGTCGCTCGACAGCATCACGCTTTATATCGTGGCCACCATGGTCGCCGCACTGCTCGGCGCCATGCTGCTCTTCTTCGGCAGCCAGGAAAAAAATCCGGCGCTGAAATGGTGGGGCGCGGCCTATCTGTTGGGGGCCGCTTCGGTCGCGCTGTGGACCGTGGCGAGCAACACCCTGGGCGCGATGCTCTTGCTCGCGCTCAACGCCGTCGGCTTCATCGCTTGCGGCATGGTCTGGAACGCCGCGCGGGTGTTCCATGGCCGCAAGCCCAATCTGCCGGGCCTTTTGCTCGGTGCGATTGCCTGGGTCACCGCGGTGCTGACGCTCGATCCGCAGGCCCATGCCATGCGACTGACCATCGGCGCCGGCATCGTCGCAATCTATGCCGCGCTGACCGCAACCGAGTTGTGGTCGGAGCGCCGCAAGCAGCTGCAGCAGCGCTGGCCGGCGCTCGTGGTCCCGGTGCTGCACGGGTTCGTGCTGATGCTGCCGATCCTGCTCGGCGACATCTTCCGCCCCTCGGATGAGCATTTCAATTCGAGCATCTGGGTCACGATGTTCTCGATCGAGCTCGTGCTCTATGCGGTGGGCACCGTGTTCGTCATCTTCATGCTGGTGTCGGAGCGCACGGTGATCGCGCACAAGACCGCAGCCTCCGTCGATCCCCTGACCGGCCTGCTCAATCGCCGCGGCTTTGCCGAGGCCTGCGCGCGGGTGATCGATCGCGAAGCCAAGGCGGGGGGACGGCCGGTGACGGTGATGATCTTCGACATCGATCACTTCAAGGGCATCAATGATCGTTTCGGCCATCCCGCGGGTGACGAGATCCTCAAATTGTTTTCCACCGTCGTGATCAACAATCTGCGCATCAGCGATCTCTCGGGCCGGATCGGCGGCGAGGAGTTTGCCGCGCTGCTGCCGTGCTCGCTCGAGGAGGGCGTGCTGGTGGCGGAGCGGGTGCGCGAAGCCTTCGAGGCCTCCGACATCGTGGTCGAGGAGGGCAAGGTCGACACCACGGTCAGCATCGGGGTCGCAGGCGGCCCGGCCGGCACCGAGCTGGAGGTGCTGCTCGCCGCCGCAGATACCGCGCTCTATCAGGCCAAGCGCTCCGGCCGCAACCGGGTCGAGACGGCGGAGGAATTGCCGCTGTCGCTAGAGAACTGGCGGCGCAAGTCCGCAGGCTTGCCGGGGCCCGCGCGATCAACGCCGGTCGTCGTTTGATAGACTAACGGTGCGTTTACCAATCGGTCCCATCCTTCGAGGTCATGAGTATCAGCCGGAATCACGCACCGAAAGCCCTGCTGCTGGCGCTGGAGGCAGATGCGGCCTCCGCCCGTAGCGGCTTTGCCTGCCTGTTCTCCACTGCCGACGAATATGAGGCCGCGCTGATCACGGCGCGGCGGGCCCAGGGGCGCTATCACCGCCGCAACCCCTGGCCGGCGGTCGCCTTTGTCGGCTGCGCGCTTGCCATCGTCGGCGCCGTGCTACTGCTTGCCGGCTGAAGGCGGCCAAAATCACCGCATGCGAGGCGCTGAGCGGCGCCTTTTTCTTTTGCTGCCGTTGGGCTAGACACGTGCTCGCAAAAGAACAGGAGGCGAAACGCTCATGGTCACCGAAATCGCGCAAATCGACGTCAAGCCCGGCACCGAGAAGGATTTCGAGGCGGCCGTAGCGAAAGCCCGCGCCGCGTTCGGCCGCTCGAAGGGCTTCCACGGCTTCGAACTGCACAAATCGATCGAGAAGCCGCAGCGTTACCGGCTGATGGTGAAATGGGCGACGCTGGAAAACCATACGGTGGATTTCCGCGGCTCGGAGAACTTTACCGAGTGGCGCGGTCTGGTCGGCCAGTATTTTGCCGCGCCGCCGGAAGTGGAGCACACCGAGACCGTGTTGACCTCCGCGAGCTGAGCTATGTCACGGCCGACGCGGCGGCGGCTTCGTCCGACTTGAAATAGTCGATCGTGACCTTGGCGACGGCCATCAAGGGCAGCGCCAGCGTCAATCCCCAGATTCCGAAGACCACGCCGAGCAGGATCTGGAAGGCGAACAGCGTCGCAGGCGGAATGTCGAGCGCCTGCCGCTGCAACAGCGGCGTCAGCACATAGCTTTCCATCGCGTGCACGCCGAGGAACAGCACGAGTGCACTGAGCGTTGCGATCCAGCCCGAGGCAAGGCTCGCCAGCACCACGATCAGGCCTGCGATCAGCGCGCCCACCGTCGGGATGAAGGCGAGCAGGCCGGCCTGGATGCCTAAGATGAACGCGCCGGGAATCTTGATGACGGCGAGCCCGATCCAGGTCACCAGGAAGACCGCGAACATGGTGGTGATCTGGGCGATCAGCCAGCGCTCCAGCGTATCGCCGATGCGGTCGACGATGATGGTGGCTCGCCCGCGCTGCCGGGCCGGGGCCAGGAACAACAGGCCGTTGCGGTAGATCGCCGGCTGGGCGGCGAACGCCAGGCCCAGGAACAGCACGATGAAGAAGTTGCCGACGGCGCTCACCGTGCCCAACAGCAATTTGAAAGTCTGGCTCACGATCGCGCCGCCGCTCGACGCGAGCGTACTGGCGCTCGGAAGCCGCGAGGCGGGCGCGCCCCCCGGCGCCGGCGCGTCTGCCGATCCGCCCTTGTCCGCACTGCCGGCGAGATCGAAATAGCTGGTGTCGATGCCGTTCTTGTCGAGGAAGCCTTTGACGTTGACCAGCTGCGCCTTGATGGTGTCGGAGAGCAGCCTGGCCTGCTGGGCGATGGTGGCACCGCCGAGGAACACCACGCCGCAAGCCAGCACCGCCAGCACCACGCAGACAATGGCAAGCCGCAGCGGATGCGGCAGCCGGACCAGCCGGCCAAGCCGGTTGGTCATGGCGTTGAGCGCGACGGCCAGGAGCACGCCGGTGAAAACCAGGAACAGGGTGGTAGCGAAGGTCCAGGCGAAGGCCAGGAGCGCCAGGAACAGCACCACCCCGACGCCGCCGACCGCGATTGCCCAGGCCAGGTCGTTGCGCGCTTGCAGGCGCTCCTCGTTCGAAACCGCCACGTCGTCCCCATCACCGGAAGATTGCCGGACCACTGTTCAGCCAAAAGCGGCCGGGATCAAGCCGGCAGGGGGAGGCTTTTCGCCGCTGAGTGGGCGAGGTCAGGGCGCATCCCGGTCGAGGGATGAATTCACTGCAGGGCAGCGCAGCCGTGGAAACGGGTTCTAAAATGTTGATCCGGCGCAGCGCGGAGGGCATGATTGCCGCTTCGAACCAGGCAGGGCTTTGGAAAAGGCATGAGGAGGAAGCCGGTTGTCGGCGTGATCGGAAATGCCCATCGCATCGAAGGCCGTTTCGACGTGCAGGTGGTGGGCGAGCGCAATATGCGCGCCGTGGCTGACGTCGCCGGCGCCCTGCCGCTGATGTTTGCCGGCTGCCCCGAGATCACCGATGTCGGCGCGCTTCTCGACGTGGTCGACGGCATCGTGCTGACGGGGGCGCGCGCCAACGTCCATCCGACCCGCTTCAATAGCGCGCCCGATGCCAAGCACGAGCCCTATGACATCAAGCGCGACGAGGTGGCGCTGGCGCTGTCGGAGGCCTGCGTTGCCCGCGGCATCCCGCTGTTCGGCATCTGCCGTGGCCTGCAGGAGATGAACGTCGCCTTCGGCGGCTCGCTGCATCCAGAGATCCGCGAGATTCCGGGGCGAATGAACCACCGGATGCCCCGGCTCGAGAACGGCGAAATCCATCCCGATCCCAAGGTGATCTTCGCCGACCGTCACGAGGTTACGCTCGCGCCGGGCGGGGCGTTCGCGACGATCCTCGGCTGCGAGAAGATCAGGGTCAATTCGCTGCACGGGCAGGGCATTCTCGAGCCCGGCAAGCGCGTGGTGGTCGAAGGCATCGCCGAGGACGGCACCATCGAGGCGATCCGGATCGCGGAGGCGCCCGGCTTTGCACTCGGGGTGCAATGGCACGCCGAATACGACCCGCAGCGCAATCCGATCAACCGCAAGCTGTTCCAGGCTTTCGGCGCGGCACTCACGGCGCATGTGAAGGTCGGCGCGACGGCGTAGCCCGCGGTTCAACAGGCGTTCACCAAATTGATTTCGATTCAGGCGCCGTCATCTCGGGGCGCCTCGAAGAGGCGAACCCGGAATCTCGAGATTCTCAGGTGCGCAATTGCGCACCATAGTTCACGCTTCGCGTGCCCCGGAATGACGTAGGCAAAAAAGCAAAGGCGCTCGGTGAGGAGCGCCTTTCGTCGTTGGGGTGCTGATGGCAATCAGCCCGAATAATACATGTCGAACTCGACCGGGTGCGGGGTCATCTCGAAGCGCTCGACCTCGGTCATCTTCAGCTCGATATAGCTGTCGATGAAATCGTCGTCGAACACGCCGCCGGCCTTGAGGAAGGCGCGGTCCTTGTCGAGATTCTCCAGCGCCTCGCGCAAGCTGCCGCACACGGTCGGGATCTGCTTCAGCTCTTCCTTCGGCAGATCGTAGAGATCCTTGTCCATCGCCGGGCCCGGATCGAGCTTGTTCTTCACGCCGTCGAGGCCCGCCATCAGCATCGCGGCAAAGCCGAGATAGGGATTGGCGAGCGGATCGGGGAAGCGCACCTCGACGCGCTTCGCCTTGGGCGACGCGGTGTAGGGGATGCGGCAGGAGGCCGAGCGGTTGCGCGCGGAATAGGCGAGCAGCACCGGCGCCTCATAGCCCGGGACCAGGCGCTTGTAGGAGTTGGTCGAGGGGTTGGTGAAGGCGTTGATCGCTTTCGCATGCTTGATGATGCCGGCAATATAGGACAGGCAGATCTCCGACAGGTCGGAATATTTGTTGCCGGCGAACACCGGCTTGCCGTCCTTCCAGATCGACTGGTGGCAGTGCATGCCCGAGCCGTTGTCGCCGTAGACAGGCTTCGGCATGAAGGTGGCGGTCTTGCCGTAGATGTGCGCAACCTGATGGATGCAGTATTTGTAGATCTGCATCTGGTCAGCCATCAGCGTCAGGGTGTCGAACTTCATGCCGAGCTCGTGCTGGGCGGATGCGACCTCGTGGTGATGCTTCTCGACCTTGACGCCCATCTTGGCCATGGCGCCGAGCATTTCGGAGCGCATGTCCTGCACGGAGTCCTGCGGCGGCACCGGGAAATAGCCGCCCTTGGTGCGGATACGGTGACCGAGATTGCCGCCTTCATATTCGGTGTCGGAATTGGTCGGCAGCTCGGAGGAGTCGAGCCTGAAACCGGTGTTGTAGGGGTTTGCGCTGAAGCGGACGTCGTCGAACACGAAGAACTCGGCCTCGGGGCCGAAGAACACGGTGTCGCCCACGCCCATCGACTTCACCATCGCCTCCGCCTTCTTGGCGATGCCGCGGGGGTCGCGGTTGTAGGGCTCGCCGGTGGTCGGCTCGAGCACGTCGCAGACCAGGATCATGGTGGTTTCTGCAAAGAACGGATCGATCGTCGCCGTCACCGGATCGGGCATCAGGCACATGTCGGATTCATTGATCGCCTTCCAGCCGGCAATCGACGAGCCGTCGAACATCAGGCCTTCGGCAAACGAGTCCTCCTCGATCATGCCGGCATCGAAGGTGACGTGCTGCCACTTGCCGCGCGGATCGGTGAAACGCAGGTCGACATATTTGACGTCGTTGTCTTTGATTGATTTGAGGACGTCCTTGGCGGTCTTCATGAATCCCCCTCTAGGCTTTCGAGGCTACAGGTCGAGTTGATCCGTCCGCGGACCATCGACCGCGGGTGCATGCTCAATAGCCGGGGGGGCGGCCCAAGACAACACAAACACAAGCGTAAACTGCCGGAAATACCGGCAGCTGCCGTCGATTCGTCTTCGTCAAAGCCGCAAAACAGGAACTAAATTGCGTCGAGGCCGGATTCTCCGGTTCGGATGCGGATGGCTTCCTCGATGTTGGACACGAAAATCTTGCCGTCGCCGATGCGCCCGGTCTGGGCTGCGCGGCGGATCGCATCGATCGCCCGCTCGACCAGCTCGTCGCCGATGACGATCTCGATTTTGACCTTGGGCAGAAAGTCGACAATGTATTCGGCGCCGCGATAGAGTTCGGCATGTCCCTTCTGCCGGCCGAAGCCCTTGGCTTCGGTCACGGTGATACCCTGGAGTCCGACCTCCTGAAGCGCTTCCTTCACCTCGTCGAGCTTGAACGGCTTGATGATGGCTTCAATCTTCTTCACGTGAGCGCCTCCCCGGCCTTTTCCCAAAATCGCAACAATGTCATCAGGCTGCGCGTAAGACGCAAAGGTGAGATTCCTGACGTTTCGGACCATCGCCTGGTCCTCCGGCAGCCGACCAGTGGTTTTCGAAGGCCAGTGAGCGCGGGTGAACCGAAGCGGCTTCCTCAAAAGCAGGGTCTATGCCAAGTTGTTAACCGGCCTGATTTCGGAATGTTATCAGACTTTTAACTGGCATTTCGCCTGCTTGTGAGCGAACAGGGCCAGAATAGCGAAGCCTACGGAATAGGCAAATGGATGAGCGAGTGTGCAGCCATCGGCTGTGTCGGCCCGGGACAATGGCGAGATGCCCAGGGATGAGGCGGTTGAGTTAGGAATTCGGCATGGAAGTATTGACCACCGCAGAGATGGAACGGGCCGACCGGCTCACGATTGCGGCCGGTACCCCGGGTTTTGCCCTGATGCTGAGCGCAGGCCAGGCCGTCGCACAGGCTGCGCAAGATCTGGTGGAGGAGGGGCCGATCCTGGTGATCGCGGGCCCCGGCAACAATGGCGGCGACGGCTTCGTGGCCGCAGCCGAGCTTGCGGCACAGGGTCGCGAAGTCTCGGTCAGCCTGATGGGTGAGCGCGACGCGCTCAAGGGCGATGCGGCCTCCGCCGCCAGGGGATGGAAGCATCCGCTGCTGCCATTCACGCCGCAGGCGATCGGCAGGCCCGCCCTGATCATCGACGCGCTGTTCGGCGCCGGCCTCAATCGCACCGTCACCGGCGAAGCCCATGACATGATCGCAGCCATCAACGCCAACGGGGCGCCCGTGATCGCGGTCGATCTGCCGAGCGGCATCAACGGCACCTCGGCCGCGGTGATGGGCATCGCGGTGCGGGCCAGGGAGACCATCACCTTCTTCCGCAAGAAGCCGGCGCATCTGTTGCTGCCCGGCCGGCTGCATTGCGGCCGCGTCCGTGTCGCCGACATCGGCATTGCCGCCAGCGTGCTCGACGAGATCAGGCCGCAGACCTTCGAGAACATCCCGCAGTTCTGGCTCAAGGCGTTCCCGGTGCCGCGCACCGAGGCGCACAAATATGCCCGCGGCCATGTGCTCGCCGTCTCGGGCGAAATCGCGGCCACCGGCGCTGCGCGGATGGCCGCGCGTGCGGCACTGCGGGCCGGTGCAGGCCTCGTGACACTGGCCTCGCCGCGCGACGCGCTTGCAATCAACGCAACTGCGCTCACCGCGGTGATGGTCCGCCCGGTCGACACCGCCGTCGAATTCGGCGAGCAGCTTGCCGACAAGCGTTTCAATGCTTGCGTCATCGGCCCGGGCGCAGGGCTGGGTGAGCGCACCCGCGATTTCGTCCATACCGCGCTCTCGGCAAAACGGGCGCTGGTGCTCGATGCCGATGCGCTGACGAGCTTTGCCGATGCGCCGGAGCATTTGTTCGAATCGATCAAGGGAGCGGGCGGGGGGCAGGTGGTTCTCACTCCGCACGAGGGCGAGTTTCCGCGCCTGTTCAGCGACATCAGCAACAAGAATCCCGGCCGCTCCAAGCTCGAGCGGGTCCGCGTCGCCGCCGAGCGTTCCGGCGCAGTCGTCTTGTTGAAGGGGCCGGACACCACGGTCGCAGCACCCGACGGCCGCGCCATCATCGCCGCCAATGCGCCACCCTGGCTTGCCACCGCCGGCGCCGGCGACGTGCTCTCCGGCATCATCGCGGGCCTGATGGCGCAGGGGGTGCCTGCGTTCGAAGCGGCAAGCATCGGGGTCTGGATGCACGGCGAGGCCGGGCGCGAGGCCGGGCCCGGCCTGATCGCCGAAGATCTGCCGGAAGTGCTGCCGGCGGTACACCGGCACATCTACGACGAGCTGGGCATCGATTATTGAGGTCGCGAATAGGGGCCTGCCCCACAGGCCGCGCGTTCAGTCGACGCTGAACCATCGGATCAGGCGCGGTGCCGCCCAGCGCGTCGCGGTGGATTCGATCAGCCAGCGCCCGGGAAAGGCGGCGAAGGCGACGCGCTGGGTCTGGCCGGGCTCGACCATCAGCGTATCGAGCCAGAACGGCTTCCAGCCGTCGTCGAGCCGGTCGAGCAGCCGGAAATGGTGGCCATCCAGGTGAAAGCTGGTCGCAAGCTCGGCGCGGTTGTTCAGTGCGAGCACGATGGTGCGGCCGGCTTTGGCCTTGAAGGCGGGGCTCTGCGCCGCCGAAAAATGCGACGGCGTCACCCAGTCGCCGCCTTGAAGGGCGAGGTCGACCCGCGCGGCGCTCTTCAGGTCAAGCTGCGCCGGCAGGCCGTCAGAGGGCAGTGCGGGTGCCGCGGGGAGCGGGGTTGAGCGGACCGGCGTTTCTGCCGAAGCGACCAAGCGGGCCAGGGGGCGGGCTTGCTGGCCGTCATGCAACAGGATGTGGGAGACGGCTCCAGGCGCGGCGGTGGCGTCGATCAGGGCGTCCACGCGCCCGCCAGGGGCCAGCACCAGTGCGCCGTTGCGGGCCGGGAATGGCTCCGCGGGCGCGCTGTCCATGGCGATGACCCGGACCTCCAAATCCTCGATTTTGACAGCGATAACCTGCTGTTGGCCTCCATTGATGAAGCGGAGCCTCAGGCGCTCGCCGGAACGTATGGCAATATCGGGCAGAATCTGCCCGTTGACGGTGAACAAGGGGGGCGGGTCGCCACCCGACGGTTGGGGTCCGGCAGACTGGTCCCGCCAGTCTTCGATCAGGATGGTCTGGTCGCGATCGGCGGGGATCGGGAGGCTTTCCTCGACGATGAATGGAAGCGGCCGGCATGGCGGCGCGTCGGGGGCGGCAAGCGGCCTGAGATCGGCGAAATAAGTTCCGGCGCGGCGAAGCGGCAAAGGGAAGGTGACCTCGGCTCCAGGCGGAATCGGCGGCCGCGCGGTCAACGGCTCGGCCGCAGCCGCACCGTCGACCCCTCGCCAGTCGAGCACGGCCGGGACAGGCAGGCCATTCCGGAATCTCACCTCGACCTGACCGGCTTTGAGCCGAAGGGGTGCGGCGGAGGGGTCCAATCCCCATATCGGGGTCGGCGGGCCGCCCGGACGTAACAGAATCGCATCCGTTTTCGCCTCGATCCTGAGGGTTTGGGGAGCTTGCGCCACCGCGGCGCGCGACACCATTGCCGTGACGGCGGCGGTGCCGAAACCGGCCAGGAAGCAGCGACGGTCTGGTGCAAAAAAACTGTTTGCCATGAGGCGGGTGCGGACCATTCTTGATCGATTGTAGCGACGGACTTGGCAGGCTGCAAAAAGGTGCCATTTTTTTGCTGCGGACGGGCGGGCTCATGCTATAAGCCCGGCCGCCCGCGGCATCGCGGCCTGACTTTGATGCTGGTCACGCGGGCGTGGCGGAACTGGTAGACGCGCTGGATTTAGGTTCCAGTGACGAAAGTTGTGGGGGTTCGAGTCCCTCCGCCCGCACCAAGCGCTGTTTGGCGTTTGCATCAGGGATCACTGGAGAACCTTCATCCCGGTTCGGGGATCGGTTCGCCGACAACGCCGGCGCAAGGCTTTGGTCGTGCGCCTGATAGAAACGAGAATTTTCGGGGCTCTCGCCCCGACGAAGCGGAAGAAGATTTTTTGCCATGCAGGTCACCGAGACGCTCTCGCAAGGGTTGAAGCACGAATTCCAGGTCAGCGTTCCCGCTTCCGACCTCGATGCCAAGGCGGATGCGCGCCTGGTCGATATGAAGGACAAGGTCCGCCTCAACGGCTTCCGTCCGGGCAAGGTGCCGGTCAGCCACCTCAAGAAGGTGTATGGTCGCTCGGTCATGGCCGAGACCATCGACCAGACCATCCGCGACGCCAACACCCAGATCTTCACCGAGCGCGGCTTTCGCCTGGCGACCGAGCCGAAGATCACCATGCCGACCGAGAAGACCGAGGTCGATGATCTCCTGGCCGGCAAGTCCGACCTCAAATACACCGTCGCGATCGAAGTGGTGCCGGCGATCCAGCTCGCCGACTTCAAGAGCTTCAACGTCGAGAAGGTGGTCGCCGACGTCGGTGATGCCGACATCGATGAGGCGATCAAGCGCATCGCCGACCAGAACCGCAGCTATGCGGCGAAGGCCGAAGGCGCCAAGGCGGAGTCCGGCGACCGCGTCACCATTAGCTTCAAGGGCAGCATCAACGGCACGCCATTCGAGGGCGGCACCGGCGAGAACATTCCGGTCGTGATCGGCTCTAACACCTTCATTCCCGGCTTCGAGGAGCAGCTGATCGGCGTCGGCGCCGGCGAGACGCGCACGCTGAAGGTCACCTTCCCGAAGAATTACGGCAATGCGACGCTCGCGGGCCAGCCCGCGGAGTTCGAGACCACGGCCAATCTGGTCGAGGCGCCGCAGCCCGTCGAGATCAACGACGAATTCGCCAAGACGCTCGGCCTCGAGTCGCTCGACAAGCTGAAGGAAGCCATGCGTGATCGCCTCGCCGCGGAGTTTGCGGGAGCGACGCGTCAGCGCGTCAAGCGGGCGCTGCTCGACCGCCTCGACGAGAACCACAAGTTCGAGGCGCCGCCCTCGCTGATCGAGGAAGAGTTCAACCTGATGTGGAACTCGGTGAAGGCCGAGATGGACTCCAGCGGCAAGACCTTCGCCGACGAGAACACCACCGAAGAAGCGGCGAAGGAGGAGTATCGCAAGATCGCTGACCGCCGGGTTCGCCTCGGCCTCGTGCTCTCCGAGATCGGTGAGAAGAACAAGATCACCGTGACCGACGACGAGGTCAGCCGCGCCGTGATCGAGCGCGCACGCTCGATGCCCGGCCGCGAGAAGGAAGTCTGGGATTTCTACCGCAACAACGCCAATGCCTTGGCCCAGCTTCGTGCCCCGATCTATGAGGACAAGGTGGTCGACTTCATCCTCGAGCTCGCCAACGTGACCGAGAAAAAGGTCTCGCGCGAAGAGCTGTTCAAGGACGACGAGGAAAAGAGCGCGGCCTGACCTCTGCCGTCTCCCTGGTGATCAGGTCTTGGCCGTCAGGCCGGCGTTAATGATGAACGGCAAAGGCGCGACGCCCGGCTGGCGGCGCCTGCGCGAATCGGCTTGAACGTGGGCTGAGACGGCTGCGACCATCGGTCTACCCGGAGGTCTTGCCGTCGCCAAATTGACTCATATCTTTGCGTTCCGTCCTGCATCACGGGACGGACGTCTGGCTTGGCAGTTCCTCGGCCCACAAGGCATTGCCCCTCGGACGTTCGGCCCCCGCAACATCGTTAGGGTGACTCATGCGCGATCCCGTTGAAACCTACATGAACCTCGTTCCGATGGTCGTCGAACAGACCAACCGCGGTGAACGCGCCTACGACATCTTCTCGCGCCTGCTGAAGGAGCGCATCATCTTCGTGACCGGTCCGGTCGAGGACGGCATGTCGACCCTGATCGTCGCGCAGCTGCTTTTCCTCGAGGCGGAAAATCCCAAGAAAGAGATCTCGATGTACATCAACTCGCCGGGCGGCGTGGTGACATCGGGGCTTGCGATCTACGACACCATGCAGTTCATCCGCCCCCCGGTGTCGACGCTGTGCACCGGGCAGGCTGCCTCGATGGGCTCGCTGCTGCTTGCGGCCGGTGAGAAGGACATGCGCTTCTCCTTGCCGAACTCGCGCATCATGGTGCACCAGCCCTCCGGCGGCTTCCAGGGCCAGGCCACCGACATCATGCTGCATGCGCAGGAAATCCTGAACCTGAAGAAGCGGCTCAACGAAATCTACGTCAAACACACCGGGCAGACCTACAAGGCGATCGAGGACGCGCTGGAGCGCGACAAATTCCTCACCGCCGATCAGGCCAAGGATTTCGGACTTGTCGACAAGGTGATCGACAAGCGCCCCGAGGATCCGCAGGCGGCCAAGGCGGCGTGATCGGCTGGCACGATCGGGTTGCGTGTCGTAAAGGCTAACGGTTTGCAACTACCGCGGCAGGCGGGCGCCTGCCGCGCCGCGGAAACGTCGGTGCACGGGCAGAAAGTTCCCCTTTCGTGCTGATTTGCGTGGCAAAGGCGCCACTGCCAGCGGATTTCGAGCATTTCTGCTCGTGCGAAGATCGCAAATCACGGTATTGTCACGGATTGAGGCCGACGCCCGTTTAGCGAATTCTTGATAGTCGGGTGTCAGCATGGTTGGCTACGAACGATCGGTCAGGAATCACGGGAGATTCGAAGTCAACCGTGATCTGCACGGTAAATAGGTCTAGGGTCTTTTTTGGTACGGAATTTGCTCTATCTACATTCCATGACGGACCTTCCCGAATTGGAGCGATCGAGCGGACGAGGTCGAACGGCGGACGGAGACAGGAATGAGTAAGGTCGGCACGAGCGACTCAAAGAACACGCTGTATTGCTCGTTCTGCGGCAAGAGCCAGCACGAGGTCCGCAAGCTGATCGCGGGACCGACGGTCTTCATCTGCGACGAATGCGTCGAGCTCTGCATGGACATCATCCGCGAGGAGAACAAGTCCTCGCTGGTGAAGTCGCGCGACGGCATTCCCACCCCGAAGGAAATCTGCAAGGTCCTGGACGACTACGTGATCGGCCAGAGCCACGCCAAGAAGGTGCTCTCGGTCGCCGTCCACAATCACTACAAGCGGCTCAATCACCAGACCAAGCACAATGATGTCGAGCTCGCGAAGTCGAACATTCTGCTGATCGGTCCGACCGGCTCGGGCAAGACGCTGCTGGCGCAGACGCTGGCGCGCATTCTCGATGTGCCCTTCACCATGGCGGATGCGACGACGCTGACCGAAGCCGGCTATGTCGGCGAGGACGTCGAGAACATCATTCTCAAGCTGCTGCAGGCGGCCGACTACAATGTCGAGCGCGCCCAGCGCGGCATCGTCTATATCGACGAAATCGACAAGATCAGTCGCAAGTCCGACAATCCCTCGATCACCCGTGACGTCTCGGGCGAGGGCGTGCAGCAGGCCCTGCTCAAGATCATGGAAGGCACCGTGGCTTCGGTGCCGCCGCAGGGTGGCCGCAAGCATCCGCAGCAGGAGTTCCTGCAGGTCGATACCACCAACATCCTGTTCATCTGCGGTGGTGCGTTCTCCGGGCTCGAGAAGATCATCTCGGCGCGCGGCCGTTCCACCTCGATCGGCTTCGCGGCGCAGGTCCTGGCGCCGGAGGATCGGCGTACCGGCGAAATCTTCCGCCATGTCGAGCCGGAAGACCTGCTGAAATACGGCCTGATCCCCGAATTCGTCGGGCGTCTGCCTGTCGTGGCGACGCTGGAGGATCTGGACGAGACTTCGCTGAAGAAGATCCTGACCGATCCGAAGAATGCGCTGGTCAAGCAGTATCAGCGGCTGTTCGAAATGGAGAACATCGAGCTGACCTTCGCGGACGAAGCGCTCGGCGCCGTCGCCCGCAAGGCAATCGAGCGCAAGACCGGCGCGCGCGGCCTGCGTTCGATCCTGGAGAGCATCCTGCTCGAGACCATGTTCGACCTGCCGGGCCTTGAGGGCGTGGAAGAGGTCGTCATCTCGCGCGAAGTCGTGGAAGGTACGGCGCGCCCGCTGTACATCTATGCCGACCGTTCGGATCGCGCGGTCGAGAGCAGCGCCAGCGCCTGATCCCGCAAAGGGTTCGCGCCTGGAAGTGTAGCCGAAAGACGGCTGCGGAGTGTTTCCCCGCAGCCTTGTTCGCGTAAGCGTGTTGCCGCGTCGGACTACAATTTCGCTGGCAATTTCACGGACTTGACACCTCCGCAGTCGATCGCCACCTTACACTGTCGGGCGATGAAAAATCAGCTTTGGATTCGCCTCTCATCGATCGGGAAACGGAGCCGGTCTAAGCTCAAAAAGGCCGTTTCGTTCGGATCAACTCGGCACCTTGTGGCGGTTGCGCAAGAATGCGGGCTGCGTGCAAGGGGGCAAAACAAAAGGAACAGGCCATGACTACCCCAAAAACCCGGCCAACAATCGTCCACGGCGAAACGCATTCCTACCCTGTGCTGCCGCTGCGCGACATCGTCGTCTTCCCGCACAACATTGTGCCGCTGTTCGTCGGCCGCGAGAAATCCATCCGCGCGCTTGAAGAGGTGATGCGCAATGATGCGCTGGTGATGCTGGCGACGCAGAAGAACGCCTCCGATGACGATCCGGCACCTGACGCGATCTACGAGACCGGCACGCTTGCCAGCGTGCTGCAGCTTCTGAAATTGCCCGATGGCACCGTGAAGGTGCTGGTCGAAGGCCTCGAGCGCGCGCGGGTCGAGAAATATTCCGATCGCAGCGAGTTCTACGAGGCGACCGCGGTTGCGCTCGCCGACACCGACGCCAAGTCCGTCGAGGCGGAAGCGCTCGGGCGCTCGGTGGTGTCCGACTTCGAAAGCTATGTGAAGCTGAACAAGAAGATCTCCGCCGAGGTCGTCGGCGTGGTTCAGGCCATCACCGATTTCGGCAAGCTCGCCGACACCGTGGCCTCGCATCTGGCCGTGAAGATCGCCGACCGCCAGGGCATCCTGGAGACGCTGTCGGTCACCACGCGCCTGGAGAAGGTGCTGGGGCTGATGGAGAGCGAGATTTCGGTCTTGCAGGTCGAGAAGCGCATCCGCTCGCGCGTCAAGCGCCAGATGGAGAAGACCCAGCGCGAGTATTACCTCAACGAGCAGATGAAGGCGATCCAGAAGGAGCTCGGCGACGAGGACGGTCGCGACGAGCTGGCCGATCTGGAAGAGAAGATCAACAAGACCAAGCTCTCCAAGGAAGCGCGGGAGAAGGCGCAGCACGAGTTGAAGAAGCTGCGCCAGATGTCGCCGATGTCCGCGGAAGCGACCGTCGTGCGCAACTATCTCGACTGGCTATTGTCGATCCCGTGGAACAAGAAGTCCAAGGTCAAGAAGGATCTGGAGCAGGCCCAGGCCATCCTGGATGCCGATCACTACGGGCTCGAGAAGGTCAAGGACCGCATCGTCGAGTATCTCGCGGTGCAGTCGCGCGCCAACAAGCTGACCGGACCGATCCTGTGCCTGGTCGGACCTCCCGGCGTCGGCAAGACCTCGCTCGGCAAGTCGATCGCGAAGGCCACGGGCCGCGAGTTCGTGCGCGTCTCGCTCGGCGGCGTGCGCGATGAAGCGGAGATCCGCGGTCACCGCCGCACCTATATCGGCTCGATGCCCGGCAAGATCATCCAGTCGATGCGCAAGGCGAAGACCTCGAATCCGCTGTTCCTGCTGGACGAGATCGACAAGATGGGCGCCGATTTCCGCGGCGATCCGTCGTCGGCGCTGCTTGAGGTCCTCGACCCCGAGCAGAACTCGACCTTCAACGATCACTATCTCGAGGTCGATTACGATCTCTCCAACGTGATGTTCATCACGACCGCGAATACGCTGAATATTCCAGGTCCCCTGATGGATCGCATGGAGATCATCCGCATCGCCGGCTACACCGAGAACGAGAAGGTCGAGATCGCGCGCAAGCATCTGATCCCGAACGCGCTCTCCAAGCACGGGCTCGACTCCAAGGAGTGGTCGATCGACGACGAGGCGCTGCTGCTCGTCATCCGTCGCTACACCCGCGAGGCGGGCGTGCGTAACCTCGAGCGCGAGCTCTCGACACTGGCCCGCAAGGCCGTGAAGGAGCTGATGATCTCGAAGAAGAAGTCGGTGAAGGTGACCGAGAAGACCCTGGAAGAGTTCCTGGGCGTGCCGAAATATCGCTTCGGCGAGATCGAGAGCGACGACCAGATCGGCATCGTCACGGGCCTTGCCTGGACCGATGTCGGTGGCGAGCTGCTCACCATCGAGGGTGTCATGATGCCCGGCAAGGGCAAGATGACGGTCACCGGCAATCTGCGCGACGTCATGAAGGAATCGATCTCGGCGGCGGCGTCCTACGTCCGCTCGCGAGCGATCACCTATGGCATCGAGCCGCCGATGTTCGATCGCCGCGACATCCACGTCCACGTGCCGGAGGGGGCGACCCCGAAGGACGGGCCTTCCGCGGGTGTTGCGATGGCAACCGCCATCATCTCGGTCATGACGGGCATTCCGGTCCGCCATGATGTCGCGATGACCGGCGAGATCACGCTGCGGGGGCGGGTGCTGCCAATCGGCGGCCTCAAGGAGAAGCTGCTTGCGGCCGCACGCGGCGGCATCAAGACGGTGCTGATCCCCGAGGACAACGCCAAGGATCTCACGGAGATTTCCGATGCGATCAAGGGCGGCATGGAGATCATCCCCGTCGCCCGCCTCGACGACGTGGTCTCGCGCGCGCTGGTGCGCCCGCCGGTGCCGATCGTCTGGGAAGAGGACACCAAGGTTCCCGTTGCCTCCGACGCGGGCGACGAGGCCTCGGGTGGGTTGACGGCTCACTGATCAAAATACAACGACCGGTAAAAAACGGCGCCTTCGGGCGCCGTTTCTTTTTTTGATCTCATTTTTCCCGCGACATGGAGGCGGGCAGGTCAAGAAACGCGTCAAACAAGAATGAGAGTTCATGCGCCATGCATGTCGACGGGCAATGCCACTGCGGCCGGGTACGTTTTGAGGCCGATATCGATCAAGGAGCTGTCTCGATCTGCCACTGCACGGATTGCCAGTCGCTGACGGGCTCGCCCTTCCGGGTGACGGTGATCTGCCCAGGCAGCCACGTCCACATCACTGGCCAGCCCAAGATCTACGCCAAGGCGGGAGACAACGGGCGGGTCCGCTATCAGCACTTCTGCGGCGACTGCGGCTCGCCGCTGTTTACGAGCGGCGAGGGCGAGCACACCGACGAGTGGGGCATCCGCTGGGGCGCGATCCGCCAGCGCGCCGCGCTCGAGCCTGCCCGGCAGATCTGGTGCCCCTCGGCCGTGCTATGGCTCGACGCGGTGTCACGATTGCCGGGCCGTCTCCAGGACTGATCGGCAGGCTCCCCTGGGAGCAGCTTGCGCCCGGGGGCGGGTCGGGGCTAAGAAGCGGGGCTTGAGGGCGGTTAGCTCAGCTGGTTAGAGCATCTCGTTTACACCGAGAGGGTCGGGAGTTCGAATCTCTCACCGCCTACCAGCCGTCGCGCCGGATGGCGCCTCGGCCGGGCCAACTGCACGTTGCGCCCCGGTTAAAACGCCACGCCGACGCGCAGGGCGCGTTTCCACAGCACCCGGCAGCGCTTCTTGGTCGTCCCGTAGAGCATTTCGAAGCGCGGCGGCAGGTCGGTATATTTCAGCAGCTGCAGGCACGCGCCGCCGGCCGAATAATCGACCACCATGCATTCGATCACCGGCGCGCTCAACGACGTCACGATCTTGGCCGTGTTGGAAACCCGTCCCCCGGGCTTTACGCGCGCAAATACTCGGTCCTGAGACATCGCGATATCCTTCCCCTCGACAGACGGTCAGGCCGACCGGATTTCAATCGGCGCCGTCAATGCCGATAGTTTGCACACAAACCGCTTAGTTACGATTTATCCGAACGATCAAGTTTTATGATTTTCGTTTGGGGACGGGCGGATCGCCCAAGACACGCTACACATCGCGCGGCTTCGCGCCGAATATGGCTTCTGAGCGATGCGCTTGTTGCACTGCAACCGCTTGACGGCAGGAGCTCTTGTGGGGCAGGAACTTTTGTTCCAATGGCGCGTTTAGATGCGTTTTGTTGAATTGTATCTGACCAACGATGTTGTCGGCCCCCGAATTCGAGATGGGAGCAGTGTTCCGGCCGCCGGCGCCCGCACCGCAAGCTGCGATGCCGGGGCTGATACGGCTGCTGGCGACGCTCAAGCGCAATCCGCTGGAATGCTGGAGCGAGCCGTTTTTTGAACAGCCGGTTGCGCGGGTCAGGCTGCCGTTCCTGAAAGCCCTGCTGGTCCATGATCCCGCTGCGATCAGGCATGTGCTGGTCGACAATGCCGCAAATTATCGCAAGGACCCGATCCAGCGCCGAATCCTGGCGTCCGGCCTCGCCGATGGCCTGTTGAGCGTTGAGGGGCAGCGCTGGGACGTGCAGCGCCGAACCCTGGCGCCGTTGTTCGCGCCCCGCACGGTGTCCTCCTTCACCGATGCGATGCTGGCAGCAGCCGACGCACTCGCCGAGCGCTGGCGGAGTCCGAAGGGTGCAACCATCGTCGACATCGCGGCCGAGTGCACCTTGCTGACGCTCAACGTGCTGGCACTGACCATCTTCTCGGACGGCATCGGCAGCGACTTCGATGCGTTTCGCGTTGCCATGAACGACTACTTCGCAGCGATCGGCCGCATCGGCGTGCTTGACTTGATAGGGGCGCCCGATTTCGTGCCGCGGCCCGGCCGCAGGCGCCTGCGGCGGACCATGGCCTATTTCGAATCCGTCATCGATGAAATCATCGCGACGCGACGCCGGCGGCTCGATCACGCGACGGACGCCGATGCACCCGACGACCTCCTGACCCTGCTGTTGCGCGCGCTCGACCCTTCAACGGGGCGGCCGATGAGTCTTGCCGAGGTGCGCGCGAATATCCTGACCTTTCTGTCGGCCGGCCATGAGACGACCGCGAACGCCCTGGCTTGGTCTGCGTTTCTGCTGTCGCAGTCGCCATATTGGTATGCGCGGGTGCGCGCCGAAGCGGATGCGGCGCTGATCGGCGACCGCAATGGCCTGTTGCAGCGGCTGGTCGTGACCAGGGCGGTGGTTGAGGAGGCGTTACGGCTATATCCGTCGATTGCCGCACTCAGCCGGGCGGCGGAACGCGCCGACAGCATTGCCGCGACACAGGTGCCTGAGGGCACGCTGATCGTCATCGCGCCCTATATCCTGCATCGGCATCGCCGCCTGTGGGAGCATCCAGACCTGTTCGATCCCCGGCGCTTTCTCGGGCCCGCAAGGACAACAATCCCCCGCTTTGCCTATCTGCCGTTCGGGGCCGGTCCACGCACCTGCATCGGCTCGTCCTTCGCCTTGCAGGAAGCCACGATCGTGCTTGCGAGGCTGGTGCAGCGGTTCGACCTGCAACTCTTGCCCGATGCGAAGGTGTGGCCATTGCAGAAGATCACCTTGCGGCCCGCGCATGGCCTGCCGATGCGGATCGTGCCCCGATCAAATGGCTGACATCGGCGCCGGGTTGGCGATTGCCAGGCCGGCCGATTTCATCAACACTGCCGCGAAATTCTCTTGAGAGATCGCGAGACGATGATGGAAGCGCCCGTTGGTCATGATCGAAATGCCGACCAGATCGCCTATTGGAACGGCTCGGGCGGCCACCACTGGACGGATCGGCAGGCGGTGCAGGACGTTCTGCTCAAGCCGATCTTGGATATCCTGATCGCCTCCGCTCGGCCCGAGCCCGGCGACCATATCATCGATGTCGGCTGCGGCTGCGGTGCGACCAGCATTGCGCTCGCCGAACGCGTCACGCCCAACGGTCGCGTGCTCGGTGTCGACATTTCCGCGCCGATGCTGGCGCGGGCGCGCGAACTCGCGCCCAGGGGACTGCCGCTCGATTTCGCGCTTGCGGATGCGACCGTCTATCCGTTCGACCCCGAGAGCTTTGATCTCGTGGCCTCGCGCTTTGGCGTGATGTTCTTCGCCGAGCCCGCCGTTTCCTTTGCCAATCTGCGCAAGGCGCTCAAGCGCGACGGACGCGTGGCCTTCGCCTGCTGGCGCGACCCGAAGCAAAATCCATGGATGATGACGCCCTTGCAGGCCGTCTACAAACACGTCCCCAGGCTGCCGCAAGTCGGCCCCGAGGACCCCGGACCGTTTTCATTTGCAGCGGAAGACCGGGTGCACCGGATCCTCGGCGAGGCCGGCTACACCGCGATCACGATGCAGCCGCATGACTTGTCGCTCGACGTCGCGATCGGGCGGGGGCTCGATGCGGCGGTCCAGGGCGCGCTCGAGATCGGCCCCGCCAGCCGCGCGCTGCAGGACCAGCCGGAGCAGGTGCGAGAAGCCGCGCGCGCCTCGATCCGCGAAGCGCTTGCGCAATTCGCGCAAGGCGACAGCGTGATGTTGCCGGCCGCGACCTGGATCGTCACTGCGCGGGCATCCTGAGCCGATCGATCTCCCGTGATGTCCTCGGGCCGGGCTGCCGGCGCCTATCGAGGCAGCTCCTGGCCGCTCAGAACACGTTCCAGATGCGCGATCATGGTGGTGCCCAATTCGTCGGGCGCATCCGTGTGGCTCAAGATGGAATAGAAGTCGCGGCCAAAATAGCCAATGCCGACGGCGCTGAGATGGATTTCCCCGGCTTCAACGATGCTCCTAACTACAGCCTTCAGATGGTCGGAGAGATATGTCAGGCCGTTTTCTTTGAGCGTTGAATCATCGACCGGGGCACCGTCGGACAAGACCACTAGATATTTCCGGCGCTGGGGCAGGGCAAGCAGCCGCTTCGCCGCCCACTGCAGCGCCTCTCCGTCGATGTTCTACTTGGGCAAATCGGGCCGCAGCATGTGTCGGAATTCGAGGCTTCCGGTGCTCGTGCGCCGATCTGATGCAGTCTTGTAGAGAATATGGAGGAGATCATTCAGCCGTCCTGGCCGAGATGGCCTGAGACGCCACTTCCACTGTTTGCGCGCCTGCCCGCCACGCCAATGCAAGGTGGTGAAGCCGAGGACTTCACAGCTGATACCCAATGTCAGCAGAAATTCTTGTGTAATATCGGCGGTCGCTGCCGCGAATAACATCTTCTGGCCGCGCATGGAGCCCGAGTGATCTATCAACAGGGAAATGACCGTGTCCGCACGCTCATCCTCCTTCAGGCAGCTTCTGAGGCGGGCTGCGGCCTCCGCAGCGGTGATGTGCAGTCGGGTCTTCCAAGGCAGCAGGCCCATTTGCAGCGCATGCCAGGCTTCTATGAGGGCTACGTCATCTTTGGGGGAAAGAGGGCCGAGCACGCTGTCGAGATGGGTGGCGGAAATCTCAATATCGAACTTGGTCGTATAGATTCGATAGTCCAGGGCGGATGGGCGATCGGGCTCATCTGGAGACGGCACTGTCATCTCGAAATTCCGCTCGGTCTCCGGCCCGGATTTGGCGGACCCTACGCCCGTTCTTCCCAGATCATCGCCAGATGCACGATGGTCTCGGCGGCCTTTTCCATGTCCTGGCGGCTGACCCATTCGAGGCGCGAGTGGAACGCATGCTCGCCGGCGAAGATGTTGGGGCAGGGCAGGCCCATGAAAGACAGCCGTGAGCCGTCGGTGCCGCCGCGGATCGAGCTGCGCTCCGGCTTGAGCCCGGCGCGGCGGATCGCCTCGATGGCATAGTCGACCGTTTCGGGGTGGCGGTCGATGACCTCTTTCATGTTGCGGTACTGTTCCTTGACCTCCATGCGGTAGGTCGAGCGCGGATAGTCCTTCATGACGTCGTTCACGATCCGCTCGAGCAGTGCCTCTTTCTCCTTCAGTCCGGCGACCGTGAAATCGCGCACGATGAACCCGATCGTAGTCTGCTCCAGCGCGCCGGAAATGCCGATCGGATGCAGGAAACCTTCCTTGCCCTCGGTCGTCTCCGGCGAGCAGGTGTCCTTCGGCAGGCGGTTGATGATGGCGGCCGCGATCTTGATCGCATGCTCCATCTTGCCCTTGGCAAAACCGGGGTGGGTGCTGACGCCCTGGATGATGATGGTGGCGGAATCCGCCGAGAAGGTCTCGTCCTCGATCTGGCCGGCGCTCTCGCCGTCCATGGTGTAGGCGAAATCGGCCCCGAGCTTCTTCAGGTCGACCTTGTCGACGCCGCGGCCGATCTCCTCATCGGGCGTGAACAGGATCTTGATCGTGCCGTGCTTGATGTGCGGGTTCTGCACCAGGAACTGCGCGGCATCCATGATCTCGGCGACGCCGGCCTTGTTGTCGGCGCCCAGCAGCGTCGTTCCGTCGGTGGTGATGATGTCGTGGCCGATCTGGTCCTTGAGCGCGGGGTGCTCGGCGGCGCGGATGACCTGGCTCGGATCGGCCGGCAGGACGATGTCGCCGCCGGGATAGTTCTTCACCATCTGCGGCTTGACGTTGGCGCCGGTGCAGTCAGGCGAGGTGTCCATGTGGGAGCAGAAGCAGATCACCGGCACCGTCTTGGTCGTGGTGGCCGGGATCGTCGCATAGACGTAGCCGTGCTGGTCGAGATGGGCATCGGCCAGGCCGATGTCCTTCAGCTCGGCGGCGAGCAGGCGCCCGAGAGTCTTCTGCTTCTCGGTCGAGGGGCAGGTCGGCGAGTCCGGGTCCGACTGGGTGTCGATGGTGACGTAGCGCAGGAAGCGCTCGGTGACGCTATGCTGGAACGGGAGGGAGGAGGACAAAGTCAAAAACCGCGGCTGGGAGGGGGATCGACAGACAATAGCACAAAAGAAAACGCCATTCCGGGGGCCGCGAAAAACGCGGGCGGAATGGCGCGAAAGGCTTGAACGAGGCGAGACGGCCCGCTTCTAGATGGCTTCCTTGAGCTCCTTGGCGGCGCGGAAGGCGACCTTCTTGCTGGCCTTGATCTGGATCGGCTCGCCGGTTGCGGGATTCCGGCCGGTGCGGGCGGCGCGCTTGCGTACCTGCAGGATGCCGAGGCCGACGATGCGGATGCGCTCGCCCTTCTTCAGGTGCTTGGTGATCCGGCTCACCATGTCGGTGAGGATGCTCTCGGCCTGCTTCTTGGACAGTTCCTGGTCCTCGGCGATCGCTGCGGCAAGGTGCTTGAGCGTGATGGTCGCCGGGCTAGCTGCTTTCTTCGCCATGTTTGGCCCTCCTCGTTGTTAAGAAACGGCTTAGGAACCTAAGACATTTCTGGCCTTAGACGATTCGGCAGGGAGCTACTACGCCACTTGCTCCCGAAAATGAGGCATTTCTCGCATCGGCAACGCAAAAACCCTTGGCACATGCGGGGTTCTCCAACCTGCTTGACTTGCAAAGTCGGCCCCATTAAGCCCTCCACCGAACGCGGTTCTTGGCTGCATCCGCGGGAGTAGCTCAGTTGGTTAGAGCGCCGCCCTGTCACGGCGGAGGTCGCGGGTTCGAGCCCCGTCTCTCGCGCCATTAAATCAATGGCTTAGCAGGTTTCCAGCCCCGGGAAGGTATTTCAAGGGGCATGGTCGAAAAGTTTTGATCCTGCTCCGTTCCGGCCCTGCCGCCCCCGCTTTTCGTACCGGCCTAACGAAGCGACCGACGCTTTCCGTGTCCGGCGCGATTTCCACATCGGTCCTTTGAACGCGACGCCGTGTCAGAGATCATACGCTCTTCAAGAACGCCTCGAGCGCTTCATTGAACGGCGCGCCAGCAGAATGGATGCCACCGACGCGATCAGCGCCGGAACGGCGGCGATCGTGAACAGGGAGTCAGCGCCGGTGTTGCGCGCGAGCAGCATGCCGCCGACCAGCGGTCCGACGATTGAGCCGACCCGGCCGATGCCCAGGGCCCAGCCTACGCCCGTCGATCTGATCGCGGTTGGATAGTAGGTTGCGGCCAGTGCGTTGGAAGCGATCTGTCCGCCCACGATGCAAAATCCGGCGGCAAAGATTGCAACCGTGACCAGACCGGTCGAATGGCCTGTGAATCCGATCGCCGCGACCGCGACGGCCGCGCAGAGGTAAGTCACCGCCAGCGCACGGAAGGAGAACCGGTCGATCAGGCGGCCGAGCGAAAAGGTGCCCGCGACGCCGCCGACCTGCAGCATCGCGCCGATCGCCGCGGCGAGCGAAACCGAGACGCCAAGATCGTTCAGCACCGTCGGAAGCCAGTTCGACAGCAGATAGAGATCGAGCAGGCTCATGAAGAACACGATCCACAGCAACAGCGTCGTGACGCCGCGGCCCTCCGAGAACAGATGCGCGACAGGCAGGCCGGGCAACCGCGGCTCCTGCACGACAAAGCAGGCATCGCTGGCGAATTTTTCGGACGGCGCGACACGCTGCAACAGCGCGGCAACCTCGCGATCGCGTCCGCCGACCAGCGCCAGATAACGGATCGATTCCGGGAGAAGCGCGGACAGCACCGGCGCGAGCAGCAGGGGCGCCAGGCCGCCGACCAGGAAGACCGAGCGCCAGCCGAACGCAGGAATGAGGGCTGCGGCCAGCAGGCCGCCCAGTGCAGCGCCGATCGAAAAACCTGCAAACATGGTCATCACCATGGTTGCTCGGCGCCGATGCGGGCTGAATTCCGAGGTCAGGGCCACTGCGTTCGGCATCGCGCCGCCCAGCCCGAGCCCGGTGAGAAAGCGCAAGATCATCAGCCAGGCGGCGTCCTGGACCAGCATGGTGAGCAGGGTGCCGATACCAAACGCGGCTGCACTCAGCACGATGATGCGCTTGCGGCCGATGCGGTCGGCCAGCGTGCCGAAGATCAGGGCGCCGATCATCAGGCCCAGCAACCCGGCGCTGAAGACCGGCCCCAGCGCGCCGCGCGCCAGCTTCCAGTCCGACGCCAGCGCCGGCGCCACATATCCGATGGCCTGGGTGTCGAAGCCGTCGATGAACAGCACCGCGGCGCAGGCCAGCATCACGCGCAGCTGGAAGGCGCCGACCGGATGCCGGTCGATGTAATCGGGAACGTCGATGACAGCAGGCGCGGCCCCAACCCTGACAGCGACGGTCATGGATCACTTTCCTTCCCCGGACGGCTGAAGCCGGCACTATAATTCTTCACAAAATCTCTTATATTGAGATTTTACCTGACGCAAGCCCGCCACGGCGCGCCTGTTTCGGCGGAGCGCCGACTGGGGTAGAGGAGGTCTGAACAGGCAGGATTGACGCAGGTGGGGAAGACCAACAGGCCGGACAAGGTGCTCGCTGTGCTGGACCTGTTCAGCGAGACGCATCCGCTCTGGACACCCGAGGAGCTCATGCGCGAGCTCGGCTACACGAGGCCGACGCTTTACCGTTACTTGAAGAGCTTGAGGGAAAGCGGGCTTCTGATGTCGACGCGCGGCGGGCAGTTCACGCTGGGGCCGCGCGTGGTCGAAATGGACTATTTGAGCCGGCGCGCCGATCCGCTGGTTGCCGCCGCGGCGCCGCATCTGGCGCGGCTCACGGCCGCCTATCCTTGCACGGCGCTGATCGTGCGCTGGTACGGCGACAAGATGCTCTGCGTTGTCTCGCAGTCATCGGCACCCAATCCGGTGAGCAGCTATCCGAGAGGCAGGCCGATGCCGATGGCACGCGGCGCGATCGCCCGTTCCATCATGGCCTTTCTGCCCAAGCAGCAATTGATGCCGCTGATCAGCCGCTATGCCATAGATCTGCGCGAGGTCGGCACGGGCGAGACGCCGCAAGACATCGTCATGGCACTCAAGCGCATCAAGCGCGCCGGCGTCGCCACGGCCTTCGGTGAGGTAACGCCCGGTGCGGTCGGCATTGCCGCGCCCATCCTCGACGCCAATTATCCGATAGCAAGCCTCTGCGTCACGATTGCCGGCCAGCATGCCAGCGGCGAATCGATTGATCGAATTGGCGACGAGGTCCGGACGGCCGCCCGGTTGATTGCCGCCGATGCCCTGGACGATAGTAAGTAATCTCACATATTGAGATTTTTCTTGACGAAATTCGTCGCGGACTGCATTTGGGCGAGCTTGTGCGCGACGGCCGGTCGGGTGAGGTCCGGCGCGCGCCAATTGCGAGGGGATGCTCAGAATGCGCAATCCAGCTGAAAACGATGCGCCCGTGGTGATTGTCGGCGGCGGCCCGGTCGGCATTGGTCTTGCGATCGACCTCGGCCTGCGCGGCGTTCGCTCCGTCGTGGTCGAGCGCTATCAGGATCCGCAGCCGATCCCGAAGGGGCAGAACCTCACCCAGCGCACCATGGAACATTTCCATTTCTGGGGGGCGGAAGACGAATTGCGCGCCGCGCGAACCATCCCGCGCGATTACGGCATCGGCGGCATGACGAGCTACGGCACGCTGCTGAGCGGCTACAGCTATGACTGGCTGCAGCGCGAGCTGGTGCGACCGTTCTATTTCACCGACAATGAGCGGCTGCCGCAATATGCCACCGAGGCCGTGCTGCGGCGCAGGGCTGCACAGATTCCGGCGATCGAAACCCTGTACGGCTGGACCTGCGAGGCCGTTCATCCCCATGCGGACGGCGTGAGTGTCGACATCGTCGACCGCGGGGGTGAGAGGCGGACGCTGCGCGCCGACTATGTCGTCGGCTGCGACGGCAGCCGTTCCACGGTACGGGAGCAGGCCGGCATCACCCAGACCCGATCCGATCACGACCGGCTGATGGTGCTCCTGGTGTTCCGCTCCACCGGACTGCACCGTCTGCTCGAGCGCTTTCCCGGAAAGTCCTTCTACAACGTGCTGCACCCGGAGCTGGATGGGTATTGGAAGTTTTTCGGTCGCGTCGACCTCGGCAGCACCTGGTTCTTCCACGCGCCCGTGCCGATCGGCACGACACGGGAGAATTTCGACTTCCGCCGCTTCCTGCACGAGGCGGCCGGCGCCGAGTTCGACGTCGAATTCGAGCATATCGGTTTCTGGGATTTGCGCTTTGCCGTCGCCGACAGCTATCGCGCAGGCCGCATCTTCATTGCGGGCGACGCCGCGCACAGCCATCCGCCCTATGGCGGCTATGGCGTCAACAGCGGGCTCGAGGATGCCGTCAATCTCTCCTGGAAGCTTGCGGCAACGCTGCAGGGTTGGGGGCGTCCCGGCCTGCTCGACAGCTACAGCGCGGAGCGGCAGCCGGTGTTTGCCTCCACCGCCCGCGATTTCATCGAGACGTCGATCTTCAACGACCGTGATTTCCTGCGCAAACATGATCCGTCGCGCGATCGCACCGATTTCGAAACCGCCTGGCGCGCGCGGCAGTCCGGTGCGCGCGCCGAGGTGAATGCGTTCGAGCCGAACTATGAGGGCTCGCCGATCGTGCTCGGCGCGACCGGCGCCTCGAGCAGCGCGACCGGCTCGCATGCCTATGCGGCGCGGGCCGGCCATCATCTGGCCCCGCAGCCTCTGTCCTCGGGCAGAAACATTTTCGAGGAGCTCGGCGAGGGCTTTACGCTGATCGCGCTTGACGCGGACGACGCTGCGCAGGCTTTCGCACAGGCTGCTTCAAGGCTTCGCATTCCGCTGAAGGTGATCCGGGATTCCGCGACCGACGGTCGGGAGAAATACCAGTCGCAGCTGATCCTGGTGCGGCCGGACCAGTTCGTGGCTTGGTCTGAAAAGGCTTGGTCCGAAAAGTCTTGGCCTGAAAAGGCTTGCACCGAAGAGAAATGGGCCGGAGAGGCAGAGGCTGCCAAAGTCCTGCAGCGCGCTGCCGGAGGATCGGTTTAGTCCGTCCCGGCGCGCGGGCCCTTGCCGGCAGCAAATCCGCGACCCCGGCCAGCGTGCGCAACAGGCCGGACGGGAAGACCCTGTCATGCGCAAAAGGCCGCCCATCAGGGCGGCCTCTCGAAAACCCTTAAGCGGCGGATCGGCTCAGCGGACCGCGGTCGTGCCCGAGGTGGTCACCATGACCGGCTTGTCGGCTTTGATGACCCGGGCGGTCTGTGAATAGTCGACATTGTTGCGGGTTGCGACGCCGAACGCCGCCACCGCGATACCGGCGACCAGCGCCACCACCACGATCTTCAGGTGGGTCGCACGGTCAGCTGAATGGATGGAGTGGTTCATCTGAGCCTCCCGAGGCGTCTTTGCGCCTTCCGTCGAGCATCACGAATAGAGCCCCACTGTTTCAGCGTGGTTTCGTGGCTCTCCCAAAATGGTTTCGCGCGATAGGCCGTGGCGGCTCATCGCCCTTGCGGCGGTACGCGGATCGGCTGAAACTGCCGCCCGGGCGCAATCAAGCGCCCGGGAGGCAACGAAAAAATGAAGAAAATGACCCGCCGGGCACTGCTCGGATCGGCCCCGGCCGTCTGTGCGGCCGCGATCCTGAGCAGACCGGCAAACGCGGCGGCCGACTTCGAGTTCAAGCTCGGCGTCAACACCCCTGATACCCATCCCCTGACGATTCGGCTCGCCGAGGCGGCAAAGCAGGCGGGCGATCGTTCCGCCGGGCGGCTCGCCGTGACCGTCTTTGCCAACAGCCAGCTCGGCGGCGACCCGGAGATGCTCTCACAGTTGCGCGCCGGCGGCATCGAGCTGCTCGCCGCGCCCTCCATGACGCTGTCGACACTGGTGCCGCTGTCGGGGCTGCCCAGCATCGGCTTCGCCTTCCAGTCCTACGACCAGGTCTGGGCGGCGATGGACGGCGCCGTCGGCGATCTCGTCCGTGACGCCATCGGCAAGGCCGGCATCGTGCCGATGAAGAAGGTCTGGGACAACGGCTTTCGCCAGATCACCTCATCATCGAGCCGGCAGCTCAATGCCGTCGACGACCTCAAGGGCTTCAAGATCCGTGTCCCCGTCACCGCGCTCTTGACCTCGCTGTTCTCGGGCCTCGGGGCGCTGCCCTCGAGCATCAGCTACAGCGAGCTCTATTCGGCGCTGCAGACACATATCGTCGAAGGCCAGGAGAATCCGCTGGCGCAGGTCTCGACCGGCAAGCTCTACGAGGTGCAGAAATACTGCGCGCTGACCAACCATTGCTGGAGCGGCTATTGGGTCATCGCCAATCGCGGCGCGCTGTCGGGATTGCCCGCTGATCTGCTTGCGATCCTCAACGAGAGCTTCGATGACGCCGCGCTGAAGGAGCGCGCCGATCTCCTGGCGATGGACCGCTCGCTGCAGGGCGAGTTGACGGCGAAGGGCATGGTCTTCAACACCCCCGATCCCAAGCAATTCCGCAGCGCTCTGGTGCAGGCCGGCTTCTACACCCAATGGCAGAAGAGCTACGGCAGTGAAGCCTGGGAGAAGCTCGAACAATACACGGGCAAGCTGACGTAACGTCGCAGCGCCGAGGCGCCCGCAGAAAATGGCAGCGTTCTTGGAAGGGATTCTTGGAAGGATTCAAAGAACAGCTCTAAGAGGCTTTCAATTGGTTGAATCGCGCGCAAGCGCATAAGCGTCGCTGCCGCGGCGTGTCGTTCGATCGAGAGCGACGCGCCAAAAACTCATCAAAGGGTTGGGTGGCACGTTGAAGTCGTTTGGTCCGTTGCGGCTCGCCATGCTGGCGACCGTCTCCGTTGCGGTGTCGTGGCCGCAGGTTTCCGTCGCACAGCAATCGGGTTCGTCAAGTCAATCAGCCGGCGCGCAAGCTCTTCCGCCGGTCACCGTCAGTCCCGCAGCGCCGCGACGCCGGGTCGGCTCACAGGCGGAGCATCGACGGCCGCGATCCGTGCAAGCGGCACGCCTGGCCAGGCCGCAGGCCGATCGCCCGTCCGTCGAGACGCCGCGCGGCCCGATCCAGGGTTATGTGGCAAGCCGCAGCTCGTCCGGCACCAAGACGGACACGCCGATCATGGAAACGCCGCAGGCGGTCTCGGTGATCGGAGCCGAGCAGATCCGCGATCAGAAGCCGAACAAGCTCGACGAGGTCCTGCGCTATACGGCGGGTGTTCGCGCCGGAAACTTCGGCGCAGACACCCGCAACGACTGGTGGCTGATCCGCGGCTTCAAGTCCGACGATGTCGGGCTGTTCCTGGACGGCATGCAGCTGTTCTACACGTCCTATGCGAGCTGGAAGCTGCAGCCCCCCGACATGGAGCGCGTCGAGGTGCTGCGGGGGCCATCGGCGGTGCTCTATGGCGGCTCGAGCCCGAGCGGCATCGTCAACGTCATCAGCAAGATGCCGCCGGCCGAGCCGATCCGCTATGTCGAGACCGGCGTCAACAATTTCGGCAACGCCTATCTCGGCTTCGATTTCGGCGGACCGGTCGCAACGCCTGCCGAAAACGGCAAGCTGTTCTACCGCCTCGTCGGCCAAGTGCAGAACGGCGGCACGCAGGTCGAGTTCACCCCAGACAACAATTACTTCATCGCGCCATCGGTGACCTGGAAGCCGGATGCCGACACCACCTTCACCGTGCTGGCGTCGGCCTCGAAGCAGGATACCCGCGGCATCAACTTCCTGCCCTATGTCGGTACCGTGACCAACGCACCGTTCGGCCGCATCCCGACAAGCCTGTTTGTGGGCGATCCCGCCGCCGACACCTTCACGCGCGAGCAGGAGATGCTCGGCTATCAGTTCGAGCGCAACCTCTCCGACAGCGTGACGTTCCGGCAGAATGCGCGGTTTGCGCATGTCGACGTGACATATCGCGGCTATGTCGGCAGCGGTTACGCCAACGAGGCGACGGGCGACCTCGCGCGCTACAATTGGTATGCAAAGGACACCGCCAACCAGGCCAATCTCGACAACCAGCTGGAATATCGCTTCGAGACCGGGCCGTTCAGGCACACGATGCTGTTCGGGGTCGATCTGAGGGGATACCAGATCGACGACTACCAGAACTTCCAGTTTGGCACCGTCCCGTCGATCAACGTCTTCAATCCCGGCTACGGTCTGGGCGATATTCCGTTTTCGAGCGCGCCGTTCAGGAATTATCTCATCACGCAAAAGCAGGCCGGCACGTATCTTCAGGACCAGATCAAGCTCGGCAATGTCACGCTGGTGTTGAGCGGGCGAAACGATTGGGTGTCGACCAGCGAGGCCAGCCGGGCCAGCGGGATCACGCTCGCGAGCCGCGACGACAGCAAGTTCAGCGGGCGCGCCGGGCTGATCTACAATTTCGACAACGGCCTTGCACCGTACGTCTCGTACGCAACGAGCTACAACCCGGTCATCGGCCTCAACGCCCAGAACCAGTTGCTGTTGCCTGAAACGGGTCAGCAGGTCGAGGCCGGCCTGAAGGTGCAGCCCAGCGGCTTCAACGGCTATTTCACGGTGGCAGCGTTCGATCTGAAGCGCCAGAATGCGCTGACGGCCGATCCGTCGAATGTGCTCCTGCAGAACCAGAGCGGTGAGGTCACCTCGCGCGGCATCGAGCTCGAGGCCGTGGCCAATGTCACCTCCGAGCTGAAGCTGATCGGCGCCTTCACCGGCTACCATCTCTTCACCAGCAAGGACCTCGATCCGTCGCTGGTCGGCAAGACGCCGACCAACAGGCCCGAGGTGATGGCGTCGGGCTGGGCGGACTACACCTTCCACGAGGGAGCGCTGACCGGCTTCGGATTCGGAGGAGGCGTGCGCTATGTCGGCTCGTCCTGGGCCGACACCGCCAACACGCTGGAGGTTCCTGCCGTGGTGCTCGGCGATCTCGCACTCCATTACGAATGGAAGAACTGGCGCACCGCACTGAACGTGATCAACGTGACCGACAAGGTCTATGTCGCCAGCTGCGCGTCGGCCTCGTCCTGCTTCTACGGCGACCGTCGGCGGGTCACCGCCAGCGTCTCCTACAAATGGTGACGGAGGGAGGCCTCACGGACGCGCGCACGATCAGGCTCTGGTCTGCCGTCCACGCCTGGCCAGCCTGATCTCGACCATGGTCCCGCTGCCGCATTGCGTGACGGCCTGCCGTTGATCTTCCACCATGAGATCGCGGCACCGCAGGTGCGCGCCTGCCGCAGCTTTCGCAACGCCGGCGCTCTCGCAATGACGCGGGCTGTTGTGGGGCGAGGGTGGGCGCCATCTCGCGTGGGCCGGCGTTGGATGCCGCGCGGCCGTTGCAGCCTGGGCCTGGCCGCGAATCCGGCTCGCGCGGCGCAGCGTCGCTATGTCGCCCGCGCGATGTCGGCACGGATGAAGCGGGCCGCCCAGACGAACAGCAGCGCCCCCAACGTCGTGGTGGCTGCCGCCGATAGCAGCGAATAGCGCACGGCATCCGGGCCGAGTGCGCCCCTCAGCGCGTCATTGATCATGCCGACCGCGAGCGGGCCGACGCCTTGGCCGAAACAGGTCGCGGTGAGCAGCACCAGCGCCGAGGCGAGCGCCCGCATGCTGGGCCGCGCCACGGTCTGCGCAATGGCGAAGATCGGTCTCAAATGGAAGCCGACCAGGAACGAGGTCGCGGCAAGCGCTGCGATCATGGTGACGAAGCTCGGCGTCAGCATGCATAGCGCAAAGACGGGACCCGCAAGGCCCGACATGATCGCCGGCGCCCAGAGCTTCCAACGGTCGTCGTGCTGGCCGATCTGCCCGACCACGAGCCCTCCGACCAGCGTGCCGGCAATGCCGCAAAGACCTTTGAAAGTGCCGGCATAGGTGCCGATCTCAGCGCTGGACAAATGATGCACGCGGGCCATGAACGGCGGGATCCAGGCGGCTGTCGCGTAATTGGTATAGCTCGTCAGGCAAAAGCCGATCAGCACAATGACGAAGCTCGGCTGGGTCACCAGAAAGCGCAGCGTCGGGCCGATCGGCTCGGGCGTAAACCTCTCCGCCATCGCGCCGCGTTTGGGCTCCGTAATGGTGAGCCACAATAACGCGGCCAGCGCGATGCCGGGCAGGCCGGCCGAGAAGAACGCGGTGCGCCAGCCATAGTGCTGGTTGACCCAGCCGCCGATGAAATAGCCGAGGAAGACGCCGAGATAGGTGCCGATGGCATAGATGCCGAGCGCGCGCGGCCGCTCGTTCTTGTCGAAGAGATCGGCGAGCAATGCTTGCGAGGCCGGGGTGCCCGCAGATTCGCCGATGCCGACGCCAATTCTCGCCAGCGCCAGCGTGGTGAGGCTGGAGGCGAGGCCGCACAGGAACGTCATGGCGCTCCAGAATGCAAAGGCCATCGCCACGATGTTCCGCCGGTTCACTCGGTCGGCGATCCGCGCGATCGGGATGCCGAGCAGGGAATAGAACAGCACAAAGCCGAAGCCCGCGAGCAGGCCCATGGTGGTATCGGAGAGCGCAAATTCCTTTTTGATCGGCTCGATCAGGACGTTGAAGATGGTGCGGTCGAGAAAGTTGAGCGCATAGACAATTGTGAGGACCGCCAGCACGTAGTACCGCCGCGGCGAGGGGTGAGTTGCAGCGCGCAATTGTGCGCTCGCGTCGGTCGCGAGATCGGCCATGGTTTCCTTCCCCGTGATATTGTCTTCTTCAGTTTGTTGGGCCGTGAGGTGCTAGGCCTCGCGGATATAGTTTCCGGCCTCGAACTTGACCGGCGGCGCCTCTGCGTCGAAGGACACGCCGATCGGATCGCGTCCCGCGGCGAGCGCCTCGAGCTGGTCGCCCAGCATGCGCCGGATCATCAGGATGCCGCGGTCGCTCTGGCCGAAATGCTCTTCCGAATGGATCGTGACCGGTCCTTGGCCGACCTGGGCCTCATAGTCGCCGGGGAACTGCTGGTGCTCGGCCTCAGTCATGTCCCACCAGAACTTGCCGTTGAATTTCGAGCGCATACGGCCGATATCGCCGGTGTTCCTGACGCGGCCGGCGACATAGATGCGGAACGAGGTGTCGTCGATCGGAAGCGTCCAGCCGATCGATTCCACCCGGGCGAATTGCGCCACGCGCGGATTGGGCACCACGCGCAAGGTCGGCAATGCCGCTTCCGTTATCCGATAAAACACCTTGCCGTCGTCCTGCCGGCGGACCGACCGGACGGTCACCCCGCGCGGCGACATCTCGAAGGTCACCTCCGGCATCGAAGCCATCATGTTGGTGAACTGCGGGCCGCTGAAGGAACCATGCAGCACCGGCACATGGTAGGGGTCCACGACATTCTCGAAATGCTGCAGCCAGTTGCATGGAATGATCGCGGGTCCGCCACCGCCGATCGATGAATCATCGGCCTCGACGAACTCGCCGTCGTCCATCGTCTCCAGGCACTCGTAGGCGGGCAGCACCGGCTTTCTCCCGGCCGGCCCCATATAGGCGAAGATCAGGCCGTAGCGTTCCGCAACCGGATACCAGGGCTGGCGGACCTTGTCCTTGAACAGGCCGCCGTCGGGCTCACAGGGTTGCTCCAGGCAATGGCCCTCGTGGTCGAACTTCCAGCCATGGTAGCAGCAGCGGATGCCGTCATCCTCGACCTTGCCATAATAGAGCGTGGTGCCGCGATGGCAGCAGCGCGCGTGCAACAGGCCCACTCGGCCGCCTTTGTCGCGAAACAGGATCAGGTCCTCGCCCAGGATGCGAACTTTTCTGGGGATGTCGGTGGCGTCCGAGACAAGGCCGACCGGATGCCAATAGCGACGGAGCAATTCCCCCATCGGGCTGCCGCGGACCACCGAGGTCAGCTCGGTCCGGGTCTTGGCCGGCTTGATCGCATAGGCGGTGCCGAGATCGCGGTCCCCCTGGGTGATGTTCATGGCGTTTCCTCCCCATTTCTTGCCCGATTTGTTGTCGGCTTTGCCGTAGTGAACGGGAGATCGATGACAATGTCAACGATGTGAGGCGCGCCCTTGCCGCCACTTGGCAGGCGGTCCCTTTCTTGGCAGAGCTTGTTGCCATGACCCGGACCAGGACCAAGGCCGATCCGATCCCGCCGGTTGCCACGGCGGAGGAGGCCGCGCCGATCACCGCGCTGCTGTCATCGCGGCTGATGGTGCTGGCGAACCTGCTCAGGCGCGGCGCGATCCTGCGTTACAAGCGGCTGACGGGGCTCTCTTCGGTGGAATTCGGGCTGGTCGCCTCGCTCGGGCGGCGGCCGCCGATGAGCGTGGTGCGCCTCGCCGAGGCGGTCGGCATGGACAAGGGGCAGATCAGCCGGGCGCTGGCCGGGCTGGTCTCGCGCAAGCTGGTGTCGCGCGCGGCAAACCCCAGCGATAGCCGCGAGGTGCTGGTCCGGCTGACCCGGTCCGGGCTGGCCGCCCATGACGCCATCGTTGCCGGCGGGCTGGAGCGCAACGCGCGGCTGCTCGAAGGCCTGAGCCCTGAGGAGGTCGCCATGCTGCTCGCCCAGATCGACCGTCTGACGGAGCGCGCCGCCGATATGCTCGCGGCTGAAAAAAACTTCAGCTGACGCAGGCGCGACACACCTGTAACAAGGCTCCATTGGTGCCCCCGCCAAGCCCCTTAGGTGCTGGCGGATCAGGGATCAAAGCCCTGTTTCCCCAGGTAGGCCCGGGCTTGGCAGGCGTCAAAATAGCTTGTCTTGCGCCACTTGGTGCACTGCGCTAAGCCTCAAGAATAATTCCAAATCGACGAATCTGCGGCATCCCGAAACCGCAGGAGTAAGGTAAGCGCCGATGACCGGCATCCTGCAGAACTATCTGCCACTTGTTGTCTTTATTGGGGTAGCGGCCGTGATCGGGCTGGTGCTCCTGATCGCCCCCTTCGTGGTCGCCTTCCAGCAGCCCGATCCGGAAAAGCTCTCGGCCTACGAATGCGGTTTCAACGCCTTCGATGACGCGCGCATGAAGTTCGACGTCCGCTTCTACCTGGTCGCCATCCTCTTCATCATCTTCGATCTCGAGGTGGCGTTCCTGTTTCCCTGGGCGGTGGCGTTCGGCAAGCTCGGCGCGACCGGCTTCTGGTCGATGCTGGTGTTCCTGGCCGTGCTGACGATCGGCTTTGCATATGAATGGAAGAAAGGCGCGCTCGAATGGGATTGAGCCCAACCGCCACCCAGCCCAACGTCCAGGCGAAGGGCCCGATGGTCGCAAAGCCTTCGACGGGCATCCTGGATCCTTCCACCGGCAAGCCGGTCGGCGCGAATGATCCCTATTTCCTCGAGGTCAACCACGAGCTGTCCGACAAGGGCTTCTTTGTCGCCGCGGCCGACGACCTCATCACCTGGGCCCGCACCGGCTCGTTGATGTGGATGACCTTCGGGCTCGCCTGTTGCGCCGTCGAAATGATGCAGGTCTCGATGCCGCGCTACGACGTCGAGCGATTCGGCTTTGCGCCGCGCGCTTCGCCCCGGCAGTCCGACGTGATGATCGTGGCGGGCACGCTGACCAACAAGATGGCGCCCGCTTTGCGCAAGGTCTACGACCAGATGCCGGAGCCGCGCTACGTCATCTCCATGGGCTCCTGCGCCAATGGCGGCGGCTACTACCACTATTCCTATTCGGTGGTGCGCGGCTGCGACCGCATCGTTCCGATCGACATCTACGTGCCGGGCTGCCCGCCGACCGCAGAGGCGCTGCTTTACGGCGTGCTGCTCCTGCAGAAGAAGATCCGCCGCACCGGCACGATCGAACGCTAAAAGGTTTCAAGTGATGGACGGCGGCAGGCTCGAGGCTCTGGGGCAAACGATCGTTAGCGCGCTTCCGGGCGCGGCGCTCGAACATGTGGTGGCCTACAATCAGCTGACCGTGCTGGTCGAGGCCGGCAAGATCGTGGACGTCGCGAAATTCCTGCGCGACGACCCCAACTGCCGCTTCGTCAACATCACCGACATCACGGCGGTCGACTATCCCGAGCGCGAGAAGCGCTTCGACGTGATCTACCACTTCCTGTCGCCGACCCTGAACGCCCGCATCCGCCTCAAGGCCCATGCCGACGAGACCACCCAGGTGCCCTCGCTCATCGACGTGTTTCCCGGCGCCGACTGGTTCGAGCGCGAGGCCTACGACCTCTATGGCGTGATCTTCACTGGCCATCCGGACATGCGGCGGCTGTTGACCGATTACGGCTTCGAGGGACATCCGCTGCGCAAGGATTTCCCACTGACCGGCTTTGTCGAGGTCCGCTACGACGACCAGGAGAAGCGGGTGCTCTACGAGCCGGTCCGGCTGAACCAGGAATTCCGCAAGTTCGATTTCCTCTCGCCCTGGGAAGGCGCCGATTATCCCGTGCTGCCCGGTGACGAGAAAAGAAGCGAATAGCGAATGGTGAGTGGCGAATAGGGATGCTTTTTGAACGACCAGTCGATCAATTCGTACCGGGACCTGAGAGTGTGGCAGGATGCCATGACTCTCGCGGAGTCTTGCTATCGATTGACGCGCCAGTTTCCGCGCTAGGAGTTGTTCGGTTTGGTCTCTCAGATCCGACGCGCGGCAGGCTCCGTTCCTGCCAATATCGCGGAAGGCCACGGTCGCGAGAGCACCGGAAGCTTCATACAGCAGCTGAGGATCGCGCAGGGTTCGCTGAAAGAGTTGGAAACGCATCTGATGTTGGCGGAGCGGGTTGGCATCTTGCCTTCGGCACAATTAGAAGCGGTTCTGTCGGAGTGCGAGGGTCTGGGCAGGATGGTGCGCGCCCTAATCCGATCGCTGCAGGACAAGCCCGCGAGATGAAACCATTCGCCATTCGCCATTCGCTATTCGCCATTCGCCCGTATATGGAGGGCGCATCATGAACGAACAAAGCCAAAGCCTTCGCAACTTTACCATCAACTTTGGACCGCAGCATCCGGCGGCGCACGGTGTGCTGCGTCTCGTGCTGGAGCTCGATGGTGAGGTCGTGGAGCGTGTCGACCCTCATATCGGGCTGCTCCATCGCGGCACCGAGAAGCTGATCGAAGCCAAGACCTATCTGCAGGCGATCCCTTATTTCGACCGGCTCGACTATGTCGCGCCGATGAACCAGGAGCATGCCTTCTGCCTCGCGGCAGAAAAGCTGCTTGGTATCGAAGTGCCGCGCCGCGGCCAGCTGATTCGCGTGCTCTATTGCGAGATCGGCCGCATCCTCTCTCATTTGCTCAACGTCACCACGCAGGCGATGGACGTCGGCGCGCTGACCCCGCCGCTGTGGGGCTTCGAGGAGCGCGAGAAGCTGATGGTGTTCTACGAGCGCGCCTCCGGCTCGCGCATGCATGCCGCCTTCTTCCGCATCGGCGGCGTGCACCAGGACCTGCCGCCCAAGCTGATCGACGACATCGATGCCTGGTGCGATCCGTTCCTCAAGGTCGTCGACGATCTCGACCGGCTGCTCACGGCCAACCGCATCTTCAAGCAGCGCAATGTCGACATCGGCAAGGTGACCCTGAAACAGGCCTGGGAGTGGGGCTTCTCCGGCGTGATGGTGCGCGGCTCGGGCGCCGCCTGGGACCTGCGCAAGTCGCAGCCCTACGAGTGCTATGCCGAGATGGATTTCGACATTCCGATCGGCAAGAACGGCGACTGCTACGACCGCTATCTGATCCGCATGGAAGAGATGCGCCAGTCGGTGCGGATCATGAAGCAGTGCATCGCCAAGCTGCGCGAGCCGGGCGGCCAGGGGCCGGTCGCGGTGACCGACCACAAGATCTTCCCGCCGCGCCGCGGCGAGATGAAGCGCTCGATGGAAGCCTTGATCCACCACTTCAAGCTCTACACCGAAGGCTTCCATGTGCCGGAAGGCGAGGTCTATGTCGCCGTGGAAGCGCCCAAGGGCGAGTTCGGCGTCTATCTCGTCGCCGATGGCACCAACAAGCCCTACAAGTGCAAGATCCGCGCGCCGGGCTTTGCGCATCTGCAGGCGATGGACTTCATCTGCAGGGGCCATCTGCTCGCGGACGTCTCCGCCATCCTCGGCTCGCTCGATATCGTGTTCGGAGAGGTCGATCGGTGATGGGCCAGGCGCCGATCCAGTTTGACCGTGTCTCAGGAGCCCTGGAGGGTGCAAACCTCTGGGAACGCACGGCTGCGCTGGCATTGGTGACCGGCTCGAAAATCTCGTCGCACTTCTCGCACCGCGGCTACAACGGCTGCGCCAACCTGCTGCGCAAGGCGCTGCCCGAGCGCAACATCGCGATCAAGCTCAACGACGACGCGGTATTCGAGTTTCCCTATGGCGACGGCTATTGGAGCAAGCTGCTCGACCGCTCCTATCGCTACGAGGACGAGCTCGAGCTTTTGTTCCGGCACTCCTCCGACGTCGATTACACGCTGATCGATTGCGGCGCGAATTACGGCTACTGGTCGGTCCTGGTCTCGAGCCGTCCGTTCGGCGCGCACCGGGTGATCGCGATCGAGCCGTCGTCGCAGAATTTTTCGAAGCTCGCCAACAACGCGCGCGTCAATGAAAATCGCTTCGAGACCATGAAATGCGCGGTCGGCGCCGGCCGCGGCAGCGCGCATCTCACCGGCACCAAGCACGAGGCCTTCAGCATCGCCAACGGAACCGGTGGCGGCGGCGAGGACGTGCCGGTCATTGCACTCGACGATCTCATCGACGACGGCAGGATCGCTGCCGAGGGCAAATACCTGATCAAGCTCGACGTCGAGGGCGTCGAGATCGAGGCGATCAAGGGCGGCGCGCGCCTGCTTGCCGGCGACAGCGTCATCCTGTGCGAGGAGCACGGCAACGACCCCGATCACACCGTCTCGCGCTACATCCTCGAACAGACCCCGCTCAAGCTCATCGTCTACGATCCCCGTTCCAACCGCATGGAGACCGTGACGGAGCTGTCGATCCTCGATCGCATCAAGGTCTCCACCCACGTCGGCTACAACGTCTTCGGCACGCAGAGCGCGTTCTGGCAAAACCGGATCGACGCGCTCAATGCCGATGCCGCGCGTCGCATGCAATGAGAGTCTAGAACACGATGTCCGTTCGCCGCCTTGCGCCAAAAGAACAGCAGCCGGAAAGCTTCGCTTTCACCGCCGAGAATCTCGCCTGGGCCAAGCGCGAGATCACCAAATATCCGGAAGGACGGCAGGCCTCGGCTGCGATCGCCATCCTGTGGCGGGCGCAGGAGCAGAACGAGGGCTGGGTGTCGGAAGCCGCGATCCGCTATGTCGCCGACATGCTCGACATGCCGCTGATCCGCATGCTGGAGATCGCGACCTTCTACACCATGTTCCAGCTGCAGCCGGTGGGCAAGAAGGCCCATGTCCAGGTTTGCGGCACCACGCCGTGCCGCCTGCGCGGCGCGGGCGAGCTCATCGAAGTCTGCCAGAGCCGCATCCATCATGATCCCTTCCATCTCTCCAAGGACGGCAATTTCAGCTGGGAGGAGGTCGAGTGCCTCGGCGCCTGCGTGAACGCGCCGATGGTCATGATCTGGAAGGACACCTACGAAGACCTCACCAAGGAAAGCTTCGGCAAAGTCCTCGACGGCTTTGCCTCGGGCAATCCGCCGAAGCCCGGTCCGCAAAACGGCCGGCAGTTCTCGGCGCCCATCACCGGGCCGACCACGCTGAAGGAAACCACCTGATGCGTGCGATGACAGCCCTACGTTCGGATCGGAAAGCGCTCTAGTCATGCTCGACGACAAGGACCGGATTTTCAAGAATCTCTACGGCCTCCATGATTGGGGGCTCGAAGGCGCGCGCAAGCGCGGCGCCTGGGACGGCACCAAGGCGATCATCGACAAGGGCCGCGACTGGATCATCAACGAGATGAAGGCCTCAGGGCTCCGCGGCCGCGGCGGCGCCGGCTTCCCGACCGGCCTGAAATGGTCGTTCATGCCGAAGGAGAGCAAGGACGGCCGTCCGAGCTATCTCGTCGTCAACGCCGACGAGTCCGAGCCCGGCACCTGCAAGGACCGCGAGATCATGCGGCACGATCCGCATCTTCTGGTCGAAGGCTGCCTGCTCGCGAGCTTCGCCATGGGCGCCCATGCCTGCTACATCTATGTGCGCGGCGAGTTCATCCGCGAGCGCGAGCACCTGCAGGCCGCGATCGACCAGGCCTATGAGGCCAAGCTGATCGGCAAGGACAATGTCAACGGCTGGCCGTTCGACCTCTATGTCGCCCACGGCGCCGGCGCCTATATCTGCGGCGAGGAGACCGCACTGCTGGAGAGCCTCGAGGGCAAGAAGGGCCAGCCGCGGCTGAAGCCGCCGTTCCCGGCCAATGTCGGCCTCTATGGCTGCCCGACCACGGTCAACAATGTCGAATCGATCGCGGTCGCACCCGACATCCTGCGCCGGGGCGCCGCCTGGTTCGCAGGCATCGGCCGCCCCAACAATGTCGGAACAAAACTGTTCTGCATCTCCGGCCATGTCGAGCGTCCCTGCAACGTCGAGGAGGCGCTGGGGCTGACGTTCCGGGAGCTGATCGAACGGCACTGCGGCGGCATTCGCGGCGGCTGGGACAATCTGAAGGCCGTGATTCCCGGCGGCTCCTCGGTGCGCATGGTGCCGGCCGAGCAGATCATCGACACGCCGATGGATTTCGACAGCCTGAGCAAGCTGCGCTCCGGCCTCGGCACCGCCGCCGTCATCGTCATGGACAAGTCGACCGACCTGATCCGGGCGATCGCGCGCATCTCCTATTTCTACAAGCACGAGAGCTGTGGCCAGTGCACCCCGTGCCGCGAGGGCACGGGCTGGATGTGGCGCGTGCTGACCCGCATGGCCGAGGGCCGCGCCCACAAGCGCGAGATCGACATGCTGCTGGAAGTGACCAAGCAGGTCGAAGGCCACACCATCTGCGCGCTGGGCGATGCCGCGGCTTGGCCGATCCAGGGCCTGATCGCGCATTTCCGTCACGAGATCGAAGCTCGCATCGACCAATATTCGCACAAGGCCGATATCGACGATATCGGCATCCGCGATCCCGAGAACATGATCGCGGCGGAGTGAAGCAATGACCAAGATCATCGTCGATGGCAAAGAGATCGATGTGCCGCCGGAGTACACGCTGTTGCAGGCGTGCGAGGCGGCAGGCGCCGAGATTCCGCGCTTCTGCTACCACGAGCGGCTGTCAATCGCCGGCAATTGCCGGATGTGCCTGGTCGAGGTGAAGGGGGGGCCGAAGCCGGTCGCAAGCTGCGCCTGGGGCGTGCGCGACTGCCGGCCCGGTCCGAAGGGCGAGCCGCCGGAGATCTCGACCCGTTCGCCGATGGTGAAGAAGGCGCGCGAAGGCGTGATGGAGTTCCTGCTCATCAACCATCCGCTGGACTGCCCGATCTGCGACCAGGGCGGCGAATGCGACCTGCAGGACCAGGCGATGGGCTACGGCGTCGACACCAGCCGCTTTGCCGAGAACAAGCGCGCCGTCGAGGACAAATATCTCGGCGCGCTGGTCAAGACCTCGATGAACCGCTGCATCCAGTGCACGCGCTGCGTCCGTTTCTCCGCCGAAGTCTGCGGCACGCCGGAAATGGGCGCCACCGGCCGCGGCGAGGACATGGAGATCACGACCTATCTGGAGCACGCGCTGAGCTCGGAGCTGCAGGGCAATCTGGTCGACATCTGCCCGGTGGGCGCCTTGACCTCGAAGCCCTATGCCTTCGCGGCGCGGCCCTGGGAGCTCGGCAAGACCCAGTCGGTCGACGTCATGGACGGTATCGGCTCGGCGATCCGCGTCGACACCCGCGGCCGCGAGGTGATGCGGATCCTGCCGCGCATCAACGAGGCGGTGAACGAGGAATGGATCTCCGACAAGACCCGGCACGTCGTCGACGGCCTGCGCACCCAGCGCCTTGACCGGCCCTACATCCGCGAGAACGGCAAGCTGCGCGCCGCCTCCTGGCAGGAGGCTTTTGCCGCCATCGCCGCCAAGGCCGGCCGCATCGACGGCAAGCGCGTCGGCGCCATCGCCGGCGATCTCGCCGGGGTCGAGGAGATGTTCGCGCTGAAGGATCTGCTCGCGAAATGGGGCTCGACCAATCTCGCGGTGCAGGGCGGCGATGCCTTCGACGCCCGGCTCGGCCGCGCCTCTTATCTGTTCAATCCGGGCATTGCCGGCATCGAGCAGGCGGATGCGCTGCTGATCGTCGGCGCCAACCCGCGCAAGGAAGCGGCCGTGCTCAACGCCCGCATCCGCAAGCGCTGGCGCACCGGCCAGCTCAAGATCGGCGTGATCGGCCCGCAGGCCGATCTCACCTACGACTATGACTATCTCGGCGCCGGTACTGACACGCTGAGCGAACTCGCCAGCGGCAAGGGCAAATTCGCCGACGTCCTGAAGAACGCCAAGAACCCTATCGTGCTGGTCGGCTCCGGCGCGGCCGGTCGCCATGACGGCGCGGCAGTGCTTGCGGCCGCGGCCAAGCTCGCGGTCGGCCTAGGCGCAGTCAAGGATGGCTGGAACGGCTTCGCCGTGCTGCACGACACGGCCTCCCGCGTCGGCGCGCTCGACATCGGCTTCGCGCCTGGAGCGGGCGGTCTCAATGCAGCGCAGATGACGACCTTCGGCACGCTCGATGTGTTGTTCCTGCTCGGCGCCGACGAGACCAAGGTGCCGGACGGCACCTTCGTGGTCTATATAGGCACCCATGGCGATCGCGGCGCGCACCGCGCCGACGTGATCCTGCCCGGCGCCGCCTACACCGAGAAGTCCGCGATCTATGTCAACACCGAAGGCCGCGTGCAGATGGCCGGCCGTGCCGCCTTCCCGCCCGGGGATGCGCGCGAGGACTGGGCGATCATCCGTGCGCTCTCCGAGGCATTGGGCAAGAAGCTGCCCTATGACTCGCTGGGCGAGCTGCGCCGGGCGATCTTCAAGGCGGTGCCGCTGCTGCAGCGGATGGACCATGTCGAACCGGCCGATGTCGGCGCGATCAAGGCGCTGGCGGGGAAGGGCGGCACCCTGGAGAAGGCGCCGTTCAAGTCCCCGGTCGAGGATTTCTACCTGACCAACCCGATCGCTCGTGCATCAGCGGTGATGGCGGAATGCTCGCGCCTGGCCGCAGGGCGCATGCTGACGGCAGCGGAATAAGCGTGATCTGATGGCTGATTTCTTCGCAAGCTCGTTCTGGACCGGCTTCCTCTGGCCGCTGATCATCATGGTCGCGGAAAGCGTGCTGCTGCTCGTCGTGCTCCTGATCGCGATCGCCTACATCCTCCTGGCCGACCGCAAGATCTGGTCGGCGGTGCAGATCCGCCGCGGCCCCAACGTGGTCGGCCCGTTCGGCCTGCTGCAATCCTTTGCGGACCTGCTCAAATTCGTGCTGAAGGAGCCGATCATTCCGGCCGGCGCCAACAAGGGCGTCTTCCTGCTGGCGCCGCTGGTCTCCTGCGTGCTGGCGCTGTCGGCGTGGGCGGTGATCCCGACCAATCTCGGCTGGGTGATCTCCGACATCAATGTCGGCATCCTCTACATCTTCGCGATCTCGTCGCTGTCGATCTACGGCATCATCATGGCCGGCTGGTCGTCGAACTCGAAATACCCGTTCCTGGCCGCGCTGCGCTCGGCCGCGCAGATGGTGTCGTACGAGGTCTCGATCGGCTTCGTGATCATCACCGTACTCTTGTGCGCGGGCTCGCTGAACCTGTCGGCGGTGGTGGAAGCGCAGAATGCCCGCGGGCTTGCCAGCCTGATCGGGCTGCCGCGGCTCACCATCCTGAACTGGTATGTCTGGCCGCTCTTTCCGATGTTCGTGGTGTTCTACGTCTCCGCGCTCGCCGAAACCAACCGCCCGCCGTTCGATCTGGTCGAGGCGGAATCGGAGCTCGTGGCCGGCTTCATGGTCGAATACGGCTCGACTCCGTATCTGCTGTTCATGCTCGGCGAATATGTCGCCATCACCACCATGTGCGCGATGGCCACGATCCTGTTCTTAGGCGGTTGGCTGCCGCCGGTGGCGCTGCCGCCCTTCACCTGGATCCCCGGTGTCATCTGGTTTGCGCTGAAACTGTTCTTCATGTTCTTCCTGTTCGCGATGGCAAAGGCGATCGTGCCGCGCTATCGCTACGACCAATTGATGCGACTGGGCTGGAAGGTGTTCCTGCCGCTCTCGCTGGTGATGGTCGTGGTGGTGGCCGGCGTGTTGCACTTCGCCGACATCGCGCCGAAGTGAGGTCCGCCATGAGTGTCAAGGCCGCCGCCCGGTCGCTGCTTCTGTCCGAGTTCGTATCGGCGTTCTTTCTCGCCATGCGCTATTTCTTTCAGCCGAAGCCGACGCTGAACTATCCCTTCGAAAAGGGCCCGATCTCGCCGCGTTTCCGCGGCGAGCACGCGCTGCGCCGCTATCCCAATGGCGAGGAGCGCTGCATCGCCTGCAAGCTGTGCGAGGCGATCTGCCCCGCGCAGGCCATTACCATCGAGGCCGGTCCGCGCCGCAACGACGGCACCCGTCGCACCGTGCGCTACGACATCGACATGGTGAAGTGCATCTATTGCGGCATGTGCCAGGAGGCCTGCCCGGTGGATGCGATCGTCGAGGGGCCGAACTTCGAATTCGCGACCGAGACGCGTGAAGAGCTCTATTACGACAAGGCCAAGCTGCTCGCCAATGGGGACCGCTGGGAGCGCGAGATCGCAAAGGCGATCGCGCTCGACGCGCCCTATCGGTAAGGGGACGGGGACATATAATGATACTTCCCGCGCTGTTCTTTTACCTGTTTGCCGCCGTCTGCGTGGCATCAGCGGTGATGGTGGTCGCCTCGCGCAACCCCGTTCACTCCGTGCTGTTCCTGATCCTGGCCTTCGTCAACGCCTCCGGCCTGTTCGTGCTGATGGGCGCCGAATTCCTCGCCATGATGCTGATCGTGGTCTATGTCGGCGCGGTCGCCGTGCTGTTCCTGTTCGTGATCATGATGCTGGACGTCGACTTCGACCAGCTTCGTGAAGGTTTCATCGAATATCTTCCGGTCGGCCTCGTGGTCGGCGGCGTCTTCATGTTCGAGCTGCTGCTCACCGTCGGCTTCTGGGTGATCAATCCGAACATCTCGAAGCAGATCACGTCTGCGATCCCGACCAATGTCTCCAACACCGAGGCGCTCGGGCTCGTGCTCTACACGAAGTACATCAATTACTTCCAGCTGGCGGGCATGGTGCTCCTGGTCGCGATGATCGGCGCCATCGTGCTGACATTGCGCCACAAGGCCTATGTCAAGCGGCAGGATATCAACGTGCAGAACGCGCGGACGCCCGAGATCGCCATGGCCGTGCGCAAGGTCGCATCCGGCCAGGGGCTGCAGGACGCCGACGCGGCGGAGTGGGTGCAATGATCATCGGGCTCGGACATTATCTGGCGGTGGCGGCGATCCTGTTCACGCTCGGGATCCTCGGCATCTTCCTGAACCGCAAGAACATCATCGTCATCCTGATGTCGATCGAGCTGATCCTGCTCGCCGTCAACATCAACCTGGTGGCGTTCTCGACCTTCCTCGGCGACATCGTCGGCCAGGTGTTTGCGCTGTTGGTGCTGACGGTCGCCGCCGCCGAGGCCGCGATCGGGCTTGCGATCCTGGTGGTGTATTTCCGCAACCGCGGCTCCATCGCGGTTGAAGACGTCAATCTGATGAAGGGCTGACCCGGCTATGATCCAGGCAATCGTTTTCCTGCCGTTGCTGGGCGCCATTCTTGCCGGCATCATCGCGATCATGGGCGCGCATGGGCGCTGCCCGAGCGGCGATACCGTCGAGCATCATGACGACGGGCATGGCGACGCTCACGCATCCCATGCGCATGACCACCACGGCGCCGATGATCACGCTCATGACGACCATGCCCACGGCCCGGCCGAGCCGCCGGCAGCCGGCTCGCGTGCGGCCGAGCTGATCACGACGGGCTTGCTGTTCGTTTCGGCGGCGCTGTCCTGGTTCACCTTCGTCGACGTCGGCTTCCTGCATCACGATGCCCGCATTCAGCTGCTGCCCTGGATTGTCTCCGGCGATCTGCAGGTGTCCTGGGCGTTGCGGGTCGACACGCTGACCGCCGTGATGCTGGTCGTGGTCACAACGGTGTCCTCGCTCGTGCACCTCTATTCCATCGGCTACATGGACGAGGACCCGAACCGGCCGCGCTTCTTCGGCTACCTGTCGCTGTTCACCTTCGCCATGCTGATGCTGGTGACCGCCGACAACCTGGTCCAGCTGTTCTTCGGCTGGGAAGGCGTCGGTCTTGCAAGCTACCTCCTGATCGGCTTCTGGTACCAGAAGCCCTCCGCCAACGCGGCGGCGATCAAGGCCTTCGTCGTCAACCGCGTCGGCGACTTCGGCTTCGCGCTCGGCATCTTCGCCGTGTTCGCGCTGATCGGCTCGACCGATTTCGAGACCATCTTCGGCGGCGCGCCGGCTCTGGTCGGCAAGACCATCGACTTCTTCGGCTGGCAGGTCGATGCGCTGACCCTTGCGTGCCTCCTGCTGTTCATGGGCGCGATGGGCAAGTCGGCGCAGTTCCTGCTGCACACCTGGTTGCCGGACGCCATGGAAGGCCCGACGCCGGTGTCCGCGCTGATCCACGCCGCGACCATGGTCACCGCCGGCGTCTTCATGGTGGCGCGGCTGTCGCCCTTGTTCGAGCTCGCGCCGACCGCGCAGGCCTTCGTGATGTTCATCGGCGCGACCACGGCGTTCTTCGCGGCGACCATCGGCCTCGTCCAGAACGACATCAAGCGGATCGTCGCCTACTCGACCTGCTCGCAGCTCGGCTACATGTTCGTGGCGATGGGGGCAGGGGCCTATTCGGTCGGCATGTTCCACCTGTTCACCCACGCCTTCTTCAAGGCCCTGCTGTTCCTGGGCTCGGGCTCGGTGATCTACGCGATGCACCACGAGCAGGACATCCGCAACATGGGCGGGCTGTGGCGGAAGATCCCCTACACCTTTGCCGTGATGTGCATCGGGACGCTGGCCTTGACGGGCTTTCCGATGTTCGCCGGCTACTTCTCCAAGGATGCGATCATCGAGTCCGCCTACGCCTCGCACAACCCGTTCGGGACCTATGCCTACATCCTGACGATCGGCGCGGCCGGCCTGACCTCGTTCTATTCCTGGCGGCTGATCTTCAAGACCTTCTTCGGCGAGCCGCATGACCAGGAGCATTATGAGGCGGCGCATGAGAGCCCGTTATGGATGCTGGTCCCGATCGGCGTGCTGGCCCTCGGCTCGATCTTCTCCGGCTTCCCATTCCGCGAGATTTTCGCAGGCCAGGGCGTCGAAGAATTCTTCCGCGAGTCCGTGAAGATGAATCCGCACATCATCGAGGACATGGAGCAGATGCCGCGCCTGCTCGGCTGGCTGCCGTTCCTGATGATGGTGGGTGGTTTCCTGCTCTCCTACCTCTTCTACATCCGCCGGCCCTACCTGCCGGTCGAGCTCGCCGAGCAGCAGCCGCTGCTGTACAACTTCCTGCTCAACAAGTGGTACTTCGACGAGCTGTACGATTTGATCTTCGTGCGGCCCGCGAAGTGGATCGGCTACACGCTGTGGAAGAGGGGCGACGGCTGGCTCATCGACGGCTTCGGGCCGGACGGCGTGTCGGCGCGGGTGCTCGACGTCACCCGCAACGTGGTCAAGATCCAGACCGGCTATCTCTATCACTACGCCTTTGCCATGCTGATCGGGGCTGCCGGCCTGATCACCTGGTTCATGTTCGGCCTGGGAGCCCAATAAATGACGACCTGGCCCATCCTCTCCATCACCACCTTCCTGCCGCTCGTCGGCGTGGCGCTCATCTACCTGATGGCGCGCGGCAGCGACGAGACCGCCAATGCGACGGCGCGCTGGATCGCGCTGTGGACCACGCTCGTCACCTTCGCGGTGTCGCTGATCCTCATCATGCGCTTCGACCCGGCGCAGACCGACTTCCAGTTCGTCGAGAAGGCAAGCTGGCTTGCGACCGGCATCAACTATCACATGGGCGTCGACGGCATTTCGCTGCCCTTCGTGATCCTGACCACCGCCTTGCTGCCGTTCTGCATCGTCGCCAGCTGGAAAGCGATCCAGAGCCGCGTGAGCGAATACATGATGGCGTTCCTGGTGCTGGAAACGCTGATGGTCGGCACCTTCTCGGCGCTCGACCTCGTGCTGTTCTATCTGTTCTTCGAGGGCGGCCTGATCCCGATGTTCCTGATCATCGGCGTCTGGGGCGGCCCGCGCCGGGTCTACGCTTCCTTCAAATTCTTCCTCTATACGTTCCTCGGCTCGGTGCTGATGCTGCTCGCCATCATGGCGCTGTACTGGAACGGCGGCACCACGGACATCCCGACCCTGATGCACACCGCCGTGCCGCGGTCTTTGCAGACCTGGGCCTGGCTTGCCTTCTTCGCCTCGTTCGCGGTGAAGATGCCGATGTGGCCGGTGCACACCTGGCTGCCCGACGCTCACGTGGAAGCGCCGACCGCGGGCTCGGTGATCCTGGCCGCGATCCTCCTGAAGATGGGCGGCTACGGCTTCCTGCGCTTCTCGCTGCCGATGTTCCCGCTGGCCTCGCATGACTTCGCGCCGCTGATCTTCTCGCTCTCGGTGATCGCGATCATCTACACGTCGCTGGTCGCGCTGATGCAGGAGGACATGAAGAAGCTGATCGCCTATTCGTCGGTCGCCCATATGGGCTTCGTGACCATGGGCATTTTCGCCGGCACCATCCAGGGCGTCGCCGGCGGCGTGTTCCAGATGATCTCGCACGGCATCGTCTCCGGCGCGCTGTTCCTCTGCGTCGGTATCGTCTATGACCGCATGCACACCCGCGAGATCGCCGCCTATGGCGGGCTGGTCAACCGCATGCCGCTCTATGCGCTCGTGTTCATGGTGTTCACCATGGCCAATGTTGGTCTGCCCGGCACCTCCGGCTTCATCGGCGAGTTCATGACGCTGATCGGCACCTTCAAGGTGTCGCTGCCGACCACCTTCTTCGCCACCACGGGCGTGATCCTGTCGGCCTGCTATGCGCTCTGGCTCTACCGCAAGATCGTGTTCGGCGCGCTGGTCAAGCCGACCTTGATGACCATGAAGGACATGACCTGGCGCGAATGCCTGACGCTGTTCCCGCTGGTGGCGGCGACCATCTGGTTCGGCGTCTATCCGAAGCCGGTGCTCGACATGTCGGCGGCATCCGTCCAGCAACTCGTCACCAATTACACCACCGCGGTCACGGCCGTTAAGGCCGCCGCGCTGCTGCAGTGAAGCACGCGAAGCAGCAGATCAGGATCGACAGACATGAGCTTTGAGACCGCAGGTTATCAATTGCAGCCGGTTCTTCCCGAACTGGTGCTCGCCGTCGGCGCGATGGCGCTGCTGATGCTCGGGGCCTTTCGCGGGCAGGGCACCACGAAGCTCGTCACCTGGCTCGCCGTGGCGCTCTTGATCGTGGTCGGCATCCTCGAGCTGACGCTGCCCGCGGGCAAGCTCACCACCTTCGGCGGCGGCTTCATCGTCGATGATTTCGCGCGCTTCCTGAAGATCCTGGCGCTGATCGGCTCGGCGGTGACGCTGGTGCTGTCGACCGAATTCCTCTCCGATCCGTCGCGACGCATCTTCGAATATGCCGTGCTGGTGCTGCTCTCGACGCTCGGCATGATGGTGCTGATCTCGGCCGGCGACCTGATCGCGCTCTATCTCGGGCTCGAGTTGATGTCGCTCGCGCTCTACGTGGTCGCCGCCTCCAACCGCGACAATGCCAAGTCGACCGAAGCCGGCCTGAAGTATTTCGTGCTGGGCGCGCTGTCGTCGGGCATGCTGCTCTACGGCGCCTCGCTGATCTATGGCTTCAGCGGCACCGTGAACTTCGCCGGCCTTGCCGCCGGCATCAAGACCGGCAGCGTCGGCATCGCCTTTGGCCTCGTGTTCCTGCTCGCCGGCCTCTGCTTCAAGGTCTCCGCCGTGCCGTTTCACATGTGGACGCCCGACGTCTATGAGGGCGCCCCGACCCCGGTGACCGCCTTCTTCGCGTCAGCGCCGAAGGTTGCGGCGCTCGCCGTGTTCACCCGCGTCACGCTGACGGCATTCCCGGGCATCCTGACCCAGTGGCAGCAGATCGTCGTCTTCGTCTCCATTGCCTCGATGGCGCTGGGCTCGTTTGCCGCGATCGGCCAGCGCAACATCAAGCGCCTGATGGCCTATTCCTCGATCGGCCATATGGGCTTCGCGCTTGTGGGGCTTGCCGCCGGGACGGTCGAGGGCGCGCAGGGCGTGCTGGTCTATATCGCGATCTATGTGGCGATGACGCTCGGCGCCTTCGCCATCATCCTCTCCATCAAGCGCAACGGCCAGAATTTCGAGAACATCAGCGATTTCGCCGGCCTCTCGCGCACCAATCCGCTGCTCGCCTTCTTCTTTGCGATGCTGCTGTTCTCGCTCGCCGGGGTTCCGCCGCTCGCGGGCTTTTTCGGCAAATGGTACGTGTTCGTCGCCGCCATCAAGGCGGGGCTGTTCACGCTCTCGGTGATCGGCGTGCTCACCAGCGTCGTGGGCGCCTATTATTACCTGTCGATCGTCAAGACCATGTATTTCGACGAGCCGCTCACCAAGCTCGATCCGGTGCGCTTCGAGGTCGGCACGGTGCTCACGGTCGCCGGCCTCTTCAACATCCTGTTCTTCGTCTATCCCGGCCCGCTGGTCAGCGCTGCGACCTCAGCGGCCAAGTCATTGTTCTAGATGCCATTCAAGCTCGGTCCGCGCGCAACATCGACAGGGTATCGTCTCGCTGCCTTCGATCAGATCGGTTCGACCAATGCGGAGGCGCTGACGCGCGCCCGCGCCGGCGAGCGCGGGCCGATGTGGTTCGTGACCTCGGAGCAGACCGCCGGCCGTGGCCGGCGCCATCGGCCCTGGATCGCGCCGCGCGGCAATCTCGCGAGCAGCATCCTGGAGGTGATGACCGTTCAGCCCGCGGTCGCCGCGACCTTGGGCTTTGCCGCGGGGCTGGCGCTGGAAGCGGCGCTGGCCACGCTGAGCATCGAAGCGGCCATGCGCTCGCCCGGCTCGGACGACCTGAAATTCTCGCTGAAATGGCCCAATGACGTGCTGGCGGGACGGCAGAAACTCGCCGGCATCCTGCTGGAAGCCGAAGCCGCGGCCGATGGCCTTGCCGTCGTGGTCGGCATCGGCACCAATGTCGTGGCGGCGCCCACCGATACGCCGACGCCCGCGACCTCGTTGAAGGCGCTCGGCATCGATGTCGGCGCAGAAGAGCTGTTTGCCGCACTGTCCGACGGCTGGGCCGAATTTCGCGGCATCTGGGACAATGGCCGCGGCTTTGCCGCGATCAGGCGCCTCTGGCTGGAGCGCGCGGCCGGTCTCGGCGAGGCGGTTGCCATCAAGTCCGGCGGGGAGCCGATCGAAGGGACCTTCGACACCATCGACGAGCAGGGCTGCATGATCGTCCGCACCGCGGCAGGTCGCCGCGTGCCGGTTACGGCGGGTGACGTCTATTTCGGCAACGCGGCTTCGGCGAGGGCTGGCTGATGGCGGACGAACTGACATTCGCGCCGCTCGGCGGCGTCGGCGAGATCGGCATGAACCTGTCGATCTATGGCCTCGGCGATCGCCACCGGCGAAGCTGGCTTGCCATCGACCTCGGTGTCTCCTTCGGCGACGAGGAACATCTGCCCGGTATCGACCTGATCATGCCGGACATCTCCTTCCTCGAGAAGGAGCGGAAGAACCTCGTTGGCCTGGTGCTGACGCATGCCCATGAGGATCATTTCGGCGCCATCATCGATCTCTGGCCGCGGCTGAAATGCCCGATCTATGCAACCAGGTTCTCCGCTGCATTGTTCGAGGCCAAATGCGAGGCCGAGCGTAACCCGCCGAAAATCCCCGTCACGGTGATCCCGTCGGGCGGCCGGGTCGATATCGGCCCGTTCAATGTCGAGTTCATTCCGGTGGCGCATTCGATTCCGGAGTCGCATGCGCTCGCGATCCACACCGAGATCGGCACGGTGCTGCACACCGGCGACTGGAAGATCGATCCTACCCCGATCATCGGCCCGCCGACCGACGAGCGGCGGCTGCGTGAGCTCGGCGACGCTGGGCTATTGGCGCTGATCGGCGATTCGACCAATGCGGTGCGCGACGGCCGCTCGCCGTCGGAAGCCGAGGTAGCGAAAACCATCACCGATCTCGTCAAGCGCGCCAGGGGACGGGTTGCGGTGACGACCTTTGCCTCCAACGTCGCGCGGCTGAAGGCGGTGGCGGATGCGGCAAAGGCTGCCGACCGCGAGGTCGTCGTCGTCGGCCGCGCCATGGACCGCGTGGTGCAGGTCGCCCGCGAGACCGGCTATCTCGAGGGCGTGCAGAACTTCCGCAGCCCCGATCTCTACGGTCATTTCCCGGCCGACAAGGTGCTGGCGCTGTGCACCGGCAGCCAGGGCGAGCCGCGCGCGGCGCTGGCGCGGATCGCCAATGACGACCACCCGGAGATCACCCTGAACAAGGGCGACTGCGTGATCTTTTCCTCGCGCACCATCCCCGGCAATGAAAAGGCGGTCGGCAGCATCATCAACGGGCTGGTGACGCAAGGCGTCGAGGTCATCACCGACCGCGAGCACCTGGTGCATGTCTCCGGCCATCCGCGCCGCGACGAGATGCGGGAAATGCTGGCCTGGACGCGGCCGCAGCTGGTCATTCCCGTGCACGGCGAGCCGCTGCATCTCTTCGAGCACGCCAAGCTCGCGCGCGCCGCCGGCGTGCCCAGGGTCCTGACCTGCCGCAATGGCGATCTGGTCAAGCTCGGGCCGGGCACGCCGGGGATTATCGACCAGCTGCCCTCGGGGCGGCTCTACAAGGATGGAACCATCCTGGAGGATTCGAAGTCGCGGGCAGTGGTCGAGCGGCGGCGGATGGCCTTTGCCGGGTGCGTATTTGTGGCCATCGCCGTGACCGACAAGGGCGAGTTGGTCGACGATCCCGAGGTTGATCTTGTCGGTATCCCCGAGAAGAATACGGCCGGCGAAGCCTTCGACGACATCGTGTTCGATGTGGTGGTCTCCACCATCGAAGGCCTGCCCCGGGCGCGGCGCCGCGACCCGGATGCGATGGCTGAATCGGTGCGGCGGGCGGTCCGGGCCGCCCTGAACGAGCATTGGGGCAAGAAGCCGCTCTGCCTCGTTCATGTTCTGGAGGTCTAGGCCCGGCGGACAACCGTCGATATAAGCGCTGGAAGCGCCAAAATATAATCGGAGGACGTCAATGCTCGGCCGGCTCAATCACGTTGCGATCGCGGTCAAGGATGCCGAGAAGGCTGCCAGGATCTACGGAGCCGCGTTCGGCGCCGATATCTCCAAAGCGGTCCCGCTGCCCGAGCATGGGGTCATCACCGTGTTCGTGACGCTGCCGAACACCAAGATCGAATTCATCCAGCCGCTCGGCGACAACTCGCCGATCGCCAAATTCCTCGAGCGCAATGCCGACGGCGGCATTCACCATGTCTGCTACGAGGTGGCGGACATCATCGCCTCGCGCGACACGCTGATCAGGGAGGGCGCGCGCGTGCTCGGCGACGGCCAGCCCAAGATAGGGGCGCATGGCAAGCCCGTGCTGTTCCTGCATCCGAAGGATTTTTCGGGTGCGCTGGTCGAGATCGAGCAGGCGTAAGGGCAGGCCGATGGCCTATACAATCTCAACCGCATTCGCGATCTATTTCGTGATCTGGTGGATCGCGCTGTTCCTGACCTTGCCGTTCGGCGTGCGCAGCCAGCACGAGGACGGCGTGGGCACGCCAGGCACCGATCCGGGAGCGCCGATCCTCAGCCGGATGGGGCCCAAGCTGATCTGGACCACGGTCATTTCCGCCGTGATTTATGGTCTTGCCTTGCTTGCCTATAACGCGGGCTATCTTTCGATCGAACGTCTGTCGAAGTTGATGGGGATGCCGTTTTAGCGATCTGACTTTGGGGTGGGGAAGGTGATGACATTTCAGAGGATTGTGGTTGGTTTGTTGGTACTGGTGATCGCTGCTCTTGGCGTTGCCTTCTACATCGATTGGCGCCTGGGGATGCAGGTTCGCACCATGAAGGCCTTCGTCGAAGGCTATGTGTTTGCCGAAGCCGTCTCGGCCTGCGAGAAGGCGCCGAGCTCGACGCCGTTCAAGTGGAACAACGGCAAGAACACCTCGATCGTCGGGCTGAATTCGGTCAAGCTCGACAAATACACGGTGATTGCGAGCTTCACGCTCGTCGCCGACAACGTCTACTGCGATTACGACCCGATCAAGCGCAAGGCCGATATCGGTTCGAACTTCCTGGAGCGGGATTGACAGCAGAGCAAAGGAGCGGTCATGACCTCGACAGAGCGAGCCTCGGGCGCGGGTCCGTACCGCATCCTGCACGAGGCCGACCTGCGGGGCTATCTGGCCGATCTTCCCGCGGTCGCCGCTGCGCTTGGCGGCGCACCGGATGGCTGGTCCATCAGCGAGGTCGGCGACGGCAATCTCAACCTCGTCTTCATCGTCAAGGGGGCGACGGGGGGGATCGCGGTGAAGCAGGCGCTGCCTTACGTGCGCCTGGTCGGTGAGAGCTGGCCACTGCCGCTGTCGCGGGCGCATTACGAATATCTCGCGCTCACGCAACAGGCGCGCCTTGCGCCTCGGCTGGTGCCGCAGATCATGCATCACGACGACGCGCTGGCGCTCACCGCGATGGAGCTGTTGTCGCCGCACATCATCATGCGCAAGGGCCTGATCGCCGGCACCGTCTATCCGCGCTTTGTCGAGGACATCACGACCTTCATGGCGCGGACGCTGTTCTTCTCGTCCGACCTCGCAATTCCCGCGGCGGAGAAGAAGGAGGGCATCAAGGCCTTCGCCGGCAACCATGCGCTCTGCAAGATCACCGAAGACCTGATCTTCACCGATCCCTATCGCAATGCCGAACAAAATCGCTGGACCTCGCCCTGGCTCGACAGGATCGCGGCCTCATTCCGCGACGACATGGAGGCGCATGTCGCAATCTCCAGGCTCAAGCTCAAATTCATGAGCCAGCCCGAGGCGCTGATCCATGGCGATCTCCACACCGGATCGATCATGGTGACCGAGAGCGAGACTCGTGTGATCGATCCCGAATTCGCCTTCTACGGTCCGATGGCCTTCGACGTCGGCGCCATCATCGCCAATTTGATCATGGCCTATCTCCCATCCCCGGGGCATGAGCGCGCGCCCGGCGAGCGGCGCTTGTTCGACGCGTGGCTGGTGGAGACGATCGAGGCGACGTGGACCGAGTTCGAGCGCAAATTCCTCGAGCTGTGGCGCACCGAAGCGCGCGGCGATGCCTATCCGGCAAGCCTGTTCGCGGGCTCTGCCGGCGCCTTGCATCTGGAGGCCGAGCGCCAGCGCAACATGGATCAGCTGTTCCGGGACACGGTCGGATTTGCCGCGGCAAAAATCATCCGGCGTATCCTCGGCCTTGCCCACAACATCGATTTCGAATGGATCGAGGACGCGAAGATGCGCGCCATCTGCGAAGCCCGCAGTCTGCGGCTCGCCCGCACCATGCTGACGGATGCAAAGTCGTTCGTGAATATTGCGGCAGTGACGAATATGGCGCGCGAGCTGCGCGATTGGCAGCCGGATTTTGGCGGCTGAAGTCGCCCGATGGTTGCGTCGCAGAGTAGCTGCCGACGCCGCTTTTTATTGAGCAAGCTATTGCGCTCATCTCCTGGTTGAGTTTTGATGATCTCGGCTGGAGGCTGGGTTTGGCGATGCGTATCCTAGGCAGGCTGTTGCTGTGCGTCGTTTTGATTGGATTGGGATCGCTGATTGGGGCCGCTGCGGTTGCATGGATCGATGATCTAGAAGTGAATAGATCCACAGGGGACGCCGGCTTCCTCTTGCCACTCATTCTTCAAATCGTTCTCGTCTTCGTCTTCGTTTCCCTGTCTATATTCGTCATCGCGAAAATATTCGACCTGGCGTTTCGCTGGGGACGCTGGTCCGTAAGACAGTCGAAGGCGAGCGTAACCGTCAGCCTCATTTGCTTCGCCGTTGCCGTCTATTTTTTTCCGGCGCCTGTTTTGTTCGGATTGCGCCAGGGGTGGGCCTTCCTCTCCGAATTGCTGGGTAATTTCCCGGCTCTCGTTCAGCAGGCGACAAACGCCGAGAATGTTTGTGCAAGCGCGCGAGTGGGCTACTGCGTCAGCAACCTCATCAAGATTTTCTCGAACTCCTGGAGCATTTTTGTACAGGACGCTATCAGTCGTCTGCGCATCGACCAGTTCCCTCTGCTCGATGCCGTGTTTCTCACGACAATATGGCTGGGAATGGCCAACATCGTCTCGAGACCGGCGGTGCTGCAAGGGCTGAGCGACTTCACCTTGTCAGTTGTCGGCGGCTTGGCGGATCGCGCGAAGTCAATGTCGGCCACTTTTCGAGTCAACGCAGCATTTGTGATCATCCTGATCGTCGGGGCCTATCTAAGCTTCAGCTCCGTCATCGCAATTCCGAGCTTGCAGGAGGCGGTCCAGCAGGAGGCGACGAAGCCGGAAGAGTTGAGGACTCGCCTCAAGGGAGTAGCGCTAAGTTCGGACGATTTCGACAAACGCTTTCCGATCATTCCAAAGCTGTCCCTCTTCGAGGCCAGTGCAAGCTCGCCAACGCCGGCCGTCAGTACCGGCAAATCGCGGGGGGCGGACGTAGGTGAAAGGCCGCCCGACGCTGGCCTCCAATCCTCGGGCCCCGAAGCCGGCCCTGGTCAAGGCCCGACTTCTCTTGATCCGTCCTATCTCTTCTTTGGCAGGACTGCGGCGCGGCGGTTTGAGAATTTGCGTAGCAACTATCAAAGCTTGAGAGACGATTTTCGATCGTCTCAATTTACGGTTATGGACCTCGCGACCGAGACCTTTGATCTGAGCAACCGGGGACGCAAGGGCAATCGGGAGACGCAGCAGCACTTTCTGAGTATCGATCTCTGGTACCGGCAATGGTGGGAACAGAAGGCGTCGGTGCTCAATGCTTGCAGGGTCGCGGTCGAAAGGGTCAGTTCGGAGTTGAGTGACCTGGCCGACATGCTGGATGCAATGCAGCGTTCGGCCGGAGCTTCGTCGCGCCTCGACTTGACGAGCATTGCCAGAAACCAGGGTGATACCGAAGGCTACGCCCTGTCGGCTTGCTCGACTTCGGATACGACCAACTACAATATTCCGCGTCGGGAGGATTTTGGCGGATATCTCGGCGTATTCGCCATCGCGGCGGAATGGCTGCTCAAGACGGAATCCCTTTCCCTTGTCCTTATCGCGGGTCTGTTGGGCTTTGGCCTGCTCGGTGCAGCTTGCTCCACCTTCATTCGAAACGTAGGCAAGCGTAGTCCAGGCGACCCGCTGGTCGAAAACCTGACCGGGGTCATTCTGAGGGGAGCGTCCGCCGCAATCATGATTTTCCTTGGTGTTTACGGCGGCCTCGCTGTTTTTGCCGGTCCCAGCGTAAGCCCGAATCCCTATGTGGTGCTTTTCACGTGCTTCGTTGCCGCCGTTTACAGCGAGGACGCCTGGTCATGGGGTTCACGGGAATTCAATTCGCGTCTTTCGGGCGGCGGCAGGCAAACCAAGGGGGGCGATGCGTCAACCGAAGCTTGCGCCACGCCCGCGACCCGTGAAGAAAAATCCGAGCGGCCGGAGACCAAGGAGCCGCTTGCCGGTCAGGCTGCAATAGCCAAGAGGTAGGGAGGAAAGCGACGCGGACCCCTTAACCAGGGATTCTGGTTCGCTTCACCGGTTCGCCCGCGCGTCAATCCACCGCCTTCGCCCGCAGCCGTTGCGCGTAGACATTGATCACCAGCGCTGCCAGCAGGATCAGGCCGCGGATCAGGATCTTGAGGAAGCTGTCGATATTGACATGGTCGAGGCCGTTGTTGAGCACGCCCAGCACGAACAGGCCGACGATGGTGTTGCCGATGCCGCCGCGACCGCCGAACAGGCTGGTGCCGCCGACCACCACCGCAGCGATGGAATCGAGCAGGTAGGTGTCGAACTCGTTCTGCTGCGCGCTGCCGAAATGGGCGACCCCGAGCATGCCGCCGATCCCGGAGCACACCGCCGAGATCACCATGACGCAGGACAGGATCAGCTTGACGTTAAGGCCGGAATATTCCGCGGCCTCGCGATTGCCCCCGACCATGTAGACGTAGCGGCCGAAGCGCGTGTAGGTCAGCACGAGGTGGCCCGCGAGCAGCATCAGCGCCGCGACGATCACGATCCAGGGAATGCCGCCGACCGAGGCGGAGCCGAGAGTGGCGATCACGTCGGGCACCTTGTAGGCGATCTGGCCGCGCACGAGCAGCGCCGAGATGCCGGCGGCGATCTGCATCATGGCGAGCGTCATGATGAAGGAGGGAATGCCGATCACCGTCAGCCCGAAGGCGTTGACGAGACCAAGCACCGCGCACAAAGCCAGCGCCAGCAGGATCGCCGCCCAGCCGGGCAGCGGGATGTTGGCGATATTCACGTAGCTTTCCTGCAGCGTGAAATAGGCGACCGCAATGCCCGTGACATTGGCAATGGAGGCGATCGACAGATCGATCTCGGCGCAGAGGATGACGAAGGTGAGCCCGACCGCGATGATGCCGGTGACCGAGACCTGGGTCAGGATGTTGCCGACATTGTCGATGGTCGCAAAGGAGGGGCTGGCGATTGCGAAGAAGGCCGACAGGAAGATCAGCGTCAGGAACGGCGCGATGTTGCGCATCTGGGAGCGCAGCAATGCGGCCAATCCCCTCGATGCCTTGCGATCGCCTGCGGGCACCGCTGCGCTGTCGCTGCTCACCATAAGTCACTCCCTCAGGCCGCTTCGAGCAGGCGGTCCTTGCTGATTTTTTCGCCCGTGAATTCGCGCACCACCATCCCGCGCTTGAGCACGATGATGCGGTCGGCGAGCGACAGCACCGTCTCCGGCTCGGTCGAGAGCACGATGATGGCAAGCCCCTGTTCGCGCAGGCGCCTTATGATGTGGATGACGTCGTTCTTGGCGCCGACATCCATGCCGCGGGTGGGCTCGCACAGGACCAGCACGCGGGGTGGATAAGTCAGCCATTTGGCGAGCGCCACCTTCTGCTGGTTGCCGCCGGAGAGCATGCCGAGATCGAGTTCGACCGCGGCCGGCCTGATCTGCAACTGCTCCACCTGGCGCATGGCGATCTCGCGCTCCTGCGACGGCTTGAGCCACAGCGCGGAAATGCGGTCGAGAATGCTGATCGAGACGTTCTTGTAGACCGGCTCCTGGTGGAACAGCATGGCGCGGCGGCTCTCCGGCACGAAGGCGATACCGGCGCGCCGGGCATCGGCCGTCGAAGCGAAGGCCTTTGTCTTCCCGGCGACCTGGAGCAGCCCGGCATCCGGCGCGAGCTTGCCGAACAGGATGCGCGCCAGTTCGAGCTGGCCGCAACCCATGAAGCCGTAGACCCCGAGCACCTCGCCCGCGCGCGCCTGGAAGGAGACGTCCCGCAGGCTGCGCGCCAGCGAGAGCCCGCTCGCCTCCAGCATGACGGGCGTGGCGGCCGGTGCAGGCAAGGCGACGTCGTGGGTGTAGGTCTCCTCCAGCGCCTCGCGCCCCTTGCCGATCATGGCCTCGATCAGCGCCGCCTTGCTGGTGGCGCTTGCCGCGGTGTCCATGACCTTCCGGCCGTTGCGGAAGACGGTCACGGTGTCGGAGATCCCCAGGATGTCCTCGATGAAATGGGAGATGAAGATGATGGCCGTGCCCTGGTCGCGCAGGCGGCGCAAGGTCGCGAACAGCCGCTCGACCTCCGGCGGCGACAGCGCCGAGGTCGGCTCGTCCAGGATGATGATGCGGGCGCCGGAGAACAGGACGCGCGCGATCTCGATCAATTGCTGCAGCCCGATCGGGAGGTCGCCGAGCCGCGCCGTCGGATCGACGTCGATGCCGAAGCGCGACAGCTGCTCGCCGGCCTCGCGCGCCATGCGCCGCCATTGCACGAGGCCAAGCGCGTTGGTCGGCTGCACGCCCAGGAAGACGTTCTCGGCAACCGACAGATCGGGCGCGACGCTGAGCTCCTGATGCACCATCGCAATGCCCGCGGCGCGTGCGTCGCGGGTGGAACGGAATCTCGTCTCGCTTCCATCCAGCATGAAGCGGCCGGAGAACTCCGGATGCACGCCGGCGATGATCTTCATCAGCGTGCTCTTGCCGGCGCCGTTTTCCCCGACGAGACCATGGATCTCGCCGGGTGAGAGCGCAAAATCGATCCCACGCAGAGCCTCGACGCCGCCGAAGGCTTTCGTGATCTGCGTGAGCTCGAGGAGAGGGGCACTGCCGCGCGGCATTGTGAGGGCTCAGATCAGGAAATGGTCCTCCATCCACTGCATGCCGGGCGCATTCGCCTTGGTCACGACCGGGCCGTCGGTCACGACGTTCTTCGGGATGCCCTGGCCTGTCTTCTCGCCGGCGACAACGGCGGCAACGCCGGCGACGATCGCCCCGCCATGAATGCGGCAGGAGGGGTTGCGGACCGTCGCATACATGCGGCCCTCGCTGACCGCCTGGATCGCGGGCGGCATGGCGTCGACGCCGCCGATCAGGATGTTGGTGCGGTTGTGCGCCTTCATGATGTTGTAGGCAGCAAGCGCCATGTCGTCATTGTGGAAGAACGCGGCGTCGATCTGCGGATATTTGGTGAGATAGGTCTCCCACAGCCGCGCCGTCTTCGACACGTCCCAGTCCGCCGGCTGCGTGTCGAGCACTTCGATGCCGGGATACTGCTTGACCACGGAGTTGAAGCCCTTGGCGCGGCCCTGTGCGCCGGTGTGGCCCAGCGCGCCCTGGGTCATGATCACCTTGCCCTTGCCGCCGATGGCGTTGACCAGCGCCTGCGTCACCGAGGCGCCCATGAACTCATTGTCGGGGGCGAGGAAGGCATGCACGTTGATCTGGTCGAGCGGGGCGATCAGCGTGTCCATGTCGATCACGGGCGTGCCGGCGTCGATCATCTTCTGCACCGGCTGGGTCAAGGTGCCGATGCCGAACGCCTGGATGGCGACGAAGTCCCATTTCTGCGAGGCCATGTTGTCGATGGCCGCGCGCTGCTTCACCGCATCGAGCTGACCGTCGAACCAGGTGACCTCGACATTGAACAGTTTGCCCCACCATTCGGCCGCCTGCTTGCCTTGCGCGCACCAGGTGGCCTGCAGCCCGGCGTTGGAGAAGGCCGCCTTCAACGGCTTCTCAGAGCGGCCGACTTCCGCTGACAGCGCCGGATTGACGCCGAATGCGCCCAGTAGCGCCGCCGCGGCACCGGCGCCTGCCGCCGATGTCAGAAGATCGCGCCTGCTCGTCGTGGATTTCTCAGTCCCGGACATCGCTCGCTCCCAATCTGTTTTTATGACCGACGACGTCTGCGCGCCGCGGTTGGAGGAACAGTGTCTCACAATCGATTTCTGAGCGCTACCGGAAGGAAGCTGTCGTGCCGCCTTCCGTGTTTGTGCAGTGCCGTGCGGGCGGCGCAGGTTCCGGCAATACAAAGGCAGCGACGCGACGTTTTCGCGGGAGCGCGTTATCTCGCCGCCTGGCCCGAGATCATCTGCTCGATCTCCGCGAGCAGGGTCTTCCAGGCCGAATCGATCTCGTCGGACCACTCCGCGCCGAGCAGGTCGCGCAAGGTGTCGGCGATCACGCCGAAGAACGCGATGAACAAATCGCGCGGCGTGCCGTAGGCATCGTGCGAGTCAACTTCGCATGCGATCATTCTGAATCTGCCGCTGCGCTCGCCGGCGAAATCCAGCATTGCTTCGATGGTGAAGGCGAGCATCGATCCCTTCACGAACTCGCTGCCCTCGCTGCGAAACATCGCGACAGTCTCGGGAAATTTGCGATGCAGTCGCTGATAGACCAGCGACGTCAGATCGTCGTAACGCTCGGCCGCAAGCTCAAGACTGTGCCGGATGAGATCGATCACGCCCGCAGATCGCATCATTCGAAATGCTGATGAAAACCATCCGCAAAGAAAAAAGAGCAGGGCATCGAGCCCTGCTCCAAAATATTGTGTCGACCCTATTATCCCGCAAAGTTTGGATTTGATCTTGGCTGGCGGGTGACGCTGCTTGTGCGCGCCAGGGCTCCTCCCGAGACTTGGACCACCAGACTGCGACCCTCGAGCCCAGCCTGCGCGCAGATTCCTAGACTAGTTTTGCCGTTTTGTCATCAATTTCGGCAACGAATGTTCAAACTTCGAGCAGTTTTCGTAACGATTGCGAATTGACCAAAGGAACCGGGCTGGGTATGCAGCCGGATCGATGGTGAGGTAATATAATACTTCCTTTCGCTCGCGTCGAGATGGCGGTATTTCGGCAACGCACGGCGGAAATCCGCCAATTCCGGCCGGAAGGCGACCGTTTGGCGGCGGAGCATCTCGACTTGGGCGACCTGCGGTGATTAGGTGGCGCGCCTTGGTTGGATTCCCGATGCGGCGGCAGCTCCAGAAGTTTCTCCCGATCGTCCTGATCGCGTTGGCGGTGCAGATCCTGGCACCGATCGCTTCCTCGTGGGCGGCAGCGATCGCCAGTTCCGATCCGCTGCAGGTGGCCGAAATCTGCCACAGCCTGCCCGACGGGTCCGGACGGACTGACCAGGGCTCGGACCCGCATGCCCATGATGGGGCCTGCCTGATCTGCTGCGCGGTGCAGGCCAGTGCGGCGGTCGATACCCCCGAGCAGGCCACGCTCCCCGTTCCTTACCGACTGACCACGCCCGTGGTCTGGCACGTCGCCGTGCGGACTGTCTCGCCGGCGCGCCACCGCTCCAACACGCAGGCCCGCGCGCCGCCGCTGCCGCTGTGAGGCCCTGCGGCCATTTTGGCTGCTGAACCATCACCATCGGTTTGTAGCGGAGATCAAGGATGTCCTTCCGTCGTTTGCGCGCGAGTCTGCTTGGATTCGGCGTCGCGCTTGTTCCTTTCCACCAGAGCATCGCCCACGAGATCGTCGGCAATCGCTTCTTCCCGGCCACGCTTGGCATCGACGACCCCGGCGTCAATGACGAGCTTGCGGTTCCAACCGTCGACAGTTTCCACACCGGCGACGATCCGCCGGTGAAGCAGCGCGACGTTTCCGGCGAGTTCTCCAAACGCATCACCGAGGATTTCGCGGTCTCGTTCGGCTCGACCTACACCTTTCTGAGCCCGACCGATCCGACGGCGCCCGGTGCCAACGGCTTTCAGAACCTGGAGACGACGTTCAAATATCGGGTCTACAAGAATCCCGAGCATGAGTTCGTGATGTCGCTTGGGCTCAGCGTGGAGTGGGGTGGCACGGGTTCCTCGACCGTGGGCGCCGATCCCTTCAACACCTACACGCCGACCTTCTATTTCGGCAAAGGCCTGGGCGATCTGCCGGACACCTTCTCCTGGATCAGGCCGGTCGCGATCACCGGCCAGGTCGGCTACGCCCTCCCGGAGCGGAACTTCACCACCACGTTCGGCATCGATCCCGACAGCGGAGCTCTCACTGCCGACACCGAGTTCCATCCCCGGGTGCTCAACTGGGGCGCGACCATCCAGTACAGCATGCCCTATCTGAAGTCGGCAGTGGTCGATCTTGGCTTGCCGGATTTCATCAATCACCTGATCCCGCTGGTCGAGGCCAACCTGCAGACCCCGGTCGCGAACACCCTGACCTCGGGGACGTTGACCACCGGCACCATCAATCCCGGCGTGATCTGGGTCGGCAACACCTTCCAGTTCGGCGTCGAGGCGCTGATCCCGATCAACAGGCAGAGCGGCAGCAATGTCGGCGTCATCGCGCAGCTGCACTATTACCTCGACGACATCGATCCACATGGCATCGGCAAGCCGCTGTTCGGCGGCTCCGTCCAGCCCGCCAGCCCCTTCAGGAATTGAAAGGATCCGACCATGCGATACGCATCCCTGATTGCAACAATCCCGCTCCTGCTGACACTCGGGAGCGGCGCTGCCTATGCGCACGCCTTCCTCGACCATGCCGAGCCGCGCGTTGGGAACAAGGTGGCAAGCCCGCCAAAGCAGGTGAGCTTGTGGTTCACCCAGAAGCTCGAGCCCGCCTTCTCGACGGTCACGGTGACCAATGCGAGCGGCGAGCGCGTCGACAGCGGCAAGGCGCGGGTGAGCGGCAACGAGATCTCGGTGCTGCTGCGCGCGGGTGGGAGCGGCACCTATCACGTCAACTGGCATGTGCTGTCGGTCGATACGCATACGACCGAGGGCAATTTCACCTTTGAGGTCGGCCAGTGACCGCGGCGGCAGCTCCATGAGCTGGTTTGCCTCCGACATCGACGGCCCGCTGGTGCTGACGCGTGCGATTCATTTCGCATCGTCAGCGATGGTCGCTGGCGTGCTGAGCTTCCGCAGTGTGGCAGCGCAGCCGGCGCTGCGGCCTTCGACCGAAGGCACCGCCAGCGTCCAGGGCCGGCTCGTCAAGCTGGCGTGGACGGCACTTGCGGTTGCGGTCGTGAGCGGAATCGTCTGGCTGACGCTTGAGACCGTGATCCTGGCTGGCATCGGCTTCGGCGAGGCCATGCGATCGGGGGCAATGCTGATCGTCCTCGACGAGACGCAGTTCGGTCAGGTCGCCGAAATTCGCGGCGGACTTTCCATCCTCCTGGCAGCCTGCCTCGCGCTCGATCGCTTTGCGTTCGCGCAATGGGTTGGGTTCGTGGCGGGCCTCGCGCTGGTCGGGACGATCGCCTGGACCGGGCACGCCGGGGCGACGCTGGGCGAATTGGGCGATCTGCATCTGGCTGCCGACGGGCTGCACCTTCTGGCCGCTGCGGCCTGGATCGGGGGGCTCGCCGGGCTCGCTGTCCTGTTTGCGGTCGGGCGGCACCGTCCCGCCTACGAATGGGCGCCGCTGCAACGCGATGCCGTCAGGCGGTTTTCCGTCATCGGCATGGTTAGCGTCGCCACGCTGATCGTCTCGGGCGTGGTGAACAGCTGGATCCTCGTTGGCTCCGTCCATGCGCTGCTCGTGACGGACTATGGCCGGCTGCTGCTGCTCAAGATCGCGGCCTTTGTCGTGATGGTCGGCTTTGCGATCGTCAACCGGCTCGCGCTCACGCCACAGCTTGCTGCCGGGACGAAAAGCGGTGACGAACCGAACGCGCTTGCCCGGCTCGAGCGCAACACACTCATCGAGATCGCGCTCGGACTTGCGATCTTTGCCATGGTCGGGGTGCTCGGCACGCTACATCCCGCCATCCATCTCGTCGAATGAGCCGCTGGACCAGCGGACAAGCAGGAGAAAACCAATGAACATCGGAAGACTGACATTGCTCTCGATCGCAAGCGCCGGCTTTGCGGCATTGCTCGCGCTCGCCCCGGCCCGCGCCGATGAGGTCAAGGCCGGCGACCTCGTGATCAGCCAGGGCTGGGCCCGCGCGACCCCCAACGGCGCCAAGGTCGGCGGCGGCTATGTCACCATCGAGAACAAGGGCAGCGCGCCCGATCGCCTGATCGGTGCGTCGGCCGATTTCGCCGGCAAGATCGAGGTCCATGAGATGACCACGGAGAACGGGGTGATGAAGATGCGTCCGGTGGACAAGGGGCTGACGATCGACCCCGGCAAGACCGTCAAGCTGGCGCCCGGCGGCTATCATCTGATGATGATGGACCTGAAGTCAGCGTTGAAGCAGGGCGACAAGGAGCCGGTGACGCTCGAGTTCGAAAAGGCCGGCAAGGTCACGGTCTCGCTCGATGTCGAGGGCGTCGGCGCGCAGGGGCCGGCCGCGGCAAGCGGCGGCAAGATGGAGATGGACAAGATGCACGATCACTCCGGGATGAAGATGTGAGGCGGAAGGCAGGTCCCGTTTCGCTCTGGCTGACGACCGCGCTCGCGCTCCATGCGGGCGCGGCGCTGGCCGCCGAGTCCATGCTCGGCATCCACATCCACAGCGACAAGGCGATGTTCCAGGTGCTGATCTCGCCGGGCAAAGCGGGGAACGACAGCATCGTCCTGCAGCTGATGAACGGCGACGGCACGCTGCTCCAGGCCAAGGCTGCGACGTTGGTCCTGAGCCGGCCTGAGGGCGACGCCGCGCCCATCACGCGCAAGGCGGAGCTCGGCGGCGACCGTTATTGGCACGTCGAGAATGTTCCGCTCACAGCCGCCGGCCGCTGGCATGTGCGGGTCGAGGCCGAGACCCTGTTCAAGCCCATTGTGCTGGAGGAGGATTTCGACCTGCCGGCACAATAGGATAGGTCAACTCTTTGAGATCGGGCGTCATGCCTGACGCGTTTGTGCCTTAATCGTCCCGCTTAGCTTGGCGCCGAAACGGCAGAAAATACGATGGCTTAGCCGCTTTCTTTGAAGCCTCTATTGTGTTTTGGCGGCCAATCCGGTTTCTACTCTGCCGCAAAGTTTCCACGAACGATTCCCTCAGGGCTCAGGCACATGCGACTTTCGCGGTTTTTCCTGCCGATTTTGAAAGAAAATCCGAAAGAGGCGGAGATTGTATCGCATCGGCTGATGCTGCGCGCCGGCATGATGCGGCAGGAGGCTGCCGGCATCTATGCCTGGCTGCCGCTCGGCTTCCGGGTGCTGAAGAAGATCGAGCAGATCGTGCGCGAGGAACAGGACCGTGCAGGCAGTCTCGAGCTGCTGATGCCGACGCTGCAACTGGCCGATCTGTGGCGCGAGAGCGGCCGCTACGACGCCTATGGTCCGGAGATGCTGCGCATCTCCGATCGCCACAAGCGGGAGCTGCTTTACGGGCCGACCAACGAGGAAATGATCACCGAGATCTTCCGCGCCTATGTGAAGTCCTATCGCAACCTGCCGCTCAACCTCTATCACATCCAGTGGAAGTTTCGCGACGAGCAGCGCCCGCGTTTCGGCGTGATGCGCGGCCGCGAATTTCTTATGAAGGATGCCTACTCCTTCGATCTCGACGAGGCCGGCGCGCGGCGGGCCTACAACAAGATGTTTGTGGCCTATTTGCGCACCTTCGCGCGGATGGGACTGAAGGCGATCCCGATGCGGGCCGAGACGGGCCCGATCGGCGGCGATCTCAGCCATGAGTTCATCGTGCTGGCGGAGACCGGCGAATCCGGCGTGTTCTGCGACCGCGACGTGCTGGCGCTGCCCGTGCCGGGTGAGGACGTCAATTATGACGGCGACCTCACGCCGATCATCAAGCAATGGACCTCGCTCTATGCCGCGACCGAGGACGTCCACGACGCGGCGCGGTTCGAGCGGGAAGTCCCGGCCGAGCGGCGCGTCAACACGCGCGGCATCGAGGTCGGCCAGATCTTCTATTTCGGCACCAAATATTCCGAGCCGATGAAAGCCACCGTCGCGGGCCCCGACGGCACCGACGTGCCGATCCATGGCGGCTCCTACGGCGTCGGCGTCTCGCGCCTGGTCGGCGCGATCATCGAGGCCTGCCATGATGAGGCCGGCATCAAATGGCCGGAGGCCGTGGCTCCGTTCAAGGCCGTCATCCTGAACCTGAAGCAGGGCTCCGACGACACCGATACGGCCTGCGAGAAACTCTATCGCGAGCTCTCCGCGAAGGGCGTCGACGTCCTCTATGACGACACCGACCAGCGCGCGGGCGCAAAATTCGCCGCCGCCGATCTGATCGGCATTCCCTGGCAGATCATGGTCGGGCCGAAGGGGCTTGCGGAAGGCAAGATCGAGATCAAGCGGCGCGCCGACGGCTCGCGCGAAAACATGTCCGCGTCCGATGTGGTGGCAAGGATCGCCGGATAGGGTCCTTGGCCTGATCAGGATTATCCACCGGGCACGCTTTCCCTTTGGCAATGCGGCCACATTTGACCCCGAATCATGGGATTATCGAGCAATGGATGAGACCATGAACCAACCGATCCAGACCGCGCCCTTTGCGCCATTCGAATGGATGCTGTCGGCGCGCTATCTGCGCGCGCGGCGCAGGGAAGGCTTTATCTCCGTCATCGCCGGCTTTTCCTTCCTCGGCATCATGCTCGGCGTCGCCACGCTGATCATCGTGATGGCCGTGATGAACGGCTTCCGCAAGGAACTCTTGGACAAGATCCTCGGCCTTAACGGCCACCTGCTGGTGCAGCCGCTGGAATCCCCGCTGACCGACTGGAAGGACGTCGCCGAGCGCATCAGCCAGGTGTCCGGCGTCCGGCTTGCCGCGCCGGTGGTGGACGGGCAGGGGCTTGCGTCCTCGCCGTTCAACGCCGCCGGCGTGCTCATTCGCGGCATGCGGGCCGACGATCTGAACAACCTCACCTCGATTGCCAAGAACATCAAGCAGGGCACGCTCGAAGGCTTCGACGACGGGCAGGGCATTGCGATCGGCCGCCGGCTCGCCGACCAATTGTCGGTGCATGCCGGCGACAGCGTGACGCTGGTCTCGCCGAAGGGCGCGGTGACGCCGATGGGCACGACGCCGCGCATCAAGCCCTATCGTGTCACGGCGGTGTTCGAGATCGGCATGAGCGAATACGACGCCGGCATGGTGTTCATGCCGCTGGCCGAGGCGCAGGCCTATTTCAACCGCAACAACGACGTCACCGCGATCGAGGTCTTCACCAACAACCCCGATCGCATCGACGTCTTCCGCAAGAGCGTGACGGAGGCGGCGGGGCGGCCGGTGTTCCTGGTCGACTGGCGGCAGCGCAACTCCACCTTCTTCAATGCGCTGCAGGTCGAGCGCAACGTGATGTTCCTGATCCTTACCATGATCGTCCTGGTCGCCGCCCTCAACATCATCTCCGGCCTGATCATGCTGGTGAAGGACAAGGGCAGCGACATTGCGATCCTGCGCACGATGGGGGCCTCGCAGGGCTCCATCATGCGCATCTTCCTGATTACGGGCTCGGCCATCGGCGTGGTCGGCACCCTGGCCGGATTCCTGGTCGGCCTGATCATCGCCATGAACATCGAATCCATCAGGCAGTTCCTGTCCTGGCTGACCTCGACCGAATTGTTCGATCCCATGCTCTATTTCCTGTCCAAGCTGCCGGCTGAGGTCGACTTCGGCGAGACGACGGCCGTTGTGATCATGGCGCTGACGCTGTCCTTCCTCGCCACGCTGTATCCGTCGTGGCGCGCCGCACGGCTCGATCCCGTCGAAGCGCTGCGCTACGAGTGAGGAATTTCATGGAGCAGGGGGCGGAAGATGTACCGGTCGTCTATCTCCATGAGATAAAACGCCAGTACATGCAGGGTGAGGCGCCGTTGATCATCTTGAACGGCGTCAAGCTGGCGCTGTGGGCGGGGCAGTCGGTGGCGCTGGTCGCGCCGTCGGGCTCCGGCAAGTCGACGCTGCTGCATATCGCGGGATTGTTGGAGACGCCCGACGAGGGCGAGGTCTATGTGGCGGGCGCGCCGACCTCGCAATTGTCGGATACCGAGCGCACCCTGCTTCGCCGCACCGAGATCGGGTTCGTCTACCAGTCGCACCGGCTGTTGCCGGAGTTCTCCGCGCTGGAAAACGTGATGCTGCCGCAGATGATCCGTGGCCTGAAAAAATCAGAGACCGTCAAGCGCGCCAGCGAAATCCTGGGCTATCTCGGTCTCGGCGACCGCCTCAAGCACCGGCCCGCCGAGCTCTCCGGCGGCGAACAGCAGCGCGTCGCCATCGCGCGTGCGGTTGCCAATGCCCCGCGTGCGCTGCTCGCCGACGAGCCCACCGGCAATCTCGATCCGCATACCGCCGATCACGTGTTTCAGGCCCTGATGCAGCTGGTGAAGGCGACGCAAGTGGCGATGCTGATCGCGACCCACAACATGGAGCTCGCCGGCCGGATGGATCGCCGGGTGTCGATCGTCGACGGCCAGATCGTCGAGCTTGACTAGTCTCTCAGCCTCATAGCCGCACGTGTCTGCGATACCGGGCGCATGGTCGTGATCTGCACGCCTCTCGAATTGGCTGCTGCGCGCGGACGAGTGAGCGTCCATCACGCGCGCTTCCCGGCCGATGAGGATCCCGCGTACGGCTGGTCGTCGATATCAAGATCTGACGCAAAGCTTTCGCATGCGTGGATTTTCCGCGCGCAAATTCTGGCGTGCCGTCATTGTTGTGACGAGATCGACGCGCGCGCCACCCTTTGATCCGTGGAGGAATCGTGACGCGCGCCTTCGCCGAGCCATATTGCGTGCGACGCTCCAGCGGTGATCACAGCGCGACGCATTGAAAGCGCAGCTGATTTGCAGCGCTGCTAACGAATCTTACAAAAGTCCAAACACGCGATTAATTCCGTGCACAGGCTGCACGCAACGAAGCCATTGGAGCAGGGCAGCGCAAGAGGCGGCCGAATGGTTTCCGAGTGACATCATCTCTCGGAGACCGAGGCTTTGGAGAGAACGGAGTTCGAGTATGAAGAGAGTTCTCCTTGCAGCGATCGGACTATGCGCATTGGCCGCGTCAACGCCCGCACGCGCCGCCGATCTTCCGGCCAAGAGCTACACCAAGGCCCCGCCTGCGATCGTTGCGAGGATTTACGATTGGAGCGGCTTTTACGGCGGTATCAACGCAGGCGGTGGCTCGAGCCGCAACTGCTGGACGTTGACGAGGAATGCGGGCGTTGCAGTGAATCCTGCAGCAGGCCGCGAGGGGTGCAACGGTGCGGGCGGCGCCGCGGCGGGTGGCCAGATCGGCTACCGCTATCAATTGGCCAGCTGGGTGTTCGGCGTCGAAGCGCAAGGCGATTGGGCCGGCTTCAAGGGCACCGGTCGAGACCTCGCGCTTGCCGGGCTGTCCGACCGTTCGCGTCTTGGCGGCTTCGGTCTGTTTACCGGCCAGGTCGGGTACGCTTTCAACAACGTGCTGGGCTACATCAAGGGCGGCGCCGCGGTCGCCGGTGATCGTTACGACGTGCTCAACGCCGCCGGCGCCGTGGTCGATTCGGCCAAGACCACGCGCTGGGGCGGTGCGGTGGGTGCCGGCATCGAATACGGCTTCGCGCCCAACTGGTCCGTCGGCGTCGAATATGATCACCTGTTCCTGGGCAACAAGAATTTGAATTTCGTGAATGCTGCGGGGGCCTCGACGATGATGCGCAACATCACGGGCGATGCGGATATCGGACTGGTGCGGGTGAACTACAAGTTCGGCGGACCGCTGATGATGAAATTCTGATGGCGATGGGCGCACGCAAAAGCCCCGCCGTGGTGCCGGGGCTTCTTGTTCACGCCTGTCGACGCGTCGCGGCTAGTAGACGTGACGGTGATGCCGATGATGGCGAAGGATCGGCGCCGGACTCTCGATCCCGGCGCTCGCGAAATAGGGATTGACCACGCACTGTGCCGCACGGCCCGACGCCGACATGTTGCACTGGGGCAGCGAGGTGTAATGGCATTCGTAATAGCTGACGGGGCCATAGACGTGCAGGCAGACCGGATAGTCGGGATCGTAGGTCTGGGCCCGGCTCGGTGCCGCCGCAACCAGCGTCACCGCTGCAACAATCGTCAAAGCAAGCGCGCGCATCAGAGTCTCCTTCGGCTGTAGCGGGCCCCTTTCGGCTCGCGGCCTTGGCGGAATGAGGAATTGGCGTCGCACCAGGCATCGCGGCCGGATGCCGTCGCCAGGCATTGCTGATAGCTGAGGAAGCTGCAATCGCCATTGCCGAAATCGCAGCCCTTCAGACAAAACGGAAAGTCCTGTGCGGCCGCGCCGCCGGTCGGTATCGCAACCAGTGCAAACGGGATCAGCGCGAGCGCGCATCGTAAGGGCGCAAGTCCTGCCATCGCTTCCTCCCGTCGCTCGCATCGGCGGTTGCGAGAGCAGCAGTCCTGCACGTTGCGGTCAACTCACGTTCGCGCGCACGTGTTGCCCGCGCTATCCACGCGGGTTGCCGCGGCGCGGTCAGCGATACCAATAGGGATTGGGCGGGGAAGGGATGTAGCCCTGCGGGAAGCGACGCCCGCGATTTTGGTACGCATAGGGATCGTCGCTCTCGCCGCCAAAATAAGGATTGGCGATGCAGGCGAGGTTACGGCCCGAGGCCGATGCCAGGCACTGCGCATAGGTGTCGAACGTGCAGGTGCTCAAGCCTGGATATTCGTCGCCCTGGATGCAGAAGGCATGGCGCGTGCCGTAAGCGTTGGCCGGCGCGCTGCTCAACATCGTCGTTGCAACGAGCGCGAGACTAGAAAGTGGAAGCGCGAAGCGAACCGTGCCGCGAACGATGACGTCGGTGATATTGCGCATAAGAGCTCCCACAATTTTTTCACACGCATTGCAAGGTTCTGCCGCAATTCGCGCGAGGCCACTTCTTGTATCCGAGAGTGGAACCGCTGCAAATGTGGAAGTTCCCGGAAGTATTTGCAATCGTAACATTAAATTGCCTTAAGTCTGGGGCTTTCCAAGTTGGTGTTGCGCTCAAGTTACAGCAATTCGTACGCACGCTGCTATGACGCGCGTGGCCCGGGGGCCATCTACAAGGAATCAAACTCGAGATGAACAAGAACTTCTTATTTGTAACTGCGAGCATCGTTGCACTTGGCGTGGCGGCGCCGGCATTCGGCGCGGACCTCGCAGTGCGCCATCAGATGTACACCAAGGCGCCGCCGGCCGTGGCTGCAATCTACGACTGGAGCGGCTTCTACATCGGCGGCAACGGCGGCTGGGGCAACAGCCACGATTCATGGGACTTCCTCGGCGTCACGCCGGAAGGTTCCCATGATGCGAGCGGCGGCACGGCCGGCGGCCAGATCGGCTATCGCTGGCAGATGGGCCAGTTCGTGTTTGGTGTCGAAGGCCAGGGCAACTGGGCTGACTTCAAGGGCTCGAACACCAGCCTCGCTTTCCCCGGCTTCACCAACCAGACCAAGACTGATGCGTTCGGCCTGATCACCGGTCAGCTCGGTTACGCATTCAACAACGTGCTGCTCTACGTCAACGGCGGTGCCGCCGTGACCGGCAACAGCTATCGCGTCTTCTCGCCGGGCGGTGCGCTGTTCGCGACCGGCGGCGACGACACCCGTTGGGGCGGCGCAGTCGGTGCCGGCTTCGAGGTCGGCTTCGCTCCGAACTGGTCGGTCGGTGCCCAGTACGATCACCTGTTCATGCAGGACTCGACGGTCACCTTCACCACTCCGGGCGGGCTTGCCGCCGGCAGCGACCGCATCCGCCAGGATGTCGACGTCGTGACCGCGCGCATCAACTACAAGTTCGGCGGCCCGATCATCGGCAAGTACTGATCGGGTACCAATCGGGGTACATGATCATGCAATGACCATGTACTGATCTTCGCGTTTTTGCGGCGGATCGAAAAAGCCTCGGCCATCGGCCGGGGCTTTTTTCGTATCGGCACTGCTAAGCCAAATGCGCGCCGAGGGATTGATCTGCCGCGAGGATGCCGAGCCAACGTATTTTTCCGGGAGAGGCTCTTGATGCCGCGCAAGGCCCGTCCGGCACGGTCCCTGGCCGCGGCCTGTCGAATAGGGGCCATTTTCAGCGTCCGAATGGGTGGAAAAATTAACGAGCGCCGGCGCAGTCTCACGCGCCATGGCCAATACCATCTGGACCACAGAAGAGTTCACCTGCGAAAGCTGCGGGATGAACTACACCGCGACCCGCGAGGAACACCCGGACAAGCGCTCCGGGAGTTTCAATTGCCGCATCTGCAATGCCGAGGTCCACGCCTGGTCCGGCCGCCACCATTACTTCAACTGGGAAGCCGTGCGGTCGAAAGTCCCGGTCTTCGGCAAGAAGAGGTGAGCGGATCTCCCGCATTGAGTGGCAAGGGTGAAATTTCGCTGAACTGATTTGCGGCCGTTTCGACTGGCGCTGGCGTGCGTTGGCAGACCAGTGCTCGCTCCGCCGGCGGCAGGCGAAAATCGATGCGGAGGCTGGCCGCTCGGCTACAGCTGCACCAGATCCGATTTGAATCGAATGCCGACGGCATTCCACAACCATCTGTCTTCAGCTCTCGTCCATTCGCCCGACGATTTCGGCAAGGCTATTCAGTCAGCATGCTCTGGCCCGGCGCGAGTTCCCGTTCCCGGCGGGTCCGAGCCGGGTCACCCTTGGCATTAACCAAGCGATTTGTTTCGGTGTCACTCGCCAGATTGACCCGCTAAGCGGCCCTTGACCCGAGAACGAAAAAGGAACATTGTTCTCTCTATGTTCTTTTGACAGAGGGAGCTGAACCATGTTGCGGGTGTTTGTTGAAGAGGCGGCTGCATTGGCGTCGATCACGCTGTTCGTGGGCATGATTGCGGTCTGGGCCCAGCTGATTCCGGCGCTGTGACAGCGATTTGGGCGGACATCGTCCTGACCGACCCCTGTCTTGCGGCACGCCTGCCGGACGCCCTGGGGAAAAGCGGGACGAGCGACGCAAACGGCGCGCGATGCGTGGACTCTTGCGCCCGGGACCCCCACCATGACGTGAAGCGAGTCGGCGAGACGAGGGCACCTCGAATCTCAATCCGGTCGCCGGAACCCATGAATCGCGATGTCTGCAACCTGAATCATGTCCAGCGCCGGCTTTGTCCATCTCCACGTCCACTCCGCCTATTCCCTGCTGAAGGGCTCGATCAAGATCGCCAAGCTCGGGGAGCTTGCCAAGGCCGACCGCCAGCCGGCCCTGGCGCTGACCGACACCGACAACATGTTCGGTGCGCTGGAATTCTCCGACAAGATGGCGGGCTACGGCATCCAGCCGATCGTCGGCTGTGAGCTTGCGGTCGATTTCGGCGATACCGATCCGAACGCGCGCAACGCGGCTGCGATCGCGCAGCCATCGCGTATCGTCCTGCTCGCCGCGCGCGAGGAGGGTTATCGTCATCTGATGCGGCTGAACTCGCGCGCGTTCCTGGAAACGCCGACGCATCAGGCGCCGCACATCAAGTTCGACTGGTTGAACCAGGGTGTCGAGGGCCTGATTGCGCTCACCGGCGGACCCGACGGCCCGATCTCGCTCGCGCTCCAGCACGACCAGGCGGCGCTGGCTGCGCAGCGCTGCGAGCGGCTGGCAGGCCTGTTCGGCGATCGCCTCTATGTCGAATTGCAACGCCACGGCGTCGACAGGGAGCGCAGGGTCGAGGGCGGACTGATCGATATCGCCTATACCAAAGGCCTGCCGCTGGTCGCGACCAACGAGCCTTATTTCGCTTCGACCGACGACTACGAAGCGCATGATGCGCTGCTGTGCATTGCCGGCGGCCATCTGATCGCCGACGCCGAGCGCGAGCAGCTCACCGCCGATCACCGCTTCAAGACGCGCGCGGAGATGGCGGTGCTGTTCGCCGACATTCCGGAAGCGCTGGCCTCGACGGTCGAGATCGCCGAGCGCTGCTCGTTCCGTCCGAAGACACGCAAGCCGATCCTGCCGCTGTTCACGGTCGGCGCCGGCTCGAGCGCCGAAGATGCCGCAAGCGCGGAAGCGGCCGAACTGAAGCGCCAGGCGGAAGAGGGCCTGGAGCGGCGGCTCAAGGTCCATGGGCTGGCGCCCGGGATGACGGAGGAGGACTATTACAAGCGGCTCGCCTTCGAGCTCGACGTCATCACCCGCATGAAATATGCGGGCTACTTCCTGATCGTGTCCGACTTCATCAAATGGGCCAAGGCGCACGACATCCCGGTCGGCCCGGGCCGCGGCTCGGGCGCGGGCTCCTTGGTCGCGTGGGTCCTGACCATCACCGACCTCGACCCGATGCGGTTCGGCCTGCTGTTCGAGCGCTTCCTCAATCCCGAGCGCGTGTCGATGCCGGACTTCGACATCGATTTCTGCCAGGACCGCCGCGGCGAGGTGATCTCCTATGTGCAGCAGCGCTATGGCCGCGACCAGGTGGCGCAGATCATTACATTCGGTACGCTGCAGGCGCGCGGCGTGCTGCGCGACGTCGGTCGCGTGCTGCAGATGCCGTACGGGCAGGTCGACAAGCTGACAAAGCTGGTGCCGCAGAATCCGGCTGCACCCATCACGCTTGCCGCTGCAATCGAGAGCGAGCCGAAGCTGCAGGCGTTCCGCGACGAGGACCCGGTGGTCGCGCGCGCCTTCGACATCGCGATGCGCCTCGAAGGCCTGACGCGGCACGCCTCCACCCACGCGGCCGGCATCGTGATCGGCGACCGGCCCTTGAGCGAGCTGGTGCCGCTCTACCGCGATCCCAAATCCGACATGCCGGTGACCCAGTTCAACATGAAATGGGTCGAGCCGGCCGGGCTCGTGAAGTTCGACTTCCTCGGATTGAAGACGCTGACCGTGCTCGACGTCGCGGTTAAGCTGCTCAGGCAGCGCAACATCGACGTCGATCTCGCGACGTTGCCGATCGATGACGCGCCAAGCTACCAGATGCTGGCGCGGGGCGATGTGGTCGGCGTGTTCCAGGTTGAAAGTCAGGGCATGCGGCGGGCGCTGATCGACATGCGGCCCGACCGTTTCGAGGACATCATTGCGCTGGTCGCGCTCTATCGCCCGGGCCCGATGGCGAACATCCCGACCTATTGCGCGCGCAAGCATGGCGACGAGGAGCCCGAATATCTCCACCCGCTGCTCGAGCCGATCCTGAAAGAGACCTTCGGCGTCATCATCTACCAGGAACAGGTGATGCAGATCGCGCAGGTGATGGCGGGCTACTCGCTCGGCGACGCCGACCTCTTGCGCCGCGCGATGGGCAAGAAGATCCGCGCCGAGATGGAGAAGCAGCGCGCGATCTTCGTTGAAGGCTCGGTCAAGAACGGGGTGCCGAAAGGGCAGGCGGAAACGATCTTCGAGCTGCTCGCCAAATTCGCCGACTACGGCTTCAACAAGAGCCACGCGGCGGCCTACGCGCTCGTCTCCTACCACACCGCCTACATGAAGGCGCATTATCCGGTGGAGTTCATCGCAGCGTCGATGACGCTCGATCTCAACAACACCGACAAGCTGTCGGAGTTCCGCAGCGAGGCGCAGCGGCTCGGCATCAAGGTCGATCCGCCCTCGATCAACCGCTCCGGCGCCACCTTCGAGGTCAGCGACAACACCATCCATTATGCGCTGGCCGCGCTGAAGGGCGTCGGTCCGCAGGCCGTCGAGCAGATCGTTGAGGAGCGGCGCAAGAACGGCGCGTTCACCTCGCTCGCCGATTTTGCCAGCCGGGTCTCGCCGCGCGCCATCAACAAGCGCATCATCGAAAGCCTCGCGGCCGCCGGTGCCTTCGACGTGCTGGAGCCGAACCGCGCCCGCGTGTTCGCTGGCGCCGACGCCATCCTCGCCGCCTGCCAGCGCAGCCACGAGGCCGCAAGCAGCGGCCAGAACGACATGTTCGGCAATGCGCTCGACGCCCCCACCATCATCCTGCCGCAGGTCGAGCCGTGGCTGCCGGCCGAGCGGCTGCGTCGCGAATATGACGCCATCGGCTTCTTCCTGTCCGGCCATCCGCTCGACGACTATGCGACGGTGCTCAAGCGCCTGCGGGTGCAGTCATGGGCCGAGTTTTCGCGCGCGGTGAAGACCGGCGCAACCGCCGGCAAGGTCGCGGCCACCGTGGTGTCGCGGATGGAACGGCGCACCAAGACCGGCAACAAGATGGGCATCATCGGCCTGTCCGATCCGACCGGACATTTCGAAGCGGTGCTGTTCTCGGAGGGCCTCGCGCAATACCGCGATGTTCTGGAGCCGGGCGGGGCGGTGCTCCTGCAACTCGGCGCCGAGTTGCAGGGCGAGGACGTGCGCGCGCGCGTGCTCCACGCCGAGCCGCTGGACGATGCCGCCGCCAAGACGCAAAAAGGCCTGCGCATCTTCCTGCGCGACACCAAGCCGCTCGATTCGATCGCGCGGCGCCTCGGGGGATTGGACGGCGCGTCTGGCAATGGCGGCGCGGCCAAGGGACCGTCGCCGGCGCCGGCATTGCGCGGCAATGGCGAGGGCGAGGTCAGCCTGGTCATGATGCTCGACCTCGAGGTCGAGGTCGAAATGAAGCTGCCGGGACGCTTCAAGGTCTCGCCGCAGATCGCCGGCGCCATCAAGGCGGTGTCGGGCGTGGTCGACGTGCAGCAGCTATAGAGCAGCATCTGGCATCCGGATCCGGCTGTGACAGCTTCGTGACCCCGCGCGCAATTCGGCGTGTGCAAGCAAGGCTTGCCGATGGCGCTCGACTGGACGAAAATCCGATCACTGCCGCGTGCCGCTGCCGGCGGCGTCGAGGTCCAGGTCTGAGCGAGATCAGCGAATAATCAGGGGGACTGCTTGAGTTTTTCCGTTGCGGGCGCCGCCCGCGCGCTTCGATCGCTGCTGCTGGCCGGCGCGATTGCCGGCGGTCTTGGCCACGCCGCCCAGGCCCAATCCTCGGCCGCCGAGACGATCTATGCCAGCGCGCCGCCGCGGCTGCTCCAGGTTCGCACCCTCGTCGTGGACGCCGGACGGCAGATCTCCAATGGATCGGGGTTTCTGGTCACCGCCGATGGGCTCGCGATCACCAACTACCACGTCGTCGCCCAGGTCGCGCTCGAGCCGAAGACCTACCGGCTTGAATATGTCGCGGCCGACGGCAGCCAGGGCGCGGCCACGCTCTTGGACGTGGATCTGCCCGACGACCTCGCGATCATCCGCATCGACAAGCATGATGCGCCCTTCTTCACCTTCGACGAGAGGGCGATGAGCGGCGAATTGCCCAAGGGCGAACGGCTCTATTCGATGGGCAATCCGCTCGACCTCGGCTTCACCATTGTCGAGGGCACCTATAACGGCCTGGTCGAGCACAGCTACAATGAGCGCCTGCATTTCACCGGCGCGCTCAATCCCGGCATGAGCGGGGGACCTGCCGTCACGGCGGACGGCCGCGTCGTCGGCGTCAACGTCGCCACGCGCCGCGGCGGCCAGCTGATCAGCTTCCTGGTGCCGGCCCGCTTCGCCAGCGCGCTGCTCGATCGCGCCCGCGGCCAAAGCGCGGCGGCGCCGGTAGATCAAGCCGCGGCCGCGCCCGATTTGCATGAGGCGGTCGCTCATCAGCTGACGGAATGGCGCTCCGCCCTGTACGGGGCGCTGGAAAAGGATGGCTTCCGCGCGACCGCGCTCGGTCCCTACCGCGCGCCCGAGACGCAGGCGCAATGGTTCAATTGCTGGGCCTCGACCAATGCGAGCGCGACGCCGGCGCCGCGCGCCAGCATCAATTCGACGAGTTGCACCAGTGACACGGGCCTGTTCGTCGCCGCCGACCTGAATACAGGGACGGTCCAGATCACGCATTCCTATGCCAAGACCATCGACCTCAACCAGTTCCAGTTTGCGACCGTGCTGACCCAGCTGAGCCAGCCGCGCCTCGTCGGCGGCGGTCCGTTCCGCAAATGGTACACCCGCGAACGCTGCCAGGAGGATTTCGTGAGCGTGGCGGCAACGCCGGATCATCCGCCGCTGCGGGTGATCTGGTGCGCGCAAGCCTATCGCGAGTTCGAGGGCCTTTACGATGTGGCGCTGATCGCCGTCACCCAGGACCACAATGACGAAGCGCTGGTGTCGCGATTGAGCATGCAGGCCGTCGGCTATGATGATGCGATGACGCTCGGCCGGCGCTTTCTCGAGGGGTTGCAAGTTTCCAAATGATCTGGGTCGAGATTTTGTCGCGTCATCGCGACATCGCAAGCCGCTTCCGCTTTCCCGGTCCCGAGGTGAGCATCGGGCGCGGTTATGACAACGACGTCATCATCGATGATCCCTACGTGGCGGCGCGGCACCTGCGCGTGTTCCGTGACGACGAGGGGCGGCTCGTGGCCGAGGATCTCGGCAGTGCCAATGGCACCTTCCTCGATGGCAGCAACAAGAGGCTGCCGCGCATCCTGGTGGATGGCCGGCACCCGATCCGCATCGGCCAGACCTTCCTGCGCTTTCGCGAGCCGGGCCATGCGGTCGAGCCGGAGCGGGTGGCGCCGCAACGGGGGGACATCCTGCCGGCCGCGGCGGCGGTGGCGCTGGTCGCGGGGGTGCTCGGACTGGAACTGCTGAGCGTCTGGTTCAGCCAGATCGCGGAACCCCGCGCATTGAACTATCTCACGCCGATCTTATGGACGTGCGTTGCGATCCTGGTGTGGGTCGGGATGTGGGCGCTGCTGTCGCGCATTTTCTCCGGACGTTCGCACTTCTTTCGCAACCTCCTGATTGCGCTCTCCGGCGCCTTTGCCGTGTCGTTCTACAGCGAGCTTGCGAAATACCTTGCATTCGGCTGGACCTTCGCGCTCGCCAGCAGCTATGAATACGTCGCCATCTGGATCGTGGTGGCGGCCGTCTGTTTTCTGCATTTGCGCGAGGTCGGGCCCAGCAGACTTTGGCTGAAGGGGACCGTTGTCACGGCTCTGCTGGTCGTCGCCGTCGCCGTGCAGACCTTGCAGCGCTCGGAGGCGCTCTCCGATTCGGGCCGGCAGATCACGCTGCATATCCTGATGCCGCCATCCTTGCGCGCCGTGCCCTATCGCAGCGAAGCCGATTTCTTTGCTCGCGTGGAAAATCTCAAGGCGACGCTGGACGGCGACCGCGCTCAAGCCCGGTCCAGTCCAAGGTCGCCTCTTAGCCAGGCGCAATGAGGCAGGGGAGGCCCCCTGGCGGTCGTCCGGGACAACCCATGAGGCGCCGACCAGCGGCAGATGTGCCCCGCCTCAATGGACTTTTCGTTCAAGCAGCGTTCAGGTATCGCTATGCTCAATGAGCCACCGAGTTCCAATCCAAAGGCGAGATCGTCATGAGACCGGCCAGACTCTCTCCGTTCGTCTTCCTCTGCCTGCTTCTGATGACGGCCTTGCCCGGCTGGGTCTCTTCCGCCGCGGCCCAGCAGCAGGAGAAGCGCATTGCCCTCGTGGTTGGTAACGGTGCCTATGCAAAGGGGGCGCTCGCTACCACGGCCAATGACGCCGGCCTGATCGCCCAGAACCTGCAGGCCGCCGGTTTCGACGTGATCGGCGCGCGCGATCTCAATGGCGATACGCTGCGCAAGAGCTTCCACGACTTCATGCAGAAGGTGGAGAGCGCGGGGCAGAACACGGTCGCGATGATCTATCTCGCAGGCTATGGCGTGCAGCTCGCCGGAGAGAACTACTTCATTCCGGTCGACACCGACATCAACCGCGACAGCGACATCCCGACCGAGGCAATCAGGATCAGCGACTATATGCATCAGCTGGCGAGCCTGCCCTTAAAGGCCAGTATCGTCGTGCTCGATGCGGCGCGCCAGCAGCCTTTCATCGAAGGCAACTCGCAGATCGCAAGCGGCCTTGCGCTGGTCGATCCCGAGAACAACATGCTGATTGCCTACAACGCGGCGCCCGGGACGATCGCGCCAACCGAGCCCGGGCCCTATGGCGTCTATGCGCAGTCACTTGCGGAAATGATTCGCACCGGCGGATTGGCGCTGCCCGACGTGTTCGATCGCGTGCGCATGCGCGTCAACGAGACCACCAAGGGCGCGCAAGTGCCTTGGGATGCGCAGAAGATCCAGGCGCAGTTCTTCTTCTTCGATCGCGCGCCCGATGCGCCGCCCGCGCAGGGCCCCGCAGACCAGGTCGCCGCGATCCGCACCAAGCCGATCCGCGAGTTGCCCGCTCAGGAGGCCTATTCCGCGGCGATCGCCCGTGACACGCTGCAGGGCTATGAGGATTTCGTGCTTGGCTTTGCGAGCGATCCGATGGCGCCGCGGGTGCGCGCGATCATCGCTGCGCGGCGCGAGGCCATCACCTGGCGACGCACCTATCTGACCGACACGCCGCAGGCCTATTGGAGCTATCTGCGGCGCTATCCGAACGGGCCGCATGCCTGGGACGCGCGCCGCCGCCTGACCTATCTCAGCGCCGCCCTGGAGCCGCCGCCGTCCTTCGCGATGATCGACTATGACGTGCCGCCGCCGCCGCCGGCCGAGTTCGCCATCATCGATCGGCCGGTGGTCTATTTCGGCGATCCGGTGTTCGGCTTTGCGCCGCCGCCGCCACCGCCGGTGTTCTTCCTGCCGCCGCCGCCGCCGGATTTCGTGGTGCTGCCGCCGCCGTTTCCCGTGGTCGGATTGTTCGTGCTGCCGCAGCCGCGCTTCGTGGCGTTCCCCGCCTTCGTCCGGCCGCCGGCCTATGTCGCCCCGCCGCCGAACAATGTCGTCTTCAACAACATCCACAACACGACCGTCATCAACAACGTGATCAACGTACCGCCACAGCCGGGGGCCCCGGGTGTCGGCCCGCAACTCACGCCATCGGCACTGCAGCAGTCGAACAGAATTCAGCAGGGTCAGGCGCCGATGCCGAAAAGCGCGGTGCAAAACGGCACGGCGGCGACCACCTCGACCGTGACGCCGAGCAATGCGACCGCGCCAAACACCAACACGCCGGCCACGCATACGCTGCCCGGCGGCCCGGGCGGTCAACAACTTCCGCAGCAGGGCAAGGGTACGACCCCGGGTACCACCCTTGGTACGACCCCTGGCGCGAATGCCACGGCGCCGGGCGTGACGCCCAATACGAGCAGCAAGCTTGCGCCGAATACCGGCAGCAAGCTCGCACCGACAACTCAGCAGGGTACGGGCACCAACCTGCAGCAGAAGGGCACGAACTCCACGTCTTCGACGCCCGAAAAGCCGCCGCTGGCGCAGACCGAGCCGACATCGGAGACGAAAGAGAACCTGCGCGAGAACGCGAAGAAGCCGGCGATCACGCCATCGCCGTCACCATCACCATCGACGGCGGCCAAGCCGACGCCGAAATCGGAGAAGCCGGTGACCTCCACCGGCCAGCCCAAGATCGAGGCAAAACCGGAAGCCAAGCCTGCCGCCAAGCCCGAGCCGAGGGTCGAGCAGAAGCGAGCGACGCCGCCGCCGCCGGCGCCCAAACCGGCAGCAGCGCCGAAGCCGCCAGCTCCGGCACCCAAGCCGCCTCCGCCCCCGCCGAAGCCGCAGGCCGCGCCGAAGCCGCCGCCTGCACCGAGGCCGGCGCCCCCGCCGCCGCCGCCGAAGCCGGCCGCGGCCGCCAAGAAGTGCAAACCCGGGGAGAAGTGCTGAAGGCGGACTTGAGCCTCGATTCCGAGCCGATTAGAAGCGGGGCTCTTGTTCATGCACACGGGGGGTAGCGCGATGTGCGCTCGCTGCGATCAGGGTTTGTCTGATCAGGGTTTGTCTCATGTCATCGTGCCGTCGCGGCGCGGCGTTCTGCTCGGGGCTTCGGCCCTGCTGCTTGGCGGCTTGGTTCACGCCAAGGAGGCGAAGCAGCCGCCCAAGCCGCAGAATGTGCTGACGCCGGACGCGGCGCTGAAGCGGCTGCAGCAGGGCAATGCGCGCTACGTCAAGGGTCTCGCACGCCGCCACGACTTCGCGCATGAGCGCGAGGCGCTGGTCACGGGCCAGAACCCCTATGCCGCCGTCTTGAGTTGCGCCGATTCCCGGATCGCGCCGGAATACGCCTTCGACTCCGGCCGTGGCGACCTGTTCGTCTGCCGCGTGGCCGGCAACTTCGCCAATGAGGAAAGCGTCGCGAGCTTCGAATACGCGGTGTCGGTGCTCGGGACGCCGCTGATTCTCGTGCTCGGCCACGACGCCTGCGGCGCGGTCGGCGCGACGATCAAAGCGCTCAAGGACAACACCACGCTGCCGGGTCATCTGCCCTCGCTGGTGGCGGGCCTGTCCGGTTCGGTGAAGGCTGCCGCGGACCAGCCGGGCGACGCGCTCGCCAATGCCACCAAGCAAAACGTCGTCGACACCGTCGCCAAGCTGAAATCCGCGACCCCGATCCTGAGCGCTGCGGTCGATCAGGGCAAGCTCAAGGTGGTCGGCGGCATCTATCGCCTTGGCACCGGCAAGGTCGATATCTTGGCGTGACCCCGGTCCGGCGGCGGAGGCCGCCCCGCTGAAGGGCGTGCCGGTGCCGCGCGGAAAACGGTCCAAAACGGCTTGATTTCGGGGGGGCGACCCCCGAAATCCGGGCTTATTTCCTTGCTTCTCCGCGAAATCACGCTATATAGCCGCCCATCTCACACGGAAACATGGCTTTCAACGGCCGTCCGGTGGCAACCGGGCCCATAGGGTCCGTTTGCTCACGCGTTTCCGGAGGAACCAACCGGAGAATAGACCAATGGCGCTTCCTGATTTCTCGATGCGCCAGCTGCTTGAGGCTGGCGTGCATTTCGGTCACCAATCCCATCGGTGGAATCCGAAAATGGCGGAGTACATTTTCGGTACCCGCAACAACATCCACATCATCGATCTCGCGCAGACGGTGCCGATGCTGCACCAGGCGCTGCAGGCGGTGAGCGACACCGTCGCCAAGGGCGGCCGCATCCTGTTCGTCGGCACCAAGCGGCAGGCGCAGGACAACGTCGCGGACGCGGCCAAGCGCTGCGCGCAGTACTTCGTCAATTCGCGCTGGCTCGGCGGCACGCTGACCAACTGGAAGACGATCTCGGCCTCGATCAAGCGGCTGCGGCATCTCGACGAGGTGCTGGCCTCGGGCGAAGCCAACTCCTATACCAAGAAGGAGCGCCTGACCCTGCAGCGCGAGCGCGACAAGCTCGACCGCTCGCTCGGCGGCATCAAGGACATGGGCGGCCTGCCCGACATGATCTTCGTGATCGACACCAACAAGGAAGACATCGCGATCCAGGAGGCCCAGCGCCTCAACATCCCGGTCGCCGCGATCGTCGACACCAATTCGGATCCGAAGGGCATCACCTATGTGGTGCCGGGCAATGACGACGCCGGCCGCGCCATCTCGCTCTATTGCGAGCTGGTCGCGCGGGCCGCGATCGACGGCATTTCGCGCGCGCAGGGCGATGCGGGCATCGATATCGGCGCCGCCGCAACTCCGGTGGCCGAGGACATCCCGACGGCTCCGGTGGCCTCCGGCTTCCAGGGTCTGCCCGGGCCGCGCGGCACCGCCGACGACCTCAAGAAGCTGCAGGGCGTGTCGGGCGCGATCGAGAAGAAGCTCAACGACCTCGGCGTGTTCCACTACTGGCAGCTCGCCGAGCTCGATCACGACACTGCGCATCAGATCGGCGAAGAGGTCGGCCTGCCGAGCCGCGCCGACGCCTGGGTCGCGCAGGCCAAGAAGCTGACCGCGGAAGCGGAATAATTGCCCGCATGATCCGGGCCCGGAGGGTCCGAAAAGATCATGCGCCAACGATTAAGGGGGCTGGCTGTTTTTCAGCCCTCACAGACCAACGATAGATTCCTGGTGACTGGGGCGGCGTGGCGGTTGAGCCGCGCCGTTCTCGGTCCGGACAGGCAAAAGGAAAATCAGCAATGGCTACTATCACCGCAGCGATGGTGAAGGACCTGCGCGAGTCGACCGGCGCAGGCATGATGGATTGCAAGGCCGC
>DATGMN010000065.1:0-104898 GCA_035293585.1 Bradyrhizobium sp. | reverse complement strand
CGCGCACCAGGGTGACGTCGATCGGATTGTCGACGCCCTTGCGGATGATCTTGAGCTTGATCTTGGTGTTGACCGGCCCGCGCATCTTCTCGACCGCCTGGTTCAACGTCAGGCCCTGCACCTGCTCGTCGTCGAGCATGGTGATGAGGTCGTTGGCGAGAACGCCGGCGCGCGACGCGGGCGTGTCGTCGATCGGCGAGACCACCTTGATCAGGCCGTCTTCCATGGTGACCTCGATGCCGAGGCCGCCGAACTCGCCGCGGGTCTGCACCTGCATGTCGCGGAAGCTCTTGGCATCCATGTAGCTCGAATGCGGATCGAGGCCGCTCAGCATGCCGGAGATCGCGGACTCCACCAGCTTGCTGTCGTCGGGCTTCTCGACATAGTCGCTGCGCACCCGCTCGAACACATCGCCGAACAGGTTGAGCTGGCGATAGGTGTCGGCGGTGGCCGCCCTCGCGCTCGAACCCATCAGCACGCGCGGCTGAGTCACGAACAGCGTCAATGCCGCGCCAGTGGCAGCGCTGAGGAGAACTATCGAAGTCTTGCGCATCATCCGCGAACCTTTTCGCCTTCTTTGCTGGCCCACCATGGGCCTGGATCGATTGGAGTGCCGTCCTTCCGGAACTCCACGTAGAGCACGGGTTGACTGACGTTGGATGCAAGGATCGAGGCCACCTGGGACGTCGTGCCCATGGTCGCGACCGGTTCACCTGTCAGAACAAACTGCCCGATATTGACCGAAATGCGCTCCATCCCGGCGATCAGGACATGATACCCGCCACCGGCATTGAGGATCAAGAGTTGACCGTAGCTGCGAAACGGTCCGGCATAAACCACCCAGCCGTCGCATGGCGTGGTCACCTGCGCGCCGGGACGGGTTGCCAAAGAAATGCCTTTTTCCACCCCGCCGGCGCCGTCGGAACCGCCGAAATCGCGAATCTTGCTGCCGCTGACCGGGAACGCGAACATTCCCTTGGCGGAGGCAAACGCAATCGCCGGACTTGTCCGCTTGGGGTTCTTCAACTGCGCCGGGTCGCCGGCAACCGGCGCGCCTTGCTGGTTGGCCATGGCCGCCGCCTTCGCCGCCGTCCGGAGGTCCAGTTCCATCCTGGAGATCAGGCCCTGCAGATCGTCGACCTGTCTCGAGAGCGCAATCGCGCGTGCGCTCTCCGCCGCCATGTCCTTTTCCTTGACCAATTGCTGGCGCTGCCGCTCGTCGATCAGCGCCGCGAGCCGGTTCTGGTCGTCCCTGAAATGGTCGCGGTCGGCGGCGAGGCGGTCGCGCTCGCCGGCAATGGTCTTGCGCACGTTGACGAGCTCGCCGAGCTGGTTGGCGATCACCTGGGCACGCGCGCGCAGCTCCGGCACCACCGATCCGAGCAGCATGGCCGTGCGCAGAGATTCCAGCGCGTCCTCTGGTCGCACCAGGAGCGCCGGCGGCGTGCGCCGTCCGACACGCTGCAGCGCTGCCAGCACTTCGACGACCTCGGCGCGGCGCGAATTGAGGGTGTTCCGCAGGTCCTGCTCGCGCGAATCGAGCGAATGCAGCCGGCTCTCGGCGGCCGACATGCGATCTTCCAGGCCGCGCACCTGGGCGGCACTGTCGATCAACTGCTGATTGAGCTTGCTGCGGTCCTGCCCGATCGCGGCGATCTCGTCGCGGAGCTTGGCCTGGGCCTCGGCGGCGCGAGTCTGCTCGGCACGGGCGGCCTCGAGCTCCTGCGCGCGCTGCTTGATCGCATCGGGCGAGTTCGGGGCCGCTTGCGACGGTGCCGCCGCCGTCTGGGCCGCCGACCACGAGCCGGCCAGGCCGACGGAGAGCAGGGCGATGGAGAGGGGAAGTGCAGCCAGCCCACCGCGGCGAGCGGTGTCATGGTAGGTGGCGAGAGGCCGTGCGCGCTGCATCTGTCCCGAAAGCTTGAATTCTGTCCCGTGCGCCGCCCGGCGCGAATCATGCGCCGATCAGGCGCGGTGGTATGGGTGTCCCGACAAGATGGTTGCCGCCCGGTAGAGCTGCTCCAGAAGCATGACGCGTACCATTTGATGCGGCCAGGTCGCAGCCCCGAAAGCGATCCTGGACTTTTCCTTGCCGCCCAATTCGGGCGAAAGTCCGTCCGCGCCGCCAATCACGAACACGGTGTTTGGGATCGACTGATCCCTCAGGCGGCCGAGGCGGAGCGCCAACGCCTGACTGCCGACATTTTCGCCGCGTTCATCGAGGGTGACAAGCACGGAGTTTTCCGGGATTGCGGCCGAGATCGCCGCGGCCTCCTCCGCGATGCGCGCCTGCGCCTCGCGGGCACGGCTTTCCGGAATTTCGAGGATATCGAGGCCGCGGAAGCCCAGCTTGCGGCCAATATCGTCGAAGCGCTTCTTGTAGCGTTCGGCGAGCTCGCGCTCCGGTCCCTGTTTCAGCCGGCCGACGGCGATGACGATCAGTCGCATATTCTCTATCCGGCAAAGTGGAGGCGGTTTGCCGGACAACGCGCGCCAAAGCAATACCTCGCGCGCGACGGGCGCGCGCAAGCGGTGAGCACGCGGGCAGCCGATCCGAAGACCGGCTTCGACTACTGCACGACCTTCGCGCCAGAGGGTCCTTGGGTCCACAACCGCTCGAGATTGTAGAACTCGCGAACCTCCGGTCTGAACACGTGGACGATCACGTCGCCGGAATCAATCACCACCCAGTCGCAATTGGGCAAGCCTTCGACATGGATGGTCTTGATGCCGTTTTCCTTCAGCGTCTTGGTGACGTTTTCCGCGATCGCGCCGACGTGCCGGTTGGCCCGGCCCGAGGTGACGATCATGTAGTCGGAAAATGCCGATTTGCCGCGAAGGTCGATGGTGACCGTTTCTTCCGCCTTCATATCGTCGAGGCGGGAGAGGATCATATTCAGCGTCTTGTCGGCGTCGGGTTGCGCCTGCAAGGCCGCAGCTGGGGTCGATGTTTTACGCGCGGTCTTTTGGGCCTTGGGTAAAACACTCTTTGACAATACAGAAGATGTCGCCAGGGACCATTCCTTTCACTGTATCGCGGGAGACCGAATCCTGGTTCCCCATGGTTATTCTAGGCATGTGGGGTTAAAGGTTTCAATATCCAGTATCGCCCTTAACCCCGCGGGCGGCGCCGGATTCTCCTTAACTCTATTTCCAGCTCCCGTCCGGGTTCCGCAGGGTGGTCGAGGACAGGTCCAGTTTTAGCCCGGTCAGGAACACCCAGGCCGGGGGACGCTGGCCGGCCAACCGGCTCGCTCTGTTTTCGGGGATCCGGTAGCGCGCCAGCGCCTGCGCGGCCGGCGCCGTCAATGCGCGGAAGCTCTGTGGGGGGCGATCGATCACCGCGATCGGGACCTGCATCGCGATGCGCTGCCAGTTCTGCCAACGATGGAATTGCGCAAGGTTGTCGGCGCCCATGATCCAGACAAAGCGCAGCTGCGATGCGCGGCGGCGCAGGAAATTCACAGTGTCGACAGTATAGCGCGTTCCAATGACGGATTCGAGACAGGTCACGTCGATGCGCGGATCGTCGGCGACCTCGCGCGCCCGCTGCATGCGTTCGTTGAGCGCATGCAGCGCGCCTGCGTCCTTCAGCGGGTTGCCGGGCGTCACCAGCCACCAGACGCGATCCAATCGCAATCGCTTCATCGCGAACTGGCTGATCGCGCGATGCGCCAGGTGCGGCGGATTGAACGAGCCGCCGAGCAGCCCGATGCGCATGCCTTCACCGTAGGGCGGGATCGCCTGGGCGAGGGAAAGGGACGGGGTTGACGCGTCCTTCAACTACAGCCCCGCGCGGCACAAGCACATCACGGCCGCGTCTGTCCGCTGCCATGGATGCGATATTTGAAGGTCGTCAGCTGCTCGACGCCGACCGGCCCGCGCGCATGAAACTTGCCGGTGGCAATGCCGATCTCGGCGCCGAAGCCGAACTCGCCGCCGTCAGCGAACTGCGTCGAGGCGTTGTGCAGCACGATCGCGGAATCGACCTCGTTCAGGAATTTTTTCGCGGCCTTGTCGTCCTCGGTCACGATCGCATCGGTATGATGCGAGCCGTGCGCCTGGATGTGGGCGATCGCGCCGTCGACGCCGTCGACCACCTTGGCGGCGATGATGGCATCGAGATATTCGGCGTCCCAGTCCTGCTCGGCTGCCGGCTTCACGCGGCTGTCGACGTGCTGCACGGCCTCGTCGCCGCGCACCTCGCAGCCGGCATCGATCAGCATCTCGACCAACGGCTTGAGATTGCCTGCCGCACCCGCGCGATCGACCAGCAGCGTCTCGGCAGCGCCGCAGACGCCGGTGCGGCGCATCTTGGCGTTCAGCACGATGTCCTTGGCCATGTCGAGATTGGCGGCGTGATCGACATAGACGTGATTGACGCCGTCGAGATGCGCAAACACCGGCACGCGCGCTTCCTGCTCGACCCGGGCGACCAGGCTCTTGCCGCCGCGCGGCACGATGACGTCGACGCCGCCGTTGAGGCCGGTCAGCAAAAGTCCAACCGCCGCGCGGTCGCGGGTCGGCACCAGCGTGATCGCGGCTTCCGGCAGGCCGGCCTCGCGCAAGCCCTGCACCAGGCACTCATGGATGGCGCGGCAGGAGCGGAAACTGTCGGAGCCGCCGCGCAGGATCACCGCGTTGCCCGACTTCAGGCACAGCACGCCGGCGTCGGCCGCGACATTGGGACGGCTCTCGAAGATCACGCCGACCACGCCGAGCGGCACGCGCACGCGCTCGATGGTCATGCCGTTCGGCCGCTGCCAGCTCTCGGTGACGACGCCGACCGGATCGGCAATGGCGCGCACCGTGGCGATACCGTCGGCCATCGCATCGATGCGTGCCGGCGTCAGCGTCAAGCGGTCGAGGAACGCCGCGGTGATGCCGCCGCTGCGGGCTTCCGCGACATCCTCGGCATTCGCCGCCAGGATCGCCGGCGCATGGCTGCGGATCGCGCGCTCCATCGCCTCCAGCGCGCGGTTCTTCTGCTCGCTCGGCGCCAGCGCCAACACCCGCGCGGCAGCGCGCGCGTTCCGCGCCAGCTCGTTCATCAGGGCCGGCAAATCGGCGTTGCCGTCAATCGCCTTCAGGGACGCAGACATCGTCAGTTCCAAATCCAGATTAAGGCCGTGTCCTAGCACGGAAATTGCCGGCTTGGCGAGGCTGGCCGCGGCAGGAGGGGGGCCAGCCCCCGATATAAGCCGGACCCGTGCTCGGCCAATGGCCTATTTCCCGCAGGGCGCGCCTATTTCCCGCTTTCCGAGCCTTGCGGGCCGACCACGAGGTCATCGCGGTGGATCATTTCGGAGCGGCCGCTGATGCCCAAGATCGTCATCACGTCGGGCGAGGAGCGGCCCTTGATCCTCTCGGCGTCCTCGGCGTCGTAGGCGATCAGCCCGCGGCCGATCTCGCGGCTATCGGGGCCGCGCACCACCACGGCATCGCCCCGGGCGAACTGTCCGTCCACCCTGACGACGCCGGCCGGCAGCAGGCTCTTGCCCGCGCGCAGCGCGTTGACGGCGCCGGCATCGATGGTCAGCGTGCCCTTCGGCTCCAGCGAGCCGGCGATCCAGCGCTTGCGTGCGGTGACCGGGTTGGCAGGCGTCAAGAACCAAGTGCAGCGGCCGCCATCGGCCACCGCCTGCAGCGGGTGCTCGATCTTGCCAGAGGCGATCAGCATATGCGTGCCGCCGGTGGTCGCGATCTTCGCAGCCTCGATCTTGGTGCGCATGCCGCCGCGCGACAGCTCGGAGGCCGCGTCACCCGCCATTCCCTCGATTTCGCCGGTGACGGAGTCCACCACCGGAATGAGCTTCGCGTTCGGATTTTGCGCGGGCGGCGCGTCGTAGAGGCCGTCGATGTCGGAGAGCAGGACCAGGAGGTCGGCGCTGGCCATGGTGGCGACGCGCGCGGCCAGCCGATCATTGTCGCCATAGCGGATTTCGTTGGTCGCAACCGTGTCGTTCTCGTTGATCACGGGCACCGCGCGCCATTCCAGCAATTTGCCGATGGTCGAGCGCGCATTGAGATAGCGGCGCCGCTCCTCGGTGTCCTGCAGGGTCACCAGGATCTGGCCGGCGCCGATGTCGTGGTCGCCCAGCACCTCCGACCAGATCCGCGCCAGCGCGATCTGTCCGACCGCGGCTGCCGCCTGGCTCTCCTCGAGCTTCAGGGGCCCGCGCGGCAGCTTGAGCCGGCTGCGGCCGAGCGCGATCGAGCCGGAGGAGACGATCAGGAGATCGCGGCCCCCGTTATGGAGCTTGGCAATATCGGCCGCCAGCGCCTGGAGCCAGGACGCGCGCACTTCCCCCGCATCGGAGTCGATCAAGAGCGACGAGCCGACCTTGACGACGATGCGACGGAAATTCTTGAGCTCAGGGCGACGGGACATGGACGTGCTTTTGCAGCAGGATGGCGGCTGGCGCAAGGCGCGTTGGGGGCCGGAGATCGCGTCAAGTTTTCGACCCGTCACCCTGAGGTGCCCGCATCAGCGGGCCTCGAAGGGCGACGGCCCGGCTGCAGCAGCGGGGCCGTTCATCCTTCGAGGCTCGCTATCGCGAGCACCTCAGGATGACGGATTCCGGAGTGCGGGCAGATGTCCTGTTCAGGCCGTCCACGGCTCCGCTTCCGCCGCGCGCTTGGTCTTGGACGTCACCTGCTTGTCGCCGATGATGTCGGCGAGCGCGCGCAGGGCTTCCTTGACGCCGGCGCCCGTCGCGGCCGACAGCAGGAGCGGGGTCTTCTTCGCCGCGCGCTTCAGGCGGTCCTTCTGCTTCTTCAGCATTTCGGCATCGACCGCATCGATCTTGTTGAGCGCGACGATCTCGAGCTTCTCGGCGAGGCTGCCGCCATAGGCATCGAGCTCGGCGCGCACGGTCTTGTAGGCCTTGCCGGCATGCTCGCTGGTCGCATCGACCAGATGCAACAGCACCCGGCAGCGCTCGACATGGCCGAGGAAGCGGTCGCCGAGCCCCGCGCCCTCATGCGCGCCCTCGATCAGGCCGGGAATATCGGCCAGCACGAATTCGCGCCCGTCGGCATTCACGACGCCGAGCTGTGGATGCAGGGTGGTGAAGGGGAAGTCGGCGATCTTCGGCCGCGCGGCGCTGACCGCGGCGAGGAAGGTCGATTTGCCGGCATTGGGCAGGCCGACGAGTCCCGCATCTGCAATGAGCTTGAGCCGCAGCCAGATCCAGCGCTCCTCGCCGGGCTGGCCGGGATTGGCGTTGCGGGGGGCGCGGTTGGTCGACGACTTGAAATGCGCATTGCCGAAGCCGCCATTGCCGCCCTGGGCCAGCACGAATGTCTCGCCGAGGGTGGTGAAGTCGTGCAGCAGGGTTTCCCTGTCCTCGTCGAACACCTGGGTCCCCACCGGGACCTTCAGCACGATGGGCTTGCCATTGGCGCCATGGCGATCCTTGCCCATGCCGTTGACGCCCCGCTCGGCCTTGAAGTGCTGCTGGTAGCGATAGTCGATCAGCGTGTTCAGCCCGTCGACCGCCTCGATCACGACATCACCGCCGCGGCCGCCATTGCCGCCGGAGGGACCGCCGAACTCAATGAACTTCTCGCGGCGGAACGCCACGCAGCCGTTGCCACCGTCGCCGGAGCGAATATAGACCTTTGCCTCGTCAAGGAATTTCATGGACCCTAGGTAAGCCAGCCGCCCCGATGCGGCAACCCGAAGGCGTGGTTAAAAAGCCGGTATTTTCGGCGCCATTTTTGGGTTCGGCCCACGGTCCGGGAGCGGTATGATTACGCAAGACACGGGGGACGAGGGATGAAGCGCCGCGACTTCATGGCTGCTCTCGGCGGCGCGGCGCTGCTGCCGTTGGCGGCCCAGGCGCAGCAATCGGCGCTGCCGGTGGTCGGATTTCTGCATGCCGGCTCGCCGGAGGAGAATGCAAAGCGCCTCGCCGCATTCCGCAAGGGTCTTGCCGACGGCGGCTTTGTCGAAGGGCGCGACATCGCCATCGACTATCGCTGGGCAGCGGGCCGGAACGAGCGGCTGCCGGAGCTCGCGGCCGAGCTCGTGAAGCGGCAGGTGGCGCTGATCGTCACCCCCGGCAGCACCGCCGCGGCGGTCGCGGCCAAGAAGGCGACCGCAGATGCGGCGTCGACCATCCCGATCGTGTTTTCCTCCGGCACCGATCCCGTCGCGCTCGGCCTGGTCAACAGCTTGAGCCATCCCGGCGGCAATGCCACCGGGATCACCTCGCTCAATGCGGAGCTTGCGGCCAAGCGGCTCGGCATTTTTCGCGAGCTGGCGCCGCAGCTGTCGCGCTATTTCACGCTGGTGAAGCCGAGCTCCGAGCTGGCCGCGCCATTCGTTGCCGATCTCGAGCGCGCCGCGGCCAGCCTGTCCGTCCGCCTCGACGTGCTCACCGCCGACACCCTGGCCGAGATCGACGCGGCCTTCGGCAGGATTCCGCAGGAGGCGGGCTGTGGCCTGGTGTTCGGTCCCGAAGGCTTCTTCTTCGTCCATCGCGCGCACATCGCGGCACTTGCGATCGAACGCCGGTTGCCGACGATTTTCGACGTGCGTGACTATGTCGAGGCCGGAGGTCTCGCGAGCTATGGCTCCGACTACTACAATGTCATGGAGCTCACCGGCAGCTACGCCGCCCGCGTGCTGCGCGGCGAGAAGCCGGCCAGCCTGCCGGTGCAGCAGGCGACCAAGTTCGAGATGGTCATCAACCGCAAGACTGCACGCACTCTCGGTATCGACATGTCGCAGACGCTGCTCGCAACCGCAGACGACGTGATCGATTGAGCTAGGCCGGCCGCCGGCGGATCAGGAACTTCTGCATCCCCTCCAGCACCAGCTCGCGGCGCTGGTTGAACACGGTCGAGCGCAGGGTCACGACGCCGGTGCTGCGGCCGGGCACGAGCTCGGTGACCTCGAGCGCGGGATAGAGCGTGTCGTCGGCATAGACGGGCTTGAGGAAGCGGCTCGACTGCTCGAGGAAGCCGACCAGCGAATCCTCGACCAGGAACGGGAACAGGCCGGCGCCGGGCGCGGTGTGGATCAGGGTCTGGAAGCCGTGCGCGAGCAGGTTCGGCATGCCGCGGGCGCGGCAATATTCCACATCGTAATGCACCGGGTGGGTATCGCCGCTCGCGGTCTGGAAGGCGGCGAAGATGGCGCTGGTCTGGGTGCGGCTCGGCAGCACGAAGCGCTCGCCGGCCACGAAATCCTCGAACCAGCGCTGCTCGGCCACCATGCGATGGTGTGCGGAATCGAAATCGGGCATGGCGGGCGTTCCCTCGGCTTCGTTCGGTTGAAGAACCGGTATCGCGACCGGCAGGCTGCGGCAATCGATCTCCGCCGTCATGCCCGGGCTTGTCGCGGGCATCCACGTCTTTAAAAGGAGCGCAGCGCCAACCGCGGATGGCCGAGAGGTCCGGTGCGAAGACGCGCTTCGCGCTTTTGCCCGGCGCTAAAGAACAGCAAGACGGCCCTGTCCCGACAATGTCCCTGCTCGCCAAGATCTCGCCCCACACCGACGAACGTTCCGCGCGCCTCGCCGGCGTCGGCCTGATGCTGCTCGCGGTGTTCATGTTCTCCTTTGGCGACGCCACCGGCAAGTTCATTGTCGCGACCTATTCGGTCGGGCAGCTCTTGGCCTTGCGCGCCTGTGCGGCGCTGTTGTTTCTCGCGCCGATGATCTGGCGGCAGCGGCGGCAATTCACACAGCTCGAGCGGCCGCTTCTGCAGGTGTTCCGCGTCGCGCTGTCGACGCTGGAGGTGGCGGCGTTCTTCCTTGCCACCGTCTATCTGCCGCTGGCCGACGTCGTCACCTATTATCTCGCCTGTCCGATCTTCGTCACCGCGCTGTCGGCGATCGTGTTGCGCGAGCAGGTCGGCTGGCGGCGCTGGAGCGCGATCCTGATCGGCTTTGCCGGCGTCCTGATCGCGCTGCATCCGTCCGCGCAGAGCTTCAGCTGGCCGGCGCTGATCGCGCTCTGCGGCAGCATGTCGTTTGCAGTGCTGATGCTGATCACGCGCTCGCTGCGCAAGACGCCCGACATCGTGATGGCGACCTCGCAATTCGTCGGCACGTTCCTGCTCGGCGCGGTGCTGGCGCCGGTCGGCTGGGTGACGCCGACATCGCAATCCCTGGTGCTGTTTGCAGCCGCCGGCCTGATCTCGGTCTGCGCGCTGATGTGCGTCAACCGCTCGCTGAAGCTGGCGCCGGCGAGCGTCGTGGTGCCCTACCAATATTCCATGATCGTCTGGGCGGTGATTTTCGGCATCGTCGTGTTCGGCGACGTGCCGTCGAAGGCCACGCTCGCGGGTGCTGCGATCATCATCGGCGCGGGGCTCTATATTTTCCTGCGCGAACGAAAGCTGGGACGCGATGAGGCGGCGGTGAATCCGCCGGTGTGATCCGCCGTCCCGGCCGCAGCGCCGGGGCGACGGCTGTTCTGCGGTTCGTGCCTGCGCGCCTTACCGCCCCCGCCTTGACGCGCTCGCCCAGTTCTTCAGCGACGACCATATGCCGCGGGAGAGGCGGAAGCGGTCGACCGGGGTGGAGGAGCCGAGCGCCTCGAAGCGGTGCAGCTCGACGCCGCTCCACTGGAAGCCGCATTTCTCCAGCACGTTGCGCGACGAGGGATTGGTGACGCGGGCGCCGGCATGGAGCTGGTCGAGATCGAACTCCTCGAAGAAATAGTCGATCGCGGCACGCGCGGCCTCGGTGCCGAAGCCCTGGCCCCAATGCTCCACGCCCAGCCAATAGCCGAGCTCCGGAGCGTCGCGCTCGTTCCAGCTGATGCCGACCATGCCGACCGGGACGAAATTGCTCTCGATCAGGAAGGCGTTGTCGCGCTGATCTGCCATGGCGCGCACGAAGTCCACTGCGTGATCCTGCAGATAGGGATGCGGCAGGCGACGGGTGTTCTCGGCAATGCGCCGATCGTTGGCGAGGCGCGCAATCGCCTTGACGTCCGCGAGCGTCGGCCGGCGCAGGGTCAGCCGCTCCGTCTCGAGGACGCATGAACCCGCCTCGGGTCGCGTCGGGGTGGTGAAGTCCTGCAGCATCTGAAGGCTCCTCAAAGCGCGCGTAAGCAGTAATCGAAAAGCAAAACACGCAAATGAAAAGGGGAGGCCGGTGTCCCGCCTCCCCTTGGAGCCTTCTTGAGCTCCGCCGGTTCATCAGGACCCCGGCGGACTCAAAAACTGATCCACCGTCTACTCGGCCGCAGCCTCCGTCACCGGGAGCACCGATACGAACGTGCGGCCATTGGCTTTGGCCTGGAACTGCACATGACCCTCGATCTTGGCGAACAAGGTATGGTCAGTGCCCATGCCGACATTAAGGCCGGGATGCCACGTGGTGCCGCGCTGACGCGCAATGATGTTGCCGGGAATCACACGTTCACCGCCGAAAATCTTGATCCCAAGGCGCTTGCCCTTGGAATCGCGTCCGTTTCGCGATGATCCGCCTGCCTTTTTGTGAGCCATGGCCCAATCTCCAAACCTGATCGATGTCTAATTCAATTCCTTGACGGAATCATTCACTTTTTGTCACGCAAACGTTTTGCGTGCGCGTCACTCTGCCGCTTCAGCCGCCGGTGCCGCGCTGTCAGCCGGAGCCTTGTCAGCCGGCGCCTTGGCCTTCTTCGGCCGTGGACCGATCGTGGGCTTGGCGCCGTCGGCGAGGATCTCGGTGATGCGAAGCACGGTGATCTCGTCGCGATAGCCGCGCTTGCGCCGCGAATTCTTGCGGCGGCGCTTCTTGAACGCGATCACCTTGGGGCCGCGCTTGTGATCCAGCACTTCGGCCGCCACGCTCGCGCCGTTCACCGTCGGCACGCCGAGCACGGGCGTATCACCGCCGAGCACCAGCACCTCGTTGAGCTGCACGATGGTGCCAACTTCACCCTCGATCTTGCCGATCTCGAGCACATCATCAGGGACGACGCGGTATTGCCGGCCGCCGGTTTTGATGACTGCGAACATCTTTTATATCCTTCGTGTTCGATCCCGGCCTCGTGCATTGCCGGGCCGGCTTCTTGTTCAGTCGCGTTAGGGTTTTGACGTTTTGGTCTTGCCATTTTGCGCGCGAGGGCATGCCCTCGAAATCGACGCAAAAACAAGCGGCGCGAGAAACGCCCCGCGCCGGATTGCGCGGACTTATAGCCGCCCGGGGCGCAGAGTCAAGGTAAAGAGCGCCAAAAACCGTCCAAAATTGAAGGGTTTGGCCTGAAACCAAGCGGTTCCTTCGGCCGTTGTCCCAGTCTCGTCACGGGCAAGGGGTTAACGCAAATGGCTGAAGACCTGATCACGACCACCGGCATCGCCGCTCACGGGGCCAGTCGGCTGCCATCGGTCGAGGTGGACAGTTTCAACCTCGAGCTGAAGGACGAGGGCGGGTTCCTCGGAGATCGTGCCACCAAGGGCGCATTCCGCGAGATCTTCGACCGCTGGCGCAAGCCGTTGCGCCACACCAGCAAGGACCCGTTCGGAGACCTGCCGTCGGAGCGAATCAGCAAGGCCGCGCTCGACGACATGCTGATCGGCGACGACACCGAGGCGTCCGCGGTGGTGCACAGCGCCATCGAGGAATTCGCGCAGGAGCTCGCTCATGTGACCCGCCGCTTCCTGAAGACGAAAGCCTGGGCGAAGACCGAGCGGATCGTGGTCGGCGGCGGGCTGCGCGACAGCCGGCTCGGCGAGCTCGCCATCGCCCGTACCGAGATCATCCTCAAAGCGGAGGATTTCAAGGTCGACATGCGGCCGATCCGCTATCACCCGGACGAGGCCGCCCTGATCGGGGCCCTGCATCTTGCGCCATCCTGGATCTTCGAGGCCCATGACAGCATTCTCGCGGTCGACATCGGCGGCACCAACATCCGCTGCGGCGTGGTGGAGACGCGCTGGAAAAAGGCCCCGGATCTGTCGAAGGCCGAGGTGTGGAAGTCGTCGCTGTGGCGGCATGCCGACGACGAGCCGACGCGCGAGGGCGCTGTGAAGCGGCTGGTGCGCATGCTCAAGGAACTGATCGGCGAAGCGGAGGCCGAAAAATTCAAGCTCGCGCCGTTCATCGGCATCGCCTGCCCGGGCGTGATCAGGGAGGACGGATCGATCGAGAAGGGCGCGCAGAACCTGCCCGGCAATTGGGAGAGCGCGAAATTCAACCTGCCGGCGAGCCTGGTCGAGGCCATTCCGGCCATCGGCGATCACGACACCGCGGTGCTGATGCACAATGACGGCGTGGTGCAGGGGCTCTCGGAGATCCCCTTCATGCAGGAGGTCGAGCGCTGGGGCGTCCTGACCATCGGCACCGGGCTCGGCAATGCGCGCTTCACCAACCGCAAGGACAAGGCGAACGGCAAGAGCGGCGACCGGAAGACCGGCGACAAGAAAGACAAGAAGGGCTGATTCGACTGTGCAGGGCCGAATCGGGACCCGCAGGGCCGCGCCGCCGCAGCTCCTGAGGCGGCTGTCCGAGAAGCCGTGCCCGGAAACAAGCGCCAAAGCCGATGGTGTCATCATCGCGGCGTGCAGCGGTAACCTTGACTAGTGAGGTTAAGAACAGCTTGGCGTTGCTGCGCTTTTTCCTGCTGCTAGCGTGAAACGGTCGCATCACGCCGCCAACCGAAGCCCGCTTCGTCCGGCGGCATTGCAATGAGGCGGCACGGGACCGCCGATGTGTTTCTGCGTACGGCGGTCCCACCCCGCCGACCGGACCGAACCGAGATTCCGCACCATCCGTGTCGGCCGGGCGAATCGCGCCTTTCGAACCGCCCGACGGCAATTTTTCCTGCGCGCGCCTTGTCTGGTCAGCCATCCTCGCCTATTACACGGCCCCGACCACGGCGGGCACAGTCCCGATTTGGCGCCTGGAGAGGTGGCAGAGTGGTTGAATGCACCGCACTCGAAATGCGGCATAGGTGCAAGCCTATCGGGGGTTCGAATCCCTCCCTCTCCGCCATGCCGATGTTCGCCCTTGTTCGCGGCCGTCTCCCAACCTCCGGAAAAACAGCGTGCGACGGCGGCCGAGTGTCGACGGCAAACTGACGCGCGCATCGATCCGATCGAGGCGCGCCGTGCGATCCGGATCTTGTCGTCCGACACGATCACTGCATCGGCCAGGCCCGACAAATAGGCGTGCCGAGCGGCCAGGTCGCCGGGAGTGAGCTGTTCGCGCAGAATACGGCTGAGCAGGCCGCACGATTATCCAGCGCTCAATGGCGTCGACCGCGACGTGCGTCGGACGTGGATGTGCTCCCCAGTCTGGCTCGCAAGCCGGGCACGAGTTAGCCGGCGCTGGAACCAATCACGCTATGCAGCCATTTATCGGCCTTGATTTCTTCGCCGCCGACTATTCCCGGTGGGAATGACAGCTATCCCTTCGAGCAGGCTGGCCGTCACGCGCCGGTTTGGCCGATGTTGTTCTGCCGCCTCCGCGATCCGCCTGCCGCTTCTATACGGGCATCGGGATAGGAAATCCGGCGACCGAACAGACAACTGCAGGGAGGCAGACCTTGAAATCCGAGAAAAGCGGAAATGAAGCTCCCTTCGTCCACGACGAGTGGCCGTTCGCGCCCAAATTCGCGCGGGTCAATGGCTGGCGCATGCACTACATCGATGAGGGAGCCGGCGATCCCGTCGTGCTTTTGCACGGTAATCCGGCGTGGGGCTTCCTCTATCGCAAGTTCGTCCGGCCTCTCGTCGCCGCGGGGCGGCGTGTCATCGTCCCCGACATGATCGGCTTCGGCCTGTCGGAGAAGCCGACGCGTGAACAGGCGCATACGCTGGACGGCCATATCGCCAATCTGACCGAATTGCTGCTTCAGCTGGACGTTCGCAATGCAACGGTGGTCTGCCACGATTGGGGTGGGCCGACGGGGCTGGGGTTCGCACTCTCCAATCCCGAGCGCGTGCGCGCCCTCGTCATCATGAGTACGTGGGCCTGGCCGGATACGCCGGCCGAATTCCATAAGCGGATATTCCCGTGGCGGATGATGCACGCGCCGCTGGTCGGGCCCTATCTGCTGGGTCGGCACAATGCGCTCGCGGGTCGCGGCATGTATCTGTCCGTCGTCGATCGAAAAAAATTCCGCGAGGAAGCGCAGGGCGTTTACGAAAAAATACTACCCGACGCGGGATCTCGGCTGTTGACCTGGACCTGGCCGCGCTGGATCCCGCTCGACGACACCGCGCGCGGCCGCGAGCGGTTCGCATGGCTGGAGCGCGAGCTGAAGAAGTCGAAGTTCCCGACATTGATCGTCTGGGGACGCGAAGACGAGGTATTCGAACACAAGGTGTTCGCTACCCGGTTTAAGCAGATGCTGCCGCACGCAGAAGGACCAGAGCTCGTCACTGGACGGCATTTTCTTCAGGAAGACTCCGGCCCCGAAATCGCCGCGAAGATCGACGGCTTTCTCCAGCGCATCGAGGCGAGGCAACCATGAGCGCAATCGAAATCGTGGCGCAGCCTGATCTTGCCAACAAGAGACGGGCCTTCGTTCTCGCCGAAGATCGCGTCGGTCATTATCCGGAATTCCGCGAATTTTTCGTGCGCGTCTTTTCGCTTGAGAACGATCCGCTGTCGAAGCCCGGCTACGTCCGCGCGCCGTCCGGCATGGTCTACGCACTGGTTTTCGTCGGCCGCAGCGGCGAGCCTCTGCCGGCAGGCGTGGAAATCTATGCGCTGCCCGATGCCCTCGCCCCGTTGGACGAGCGAGCTACCGACACCGATCTCTGGGAAATTCTGCGATGGGTGATCGAAGGGGTCGGCGGAGAATGGAAGGTCTCGGATCTCGAGGCGACCGGAAAGCTTTACCAGCTTCCGTTTCTCGCCTGAAGACCGCCGATGCCGACGACAACGTGCTCAGGCTACGGTCGAGAAGAGGGCCCGGCGAGAAGTAGGGCGAAACGACCGTAGTCGTCAGCCACGCGCTTCGGCATTTGACCCGGTGAGCCAGGACGTGAACGCGGACACATGAGGAAGGCCAGCCTTCATGGGAGAGACGAACAGATAATAACTCAAGCCGGTCTGTAGGGAGGAGGGAAGGGCAAGCTTCAGGGTGCCAGTGCGCAATTCGTCCTCGACAAGGCAACTCGGAACAAGCCCTACGCCCAAGCCCGCCGCAACGGCTTGAACGAGATGTGACGTGAGCTCGAATTGCGGTCCAAGGCGCATCGCGGCATCAGGGAGGTCGTGCGCATGAAACCATTGTCGCCAAACCAGCGGACGGCCCGTCACGACGAGCAGCAGCTGCCGAGCGAGATCGATTGGGGTCATCGTAGGTACGGCTTCGGCAAGCGCAGGACTGATCACGGGCACGAGCTCCTCCTCCATCAGGAGGTGCGGCGTCAGTCCGTGCCAGTGCCCGTCGCCTACTCCGATGACAGCGTCCATGCCGGCGAGCTCGAGATCGAACTGACCGATGCGCGAGTGGATATGAACATGGATGTCCGGGTGGCGCCGATAGAAGTCGCTCATCCTGGGGATAAGCCATTTGCTTGCGAAGGTCGGCAGCGAAGCCAGGTGGATCGAGCCTTTTCCGGTTCGGAACGCCATGGCTTGCAGCGATGCACTCCGAATCCTTTGAAGCGCACCGCCGAGCTCGCGTTGGTAGCCGGCGCCGACCTCCGTGAGCGAAATCTGACGGCCCTCCCGGCGGAACAGGGTCACTTCGAGAAGGGATTCGAGCGCGGCCACCTGTCGGCTCACCGCGCTCTGGGTGAGGGAGAGCTCGTCTGCCGCACGCGTGAAACTAAGGTGTCTCGCAGCAGCCTCGAACGCCACGAGCAACGACATCGAGGGAGTGAGGCGGCGTGGATGCATTCGTAAAGCTCATGCTCAAGCCGAAAACTTTGCGTTTGAGTTTCAGGCAAGTCAAGCGGACGTTGAGTGACGAGCAGCGTCGTTCGGTCGCCCGCGACCGTCAAGATAGATCGCGCTCCACGTCCAGGGAGGAATTCGATGCTCGATCGAAGCGATGACGCGCCGCGGAGACCTTTGAGCGAGGTATTTCCGTACGAGATGAAGAGGTTGCCGGTGCTCGACGCCGAAATGGCTTACGCCGATATCGGACAAGGCGACCCCATCATATTCCTGCATGGGAATCCGACGTCCTCCTACATGTGGCGCAACGTCATGCCCTACGCGGAACCGTTCGGCCGCGTGCTTGCACCGGACCTGATCGGCTTCGGTAAATCGAGCAAGTCACCGCGTCACGCCTATCGTTTCTTCGACCACGTCGCGTATCTCGACGCTTGGTTCGAGCAGCTTCGCCTGACCAGGAACGTGATTTTGGTCATCCAGGACTGGGGCGCCGCACTCGGTTTCAACCGGGCCGCGCGTTTCCCGGATAGCGTCGCGGGCATCGTCTACATGGAGGCAATGGTCCGACCGCGGCTGTGGAGCGATATGCCGCCGGAGCGCCAGCAGACGTTCAAACGACTGCGGGGCGCCGAAGGCGAGGATATGGTCCTTCGCCAGAACTTCTTTGTCGAAAAGATGCTGTTCGAGCACGGGGTGATGCGTAAGCTGACGGCTCGGGAGAAGAGCGAATACGCGGCGCCGTTCGGCACTCCGGAATCCCGGCTGCCGACCTTGATGTTCCCACGCGACATTCCATTCGACGGCGAGCCGGCCGACATGTGCGAGGCAGTCGGACGGTACAGCGACTGGATGGGCGCCAGTACGCATTTGCCGAAGCTTTTCATCGACGCCTCGCAAGGACACGGAACGGCTGGAGCAGCCCGCGAACATTGCCTGAAATGGCCGAACCAGACCGTCGTCAAAGTGGAGGCCAAGCACTACGTGCCGGAGGACGCCCCGCACGAAATCGGCGACGCCCTCGTCTCGTTCCTCAAGCGGGTCCGAGGCGGTCGATGACCGACTGGAAGCAGCTTCAGCAAGCTCTTACCGACGCGCTCGGTCCGGCGGTGCGCTTCGACGCCGCGCACAGAGCCGTCTACGCATCGGATGCCTCGAACTATCGGCAAGTTCCGATCGGCGTGGTGGTCCCGGAGTCGGTCGACGACTTCGTAAAGGGGGTGGCGATCTGTCACGACAACCGGGCGCCGTTGCTCGTACGCGGGGCCGGTACGTCGATGAGTGGTCAGACCGTCAACGAGGCCGTCGTTTTCGATCTCTCGGCATCCTGCAACCGCATCCTGGCGATCGACCCCAAGTCGAAGAGCGCAGTCGTGGAGCCCGGCGTCGTTTGTGACGCATTGCGTACCGCTGCGGAGACCCACGGCCTGACATTCGCTCCGGACCCGTCGACCCATAGCCGCTGTACGCTCGGCGGCATGATCGGGAACAATTCGTGCGGCGCACATTCGGTGATGGCCGGGAAGACGCTCGAGAATGTGCGAGCTCTCGAGATCATGACCTACGACGGCGAGCGCTTCTGGGTCGGCCCCACAAGCGAGGATGAGATCGAGGCCATCGTCCTCGGCGGTGGGCGAAAGGGACAGATCTATCGCGACCTCAGGGATTTGCGGGATCGGTATGCCGAGCAGATCCGCGCGCGTTTCCCTTCGATCAAGCGCAGGGTGTCGGGCTTCAACCTCGACCAACTTCTTCCGGAGAACGGCTTCAACCTGGCACGTGCCCTTGTTGGTACCGAGGGCACCTGCGCGCTCATCCTGAAGGCATCGGTGGACCTTGTCGCCAGTCCTCGGCAGAGGGTTCTGCTGGTCCTCGGTTTCGACGACATCTACCTCGCCGCCGACGCGGTGCCGGACTACGAGCGCTTTCGTCCGATTGCCATCGAAGGTCTGGACAGAATGATCATCCGCGGCTTGCAGGCGCGCGGGCTGGCTCAAGCAGAGATCGATCTTCTTCCGACCGGCGACGCTTGGGTCATGCTCGAGTTCGGCGCAGATTCGGAGCAAGCGGCAACCGAACAGGCGGAGACGGCGGCGAGATATTTCCGGAGCAGACTGGAGGGCGCTCGGCCCAGCACGAAGGTCGTTTCAGATCGCGCCTTGCAGCAGCGCATCTGGTCGATCCGCGAGACAGGTGCCTCGGCGACGCAACTGTCGATCAATCCAGATGTGCCGGATCCGCAGGTCGGGTGGGAGGACGCTGCGGTCGATCCGCACCGGCTCGGGGATTATCTGCGTGCATTCGATGCGTTGGTGACCAGATACGGCTATCAAACCTCGTTGTTCGGTCATTTCGGTGACGGCTGCGTCCATGCGCGCATTACCTTCGATTTGCGTTCGAAGGAAGGGGTGGAAAAATACAGAAGCTTCGTTCGGCAAGCCTCCGAGCTCGTTGTGGCTTTCGGAGGCTCGCTTTCCGGAGAGCACGGCGACGGACAGGCGAAGGGCGAATTCCTGCCGATCATGTTTGGCGATGAACTCGTCGGCGCGATGCGCGAGTTCCGGCAAATCTGGAATCCGGATGGGCTCTTGAATCCCGGCAAGGTCGTGGACGCCTATCGTGTCGACGAAAACCTGCGCGCCGGACCGGGATACAAGGCCGTATCGGTGGCGACCCGAATGACCTTCCGAAGCCAGGAAGGAAACGGCTTCCAGCGGGCGGTCGAGCGCTGCGTCGGCATGGGCAAATGTCGCGCGGCGAAGGGCGGAACCATGTGCCCGAGCTTCCGCGCGACCGGCGAAGAACGGTACTCGACACGCGGACGTGCGAGGCTGCTGTGGGAAATGCTGCAAGCAGACGTGATCCGGGACGGCTGGCAAAGCGACGACGTCAAGGAAGCCCTCGACACGTGCTTAAGCTGCAAGGGGTGCCGCAGCGACTGCCCGACGCACACCGACATGGCGTCTTATAAGGCGGAGTTTCTGGCCCGCTACTACGAGGAAAAGCCGCGTCCCCGCCAAGCCTGGTCGATGGGAAGGATCGGCGACTGGGCTCCGCTCGCCGCGGCCTTTCCTCGCCTGACGAATTTCATGACCGGCATGCCTCTGATGTCGGCCTTATCGAAATGGATTGCCGGCGTCGCTCCTGATCGAAGCCTGCCGCGATTCGCAGACGCCGGCTTTCGAAAGACCTTCCTCGCCAGGGGGAAGGACGTCGGCGCGAACAGAAGGCCGGTCATCCTTTGGCTGGACACATTCTGCGACAACTTCCAGCCTGAGGTGGCGGAGGCCGCGGTCGCGGTTCTTCGCGATGCAGGCTTCGAGCCAATCCTGCCGGAACGCCGGCTATGCTGTGGGCGTCCGCTGTACGATTTCGGCTACCTCGACGACGCGAAGGACAGGCTGCGGGAGATCGTCGACGTGCTCTCGCCGATGTTCGATGAGGGTGCGCCACCGAGCATCGTCGGTCTGGAGCCGGGATGTCTATCCGTTTTCAGAGACGAGTTGCCCAAGCTGTTGCCGGATGACCGGCGAGCTGCACTCATCTCACGCAGCGTTTCCATGTTCGGAGATTTTCTTCTCGCTCAGGGTTATGAGCCCCCGCATTTGGATATGAACGTTCTCGTTCACACGCACTGTCATCAGAGGTCGCTGTTCGGCAACGAGGGTGACGCGGCGATGCTCGCGAAGGCCGGAGCCCGGACCAGATGGCTCGACAGCGGCTGCTGCGGGATGGCTGGCTCGTTCGGCTTCGATCCCCGTCATGCCGAGCTCTCGCGCGCGGTCGGCGAATTGGTCCTGGCGCCCGAGGTGCGAAGGGCGGCCGCGGATACCGTGATCGTCACCAATGGTTTCAGTTGCCGCGAGCAGGTCAAGCACATGACGGGGCGGACTGCGCTCCACCTGGCTCAGGTTCTGGCCATGGGGTTGCAGAAATGCAGCCTGGTCGAATCGACCGGTTCGTCCGAGCGCGAGAACCCAGCGGCCAGCGCCCTCGAAAGCGTCCTTTGAGCTATCAGGAGGAATATTTGGCCAAACATCCCAACAGGATCGAAGGCGCCCTGGCGCCGGTCGTCACCCCCTTCGACCGCAATCAAGAGCCGGATTTTCCGATGTTTCTGGCGCATTGCCGGTGGCTTCTCGACAACGGCGCCGGATTGGCGATCTTCGGCACCAACTCAGAGGCCGCTTCACTCAGCGCCGACGAACGTATCGATCTGACCGACCGGCTGCTGGAGGCCGGTGTCCCGTTCGGCAGGACCATGCCGGGCACGGGTGCTTGCTCAGTCAAGGATGCCATCCGGCTGACGAGCCACGCCGTGAAGAGCGGCGCTGCGGGTGTTTTGATGCTGCCGCCCTTCTACTTCAAGAACGTCTCCGAGGACGGTGTATTCGGCTACTACGCCGACGTGATCGATGGTGTCGCCGAGCCCGATCTTGCGGTCTACCTCTATCACATCCCGCAATTGACCCAGGTGCCCATAACGCTTCCGCTGATCGAGCGTCTTCTGAAGCGTTACCCGCGCGCGATCGCAGGCGCCAAGGATTCATCAGGAGACTGGTCCAACTCCAAAGCAATGATCGAGAATTTCGGCGCGGACGGTTTCGACGTCTTTCCGGCGAGCGAGGTCTTCCTATCGGAATCGATTCGCATTGGCGGTGCCGGGTGCATCAGCGCCACCGTCAACGTCAATCCAGCCGCGGTGAGTGCCTTGTTCCGAGCGCTCCGCGAAGGACGCGCTCACCACGAAACGCAGCTCCTTCAAGGGCAAGTCGACGACGTGCGACGGACGTTCCAGTCCTTCGAGCTGATTCCGGCCATGAAAAGCGCTTTGGCCCATTTCTCCGGTCGTGAAGACTGGAAGATCGTGCGCCCGCCTCTCGTGCCACTCGGCAGTCTGCAGGAAGGCGACCTTCTCGGAAGGTTGTCATCTCTCGGGTTCGAGATGCCACTCGACCAATAACGAAGCAAAAAAAGAAAACTACATAACGGAGGAAACAGAGGATGATGACTAACGAAGCTCTATCTCCACCAATCGTGGAGTCCGACGCGAGACCGTCCCGCACGCGCCAGGCCATCGGCCTGGTGATGCTGTTGGGCGTGTCGTACATGTTCAATGCGATGGACCGTCAGGTCTTCCCGGCGCTGCTAGGCAGCATACGTGCGGAGTACGCGCTGACGCTTCCGCAATCCGGCTTCGTCAGCACGGTCTTCACCGTCAACGTCGCGATATTCGCGGCGTTGAGCGGTTGGTTCATGGCGAAGTTCGGGCGTCGTCACGTCCTGTTGGGCGGCCTCGTCTGCTATTCCCTGTTCACGCTCCTGACGCCGTTCGCGAGCGGCTTCGTCAGCTTGGCTGTGCTGCGTGCGCTCACAGGGGTGGGGGAAGCCCTGCAAGTCGGCGCCGTCTTCGCATGCATGGGAGCCTATTTCGGCGCACGTCGGGGTGCTGCGATGGGCGCGATGCAGACCTTCTTCGGCCTGGGTGCGTTCCTTGGACCCGTCCTCGGGACGCGGCTGGAGAACCTGGCCGGCTCCTGGTCGGTCTCCTTCTACGCATACGGAGTGGCCGGAATCGCTGTTGCGGTCATTGCCGCCCTGGTCATTCCGCTCGAGTTCACTGACGCTGGTTCTAACCAGGGCGCCGGAACGATGATCTCGGAGAAGCCCGCTTCGTCCATCTGGACGAGCAACCTCGTTCTGAGCGGCATCTCTTTCGGCTGTGTGGGCTTCTCGTTCTTTTCGTTTTCGGCGCTCTACGCCAATTACGCTCATACCGTGCTCGGTTTTTCTGTCGTCGACGCCGGCTCGGCGCTTGGCATGTACGGTATCGGTGCCATGCTCGGTGTCGTCGGCGGGTGGCTGGGCGACAAGATGAGCAATCGGAGCATCGTCGGCGGTCTGCTGCTGATGGCGACGGCGGGTTTCATCTTGTTCGACGACCTTCCGAATTTCAGGCTGCATCTCCTGACAGCGCTGATCTTCGGTCTGACCATGAGCGGCTTTCTCTTCACGCGCTTCATGTCCGTGGTCCAGCGCAGTGTGGAGCCCGATCAGATCGGACATGCCGGCGCAGTCGCTCTCGCCGCCTTCTACTTTCCGGGACCGTTCGCAGGATGGTTGTTCGGCAGGCTCGTGGAAAGCGTTGGCTGGTCCAACGCCTCGCTCGTGGTTGTCGTGGGACCGCCGCTGCTCGGGGTCGTTCTGATGAGCCTCTACGATTTCTCGAAAATGCGCAAAGACTGAAAGGGAGCAGGCTAATGACGACCACCAATGGATCTTCGCACCAGCGCCGTGCGATTGTGATCGGCGGCTCGATGTCGGGCCTCTTCGCCGCCTCGCTTCTTCGAAAGGCTGGCTGGCGGACCGATGTCTACGAACGCAGCGACGTCGAGCTCCGCGGACGCGGCGCCGGCATCGTAACCCATCCCGATCTGGTCCAGTCTCTCGAGCGGAGCGGCGCTCAGCTGAAGGATCTGGGAATCACCGTCCGGGAGCGGGTCGCTTTGGATGAACGAGGCAATGTGATCGAGCGGCTCCCCTACGAGCAGATCGTCACCTCGTGGGATCGATTGCACAGCATCATGCGCGCGACGATTCCTCAAGGAAGCCATCATCTAGGTTACAACCTCACGAGCATCGAGCAGGATGCCGGCTCCGTGACGGCGGTTTTCGAGAACGGTGAACGCGTGACGGGAGATCTTCTTGTCGGCGCGGATGGTTTTCGCTCGGTCGTGAGGGGCATGTTTGCTCCCGAGATTCAGCCGCTCTACGCTGGTTACGTCGTGTGGCGCGGACTCGCGGACGAAGCGCAGATTTCGAAGGACGCGCACGCGGCAATCTTCGACAAGTTCGCTTTCTTCCTGCCGCCGCACAACAAAAACATCGGCTACCCGATCGCCGGCCCGGACAACGATCTCCGCCCCGGTCACCGCCGGTGGAACTGGGTCTGGTACCGAGCGGTGCCCCAGGCGCAGCTGGACGACATGCTGGTCGACGAAGACGGCGTCCACCACGCGGTATCTATTCCTCCGCCCAAAGTCCGCAGCGACGTGATCGCTCGGCTCAGGAAAGACGCCCAGAACTTCCTGCCGCCTCCGATGCTGGATATCCTGTCTTGCGTGGCCAAGCCGTTCTTCACGCCAATTTACGACCTGCTCGTCGATCGCATGGTCTATGGCCGTGTCGCGTTGATAGGAGATGCAGCCGCGGTGGCGCGGCCGCATGTGGGCATGGGCATCGCGAAGGCTGGTACCGACGCCGAAGTGCTCGCGGACTCGCTCGCGAGTTCAAGCGACTTGGTGGAAGGGCTCGCCCGGTTCGAGCGCGAGCGTCTCCCGATTGCCGCCAGGGCGGTGGAGCAGGGACGGAATCTCGGGGAGTACATGCTCGATCATGGGGCTCCGCTTGCCGGCGCCACGGACACCCACTGGCAGGAGTTTCACAGCATTCCAGGCATTCTCAAGCACACGGCGTCGTCCGCGTTTCTTCGTTCGGCACAGGAGGTTCGACAAGCAAGATGAGCACTCGAGATCTTCCAGTGCCGGAGTTGGCGCGCAACATGCGACTCATCGGTCGCAGCGACCAGGGGGGACGTCCCGACGGCGTCCAACTCATGGTCCATCGCGGATTCGCCTATATCGGACACATGTTTTCGAAGGGGTTCAGCGTGATCGATGTGAAGGATCCCGCGCGGCCAAAGCCTGTGCAGTACGTGCCGGCGGCGCCGAACACCTGGAACATCCATCTGCAGGCGCATGACGACTTGCTGCTGGTCATCAACGCCAAGGACATGTTCGCTGCGGCAGAATTTCAGGACGAGAAGGCTTACTACAAAGGCGAACTCGGGCGGAAGGTCGGCACCGCTGACTTAGGCAAGCGCGCGCGCGACTGGCGGGCGGGCCTCGCCGTGTACGACATCTCGCGGGGAGGCGAGCCGCGCGAGATCGGCTTCATGCCTGTCGAGGGGGGCGGCATTCATCGGGTCTGGTACACGGGCGGCCCGTGGGCCTACGCATCGGCCTTGATCGACGGCTTCACGGACTACATTTTCATCACGATCGACATGCGCGACCCGACGAAGCCGAGGGAGGTCGGTCGCTTCTGGCTGCCCGGCATGAATGCCGCGGCCGGCGAAAGGGCAGTCGCCGATCCGGCGCGCAGGCAGGGCTTGCACCACCCCATTGTTCATGGTGACACCGCCTATCTTGCCTGGCGGGACGCGGGAATGGTGATCCTGGACGTCAGCGATCGGGCGGCTCCCAAGCTGGTTGTCCATAGGAACTGGTCGCCGCCGTTCGGAGGCGGAACGCACAATTGCCTGCCGTTGCCGGATCGCGAATTGCTCGTCGTGCTCGACGAGGCCGTGCTTGATCATCAGGAAGACGGAGAGAAGCTCGTTTGGCTGTTCGACATCCGCGAGCCCTCGAACCCGGTCAGCATTTCGACTTTCAAGTCGCCGACGGACATCGATTACAAGGCAAAACCCGGCCATTTCGGTCCGCATAATCTTCACGAAAACCGACCCGGGAGCTTCGTGAGCTCCGAACTCATCTTCACGACCTACCAGAATGCCGGCGTGCGCGTGTTCGACATTCGCGACCGGTACGCGCCGCTCGAAGTCGGCGCGCTTGTGCCGCCGGCCCCTGCACGGTTGGTCGACACTAGACCGGGCCGACCGAACGTCATTCAAAACGCCGACATATTCGTCGACGCGGCCGGCATCATCTATAGCACCGACTACAACGGCGGCCTTTACGTGATGGAGTTCAACGGGTGATCTTGCGGGAGGTCGATGGTTGTACGAGCAATGCGGCGATCGTCGGCTTGGGTTGGTAGGGGCAACACATGATGCGCGAGGCCGCCAGGTTCGAGGTCGTTCGCATCGTGAAGGCCGTGGGAAGCCGCGAGCAGCATCGTGCAAGCGCCGACAAGTTCGGCATGCCGTTTACGGTGGACCTCGCCGAGGCCGGCAAAGCCGGGATCAACGCCCTCGGCGCCGGGATCCTAGCTGCTGAAGTCCCGACAAGCTCTCAACCGGATTGTCGCCCCAAACCTCGGGGTCCAGTTATTCATGGCCATTTCCATCGAGCCATGGCAGATAGGCGGGAGAGGTACTATTCATTCCGGGAAAGAATGAGGGGGCATGGACCGTCTTGCTGCGATGGAAACTTTCGTCAGGGTTGTGGAAACCGGATCGTTCTCGGGAGCAGCCAAGCAACTGCGCGTCGGCCAGCCTGCAGTTTCAAAGACGATTGCTCAGCTGGAGGGCGTGCTGGGCGTAAAGCTTCTGACCCGCTCCACCAGAGGGTTATCGCCAACCGAAGCGGGGCTCGGTTATTTCGAGCGCGCCAAGCGAGCCATCGAAGAGGCCAACGAAGCGGAAGTCGCGGCTCGGGGTGCCGGCTCTGGTCTCAAGGGTCGGCTTCGCATTTGCTCGGCCGTCACCTTTGCCCGTATCCACGTGGTGCCGCTATTGCCCGAGTTTCTCGCGCAGCATCCGGAACTCGATCTCGAAGTCGTCCTGGACGACCGCCAGATTGACCTGATCCAGGAAGGCGTTGACCTGGGCTTGCGTCTGGGCAAGTTGGCGGATTCCTCGCTGACGGCTCGCCGCATCGGCCGGTGCAAACGTCAGGTCCTTGGGACACCGACATACTTCGACAAGGCCGGCACGCCAACGAGCCCGGCAGACCTGAGCAACCACGATACCGTCGTCTACATGCAAGGGGAAGGCAGCATCTGGTCGTTCGAGCGCGACGGTTCGGAGGCCTCGGTCAAGGTTCGGAGCCGCTTGAAGGTCACCGCGGCCGAGGGGGTACGGGCCGCCGTCCTGGCGCATGCCGGTCTAACCATCTCCTCGGAATGGATGTTTTCGCCCGAACTACGGACAGGCGCAATCCGTCCCGTGCTGACGGACTGGAATCTTCCACCGATCGACTTATGGGCGATCTTTCCGACCGGGAGGTCCGCAACGGCCAAAGCTCGCAAGTTCGTCGAGTTCTTCGAAGCGAGCTTCAACCCGTGATGTCAGGTCGTCATTCCCGGAAGGAATAAGGGTTAGTCCACCGCGCAAACTAGCGCCTGCGATTTGCTCCGATAAGCTCTCCCTTCGGGCGCCCCGGAATGACATCGGGTGAATCAAGCGTCGGGGTCACAACCCTAGGCTCTTATCCACTCGCGGGTTTCGCATCTATTTGCGACGGCAGATCATCTCGCCGGACCAAATGCATCGAACCGGCGAGAGCCGTAGGCTGCTTTGGACGTGCCCAAATCCGGCTCGCGAGGACGGAGCATGATCGTCCCACAAGACGCTTGGAGGGAGAAAACAATGAGTCTGGAACAGGAACTCGCGGCATTTAAGGCGGACTTTTTGCGGACGGCTCCGGCCGGCCGGGCAGCGCTATACGAAGCCAAGATCGAGGAATTGCGGACCGGGTTCGCCTTGGAACGAGCGATAAATGTCGATCAAGTCGCGCCGGACTTCGCGCTTCAGGACGCGACCGGAGAATCGATCGTTTTGAACAAACTGCTGTTGTCAGGCCCGGTCGTTCTCACATTCTACCGCGGCGGGTGGTGCCCCTATTGCAACATTCAACTTCGCGCCTATCAGAGCGTTCTATCGCAAATAACTTCCCTGGGTGGGCACCTCGTCGCCATCTCACCGCAACTTCCCGATAGCTCGCTCGATACCGCCAGCAAGAATGCGCTGAAATTCCACGTCCTGAGCGACGTCGGCAATGCCGTCGCGCGTAGCTATGGTCTTGTCTATTCGCTTCCGGACGAAATCCGGGCGGCGCTTCGGACGAACAACAAGGCTCTGCCCTCGATCAATGGTGATGACAGCTGGGAATTGCCGGTGCCGGCGACATATGTCGTCGCCCGCGACGGAAAGGTCGCGCTTGCATACATTGAAGTCGACTACCGCAAGCGTCTTGAGCCCGCCGTCCTATTATCTTGCCTGGCGTCGCTTTAGAAATCGAGCTTCAGTCTCCAGGCGCATGGCGCATCAACAGACGTGATCGCGACATTATCGCTGAACGGTCATTCGTGCTGTGAGGAGAGCTGCACCCGTCAGGGCCATGCCAATACCCAGGACACAACTCGGCCACCCGAAGCGGTCGAACAATTGGCCAAGAATGGCGCTGCCGACCAGTCCTCCGGTGAAGTAGCAGGCGAGATAGGTTCCGTTGGCAACACCGCGGTTTTGCTGCGCCGCGTGTCCGACAAATCCGGTTGCTGCGGCCTGGGCGAAGAACGTGCCGACGCCGACGAGCACCATGCCCATCAGGACCTCGCTCAGTTGCGCGGACAGCATCAGCGGCAAGCCGACCGTCGCGACTGCGAGGGCGCCCCAGATCGCCGGCCTCGTTCCAAACCGCGCGACGGCCCGGCCGGCGAGAAGCGTGGTGACGATCGCCGGCAGGAAGACGAAATACACGAACCCGAGATCCATCATGCCAAGCGACAAGGGGGCCCGCACCAGCACGAAATTGACGTAGGTGAAGGTACCGATAAAGGCGAACAGGATGCAGAAGCCGATGCCGAAGCTGGCGCGTAGCTGCGGGCTGCGCCAGTGTTCGAGCATTGCCGCGATGGGCGACTGCATCGGCCCCATGGTACGCATCGGCTTGACGCGCCGGATCGTGAAATAGACCAGCGCCGCACCGGCGAGATTGAGCAAAGCAAAGAAGTAGAAATTGGGCGCGAGGCCGAACGTGTCGGCGACCGCGGCCGAGATCAGCCGACCGATGAGGTTGCTGGCCACATTTCCTGTTATGTAAGCCGCAAACGCGCCGCCGGCGTCCATAGCGCTGCATTGTTCGCCGAGATAGGCGAGGGTCAACGTAAAGGCCGACGCCATGCACAAGCCCTGGGCAATGCGCAGCAGAGTGAAGATCGCAAGGTTGGGTGCCGAGGCCAGCAGGCTTGTCGGGATCGCAAGTACGGCGAGGCTGACGAGGATGCCGAGCCGCCGGTCGATATGCGGGCTGAAGAAGCCGACGACGAGACCGGCTACCGCCATGCCCATCGTAGTGGCATTGACCGCAAATCCCATCGCGGCCGGTGCGACCTGATAGTGTCTTGCGAGTGAGGGCAGGATCGCCTGGGTTGCGAACAGGTCCACGACCGTCAGGAACGCGGTGAGGCCGATCACGAGGGATCGCAGCACGACGCCGGGCGATTGAGCTTGCCCCTGCATGATTTCGCTCGTTGGTTCCGATAGCCTGTCGGTCATTGCGGCAATTTCCTGATCGTGGAATCGGTGGACGGGCCGCCAGATTTGAACAACGTCATCGACAGGGACTCGGCCGGGACCGAGTCCACATTGCTGCTGCACTTTCAGCCCGCATCAACCTGGTGCCTGAGGCTGGTTGCGGCTCAAGCCACGCGCCCCTCGCATTGCGGAGGCGCGGACCGGCTCACGGCATCTGCATCATCTTGTCGGTCATCATCTCGATCGGGACGAGATCGCTCGAGGTGAGAACAACCGGCGTGCTTCCCTCGTTCTGCCACCAGTGCTCGAGGCTCGCTCCGAATTCCGCGGTCGAGTCGCCGGCCTTGTGCACGATGGGAACCGCACAGATTGTCGAATGCTCAATGATCTCGCCGGAAACGATGTAGATGATCGCCGGACGATCCGCGTGGCTGTGGGTAGGAACAAAGCCGCCAGGTTGAATGGTCAAGCGGCGGGTGCGAAGCATGAGGCCCTTCATGCCACGCCAGCCGGAGGGGTCGACCGTGTTGACGATTTCACCCTTGAGTTTCGAGTCATCGGTAATCGTTTCGATCTTTTGCGGCGTCTTTAATACTTTGTCGGTCGGGCATTCGCCCGCAAACGCGGCCGACGCGGCGGCCATCGATGCGGCGAGGGTGAGGACTCGCGCGCTTCCATCTTGTTTCAACATGTCTGGTCTCCTCTGAGTGAACCACCTCGCCGATAGATGCTCGGCTTGGGCGCACCATCGCTGAAAGCGCGTGCGGGGTGAAATGCCTGATGGCTCTCGGATCGATAGCGAGACGTTATGTCGGCTCACGCTTGGCCCACACGCGCGGTATGCCGGAGCAGACCGTCGGATAGGCGAGCCCATAGCCCGGCGCTATCGGGGCTGACCATAGGTGGCGGCTATCAAACCGATTGGGCGTGGGCATTTCCAATCGCCCGCGATCCGGCTCCTGATGGTTGGTGCCCTGATCTACGCCCTTGTGCCCAGCCGGCCGCGGCTAATAACATCGAACCGAGATGTTGGAGCAACCATGACCTCGCTTTCACCTGCTGACGCCGAACGTCTGAGGCAAGCCTTCCTGCACTGCCGCGACATGGAAGGCACGCTCGGTGAGCAGCTTGAGGCCTATGCCGCCGCCGGGCGCGAGATATTTCCGGCCTATAGCGAAGCCGTCGATCGACTGGTCCAGCGTATCCATGAAAATGGCGGCGGCGAAAACGCACCTCGTCCCGGAGAAGCGATGCCGCCGTTCCTGTTGCCCGACGTGACCGGCCGGCTGGTCGGCCTGCCGTCGCTATTGGCCGACGGTCCGGTCGCCGTGATGTTTTTTCGCGGCCATTGGTGCCCGTACTGCCGGTTGAACGTCCGGGCCGTGATCGAGGCGATGGACCGGATCAATGCGGTGGACGGGCAGGTCGTTGCGATCATGCCGGAGACGCAGGCATTTGCCGGCAAATTCAAGGCCGACTCCGGCGCGCCGTTTCCTGTCCTGACCGATCTCGACAACGGCTATGCCTTGTCGCTCAATCTGGCGATCTGGCTCGGACCCGAAATCCAGAAGCTGCTTTCGTATCAGGACATGGCGAGCTTTCAAGGCAATGACGGCTGGGTGCTGCCGATCCCTGCGACCTTCGTGGTCGGCCGCGACGGCCTGGTGAAGGCGCGCTTTGTCGATCCCGACTTCCGCAAGCGAATGGCCGTCGAGGATCTGATCGCCGCGCTCAAGGCCGCCTGACGCCGTGACTTCAGCTATGACGCAATGATCCCAGGATGAATCATCTCGCGCGATTTGCGCATGATCTATTCAGAGGTCCGCTGCACACCTTTCCGATCAAGCGTCAGCCGTCCTTGTCGAGATGTTGCCGCCAGTCGGCACCGCGCAGCATGCGCATCACGGCGGAAGCCACCGCGGTGCGCTCGCGGCCGGCGACGCCGTAGAGATGGACGGTGCGGCGCGCATCGAGTCCTTCAACCGTCCTCCGCTTCAGGCTTTCGGGCAGCGACGACGTATTCGGCACGACGGCGATACCGACATCGGCCTCCACGAGCTCGATCAGGTCGCGCTCGGAGGAGATTTCATGACCGGGATCGACATCGAGGCCGTGTTCGCGCAACGACGCGCTGAGGCGCTCCGAATGTTCGCAATAATTGCGCGACAGCAATGACTCCGAACGAAGGTCCTCGAACGCAATCCTGTCGCGATCGGCCAGCCGGTGCTGCCGGCTGATGACAAGCTGGAAATCCTCCGTGAACAGCGGCCAAGTATCGAGCCGGTCCCAGTCCCGGACAAGTTCGGCGGCGATACCAAGCTCGGCGTCGCCCTTTTTCAGCATTTCGACGACCTCACGGCCATTGCCGCGGAGAAACTTGAACTCCAGCCGGTTGAACTGCCGCTTGATCTCTTTGAGGAATGGAATCAGAATCGATAGATCGACAGAATGGGTCAGCGCGATCCGCAGCGCGCCGATCTCGCCGCCTTTGAACGATGAGGCGAGCGACCTCGCCCCGGCCGCGGCCTCATAGCATTGCTTCAGCAGCGGGTGCATGCGCTGGCCGAGCTCGGTCAGCCCGGCCGGCCTCTCGCGCCTGAACAGGTCGCCGCCAAGCTCAGCCTCCAGCTGCTTGATGGCGCGCGTCAGCGATGGCTGCGTCACATTGCATTCATCGGCAGCGCGCGTGAAGTTGAGCGTCCGCGCGACCGCGAGGAAATACCGGACCTGATGCATTTCCATCGTCAAGGACCTCCTGATCCGGCTCCCAATGTAGCCGATCGGGGCGGCGTTGACACCAGGCCCACCATAGCGCGCACCTATGGCTTTGGAAGCCAAAGGGTATTTCCCAAAAACCGCTTTGCGATGCAGATTTTCCCAAGATCATCGGCAGACGCTGCCGCCAGGAGGGTTCGGATATGAATATCCAGGTCAAATCGCATGCCGCCGGCGATTCGAGGATTCTCGACGGCAAGGTCGCGCTGGTGACCGGCTCAACCAGCGGAATCGGCCTTGGCATCGCCCTCGCGCTTGCCGCAGCAGGAGCAAGCGTAGTGCTGAACGGTTTCGGAGCCGCAGAGGAAATCGCCAGGACGAAGGACGCAATGGAGGCTGAGCATCGGGTCAAGGTTCTCTATTCGGCGGCCGATATGACCTCGCCCGATGCGATAGCCGAGATGATCGCGGCGACGTTGGGCGACCTCGGGCGGCTCGACATTCTCGTCAACAATGCCGGCGTTCAGCATGTTGCGCCACTCGATCAGTTTCCGGTCGCGAAGTGGGACCAGATCCTTGCGATCAATTTGTCATCTGCCTTCCACACCACGCGGCTCGCACTGCCGGCGATGCGCCAACAGAATTTCGGTCGCGTCATCAACGTGGCATCTGCGCACGGGTTGGTCGCCTCGCCCTTCAAGGCAGCCTATGTCGCCGCCAAGCATGGCATCGTCGGCCTGACGAAGGTGGCAGCACTCGAGACCGCCGAGGAGGGGATCACCTGCAACGCGATCTGCCCCGGCTATGTCTATACGCCGCTGGTCGAAGCCCAGATTGATGGGCAGGCCAAGGCCCACGGAATCTCCCGCGACCAGGTGATCCGGGATGTGCTGCTGGCGCAGCAGCCGAACAAGCGGTTTGCGACGGTCGAGGAAATCGGTGCCCTTGCAGTTTTCCTCGCAAGCGAAGCAGCAGCATCGATCACCGGTATTGCGTTGCCGGTCGATGGCGGATGGACGGCGCATTGAACGGCGCCGCGTAACACGAGCGGCGGCATCGCGAACTTCAGCTCAGAGGGGCGCGCGAATGGGAGCAGGACATGCAGGATACGACTTCTTCGCGGAGTATGAAATCGCAAGCCAGGGATATCCCGGGCCAGGTCGTGCTGGTGCTGCAGGGCGGCGGTGCGCTCGGCTCCTATCAGGCCGGCGTCTATCAGGCGCTGCACGAAGCCGGCATCGAGCCGGACTGGATCATCGGTACCTCAATCGGGGCGATCAATGCCAGCCTGATCGCGGGCAATGAACCCGAGCACCGGCTGCCGCGGCTCCGGGAATTCTGGAAACGGATGGAGCAGAAGCCGGCTTGGAATTTTCGCGAAATGTTCCCGGGCTTCAACGAGAAGCTCTCTTATTGGTCGACCGTCACCCACGGCATCGCCGGGTTCTTTCGACCCAACCCGCTGGCCCATGCTGGCGAAGCCTATGTACTGGGGCCCGAGCACGCCGGCTATTACACGACCTCGCCGCTGCAGCGGACGCTCGAGGAACTGGTCGATTTTGATCTGGTCAACCGGCGCAGGCCGCGGCTCACCGTCGGCGCCGCCCATGTGCGCACGAGCCAGATGCGTTATTTCGACAGCCGCGACGGCGCGATCACCGTCAAGCATGTGATGGCGTCCGGCGCGCTGCCACCGGCCTTTCCGGCCGTCCGCATCGATGGCGAGCTTTACTGGGACGGCGGCATTCTATCGAATACGCCGACGGAGGCCGTGTTCGACGACAATCCGCGCAGGGACTCGCTGATCTTCTCAGTCCACCTCTGGAACCCGGCGGGCTCGGAGCCGACCACGATGGCGGAGGTTTTCAACCGGCACAAGGACGTGCAGTATTCCAGCCGGATCGCAAGCCAGATCGCGCGGCAGCAGCAAATCCACCGGCTGCGTCACGTCATCAATGCGCTGGCCGCGCGCTTGCCTGAAACCGAGCGCAACAGCGCGGCGGCGCGCGAATTGGCGAGTTATGGCTGCCAGACCCGGATGCATGTGGTCCGCCTGCTCGCGCCGCAGCTCGATCGCGAAACTCATACCAAGGACATCGACTTCAGCTCCGATGGCATCAAGCAGCGCTGGGACGCCGGCTATGCGCATACGAGGTCGGTGTTGTCGCGCGCGCCCTGGGTCGGCGAATTCGACCCGCTCTCCGGCATCGTGTTTCACGAGCATATGGAGTTGATGCCGCAGGCGGACTGACCGAAGCGACGATCGTCTCAAGACTTCGCCGCTACTTAGCGTGCATCGACTGCTGGACTGTCTCCGGCGGCCGGAATGCAGGCCAGTGCGGCAGTCATTCGCGTCGCCTCCTGCACCAGCGCCTCGAGGCCGTCACCGTTGGCGCGTTCCCTGTAGGTGAACAGGCTCGCCTCCCGCCACAGCGTCGGCTCAACGAGCGGCCGTGACACCACAGCGGGGTGGTCGATACTGTGCTGTGGCATCAACGCGACTCCGAGGCCGCGTACGATCAACGCCAGCGTCCAATCGTCGCGCGGGCTGTCGAATGCGATTTCGCGATCGATCCGATGCTGTCGGAAGAGCCGCTCGACCAGTTCGTTGTATTCGCATCGGGAGCGTCGAATCTGGGGGACGCCTGCAAGGTCAGCGAGGCGTATCGATGGGCGGCCGGCCAACCGGTGATCGCGCCGCATCGCGATCATCATCCGTTCACGAAATAGCGGAATCCGGTCGACACGAGGGTCCGTCTTGTCCGGCCTGCCATACACGGCGGCGGCGATGTCACCGCCGACAAGCTGTTCCTCCAAGTCGAGAGCGGAGCCGTCGACGATCTCGACTTCGATCGCCTTGTGCTGGTTTCGCATGCGCGTCAACAAATCGGTCAGCAGCGCCGGCGCGATCGTGCACATGAGGCCGATCCTGAGCCTTGAGTGGCCGACGGCGGTGAACTCGTGTGCTCGTGTGACGGCGGCAGCGCTCTGGTCCCAGACCTGTTGCAGATGGGGCCGGATAAGCCCTCCAAGCTCCGTGAGCTGCGAATACGGATGCTCGCGGCGAAACAGCAAGCCGCCGAACTCTGCCTCGAGCAATTTGATGGCGCGCGTGAGCGACGGCTGGGAGACCTGGCATAGCTTTGCGGCGCGCGTGAAATTGCGCTCGGAGCAGATAGCCAGGAAATATCTGATCTGGTGCATTTCCATCTGACACGTCCTTTGGACCGGATGCGGCCGATCTCTCGGAAGGGCCCTCCGTTGCCAATCGTCTGGTCTGGGTGATGTGAACCGCCTCCGACCGCGAATGCGGCCGTGCGCGCAGGTTCGAACGGGCTATCGCATGACGTCTGTACGCGGGACGTCGGCGATTGTTACGCCTGGTCGGGCTCTTCATGGGCCGGCGGATGGTTCTTGACGGCGAGAGCGTCTTCGTCCAGCCACGCTGATCTCATGGCTTCATGCACCAGCGCGCCGACCGCGCGCGAGTAGGGGCGGCCCTTCACGGTGGTGAGGCTGACCTCGCGCCAGAACTCGGGGCTGACGAGGGGGCGCGCGACCACCGCCGCATTCGAGATCGAATATCTCGGAAAAAATCCGAAGCCGAAGCCGCTGGCGATCATCGCGAGCACCCAATCGTCGCGATCACTGCGATAGACCGTCTCGCAATCGACCCCGCGATCGTCGAATACGCGGTCCACCATGTCGTTGAACTCGCAGAACGAGCGCTGCACGTACCGCTCGCCGGCAAGATCCGCGATCTCGACCGTCTCGCGCGCGGCCAGCCGATGTCCTGCCGGCAACACGATCATCATCTGCTCGCGAAACAGCGGCAGGTAATTCAGGCGGGGATCCAGCGCGCGGTCGGGCCGGCAGTAGATCGCGGCTTCGGCCTTGGAGCCGATCAGTTGCTCCTCGATCGATTGTGCGGTGCCATCGATCAAATCGAGCTTGATATCGGGGCGCGACCTGCGAAAGCGGGCGAACATCTGGATCAGCAGGCCGGGGGCGATGGTGCACATGATCGCCAGGTTCAGCTGCGTCGGCGCTTTCGACGCGTAGTCCCTGGCCTCCTTCTTCGCGGTCTGCGCCCGCTCCCAGGCCTCTTGCAAGTAGGGTTGAACCAGCTTGCCGAGTTCGGTCAGCTGAACCTTCGAGCGGCGCCGGTCGAACAAATATCCGCCGAACTCCTTTTCCAGATGCTGAATTGCGCGGGTGAGCGAAGGCTGCGTCACGTGGCAATGTCTTGCCGCCTGGGTGAAGCTCAGATGCTCGCACACGGCCAGGAAATACCGGACCTGATGAATCTCCATACGCTTGTCCTATCGAGAAATTAGCCCAACGGTATTGGAAAATGCGGCTTCTCGCGGGCATTGTTGCTGCCGGGACGATAGCAATGAAGCGCTCGATGTTCGCGCATGAGCGTTCAGGCCAGAGGAAACAGCATGTCTGATGGATCCGGTGCGCAGCATTCCGAGTTGCGCGATCTTGCGCATCACAATATCGGCCAACTCAATCGTGCCGTGGTTGGATGGTTCGAGCTCGCAAGGAGGACGCTCGACGCCGCCGAGGCGAACGTCACGGCGCTTTGCAATCACGCCAGCCAGCTCGCGCATGCAGAAACGCCGGCCGAATGTGTCAGGTTGCAGGCGGAATTCGTGAAGTCGTCGATCGCTTCGATGCAGAAGCAGTCGATGGAGATGCTGCGCGCCGGCAAGGAAGCGGCGGAGTAGTCGAGGCCCCGCGGGTCCTGTCGAGAGCAATGTCGAGCGATCCTTCCTGTCATTTCGTCGTTAGCTCCGCGACCGACGACCATTTATCATCCACGCCAGACCGTTCAAGTCGCCTGCACCGCTCGAGCAGCAGGCAAGCCGGCAGGTCGTGCGGCCGATTGCTAAGCACCGCTTCGAAACGGATGATCGCGCCGGCGAAGTCGCGACGCCGATATTTCGCAAGTCCGTCTTCATAGGTCGCGACCCAGTCCTGGTTTTCGCCGCAGGCGTCTGCAAGGCCGAGCAACTCGTAAACCGCTAGCCCCTCCGTTCGGCCATAAACCGCGATGCTGTCGATCTCGCGCGTGACGAAGACATCCCCGATCAGCCGCTTCGTCTCTGTTCCAATCAGGATCTGCGTGCCGTATTGCTTGTTGGCACTCTCCAGCCGGCTCGCCACATTGACGGTGTCGCCGATCACCGTGTAGTTCAGCCGCAGTTCCGATCCGATGTTGCCGACCAGCATGCGGCCGGAATTTATTCCGATGCGGATCTGCAGCGGCTTGCCCTGGTCGTCGGTCAATCCGGCGCTCCCGATCGCATCGCGGATGGCCAGGGCAGCGCGGCAGCAGCGCAACGCGTGATCCTGCTGCGCCATGGGAGCGCCCCAGAAGGCCATCACGGCATCGCCGATGAACTTGTCGATCGTGCCGGCATTGGCGTCGATGATTTCGGAAGCGAGGTTGAGATAGCCCGATAACAGCGGCACGACCCGATCGCCCATGCGTTCGGAGAGGCCGGTGAAGCCGGCGACGTCGATGAACATCGCGGTCAGCTCCTGGACGGAGCCGCCGGGCTTGGCCTCGACGCCCTGGCGCAACAGCGAGCGAACCAGATCGGCCGGGATGAATTTGCGGAATGCCGACAGGCCTGCAGCCATCTCGGCGATGGCGCCGGACAGGCTCGATAGCTCGGCGAGCCGCGACGGGTGGCGGCGCACCTCTTCCAGCGCGAAATTCTCGACATGCCGGATCTCTCCGACCACGCGGGCGAGCGGTCTGGCGATGACCGATCGGGCCAGCATCGCCGACAGCAGAGCAGCAAGCAGCGCGCCGGCCGCGAGGCCGCCAATCAGCCGGTGCAACGTCGTCTCGACCGGGCCGAGGAATTCAGCCTCGGGAATCACGGTCGCAAGCCGCCAGCCGGGGAAAGGCAAGGGGGTGAGGGCGACCTCGTAGGCGGCACCCTTTGATATGAGCCTTTGCCGCCAGGCTTCCGCCTTCCCTGCATCGGCGGCCTCCGTGAACACCATCCGGGCCAGCGGCAGCAGCGCTTCCTGGCTCATCGCCGGATGCAATTCGTCGGCGTCCTTGTCGGGCGCGGCAATGAGGTCTCCGCCGTCGTCGAAGATAAAGGCGGTCCCGGTACGTCCCACTTCGAGTTGCGCCAGGAAATGAGCCAGTCGCGTATATTCGATGATGATGGCCAGGACGCCTTGGCGTTCCTGGTACACGTCGATCGGGCCAGCGAACGCGATCGAGCGGCGCTGGCCGTTCGGATGGTCGATCACTTTGGACCATCGCGGCCCGTCGGCCTTGATCGCAGCCTTGAACCAGGGTTGATCGACCACGCGGAAATCTGTCGGCACGAATTGGCGGGTCTCGAATTCGATGTCGCCGGGGATGACGCCATATTTATCCACCCGGCGTTGTCCCGGATGGTCGGTCAGCGAAATTTCCATCATCTCCAGATGGCTGTCGCCAAGCTTGTGGGCGGCGAAGAAGGAATTGTCAGGCCAGCCGAACGCGACCCAGGAGATATCCGCCTGCGATTGCAGCTGTGACAGGAAGACGAACTCGCGCTTGTCTGCCTCGCGGGTGTCGAGCACGTTCTGCAGGAAGAGGGTGCGGACGGCGGTGTGAGCAGCGACCGCCTCGCTGACGATCGCCGACACCTCCTTGCGGACGGCGGCGACGATCTGCTCATTGATGGTGCCGGCGAGTTGCCGGCTGGTGGCGTCCGCCGTGCGCCACCACAACAGGCTCGAGGCCGCGGCGGTCAGCAGGATCGCCGTCAAGACCAGGGCCGACACGGCAAGGCCGATGCTGACGGTAAGCGGACTATCGGCGGAAAAGCGCGCTCGTTGCTCCATCGGTCGTCGGCTTGGAAAGGCGATCATGGTTGCTCCGTTTTCCAGCCGGGGCGCCTTGATCCCCCGATTGAACATACGGCCGAGCTGCGGTCCACGTTACTTGCTCCAATGCCGGTCCGAATGATCCGGGCTTATGGCAGCGGCCTCCAATGCCCTTTGGCTAATGTGGCGATAGGGACAAAGCATTGGAGACGCCGCCCGGCTTTCGCCTATCTGGCCTCACGCGCGGTGCGGTGCTCGAGCACGGCATCAACGATGTCTCACGGTTTCGTGAGCAGTTCCAGGTAACAGCAACTGCGCGCGAGCCGAAGGGCACGGTGCGCCCTCGCCGAGCAGGCGATGCCAACCTTAAGGAGATACCGAATGTCTGCGAAGAATCTTGTCAGTTCGCTCGTTCTTGCCGGCGCCGTAACGACGGCGCTCGCGACCATTGCTTCCGCCGGCCCGCTGACCAAGGCCGAGGCGGATGCCGCCGTGGCGGCCCACAAGGAGAAATGCTTTGGCGTCGCGCTGAAGGGCCAGAACGACTGCGCCGCAGGCCCGGGCACGACGTGCCAGGGTACCTCGACCACCGACTTCCAGGGCAATGCCTGGAAATTCGTGCAAGGCGGGACCTGCACCAACATCGAGCTGCCGGGCGGCAAGCACGGATCGCTCAAGCCGATCTGACGTCGTCGGGCCGGGTAGAACGACAATGACCGGAAAGCGGAGAGACGACATGAATACGGTGATAAAGCCAGCTCCGGCCGTTTCCATGCCGCTTCGCTTTCCGGCACTGCCGATCGCTGGTCTCGCCGGAACGAGCTTCAAGCACGCGCATCTCGCCGCGATCCTCGGCGATGGCACGCAGCGCGGCTTCTTCGAAGTCCATGCCGAGAACTACATGGGCGCGGGCGGTCCGCCGCATCGCGCGCTGGAAGCGATCCGTCGCGACCATCCGCTCTCGCTGCATGGCGTCTGCATGTCGATCGGCGGCGAGCAGCCGCTCGACCGGGCGCATCTGAAGCGTTTCAAAAATCTTGTCGAACGCTACGAGCCGGCGCTGGTCTCCGAGCATCTTGCCTGGTCGACGCATGAAAACACCTATTTCAATGACCTCCTGCCGCTGCCTTATACCGCGGCGACCCTGGGACGGGTCTGCGATCACATCGACGAGGTGCAAGAGGCGATCGGCCGGCCGCTGCTGCTGGAGAATCCATCGACTTACGTCACATTTCGCGAGTCGACGATGAGTGAGACCGATTTCATACGCGCGATCGTGCACCGTACCGGATGCGGCCTGCTGCTCGACATCAACAACGTCTTCGTCTCCGCGACCAACCACGGCTTCTCGGCCAGCGAATATCTCCCCGACTTTCCGCTGTCGCATGTCGGCGAGATCCATCTCGCCGGTCATGCCGAGCAATCCGATGACGAGGGGCATCCGCTACTGATCGACAGCCATGACGGCCCGGTCGCGGATGCCGTGTGGGAGCTGTACGAGACGGTGATCGCCCGATGCGGGCCGATCCCAACGCTGGTCGAGTGGGACAGCCGGATTCCGGACTGGCCGATCCTCAAAGCGGAGGCCGCCGCCGCGCAGGCTATCCTCGACTGCTGCGGGACCGTCGTGGAGGATCGTCATGCGGCCGCATGAACGACAACCTTCCTATGCGGGGGCGTTCGCGGCTGCGCTGATCGACCCCGAACGCGAAACACCCGCGATCGTCGCAGGTCGGGCCGGCAAGGGCGCCGTCAGGCGTTACAATGTCTACCGCAACAACGTCACGGTCAGCCTGATTGATGCGCTGGCTGCGGTCTATCCTGCCGTGCAGCGCATCACCGGCGTCGACTTCTTCCGCGCCATGGCGCGCTTCCACATCCGCGCGACGCCGCCGACCTCGCCGCTGCTGTTCGAATACGGCCGGGATTTTCCCACCTTCATCGAGCGCTACGAGCATGCGCGGACGATGCCCTGGCTTGCCGACACCGCGCGGCTCGAACGGGCCTGGCTCGACGCCTATCACGCCGAGGACGCCGCGCCGCTTGCAGCCGAAGCGCTGGCTGCCGTTGCGCCCGAGCGTTTCGCCGATCTCGTCTTCATCGCGCATCCCGCGACGCGGATCGTCCGATCGCCTTTCTCGGTGGTGACGATCTTCGCAGCCAACCGCAGCGGCGAGAACGTCGGTCGCATCGACGCCTCGTCGCCGGAAGACGCGCTGATCACGCGGCCCGATCTCGACGTCGTGGTGCGGCACCTGCCGCCCGGCGGCGCTGTCTTCCTATCGAACCTGATGTCGGGGCAATCGCTTGGCGAGGCGGCGACGTCGGCGCTGGAGGCGTCTCCCGGCTTCGACATCGCCGCCAACATCGCCGGCATGATCGAGGCAGGCGCGTTCGCCGCCATTACTTTTGGAGACGCATGATGGTCATGGATCAATTTGCCGAGCGCAGCGAGCCGCTGCGCACGGCCGGACTGCTCGTGGACAGGGCGAGCCAGCTCGTGCAGAGAGCCGCAGCGCCGTCGCTGGTGCAACTCGTGATGCGCGTGGCGCTGGCAGTGCCGTTCTGGAAGTCCGGGATACTGAAATGGACCGGCTTTCTCCAGCTAAGCGACACCGCGGTGACCCTGTTCACCGACGAGTTCATGCTGCATCTGCCAGGCGGACCTTACCATTATCCGGTGCCGGCGGTGATGGCGTTCCTCTCGGGCTGCGGCGAAATCACCTTTCCGGTGCTGTTGGTGCTGGGCGTTGCGACGCGCTTTGCCGGGCTCGGTCTGTTGTTCATGACCTTGATCGTCGAACTCACGGTGCCCGACGGTTGGCCGATCCACATCACCTGGGCTGCCATGGCACTCGGCATCATGGCGTGGGGACCCGGGCGAATCTCGATCGATTACCTCCTGCGCAGTGCCCTTAGGCTGCCGGAGATCACCCGGTAGGCGCGTCAAGATACGCCTAGCGTGTTGCCACCGAGTAGTTTGGCGCACCAATCTGAGAAGACGCTCACTTTGGCGGCCCTATGGCGCCGCGAGGGATATATTGCGTATAGCGGGAAAGTCTCACCCGGCCAGTCCGGGAAAATCTCAACGAGCTTGCCCTTGGTGATGATCTCTCGGCTGCCAAGTTGCATGATTTGGGCGATGCCGGCGCCTTCGCAGCAAGCGCCGATCATCGTCTCAACGTCGGAGACCATCAACCGAGCCGGCTGCTGGACGTGCACCACCTCAGCGCCGCGGCGAAACTCCCATTCGAAGGGCCGGCCGGTGATGGGATCCTGGTAGTCGATGCACTCATGATTGCGAAGTTCGCGAGGGTGCGTGGGGCGACCATGCGCGGCGAGATAGGCCGGCGAGGCAACCGTCAGGATCCGCGTCTCCAATAGTTTGCGGGCAGTGAAGCCTGCCGTCGGCGGATTGCCGAACCTGAGCGCCATGTCGAAACCATCGGCAACGAGATCGCCGACCTGATCGCGCATGATGAGTTCGAGTCGAAGCTCGCGATGTGTCGCAAGGAAGTGCGTCAGCTCCCGAGACAAGACCAGGCGCGAGAAAAAGGGATCGACATTGACCCTCAGGCGCCCTCGCACTCTTTGCACGCTCCGTGCGGCATCCATGGCCGCATCTTCGATCGCATCGAGATGCGGGCCAACTCGTTCCCAGAAGCGTCGGCCCTCGTCCGTGAGTCTTAAGGTCCGGGTCGTCCGGTCGAGCAGCCGCACGCCCACACGCGCCTCCAGCCGCTGAATGGCGCGTCCCACGCCCGATTGGGTGAGACCCAGAGCTTCGGCCGCGCGCGTCATTGTTCCGGCCTCGACGACGGCCATGAGCACCGTCACGCCCGACATCAGCCGACCATCATAGGCCATCGTTCCATGACTCCCAGTCCGAAATGTTCTGACACAACGAACCTATCCTCGGAGCCGTTGCTGCGCCATGTAATCGACAGCAATGCAAAAGGAGGCAGGCATGACTCAGCAGCACACAGTGCTCGTTCTTGGCGCCTCGCGCGGGCTTGGCTTCGCCCTTGCGGAGGAATGGCTCGGGCGCGGGTGGCATGTGATCGCCACGGTTCGGGGCGGCTCCGGTGAACTCGAAAAGCTGGCAAGTCGTTTTCCCGCCAGCCTGGAGATCGAGACCGTCGATATCAACCAGGCCGACACGGTGCGTTCGCTTCGGCAGCGCCTCGATAGGCGCCAGCTCGACGTCCTCTACATCAACGCCGGGATTGCACGCGCGATCGAGGCCAGCCCGGCGAGCGCGAGCGAACAGGATTATCTCGACATGATGCTGACCAACGCGTTTTCGCCGGTGCGGGCGGCCGAACTGCTTGGTGATCTGGTTCCGGCGGGCGGCGTCATCGCAATCATGAGCTCCGAACTTGGCAGCATTCAGAATGCCGACGGCTCCTGGCAGCTTTACGCGTCCAGCAAGGCAGCGCTGAACATGCTGATGAAAGGCTACGCCGCCAAGCACCGGCAAGACGACCACGCGCTGCTCCTCGTCGCGCCCGGCTGGGTGCGCACGGACATGGGTGGCCGTGATGCACTGCTCTCGATCGAGGAAAGCATTCCCCATGTCGTCGACATGGTGGAGGCAAACCGACGCAAGCCGGGCCTGCGCTACCTCGATCGCTTCAACAGGCCGCTGCCCTGGTAGCCTGCTGCAGGACCGACCATGCAAGCCAGGATCAGTCCACGCCAACGGAAAGTCCAACGCGCTCGAACGGCTTCGAGCCAGCTGAAATGGCAGGCACCCGGCGGCATGAGCCGCCGGGTGCGATGGATCAGTGCTTCGCCAGGTTGCGGCCGAGAAAATCGCGGATCAGCGGGATGATCTCGTCGGCCCGGTCCTCCAGGGCGAAGTGCCCGGAGTCGATCAGGTGCAGCTCGGCCTGCGGATTGTCGCGCAAATAGGCCTTGGCGCCGGCAGCCGGGAAGATTTCGTCATTGGCGCCCCATACGATGAGCGTCGGCGGCTTGCGTGTCCGGAAGAAATTCTGGAATTCCGGATAGAGCGCGACATTGGTGCGGTAGTCGTAGAACAGGTCGAGTTGGATCTCATCATTGCCCGGCCGATCCAGCAGCGTCTGGTCATGTAGCCACGTGTCGGGATCGACACGGCTCGGGTCCTTGACGCCGTTGACATACTGCCACCTGGTCAGCTCGGGCGTCAGCACCTTGCGCAGGGCATTCCGATTGGCCGGAGTGGGATCGGCCCAGAGGTCCTCGACCGGCTTCCAGAAATCCTGGATGCCGTCCTTGTAGGCGTTCCCATTCTGCACGATCAGACCGGTGACGCGATCGGGATGACGCAGCGCCAGGCGCAGGCCGACCGGGGCGCCATAGTCCTGAATGTAGATGGTGTAGCTGGTCACGCCGAGCTGGCCGAGCAGGGCCTCGGTGACATCGGTCAGATGGGCGAATGTGTAGGCAAATCTGGTGTGATCGGGCGCGCTCGAACTGCCAAAGCCCGGATAGTCCGGCGCGATGACGTGGTAGCGGTCCGCCAGCGCCGGGATCAGGTTGCGGTACTGGAACGATGAACTGGGGAAGCCGTGCAGCAGCAGCACGGTGGGCGCGTCCTTGGGCCCCGCTTCCCGGTAGAAGATGTCGAGACCCTCGACCTTGGCGGTGCGGTAGTGAATGACCGAATTGGAGGGTTGGATGGCGACCGTGGGGGCGGCCTCGCTGGCCGCCGGTGTCGTCAGCGCAATCGATACGGCCGCCAATGTGCCCAGCGCGATGTTCCTCTTCATGATGTGCTCCGTGAGTGAGTGGCTTCGATGCCCTCCTTCTCGCTCAAGACAGCGATGACGATAATCGCATAAAATCGCACTTTATTATTGCGGTTTGCGATGATAATGGCGAGGCGAGATGCTGGAGCGCGCCATGGAGCGGCTACGAACGTTGCGGACTTTCATCGGGGTGGCTGAGCATGCGAGCTTTGCGGAAGCCGGACGGCGCCTGAACATGTCGCCGACAACCGTGACCCGCACGGTTGCGGCGCTGGAGGCAAGCCTCGGAGTCCAGCTTCTGATGCGCACCACGCGGAGCGTTCGGTTGACCGAGCAGGGCGCTGTCTTCCTGGAACGGGCTCGCGCCGGCATTGCCGAGATCGACGGCGCCTTCGATGCGGTTCGAGGCAGCAAGCTGGCGCCGAGGGGAACACTGACGGTGACCGCACCGGTGATGTTCGGACGGCTTCACGTCCTGCCGATCGTGGCGGAGATGCTTCGTCTCTATCCCGACCTGCAGATACGGCTGCTGCTGCTCGACCGCGTCGTGCGCCTGGTCGAGGAAGGGATCGACATCGCGGTTCGCATTGCCGATCTGCCGGACAGCGCCCTGCACATGCTGCGCATCGGCGAGGTGCGCCGGGTGCTGAGCGCCAGCCCGGCCTATTTGCAGGAGCGCGGCGAGCCGGCCGCGCTGGCCGACCTGCGCCACCATGACCTGATCGCCGTTGAGGACGAAGTCGGGCCGCAGCGCGGATGGGGCGTCGAGGCCGGCCGGCGCGCCAGACCACCGCGCCTCTCGGTCAACAACGTGGATGCGGCGATTGTCGCCGCGGTCTCCGGCCTCGGGATCGTCAGGACGTTGTCGTACCAGGTGGCCGATCACATTGCGGCAGGACGGCTGCGGCCGGTGCTTGCCAAGGAGAAGGCACCCGCCGTTCCCGTGTCGCTCCTGTTCCAGGGCGGCCGCAAGGATCAGCCGAACATTCGCGCATTCACTGAGGTTGCCCGGCGGCAATTGAGCGGAACGCCGCTACAGCCGAAGCCGCTGGCTCAATCATGATGCGGTTGGTCGGCATTGCTTCATGCTCCAGGGCATCAGCCTGGAGCGCGCGTGAACTGGATGATGGACTCTGCAAAGGCCTCCGGCTCTTCGATGTGGGCGAAGTGGCCGCTGTGATTAAGGGTCTCAAGACGGGAATTCGGGATGCCATGCGCCAGTCCCGCGGCATGGCGCGGGCCGAGGATGAAATCGTCGACACCAACCATGATCAGCGTGGGCACCGATAAACCCGCAAGCCTGTCGCGCACGTCAAAAGCCTGCTTGTCCCCGATCAGCAGGGTCGCGCGGAGTTGACCCTGCAGGTCCTGAAGCACCGCTGCAAGGCGCCTGTGGTCCGAGAAATAGGCCGGCAGCAGGCGACGCAGTGCCGAGGTATAATCCTCGTCGTTCTGCATCGCCGGGATCGACGCCCAGGCCTGCTGAACGCTATCTGCCTCGCGCGTGCCTTTGTGCCGGTCGACGAACGCGCTGATTTCGGCGCCGGCGCTGGCCATGAAGTCGCCGCCTGTGAAAGCCGCGCCGGCGTACAGGATCAAGCCCGCTATTGCGTGGGGCCGCTTCAAAGCAGCATCCAGAGCGACAAACGCGCCGTGAGAGTGGCCAAGAAGATAGGGATCGTCGATGCCGGCCACCGTGATGAAGGCAAGCAAATGGTCTGAGAAACGCGCGACACTGTATCCCATGGGATGCGTCGACAGGCGTCCCGACCGGCCAGTTCCAATCGGATCCAGGTAAATCATCGTCAGGTGCGGCTCAAGGAGGGGCAGCCGCAGATAGCCGGCGTCAATCCCCGGTCCGCCGGCATGGACGATGCAGAATGGACCGCTCCCCGCCACTCGAAAGTGCTGTTCGATCCCGTCAACGGTCATGCTGTGCATGCCGGGCGTAAGGAGTTGGGACATGGTGGGGCTTTCTTCGACGCAGGAATGGAGGATCGACGCAGGTGCGCTGCATCGGCCGGCATGTTCACTTACGACCGAGGCGCCTCAATCGTTACCCGGGCCCGCCAGCTCGGCTTGAACTGCTGCGGCGGAGGTCGGCCTGCAATTGCGGCTTCAATATGCCGATCAGCCGGTGAAATTCCTCGTCGTCGGAATGGAGCCAATCAAGACGTGGCGCGGAGAGCCGATCATTCTGAACGTCGCAAATGGCGAAGCCGGATGGATCCTGATCGGCCAAGACGATCGAGCCGGAGTGGAATGCCTGCAACATCCCGTTTTGTGTTCGTGCGGCCCCTTGCACACGAGCGCGGGCGCGAACTCGTCGATCAGATCGCAGCAATCCTGCCGCCGTAAAGCGGTTCGACGGCGTGAACACCGGAAGCGCCATTGGCGACCGGACGGCCGAGGGGATGACTTTTGCGGCCTCGCTTGCGCGGCGCCGCGAGAGTCACATTGGCCGCACTTCGACCACGTCCGGCACGAAGTGGCGCAACAGGTTCTGGATGCCGTGCTGCAGCGTCGCGGTCGATGACGGGCAGCCCGAGCAGGCGCCCTTCATGTTGAGGTAGACGATGCCGTCCTTGAAGCCGCGGAAGGTGATGTCGCCGCCGTCATTGGCCACGGCCGGCCGCACCCGCGTCTCGATCAGATCCTTGATCATCTCGACGGTCTCGGAGTCCTCCTCGCTGAAGAACTCGTCCGCCTCGTCGGCGCTCTCCGCGCTGGAAACGCTGCCGTCGGCGAGCAGCGGCTCGCCCGACATGTAGTGCTCCATGATGGCGCCGAGGATCGCCGGCTTCAAATGCTGCCAGTCGCTGCTGTCCTTGGTGACGGTGATGAAATCCGATCCGTAGAACACGCTGGTGACGCCCGGCACGCCGAACAGGCGCTCGGCCAGCGGCGAGCGTGCGGCGGCGTCGCGGCTGGTGAATTCCATGGTGCCGGCGTCGAGCACGAGGCGGCCGGGAATGAATTTCAAGGTGGCGGGATTGGGGGTCGCTTCAGTCTGAATGAACATGATTTTCTCCGGCGTCGCCGGTTCAAGGCCGGCGCGTAAGGGCTGTTTAGCAGATGGCGTCGGCAAGTGCACGATCAAGGGTCCAAAAACGCCCGGTTCCCGCCATGGCTCGCGCGCCATTGGCCCGTTTCGGCGTCGATTGCACCGTCTAGGCCGGCAGCAGACCGGCGCGGCGATAGCTGTCGATCAGCGCGTCATAGAGCGAGATGTCCGCGCGGCTCCGGGCCATCAGCTGCGCGCCGGCGACGGCCGCGAAGATGGCGCGAGCCCTCTGTTGGCTTTCCTCAGGTCTGACGACCGCCGCAGCAGACAGGACTCTGCTGAGCCAGGCCACGTTGACATCGGCAAAGGTCTGGACCTCCCGCTTCACCGCGTCCGGCAGGTCATCATATTCGGCGGCCATGAAGCTGCACATGCACATGCGATTGTCGCTCTCGAGCGCCTTGCGGAACACCTCGGGATAGCGACGCAGGCAGCTGGCCGGATCCGGGGCTTCGGCGAGCATCGCGTCGAGCGCCGCCCCCGTGTCTTCCCAATAGCGCCTGGCCACCGCGGCGCCGAGATCGGCCTTGCTCGGGAAATGGTGGTAGATGCTCGCGGCCTTGATGCCGACTTCGTCCGCGAGATCGCGGAAATTGAGGCCGCCATAGCCATGGGCCTGCGCGGTCCGTTTGGCTGCTGCCAGGATGGCTTCCCTGGAACTCGAAGTCATTTCGCCGATCACCCCCTCGTTACCTACCATGTGACAGATAGGGTTTGACCGTCGAAGTTCAAAGCCATAAAGCCAGACTACCTATCACTTGGTAGGTTTGCGCTAGAAAAGGAGAAGCAAATGGTAATGAAGATCCACGATTGGCCGACCGGCCCATATCCGGCGCGCGTCCGCATCGCCCTGGCCGAGAAGAACCTGCTGTCGGACGTCCAGTTCGTGACGGTCAATCTACGCAAAGGCGAGCACAAGAAGCCCGACTTCCTGGCCAAGAACTACTCGGGAACGCTCCCGGTGCTCGAGCTCGACGACGGCACCTTCATTGCCGAGTGCACGGCCATTACCGAATATCTCGACGCGCTCGCTGGCCCGCTTACGCTCACCGGCAGAACCCCGCGCGAAAAGGGCGTGATCCACATGATGAGCAAGCGCGCCGAGCTGGAGGTGCTCGACGCCATCAGTGTCTATTTCCACCATGCAACACCGGGGCTTGGACCCGATGTCGAGCTCTACCAGAACGCCGAATGGGGGCTCCGCCAGCGCGACAAGGCCGTGAGGGGGATGCACTACTTCGACGCCGTTCTGAAAGGACAGCCGTTCGTCGCCGGCGAAGCGTTCTCGATGGCCGACATCACGCTGATCGGCGGCTTGATCTTCGCGGCGATCGTGAAGCTGCCGGTTCCTGCAGACTGCGAGGCTCTTCGCGCCTGGTACATGAGGATGCAGGAACGTCCCAGCGTCAAGTACCAGCGGTCGCTGTCGGCGCCGGCCTAGTGTTGCGACTCTGACACTTCATTCCGTCATTCCGGGGCGCCGCGTCAGCGGCGAACCCGGAATCTCGAGGTGGCGGCGCGAGATTCCGGGCTCGCCCTTCGGGCACCCTGGAATGACACCGAGTGAATCAAGCGTCTGGGTCACAACACTAGTCTGGTCGAGATTAGAGGTCGCGTTGAATCATGAATTTGGAAGACCGCACGCGGAGCGAGGCGCCCGCTTGCGCCTGCGGCCTTCCATGCCTTCACCTCTATGACAGCGCGTCGAGATCGTCGTCGCCGAGATCGCCCGGGACGATCACCAACGGGACCGGAAAGGTCCCGACCGCCTTGGCGAGCATGGTCGTCAGCGGGCCCGGCCCCTCGGCGCCGGGACTGGCTGACAGCACCAGCATGGCGATGTCGACGTCCTGTTCGATCAGGTCAAGAATCTGCTCGGTTGCGTCGCCCTCGCGGATCACGCGCTCCGGCGTGATGGTGCCGATGGCGTGGGCGCGGCCGGCGGCGCGATCGAGCGCGGCATTGGCGTTCTCATATGCCTCCGCGCGCATGATGTCGGCAACCGCAAGCCATTGCTGGCTCTGCTCCTCGGTCTCGATTACGTGCAGCATCACCACGCCGCCGCCGACCCGCCTGGCCCAGCGGCTGGCGTAATACACGGCGCGGTCCCACTCCGTCGTTGCGTCGACAACAACCAGGCATTTCGGCTTGTGACCCGCCTCGTAGCTTCGTCGCTTTGTGGTCATGCGTGTCCCGGTGGCTTTGCGGCCTCAAGCAGCCTTCATGCTGCCACAGCCGCGCGAGCTTCGGGAGTGGGACCCGTTCGGGAAATTGCAATGCAAGCGTCTTCGCAGTGCAGCGGCAACTACCGGGGATCGCTCGCTCTCCTGACGAAGCCGACGATGTCCTTGGTCTTGAGAATGTTCGCTTCCGCGATGGCGCGTGCGCGGTCGGCGCCATCGATCAGGATCGCGTCGACATGGCCGGGATCGGCGACCAGCCGCTTCATCTCGGAGGCGATCGGCGCGAGCTTTGTCACGCACAATTCCACCAGCGCGTTCTTGAAGGCCGAGAACTGGCCGCCGCCGAAATCGCTGAGCACCTGCTGCTTGCTGCGCCCGGAGAGCGCCGCATAGATGCCGACGAGATTGTCGGCCTCGGGCCGCGTCTCCAGGCCCTTCTCCTCCGTCGGCAGCGGCTCCGGATCGGTCTTCGCTTTCCGGATCTTCTGCGCGATGGTGTCGGCGTCGTCGGTCAGGTTGATGCGGGAATAGTCCGAGGCATCCGACTTCGACATCTTCTTGGTGCCGTCGCGCAGGCTCATCACCCGCGTCGCGGGGCCGGTGATCATCGGCTCCGGCAGCGGGAAGAACTGGCCGTCGGCGAAGCCGTGGCTGCGGATGGAATCGCCGAAATCATTGTTGAACTTCTGCGCAATGTCGCGCGCGAGCTCCAGATGCTGCTTCTGGTCCTCGCCGACCGGCACATGGGTGGCGTGATAGAGCAGGATGTCGGCCGCCATCAGAACCGGATAATCGTAGAGGCCGACCGAGGCGTTCTCGCGGTCCTTGCCGGCCTTCTCCTTGAACTGGGTCATGCGGTTGAGCCAGCCGATGCGGGCGACGCAGTTGAAGATCCAGGTCAGCTCGGCGTGGCCGGCGACCTGGCTCTGATTGAAGACGATGTGCTTCTTCGGATCGATCCCGGCGGCCAGGAACGCCGCGGTGACCTCGCGCGTGTTGCGGGCGAGCTCGCTCGGGCCGCCCCAGACTTCGGGGCCTTGCGTGATCGCATGCATGTCGACCACGCAATAGATGCAGTTGTGCGTCTCCTGCATCTTCACGAAGTTGACGATGGCGCCGAGATAATTGCCGAGGTGCAGATTGCCCGTCGGCTGGACGCCCGAAAAAACCCGTTCCACGAAGGCCATAGCTAGCTTCCCGCTGTTGCGGCCCGTCGTTTGCCACGAGAGCGGTCAGTCGCGCAAGTCGCGTGGCTTGGCGGAGCGGATCGCGCCGGCCGCCCGCCGCCAGCTGCCGATGCCGAACAAGCCGAGCAGAAAGAGGTAAATGGCGGCGCCGCCGGTGATCAGACATGCCAGGTAAACGGCCTGCGCAAGGCCATGCGCCGGCGATTGCAGCGCGGGCAGGCGTATCGCCAGTTCGAGCAGGCCGGCCATCAGGCCTGCCGCCAGCGCGATGCGGAACAGCCGCCCATATGTCGCAGGCACCAGCGCAAAGCCGAACGCGGCCACTCCGCTGCGGATCAGCCGGACGGTGCCGGTCCAGGCGCCGAGCGCGAGGCCGGCGGCGATGCCGCTCGGGCCGAACCACGCAGCGAGCAGGAAGCCGGCCGCGATGGCGACGGCAAGGCCGACCAGGCTCGCGTGCAGCGGCGTCGCCGTATCCTCGCGCGCGAAGAAAGACGGCGACAGCGCCTTGGTCAGCACATGGGCGGGCAGCGCCAGCGCGAGAAAGACCAGGTTTTGCGCGGTCGCGCGGGTGTCCTCGCTGGTGAAGGCGCCGTGCTCGAACAACAGCCGCACGATCGGCTCGCTCAGCACGGCAAGCCCCAGGGTCGCCGGCAGCGCAAGCCCCGCCGCAAGCTCCAGCGCATGCGATTGCGCCTGCGCGATCGCCTGCGCATCGCCGCCGCGCTGGGCGCGGGCAAGCTCGCTCACCAGCACTGTCCCCATCGCGACGCCGACGATGCCGAGCGGCAGCTCGACCAGGCGGTTGGCGAAATAGAGCCACGACACCGCCGATGGCGAGGACGAAGCGATGATGGCGCCGCCGACGATCAGAAGCTGCGGCGCGGCATTTGCCACCATGCCGGGAATGGCGCGGGCAAAAAAGCCGCGCATGTCGGCCGCGAAGGAGACGCGCAAAGGTGTTGCGATCCTGCCGCCGCGCCGCGACACTAGGATCAGGAGCTGCAGCAAGCCTGCGATGCCGACGGTTGCCGCGAGCGCGCGTGCGACCAGGCCGGCCTCGGGCCGTGTGGGAATGAGCGCGATCATCACCGCGATCAGCGCCATGTTGAACAGCAGCGGCGAGAACGCGGTGAGGGCAAAGCGCGACTGCGCGGAATACAGCGCCAGCATCACGGTCGAGGGGCCGGCGAAGGCGAGATAAGGCAGCATCAGCCGTGCATCGCCGACCGCGAGCCGAAGCGTCGCCTCCCCCGCAAAGCCCGGCGCAAGCGCCGTCAGCACCAGCGGCATGAACAGGCCGATCAGGGCCGACAGCGCGAGCAGCGCCACGCTTGTCGTTGCCAGCACCTTGCCGGCGAAGGACGCGGCCGCCACGGCGCCATCGGTTTCGCGCAACCGCAGCCAGGCCGGCACCAGCGCGGCGTTCAGCGCGCCCTCGGTCAGCAGCCTGCGCACCACGTTGACCATCTGGAACGCGACCAGAAAGGCGTCGGCGACCGGACCGGTGCCGAGCAGGGCGGCAATCATGGAGTCCCGGACAAAACCGAGCAGCCGCGAGGCCAGCGTTCCCGTGGAGACCGTGAGGAAGGAGCGGATCATGAGGTGAGGTGCGGAACCGTCGCTTGCTCCTGCAGGGGCGGCCGTGATAGGCCGCGAGCGCCAATTTGCAGCCGGGATGTCGACCTTCTAAACCGGATTCTTGCGCCGACCGCAATTGCCGTTACCGGACCCTAAAGCCAGGACCTAAAGAATGACTGATGCGAAATACGACGTGCTCGGGATCGGCAATGCGATTTTCGACGTGCTGGTCAGGACCGATGAGGCCTTCCTGGCCCGCCACGGCATGACCAAGGGCAGCATGGCCCTGATCGACGAGGCCCGGGCGGCCGCCATCTATGGCGACATGGGCCCGGCGACCGAAATGAGCGGCGGCTCTGCGGCCAATACCATTGTCGGGCTGGCCAGCTTCGGCGCCCGCGCCGCCTATGTCGGCAAGGTCAAGGACGACCAGATCGGCAAGCTCTACAGCCACGACATCCGCGCCGCCGGCGTTGCCTTCGACACCAAGCCCGCCGCAAGCGGCCCCGCCACCGGCTGCTCCTACATCCTGGTCACCGGCGACGGCGAGCGCACCATGAACACCTATCTGGGTGCGGCCCAGGACCTGACGCCGGCCGATATCGATCCCGCGCAAATCGCGGCTGCGCGGATCGTCTATCTCGAGGGCTATTTGTGGGATCCGAAGAATGCCAAGGACGCCTTCGTCAAGGCGTCCAACATCGCCCATGATGCGGGCCGGCAGGTGGCGCTGACGCTGTCGGACTCTTTCTGCGTCGATCGCTACCGCGACGAGTTCCTGGAGCTGATGCGCAAGGGCACGGTGGACCTGGTGTTCGCCAACGAGGCCGAGCTGCATTCGCTCTATGAAACGTCCGATTTCGACACCGCGCTGAAGCAGCTGCGCATCGACGCCAGGCTCGGCGTGGTCACGCGCAGCGAGAAGGGCTGCGTGGTCGCCTCGTCCGAGGGCGTCGTCGCGGTGCCGGCGTTTCCGATCGCGCAGATGGTCGACACCACCGGCGCCGGCGACCTGTTCGCTGCCGGCTTCCTGTTCGGCCTCGTCCGCAACGCCGGCTACGAAAAGGCCGGCCGCCTCGGCGCACTCGCCGCCGCCGAGGTGATCCAGCACATCGGCGCGCGGCCGCAGGTGTCGCTGAAGGAGCTCGCGCAGCAGCACGGGCTGCCGGTGTAGGGAGCCACTTGCACTGTCATTCCGGGGCGGTGCGCAGCACCGAACTATGGTGCGCAATTGCGCACCTGAGAATCTCGAGATTCCGGGTTCACGCTACGCGTGCCCCGGAATGACCTTGCAAGTAATTCACGCCGTCTTCGCCGCCTTCAGCCCCAGCTTCCGCTCCACCGCCTCCCGCATCAAGAACTTCTGGATCTTCCCGGTCACCGTCATCGGGAATTCCTCGACGAACTCGACATAGCGCGGGATCTTGTTGTGGGCGATCTGGCCCTGGCAGAACGCGCGCACCTCGTCGGCGGTGAGCGTCTCACCTGAGCGGACCCTGATCCAGGCGCAGAGCTCCTCGCCATAGCGGTCGTCGGCGACGCCGAAGATCTGCACGTCCTGGATCTTGGGATGGCGAAACAGGAATTCCTCGATCTCGCGCGGGTAGAGATTTTCGCCGCCGCGGATCACCATGTCCTTGATGCGGCCGACGATGTTGCAATAGCCCTCCTCGTCGATGACGGCGAGGTCGCCGGTGTGCATCCAGCCATTGCGGTCGAGCACGTCGGCGGTCTTCTCCGGTTCGTCCCAATAGCCCAGCATGACGCTGTAGCCGCGGGTGCAGAGCTCGCCACGCTGCCCGCGCGGCACGATCCTGCCCTCGAGATCGACGACCTTGACCTCGACATGCGGATGGATGCGCCCGACCGTCGACACCCGCCGCTCCAGGGGATCGTCGACCGCGCTCTGGAAGCTCACCGGGCTGGTCTCGGTCATGCCGTAGGCGATGGTCACCTCGCGCATGTTCATCTGGTTGTTGACCCGCTTCATCACCTCGATCGGGCACGGCGCGCCGGCCATGATGCCAGTGCGCAGCGATGTCAGGTTGAAGCTCGCAAATTCGGGATGGTCGAGCTGGGCGATGAACATGGTCGGCACGCCATAGAGCGTGGTGCATTTCTCCTGCTCGATGGTGCGCAACGTCGCCAGCGGATCGAAGCCCTCGCCGGGATAGACCATGGTCGCACCGAGCGTGACCGAGGCGAGATTGCCCATCACCATGCCGAAGCAGTGATACAGCGGCACCGGGATGCAGATGCGGTCCTGCTCGGTCAGGCGCATGGCGCGGCCGGTGAAATAGCCGTTGTTGAGGATGTTGTGGTGGGTCAGCGTCACGCCCTTGGGCGAACCCGTGGTGCCGCTGGTGAACTGGATGTTGACGGGGTCGTCGAACTGCAGCTCCCTCGCCAGGGTCCTGATCTGCTCGCGATGCCGCTCGCCGCCCATGGTCGCGACCTGCTCGAACGGAATCGTGCCTGACGCGGCCGGCCCGCCGACCTGGATCACCGCGCGCAATTGCGGCAGGCGGCTCGCCTGCAGGCGGCCTGGCTCGCTGCTCGCAAGCTCGGGCAGCAGCGTGTTGAGCATCTCCATGTAGTTGCTGGTCTTGAACGCGGTCGCGGTGACGATCGCCGCGCATCTGACCTTGGCGAGCGCGAACTCCAGCTCGCTCAGCCGATAGGCGGGGTTGATGGTGACCAGGATCAGCCCGGCCTTGGCGGCGGCGAACTGCGTCAGCGTCCATTCGGGGCGGTTGAGCGACCAGACGCCGATACGGTCGCCTCGGTCGAGGCCGAGTGCCAGAAAACCCGCGGCCAGCGCATCGACGCGCTCGGCAAGCCCGCGCCAGGTCCAGCGGACATTGTGACTCGGCGACACCAGCGCCTCGCGCTCACCCCAGCGCTCGCGCGCCCGGTCGAGGCTTTTGCCGATCGTCTCGCCCAACAGCGGCGTATCGGAAATGCCGCACACATAACTATCCGCTCGTTCGCTCACCTTCGTTTCCTCCTCCTGTTCCTTGCCTCTCCCCGCAAGCGGGGCGAGGTTAGCAGCGGCGCCGCACCTTTGCAGGCATCATAGTGAATGGCCGGGCGCCGGGCAGGCACGACTTACGTTGCAGACAAAATAGCCCCCTGGCCTCCGATCGAGGCAGGGGGCTAACGAACGTCACGCGAGACCGCCTACGCAGCCTTCTTGCCGCCGGCAGCATCGAGCCCGGCATAGACGCCGCGCTCGAACGCGGCAAAAGCCTGGAGGCAGTCATTGTCGGCGAACGGCAGCAGCTGCATCAGGATCACGCCGGCGACGTCGCGCGCCGGATCGATCCAGAAATAGGTGTTGGCAAGCCCGGCCCAGGCGAGACTGCCGGGGCTGCGGCCTTCCGGCGTCAGCGCGGTGTTGATCATGAAGCTGAGGCCCCATTTCTTCACCATGCCGGGATAGAGGTCGACGTCGTTGGTATAGGCCGCCGCCGCGGAAACCATCTTGGTGACGACGAGATCGCCCATGTTGTTCTGCGCCATCACCGCCACTGTCTCGGGCTTGAGCAGTTGGTTGCCGCCTCCGCGGCCCTTGTTGAGGATCATCTGGCAGAACTTGATGTAGTCGGGCGCCGTCGAATACAGCCCGCCGCCACCCATGTGGAACTCCGGATCCTGCTCCAGCTCGAACGGCAGCGGCGCGAGCGTCCCGTCCGGCCCGCGCGCATGTGCGCCGACCAGGCGCCTGCGCATGTCGTCGGTGATCTTGAAGCCGGTGTCGTTCATGCCGAGCGGCGCGAACATGTGGTCACGCAAATAGGCATCGAGCCGCTTGCCGGAGGCGGCTTCCACGGCCTTGCCGACGAAATCGATATTGATGCCGTACTCCCAGCGCGTGCCGGGATCGGTCATGATCGGCGTCTTCAGCGCGTCGTTCTTGCAGGTGATGATGCCCGGCGTGCCGGTCTTCTCGAGGTAGCGGCCCATGTCGACGTTCCACATGTCGTAGCAGAAGCCGGCGGTGTGGGTCATCAGATGGCGCAGCGTGATCGGGCGCCTGGCGTCGCGCAGGATCGGCTCGCCCTGTGCGTCGAAGCCTTCGAGCACCTTGGGCGAGGCGAGATCGGGCAGCAGCTTGCCGATGGGATCATCGAGCGAGAGCTTGCCCTGCTCGACCAGCTGCATCGCGGCCGCACTGGTGACCGCCTTGGTCATGGAGGCGATCCAGAACACGCTGTCCGGCGTCATCGCCTCGTCCTTGCCGAGGTCGCGCTTGCCGAACGCGCCCTGGTAGATCACCTCGCTCCCGCTGGCGGCGACCGCAACCACGCCGGGGATTTCCTTCGCATCGCATTTCGAACGCAGAACCTGGTCGATCTGGGCCTGGCCTTGCATGGGTGTCCTCCCGATTATTTTATGAATGGCGTGATCTTCCTCCCGAGCGCGTGATCGGGCAAGCGGCGCTTTCGACGCAGCGCAGCGGTCGCGATCTCGTGATGATGCAAACGGGCGGTAGCGGGCTAAAGAAAAGCCATCACCATCCAGAATTACGGGGACAGGGCCCGGCCTGCGCTGGCCCCCTATCGCATTGGCGATATGCTGATGGGGCAGTATTGCTGCAACTTTTTTCGGAGTAAGGCGTTCGTAACGCGGATGGATTGGCGCTGGCTGGCGCGGATTTCCCGCAAATTTTTGTAAGATTTTTTTGCGGCGTCCCTGGAGGCCGCAAGGGGGCCAAAATGATCTCGACTTGGAGCGAATGGAAACGCTACCCCCGTCAGGGGCGTGGCGAAAACCTCGAAGCGCCGATTTCGCCCGGCATATATGAGGTACGCGTCGCGGCGACCGGTGCGCTGCATTCCTTTGGTGCCGTCGACAATCTCGCGCAGGCGCTGGCGCTGTTGCAGGTCGGGCCGAAATCCTGGTTCGGCCGCCGCGATACGTCCGACATTCCCGATCTCGAATACCGCACCTGCGCCACCTCGACCAAGGCCGACGCCAAGGCCGCCGCCGAGCGCATGATCGGCCGCCGCGAAACCTACATGAGCGGCGCGGCCTGAGGGCGCACCCGGGTGAAACTCTTCACCCCGTCATCCTGAGAGGACGTGACGAAATAAGGCATGCGTAGAGCGCAGCGAAACCGAGCGTTTCGCTGCGCCGAAAAGACGGTGGATTGCCCACGCTCTACCACCCCTACGCACCGGTTTCCGACCCGTCACCCTGAGGCGCTCGCGACAGCGAGCCTCGAAGGGCGACGGCCCGGCTGCGACAGCGGGGCCGTTCATCCTTCGAGGCCTCCGCTGCGCTCCGGCGCCTCAGGATGACGGTTCTGCGTGAGGCTTGATAGCAGCCGCTCTCATAGCGGGTCGCCATCGCGCGCCGCTCGGCCTATATTCGGCTCAACCCCGATCATCCCAGGACATCCAGGAGGAGAGCCGCTCATGACCCCGACCGCCGCCGCACGCGCTTCGCACCCAACCCAGAACCTGCGCGATCGCCTGAAGGACCCCTCGCTGCTGCGCGACCGCTGCTATATCGACGGCGCCTGGGTCGGGACGCCGGTGTTTGCGGTCAACAACCCCGCGACCGGCGCGGAGATCGCGAAGATTCCGCAGCTGTCCGCCGACGATTGCACGAGCGCCGTGGAAGCCGCCTCGCGCGCCTTCCCGGCCTGGGCCAAGCTCACCGCCAAGCAGCGCTCCAACATCTTGCGAAAATGGTATGAGCTGATCGCGGCCAACCGCGAGGACCTTGCGCTGATCCTCACCTCCGAGCAGGGCAAGCCGCTGGCGGAGGCGCTGGGCGAGGTCGACATCGGCGGCGCCTATATCGAGTTCTTTGCCGAGGAGGCGCGGCGGGTCTATGGCGAGACCATCCCCTCGCAGCGTCCCGATGCGCGGCTGCTGGCGATCAAGCAGCCGATCGGCGTCTGCGGCGCCATCACGCCGTGGAATTTCCCGAACTCCATGATCACGCGCAAGGTCTCGCCGGCGCTCGCCGCCGGCTGCACCGTGGTGCTCAAGCCCGCCAACGAGACACCGCTGTCGGCGCTCGCGCTTGCGGCGCTGGCCGAGAAGGCCGGCTTGCCGAAGGGCGTGCTCAACATCATCACCGGCGATGCGCCGCCGATCGGCAAGGTCCTGTGCGAGCATCCGGCGGTGCGTTTCGTCGGCTTTACCGGCTCGACCGAGGTCGGCAAGATCCTGTATCGGCAGTCCGCCGTCGGCGTGAAGAAGCTCGGGCTCGAGCTCGGCGGCAACGCGCCGTTCGTGGTGTTCGACGACGCCGATATCGATGCCGCGGTCGAAGGTGCCATGGTCTCGAAGTACCGCAACATGGGCCAGACCTGCGTCTGCGCCAACCGGCTCTATGCCCAGGACAAGATCTACGACGAGTTCGTGCAGAAGCTGTCGCAGAAGGTCGCGGCGATGAAGATCGGCGACGGTACGGAAGCCGGCGTCACCCAGGGCCCGCTGATCAACATGGAAGCGGTCGACAAGGTCGAGCGCCACATCGCCGACGCGGTGAAGGGCGGCGCGAAAATCATCACCGGCGGCAAGCGGAGCGCGCTCGGCGGCACCTTCTTCGAGCCGACCGTGCTGGCGGACGTCCGCGCCGACGCGCTGGTCGCGCATGAGGAGACGTTCGGTCCGCTGGCGCCCGTGATCCGCTTCAAGGACGAGGCCGACGTGATCGCGATGTGCAACAAGTCGCCGTTCGGCCTGGCGTCGTATTTCTACGCCCGCGATCTCGGCCGGGTCTGGCGCGTCGCGGAAGCGCTGGAATCGGGCATGGTCGGCGTCAACACCGGCCTGATCACCACCGAGGTCGCCCCCTTCGGCGGCGTCAAGGAAAGCGGCCTGGGGCGTGAAGGCTCCCATCACGGCATCGAGGAATATCTCGAGATCAAGTACGTGATGATGGCGGGGGTTTGAGCTGCCTCGCCATTTTCGCATCAGCTGAGGTCGGGGCCGATAGCCTCCGGCCCGACCTTCCCTCAGTGGCATGCGCGCGGTTCAGGCGAGCGTTTCGTCGAGCCAGTCGAACATGCGCGCAAAGGCGAGCCGGCTGGCGCCGACCTGGCAATGCGCGCCGGCGCCTTCGGCGTTGGTGAAGCGGACCAGCGTCTTGCGGCAGGTGAGATGATCGTAGAGTGCCTGCGGCTGGCCCTTGAAGAACAGGTCGTCCTCGGCTTCGCAGACCAGCGTCGGGCAACTGATCCGCTCGGCAATGCCGTCGCGCAAATGATAGTCGAGCGCCTTGGCCATGAAGGCGCGGGGCGATGCCGCGCCGGTCGACCACATGCCGTGCGCCTGCGACCAGCGTACCGTCGGCGACTTCTTTGCCAGCCCTTCCAGGAGCTGGTCGATCTGCGGCGCGGCGTCCGCCTTCACGGCCTCGACGAACGGCTCCCATTTGTCGGCCGGCATGGTCGAGCGGAACGCCGCGGAGAAATCATAGACGCCATCATTGGCAATCAGCGCGGCGAGGCGCTTTTCGAATGCGGCCGCCCGCGGCGCCAGCACGCCGCCCATGCTGATGCCCATCAGCGCGATCCGCTTGGGGTCGACGCTCGGCTGCTCCAGCGCGAAATCGACCACCGGGGTGATGACCTTTTCCCAATCGGGACGGAACACCAGGCCTTCGCGGTGCAGCGGGCCATATTGTCCGGGACCGTCAAAGGCGATGACGTTGTAGCCGCGCTCGACTGCGGCGCGCGCGCCCGACACATGCATTTCCTCGGCGCTTCCGTCGAAGCCGGTATGCATGATCAGCGTCGGCCGCGGCGACTTGCTGCCGTCGGCGTGATGGAAGTAGCCCGGCAGGGTGGTGTTCTCGTAAGGGATCTCGACGGGCTCGATCACAGGGGCATGGAGCTTGGCGCATTGATGGTAGCAGTCGGTCGAGAGGTGGTAGGCACGCGCGATGCGCGGGTCCTTCGGATCGCCATGAAGGAAGAACTCGGACGCCTGATAGTAGCTCGCTGCGCGCAGAAAGCCGTCGCGCGCGCTGATGCGATGGCCACGCGCAAGCTGGTCGGAGGCTTCCTTCGCGATGCGGTCGGCAAAATCGTTATAGGCCCCGTACCAGCTGTCGTAGTCGCCGGGGGCAATCCGCGACGACACGGCGAGCACCTCGCCGAACAGCGCCCCGCCATATTCGGCGGCGCCAAAGGCGCGCTGCGTCTCGTACCAGAACTGGACGTCGGTCGGGAACAGTGGCGGCTTGCGCTCGGGTGTTGCTGCGACGGCGGCCGGCGCGTCCCCGGCGGCGAGAACGTCGTCGGGCGCGAACAGCGCAGCAGTCGAGGCGAGGATCGGGGCGAGAGCGAGCAGGGTTCTGCGATTCATGGAATGCTCCTGTCAGTCGGATGCGAGCGCGGACCTAACTCCGGCCGTTCCTTAATGCAAATATATTTGCATTAAGGTGGTATCGGTATCATCAACAAGATGTGAAAATGATCGCAAAACAACGCCCCGGTGGGCGCACGGCGCGAACGAAAAGCTCGGTTTTCGAGGCGGTTACGGCGTTATTGACGGAGCGCTGCTATGGCGCCCTCAACATGACCGAGATTGCCGAGCGGGCGGGCGTCGCCGCAACCAGCCTCTATCGCCGCTGGGGCGACGTGCGGGTGCTGATCCTGGAGGTCGCGGTCGAGCGGCTGATGCAGGAGCGTCCGCTGCCGGATACCGGTTCGCTGGCCCAGGACCTGCAGGACTGGGCCCGCTCCATCGCGGTTAGCCTGGCGAGCCCGGAGGGCTCCGCGTTCTTCCAGGCCTTCATCGCGGCCGCACTGCCGACCGGCTCCGACGTTGCGGCCCGTCTGGACGCGCTGAAGCCGCGCATTGCGCAAATCGAGGCCATGCTGGACCGCGCCGCCGCGCGCGGCGAAGCGGCGCCCTCGGTCGACGACGTCGTCGATATGCTGCTGGCGCCGCTCTACACGCGCACCCTGTTCGGCATGCCGACGGACGAGAGCGTGGCAGATCGCCTCGTCGAACGCCTGCTCGGCGGGGGCCGATGAGCTGCGGATGATATCGCTCGCAATGCCCGGGTTCGCTGCTCGTGCGTGCGCTCGCAGTGGCGCAGCCGATCACGACGCCGATGAGAATGCCCGCGATGAAGCCCGGACTCGCCGCTTGCCGGGTCGACGGTTCGACTGACGGCGTCGCAGCCGCCGCGCTCCAGCGCGAGCGCCTCCGCGCGCAGAGGAAGCGCGACGCCCCGGGCGCGTCAGTCAGCCGCTGCTTGCCTTGCTGCGGCAATTCGAATTGACCCACATCAAGAGGAAAAGCGGGAGGGGTGTTAACCGGCTCAAGGGGCGCAGTCCGCATATGGAGACGAGCAATGCAGACGCAGAGCAATGTCCGCTTCTACGTGAATTGGGCCAAGGAACGGCTGGACGAAATGGAGGCCGTACTGACGTCGCTCGAAAGCAGGATTGGCGAGGTTCAGGCCGATGCCCGCGAGAAGGCCAACAACGCGCTCGCGGAGCTTGGCAAGGCTCGCGACATTTTCCGGGAGACGGTCAAGAAGCAGGCAGAGACCAACGAGGCCGCGTGGATGAGCGCCAAGGCCAAGCTTGAGCCGGAGTGGACTGCGTTCGAGGCCGAGGTCAAGAAATACGTCGATCATTTCGGCAAGGAAGTCGAGCAGCAGCGGGCGACGTTCAAGCTTCAGTCTGCGGCCCAGCTGAAGGCGTGGCGCGAAGCCGCCGACAAGTTCGCCGGGGACACCAGGCAATTCGCCACCGAGCGTCAGTCCGAAATCGATGCCGCCGTGAAGCGCATGCAGGCCGATGCCACCGTCGCGGAGGAGAAGCTCCGGAAGCAGATGGAGGAGATGGGGACCCAGTCGTGGTCGGCGCTGATGGCGGCTTTGACGGAAACCCGTGCCGCATTCGATCGCGCCAACCAGGCAGCGCGCGAGGCATTCAAGCGCGCGGCCTGATCGCGAGACTGTCTCGACCGGAGAGGTCGCCGCAGGCGGCCTCTCGTTCCGGCAGATGCGGCGCTTGAAAACGGTCGTAGGGGAACATCTGCGATGACCAGCATGGATATGGACAGCAGCGAAGAGCGATCAGGCAATCCGAACGAAGCCGCCGTCAACCGGCCGCATGTCAGCTTTTGGATCAGGGAGCTGCCTTTCAGCCTGGTCTTGATTCTGACCCTGCTCGGCGTCGCCTATACCAGTGTGCTGAAACAACCGATCATGGGCTATTGGGAGCTTCTGGCGCCCGTGATCGGTTTGCTCTGCGTCGGCTCCGGATGGTCCGGCGCCGACGGCAGCAGCGCGCGAATGCAATTGATGGTTACGCAGGCGCTGCACTGGGGAGCGTTCCTGCTGGTGATGAACATGATCCTGTTGCCGAGTGTTCAGACCATCCTCAATGCCAGCGCGACCGGGCTCGCCGTTCTCATGTTGTTGGCGCTCGGCACCTTCACCGCAGGCGTTCATATTCTTTCCTGGCAGATATGCCTTCTCGGCATCGTCATGGCGCTCTGCGTTCCGGCGGCGGCGTGGATCGAAGCTTCGGCGCTGATTGTCGCCTTGATTTCGATGGCGGCGCTCGGAATCGGCGTCGTGCTCTGGTGGCGCTGGCACGAGAGCCGCGCCCGAGACGCCTGAGCGAACGGGCCGACGTCGGCGCGTTCGGCGGGTTATGTTGCTCGCACGGATGTCTGGCCCGGCCTGGGGACGGACGTAACACGCCTGCTGACCTTTGACCTGGAACGGACTTGAGGCGAAGGACCTGGAACTACATTCCTGACCCCGAATGGCTATCGGGCGGGCCACCAAATTGGTCCCAGTTATCAGTGTTATTTTTGTCAGGCTCCACTTTCATACCTTGCCGAAATGCAAAGCCGATAAATCCAGCAATCGCGCAGAAGGCAAGCAGGGGGAGAAGCCAGCTTGGCATGATCCAATCCGCTGTTCAGGGCCGTCTCAGTCGGCGGCTGCTTTCATAACATGCCAGGCCTTGGGATGTCGTCCTTGGCGCTTCTCGGACTCATGGGGCCGGCCGGATGTCCATTAAATTCAACATGCAGATGCGTTGTCGGGACTGCTCCGCCGGTCAGGTGCTCCACCATCCATTCAGCGCGGCCATTCGGCGACGGGCGCAGGGCGGGGCCGATCCGAGTCGCCCGACGGGCGCGGCTTGCCGCAGCTCGTCAAGCCCTGCTGCGAAAAATATTCTGATTTACAAAATTCGGATTTGGCGTAGAGTGGCCGCCGTTCCGCGCCGGCACAAGGGGCGTATCGCGATCGTCACGGACGTGGTGCGGAATTGCGGTGGACGCAGGCCATGCCGTTGGACGAGCGGCATGGACGCGGACGGCGAAATCGTGTGGTCCCGACGCCCCGACGCTGGCGTCAAGTCGGCGACGATGCCTAAAGCATCGCGCTGATGACGGTGGCAATCAAGCATTGGCTCGCCGAGGAGAGCGCGTATAAGCCGTAAACCACCGCGCAGGGAGGGCCGGTTGTCACCGCCTGTACCTGTGGTTCTCGCGCCTTTGCGCAATTCCTTTGCGCGGGCGCCCCGGGTGCAGCGGCCACCCGGCCCTCCCTGCTCCCTCCGGTTTCGGAGGGTGATCATAGGCAAAGCTCGGGCGATATGCGTCGCGAGAACATGGATGTGCGTCTCCGCAACCGCGGCGCGCGCAATTCGACAGGACGACGGCTATCTTCGCAGCACGGCGATCATCCGGTTGGCAAAGGTCAGCCGTTCCGCCATCACGGATACGAAATACGTCAGCAGCTTCTGTCCCAGCGCCGGATGGTCGCGCTTGATCGCCTCGAACTGCTGCTTTGTCAGCGCGTAGAGCACGCTGGCGACCTCGGCCTGGATGGTGGCGCTGCGCGGGGCCTGCGAGACCAAGCCCATCTCGCCGATGGTCGTGTAGCGGCCGAGGCTGCGCACCCGCGTGGTGCCGCCACTGTCGGCGGCGACCATCACGCCGACGCGGCCGTCGAGGATGAAATGCATGGAGTTGGCCTCCTCGCCGGCGCCGACCACGATCTGGCCCGCTTCGACCTCGATGCGTTCGCAGCGGCGGATCAGCTCGCTCGCATCGTCCGCGCTGCCGAGGATTTGCGTGAACCAGTCGCGCAAACTGGCCTCCTCCTGCGCGCGGCCCTGATGCTGCGCGATCAGCTCGTTCTCGCACCATTCCAGCGCATGATCGAGCTCCGGCATGATCAGCACCTCGGGCGAGATGAACTCGCTGGAGCGCAGCGCCTTCTCGGCCGTGGCCGGCAGATGCACCAGCACCAGCGTGATGCCGCGGTCCTGCGCCGCCCGCTTGATCTGCGCAAAGCTGAAAGCCGCCGAGGAATCGATGCCGGTCACGAGCTTGAAGTCGAAGATCAGGTAGCGGCATTCGTGATGCCGGGCGAGCAACGCCTTGACATGCTGGTAGAGCCGGTTGGCCGAGCCGAAGAACAGATAGCTCTGCAGATTGAGGCCCTGGATCTTGCCGCCATGCGCGGTCAGCACCGCCTGGTCGTCGCGCGAGCGGTCGAGCGAGGAGCGATACTCGGAGCCGTCGAAGGAGAACTTGATGGAATCGATCCGCGAGGCGGAGAGCGCGAAAGTGGCGCAGCCGATCACGACGCCGATGAGAATGCCCGCGATGAAGCCCCATTGCAGGATGATCGCGATGATCGCCAGCAGCGAGACATAGTCGGTCAAGGACAGCCGCCGCCGCGACTGCACGATCCATTTGTGCAGCGTGTCCGCGCCGAGATAGATCAGGAGCCCGCCGAGCACGAATTTCGGAATGTAGCCGAGCAGCACCGGCGCGAACAGCAGCATCGATGCCGCGATCGCGGCGGTCGTCAGCCCGGACAGGCGGCCGCTGCCGCCCGCACTGTAATTGAGCACGCTGCGGCTCACCGAGACGCAGCCGGTGTAGCCGCCGAACGCGCCCGACAGCATGTTGGCGATGCCGGTGACGTTGAGCTCGCGCTCCAGATTGGCCTCGCTGTGAGTGGCGACCTCGATGCCGGTGGTGTTGAACAGCGTGGTCGAGGCGGTCACGAACATGACGGCGATCAGGTTGCCGGCAAGATCCGGCAGCGCGAACCAGGGATAGTGCGCGATCGCCTCGCTGGTCCATGGCAGCGCGAAGGCGATGTGCTGCGGCGGCTGGAAGATCCAGCCGAGCGCCTGCGCGTCATGGGTCGAGATCCCGAAGCCCAGGAAGGCGATATGCGCGGCGATGGTGCCGACGATCAGGATGATCGGCAGTCCGAACGGCGTGCGCGAGCGGTGCCAGGTCAGATAGAGCACCAGCGCCATGACGCAGGCGGCCGCGAGCTCGTAGAGCGTCATCGCATTGGCGAAACCGTCGAGCGTTGCCAATTGCAGGCGCTGGCCGGTGATCACGCGCACCGCGCCGAGCAGGATCAGGCAGCCGGTGGCGCCGAGAAAACCGCCGACCACGGGGTAGGGCACATAGCGGATGGCGCGGCCCATTCGCGTGAGCCCAAAGCCGCAGAGCACGATGCCGGTCAGGATGCTCGCCACCGCAAGGGTGATCAGCACGGGTCCCAGCACCGGCGCATCAGGATTGTGCGCGGCCATGCGCTCGACCAGCGAGGAGGCGAGGATGCCGGTCATGGCCGCAGTCGAGGTGTCGGGCGCACCGACCGCAAATGGCAGCGAGCTGCCGAGCGCCAGCACGGCGGCAAGAATGGCCGAGGTGATGAAGGTGGTGCCGACCCCGTAGGCGAGATAGGGCGACAGCGGCCCGGCGAAGATCAACAGGGCATAGGACAGGCCGAAGGTGACGGTCAGGACGCTGGCGGCGGTGCCGCCGAGAACGTCGTTGAGTGCGCGCGAAAGCCGTGAATTGAAACTGATGGATAGGCTCGACACTGCGCCACTGTCCCCGCAAAGTATGGGCGCTACTGGTAGACGACGGCGGCGCGCCCCCACAACAACATTTTTGCGGCTGGAACCGGCGTGGGGCGAGGCGGCATCGCTCAGGGTGCCAGTCAAAGTCTCGCACCGTCACCCTGAGGCGCTCGTTGAGGCTGTCATCGAGCCGCGTTTCGCGCGGACCCGTTGGCTCGCACCTCAGGATGACCGGACGAGATGTTCAGTCGCCCGCAAACGTGCCGTGACGCCCCACACCGGAGGCGAAGCGCGTGGCGCCGGCGAGTGTCTCGCCCGATGCAATCACCTCGAGCCCGCCGCGCATCTCATTGGCGATGGCGTCCTCCTCGGCGAGGTCCCATTGCCGGAGCGCCGAGAGCCGGTCCGCGCGCAGGCAGGTTTGCGGAAAGCGTGCGATCTCATGCGCCAGCGCAATCGCCTGCGCACGCGCCTCGCCCTTGGCGACCAGGCGGTTGGCAAGTCCCATCCGCAGCGCCTCTGCACCCGCAACGGGCCGGCCGGTCAGTATCAGGTCCATCGCCTGGGAATGGCCGATCAGGCGCGGCAGGCGGATGGTGCCGAGGTCGATCAGCGGGACGCCGAAGCGGCGGCAGAAGATGCCGAAGGTCGCATCCTCCGCGACCACGCGCATGTCGGCCCACAACGCAAGCTCCATCCCGCCGGCGACCGCAAAGCCTTCGACGGCCGCGATCACGGGCTTCGTCAGTCGCAAGCGGCTCGGCCCCATCGGCGCGATGGTGTCGTGGCCGCCGACCTCGCGCTTTTTGTTGACGTCGCCCGCCGCAACCGCCTTCAGATCCGCGCCCGCGCAGAAGAAGCCGCCGGTGCCAGTGAAGACGGCGATGGAGGCGTCGGGATCGGCGTCGAAGGCGAGGAAGCTGTCGTAGAGCTTGCGAGCGGTCAGGCCGTCGACGGCGTTGCGGCAATGCGGGCGGTTGATGGAGACGATGGTGACAGGACCATCGCGCTCGACCAGCACGGCATCGGCTTCGGACATGATGCGCCTCCCTCTCTGTTTGTCATTCCGGGGCACGCGAAGCGTGAACCCGGAATCTCGAGATTCCGGGTTCGGTGCTACGCACCGCCCCGGAATGACGGTGAGCTATATGCTCAGCTCTCGCCCCGTGACACGCCTGTACGCCGCGAGATAGCGCTTGCTGGTGGCGTCGACCACGCTCGCCGGCAGCGGCGGGGGCGGGGCGTCGCCGTTCCAGCGGCCGGCGCGCCGCTCGGCGTCGAGATAGTCGCGCAGCGGCTGCTTGTCGAAACTCGCCTGCGGCCGGCCCGGCGCGTAATCGTCGACCGCCCAGAAGCGCGAGGAATCCGGCGTCATCACCTCGTCGATCAGGATGATGCGGCCGTCGGCATCCTTGCCGAACTCGAACTTGGTGTCGGCGATGATGATGCCCTGCTTGCGGGCGAGCTCCTCGCCGAGCGTATAGATCGCGCGCGTCATGCTCTCCAGCGTATAGGCGGTGTCGTCGCCGACCACCTCGCGCATGCGGGCAATGGTGATGTTCTCGTCATGCCCGGTCTCGGCCTTAGTGGCCGGGCTGAAGATCGCGGGCTCGAGCTTGGCGCTCTCGGTGAGGCCCGCGGGCAGCTTCTCGCCGGCGAGCGTGCCCTGCGCGGCATACTCCTTCCAGGCCGAGCCCGAGAGATAGCCGCGGATCACGCATTCGATCGGAAACACGGTCGTGCGCCTGCACAGCATGGCGCGGCCGAGAATGTCGCCGCGATGGTCCTTCAGCGCGGGCACCTGGCGGATGATCTCGTCGGTGTCGGCGCTGATCATGTGGTGATGCACCACGCCCTCGAGCTCGTTGAACCAGAAGGCGCTGATCTGCGTCAGCACCGCGCCCTTCATCGGAATGGTCTCGGCCATCACCACGTCGAAAGCGGAGATGCGGTCGGTGGTGAGCAGCAGCACGCGGTCGTCGCCGACGGCATAGATGTCGCGAACCTTGCCGCGGCCGATCCTCGGCAGGGGCAGGTCGCTGGAGAGCATGGTGGCCATGAAGACTCTTTCGGTCGGGATCGTGAGGCGCGGCGAGCTGCCGCGCCCTCGTACGCCGGAGATAGCCTATTCCGGCAGCGGAATGAACTCGTGTTCCTGCGGAACGGGCGCGAATCGGCCGGTTTTCCAGTCCTGCTTGGCCTGCTCGATCCGCTCCTTGCTGGAGGAGACGAAATTCCACCAGATGTGGCGCGGTCCCTCCAGCGCGTCGCCGCCCAGGAACATCATCCGCGTGGGCCTCATCGTCCTCACGGTGATGGCGTCACCGGGCCGGAAGATCAGAAGCCGCGGGCCTTCGTAGCGCTCGCCTGTGATCTCGACCTCGCCGTCGACGACATAGATCGCGCGCTCCTCATGATCGGGATCGAGCGGCACGGCCACGCCCGCGTCCGCCGTCACCTCGGTGTAGAACCAGGGCGACACCATCGAGACGGGCGAAGCGATGCCGAACGCGTTGCCGGCGATGACGCGCGCGGTGAACCCGCGCTCGCTGATCATCGGCAGGTCGCCGGCCGCGTAATGCTGGAAGCTGGGTGCGATCTCCTCCTTGCCCGCCGGCAGCGCGATCCAGCTCTGCAGGCCCAGCATCTTCTGCCCGGCCTTGCGCTCGACATCCGGCGTACGCTCGGAATGCGCGATGCCGCGGCCGGCAGTCATCAGGTTCATGGCGCCGGGCTCGATCTCCTGGATGTTGCCCTCGCTGTCGCGGTGCATGATCTTGCCGTCGAACAGATAGGTGACGGTGGCAAGACCGATGTGCGGATGCGGCCGCACATCCATGCCCGCGCCCGAGACGAATTGCACCGGTCCGAAATGGTCGAAGAAGATGAAGGGGCCGACCATCTGGCGCTTGCCATGCGGCAGCGCGCGGCGGACCTCGAACCCGTCGCCGAGATCGCGGGTGCGCGGCACGATGACGAGCTCGAGTGCGTCGCAGGACACGGGATCGCCAAGCGTGGGATCATTCGACGGCATCCAGCTCATGAGAGCCTCCATTGTTGTTGCTTTAGGCCGAGCATAGCAGGATCGGCCGTCGGTCGTCCAAGAAGAAGCAGCAGCGAGCACAGGCGCGGATCGTCTGCGAAGGCATTCCCCCGTCCGGGTCGATGGCTTACGATGGACCCCGACGCGTTGGGAAGAAGGGCGAAAATCCATGATGCCTCCGGTCAAGCAAGGCGCAGTCCTCGGCAAGTTTCACGGTCCCATCATCGAGACCGAGCGCCTGATCCTGCGGCCCTGGTGCGCATCCGACATTGCCTCGAACACGCGGATGCTGTCCGATCCCGGCACCGCGCGCTTCATCACGCCCGATCGCAAGGCGGTGACCGAGGAGCTCACCGGCTGGCGCAACGCAGCGGTCATTTCCGGCCATTGGGCGCTTCATGGCTTCGGCATGTTCGCGGTCGAGGAAAAGTCCACCGGCCAATATGCCGGACGCGTCGGTCCGTGGTTTCCGCCGACCTGGCCCGGCTTCGAGGTTGGATGGGGCATCGCCAGGGAGCTGCGCGGTCAGGGCTACGCGGTCGAAGCCGCAAGCGCGGCGGTCGACTGGGTGTTCGCGACCTTCGAGATCGAAGAGGTCATCCATTGCATCGATCCGCAAAATGCCGCCTCGCAGGCCGTGGCCCGCAAGCTCGGCGCCAGGATCGAAGGCGAGACGCAGATGTCTGGCGATACCGTCGATATCTGGGTGACGGCGCGCAATGCATGGCGGCGTCGAAATTGAAGCACCGGACGATCTCCGTTACAATGAGTGTCGGCGTGACCTGAACAGATCCGATGTCGCTTGCCACCCTCGATATTGCGCTGCGCGGCGGGACCATTGCACTGCTCCTGGTGCTCGCAGCGTCGTTGTTCCGCGACTTCGGCCAGCGCGTCGCTGGCCGGCTGGCTGTGGCGTTCGCGTTCGGCACGGCTGCGCATGCCGCTACCCTCACCATCGGCGAGTCGGCTCCGATTCCGATCTGGCACGCCGTGTTGATTGCGCTCTCGACCGGCGATGTGGTGGTGTTCTGGCTGTTCTGCCGGGCGCTGTTCGACGATGCCTTCGTGCTCAGGCCCTGGCATGCGCTGGTCTGGGGCGCTGTCGCGGTTTTCAGCTTCGTCAATTGCCGGGTGATCGCGCCGGGCGGGCATGCGCACACCGCCGTCGTTGCGGTCAACCTCCTCACGCTCGGCTTCATTGCTCTGGCGCTGGCCCAGACCGTCAGCTCCTGGTCGGTCGATCTGGTCGAGGGCCGCCGGCGCCTGCGGGCGATTGTCGTGGTGGTCGCGGCGCTCTATGGCGGATTGCACGACGCGCTGCAGATCTTCACCTTCGGGACCGATATCGCCGATATCGCCAACACGGTGAATGCGGCGCTGCTTGCCGGGGTTGTGGCATGGATAACGGTGGCGATGACGCAGGTCGCGGCTGGCGATTTGTTCGCCGAGCCCGAGAAGCCGCCCGTCGCCGCCGTGCCGGTCGCATCGATCACTCAAGACACCATTGCCGCGGATCAGAAGCTGATCGATGCGCTGATGCGGCTGATGGCCGACGAGCGGGTCTACCGGCACGACAATCTCACCATCGGCATGCTGGCCACGAAGCTGAAGATCCCGGAATACCGGTTGCGGCGGCTGATCAACCAGAAACTCGGTTACCGCAACTTCAATGCCTTCCTGAACAATCACCGGATCGAGGAGGCGAAGGCGGCGCTCGCCGATCCTGACCAGGCCGAGGTGCCCGTCATCACCATCGCGATGGACGCCGGCTTCCAGTCGCTCGGTCCCTTCAATCGCGCCTTCAAGGCCATGACCGGGGTGACGCCGAGCGAATATCGCAGGCTCAAGGCGTCCGCAGCCTGATATGCAAGCTACTGTAATATCGGATATATTTTAGAATCGGCGAGGGCGGGCGGCTTTCGGCCAGCGCCATTTCCAAAATCGGCGAGCACGGGTAGGCCTGCACGCGCTCGATACCGGCAGATGAAAACGCGCTGCCGGAGTAAGCCATGACCAAACGACGCCTGATCCTCGTCCTCGCAATCCTCGCCGCGAGCGGCGCTCTGCTGTTCACAGCAGCGCGCGCCCGCATTGTGCCGAAAGTGGCCACCGGGTTTGTCGCCAACATCCTCTGCACAGAGACCTTCGTCACCGGCCTTGATCCGGACAAGACGTTCGCAGAGACCACCGACGCCATGCCTGGAGTCGGACTGCTCACCTGGGCGATGGCGTTCAAGGTCGATCGCAGCCGCAAGGACGTCACGGTGACGCTGTTCGGGCTCGGCCGCAGCCATGCCGTCTACCGGCAAGGGGCGGGTTGCTATCTCGACCATGGCGGCGGCGCGGCCGAGATCGTGTTGCCTCCTGAGGACCGTATGCCCGCGCTGTTGCCGGAGATTGCGGGATTCGCGCCTGTCGAGCCGGCCAGTCCGCAATTGGCCGCGGCGCTCGATCGCGCGTTCGCCGAGCCCGCGCAGCCGCCGTTCCGCCATACAAGGGCCGTCGTCGTCGTGAAGGACGGCCGCATCATTGCCGAGCGCTATGCGGACGGAATCGGCATCGATACGCCGCTGCTCGGCTTCTCCGCGACCAAGTCGGTCACGTCGGCGCTGACAGGCATTCTGGTGCGGCAAGGCAAGCTCGCGCTCGACAGCCCCGCGCCGGTTGCTGCCTGGCGTGATCCACATGATCCGCGCCATGCCGTTACCATCGATCAGCTATTGCGCCACACCGCGGGACTGGGACTCGGCTCCTCGCTGGAAGCCTCGCTCGGTTCGGCGTTCGAGCCGGTCAATCAGATGAAATTCGAGCAGCCCGACATGGCCGCCTATGCTGAGAGCATCCCTCTTGCGACGCCGCCGGGGGCTGCCTGGAGCTATCATGACGGCAACTATCTGATCCTGTCGCGGCTGATCGAGAATGCGGTCGGCGGTCGGCCCTCGCATTACCTGCGCTTTGCACACGACGAATTGTTCGCACCACTCGGCATGCGCCAGGTCACCATCGAGTTCGACGCCAGCGGCACGCCGGAAGGATCGAGCCAGATGCTGGCCTCCGCGCGGGACTGGGCGCGGTTCGGTCAGCTCTACCTCGATGACGGCGTCGTGGGCGGCAGGCGCATCCTGCCCGAAGGCTGGGTCAAATACTCCGCCTCGCCGACGCCGAATGCCTTCGCCGGCTACGGCGCAGGCTTCTGGACCAATCTCGGCGACAGCCGCGGCGCGAATTACCGCCTCGGCGAAGGCTGGCCGCGCGATGCCTTCATGGCCAAGGGCACGATCGGGCAATATGTGATCATCATCCCCTCGCAGCGTCTGGTGATCGTCCGCTTCGGCCGGACGGTGAATTTTCCGCTGCATGCTGACGGTGTCTCGCAGCTGGTGCGCGATGTGATTGCGGTGACGACCGGGAAGGAGAAGCTGGCGGGCGGAGAGTAGTTGCGCGCGGTTGTGGGAGCCACGCTGTTGATGCTCCCTCTCCCCGTCCTTCACGGGGAGAGGGTCGGGGTGAGGGGCAGCCTCCGCGAGCGCGACTCGCGGAGAGTCCCCCTCACCCGGATTGCATCTTTCGATGCAATCCGGCCTCTCCCCGCAGGCGGGGCGAGGCGATCCGGATTCGCTCCATGATCGGAGCAAGAGAGTGAAATTGGCAGGCCTACTGCCGTCCCAGCTGCGTCGCCTGCGCCACGCGGTCGAAACGCTCCAGCGACAGGATCGCATTCGCGAGCTGCTCGGCACGGCCGCTCAGCACCGGGCGGGCGAGCGTCAGGAACTTCTGCTGCATCGCCTGGGTGTCGGGAAAAGAGTTCGGCTCCCCCGAGGGATCGACATGGAGCCGCTCATGCACGCCGTCCTCGGTCGTGATGGAGACGCGCGCGCCGAAGGGGTGCGTGCGGCCGGTCTCGAGCCGGTCGTCCTGCACCACGTCGAACTTGTCGGCGAGCGCGTCGATCGCGGCATCGCCGAGACGGTCGTAATCGTCCCAGCCGAAGCGGCCCTGGTCGAGCGCAAGCGCGCCGGTGAAGAACATCGAGAACTGGCCGCCGACGATCGAGCGCGGATGGCGCTTGGTCGCGGCATCGCCCGTCAGCGTGATGCCGTTGCGATGCAGGCCGATCTCGACGCGCTTGACCTGGTCCGGCGTCAGATTGTGCTCGCGCCGCATGGCGATGATGGCGTCGATCGCAGCATGGGTGTAGCGGCAGCTCGGATAAGGCTTCACGCCGATCTTCATCGTCTCGTAGGTCGAGCCGAGACCCGCAGTCGCCTTGTCGGGATGGGCGTCGTCGCTGTAGCCGACCAAAAGCCCATGCTTGCCCTCGACCGATTCGATCGCGCCGACAAAGCCGTTGCGCGCGAGCGTTGCGGCGATCACGCCGTTCATCGCGGCGGCGCCGACCTGGTAGCGCTTGTTCCAGGCGCCATTGACCAGGAATTGCAGCGAGCCCGCGGCCTGGCTGCCCGACACGCCGAAGGCCGAGATGATCTGCGCTTCCGAAAGCCCATAAAGCTTGGCCGCCGCTGCCGCGGCACCGTAAGTGCCCGCGGTCGCGGTTGGGTGGAAGCCGCGTGCGTAATGCGAGGTGGGATCGAGCGCATTGCCGAGCCGGCAGCACACTTCATAGCCCGCGACGATCGCCGTCAGCACGTCGCGGCCGGAGGCGCCGACCATCTCGCCGACGGCAAATGCAGCGGGGACCACCGGCGCGCTCGGATGCAGCGAGGAATCGGCGTGGGTGTCGTCGAAATCCAAGGAATGGCCGAAGGCGCCGTTGAGCAGCGCGGCTACCGCCGGTGTCCAGGTCTTAGTGTCGCCGAACACGGTCGCCTCGCCCTTGCCGTCGAGCGAAAGCCCTTCCAGCATCTTCAGCAGCGAGGGCGTCGATTCCGCGTCGCGCCGCGCGCGAATGGCGCTGCCGAGAAAGTCCAGCGTCAGCACCTTGGCGCGATCAAGCACCTCCGGCGGAATGTCTTCGAATGTCAGCCCGGCGACATAGCCGGCAAGCGTGGCTGTTTCCTCTGCCATTGTTATGCCCTTGAATGGGTTATTCCCTTGAGTGGCCGGAGACGGCCGATACCAAAAGCTTAAGTCTCCGGTGCCGCCACTTCAACGGCCGCAATCGCATGGCCGTGTGCGCCAGCGCGTTACCGCGGTCCGGGGCTGCGGCAGACCTGGCGGAGCATGGTCTTGGCGATCAGGCGATGGAACGGCATGATGGCGGCGAGATAGGCGCGGCCGAGCCGGTTATGGGTGAGAACCACGGTGGTGGTGGTCACGTCCCGGCCTGTCTCCGCGGGCGCAACGTCCACCACGACGCGGAAATCCAGATGACGGTCGTCGAATCCTGCAACCAGCCGCTCCGGCGTTTCGTCGAGGACGGGGAAGATTCCGATCATGCCGCCGACATTCGGTTCGTGCTCGCCCGAGGCCTTCAGGCCGAACGGCGCCATGATCAAGTTGCGCAGGTCGATCAGCGCCTCGACCCAGCGCGGACTGCGTGAAAATATCCGCTCGGCTGCGCCGCGAGCATCGAGATCGGCATCTGCGACGGTGACACGGAAAGCGTCGGCAAACTGCGCGCCGGCGAGCACGCTGTCGCGATCGACGTCGGGTGGGACTTCGCGGATGGTCATGGCACGGCACCCGTTCTGGTCAGTCGCCGGAAGCGCAGGACCAGCAGTGTAGCATAGACCGCGGTCCCGATCGACAGGCCGACCCAGACGCCGGTCGCGCCAAGACGGGTGTGAAAGCCGAGCACCCAGCTCAGGGGAAATCCGATCAGCCAGTAGCCGAGTCCGGCGAACAGCAGCGGCAAGTGCGTGTCCTTCAGGCCGCGCAGGCAGCCCGCCGCAATGCCCTGCATCGCGTCGGTCACGAAGAAGCTTGCGCCGACCAGGAGCAGCGTTGCGGCCAGTGCGGTCGTCGCGTCGGCATTGTCGGTCGTGCCGCCGAGAAAGAATTCCGCGATATCGAAGCGGGTCGCGACCACGGCGAGCGTCAGGACGAGCGCGATCGCGATCCCGAGCAGCATCGCAACCAGCCCGGCGCGCCTGATGCCGGGCGCATCATCGCGACCGACCGCATGCCCGACCCGCACGGTGGCGGCCATGCTGATGCCGAGCGGAATCATGAACAGGATCGCCGTCACCTGCAGGGCGATCTGATGCGCCGCGAGCGCCGTGGTGCCGATCAGGCCCATCAGGAGCGAAGCGGCGGAGAACATGCCGTATTCCATCAGGAAGGCGAGCGACATCGGCAAGCCGATCACGAACAGCTCGCGCATCAAGGACCAGTCGATGCGCCAGAGGCGGACGAGGATACGATAATCGCTGAACGGCTTGCGGCGCGTGGCGAGCCAGAGCGCGGCCACGAACGTCGCGCAATTGACCAGCGTGGTTGCAAGCCCGGCGCCGAACAACTCCAGCCGCGGCAGGCCGAACTTGCCATACATCAGGAGGTACACCAGCAGCGCGTTCACGGGGATGGCCGCAAGCGTGATCCAGAGCACAGGCTGCGGCCGGTTTACTGCGCCCATGAAGCTCCTGATTGCCAGGAACCACAGCGCCGGCGCCACGCCCCAGGCGAGCCCGAACAGATAATGCTGTGCCAGCCGCGCCGTTTGCGGCGTCTGTCCCAGCAGCAGCAGGGTCTGCTCGCCGCGCAGCGGAAACATCATGATCGGCAGCGACAGCAGCAGGGCGGCCCATAATCCCGTGCGCAGCGAACGGCGCACCATCGTCGGATCCTCGGCGCCGAACGCCTGCGCGACCAGCGGCGCCACCGCCGAGGTCAACCCCATGCCGAAAGTGAAGCTGACGAAATAGACCGTGCCGGCAAGTGCTGCGGCTGCGACCGCCTCGCCGCCGAGGCGGCCGATGAAGGCAAGATCGGTCGTCATCATTGCGATCTGCGAAAGCTGGGTGAGCGCCATCGGCAGCGCCAGCCGCGCCGTCTCGGCGAACTCGACCACGAGGTGATGGCGGCTCACCCCTGCACGGCGCGACCGCGAAGTTCCGATAGTCTCGTCCATGGGTGTCATGCTGCCCGGTTTGCGGGCCGCGAGCAAACCGGGCGCCTCGCAAAAGGGCGTGACAGAAAGGCGCTACCGTCCGCGCTCGGGCACGCGGGTGATCCTGGCGCCGAGCGCATTGAGCCGTTCGTCGATGCGCTCATAGCCGCGCTCGATCTGGTCGGCATTGTTGATGGTCGATGTCCCCTCCGCGCAGACGGCGGCGAGCAGCATGGCCATGCCGGCGCGGATGTCGGGCGAGATCATCGAGGCGCCGTGCAGCTTGCTCGGACCGGCCACGATGGCGCGGTGCGGATCGCACAGCACGATGCGGGCGCCCATCGCGATCAGCTTGTCGACGAAGAACATCCGCGATTCGAACATTTTCTCGAACATCAGGATGACGCCCTCGCACTGCGTGGCGGTGACGATCGCAATCGACATCAAATCGGCCGGGAAGGCCGGCCAGGGCTGATCCTCAAGCTTCGGCACATGGCCGCCGAAATCGTCCTTGATCTTCAGCGTCTGCTCCGACGGCACGACCAGGTCGTCGCCGGCGACCTCGCAGACGATGCCGAGCCGCTCAAAGCCCATGCGGATGGAGCGCAGATGCTCGACGCCGGCGCGCACGATGCGCAGGGGCGAGCGCGTCACCGCGGCAAGCCCGATCAGCGAGCCGACCTCGATATGGTCGGGCTGGATGGCATAGCTGGCCGGGCCGAGCGTTGCCTGTCCGTGCACCACCATGGTGTTGGTGCCGATGCCTTCGATCGTGGCACCGAGCGCCGTCAGGAAGTGCGCGAGGTCCTGGACATGTGGCTCGGAGGCGGCATTGCGCAGATAGGTGGTGCCCTGCGCGGCGACGGCGGCGATCAGCGCGTTTTCGGTCGCGGTGACGCTGGGCTCGTCGAGGAAGACATCGGCGCCCTTGAGCTGGGTGGAGCGGAACTCCAGCCGGTCGGTCGCGGTAACGGTCGCACCGAGCTGCTCGAAGGCGAGGAAATGCGTGTCCAGCCGGCGCCGGCCGATCACGTCGCCGCCGGGCGGCGGCAACGTCAGTCCGCCGCAGCGGGCGAGCAGGGGGCCGGCGAGCAGGATGGAGGCGCGGATGCGTGCGCAGAGCTCGGGGTCGAGGTCGGCGGCGTGCAGCTCCTTGGCGTGAATGGCGAGCCGGTTGCGCCCGCGCCATTCGGCGGAGGCGCCGACCGAACGGATTAGCTCGACCAGCGCTTCGGTGTCGCGGATGCGCGGCACGTTGTCGAGCGTGACCGGATGGTCCGTCAGAAGCGCCGCCGCAATGATCGGCAGCGCCGCGTTCTTGTTGCCGGAGGGCTCGATGGCGCCACTGAGCCGGTGGCCGCCCTCGACGATGTACTGGATGGGCGCCACGGCTGCCTCGCTTTCCCTTAGACGTCGACAGTGGCGGACAGCGAGTTGTCCTGGATGAACTCGCGTCTCGGCTCGACCACGTCGCCCATCAGCTTGGTGAAGATGTCGTCGGCCTCGTCGACCTCCTTGATCTTTACCTGCAATAGCGAGCGCGCTTCCGTATCCAGGGTCGTCTCCCAGAGTTGCTCCGGGTTCATCTCGCCGAGGCCTTTGTAGCGTTGCAGCGTCAGCCCCTTGCGGCCGGCATCGGTCACGGCTTCGAATAGGTCGACCGGGCCATAGATGATGGCCTCGGAGTCCTTGCGCCGCAACTTGCCGGGACGGGCGTAGACGTCCTGCAGCCGCTGCCGGAACTCGTGCAGCTTGCGGGCGTCGGCCGATCCGAGGAAGGCGTCATCGATGACGGCGACATCCTTCACGCCACGCACGGTGCGTTCGAACATGAAGCCCTGGCCTTCCTCGAAATGCCCGATCCAGCCGCGTTCAACCTCGTCGGCCTGTTTGTCCAGACGCGACGCCACATATTCCGCCGCAGCGCGGGCCTTCTCTGGATCGGAATAGATATCCCGGCCGAAGATGCCTGCGATTGCAGCCTGTTCGATCACAATGCGGCTGTAGCGGCTGTGCAAATTGCGAAGCAGGGCGCGAATTGCGCGGGCGTCGTCCACCAGCGCGTGCAGATCGAGGCCCTTGCGCTCCTCGCCGGTTCCCAGCGTGAAGACGCAGTCGTCCAGTCCCGTGTCGATCAGATAATTTTCCAGCGCCCGTTCGTCCTTGAGATATTGCTCGGACTTGCCGCGCGTCACCTTATAGAGCGGGGGCTGGGCGATATAGAGATAGCCCTGATCGATGATGTCGCGCATCTGCCGGTAGAAGAAGGTCAGCAGCAGGGTGCGGATGTGGGCGCCGTCGACGTCGGCGTCCGTCATCAGGATGATCTTGTGATAGCGCAGCTTGTCGATGGAGAAGTCGTCGCTGATGCCGGTGCCGAGCGCCGTGATCAGCGTGCCGATCTGCTCGCTCGACAGCATCTTGTCGGTCCGGACGCGCTCGACATTGAGGATCTTGCCGCGCAAAGGCAGCACGGCCTGGAACTCGCGGTTGCGGCCCATCTTGGCGCTGCCGCCGGCCGAGTCGCCCTCGACGATGAAGAGCTCCGACTTGGCCGGGTCCTTCTCCTGGCAGTCCGCAAGCTTGCCGGGCAGCGAGGAGACGCTCAAGGGGCTCTTGCGCGTCAGCTCGCGGGCCTTGCGCGCGGCTTCGCGGGCGGCGGCGGCCTGGATCACCTTGCCGACGATGACCTTGGCCTCTGCCGGATGCTCCTCGAACCAGGCGGCCAGCGCCTCGTTGAGCACGTTCTCGACCACGGGACGCACTTCGGACGAAACCAGCTTGTCCTTGGTCTGCGACGAGAACTTCGGATCCGGCACTTTCACCGAGAGAACGGCGGTCAGGCCCTCGCGGCAGTCGTCGCCGGTGAGCTGGATCTTCTCCTTCTTCGCATTGGCCTCGGCATAGCCGTTGACCTGGCGCGTCAGCGCGCCACGGAAGCCGGCAAGATGGGTGCCGCCGTCACGCTGCGGGATGTTGTTGGTGAAGCACAGCACGTTCTCGTGGTAGCTGTCGTTCCACCACAGCGCCGCTTCCACGCCGATGCCGTTCATTTCCGAGCGCACCATGATCGGCGCGGGCACGATCGCCTTCTTGTTGCGGTCGAGATATTTGACGAACTCCTCGACGCCGCCGCTGTAATGCATCTCCTCGCGCTTCTCGATCGCATGGCGCATGTCGGACAGCACGATATTGACGCCGGAATTGAGGAAGGCGAGCTCGCGCAGGCGATGCTCGAGGGTGGCAAAATCATATTCGACGTTCTTGAACGTCTCGGTCGAGGCCAGGAACGTCACCTCGGTGCCGCGCTTGCCATGGGCGTCGCCGACCATTTTCAAGGGCGCCACCGTCTCGCCATGGGCGAACTCGACGAAATGCTCCTTGCCGTCGCGCCAGACCTTCAGCTGCAGCTTGCTGGAGAGCGCATTGACCACGGATACGCCGACGCCGTGCAGGCCGCCGGACACCTTGTAGGAGTTCTGGTCGAATTTGCCGCCGGCATGCAGCTGGGTCATGATGACCTCGGCCGCCGAAATGCCCTCGCCCTTGTGGATGTCGACCGGAATGCCGCGGCCGTCGTCGCGCACGGTGACGGAATTGTCGGGATTGAGGACGACCTCGACGCGGCTGGCGTGTCCCGCGAGCGCTTCGTCGATCGCATTGTCGACGACCTCGTAGACCATGTGGTGCAGGCCGGACCCGTCATCGGTGTCGCCGATATACATGCCCGGGCGCTTGCGGACGGCATCGAGGCCCTTCAAAACCCGGATCGATTCCGCGCCATAGTCGCTCGCAATCGAATGCTCGGTATCGGCAACGGTCTGCCGGGCGGGTTCTGTCATGTGAGGCCTTTTGCGGATGTCCCGAATCAGCTGCGCAAGGAGGCGCCGATTTACGCTATTTGTGCCACGAAAGATGCTATGCGCCTAGCGCAAAGTATCTTTAGATAAGCTGTTGAATAGATAGGATTTTTTAACGTCCTTTCAAGGCGCCGGAGGGCCGGTTTTGGGACCTTGGAAAAGCGCGATTCGCGGCCGTTTTTTGGCCGCGCGAATCCGTCGATTTTCGGCCTTGGACGTCGCGCAGGACGATCGTGCGACATGCCTCACGGCCAGCCCCGTCAGGCGCGGCGGGTGGCGCGGCCGTTCTCGACGTCGAAAATCTCGCAGGTCTGGCCGATATTGCTGAAGGCCTGTGGATCGGCGCCGGTCAGCCAGACCTGCGCGCCGAGCTTTGCGAGCTCGGTAAACAAGGCGGCACGCCGGCCGGGGTCGAGATGCGCGACCACCTCGTCGAGCAATAGCAGCGGCACGATCCCGGTGCTCTCCGCCACCAGCGTCGCATGCGCGAGCACGAGGCCGATCAGAAGCGCCTTCTGCTCGCCGGTCGAGGCGTCGCGCGCCGGCATGTTTTTCGGCGCGTAGATCACCTGCAGGTCGGTCAGATGCGGCCCCTCGAGGGTGCGCCCCGCGGCGGCGTCGCGTGGACGGCTCTGCCGCAGCATCTCGCGATAACGGTCCTCGACGGCGGTCGCGGGCTCGTTGAGCAGCGCGTTCTCCATCCAGCCATCGAGCGCGATCGCGGCCGATGGAAAGGCGGATGACTGCCCGCGGTCGCGCAACATCGCTGCCAGCTTCATCGCGGTCTGCCCGCGCGTGGCGGCGACCGCAACCGCAAGCTCGGCGGTCTCGCGCTCGATGGCGTCACACCAATGATCGTCGAAATTGCGCACTTCCAGCAGCCGATTGCGCGAGCGCAGCGAGCGCTCCAGCGCCGAGACGCGGCTGGAATGTTCGCTGTCGATCGCAAGCACCAGCCGATCGAAGAAGCGCCGTCGCTCGGACGCCGCGCCAACGAACAGCCCGTCCATCGACGGCGTCAGCCAGACCATGCGCAAATGATCGCCGAAGGCGGAGGCGGAGGCGACCGGCTCGCGATCGATGCGGCAGCGGCGCGGCGTGCCCTGGCCGTCGCTGCGCGGCGGCTCGAGGCCGGTGCCGAGCGTGGCAAGCCCCAGCGCGCCCTCGACTTCGGCCGACACCGCCCATGAGCCGTCGCCCTGGTTGTCGGCGACGTCCTCCAACGTGGCGCGGCGCAGGCCCCTGCCGGGCGAGAGAAACGAGATCGCCTCCAGGCAATTGGTCTTGCCGGCGCCGTTGGGCCCGACCAGCACCACCATGTCGGTGGTCGTCTCCACGCTCGCCGCGCGATAATTGCGGAAATGCGTCAGCGCCAGGCGATGGATGCGGGATGGTGTCATGTTCGGTGTCACCACATCGTCATGCCCGGCCTTGCGCCGGGCATCCACGCCTTCCTTCTCGTGGCCAAGACATGGATGGCCGGGTCACGCCCGGCCATGACGAGAGACCATCATACCCGCATCGGCATCAGCACGTAGAGCGCGTTCTTGTTGTCGCGGTCCTGGATCAGGGTCGGCGAGCCGGGATCGGCGAGGCGCAACACCGCGACTTCGCCCTCGACCTGTGCGGTGATGTCGAGCAGGTAGCGCGAGTTGAAGCCGATATCGAGCGGGTCGGAGGCGTATTCGACCTCGAGCTCCTCGGTGGCGCTGCCGGAATCCGGGTTGGTCACGCTCAGCACCAGCTTGCCGGATGACAGCGCGAGCTTCACGGCGCGGCCGCGCTCGCTGGAGATGGTCGAGACGCGGTCGACGGCGGCGGCGAAATCCGCCTTGTCGACCAGGAGCTCCTTGTCGTTGTTCTGCGGGATGACGCGGCCATAATCGGGGAAGGTGCCGTCGATCAGCTTCGAGGTCAGCACCACATGGCCGAGCGTGAAGCGGATCTTGCCTTGCGACAGTTCGATCGTGACCTCGGCCTCATTGTCCTCGATCAGGCGCTGCACCTCGCCGACGGTCTTGCGCGGCACGATCACGCCGGGCATCCCGGCAGCGCCCGCGGGCAGCGGCAGATCGACTTGCGCAAGCCTGTGGCCGTCGGTCGCGACGGCGCGCAGGGTGGCGGTCTTGCCGCTGCCGGCGGTGTGCAGATAGATGCCGTTGAGATAATAGCGCGTCTCTTCGGTCGAGATCGCAAATTGGGTGCGGTCGATCAGGCGCTTCATGTCGGAGGCCGCAAGCGAGAAGGAATGCGCCATCTCGCCGGCGGCGAGATCCGGGAAGTCGCTTTCCGGCAGCGTCTGCAGCGTGAAGCGCGAGCGGCCGGCGCGGATCGCCAGCACCGAACGGTCGCCGTCGGCCTCGAGCGAGATCTGCGAGCCGTCGGGCAGCTTGCGCACGATGTCGTAGAACATGTGCGCGGGAACCGTGGTCGAGCCGCCGGTCGCGCTCTCGGCCGCCAGCGTCTCCGTCACTTCGAGGTCGAGGTCGGTTGCCTTCAGCGACAATTGCGTGCTCTCGGCGCGCAACAGCACGTTGCCGAGGATCGGGATGGTGTTGCGGCGCTCGACCACGCGATGGACGTGGCCAAGCGATTTGAGGAGTTGCGCGCGTTCGACGGTGACCTTCATAGCAATATCCGCCCGATCCGACAGAGCATGTCTTTGGGAATGCCGGGCAAGCTTTCGCGCCGCGGCCGATGGCACCCGTCTAGCCCAGGGTTTTGGGGCTTTCGGGGGCCAGTAAAGTGGCGCGGATGGGTCCCAAGTGCAAGGCATCGCGGCCGATTTTCAACGATTTGCGGGGGCCCCCGGCCCGAAAGCGGGCGGTTCGGCAGCTTGCCCCCATCTGCTTGCACCGTCATTCCGGGGCGCCCGAAGGGCGAACCCGGAATCTCGAGATTCTCAGGTGCGCAATTGCGCACCATAGTTCGATGCTCCGCATCGCCCCGGAATGACGGTGCGGAGGCGACAGTCCCCCGGAGCGGCCATGGAACTGGCGCCTTACTGTGCGGCGTGGCCCGAACTATTCCTGCAGCTGCCGCTTCAGCGACTCCACTTCTTCCGACAGCGCGGTGTCCTTGGCGACCAGCGCCTCGATCTTGCGAACGGCATGCAACACCGTGGTGTGGTCGCGTCCACCGAAGCGACGGCCGATCTCGGGCAGCGAGCGCAAGGTCAGAGTCTTCGCAAGATACATCGCGACCTGGCGCGGACGCACCACATTCGCGGTGCGGCGCGAGGACAACAGATCGGAGCGGCTGACGTTGTATTGCCGCGCCACCACGCGCTGGATGTCCTCGATCTTGATCCGCTTCGGCTCCTGCGGGCGGACCAGGTCGCGCACCTCGCGCTCGGCCATGTCCAGCGTCACCGGCTGGTTGTTGAGCTTGGAATGGGCGAGCAGGCGATTGATCGCGCCTTCGAGATCGCGGCCGTTATGGGTGATGGTGCGGGCGAGATAATCCAGCACCAGCTCCGGCACGTCGAAGCTTGCATGATGGACGCGTGCGGCGGCGACGCGCGATTTCAGGATGCCGAGCCGCAGGTCCTCGCCGAGCGCGCCCATCTCGACCACGAGGCCACCCGCGAGCCGCGAGCGCACGCGGTCGTCGAGGCTTTCCAGATCAGACGGCGGACGGTCGGCCGCGATCACCACCTGGCGGCCGGCATCGATCAGGGCGTTCAGGGTGTGGCAGAACTCGGCCTGCGTCGACTTGCCCTGCAGGAATTGCAGGTCGTCGATGACGAGCACGTCGATGCCGCGCAGCGCTTCCTTGAAGGCGAGCGACGTCTGCGTCTTCAGCGCCGCGACAAAGCCGTACATGAACTTTTCCGCGGTGAGATAGAGGACCTTGCGCTCGCCGCTCGCGTTGCCCGCCCAGGTCACCGCCTGCAGCAGATGAGTCTTGCCGAGGCCGACGCCGGCGTGGATGTAGAGCGGGTTGAACATCACGGGATCGCCGCGGCGTCCCTCGGCGACCTGGCGCGCGGCGGCCTGCGCCAGCGTGTTGGCACGACCGACCACGAAGCTTGCAAAGGTCAGGCGCGGATCGAGCGGCGAGCCGCCAAGCGCATCATGATTGGCCGAGACCGGCGCGGTCGCGGTTGCCCGCAATTCGGTCGGCGCACGCATCTCGGTGCGTTCCACCCGCCGCGCCTCGATATTCTGTGCGGCCTCCTTGGCGGGCGCGGCAGCGCGCATGGCGGACCGCACGGTGAGGTCGACGCGATGCACTTCCGGCATCTCGGCCTGCCAGGCCGAGAGCACGCGCTCGGCATAATGGGCCTGAATCCAGCTCTTGAGAAAACGCGTCGGCACGGACAGGTGAACGCTCTCGTCCTGCACGGCCTCGAGGTCCATGCGCGCAAACCAAGAGGTGTAGACGTCTTCGCCGACAGTCGACCGCAGCCGACCCTTCACGCGGGTCCAACGTTCTTGTTCCGAATTTGTCATTGCCTGAAAGCTCTTCCAACCGAGTTGTCTTAGTTTGTCGAATCGCCGGGGCAGGCCTGTCGTTCCCTGCCATGGCGGGACCTCGAACGGATTTTCCCGCTCCGGGCATAGCTCCGCCGTTTGGTGACAAGCACCGCGGTCGGGTCAGCATTCAGTGGAGCGGAGAATGATCCGTGAGGTCAGCGCGTACTCGAGGGGTCGACCGGAGTGGGCGCCGCTTGCTGCGTATCGTTCGCAGCGTCAGACAAAACATCGGGTGAAATGGGTTTTCCTACAAAAACCAAAACGCGTCCGCTAAGCATGCAACCTCCCCGTCTCGCCGCGATCGCTCGCGGCAAGCTGTCATCCCACGTGTGTCCAAAGTCAGCCGCGTCCGAACGCGAATTCGTTCAGCCGTCCGGCCAGTTCGTTCAGCCCGTCCAAACTACCTCCCGCCCAGGGTTCGCCTTCGCTGCTCTTGCCGGTGCCGTACCTCTCGTGGACGCTCTCCTGTGAGAGCCGGCTCTTGATCGAGCCCGCGAGGCGTGAAAGCCTCATCCAGAAAAATTTCGACACAGCTCTCCCGTTGCCCGTATTGCTACGGGCTGGAATACGACAATCGCTTGGAAAGCGTCGCCAACGCGCACACCGCCGCCGATTTGCACGTCCGCCCCGTTTCTAAAACCGCGCTGGTCTTACGATCGTGGGCGCCGCGAGCAATTTAGAAATACACGATGCGTGGCCACTCGCAACGCATTTGATTCAACATCGGAGCGCCTAATTGCTGTTCAACTGGTCCATGGCTCTGGCGATGTATCCCAGGTTGGAGAGCAAGTTTTTGAATCACCGCGCAGAATCGCGGAGCCAAAGTGCGCTGTCACAATTCGCGCGGTGCTGCAAAAAAATATTTACAAATCCTTCAAGCAGGAGCCTTGAAGGCGATTTTTCCAAACGCTTCATCTCGCTATGGGGATAAGTGATTATCGAAACAATGATTTTCGAGTCTCATTTGGCCGAGTAACCCTCCTACGCTGCGTGTGCGAAGGATCGTGCGCCGATTCCATTTTAACGGCATGGCACAAGGCTTTTTTGAATTTTGCTGCGGTGTTTCACCTGCGGCAAAATTGTCACCTCGTAAAATTACGGAACGCTGCGCGTGTTTTCGAGCGCACGCTTGATGGCAACTAAAGTTCAGTCACGACTACAGACGCATCGCGAAAAACAAACAGCCCGGGCGCGGCCGGGCTGTTTCACGATATCGCAATTTCGCCTCGCTCACTCGTTCGAGTGAGGGAATGCTTTCCGCTCGGCTTACTTGCCGAGCTTCGCAATCTGATGCGTGAGGCGCGAAACCTTGCGGCTCGCAGTGTTCTTGTGAACGATGTTGCGCTGAGCGGCGCGCATCAATTCGGGCTCTGCGCTTGCCATTGCCTTGACCGCCGCATCGCGGTCGCCGCGCTGGATCGCATCCTCGACGCGACGGACCGCACCGCGCATCTGGGTGCGGCGGGACTTGTTGATCGCAGTGCGGCGGGCAATCTTGCGCGTCGCCTTCTTGGCGGAGGTGGTGTTGGCCATCGTCTCGAATATCCTTAAGCCTGCTGTTCGCTCTTGATCACATGAGCGCGCCGGCCGCTTGAACCGCGTGATCGACGCTGCTGGTTTTCCTTAAAACTGAGATCTCCGGGAAGGCCGTTGCCGAAAAGCCCATCTGTCATGTCAGAGGGGGCGGGCGCTGCCCAAAGAACAGCGGCGGCGGGATTGCGCCCGCCGCCATTTGCGCCCTTATAGAGGGGGCTTTCGGGCAGGTCAACGCTTTCGCTGCGCTTCCGGAGCCGAATGGCGCGCCGGTGGGGCCGATAAGTAGCTGATGAGGTTGAATTTCTGCTTCCAGCCCGGTAATTGCTGTCGGCGCTCGACCTCCCTGCCAGACGATGGGTGATGCATGATCCGCGGTTTTTTCCGACTGATAGGGCTATTACTGCTCGCGGGCGGGTTCGTGTTCATGGTCTATGACGGCGCCCGCTGGGTCGCCGACCAGTCGCTGCGTTTCACCCGTTTCGGCCAGTTCTGGAACGACATCAACCAGGCGAGCCAGCAGGCGTTCCGCACCTGGGTGGAGGCCAAGGCGCCCTGGCTCTGGACCTCCGTGGTCCGCCTGGTGCTGGATCAGCCGGTTTTCGCCGTGCTCGGCGTGCTCGGCATTCTCCTGATGCTGCTGTTCCGGCCGCGCAAGCCGCTGATCGGCTACGGGCGGGACTGAGGGAGGCCCGTAACGGGGCTGCCGCCGCCAGCGTAAAGACATATATAGGGGCTGTGGCCGCGCGGCTTCTCGAGCCTTCCGGCCGATCTCACGCCCCGGGAGAAGAAACCATGCTGTTCATGCGCAAGACCACCGCCCTTCCGAGCGCCGCCGAAGCGCTGCCCGGCCGCGCCACGGCGATCCCGACCGCAACCACTCATTATGTCAACGGCGAACGCCTGAAGCCGCCCTATGCTGCGGGCCTCGAACAGGCGGTGTTCGGCCTCGGCTGCTTCTGGGGTGCCGAGCGCAAATTCTGGGAGCTCGGCGACGGCGTTCATGTCACTGCGGTCGGCTATGCCGGCGGCTTCACGCCGAACCCGACCTATGAGGAGGTTTGCTCGGGCCGCACCGGGCATGCCGAGGTCGTGCTCGTCGTGTTCGATCCCAGGAAGATCTCCTACGAAAAACTCCTGAAGACGTTCTGGGAGAGCCACAACCCGACGCAAGGCATGCGTCAGGGCAACGACGTCGGCACCCAGTATCGCAGCGCGATCTACACATCCGACGCCGCGCAGCGCAAAGCAGCCGAAGCGTCGAAAGCCGCCTATCAGGCCGCGCTCTCCGCCAAAGGCCTCGGAGCCATCACCACCGAGATCGCACCGGCCGGCGAGTTCTATTTCGCCGAGGACTATCATCAGCAATATCTGGCCAAGAATCCAGCCGGCTATTGCGGCCTCGGCGGCACCGGCGTGTCGTGCCCGATCGGCGTCGGCGTCAACGCCTGATCTGCGCCTTCGTCGCGACGATCAATCGCCCCGTTTTGCGCGGGGCGATTTTTTTTAGCATTTGTTAACCATGATCGGTGCAAGACTTAAGCCGTCTCCGTTTTGAGGATTGGCTCAGGTGCCGGTTGTGCGCGCGTTGCGATTGCCGATCATTGCCGCTGCGATAGCGCTGACCGTTGCGCCGGCGGCTGCGCAGTCGCGCAACGATCTCGACTACATGGCCTACGGCCAGCCCTCGGCTTACGGCCAACCCTACCCCCAGAGCTACGCGACTTCGCCGCAGCCCGCCGATTCCGGCGGCGCCATCGCGGCGCTGCGCCGCGCCTTCTCGTCGCCGGCTCCCGCTTACACGCCGCCGCAGGCCTATAGTCCGCCGCCTGTCTCGATGCCTTCGCCGCAAGCCTATGACGCCTATGCCGCAGCTCCGATGCCATCGGCCCGCTATGATGCGGCCTACCGGCTCGATGCCGGCGACAAGCTCCGCGTCGTCGTCTATGGCCAGGATGGTCTCACCAATACTTATGCGATTGAGGCCGGCGGCTCCATCACGCTGCCTTTGATCGGCACCGTGCCCGCACGCGGCCGCACCACGGCGGAGCTTGCGTCCGCCATCACGGCCAAGCTGCGCAACGGCTATATCAGGGAGCCCTCGGTCGCCGTCGAGATCGAGTCTTACCGTCCCTTTTTCATTCTGGGCGAGGTCGCGGCACCTGGCCAATATCCCTACGTGCCCAACATGACGGTCGAGAGCGCAGTGGCAATCGCCGGCGGCTTCTCGCCGCGCGCACGGCGCGACACCGTCACTCTGACCCACACCGATGGCGGCGGCACCGCGCGCTACGCCGTGCCGCTCGGCACCTCGGTGTCGCCGGGCGATACGGTCATGGTTGGCGAGCGCTGGTTCTAGGTCCTTGACTCCGTCATTCCGGGGCGGTGCGAAGCGCCGAGCCCGGAATCTCGAGATTCTCAGGCGCGCAATTGCGCACCGGAGTTCGGTGCTGTCGCGCCGCCCCAAATGACGGCGCGCGTTATTTCACGCTCTCGATAAACGGCTCGACCGCCTCGATGAAGGCCTGCGGCTGATCGATGTTGACGGCGTGGCCGGCATTCGGGATCACCGCTTTCCGAGCCCCGGGAATCTTCGCGGCCATATAGTCGGACGCCGCCAGGAACGGCGTGTCGTCGGCGCCGACCACGATCAGGCTCGGCACCTTGATTTCGGGCAACAGCTCGATCACCCGCGCGTCGCGCTGGGTCAACATGCCGCGCGCGGCAAGCGCAAGGCCGCGAGCATTGCGATGTTGCACGACCGCGCGCTCGCGACTGGCTAATTGCAGCCCGTCGAGCCCTTCACGATCGAACCGCGCGGCGGTGTCGAGCGCGCGCCGGTTCCAGGCGTCGCGCGCGTCGTCCTTCTTGAAGCCGGGTCCGGTGTCGATGATCAAAAGCGCGCGCACCCGCTCCGGATGTGCACGATAGAACGCCAGCGACATGTAGCCGCCGAGCGACAGCCCGCCGACTATGGCGCGCTCCGCCCCGGCCGCATCGAGCAGCGCGGCGATATCGGCAACCGTCAGCGCCTCGCTATAGGCCTTGGCATCTTCCGGATAGTCGGATTGGCCGTGGCCGCGCATGTCCCACAGGATCAGCCGGTGGTGTTTCGATAGCGGAGCGATCTGCTCGCGCCACATCGCCGAGGTCGAGGAATAGCCGTGGGTGAGGATCAGGGGCGGGCCCTCGCCATGGATTTCGTAGTGGATCTTCACTCCGTCTCGGTCGAGTTTCGGCATGGCGCTCCGTCCCGGCTTTCTCTTGTTTGCGGGCGCATCCTAGCCTGATCCTTTTGGCGCAGGGAATTGCTTAAAGCCGCAAGCGGCACGGCGCATTGCGCTCCTCTCGGCGCCTGCCCTGCTGCCGCAATGCAAAAACGCTTGGGAAATTATTCTCCCTGACCGGTTCCAAAATGGCGTTGCCTGAATGACGGAACGCGATCATTCTTGGCCCCAAGGCTGGCGCCGACCCGGTGGGTGCCTGCTGCTCAAAAGTGAACTGCTGCCGTAAGTGGCGTCACAGACCGGAAGGGGAAGAAACACATGGTTACTCTCAACATCAACGGACGAGCCATGTCCGTGGAGGCGGCGAACGACTCGCCGTTGCTCTGGGCCATCCGCGAGCAATTGCAGATGACCGGCACCAAATTCGGCTGCGGCGCGGGGCTGTGCGGCGCATGCACGGTTCACGTCAACGGCGAAGCGGTGCGGTCCTGCCAGACGGCTGTCGGCGATGTCGTCGGCAAGAAGGTCACCACCATCGAAGGCCTGTCCGCGAAGGGCGATCATCCGCTGCAGAAGGCCTGGATTGCCGAGCAGGTGCCGCAATGCGGCTACTGCCAGTCCGGCCAGATCATGCAGGCTGCCTCGCTGCTCGCCAAGAACACCAACCCGACCAAGGACGAGATCGTGGCGCATATGGACGGCAATCTCTGCCGTTGCATGACCTATTCCCGGATTCAAAAAGCCATCATGCGCGCGGCCAATGAAATGCGCACCGCCTCCAACTCTGCCACCGAGCGGAGGGCCACATGAATAGCCATGTGAAGATGACCGAGCTTCCGTCCACCGATCTCAGCCGCCGCTCCTTCCTGGTCGGCGCCGCGGCGTCCGGGCTGATGCTCGGTTATGCCGCAGTCCCCGATGCGCGCGCTGCGACCGCCTCTGCCGGCAATTTCGAGCCGAGCGTCTGGTACTCGATCGCGCCTGACGGCATCGTCACCGTGACCTGCGGCAAGGCCGATATGGGCCAGCACATCGCCTCCACCATGGCGCAGATCGTCTGCGAGGAATTGGGGGCCAAATGGAGCGACATGCGCGTCTCGCTCGCCTCCAACGATCCGAAGTTCAACGACCCCGTGCTGGGCGCGCAGATCACCGGCGGCAGCTGGTCGACCATGATGAACTTCGACGCCATGAGCCGCGCCGGCGCGGCGGGGCGGATTGCCCTGACCGAAGCCGCCGCCACGATGATGGGGCTTCCGCCTTACTACAAGGACGAGCTCGTGGTGCGCGAGTCCGTGATCTCGCATCCGAAGTCGAAGAAGCAGGTCTCCTTTGCCGATGTCGTCAAGAGCGGCAAGGCGACCAAGACCTTCACGCCTGACGAGCTCAAGGCGATCAAGCTGAAGACGCCGGACCAGTATACGCTGATCGGCGTCTCGGTGCCGCAGCTCGACATTCCCTCCAAGACCAACGGCACGGCCAAATACGGCATCGACGTCATGCTGCCGGGCATGGTCTACGGCAAGATCGTCACCCCGCCGGTGCGCTATGGCGCCACGGTGAAATCGGTTGACGATGCCGACGCCAGGAAGGTGCCGGGCTTCATCAAGGCCGTCATCCTCGACGACAAGACGGGAACGACGACGGGCTGGGTGGTCGCGGTGGCCAACACCTATGCCGAGGCGCGGAAGGCGGCGGATGCGCTGAAGATCACTTATGACGGTGGTCCGAATGCGAAACTGTCGAGCCAGTCGCTGCTCGATGAGGCGAAGCGGCTGCAGGGCCTCGACGATTCCGGGCAGTTCTTTGTCAAGAACGGCGATACGGCGGTAGCGTTCGGCACGGCGGCCAAGCTGATGGAGGCGGAATACACCACCAACATCAACATCCATGCGCCGATGGAGCCGATGAATGCGACTGCCGAGTTCAAGGGCGACATCCTGCACATCTATTCCGGCAACCAGTTCGCGACACGCTCCGGCGCAATCGCGGCGGGCGCGGCTGGGATCGATCCGAAATATGTCGTGATGCACCAGACCTGGCTGGGCGGCGGCTTCGGCCGGCGGCTCGATGCCGACATGATGGTGCCGGCGGTGCAGGCGGCGAAAGCCGTTGGCAAGCCGGTCAAGGTGATCTATTCCCGCGAGAACGACATGACCATGGATTTCTCGCGGCCCCTGACCTACCAGAAGATCAAGGCGGGCCTCGATGGCGACGGCAAGCTCGTCGCCCTCAACCACGACGTGGTCTCGGCCTGGCCGACCCAGCGCTGGGGAATCCCCGATTTCCTGACGCCCTCGGTCGACAAGAGGGGACCGCTCGACTCGTTCACCGTGAACGGTGCGGACTTCTTCTACACGGTGCCCAACCACAATGTGCGGGCGATCAAGAACGAGATGGCGCACAACGCCACCCCGTCGGGCCAGCTGCGCTCGGTCGCGCCGGGCTGGACCTTCTGGGCGGTGGAAAGCATGATCGACGAGATCGCGCATTCGGTCGGCAAGGACCCGGCGCAATACCGCATCGAGATGCTGGACGGCAAAGGCGACAATGCCGGCGGCGCGCAGCGGCTGCGCAACACCTTGCTCGCGGCGATGGGCCTGGCCGGCTACGGCACCAAGCAGCTCGCCAAGGGCGAGGGCATGGGCGTTGCCTGCGTCTCGTCGCAGGAAAGAAAGACTGCGAGCTGGACCGCCTGTGTGGCCCATGTCGCGGTGTCGCCCGCGGGCGAGGTCAAGGTGAAAAAGCTCACCGTTGCGACCGATGTCGGCACCCAGGTGCATCCCGACAACATCCGTGCCCAGGTCGAGGGCGCGGCGTTGTGGGGCCTGTCGCTTGCGCTGTATGAAAAGGCGACGCTGAAGGACGGCGGCATCGAGCAGACCAATTTCGACAGCTACAAGCCGTTGCGGATGAGCCAGCTGCCCGAGATTGCCGTCAGCGTGATTGCCAATGGCGAGCCCGCCACCGGCGTCGGCGAGCCCGCGGTGACGGTGATCGCGCCCGCGATCGGGAATGCGATCTTCAATGCGGTCGGCGCACGGATCCGCGCCCTGCCGATCACGGCCGACGCGGTGAAAGCGGCGATGAAGGCGTAAGCTTCGCTCGACGCAACGACGCATGCGAATCCGCCGGAGCGATTCTCCGGCGGATTTTTTCGCACGGTCATGCTCTGGTTCGTTCCCCTCATGTACGACGCAGGCGGGGCGCCAGCCCGCGGCGGACGGTGTGCGAAACCGCAACGTCTTTCGAGCAATGGATCATCTGCTTTCGCGGACGATGAGGGCGGGGCGTAGGGACACGTGCTTCGATAAAAGTCTAACGAACCCGCTACATCCACGTTCATTATCCCTATTAAGCGGCGTGGAACACGTTGGCGGTACGCTTTTGCTCACATCGCCAACGAGAGAGCGAGCCGGGATCCATGACAGCTGTTGCTACCAAGCCTTCAAAGCGCCGGTTCCTGCTGGCATCGGATTCTCTCGATCAGTGCAGCGAGCTGGCTCGCATCCTCAAATCGGTAGGCGAGGTCGACACCGTGTCGACCGCCGAGATCCCCGAAAAGCCGACCGATCAGTTCTCAGGCGTCGTGGTCGACATCAACCTGCGCTCGCCCGAGAGCGTGCAGCGGGTGCGCAACAAGCTGCGCGGCGATGCCTACCGCTCGATGCCGCGCCTGTTCGTGCTGGCGGATGCGTTGCATCATGCCGCGATGCAGGCCTGGGCGCTGGGCGCGACCGACACCATCACCCGGCCGTTCCGGCCGACCGACATCCTGCAGCGCATCCACAGCGCCTTCCCCGACAGCGGAAGCTATGATGCGACCGATCGCGGCAAGACCTTGAACCGCGGCGTCGAGGCGGCGCATGCGGTGATCAAGAAGATGTTTCAGCGTCTGCCTGCCGGATCGCCCCTGACCTATGAAGACGTGCTCGTGGCCGAGACCAAGATTCTCAAGGCGATCAAGCACTCCTCCTTGCGCGAATGGCTGACGGCGGTCGGCTGTCATCATGCCGGCACCTATCGCCATTGCCTGTTCGTCACCGGCTTTGCGGTCGCCTTCGCGCAGCATCTCGGCATGCGCGAGGATGACCAGCGCCGCCTCACCCGCGCCGCGTTGTTGCACGACGTCGGCAAGGCTTTCGTTCCGATCGAGATCCTGGACAAGCCGGGCAAGCTCAACGACGAGGAAATTCTTGTCATCCGCGAGCATCCGCGCCGCGGCTATGAGGCGCTGGCGAACCAGGGCAGCTTTCCGCGCGAGATGCTCGACGTCGTGTTGCATCATCACGAGCTGCTCGACGGCAGCGGTTATCCCAACGGCCTCACCGGTGAGGAGATCAGCGACATCGTGCGTCTCACCACCATCGTCGACATCTATACGGCCTTGGTCGAGAAGCGTGCCTATCGCATGCCCTTCACCCATTCCCGCGCCTTCTCGGTGATGGAAGGCATGGGTGGCAAGCTCGACCAGCAATTGCTGCAGGCCTTCCGCCCGGTGGCGTTCGGGTCGTACTGAGGGCGCTGTCATTCCGGGGCGCCTCGAAGAGGCGAACCCGGAATCTCGAGGTTCCGGGTTCGCACTTCGTGCGCCACGGAACGACGGCGCCAATAGTCACCCCACGATCTTCCGCAGCTCCGCCTTTGCCACCTTCTCCAGCGTGGAGCGCGGCAACTCCTCGACAAAGCGGATTTCCCGCGGCTGCTTGAAATCGGCCAGGCCGCTGCGGCAGGCGGTCATGATGCTGTCGTGCAGATCCTGCGGCAGCCGGTCGACGCCCGCTTGCGGTATGACGAACACCACCGGCACCTCGTCCAGTATCGGATGCTTCTTCGCCACCACCGCGGCCTCGCGCACGCCGGGCACCGACACCACCACCTGCTCGATCTCGGAGGCCGCGACATTCTCGCCGCCGACCTTCAACATGTCCTTGGCGCGGTCGCCAAACTTGATGGCGCCGTGCTCAAGGAGCGTGACCCGATCGCCGGTGAGGAAGAAGCCGTGCTCGTCGAAGCTCTCGCGCGTGGCTGGCTCGTTATGGAGATATTCCCTGAACAGAGAGAGCCCGGGCACGCCCTTGATGGCGAGATTGCCGGTGTCGCCGACCTCGGTCGGCCGTCCCTCGTCATCGGTGATGCGAATGGCATATTCGGCGGCCGCGCGGCCGATCGACATCGGCGTGTTGGGCTGATCGACCTCCCCGACGATGCCGTGGGTGATGGTCTCGGTCATGCCCCACCAGCCGATGATCTTGATGCCGAAGGCGGCAAACGCCGGCGGCTCACTGATTGCGGTACCCCAGAGCCGGAATTTGTGGTGCTTCGGGACCTCGTGCTCGAGCAGCGCCTTCATGCAGAAGGGAATGGTGGATGTCCAGGTGCAGCCATGCTCCAGCGCCACGGGCCAGAACCGGCTCGCTGAGAACCTCGGCTGAATGACGCAAGTCGCCCCGACCCAGAGCGAGGACAGCATGGAATAGGCGAGCGCATTGGTGTGAAACAGCGGCAGATAGGTCTGGTGCACGTCGTTGCCATGCAGGTCCTGGTGCGCGGCATTGACCTTGGCGCCCCAGAGGGCGTTGGCATGGGTCCAAAGCACGGCCTTCGGGCGCGACGTGGTACCGGAGGTATATTGTACGCTGCAGGGCGCCAAAGGATCGGTTTCGCGGCGCGGCCGGTCGGCGCTGTCGGCGAACAGCGCCTCGAAGGCGCTGTCGCGCGACGGACCGTGTGCAGGCGAGGTACCCGCATCATGCGCGGTCACGGCAATCCAGCGCAGGTTCCTGCAGTTGGCCGCGACCAATTCGGCATAGGCAGGCTGGGTGATGGCGGCGACCGCGCCGCAATGATCTGCGAAATATTCGATCTCGGCAGAAGCCGAGCGGGTGTTGGTGGTCACCGCGATCGCGCCGAGCTCGACACAGGCAAACCAGGCGAGCATCGCCTCGATGCAATTGTCGAGATGGATCAGCACGAAATCGCCGGGCTTGATGCCGCGCCTGACGAGTCCCGCCGCGAGCGCGCCGACGCGATCGTGAAATTCGCCATAGCTCCATTTGCTCGCCGGCGCATCGAACGGCGCCCAGATCAAAAACGGATGGTCGCGCCGCGTCTCGCTGCGCATCTTGAGAAGCCACGGCACGTCGAGCCCTGCGAACGGTCCGATGACACCCGGTGCTGTTTGCGAACTCGCCATGCTTCCTCCCGCGCAGCCTGTGAGCGGCTGCTTTTGTGGCAGTCTTTCTGCCACCGGATTGGCTGGCAGGCAAATGGCAGATCACCTTCAGTGTCACAGGGGACTGCCGTCGTCCCGGCGAAGGCCGGGATCCATACCGCGGGGTCTATCAGTAGATGCGAGCGGTAGTTACCTTCCGCAAGCGAAGGCCTGTGATTATGGGTCCTGGCTTTCGCCAGGACGACTTGCTGAGATTTTCTTGCGTCAGCTCCCGCCGTCGGCGTATGACGAAATCTCGATCAAGCTGCCATCCGGATCGCGGCAATAGACCGAGCGCAGCGTGCCGCGGGCGCCCTGCTTGTCGACCGGGCCTTCCTCGATTGCGACGCCGTTCGCCTCGAGATGCGCGACCACCTCCTCCGGCGTGCTCGAGGTGAGGAAGCACAGATCCTCGCTGCCCGGCGTCTCGTGATCGGCGGTGAACCACTCGATCTTGTCGGTCCCCATCGGCCGCACATTGATCTTCTGGTCGCCGAACAGCAGCGACGTCCGCTTGGGTTTGCCCTGGCCGGGATCGAACACGCTGACCTCCATGCCGAGGATTTTCTGGTACCACGCGACGCTGCGCGCGACGTCGGCCACATTGATCACGAGGTGATCGAGCGCATGAACCCTGACCGGCATGACCTATCCTTTCGTCGCGATGTCCCAGGCGCAACTGGCAGCATGGACCGTCGTTTGTTACAACGCTCCTTGCGTTCAATTCAACGAGAACAAAGCTGGGAGAAACCTGATGATTTCGCGCCGCGATGCGCTCGGCATCCTGTCCATCGGACTGCCGGCCACCGTCACCTCGGCGCGGCGTGCAGCCGCGGCCCTGGATTATCCGACACGGCCGGTGCGCTTCGTGGTCGGCTTTCCGCCTGGTGGTGCCACCGACATCCTGGCGCGGCTGATCGGCCAGCGGCTGTCGGAACGGCTCGGCCAGCAATTCCTGGTCGAGAACAAGCCGGGGGCCGGCAACAACATCGGCACCGAAGCGGTGGTGAACGCGGAAAGCGACGGCTACACCGTGCTGCTGGTGAACCCGGCGAACTACATCAACACCTCGCTCTATACCAATCTGAAGTTCAACTTCGTCCGCGATATCGCGCCGATCGCCTCATTCAGCCGCGTGCCGAACGTGATGACGGTCAACAAGGACGTGCCCGCGAAGAACGTCGCCGAGTTCATTGCCTATCTGAAGGCCAATCCCGGCAAGATCAACATGGCGTCCTCGGGCAACGGCACGTCGGTTCATCTGTCCGGTGAAATGTTCATGGCCATGACCGGAACCAAGATGCTGCATGTGCCCTATCGCGGCGCAGCGCCCGCCATCACCGACATGCTGGCCGGCCAGGTGCAGGTCATTTTCGACAACATGCCGTCGATCATCCAGCATATCCGTGGCGGCGCGCTGCGTGCGCTCGGCGTGACCACGGCCCAGCGCTCGCCGCAGCTGCCGGACGTCCAGGCCATCGCGGAGACCGTACCCGGCTATGAGGCCAGCGCGCTGTTCGGCATGGGCGCACCGAAGGCGACTCCGAAGGACATCATCGCCAGGCTCAACGGTGAGATCAACGCCGTGATGGCCGATCCCGGCATGCGACAGCGCCTGGTCGAGCTCGGCGGCGAACCTCTGATCCAGTCGCCGGAAGCCTTTGGCGAGCAGATCGTGGCCGAAACCGAGAAGTGGAGGAAGGTGGTCGAGTTCGCAGGCCTCAAGGTTGAGTGATCGGCGGAGCGGTTTCCGATCTGATATGTTGTGCCTTGGCGGACGGCGCGGACCATCTGGCGAGAAGGACATCTCCATGCGAAAACTCGGCTTTGCGATGATGACAGTGCTGGCGACCGGACTTGCGACCTTCGCAAGCTCGGTGCCCGCAACAGCCCACGACTATCCCTGGTGCGCCCAGGGCCGCGGCTTTGGCTATCCCGGCGACTGCTCCTACCAGACCTATGGCCAGTGCATGGCGAGCGCCTCGGGCCGCGATCTCTATTGCGGCATCAATCCGCGGGCCGCCTATGCGCAGGACCGGCGGGGCCGGCGGGTCTATCGCGACCCCTATCCCCAGTGGTGAGCCGAGAGCAGTCTCGATCCGAGTTGACGGCGGAGCCGCCTGCCCGCGTCTCCGCTTGACAGAAAGAGTGCGCGCGGCCGTCTCGGCGAAGAGCGGCGCGCGCTGCCACTAGCTCCACCTCACTCCGCTCGGCCGCCACGAGGAGGGCCTGCTTTATCCGATCGACTGGGTCCGCCTGCGCGACCAATCGGCGCCGGCCGCGTGCTGCCACAGTTGAGAGCGCGCAACCCGGCGCTAGCGTTTCGCCTCGACAGGCTGCTTGCCGGTGCAGGTGATGTACAGGGTGAAGGCGCGCGCCTTTTCCGCGATCTCGGGCGTCTTCAGCTCGCCGCCCGGAGCGGCGGTCTCATAGGGTACGACGCTGTTATCCAGGAAATCGCGGATCATGCCGGTCTTGATGGCGAAATTGACGTTCTCCGGCAGGTTGCCGCCGGTATAGCGCGCGACCGCGAAAGGATTGATCTTCTCCGCCACCACGCCGATCACGAGGCCATTGGTGTCGAACAGCGGGCCTCCGCTGTTTCCCGGCTGGACCGCCGCGCTGATCTGCAGATAGCGGGTGTCGTTCAGGATGCCGCTGAGCGAGCTGACGATGCCGGTGGTAACCGTGAAATCCGACGACAGCAGCCAGTGCAAGGGATAGCCGATCGCGACCACCGAATCGCCGGAATGAACCGGGCGGTCGCGGAGCTTCGCATAGTCCTTGAATGAAGCCGTCGGTCCCTGCAGCAGCGCGAGATCGTTCTGCTCGTCGCCGGAGACCACACGCAGCGTGGTCTCCGGTTGGCCGTTGAGACTGCCGTGAATATCGGTGCAGCCGGCGACGACGTGATTGTTGGTGAGGATATGCCCGCTGGCGCTGATCACGAAGCCGGTGCCGGTCTTGCCGACGCTCTTGTCGGTGCTCTTCTCGATCTTCTCATTGCCCCTGGCCGTCTTTGGCGCAGCCGGCCCGCCGTTTCCGGCGTCGCCCGCCACGACCGGTCTTGCCGCGATCTTGGCGAAATCGCCGGCGCTGTTCAGCCCGTCCGCCTTGACCTTGGTCACGCAGGTCGCGATCACGTTCAGCAGCGGCCCGGTCGAGGTCAAATTGAACTGCAGCGTCGCCTGCCCGGCCTGCGCGACCATCAGGCTCGCTTTTTGGAACGTGCGGGCGACGCTTGCGGGCAGTATTGCCGTCAGCATGTTGCCCGAGCTCGCCGTCGCGAACAGCCTCGCCTGGGACTGGCCGTCGAACGTGACGTCGATCGGTGCCGTATCGCCCTTGTTCAGCTTGAAAGCGGGGCTGGCAAAGCCGAGCAGCCAGGCATTGGCGCTGTTCTGTCCGACCACCAGGCTGACCCCGCTGGCATAGGACGACATTGCCGAGCAGTGTGAAAAGGCGCCATTCGAGTCGTCGCTGAAGGCCCCGCCGACCCAGTTGCCGACATGAATGGTGCCGAAGGGGCCGGCGGCCAGGGCGGGGGAGAGCACCGGGAAGAAGACGGCAAACAGCAGCCCACACGCAACGAACAGTCTCTTGAACATCAACGTCCCCCAACCCCGGTTCTGCCACATTCTATGTGTGGCGAACGCGCGAAGCAATCTCGAGTAGAGTTGTGTATGCGGCCCCTCGCCAGCATTAACCCTTTGTCGGCCGGCATCCGCCTTGAGGCCGCCGCAAACTGCGCCTTGCATTCACTTTGCAATTCAATATACTTTGCGATGCAAAGTGGAGCGGGATATGCGCGATCTCGACAAGGCGCTGGCCGACATCATCGCCATTCGCAGCCAGATTGCCGCGGGCACCGCCTTTCGCGGCTACGGCCCGGCGGCGATCGCGGCCACTGGCGGCGTGGCGCTGCTGACGGCGGTGCTGCAATATCTCTGGCTTGACGATCCGACCGGCCATCCGCTCGCCTTCCTGCTTGGCTGGGCGCTGGCTGCGGCCGTCTCCGCCCTGATGATCTGGACCGAGATGCAGGCGCGGTCGCGGCGGCATCATTCGGGCCTGGCGGATGCCATGATCCACCAGGCGCTCGAGCAGTTTCTTCCGTCGGGGATCGCCGGCGTGCTGCTGGCGGTGCTGCTCTGGAAATTCGCACCGGAAACGCTGTGGACGCTGCCGGGGCTGTGGCAGGTGCTGGTGAGCCTCGGTGTGTTCGCGTCCGTGCGGTCGCTGCCGCGCAGCGTGGCGCTGGCCGGCGGCTGGTATTTCGTCGCCGGCTTTGTCGTCCTGGTGCTGGCGAGCCAGAGCCATACGCTGTCGCCATGGACGATGGGTCTGCCCTTCGTCATCGGCCAAGGACTGATGGCGGCGATCTTGTATTTTGCATCCGGGGAAACCGATGTCGAAGACTGATGCCAATCACGCGCCGTTCTCCTATGACGGCCTCGACCGGGTCATCCACGAAAAGGCCCGGCTCGGGCTGATGACCTCGCTGATGGCTCATCCCAAGGGGCTTGCCTTTGCCGATCTCAAGCAGCTCTGCGGGCTGACCGACGGCAATCTGTCGCGGCATCTGCAGGTGCTGCAGGAGGCCGGGCTGGTCGAGGTGACCAAGGGCTATGAGGGCAATCGCCCGCACACGTCCTGCCGCCTCACCAAGGCCGGGCGCCGCCGCTTTCTCGACTATCTCGCCGTGCTCGAACGGCTGGTGCGCGACGCCGCCAAGGCGGCCGGCAAGGAGCAGGGCGCGCTGCCGCAGCTCGGCATCCTGCCGACCTGATCTCGTTTTTTTGCAGGGGGACTTTGTAATGCAAAGTAAATTCGCTTCCAAATCGCCGGTCCCGCTGCGGGACAAGCTCCAGGAGAAACTCCAGGACAAGCTCCAAGACAAACTCCACGTCGGCATCATCATGGACGGCAACGGCCGCTGGGCGACGCGGCGCGGCCTGTCGCGCCTGCGCGGCCATGAGGCGGGCGTCGAGGCGATCAGGCGCATTGTCGAGGCGGCGCCCGACCAGGGCATCGGCACGCTGACGCTGTACGCCTTCTCTACCGATAATTGGCGCAGGCCGCGGGCCGAAGTCTCGGCGCTGATGGGGCTGCTCCGCTTCTATCTAGCCAATGAGGTCGAAAGCCTCGTCAGGAACGGGGTTCGCCTGCATGTGATCGGTCGGCGCGACCGGCTGCCCGACGGCATTGCGGCCGCGATCGCGCGGGCCGAGGCCGCGACTGCGGCCGGTGCGACGCTGCATCTGCGCATCGCCGTGGATTACTCCGCGCGCGACGCCATTCTCAATGCGGCGGCGAAGCTCGCCGGCATCGCTGCGCCGACACGCGAGCTGTTCTCCGATCTCGTCACCGGCGAAAGCGGCCTGCGCGACGTCGATCTCATCATCCGCACCAGCGGGGAGAAGCGGCTGTCGGACTTCCTGCTGTGGGAGGGCGCCTACGCCGAACTGCATTTCACCGAGCGCATGTGGCCCGAATTCGACGCCGCCGACCTTGCCGAGGCGCTCGCCTCCTTCCATCGCCGCGAGCGCCGCTTCGGCGGCCTGCAAGCCGTGCCGCGGGAGCCCGTGCCGAGCCTGTGATTCGTACCCAGGAGCAATTGTCATGCGTATCCTCCTGGTGAACGTGCCGCATCCTTCGATCGGCAGCCGTATCCCCGACGACCATCTGCCGCCGCTCGGCCTGCTTGCGATCGGTGGGCCCTTGATCGACGACGGACACAAGGTCCGCCTGATCGACGCCGAGTTCGGTCCCATGCCAGTGAAGGCGATCGTATCGGCGGCGGTGGGCTTTGCGCCTGACGCTGTGCTGTTCGGCCATTCCGGCTCGACCTCGGGTCACCCCGTGATTGCCGAGGTTGCGTGCGCGGTCGCGACCGCAATGCCGCATGTGCACATCATCTACGGCGGCGTATTCCCCACCTATCACTGGCGCGAGATCCTGACTGAGGAACCCTATGTGACCGCAATCGTGCGCGGCGAGGGGGAGGAGACTGCACGCCGTCTGATCTCGGCGCTGGCGCGCGGTGCGCATCTGGACCATGTCGCCGGCATTGCATGGCGCAATGCAGGCGTGCCGAGCGCGACCAGGCCTGCGCCGGTCATCGCCGATCTCGATGCATACCGGATCGGCTGGGAGCTGATCGATTACGCGCGCTACAGCTACTGGGGAGGACTCCGTGCGGTCGTCGTCCAGTTCTCGCGCGGCTGTCCGCATCTCTGCAATTATTGCGGCCAGCGCGGCTTTTGGACGCGCTGGCGTCACCGCGACCCCGTGCGCTTTGCGAAGGAGCTGGCGCGGCTGCACCGCGAGCACGGTGTGAAAGTCATCAATTTTGCTGACGAGAATCCGACCGTGTCGAAGAAGGCGTGGCGCACCTTCCTGGAGTCGCTGATCGCGGAGAACGTCGATCTCATCCTGGTCGGATCGACCCGGGCGGACGATATAGTGCGCGATGCCGACATCCTTCACCTTTACAAGAGGGCAGGCTGGGTCCGTTTTCTGCTGGGACTCGAAAACACCGACGAACGTACGCTGGAGCTGATCCGCAAGGGCGCGGTGACCGCGATTGATCGCGAAGCGATTCGCTTGATGCGCCAACACGGCATCCTTTCCATGGCAACATGGGTGGTCGGCTTTGAGGAGGAGACCGACCGCGATCATTGGCGCGGTGTGCGCCAGCTCTTGTCTTATGATCCCGACCAGATCCAGATGCTCTATGTCACGCCGCACCGGTGGACTCCGTACTTCCGGCTCGCCGCCGGGCGAAGGGTGATCCAAACGGATCGGCGGCGCTGGGACTACAAGCATCAGGTGCTCGCGACCCGCCACATGCCGCCCTGGCGCGTGCTGCTCTGGTTCAAATTCACGGAGATGGTGCTGCAATCCCGCCCGCGGGCGCTGTGGCGCATCTATCTCCAGCGCGACGCACGGCTGCGCCAGGCGATGCGCTGGTACACGCAGATGGGACGACGGGTGTGGCCGTTCGAGATCTTCAACTACCTGTTTCGTGACCGCCGATTGACCAGTGGCCCGACAGTGGCCGAGTTCTGGGGCGCGCCACAGGACGCCGAGGAAGAGTCGATGTCAGCGGGCAAGTCGAGCTCGCGCGCTCTGGAAGCGGCCTGAACCGAAGCGTCGTTCCGGCGGCGAAGCTTTGCGTCCGAACGGGAATCATCTACTGCTGGCTGACCCGCCACCCGTACAGGCGCCGATGAACCGTCAGCAGCGACGAGAGTCCGCCGAGCAATCCGGCGAGAGTCCCACGGGCCCGCGCCTGCCGGAAGCGGCCGCCTTGTTCGAGGCAGCTCACAGGCTGTTGCGTGCCGGCCGGCTGGCGGAAGCCGAGACAAACTGCCGTCAGGCGCTCTCGATCGATGCCGACCACGCCGATTCACTGCACTTGATGGGGACGCTTTGCCAGCGCGCCAAGCAGTATGATGCGGCGGTGGATTGGTTCGCGCAGGCGATCCGCAAGAACCCCAATGTCGCCGACTATTTCTTCGGTCTCGCGGATGTCTTGGCGCAGCAGGGCCGCATCGAGGATGCAATCAAGAGCTATGATCTCGGCCTCGTGCTGAAGCCCGATGCGGCTGGGGCGTGGTATCAACTTGGCGAACTGCTACAGCAGTTGGGGCGGCGCGAGGAAGCCCGCCTCAGCTTCGATCGCGCCCTCGAGGCCGACCCACGCCATGTCGAGGCGCTCAACGGCAGCGCGCTGCTCTATTTCCACGCCGGCGACTACGAGACTGCGATCGCGCGCTTCGACCAGTCCTTCGCGATCAAGCCCGATCCCGGCGCGCTGCATCTGAAGGGTCTCTGTCAGCTCCATCTCGGGCGCTTCGACGAGGCCCTTGTCCAGATCGGGCAGGCGCTGGCGCACGTGCCTGACCATCCCGAGGTGCTCAACAATTACGGCGTGGTGCTGCACAAGCTCGGGCTCAACGAGGAAGCGGTCGTTCATTTCGACCGGGCGCTGGCGTTCAAGGCCGATTTCGTCGAGGCACTCAATCACCGCGGCACGGCGCTGGGCGAGCTGCATCGCTTTGACGAGGCGCTTGCAAGCTTCGACCGCGCGGTGGCGCTCAAGCCGGCCTTCGCGGACGCGCATTGGAATGCCGCGCTGCTGCGCCTTCTGCTCGGCGATTTCGCCAAGGGGTGGCAGGGTCGCGAATGGGGCCGCAAGTGTGGGGCGGTCGGCTTTGTCGAGCGACAGTTTTCGCAAGCCCTCTGGCGCGGTGAGGCGCCGCTCGCAGGCAGGACCATCCTGCTGCACAGCGACGAGGGGCTGGGCGACACCATCCAGTTCGCCCGCTATGCGCCGCTGCTCGCCGCGCGCGGGGCGCGTGTGATTCTCGAGGTCGACCCCGCCCTGCATTCGCTTTTGGCCGGCATGGATGGTGTCGCCTGTGTGCCGCGGGGCGGCGAAGAGGTGCATGATTTCGACCTGCACTGCCCGCTGTCGAGCCTGCCGCTGGCTTGCCACACGCAGCTTGAGACCATCCCCGCCGCGCCCTACCTGCCTGCGCCGCCGCAGGCTCTGGTCGACGCATGGCAGACGCGGCTCGGCCCGCGCAAAGCCTTGCGGGTCGGGCTGGTGTGGTCCGGCAATCCCGCGCATGGCAATGACCGCAACCGCTCGATCCCGCTGCGCAGCCTCGCGCCGCTGCTTGATTGTGCTGCGACCTTCGTCAGCCTGCAGAAGGAGCTGCGCCCCGCCGACGCAGCCTGTCTGCGGGAGCGCGGCGAGATCATCGATCTCACCGCGCATCTCACCGATTTCGTGCAGACCGCCGCACTGGTGTCGTGCCTCGACCTCGTCATCACGGTCGACACCAGCGTTGCTCATCTTGCCGGTGCGCTGTTTCGCCCGACCTGGGTGATGCTGCCTCACACGCCCGATTATCGATGGCTGCTCGATCGCCGCGACAGCCCCTGGTATCCGACCATGCGGCTGTTCCGCCAGGACGGGGCGCGGGATTATGCCCGCGTGGTCGAGGCCGTGCGCAGCGAGTTGCAGCTGCTGATCGCCGCGCGCCGGGCTTTGTCGTAAAAGTCGCGCCATCGCTGTTCTATCCGCCCGCATTTTCCGTAACCATTTACGGCCTAGATTCCACGCTCTCGCCGGGGGCGTTTCCATCGCGGCCGGCGGACTGACGGCCCCGACATGTTCTCAGCGCGTCGGGGCCGTTTGTGCCTGGGCGGTTTAGAGCGGTTCACAACTTAATTGAATCGGGAGGGATTCCCGATTTCGGGCGAATATGATTCAAGATGCTGGCTGGGCTGGAGGCCAGCATCGATGGTCCGACCAATTTCCAATGATCTGCGTAAGCGTGCGGTTGCCGCT
>DATGMN010000064.1:0-4208 GCA_035293585.1 Bradyrhizobium sp. | reverse complement strand
GAACCTCTCGATCGTGCAGGTTCGTCAGGACTTCAACAAGAGCCTGATCAACGTGCTGCAGACCGGGTCGTCGAACCTGACGCTCGCCGATACCAACCAGCTGGCGGCCGAAAGCCAGGCGCTGTCGACCCGCCAGTCGATCGCGGTCTCGGCGCTGTCGCTTGCCAACAACTCGCAGGCCAGCGTGCTGCAGCTGCTGCGCTAATAGCGGCTAACGCTTCAAACATCGAGGCGGCGGGTTCTCCCGCCGCCTCTCTGCCTCGGTCATCTCGGCTGCGCAGTATCGCCTGCCGAACTCGCTTGCGCCCCAGCCGTCTCCCAGAGAGGAGCGACGACAATGCCGTTAAGGGTCGAACTGAAACCGTTCGAACGCATCGTCATCGGCGAAAGCGTGATCATCAATTCCGCCACCCGCACCTGCTTCCTGGTCGACGGCGAGGCGCCGATCCTGCGCGAAAAGGACACCATCACCGCAGAGACCGCCGACACACCTGCCAAGCGGCTCTACCTCTGCGTCCAGACCATATATCTCAAGAACGATCCGGAGCCCTACCACGCCACCTATGTCGGCCTGCTTGATCAACTGGCGCACGAGATGCCGGACGATCGCGATCTCATCGCAACGATTGCGCAGCAGGTCTCGACCGGCCGCCTCTACAAGGCGCTCAAGGACATCCGCAAGTTGATCGAGCGCGAACACACCTCGTTGACGGTGTGAGGCCTGCAGATGTCCCGGTCCCTCCCAGCATCGGACGGCGGCCAACGCGCGGTATGGTTTCTGGTCCGTGCATCCGTATTAGAACGGACGCCCAAATTAACCGGAATGAGAAGGCGGTCCGGCTATCGCTTGCAAGTTAGGAAATCTGACCTCGCAGGGCCGGAGCTGATCACGACAAGCTCATCTGCATTGCCTGACCGGGATGGCCAGCCCTCCGCTGCCGGAGCGGCCAACCGTGTCGTTCAGCGCATCATCGGCCCTGGTTTGCGGTCGCCGCACCAATTGTTGGAAGGTTCTCTCTGATGGATGATCTGTTGCGGGAGTTTCTGACGGAGACCAGCGAGAGCCTGGATACCGTCGACAATCAGCTGGTGAAGTTCGAGCAGGAGCCGAACAACGCCAAGATCCTGGATAACATTTTCCGGCTGGTTCACACCATCAAGGGGACCTGCGGCTTTCTCGGATTGCCGCGGCTGGAAGCGCTGGCCCATGCCGGCGAGACCCTGATGGGCAAATTCCGTGACGGCATGCCGGTGCGCGCCGAGGCGGTGACGGTGATCCTGTCCTCGATCGACCGCATCAAGGAGATTTTGGCCGGCCTCGAGGCGACCGAGGCGGAGCCGGAGGGCAACGACCGCGACCTGATCGATCAATTGGAAGCGATGGTCGAGCAGGGCATGGCGGCGATGTCAGGCTCGGCTTCGCCGATGCCGACGGCAGGAAACGCTGCGCCGGCGCCGGCTGAGGCCGCGCCGCCGCTTGCGCCCGCGGCTGAACCTGCGCCCGCTGCGGCCACTGTCACCGAGGGCTCGCTGGTGGCGCAGACGCTGGAGCGGCCGCTGCGTCCGGGCGAGGTCTCGCTCGACGAATTGGAGCGCGCCTTCCGCGAGACCGCGATCGAAGCGCCGCCAGCCGCCCCGGTCGCCGAGGCCAAAGCTGCGGAGGCAAAGACTGCGGAAGCAAAGGCTGCCGAGGCCAAAAAAGACGCGAGCAAGGACGCTGCGAAGAAAGAGGCAAAACCTGCGCGCAAGGCCGCCTCCAATGCCGGCGAGGAGACGGGCGAAGGCGACCGCATCGCCAACCAGTCGATCCGCGTCAATGTCGACACCCTCGAGCACCTGATGACCATGGTGTCCGAGCTGGTGCTGACCCGCAACCAGCTCCTGGAAATCTCCCGCCGCAACGAGGACACCGAGTTCAAGGTGCCGCTGCAGCGGCTCTCCAATGTCACCGCCGAGCTGCAGGAGGGCGTCATGAAGACGCGCATGCAGCCGATCGGCAATGCCTGGCAGAAGCTGCCGCGCATCGTGCGCGACCTCTCGGGCGAACTCGGCAAGCAGATCGAGCTGGAGATGCACGGCGCCGACACCGAGCTCGACCGCCAGGTGCTCGACCTGATCAAGGACCCGCTCACCCACATGGTGCGCAACTCCGCCGACCACGGCCTGGAGACGCCGGCCGAGCGCATCGCGAGCGGCAAGCCGGAGATCGGCACCATTCGCCTGTCCGCCTATCATGAAGGCGGCCATATCATCATCTGCATCGCCGACAATGGCCGAGGGCTCAACACCGAGCGGATCAAGGCCAAGGCGCTCCAGAACAACCTCGTCACCGAGGCTGAACTGGAGAAGATGACCGAGGCCCAGATCCACAAGTTCATCTTCGCGCCGGGCTTCTCGACCGCGGCCGCCATCACCTCGGTCTCCGGCCGCGGCGTCGGCATGGACGTGGTGCGCACCAATATCGACCAGATCGGCGGCACCATCGACATCAAGTCGGTCCATGGTGAAGGCACCGCGGTCACCATCAAGATCCCGCTCACGCTCGCCATCGTCTCGGCGCTGATCGTGGAAGCCGGCGGCGACCGCTTCGCCATTCCCCAGCTCTCGGTCGTGGAGCTGGTGCGGGCGCGCGCCAACTCCGAGCACCGCATCGAGCGCATCAAGGACACCGCGGTGCTGCGGCTGCGCAACAAGCTCTTGCCGCTGATGCATCTGAAGAAGCTCCTGAAGATCGACGACGGCTCATCGAGCGATCCCGAGAACGGCTTCATCGTGGTGACCCAGGTCGGCAGCCAGACCTTCGGCATTGTGGTCGACGGCGTGTTCCACACCGAGGAAATCGTGGTCAAGCCGATGTCGACCAAGCTGCGCCACATCGACATGTTCTCCGGCAACACCATTCTGGGCGACGGCGCGGTGATCATGATCATCGATCCCAACGGCATTGCCAAGGCGCTCGGCGCCTCGGGCAATGCCAGCCGCGACCTCGCCGACGAGAATGCCGCCGTTCACGCCGGCAGCGGCGAGCAGCTGACCTCGCTGTTGGTGTTCCGCGCAGGCTCCACCCAGCCCAAGGCGGTGCCGCTTGGCCTCGTCACGCGCCTGGAGGAGATCGCCGCCGACAAGATCGAGCTGTCGAACGGCCGCTACATGGTGCAGTACCGCGAGCAATTGATGCCGCTCGTGCAGATGGACGGTGTCGAGGTCCGCTCGACCGGCTCGCAGCCGATCCTGGTGTTTGCCGATGACGGCCGCTCCATGGGGCTTGTGGTCGACGAGATCATCGACATTGTCGAGGAGCGGCTGCACATCGAGGTGGCGGGATCAACCGGCCAGGGCATCCTGGGCTCGGCCGTGATCAAGGGCCAGGCGACCGAAGTGATCGATGTCGGCCACTTCCTGCCGATGGCGTTCTCCGACTGGTTCACCCGCAAGGAGATGCGCCCGTCGATGACCTCGCAGTCGGTGCTCCTGGTCGACGACTCAGCATTCTTCCGCAACATGCTGGCGCCGGTGCTCAAGGCCGCCGGCTACAAGGTGCGCACCGCGACCGGCGCGCAGGAGGCGCTCGCCACCTTGCGCTCGGGCCAGGCCTTCGACGTCGTGCTGACCGACATCGAGATGCCCGACATGAACGGCTTCGAGTTCGCCGAGACCATCCGTGCCGACCAGCATTTTGGCCAGATGCCGATCATCGCTTTGTCCTCGCTGGTGTCGCCGGCGGCGATCGAGCGCGGCAAGCTCGCGGGCTTCCACGACTATGTCGCGAAATTCGACCGTCCGGGCCTGATCGCGGCGCTGAAGGAGCAGACGGCGCATGCGGGCGGCAACGAGATGGACCGGGCGGCTTAAGGAAGAGGGACGATGACCAGCAAGACGCAATCCAGCGAAGGCGCGATGGCCGAATATGTCACCGCCGTGATCGGCGGCCAGCTGTTCGGCCTGCCGATCTCCCGTGTCCAGGACGTGTTCATGCCGGAGCGGCTGACGCGCGTCCCGCTCGCCTCGGTCGAGATCGCAGGCGTGCTGAACCTGCGCGGCCGCATCGTCACCGTGATCGACATGCGCGCCCGGCTCGGCCTGCCCAAAGCCGATGACGGCAAGCCGCCGATGGCGGTCGGTGTCGACCTGCGCGGCGAATCCTATGGCCTCTTGATCGACCAGATCGGCGAAGTGCTGCGGCTGCCCGAAGACGGCCGCGAGGACAA
>DATGMN010000063.1:0-80045 GCA_035293585.1 Bradyrhizobium sp. | reverse complement strand
AGATATCGCGCGACCGAGAAAAAACTCTCCGCTCGAAAGAACCAGCCATGGGTGATCTTCGGCAGCCAGCTCGCGCGCAAAGCCCTCGACAGCCCGCCGCCCATCACCTCGAGGGCGTCGGTATGATCGACCGGCATATAGCCCTTGCCGCCGCCGGCTTCGTCATAGCCCGCAAGTGCCGCGATCCCCTCCAGCAGCGTCGATTTGCCGGTGCCGTTCTCGCCGACGATGATGGTGATGGCGCGCTCGAAGTGCAGCTCGAAATCATCGGCAAGAAAAGGCAGACAGAACGGATAGGCCGCGCGGTCGGGAATGCGCGAAACATCAAGCCAGAGGCGCTTCAGATACGGCGCCGGCAGATTGATCTCGCGCCTTTTGGGCATCCATATCATGAGCTTGCTTCCACATCCGTCAGCGCGCCGGCTGCGTGAGATCACTCCGCCAATGCGGCTTCGACGAACCCGGCCGGATCCTCGCAGAACTCGCGCAACGTCCTGAAATGGTCGGTGTCCCGCACCGTCACAGGCTCCAGCCCGTATTTCGACAGGCGCAGCAGCGTCGCATTGGGATAGGCCATCAGGATCGGCGAATGGGTCGCCATGATCACCTGGCAATGGCCGGCCTCGTCCATGCGCCGCATCAGCTTGAGGAAGTCCATCTGGCGGTCGGGTGACAGCGCCGATTCCGGCTCATCGAAGATATAGATGCCTTGGCGCTGGCAGCGCTCGTTGAAGAAGCGCAAGAAACCTTCACCATGCGAGTAGGACAAGAAGTCGGGCGGCCGCGAGCTGGTCGCATCCAGAAAGCGCGCCACCGAAAAGAACGTCTCGGCCCGGAAGAACCAGCCCTGGGTGACCTTCGGCAGCCAGGCGGCGCGAAGCGCAGCAGACAATTCGCCCCCCATCACCTCGATCGCGCTGGAGTGATCGACCGGGCGATAACCTTTGCCGCCGCCGGCCTCGTCATAGCCTGCCAGCGCGGCGATCCCCTCCAGCAAGGTGGACTTTCCGGCGCCGTTCTCGCCAACGATGATGGTGATGGCGCGGTCGAAATTGAGCTCGAAGCCTTCGCCGAGAAATGGCAGGCAGAACGGATAGGCCTCGCGGTCGGGGATTGTCGCGAGGTCGAGCCAAAGTCGCTTCAGATAGGGCGCAGGCAGATTGGTGTCGCGTCTCTTCCTCGAACTCATGAACCCGTCGCCCCACCACCGGATTGCGGAGATGCTCCGCCGAGGTTGTGGCACATTTTCCGGAACACAACAAGAACATTTATGCGCAAGCCGTGCACCCGGCCGAGCCTCGGTCGAGCCCGGCTCTAGGCCAGCACTTCCAGCACCAGCTCCATGGTCATCAGCACCGGATTGTCGCCGCGGACCAGCCGTCCCTCGGCAAGGTCGCCGGTGTAATCGACCAGCGCGACATCGAGCTGGGCTTCCGCCGCGCCTGTGCTGCCCGGCGCCACGTGGCCCCTGGTCACCGTCAGCTCCGTCGCAAAGGGTTCGACGACGCGGCCATCGGTGAAGCGCGCGCCAATGGTCGAGCCGACCCCGCCGCGGATTCGCGCGCGCGCGATGCCATGGTCGCGGCAGAAGGCTTCCAGGCAACCCGCAAAATCCTGGTTGGGCCGCAGCCGCAGCGCAAAGGCCCGACAGGTCGTCGCAGCCCCCCTCGCCGCGCCCGGCATCGGCGCGAACAGCTTGAACCTGGTCTCGGGGTCGGGCTCGGCCCTGAACATCGCGCCGTCGATCCCGAAAGCCTCGACCTCAAACGGCTCGGCGACGATGGTTTCCTCGGGCAGGATATGGCCGCCACTCACCTTGCAATGCGCCTCGAGCCACAGCCCATGACAATGGAAGAACGGCGCGCCGTCGCGCTCGCCCAGCGTCATGGTTGCCTGCTTGAGCCAGACATTGCCCTCGGGACGGAACGTCTCGCTGTAGAAGGCGGCATTCTCGCCCGTCGTCGACAGTGCCGGCATCACATAGGCGAACGGACCGAGCGCGCCGCCCGTGATGCTGAGCACGCCGCTGGCAAAACCCTGTGCTGCAAAGCCGCGCCTGACAGCTTCAAGCAGCGGAATGCCGGCTTCCAGCATGAACGAAAAGCCGCGGCCCCGCGCGTCCACCGATTGGATGCGCTCGGCGATTTCCGGCCCCGGCTGCTTGATCTGCCGCATGTCGTACCCGCGTCAGCTCGCCTGCTTGGTCACATCGAGCAGCCCGCGCGCCTCGAGCTCGTCGCGCACCAGCCGCTTGGGGATCTTGCCATAGCCGGACTTCGGCAGCGCCTCCCAGAAGAAGAACCGCTTCGGCATCTTGTAGCGCGGCAGCTTCGGACCCAGGAACGCCGCCATCTCCGCCTCGCTCAACGGCGATGCCCCCTCACGCGCGACGCAGACGGCGACGCCGACCTCGCCCCAGACCGGATCGGGCACGCCGAGCACGGCAACCTCACCGATTGCGGGATGGGTGAGAATCTTCTCCTCGATCTCGCGCGGATAGATGTTGGAGCCGCCGGAGATATACATGTCCGAGGCGCGGCCGGTGATGTAGACGAACCCCTCCTCGTCCATATGGCCGAGATCGCCGGTGCGGAACCAGCCGTCGCGAAACGCCTTCGCATTGGCTTCGGGATTGTTGTAGTAGCCTGCGAACACCGCCGGACCGATGACACAGATCTCGCCGGTCTCGAAGGCTTTGAGCTCGCGGCCCTGATCATCCTGGATCGAGACCTGCATGCCCGTGCGCTCATAGCCGCAGCTGCCGATGCGGGCATGCGGGCCGTCCTCCTCGAAGTGCAATGCGGTCGGCAGCACGGTGATGTTGCCGGTGACTTCGCCGAGGCCAAAATACTGCACCAGCACCTTGCCGAGCTTGTTCAGCGCGGTCTTCTGATCCTCCCGGTACATCGGCGCGCCGGCATAGATCACATAGCGCAGCGAGGAATGATCGAACCGGTCGACCGCGGGATGCTCGACCATCATCTTCAGGATGGTCGGCACCGTGAACAGGTTGCTCACCCGATGCCGCTCGATCAGGCGGAAGGCTTCCGCGATGTCGAAGCGCTCGGTCGGGAGCAGGATGCTCGGCACGCCGCGCGCGGTCTGCATCAGCTGATGCACGCCGGCGCCATGCGACAAGGGCGCGACCACGAGCGAGGCGTCGTGCTCGGTGGTGCCGGGCGTGAGATCGGCGAGATGGTTGGTCACCACGAAGCCCATCTGGCCATGGGTCAGCACCGCGGCCTTGGAGCGGCCGGTGGTGCCCGAGGTGAAGAAGAACCAGCAGGGATCGTCGTGCTCGACGGCGGCATTGGGCACCGAGTTGCCGGCATGCGCCGTCATCGCCTCGCGCACGGCGCGTTCGCCGAAACTGCCGTCGTTGCCGATGCGCCAGATGAATTCCGGCCCCGACACGGCGGCCGCATGCTCCGGAAACTCACCATGACACAGAAACGCCTTCGCGCCCGACGCCTCGGCGAGATAGGCGACCTCATCCGGCATCAGCCGGAAATTGGTCGGCACCCACACCGCGCCGAGCCGGAACGCCGCGAACATCGACCAGAACATCTCCTCGCAATTCTTGGAATGCACCAGGATGCGATCGCCCTTGCCAATTCCGCGCGCGGCGAGGCCGGCTGCGAGTGCGGAGACCTCCGCATCGATCTGACGCCAGGTCCAGGACCTGTCGGCCCAGATGAAGCCCGGCCTGTCGCCGAGCCGGCGCGCATTCTGGGTCAGCATGTGCGCCAGATTCATCACCCGGCGCGACATCCGCAATTGTCCGCCGGTGGCAGGCGTCGCTGACATGCTCCCGCTCATTTGCGCCCCATCCAGACGCCGGCCCCAATCAGCACAAGGCCGAGCACGCCAGAGACGACGCCATGCTTGAGATGCATCCGCGCGACGCCCGCCTCGTGGCCCGGGAAGAAGCCCGGCAGCTGGTCCGCCGGCACCAGGACATAGACGGCAGCGATGATCAGCAGAACGACGCCAAGCAGGGTCAGCACAAGCTTCATGGAGGTTTCCTCATGCCCGAGCGCTTGGATGCGCCCGCGTTGCAAACGAATGACGGTTCGGCCTGTTTATCGCGAGTTGGCAAGCCCGGGCAAGGGAGGAAGCCGAGGATGAAAGGAAGCAGGAAATGAAGCCAAACAGGTTTGGTAGAGCTGCGGTCGTGCGAGGTTCGACGTCGGGCCGGACCGACAGCAAAAATATCGCTGCAGAGCGCGCGGTGCATCTGGTCTATAAGCCGGGTCCCACCATTTGAGGATCCATAATGCCGACACGACGCGCGCTCGTTATCAGTGCCCTTTCAGCCCTCTTCGCCTTGAGCGATCTTTCCATCGCGCACGCCGCGCCCCCGACCGCCAACGATGCTGCAAAAGATCCCCTGGCCATCGTGACCGAGATCTATGCGCGCGTCACCAAGGGCAAGGGCGATCAGGGTGGCAGCTTTGTCATCGGCACCAAGGCTTCGCGGGCGAAGTATCTTTCGAAGCCGCTGGTCGCGCTGTGGGACAAGGCGGATGCAGCGACGCCGAAGGACGAGGTCGGGGCGATCGATTTCGATCCCGTAACGAACTCGCAGGATCCGGACGTGAAGTCGGTCGCGACCGCGACCGAAAAGCTCGATGCGGACAAGGCCACCATCGCCGTGACGCTGACCGGCCATCGTGCCGAGCGCGGCAATGCAGCCGACCAGGTCATCCGCTTTGATTTCGTCCACGAGGGCGACAAATGGAAAATGGACGACATCCGCGGTGCCGTCGACGGCCAGCCCTGGTCGATCCGCGCGATGCTCGTGCAATATCTGAAGGACGTCAAGAAGGGCTGATGCACGACGCCTCGCCTGGCGGAGTCGAGCGAGCGCCGGCCGGTCCCGGCAGGACCGGCCGGCATCACGGGCGACGGCTCGCCTCACTGTCCGTGCTTGAGCATGTCCTGGTCGCTCAGCTCCCAGTCCTGCCACAGCTGCAGGGTCGAGAGCAGCACGACCAGCGCGCCGAAGGCGGAATGGTAGAAGCGGAGCAAGCCGTCGCTGTGATAGCCGATCACAAAGGGCGAGACGATCAGCCAGAGGCCGGCGATAATGCCCGCGACCTGCTCCCAGCGCTGCAGCGACACATATTCGAGCTGGGCGAGACCAAACACCACAAGGCCGACCATGACCGTGTTGAGGATGACAACGCTGCGGCCGGCCTCGGCCAGCTCACCCTGCTGCAGGGGAAACCACGGTGTAAGCGCAATCAGCACGCCGAGCAGCATGCCGCACCAGTCTTCCCAATTTCCATGCTGATCAAGAGACCGAAAGTCCGACACGGTAAACCTCCCTTGATAAGAGGCACACATCAGCGGCCGGACCGCGTGACAGAACCATTGCCGGGCGACCGATCCGGCCGCATCTGAAGCTATGTATGCATTGGACTTGGGAGCGGCCGGGACACTTGCAAGCCCCGCCACCAGCATTTTGTGTTGCGCACCGCAACACGTCATCGGAGACCGGATGCAATGAGCGACACGATCATCAACAACTCGGAGCGACAACGCTTCGAGCTTGAGCTTGGCGGCCATCTCGCCGCCACCTATTACACACTCGAGGGTAACGTCATCACCTTCGTGCACACCGAGGTGCCGGCCGAGCTTGGCGGCCAGGGTATCGGCTCGCGGCTGGTCGGGGGCGCGCTCGACCAGGTGCGCGCCAGGGGCTGGAAAGTGGTGCCGCAATGCCCGTTCGTCAAAGCCTATATCGAGAAGCACGCGGACTATCAGGACCTGCTGAAGGCCTGAGCCATGATGCGGCGCCGAACTTTGCAAAATGGCAGGCATGAGCCTACATGGCGGGCTCGATTGCTCTTTCGGAAGTCTGGAGATCATGGCCACCGTTCGCGACAACAAGGCGCAAAGCCGCTTCGAGCTCGATGTCGAGGGCGGAGTGGCCTTTGCCAATTACCGCCTGACGCCGTCGGCCGTGATCATCATCCACACCGAGACGCCGCGGGCCTTGCGCGGGCGCGGCATCGCCTCGGAGCTGGTGAAGGGCGCGTTGGAGCTGATCCGCGCGAACGATCAAAAGGTCATCGCCGGATGCGGCTTCGTCGTCGATTATCTGGAGCGGCATCCGGAATACCAGGATCTGGTCGGATAGCGCCGATCCGCGTACGAAAAAGCCCGCGCCCTCAGGCGCGGGCTTGTCCGATCGGCAGGGCCGATCCTAATGCTTGATCTCCGGCGGCAGCTTGCCGCCATGGGCCGCGAGCTGGGCCATCATCTGCTTGTGCAGCCAGACGTTCATACTGGCGGAATCGTTGGTGTCGCCGGTGTAGCCGAGCTCCTTGGCAAGCTCCTTGCGCGCGGCAAGGCTGGAATCGATGTCGAGCGCCTTCATCATGTCGACGATCGATGTGCGCCACTCGAGCTTCTCGTGATGAGCGACAACCGCCTTGTCCAGGATGGCGGCGACATCGACGCTCTGCGGCGGAGCGATCGGCGCCGCGGGAGCTGACGTCGGCGCAGCCGAGGCGCCGCCTGCCGGCGCGCCGCCGCCGCTGCTCGTGCCGCCGCCCGCAGGCGCAGCCGGCGTCGCGGCAGAGGCGTGACTGCCGAAGATCGCGCCCATGATCTTTCCGAAAATGCTCATCGTGTGCTCCGTGTGGGGAAAAAATTGCTTGAACGGTTCGTTGACGGCCCGCAACTATTCTCAACTCGCGCCGCCACGCCGCGCCCAAGTGGCTTTCGAGTAACCAAGCGAAACTCGCTGAGGGGGGTCTAGTTCCCTCGATCTCCGTTGCCAATGCGCACTCAACCGACGGATTCGAGCTTAGCCGCGGCAAAATGACGGCGGAATGACGCGCGCTGTGTCGTTTGAACGTTTGCGTTGCGGCGAAGAAAATATTCACCGAGCGTTGAGCCACAAGTGTCACGTTTGGGAGTACTGTTCGTGCTCAAGTTCGCGGCTGGCCAGCTCCGGTTCGCGTCTGGCCAGAATCGCGATCGTTCCAACGGCGGCCGCCAGCGCCTTGCGCGCGGCGCGAAAGAGACCGCCGTGGCAAGGGAGCTAACGATCATGGCCACGTCATACCAAGGCAATGTCCCATCACCGGTCGGCGCTGCACGGGACGGAGCGACCGGACCTGTCCTCAAATCCTTTGATCTGTCCGACCTGCGCCAGGCGTTGCGGGAAGGCTGGGAAGACTTCAAGGCGGTGCCGAGCCACGCGATCTTTCTCTGCATGATCTATCCAGTGCTGGGCTTGCTGCTTGCACGCGCCGTGCTCGGCTATTCGGTGCTGCCGCTGATGTTCCCGCTGGCCGCGGGCTTCGCCCTGCTCGGCCCGTTCGCCGCCGTGCCGCTCTACGAGCTGAGCAGGCGCCGCGAGCTCGGCGATGAGGCATCCGCCTGGGACGCCCTCGACGTGGTGCGTTCGCCCTCGTTCGGGGCCATGCTGGGCCTGGGCACGCTGCTATTGGCCTGGTTCGTGACCTGGGTCGCGACCGCGCAGGCGATCTATGTCGGGGCGTTCGGCTATGAGGGCGTCACCGGCGTCTCCGACTTCGCGAGGCGCGTGCTGACCACGCCGCAAGGCTGGTGGCTGATCATCGTGGGCTGCGGTGTCGGGTTCCTGTTCGCGCTGGTCGCGCTCTGCGTCAGCTTGGTGGCATTCCCCTTGATGCTCGACCGCCACACCGGCGCGGCCGAAGGCATGGTGACGTCACTGCGCGTGGCCGCCAAGAACCCGATGGCGGTGGCGGCCTGGGGCCTGATCGTCGCGGTGCTGCTGCTCCTGGGCTCGATCCCGTGCTTCCTGGGCCTTGCCGTGGTGATCCCTCTGCTTGGCCATGCGACCTGGCATCTCTATCGCAAGGCGGTTGAGATCGATCCGAATGCGCGGCCGTTGCCGCCGCCGGTGCGCCAGCGCAAGCCCGCCGCGGATTTCCCGGCCAACCTGTTCCCGTGGAAGCGGCGCGACAATCGGTAAAGATCCCGTCTCTGGCTGCAAGGCCGCCGGTTCACACAAGGACCGGCGGCCCGGGCAGGCGGCTGTTCACACGATTGGGCAGCGCGAGGGGCCTGCTCATGCTTCGGGCAGCGAGCGCATCCATAAAAGCCTTGTTTTGGCCGCGGTTCGACCCGACATTCCGCGAAGCCGGCGATATCAGCACGAATCGGAACCGGCTGCGGATTTTGCTGATGACCCCTCGCCTCGCCTTCATCGCCCTGACCATCGCCGCCGCTTTGATCTCGCCGTCAGGCTCGGCGGTCGCTGCGACTTGCGGCACGGGCAATTTCGACGCCTGGCTCACCGACTTCAAGACCGAAGCGGCAAGCAAAGGAATTTCGCAGGCAGCCATCAATGCCGGCCTCAGTGGCGTCACGCTCGATCAGTCGGTGCTGTCGCGCGACCACTCGCAAAAGGTCTTCAGCCAGAGCTTTGAGGAGTTTTCCGGCCGTATGGTCCCGCCGCGGATGACGCGCGGCTCCAACATGATGAAGCAATACGGCTCGGTGCTGTCGCGGATCGAGCAGACCTATGGCGTGCCGGGCGAAGTTTTGGTGGCCATTTGGGGCCTGGAAACGGATTTCGGCGTCAACACCGGCAAGTTCCCGACCATCCGTTCGCTGGCAACGCTCGCCTATGATTGCCGGCGTGCCGACGAGTTTCGCGCCGAGTTGATGGATGCGCTGCGGATCGTCGAGCGGGGGGATCTTGCGCCGAACGAGATGCGCGGCGCCTGGGCCGGGGAAATCGGGCAGACCCAGTTCATGCCGTCGTCCTGGATCAAATATGCGGTCGATTTCGACGGCAACGGAAAGCGCGACCTCCTGCACAATGCGCCGGACGTGCTGGCATCAACGGCGAATTATCTTGCGGGCTATGGCTGGCAGCGCGGCAAGGATTGGGAGCCCGGGAGCCCCAATTTCGCAGTGCTGCAGCAGTGGAATAAGAGCGAGGTCTATGCGCGCACGATCGCCTATTTTGCCACCCAGCTTGCGCATGCGCCGTAGCGAGATCGCCGTGAAGTCGTTGGGCCGATTGCAGCGCAACCGGCCCCCCGTTTCGGCAAATCTTACTTTGCCATCGTCGCGTGCATGGCCTTGGACAGATGCGCGCCGCAGGCACCCCACTTGTTGTTCAGCATGGAATCCTGAGCGGCGGCCATTTCCTTCACGGCAGCCCACTTGCCGTCACCGTCGGCCATGGTTTCCACCGCCGACTCGGCCTTTGCCATATTCGCCCCGCTGCATCCCATCCCCATCTTCGCAGCATGGGCCGGAACGACTGCAAGGGCGACTGCAGCCATCGCGGCTGCCCCGAGGAACTTTTTGACCATTGTTATTTTCCTATTTTTTTAAGAACAGACCCAGCGGCATTGCCAGAATCTGCAACATGATTTTGCCGGGGCGTGAAAAGGTCGGGGAATGAATTTCCCGCGATAGAAATGTGATGAGCGCGCGCTGCAGGGCCTTATGCACTTGGCGATTGCTTCGCGTTGCACGATTGTCGAACATTGTTCACGCGCAGAATGCGAAGGCCGATTCTCCCCGCTCGAGCATCGCCCGATGTGCGCTGCAAACCCAGCCGCAAGTAAACCCAGCCTCCCCGCCCCCCACCGCAAAGGACGCCCCATCATTAGAAGCGTTCCCTAAGAGTGATTTTAAATTCATTTTAAGATCGATTGCCCATGCGAATCACACATGGCTCGGCCGAGCGTAGGGGTCCAATTCCTTGCTTGCGCTCTCGCGCCAGCGCACCGAAATAACGGAATCCAATAACATTACGCAACTGCGGCAATCCAGTGAATTTACGGGCATTTCCTGATCACGACAAATCAAATAAGAGCGGTTTTTGTGCACTGCGCTAAAAACTTAACCGAGGCTTAGCGCCGACATGCGTTTTTGGCTTAGCTGCACCGCAACATAAGCGCTACCGACCGCGGAACCTCTCATCTATATTCATTTCAACGATGACGCCTCCCAAGGGCTGAATCGAACTGCAAGGAGATTACCATGTTGCTCTCGCTCATCCGCATGATCCAGGCGTTCCGCGAGTATCAGCGCAATGTTGCCGAACTGTCGTCGCTCAGCGATCGCGAGCTGGCCGATATCGGTTTGGACCGCTCGGACATTCCGCGCGTCGCCGCCGGCAATTACAACGGCTGATCCTGATTCCAAGTTTGAATAGGCTACGGATAACGCCCGCTTCGTGCGGGCGTTGTCGTTTCCGGCGTTGATATCGTCCTTCGCAGGTGCGCGCGGACCGAAAACGCGCTAACGCTGCGGCCATGACCGGGACCACGAACTCCTCCCAAACCGTCCATATAATTGGAGCGGGCCTAGCCGGCTCCGAGGCCGCCTGGCAGGTCGCCGAACGCGGCGTGCAGGTCATCCTGCACGAAATGCGCCCGACCCGCATGACCGAGGCCCACCGCACCGACGGGCTGGCCGAGCTGGTCTGCTCCAATTCCTTCCGCTCCGACGATGCCGCCAACAATGCGGTCGGTCTGCTGCACGCCGAGATGCGCAGGCTCGGCTCCCTGATCATGCGCGCGGCCGACGCCAACCAGGTGCCGGCGGGTGGCGCGCTCGCGGTGGACCGCGACGGTTTTTCCGCCGCCGTGACCAGGGCGATCGAAGGGCACCCGCGAATCGAGATTTCCCGCGGCGAGGTCGCAGGTCTGCCGCCGACGGACTGGGACAATGTCGTCGTCGCCACCGGCCCCCTCACCTCGGCCGCGCTGGCGGATGCCGTTCGCGAGCTGACGGATGAGGACGCACTCGCCTTCTTCGATGCCATCGCCCCGATCGTGTACAAGGAGACGATCGACATGTCGGTGGCCTGGTTCCAGTCCCGTTACGACAAGGCCGGTCCCGGCGGCAGCGGCGCCGACTACATCAACTGCCCGATGACGGAAGAGCAATATGGCGCCTTCGTCGACGCGCTGCTTGCGGGCGAGAAGACCGAATTCCACGAGTGGGAAGCGAGCACGCCCTATTTCGACGGCTGCCTGCCGATCGAAGTGATGGCAAGCCGCGGCCGCGAGACGCTGCGCTATGGACCGATGAAGCCAGTCGGCCTCACCAATCCGCACAATCCGACGGTCAAGCCTTACGCCGTCATACAGCTGCGCCAGGACAACAAGCTCGGCACGCTCTACAACATGGTCGGATTCCAGACCAAGCTGAAATACGGCGCCCAGCAGCGCATCTTCCGCAGCATTCCGGGGCTCGAAAACGCCGAGTTCGCGCGACTCGGCGGGCTGCATCGCAACACCTTCCTGAACTCGCCAAAGCTGCTCGACGGCCAATTGCGGCTGCGGGCGCAGCCGCGGCTGCGCTTCGCCGGCCAGATGACGGGCTGCGAAGGCTATGTCGAATCCGCAAGCGTCGGCCTGATCGCCGGCCTGTACGCTGCGGCCGACGCGCGCGGCCTGACCTTGGCCGCGCCGCCGCCGACCACGGCGCTCGGCGCGCTGCTCGGCCATATCACCGGCGGGCATATCGAGACCATCGAGCCGGGCGCACGCTCCTTCCAGCCGATGAACATCAATTTCGGGCTGTTCCCGGCGCTCGCGACCGTCCCCACCAAAAAGCCTGATGGAACGAGACTGCGCGGCAATGAGAAGACGGTTGCGAAAAAGCAGGCGATCAGCGCCCGGGCGCTCGCCGACCTCGATCGCTGGATCGCCGATCATCTCACCATCCCGGCGGCCGCTTAAGCCATGAGCCTGCCAAGGGACGACGCCGCGGTGCTGTCGGCGCGCTGGATCGAGGGCGTGCTGCTCAAGCGCGATGTGTTTTCGACCGTCGAACGCGGCCGCTTCCGCAGCGACGCGGGCGAATGCGACGCCGTGCTGCGCCGGCTCGACCAGGTGCCCTGGTGGTCCTTCCTGCTCGCGCGGCACTTGTTCGCGCGCGAGCGCAAGGCGCTCACCCTGGCCAGGGGGCTCGAGGTCGGCCCCGAATTGTTGTGGGCCGGCCGGCGCGCGCTGGTCCGCGGTTTCATCGATGGGGTGGCGCTGCACCTGGCAAAGCCCTACGGCGATATCGACTATTTCAAGTCGGCCAAGGCCGCGCTGCACCGGCTGCACCGTGCCGGGATCTGTCACAACGATCTCGCCAAGGAGCAGAACTGGCTGCGAGGACGCGACGGGCGCGCCTACCTCACCGATTTCCAGCTCGCGGCCTGCTTCAATCGGCGCAGCCGCCTGTTTCGCATCGCGGCCTACGAAGATGTGCGGCATTTGCTGAAGCATAAGCGCAGCTACGCCCCGCATGCGCTGACGCCCAAAGAGAAGAAGATACTCGCCCGCAAATCCGTGTTCGCCAATCTCTGGCTCGCGACCGGCAAGAAGGTCTACCGCGCGATCACCCGCGGGCTGTTCAACTTCACCGACCGCGAGGGCGGCGGCCGGCGGCTGGTCAATGACGCGCCGGTGCTCGCCGAATTGATCCGCAAGAACCCCGACGTGCGCGACACCGCCATCGTCGCCTTCGCCGACCGCCGCTCGGGCGTCGGTCTCTATGCCTTCGTCGAAGCCGACCACAACGCGCTGGAAGCACAGCTGCGCAACGAGCTCGCCGCAGCCAGGGGTCCCAAGCCGCCGGAGCACATCCAGGTGGTGCATGCGCTGCCGCGCGACGCCAGCGGCCGGCCCCGTACCGAGATCCTGCAGCTTGTCGCCATGAACCAGGTCGACCTGATCGAGCCGATGATGGCCAGCGACGCCGACCGCGCCTTCCTGAAGGATATCCTGGAGCAGCGGAAGAATTTGCGCGATCGCTTCAATTTCGAAACCGGCGATCTCAAGCTGCCTTTGGGCTGATTTCGTTTTTATTGCCGTGCGCCTCACCGGGCACGCGGCGGTCGTTGACCCGTGGAACGGCGCGCGGCTTGTTGGGAAGCATGGGCCTGATGGCGGTCCATTCATAATCACTTGGCTCGTAGCGCATGATTTGGGGCTCCGTTTCGGAGCTTGAATCACGGCTCGGGTAGCGCCTGCAACTCGCAAAGGTCCGCGGCGGAGTCTTGCCGCTCCGACGTTATTTCGCTCTCGGCGCAATAACGGACGTGGCCCAATTTGCTGCCCGTTCGACCCAGTCGCGAATGACGCTGACTGGACTTTTTTCGGTTGCAGAAATCAAGACCTTCGGAACGACGCCGAACCTGATCAAGGCGCGTCTACCATGCGGTGCTTGGCTTAATGATCTTGGAGAGTGGCATGCCCTTCATGGCCCAGCGAAAGAGAGCCAGCGTCACCGCGGTCCACGCGATCGCGGCCAGGGCGCTGACCGCCAGCGCCGCAGATGCCGGCAACGTTTGAGCAGCGATCACAGAAGCGATTGGCACAGCCTGCATCATGTGGGTTGCCATGAAGTGGGAGGGCCGGAGGTCAGCCCCGTTCAATGACCAGCCGGTGATCGGCATGGTTTCCCCTGAAACTGCTTTTCCATTCACGAAGTGGCTCCTTGCGGCGCCCATCTGCGACGCCGTCAAGACCGTCAGCACGGCACCGCCCATTAGGCCCGATATGATCCCCAGGGTGACCGCCGGCGACCAGGTGCTTGGTGGAGACAAGGTCATTGCAAGGCCAACCACGATTGCCGGGGATACAACGATCAGGGCACCGACTCCCATGATGGCAGCGCCGACAGCTTCAACACGCGTGCTGGTGTTAAAATGCGAATGTCGACCGCGCGCCGCCTGCAAGCCGATATACGCCAGCTCGCACACGCCGGCGGCCACTGAAACCACCGCGGTGACGACCATCCAGTTCCGCTCCCCCTCATCTTCGGGAAGATAACGGGCGATCACCGCGAAGGTCGCGAAATGGATCGCCAGCGAGAGCGCGAACTTGAACGGCTTCGACCAGACGTTGACGCCGGCCAGAAGCCTCCGGTCGTGGCGACCGGCCCAGAGCGTGGCTGGCACCATCAGGGCAAAACCGAACGTCGCCCAGCCCCAGATCAGATCGGCGCTCATGACTCCGCCTGCGCCGGGTTGAAGTCACGCCCATGATCGAGGTCGGCGTTCACCAGCTTCATGGCGTGGCCTCCCAATTTAGGCGCGAGTTTCTGTTGCACTGCGACCACCGATGGGAGGGGCCGCCACGCCACCGTCATACTGTCCACCAGTCCGGCCTCATTGATGTGCATGTGATCCATGCCGTCGATGGTGTGGTCGCCGAGCCTGATGGTGAATACGGCGACGAAGTCCGCGTTATCGCGCAGCAGCATCTTCGGCTCGAAGGAGTCGACGGTGCTCAGGAGGGCGGCCAGGACATCGGCCACCTGGTCCTTGCCCTTGAAAGGCGCGGGGACGAGGGGACTGTAAATGATGACGTCATCGGCCATGTGAATTTTCGCCGCGGCAACGTCACGCTCTTCCATCGCTTTGAGATAGGCGTCGAGATGGTCTGTGCTGATCATTGAGAGTACTCCGGTCACGAATGAGTGGGATGACTGCGGCGCGGCAATCTGGACGAAAAAAATTCGCAGGCTGATTGCCGCGCGGTGAGATCGTAAGCGGGGACGCAAACTTAAACGGCTTGCGAACGTCGCAGAGCCCCGGACGCGTTCGGCGCGGGTGACGCCACCGGAGCCGTGTCGAAATAGCGCCCATGTTCGAGGTCGGCGATCAGTCCCGGCTCCTTCGGTTGCCACCCGAGCTGCGCGCGTGTCAGGTCGCTCGATGCCGGATTGTCGGCCATGATGAAGGGGGCCAGAAAGCTGAACTGCTTCGGCGCCGCTTTTGCTGAAATCTCGACCACGGGAACATCAAGCTTGCGGCCGATAACTTCGGCGATCGTCCGGAAAGGGATGCTTTCGTCGGCAACGCCATGATAGCGCGCGCCTGCTGCGCCGATCTCGAGCGCCAGCCTGAACAGCCGCGCCGCATCAGTGCGGTGCACGGCGCTCCAGCGATTGCTGCCATCGCCGATATAGGCTGAGTTGCCCTTCTTGCGGGCGGCCGCGATCAGTTGCGGCACGAAGCCGGTATCGCCATCACCATGCACCGAGGGTGCGAGCCGGATCATGGTTGCGCGCACGCCGAGCGAGGCCCAGCCTTCCACCAACTCCTCCGTCTTCGCGCGGGCAATGCCGGGGGACCCGGAAGCGGGCGCATCGTTCTCGGTCGCGGGCCGTGGGGCCCGCATTGTGCTGTCCGCCAGCCCCATCGCGCCGAACGTGGTCACGAACGGCCTGCCCGATCCCTTGAGGGCAGCGCCCAGCGTGTTGATCGCCTGCCGGTCTGCCTCGGCGGAGACCGCCAGGAAGCGTGAGACGATACCGGTTGGCAGCCCGCCGAGAAGAACGCCCAGCCGCTTCGCAAGCGGGATCTGCGACAGGCTGTGCATGAACGCGAGGTGGATCACCCCGTCCGCCGCGGCAGCGGCACTGCGAAGGCTGTCCAGATCATCGATGTTGCCGAGATGCGGCGTGATTCCCTTGGCCCGCAACTTTTGGGCCGTTTCCCCGGATCGTGCGAGCGCCGTGACGCTATGGCCCGCGCCGATCAGCTCTTTGACAACGGCGGAGCCAACGAATCCGGTTGCGCCAGTCACGAATACACGCATGGTCTTCTCCTCTTCCTCGCTTGAGCCGCCCTGATGGGTCGGCAAGTCACCCGGAGAAACATCCGGTGTTGATATTGTTCTATCGCGAGGCGTCAGGAGCATATATAATCCTAAGTCCATTATTGTTTATCTGACGTCCAAAATGGATCCGTTTTCGCAGATCATTACCCTGCTCAAGCCACAAGCCATCTTCTGGCGCGTGGTCGAAGCGCATGACGCCTGGACGATCCGCTTCCAGCCCACCGACATCGTCGTATTCGGCCAGATGATCGAGGGCGCGGCCCGTGTCGAACGCGATGACGGCGCTGGCCTGGACCTGGCAGCCGGCGATTTCCTGCTGATGCCGGCACCGCCGCCCTGGACGATGACAGCGGCCGGTGGTGGTCCGCCGGTCGACTTCGGGGCAGCGATTGCCGATCCGGGTTTGCTGTTGTCGGGCGGGCGGAACCCGACCATCACCCGGTTCATCGCGGGGAATTTCGCTTTCGCGCCGGCCAATGCGAACCTTGTCGCGAGCCTGATGCTGCCGATCGTGCATGTTCGCGCGACCGATAGCATCGCGGGCCGTCTCAGCGCGCTGTTGTCGGCATTGGGCGACGAAGCGCTGACGGATCGACCCGGCCGGTCGCTCGTGCTGGATCGTCTGCTTGAGGTGATGCTGATCGAAGCGTTGCGCTATCGTCCAGCCGACATGCCCGGCCCGGAGCGAGGTCTGTTGGCAGGACTTGACGATGCAAAAGTCGGAAAGGCTCTGCGGCTCATGCACGAGGATGCACAGCGTCCATGGACGGTCGCGGCGCTTGCCCAGGCCGTCGGAATGTCGCGATCCGCATTCGCCGCCCGCTTCGCGCACATCATCGGCATGCCGCCTATCGACTACCTCGCCAACTGGCGAATGACGCTCGCCAAGGCGGCGTTGGCATCATCGAACCTGCCGATGGTCGAGATCGCGGAAATGGCCGGTTATCAGTCGGTGAGCGCATTCAGTACCGGCTTCAAGCGTGCCACCGGGTTCTCGCCGAGATTCTACAAGCAATCTTTGGCGACCTGAGGCTCGACTGGCTCGCCATCGGATCGAACGCAAGGTGGCCGCCGGCCCGAGCCAAACGGACCAAATGCTTGCTTCCGGTGTTTTATCGAATCCGAGAGCTCGCCTAACCGGCTTCAACGCATTCATTGCGCCTCGCGACAAAGGAAAAATCAGTCTTACGAGATTGATCAGAGGTGAGGCGCCTGCCCTCACCTCCTCGCAGACTGATTTGCCCGACGGCTGCCGTTCATGAAAACCAGTCAAGCCCCGCGCACAAAAATATTTTTCTTTTCCGAATTTCGGATTTACCGTATGATGCTCGGCATCCCGCTTCGGGCAGAGGGACGAACGCGTCGTCACGAACGTGGAGCGGAATGCGGTGGACGCTGGTGTGCCGATCGACGTTGCGGCACATTCGCGGACGGCGAAGTCGTGTGGTCCTGGCACGCCCGTGCAGGTGCCAAGTTTCGCGGACGCTCCAAAGGCTGTCGTGAAGCGACGGTGGCAATAGCCGGCTCACCGGGGAGAGTACGATATAAGTCGTAAACCACTGCGCAGGGAAGGCCGGTGTGATACCGCCTGTACCTGTGGTCTCGCGCCGTTTGCGCAACTCACGTTGGCGCGACGGCCTCGGGTGCAGCGGTCACCCGGCCTTCCCTGCGCCCTCTGCGCTCCGACGAGGGCGATATTGAGCAAAGCTCGGGTGCAGCGCGCCGCGAGAACGAGGACTGCTGTCCAGGGCTTGCTTGCGATGTGAGATACGAAAGACCGTTCGTAGCACCCCATCGCCAACGTCTTCGTTGCAGGGCCCCGCGACTTCGATCGTTCCCGTCTCTGATGGCCGGATCATATCCGTAATTTTACGATCGCTAAAATTCGAACGATCGATCTAGGACCACGGAAACGGGTTCCACGCAGATTGCGCCCGGAATTGTGTGTCAGCCACCCCACGCGGGATCATTGAGAAAGAATTTACCTCATGTCGTTCAAGCCGCAGACTGCCAAGACCGACAACAGCACCGATGGCACCGGATCGATCGACTTTTCCTTTTTCGGATTGAACGCTCCATTGGCCGGCGCCGCGCCGTCCGCGGCGTCAGCGGCCGCAAGCCTGTCATTCGCCGACTTCTCTGCCGTGAGCGCCGCGCTCCCGTCGGCTTCGGTAGCGACGACCACGACCAAAGCGACAACCACAACCACTGCTGCCGTGACGACCTCCAGCTCGACCAGCGGCACCTCGAGCACCGCCGCGATCCCGTCCTGGATCAAATCCCTGTCGACGGCCTCGATCGAAACCGACATGGCGGCAGCCGATGTCAACGGCACCGTGAGCTACGCGGCGCTATTGAAAGTCTTCAACGATCTCGATGCGAAGCTCGGCACCACGAAGCTGACGGCTGCGGAAATAGCCGACCTGAAGACCATCGCCGCCAACCTCAATAATGGCCTGTCGACCTCGAGCTATCTGACCTATGTCACCCAGGCACTGGTGAACGGCAATGCCGCCAATGCAACCTGGACCGGCGGCGGGGCGAGCGCCGTGGCGCTCGGCAATCTCTCGACCGGCTCATCCGCCACCCAGCTCTCGGAGCTGATCGGCAAATGGCTGACCGGGACCGACCTGACCTCCTCGAAGGTCAGCATGGGCGGCAGCAATTTCTCGGTGACCTATTCCGCCTCGTCCAAGGCGCTGTTTGCATCGAGCGGCCCGAGCATGAACGACATCAACCAGGGCTATCTCGGCGACTGCTATCTGCTGTCGAGCCTGGCCGAGGTCGCGAAGCAGAATTCCGGCGACATCACCTCGATGTTCAGCTCGAACGGCAACAACACCTATGGCGTACGTTTCTACGTCAACGGCAAAGCCGAGTATGTGACCGTCAACACCTCGCTCGCCAACGGCGGCACCATCTTCAACAATGGCGGCAGCGACATCTGGGCGAGCCTTGCCGAAAAGGCCTATGCGCAGCTGCAGGCCAGCAACGTCGTGACCGGAAACTCCATCAACTACGGCAATTCGTGGTCGACCATCGGCAATGGCGGGGCGCCCGAGATGGCGCTGGAAGAGATCACCGGCGCGTCGGCGATCACCGATTTCCAGGCCAGCGGCGGCTCCTGGGCGAAAGTGGTCTACAACCAGTCCTTTGGCGTGACCGGCTACACCACAGGCAATGCCACGTCGAATGTCCTCTCGACCCTTGCCACCGACCTCGCCGCGGGCGACGACGTCACCCTGTCGTCCTACACCAACGCCAAGGATTCCTCGGGCAAGATCACCCTGGTCGCGGACCACGCGATGTCGGTCTACGGCTATGACAGCAAGACCGGCATGCTCGAAGTGCGAAATCCCTGGGGCACGGAGGCCGGCCAGACCTGGGACACCACCTTCGAAGTCAGCCTGGCGACGCTGTTGTCGGATAAGGATACCATCACCGTCGACAATGTCGGGCAGGCCTTCAAGACAGCGTCAAGCACGTCAGGCTCGGTGACCACGAAGGTCGGCAGCGACGCGACCAGCCTGTCGGCGACGGCCTCCAGCTTCGTCCAGGCCATTGCCTCGATTTCGAGCGGCAGCCTTGCGAGTGCCAGCCTGTCGCAGGCGAGCACCAGCACCCAGCCAACGCTGGCTTCGCCGCTGGCCTGAGGCTCACCTCATCTCCCGCGCGTCGGCTGAGGCGCGCGGGAGACAATCGTCGTTAACGCGCCTCTAACCCTGACCCTCTTAGCTGGTCGGCGGGCTGTGAATCGGCGGGGCGCTTGATGCGTGCGTGCACTGATCAAGGCGCTTGGTCACTGGCGCTTGCATTGATGTTGCTCGGCATTGTCGCCGATCCCGCCAGAATCCAGCACGAAGCCGGTAAATCAGCACCTCTCGATGTCGACGATGTCCTGCGCGCGGCGCGGCGCTTTCCGGTCAAGGCAACCGTCGTCACCTCCTCCATCAAGCGGCTGGCGAAGACGCACCTGCCGGTCGTGGCCGTCATGCGATCAGGCGGCTTTGCCGTCATCGGCAAGCTGACCGAGGACAGCGTCCTCGTCATTCAGGGCATGGACAACCCCCAGCCGCAGCTTATTCCCTTCGCAGCGTTCGAGGCCGAATGGAGCGGCCGCCTCATCCTGCTCGCCAAGCGGGCCGAACTGTTCGACACCGCCAAGCCATTCGATCTCGGCTGGTTCTGGAGTGCGCTCCACAAATACCGGCATATCCTGGCCGAGGTGCTGCTCGCCTCCTTCGTGATCCAGCTGTTCGGGCTTGCGACGCCGATGATCTTCCAGACCGTGATCGACAAGGTGTTGGTGCATCGGGGCCTGTCGACGCTGGAGGTGATGGTCGCCGGCCTCGCGCTGATCGCCTTTTTCGAAGCGCTGTTGTCGGGCCTGCGCACCTATCTGTTCTCCCACACCTCCAACCGCATCGACGTCGAGCTCGGAGCGCGGGTGTTCCGCCATCTGATGCGGCTGCCCTTGGCCTATTTCGAGCGGCGCCGCGTTGGTGACAGCGTGGCGCGGGTGCGCGAGCTCGAAACCATCCGGCAGTTCATCACCTCGTCCTCGATCACGCTGGTGCTGGACCTCTGCTTTGGCGCGGTCTTCATCGGCGTGATGTTCGTCTACAGCTCGACGCTCGCCCTGGTCGTGACCGCGACGCTACCGCTCTACGCGCTGTTGTCGATTGCGACGACGCCGGCCTTTCGCCGCAGGCTCGACGAAAAATTCCGTCGCGGCGCCGAGAACCAGGCGTTCCTGGTCGAAAGCGTCACTGGCGTCGAGACCATCAAGGCCATGGCAGTCGAGCCGCAGATGCAGAACCGCTGGGAGGAGCAGCTCGCACGCTATGTCAGCGCCTCCTTCGCCGCGTCCCAGATCGGCAACTGGGCGACGCAGGCCGCAACTCTGCTCAACAAGGGCGTCGGTGCGCTGACTTTGTTTCTCGGCGCGGGCCTCGTCATCGCCAACAGGATGACGGTCGGCGAGCTCGTCGCCTTCAACATGCTGGCCTCGCAGGTGAGCAGTCCCGTGCTGCGGCTGGTCCAGGTCTGGCAGGACTTCCACCAGGTGCGGATCTCGGTCGAGCGGCTCGGCGACATCCTCAACACGCCGGTCGAGACCCAGGCGGGCTCGACCCAGGCCGACCAGCCGCGCCTCGCGGGTTCGATCGAATTCGAACGGGTCACCTTCCGCTACGGCATCAACACGCAACCGGTGCTGCGCGACGTCAGCGTCAACATCCCGGCCGGCCAGGTGGTCGGCATTGTCGGCCCCTCCGGTTCGGGCAAGAGCACGATCGCTAAGCTGGCGCAGCGGCTCTACCAGCCCGAAGCCGGCCGCGTGCTGATCGACGGCGTCGACACCGCCGTGCTCGATCCATCGTGGCTGCGCCGCCAGATCGGCGTGGTGCTGCAGGAGAACGTGCTGTTCAACCGGTCGGTGCGCGAGAACATTGCGCTGGCCGATCCCGCGCTGTCCATGGAGAAGGTGATCGCCGCCGCCAAGCTTGCCGGCGCCCACGATTTCATCTGCAAAATGCCGCAGGGCTACGACACCTCGATCGGCGAGCGCGGCGTCTCGCTGTCGGGCGGGCAGCGCCAGCGTGTGGCCATTGCGCGGGCACTCGTCGGTGATCCCCGCATCCTGATTTTCGATGAGGCGACATCCGCACTCGACTATGAGTCCGAGAGCATCATCCAGAGCAACATGCGCGATATCGTACAGGGACGCACGGTGCTGATCATCGCGCACCGGCTGTCGACCGTGCGCAGCGCCGACCGCATCCTGACCATCGAAAACGGCGTGATCGTCGAGGACGGCACGCATGAGGAGCTGGTGGCCGGTCACGGCCGCTATGCGGCGCTGCATCAGATTCAGGCGGTGGGCCGATGAGAATGCCCCGCCCGATGCCGGCGCTGCCGTCGAGCCTCGCCCGTCTCGTCAGCTTCGATTCCGCAATGTCGCGCGAGCGCGAATTCCTGCCCGCGGCGCTGGAGGTGACGGAGACGCCGCCGAACCCGCTCGGCCGCCTCACCGCACTCTCGCTCTGTCTGGTGACGCTGGCGGGGCTCGGCTGGGCCGTGATCGGCAAAGTCGACATCGTCGCGGTCGCCAGCGGCAAGATCATCTCCCATCTGCGCACCCAGGTGGTGCAGCCGTTCGAGACCGCGAGCGTGAAAGCGGTGCTGGTCGGCCCGGGTCAGCATGTGCGGGCCGATGATCCCTTGATCGAGCTGGACAAGACGGCAGCGCTGGCCGAGCGCGAACGCGCGCAGAACGATCTCGCCGCCGCCGAGCTCGACGAAATGCGGCTCTCCGCATTCCTCGACGGGAGGAGCACGGCTCCCTTTGCCGAAATCGTGGCCGCCAGCCCGCTGGAGCAGGCGCGCGCCCAGGCCCAATTGACCGCGCAAATCGCGATGCAGAAGAGCCAGCTTGCCGGCCTCATGCAGGAGCGCATGCAGCATCTCGCCGACCGCGAGGCGCAGCGACAGACGGCGGCCAAGATCGAGCAGACGCTGCCGATGGTCGCCGAGCGCGCCGACATCCGAAAGAAAGCCGCCGAGGTTGGCAATGCCTCGGTGATCGCGCGGCTGGAGAGCCAGCAGCTTCTGGTGGAGACCCAGGCCGAGCTCGACATCACCCACTCCAAGATCGCCTCGCTGGATGCAGCGATCTCGGGGCTGGACCAGAAGCTCACCGCAACTGCCGCGGAGATCCGCCACAACGCGATGGGGGACCTTGCGAAGGCGCGCGAGCGCATTCGCGCGGCCGACGAGGCCCTTGCGAAAGCGGCCCGCCGCGCCGACCTGCAGACCCTGCGCGCGCCGATCGACGGCACCGTGCAGCAGATCCATATTGCGAGCGTCGGCGCCGTCGTGACGCCGGCCCAGCAATTGCTTTCAGTGGTGCCAGACGATAGTCAAATCGAGATCGAGGCGGTGCTGGAAAACCGCGATGTCGGCTTTGTCGAGGTCGGCCAGCCGGTCGAGCTCAAGATCGACGCATTCCCGTTCACCCGCTACGGCCTGTTGCGCGGCAAGGTCATCGCAATCGACCGCGACGCCGAGGCCGCGCCCGCGAACCAGTCCAATGTCAGCGGCTCCGAACGGCAGGCGGACGAGATAGACCGTATCCAGGCCAGCGAACGGCTGCGCTACACGGTGCACATTGCCCTGGCGTCCGGCGAGTTCAACGTGGACGGCCGCGCCGCGCCGCTTCTGCCGGGCATGTCGGTGAAGGCCGAAATTCTCACGGGCAAGCGGCGCATCATCGATTTCCTGCTGGCGCCGCTGCGCGAGCATGCCCATGACGCGCTGCGCGAGCGCTGAAACAATCAGGCCGTTCCGCCCAGATAAAGCCGCTTAACGATGTCGTTGGCCTTCAACTCGTCGACGGATTTGGCCGCAACCGCAATCTCGCCGTGGACGATGATATAGCCGCGATCGGCGATGCGGATCGCCTGGTTGAAGTTCTGCTCCGCCATCAGCACCGTCAAGCCGAAGCGCTGCTTGAGCTCGCCGATCTTGGCAATGGTCTGCGATACCAGGAGCGGCGACAGGCCGACCGAGGGCTCGTCGACCAGCAAAAGCCGCGGCGAGGACATCAGCGCTCGCGCAATCGCCAGCATCTGCTGCTGGCCGCCCGACATGGTGCCGGCGAGCTGTTTCCTGCGCTCCTTCAGCACGGGAAACGTATCGAAAGCCAGCGTCAGATTGCGGCTGATGGCGCGCCGCGCGACTTTGCGAAAGGCGCCGAGCATCAGGTTTTCCTCGACCGTGAGCTTGGGAAACAGCCGCCGTCCTTCCGGCACCAGCGCCACGCCGAGATCGACAATGCCTTCGGGCGACAATTTCGTCAGGTCGTGCGCCTCGCCCTCGACAGTCAGCGATACCCGCCCGCGCGACGGGCGCACCAGCCCCATGATGCATTTCATCAGGGTGCTCTTGCCATTGCCGTTGGTGCCGAGCAGCGCGACGGTCTCGCCGCCTTCGACCTGCACGTTGACGCCGCGCAGGGCCTTCACCGCACCATAGCCTGCGTCCAGCCCTTCGATCGACAGGCTAAGTGCCAAGATAGGCCTCCTGAACGCGTGCATTCGCCATCACCTCCGATGGCGCGCCGATGGCAATGATACGGCCGGCATCGAGGCACATCACGCGCTGGGAGAACCGCATCACCGCCTGCATGATATGCTCGATCATGATGATGGCGATGTCCTCGCCGCCGAGGCTCATCAGGAGATCCAGCACCTCGTCGACCTCGGACGTCGACAGCCCAGCCATTGCCTCATCCGAAATCAGGAGTTTTGGCCCGCTCGCGAGCGCACGGGCGAGCTCCATCTTGCGCAATTCAACCTGGGTCAGCACGGCGGTCGGCATCGCCGCCCGGCCGGCAAGCCCGATCCGGGTCAGGATTGACATGGCGACCTCGCGCCGGTGCGCCTCCGTCTCCAGCAGATGCCGATTGCCGGCGAAATCCAGCGCGACCATCAGGTTTTGCAGCACCGTCATGCTGCGGAAGGGACGCGGTATCTGGAAGCTGCGCGCGATGCCGCGGTGCGACCGCCGGTTCGGCGGCAACAATGTGATGTCCTCACCCGCGAACACCACGCTTCCCTTGTTCGGACGCAGTGCGCCGGCGATGCAGTTGACCAGCGTGGTCTTGCCCGAACCGTTCGGCCCGATCAGCCCGAAGCGCTCGCCCTTGGCGATGTCGACATTGATGTTGTCGAGCGCGACGAAGCCGCCAAAGCTCTTGGTCAGCGCCTCGATGCGCAGCAGCGGTTCCTGCGGAGCGGCAGAGGTCGTCATGGGCGATCTTTCGATTGCAACCAGCCGCCGACCAGGCCGATGATGCCCTTCGGCGCAGCCACGACGAACAGCACCAGCATGACCCCGAGCACGAGCACGTTGACCTCTGACGAGATATTGACGGCGAGATATTGTTGCGTCGAGCCGAGCAGGACCGCGCCCAGCACGGGTCCGATCCAGTGCGTGGTGCCGCCAATCAGCGCCATCGCCAGCACCGAAACCGAATAGTTCAAATTGAAGGCTGAATCCGGATTGGCGTATTGGACGTACATCGCGGCCGGCGCTCCGCCGGCGGAGATCAGCGCCCCCGAGATCACGCAGGCGAGAAGCTTCAGCCGCAAGGTCGGCACACCCGTGCATTCGGCAGCAAGCTCGTCATCCCGCAGCGCCTGCAGACCGCGGCCGATCCGCGAATTCTGGATGAAGCGGGTGATCGCCACAGCCAGCACGACAAGGAGCGCCTGTACGAAGAACAACAGTTTCACATAGCTGTCGAACGGTGCCATCACCGCCGGCCGCTGCAGCTGGATACCGGCCGCGCCGCCGACAAAGCGCCAGTTGGTGATGGTGGTTTCGATCACGATCGCAACCGCGATGGTTGCGATGGAAAAGAAGATGCCACGCATCCGCAGGGTCAGAAGGCCGACGCCGAGACCGAGCAGGCTGCCGACCACCGCGGCCACCGCGATCTGCACGCCCAGCGGCGCCTTGTATGCCTGGACCAGGAGCACGGCCGTATAGACGCCGACGCCGAAGAACGCGTTGGTGCCGAAATTGACGTAGCCGGCGTAGCCGCCGAGGATGGTCCAGGCGACCGACAGCACGATGAATTGCAGGATCACATAGCCGGCAAAGAACGGGTACTCGTTCCGCAGAAGCTGTGTCATCGCGAAGACGATGGCGAGGAACGCGACTGCGCCCGCCCAGAACAGGATGGAGCTACGCTGCATGGATCACCTGCCAAGCAGGCCTTGCGGCCGCACGGCGAGAACGCCGAGCAGCAGCGCAAACGAGATCGCCGGCGCCCAGGACGCTCCGAACATCGTCAGCACGATCGATTCGGCAACGCCCAGGATGATGGAGGCGATCAGCGTGCCGGAAATGCTGCCGAGGCCGGCCATCACCACCACGCAGAAGGTTCGCCCGATATAGACGCGGTCGAGCGTGGGCTCGACCGGGGCAACCACGATCAGAAGCGCGCCGGCGATCCCGAGCACGGCTGTGGCGATGCCGAATGCGACCTGCTTGATCCTGACGGGATTGGCGCCCATCAGGCGAAGCCCTTCCTGGTCCTGCGCCACGGCACGGATGGCCCGGCCCATGAACGTCTTCGACAAATACACCGCAAGCAGCACGGTCAGGCCCAGCGCGACCCCGAACGCAACGAGTTGCCGGATCGGAATGCGCAAGTCGCCGATGCGCCAGGCCTTGCCGATATAGGAGGCGGTCACCGAGCGCTGATCGACTCCGAACTGCAGGATGATCAGCACCTCGATGATGAAGGCGACGCCGAAGAAGAAGGCGATCCCGCGCACCGCGGCATCGCTGCCGCGCTTTTCGAACGTCTCGTGATAGAGGCGGTAGGTGATGAGCCCGAGCAGGAAGAACACGGGCGAGATCAGGAGCCCCGCGAGCAGCGGGTCGATGTCGTAGCTGTCGTTGAGCAGATAGACGCCATAGGCCGCCAGCACCAGAAAGGCGGGATGCGCCACGTGCGGCACGTCAAGCAGGCCGAACGAGATTGATAGCCCGACGCTGACGGCTGCATAGAAGCAGCCGAGCAGCACGCCGAGCACGACCGCATCCCGCAGCAGATCGATCGAAAACACTTGAAACCACCCTCCCTGGCCTCTCGCGAAGCCGGTCCTTCCAAGGCTCAGTCCAAGGCTCAGTTGCTATTTGTTGCGAGCGTCCTCGAAGGGGGTGATCAGGTCACCGGTTTTCAGCCGGTCTGGAAACAGGATCACCTGCTTCCCTGCGGACCGGAACTGATCCATGTTCTTGTCCTTGACGCCGCGGAACTGCGCCTCCAGCGTCGCGCTCTCCTTCCATTCGCCGTCCTCGGCATAGGTGATCGGCCCGACAATGGTCTTGTGCGTGTTCTCGCGCAGATATTTGGCAAGCGCCTTCTGGTCGAGCGACTTGGTGGCGTTGACGGCCTCCTCGATCAGCTGGCCCATCGCATAGCCGTAGGGCGCAAGATAGTAGCCGAGCGGATCGACCTTGGCCTCCACCGCACGCTTGCTGTATTTCTCGAAGAACTCCTTGGTCCCGTCGAAATACATGCTCGGCTCCGGCAGCCACGTGTTGTAGTTGACGACGCCGTTGAGCAACGAGCCCAGATTTTCCATCACAGCTGCAAACTGCAACCCGACCATGGCACCGCCGAAGATCTTGACGTTGTCGCCAACGCCGATCTCGTTGACCGCGCGCAGGATGGCCGCCGAGTCCGGCGGATAGGACGCGACGAACACAATATCGGGCTTGGCCGCGTCGAGCGCGCGGATGATGCTGGAGAATTCGGCCGTGCTAGGCGGATAGGCCTGGTCGAACACCACGGGCAGGTTGAGCTTCTTGGCGACATCGCGCGCGGTCGTCGCGATGTTCTGCGCGAATTCCTGGTCGGCCGAGAGGATCGCAACCGTCTTGCCACCCGCCTTCTGGCCGAGGGTCAGGAAGCCGGTCGCCCAACTGTCGGCCGGGCCCCACGGCGCGTTGTTGAACCACATGTCGTGGTGGACCTTGCTGTTCACCTGGAAGGAGAAATTTCCCATCAGGAGCATGCCGCGCTGCTTCACCAACGGCATGATCGGGGCAGTCGGCACCGTCGCGTAGGGGGCGAACAACAGATCGACCTTGTCGATGTCGAGGAGCTTGGCGTAGAGCGCCGGCGTCTCCGAGGCGCTCGATTTGTCGTCATAGACGACGAGCTCGACCTTGCGGCCGAGCAGCCCACCCCTGGCATTGACGTCGTCGCGCCAGATCTCGATGCCGAGCAGCGAGGCCTTGCCGCCTCCGGCAAGCCCGCCGGTCTGCGGCATCGACATGCCGATCTTGATCGGCGGCTCCTCTGCGCTCGCACCCGGCATCATGGCGAGCACCATTGCGGCCGCGGCCCAGCCGATCACCTCTCTGCGTTTCATCACTCCCCCTACTCCATAGTGTTTTTGATGTTTGGTCTTGATATTCGGCAGCGCCCTCATCTCAGCCTGCCGCGGGCGCCGGCGCGGCTTTCTCCTTCAGAATGGCGGATGGATCGGAACCGGCGCGGCCGCTGGTCTTCTCTGCCGGGCCGGAGTGCACATCTTGCCCGGGGTCAGGTTCACCTCGCGGGCAAAGGCATGCAGATGCCGCACCGCGGCGGCCATGCCCTCCTTCATGCGCGGATCGGATGTCGTTGCCATCCGGTCGAGGACGGCGTCCGTGATGGTCTCAGGCGTCAACTCCCGCATCTCGACAGTCCTCCCAGGACGAGCCGCTTTGAGCGGCGTTTTCAGCAGCCTACCGCCCCAGAGGCGAAAACGTCCAGAGCGCCTAAAGGCTCATGAGGCATTTGGTTACGGCCGCACGGTCCTTTGTTTGACGGCGCCGTTGCGCGCGTGGGTTGTCCGCTCTGCCGCCTGCCCATTCGGGATGCAGCGTCCGATCGACATAGCTTCGCGCCGTCACCTCGTGGGCGGCTTTCTAGCGGCCAAATTGCTTGGATCGCGAGGCGCGCCACAAGGTCCAGAGCGTCGAGAGCCGCGAGGGCGGTTGCGGTGCGAAGGGATCATTGTCCGGACGGGAGAGCCTTCTCAAATCGCGCCGCACCAGAGCGAGCGGCAGGAACACCGGCCTCACCTCCTCCGGCGCCTCCCCAAGCAGGCCGTAGGCGGTTTCGAGATGTCCGCGCGCCTCCGCGAGCAACTGGTCAACCGCGCTCCGGACGCGCTGTGTAAGCTTGCCGGCGAACACCTCCTCCAGATCGCTGCCATGCTGGGCCAGCACCTGCTGCGGCAGGAACAGCTGGCGGCGCGAGGCATCATGAGCCAGGCTCGCGATCACGTGCACAAAGCCCTGCGCAAGGCCGGCGTGGCGCGCCAGATGATCGACCTCGGGCGACGGCGGCCCGCCGGCGATCTGCGCCGCCAGCGCAAACAGCGCCGACGAGGTATCATTCAGATAGCCTTCCAGCGCCGCCATGGTCGGCATCGGGTCGTTGTAGAGATCAAACTGATGCTCCTCGATCAGGCGCGACAGCTTCTCGACCGGCAGTTCGCCAAGGCCGATCACGTGCATCAGCTCGGCTGCAACCGGATTGCCCTCGGCGCTGCCGTGAGCGTGACCGGCCAGCATGTCGGTCCACCATTGCAGCCGGATTTCACCGGGCAGAGCCTGGCTGACCTGGTCGCGGACCCGCGTGATCTCGACATTGAAGGCGTAGAGCGCGAGCAGCGCGCGACGCATATCGGCCGGCAGGAAGAGCGTTGCGGCATAGCGGGCAAAATCGTGGCTGCGCACCAGATCGGCGCAGAAGGCGGCTGCAGTGTTGTCGTCGGAGATCTGGTCCGTCATGGCACCGCGATCAACGCCGCGGCGACGCGCCGCCGCTCGCCCAGCATGATGTTGTAGGTGCGGATCGCCGGTCCCGTCTGCATCGCATCCAGCACCACGTGCACGGCGCGCAACGCGCTGCGCAGCTCCTGCGGCGGCAGCCAAACACCCGTGCCGGTGCCGACGATCAGCGTGTCGATGGAATTTGCGGCGTCAAACACCCGCGCCAGCGAATATCTGTCGATCTGCTCGGGCCTCGTGATCTCCCACGCCCAGACCGCATTGGGCAGGCACAATAGCGAGCCGCGATGCGACATCCCGGCGAAAGCGAAGCCGCCCTTGCCATAGGCCTCGATCGCCGCCGAGCGCGGAAAATGGGGAGCGTCTGACGCGTCAGCCATGATGGGATCCGAAAAACGAGCTTCCCGCCTCGGGTCAAGTCCCGGGGCGCCACTTTCGGTCCATGCCGCCGCTATTTCTTCGCGGACTTCGCCGGCACGTCCGCTTTCTTCTCCGGAGCGTCCTGCGCATCGGTTCGCTGGGTTCCGACGCCGAGATAGATCAGGATCGGAGCCGCAATGAAGATCGAGGTGTAGGTGCCGACCAGCACCACGCCGAACATCATGACCGCCGTGAAGCTGTGGATGGCCGGACCGCCGAACAGGAGCAGCGCGAGCAATGCCAGCGTCACCGTCAAATGGGTGATGATCGAGCGCGACAGGGTCGAGTTGATCGACTCGTTCAAGAGCTGCGGCATCGGCATTTTCTTGTATCGCCGCAGCATTTCCCGGATGCGGTCATAGATGACGACCGTGTCGTTGAGCGAATAACCGAGAATGGTGAGCAGCGCTGCGATGCTGGTGAGATCGAAATCGACCTGCGAGATCGACATGAAGCCGATCGTCAGCACGATATCGTGCACGTTGGCGATCATGGCGCCGAGCGCGAACTGCCACTCGAACCGGAACCACAGATAGATCAGGATCGAGACGATCGCGAGCATCAGGCCGAGCATGCCGTAGGCCAAGAGCTCGCCGGAGACGCGCGGACCGACCACCTCGACGCGGCGGTAGTCGACGCTGTCGCCGAGCGCACCGCGGACCTTGTTCACCGCCTCCTGCTGCGCCGCGTCGCCGCCGGGCTGCTCGGCAACCCGGATCAGAACCTCGTCCGGTCCGCCGAATTGCTGCAACTGGACCTCGCCGAGGCCGAGCGTGCTCAGGCTCGCCCGCATGCCCGCGATATCGGCGGTTCCCGATTTGGCGCGGACCTCGAGCAGCGTGCCGCCCTTGAAGTCGATGCCGAAATTCAGGCCGTGGGTGAAGAACAGCGTGATCGCGATGATCGACAGCGTCGCCGAGATCGGAAAGCTGATCCGGCGGAACTGGGTGAAGTCGAAATGCGTAACGTCGGGCACGATACGCAGCGACGGCAGGATGCCGAGCGCGCTGACGACGGCCAGCACGGCAATGAGAACGCCGAGAGAGATCAGAACAATGTGAGTCACGACCGCGTTTCCTAGATCGGCACGGTTTGTGGCCGCTTCCAGCGCACCCACCAGGCGACGATCAGCCGGGTCAGGGTAAAGGCGGTGAAAACAGTGGTGATGATGCCGATGCCGAGTGTCACGGCAAAGCCGCGCACCGGGCCGGTGCCGATGTAGAACAGCACCGCGGCGGCGATGAAGGTCGTGATGTTGGAGTCAAGGATCGTCGCCAGGGCGCGCTTGAAGCCGGCGTCGATGGCGGAGATGGCGTTGCGCCCGCCGCGCAGCTCCTCGCGGATGCGCTCATAGATCAGCACGTTGGAGTCGACCGCGATGCCGACGGTGAGCACGATGCCGGCGATGCCCGGCAAGGTCAGCGTGGCGTTGAGCAGCGACAGCACGCCGAAGATCATCGCCACGTTGATGATGACGGCAATGTTGGCGAACAGGCCGAACAACCGGTAGGTCAGCAGCATGAACACCACGACCATGATCGCGCCGACATAAGCCGCCAGCTCGCCCTTTGCGATCGAGTCCGCACCGAGACCGGGACCGACGGTACGTTCCTCGATGACCGTCAGCGGTGCCGGCAGCGCGCCGGCGCGAAGCAGGATCGCGAGGTCATTGGCGGATTGAACGGTGAAACTGCCCGAGATCTGCCCCTGCCCGCCGGTGATCGGCTCGCGGATCACCGGTGCGGAGATCACTTCGTTGTCGAGCACGATTGCGAAGGGTATCCCGACATTTGCCTGGGTCGCCTCGGCGAATTTGCGCGAGCCCGTCGAATTGAACTTGAAGCTGACGACGGGCTCCCCCGTGCGCGGATCGAAGGCGGTCTGCGCGTCCGTCAAATCGCCGCCGGTGACCAGCACCTGTTTCTTGACCACATACGGTATTTTCGGGGCCGACGCGCTCATCAGGAGATCGTCATCCGGCGGCACACCGCCCTGCTGCGCCTGCTCCGGCGACACGCTGGTGTCGACCATGCGGAACTCCATCTTGGCGGTTCTGCCAAGCAGGTCCTTCAGCCGGGTCGGGTCCTGCAGGCCTGGCACCTGCACCAGGATGCGGTCGGTGCCCTGCCGCTGGATCACCGGCTCGACGGTGCCGAGCTGGTTGACGCGGCGCTCGACGATCTGGATCGATTGCTCGATGGTCTGGCGGATGCGCTCGTTGATCGCAGCCGGCGGCACCGTCAGCCGGATCAGCCCGCCACCGGCGTCGGTGACGTCCAGCGAGCGCTGGCCGCTGCTACCAAGCAGGCCGCCGAGGGGTTGCGACAAATCGCGCAGCTTGGACAGCGCCGTCTGCAGGTCGGCGTCCTTCACCCGCACCTCGACTGCATCGCCCTTGCTGGCGAGGCCGGTGTAGCCGATCTTGGCCTCACGCAGCGCCCGCCGCGCATCGTCGCGGATCTGGTCGAGCTTTTCCTTCTTCACATAATTGGAATCGACTTCGAGCAGCAGATAGGAGCCGCCCTGCAGATCGAGGCCAAGCACGAGCCGCCGCTGCGCCCACAGCGGCCAGTTCTTGACGGTGGCTTCGGGGAAGAAGTTCGGCACCGCGCACAGGCACACCACGAGTGCCGTCAGGATGATGCCGAGCGCCTTCCACCGCGTGAAATACAACATCGGGTGTTCTCTTTAAGCGGAGTTGCGGGCGGGACGCGGGATCAGCTCGCGGACGCCTCGTCCTTGGCCTCGCCCTTCGCGGGTTCGCCCTTGGCGCGCACGCCGGAGATCATCTGGCGCATCTGCCGGACGCGGACGCCGTCGGAGATTTCGAATTCGATCTGGTCGTCGTCGACCACCTTGGTCACCTTTCCGACCAGGCCCCCCGTGGTGACGACGGTATCGCCGCGCCGGATGTTCTTGACCAGATCGGCATGGTCGCGGACCTTCTTCTGCTGCGGGCGCAGGATCAGGAAATACATGATCACGAAGATCAGCGCGAAAGGCAAAAGCGACATCAACATGCTGTTGGTGTCGCCGCCGGCCGCGGCCTGGGCATAGGCGGGGGTAATCAGCATCGGAAGTTCCTAATCCTTCATGAGACGGCAAGGACCCGGCAAGGCCTCTGAGCGGGCGCCGGTCCGGCAAATTCGCGCGGACTATAGCGGCCGCGGTCCCAATTGCAACGCCGCCCAGCCCTGATTTGGGGCTGCTTGCGGGGCCTGGAAAGGCTCGATAAAGCCTCCGCGGTCAGGAAAATAACGAATGTCAAAAATGGCCCGCAAAACCCTATCCGCGACCGTCCGGAAAGCCGCGGCGAAAAAGTCCGCCCAACCTGCGGCAAAGCACGCCGACGACCACGCCGCCAGGATCGCCACCGCGCTGGAGGCGATCGCCGCCCATCTGGCCGCCAACGCCCCCGCCGAGCAAAAGCCGTTCTCTTTTAGGGACGCCGATGCCTTCGTCTGGCACCCCAATGGCCGCCTGAGCAGCGTTCCGCGCGTCAGCCGCGTCGAAATCACGCTGCTCAAGGGCATCGACCGGATGCGCGACATCCTGATCGAGAACACCGAGCGTTTCGCCAATGGCCTGCCCGCCAACAACGCGCTTCTGTGGGGCGCCCGCGGCATGGGCAAGTCGTCGCTGGTCAAGGCCGCGCACGCCACCATCAATCTCGACCGCAACCCGGCCGACCGGCTGAAGCTGATCGAGATCCACCGCGAGGACATCGAGAGCCTGCCGTCCCTGATGGAGCTTTTGCGCGCCTCCAGCTTCCGCTTCATCGTGTTCTGCGACGATCTCTCGTTTGACGGCAACGACGCCTCCTACAAATCGCTGAAGGCGGTGCTGGAGGGCGGCATCGAGGGCCGTCCCGACAACGTCATCCTCTATGCCACCTCCAACCGCCGCCATCTGCTGGCGCGCGAGATGATCGAGAATGAGCGCTCGACCGCCATCAACCCCGGCGAGGCGGTCGAGGAGAAGGTGTCGCTGTCCGATCGTTTCGGTCTGTGGCTCGGCTTCCACCGCTGCAGCCAGGACGAATATCTCGCCATGGTGCGGGGTTATTGCGGCCATTTCGGCATCAAGCTTGCCGAGGAGGATCTCGAGCGCGAGGCGCTGGAATGGGCGACCACGCGCGGCTCGCGTTCGGGCCGTGTCGCCTGGCAGTTTACCCAGGAGCTGGCCGGGCGGCTGGGTGTCAAGCTCAGCGGGAAGTGAGCTGTCGCTCACGCCCCGTTGAGGAATTGCAGCGGGTCAACCGGCTGAGACCCTTTGCGGATCTCGAAGTGGAGCTGCGGCGACGCCACTTCGCCCGATTGACCCGACTTGGCAATGACCTGGCCGCGCTTGATCGTGTCTCCGCGCTTCACCAGCAGCTCACTCGCATGGGCATATGCGGTGACGTAGCCGTTGGAATGCCGCACCAGGACAAGGTTGCCGTACCCCTTGAGTTCGTTGCCGGCGTAGGCGACCACGCCGTCTTCGGCCGCCTTGACCGGTGTCCCCTCGGGCACCGCAAGGTTGATGCCGTCGTTGGACTTGCCGTTGGTCTTGGCGCCGTAGCTTGCGATCACCTTGCCGCGCACCGGCCAGCGGAAGGTCGGCAGCGCGCCGGTGGCCTCGGCAGCCTTGACGGTGCTCTCCGGCGCGCCGTCCTCGGCCGTCGGCGCCGCCTGGGCGAGCCGCGCGCTCTGCTGGGGCGATGCCGCTGAGGCGAGCTTCGGCGCCGCCGCCGGTGCTGCGGCGACCGGTTGGAGCGCGGCGGCCGGGGCTGCCGGCGCTGCGGCCGCGACCTTGGCCGGCACATTCAGCCGGGCGCCGAGCTTGAGCTTGGCGTCGGCATCGAGATTGTTGGCCCGCATGAGTTCGGCGACCGTCACATGGTAGCGATGGGCGATGCTGTGCAGGGTGTCGCCATGGTTGACCACGTGAACGGTCGCGGCGGATGCCGGCGCCGTGGCGATCGCGACCGGCTTGACCGCGGCTGCGGCAGGTGCCGGCGCCACGGCAGCGACCGGCGCTGCCGCCGGCGCCTCGGTTGCGGCCGCGGACGCCGCGGGCTGCGGGATCAGCAGTGACTGGCCGGGCGACAAGGTGCGCGGCCCCTTATAGCCATTGGCCGCCAGGATCGCGGCCGGTGTCACGTGATAGCGACGCGCCAGCACCTCGAGCGTATCGCTGGTGCCGACGATGATCTTGACATGGGCCGGGCGCGGGGCTGCCGCGACCGAACGCGGTGGCACGCTGCCGGTCGCCTCGAGGCGCGGCTGGACGGGCGGCGCGTAGGTGTTGACCGGTGCCGGCGGCGTGTAGGAGGCCATCCCCCGCCCGCCCCCGGAGACGCCGGCCGCGGCGCTCGGATAGGACTGGGGCGCGGCGACCACGGGCGGCGCGCCGGAGGCCGAGGATGCGTAGGGCTGCGGGCGGGCATATTGCGGCAACTCATGCCGCTCGACCTGCGGCGCCGGCGCTGCAGCCGCCACGGACCCGGTTGATTCCGGCTGATAGTTGAACGGATTGGTGACGGTCTGGGAAAATCGTGTCGACGTGTCGGCGCTGCAGCCGGCAAAGGCGAACGAGACCAGCGCCAACACCGCGGCATGCGGGACGCGGCGCGAGCAAAGCAACTCGGCGACAAAGGACATGGTTACTCACTCGTACGCAACAAAATACCTATTCGAGTAAACACGTCCCCAGTAAATAACCGCTTAACCCTTCCAATAAGGCTTTGGCCCGGCAGCCGATCCGCAAACCTACGGCCCGCTCGCAGCTGCCGTCACAGTTCCTGCGCAATGCCCGGCAGCGCCGGCACGAAGCGCACGTCGACCAGCTCCTTGCGGTCGAAGCCGGTCTCGGTCCTGATCAAACGGACCAGCGTCTGCACGCCGTGATGGGGGCCGACCGGCGCGATCAGGATGCCGTCCGGCGCAAGCCGCCGCGTCAGCTCCTCCGGCAATTTGGTCATCGCGGCCGTGACGATGATGCGATCGAACTGGCCGAGCTCCTCCGGCAGCGCAAAGCCGTCGCCCAGCATCACTTCCACGTTGTGATATCCGAGCGCATCGAGCCGCGTTCGCGCGGTATCGGCCAGCGTCCGGAAGCGCTCGACGGTCAGGACGTGACCGGCAAGGCGCGACAGCACCGCCGCCTGGTAGCCCGAGCCGGTGCCGATCTCGAGCACGCGATGGGCCTTGGTCAGCTTGAGCTGCTCGGTCATATAGGCCACCACGAAGGGCTGGCTGATGGTCTGCCCGCAAGCGATCCCGAGCGCGCTGTCGCGATAGGCGTCGTCCCGGTCGGCCTGCTGGACGAACGCCTCCCGCGGCACCTCCTCCATGGCCCGCAGCACCGCCTGATCGCTGATGCCGCGTCGGCGCAGCGTCAGCTGGAACATCATCTTTTCCGGAGGCGCAGTCGCCTTCGCCGACATGTGAGGTCTCGCTTTCCGCAACCTTTCGGGGGATCCTAACAACCTCGGACCGGATTTGACGCTATAAGCCCGGAAGAGTGCAACGGCATTTTCCCCTCGAAGGCATTTTCCCGTCGAATCAATGTTCCGCGGCCGGGAACCATTCGCACAGCTTGGCGTTGAAGGCGAAATCGATCAACACGCGACCAATCCGCGGCGGCCAATGCCGATGCAAAACGTTGCATCGACGTGCGATATTTGCGAACGTTTCCCGAGAGGGCTTTTCCAACCGGGCGTCCAAGGAGGCCTTGTCGTGCCTATCGAAGGTGTGACGGGCCAACGCAGGGTATCAAGGGATCAATAGCATGACTGCGACACGGCCGCCGCGCGGCTCTGTGCTCCTTGTCGAAGACGAGGTCATGATCAGGATGATGGTCGCCGACATGCTGGAGGAGCTCGGCTACACGGTCGCCGCCGAGGCCGGCGAGATCAACGAGGCGATCCGGCTCGCCCAGACCACCTATTACGATCTCGCCATCCTCGACGTGAACGTCAACGGCAGGGTGATTTCGCCGGTCGCCGACCTGGTCAAGGCGCGCAACCGCCCCTTCATCTTCGCGACCGGATATGGTTCCTCGGGCCTGCCGGAAGAATATCGCGACCGCCCGGCACTGCAGAAGCCGTTTCAGATCGAGACGCTCGGCAAGGCGATCGACAGCGCGCTGCGCGGCGCGCAGGCGTGAGTTGACCCGACACATTCCGTTTTCGAGCAGCCATTCATTCCGCTGTCATCGTCCGCAAATGCGGATGATCGAGCGACATCCCGGAGACGCCGGAATTCCTGCCGAGAGGCCGGGCAAATCAGCTGTAAGTGCCGGACAGCTCGCGGGCCACGAACGACGCCTCCCGCCTCAGCTCATTTCAGCGTGTCGGTGAGCGCTTCCGAGAATGCCTCATTGGTGCGATCGAGCCGCAGCGGCGTCACCGAGATATAGCGTGCGGCGAGCGCTGCGAGGTCCGTGCCTTCCTCCGGCGTGTCCATCATCGCGGTGCGCTCGAAGCCGATCCAGAAATAGGGATTGCCGCGGCCGTCGCGGCGCTGGTCGACCTTCAGGAAGCCCAGATTGCGCTTGCCCTGGCGGGCGACCCTGACGCCCCTGACCTCCTCGGGCAGGCAGGCCGGAAAGTTGATGTTGATCACGGTGTTCTTCGGCACACCGGCGGCGATCACCTTGCGCAGGATGTCGGGCGCGAATGTTTTCGCGGTATCCCACAGCGGCTTGTCGCGCGTCTCCATCGAGAATTCCTGCGACAGCGCGAACGACGGCAGGCCCAGAATGGTGCCTTCGAGCGCACCTGCGATGGTGCCGGAATAGACCACGTCCTCCGCGACGTTGCGGCCCTTGTTGACGCCCGACAGCACGATGTCAGGCAGCGTCGGCAACAGGATGTGCCGCGCACCCATGATGACGCAGTCGGTCGGCGTGCCGCGCACCGCGAAGTGACGCGGCCCGACCTCGCGCAGCCGCAAGGGATCGTTGAGCGACAGCGAATGCGACACGCCGGACTGGTCGAGCTCGGGCGCGACCACCCAGACATCGTCGGACAATGCCCGCGCAATCTCCTCGATGACCTTCAGCCCGGGGGCGTGAATGCCGTCGTCGTTGGTGCAGAGAATGCGCATGCTGAAACTGGTCCTTCCCGGGTCTATTCTGATGGTCCCCGGGGGCCGTCTTAACCGCTCACCGCCGCCGAGGCAAACCGGCAAAACAGGGGGAAATACGGTGCTTTGCTGCGAATTCGGGCCGGTTATTGCAAGAAGCCGACAGGTCCGTCCCGAAGCGCGGCCCGAGGACCCGCATTGACGGGCTTGCACTCGGCCCGCTCTATTGCGCAGCCGCCACCCGCCGGACTATTTTGCACCGCATTTAAATCGAGTGGATTGGCGAGGGGTTTTGAATGACCCGCTGTTTTGCCGCTGCCGCGATTGCCCTTGTCCTGGTCGTTTTCGGTTCGGTTCCGCTCCGCGCGCAGACGAATGAGAACTCATCCTCCGATCTGCAATGCTTTCCCTGGCAGGAGATGAAGAATGGCCGATGCGTTGCGAAGCCGGTCGCCGCCACTCCGCCGGCCCCCGATTCTTCCACCGACAAGCCTTCCACCGACAAGACTTTTACCGATCCTTGCGGCCTGCGCAGCCTGTCCAGCCAATGCAAATGCCCGGCTGCGACCCATCTCGACACGGCCACCGGCACCTGCGTTGCCGACGCGCCGGCGACGCCGACGCCGACGGTGACGCTCCCCGTCGCGCCGCGGCCTGCCATCGCCATGGTCTGCTCGGGCGGGACGGTGACGAACGGAGCGTGCGTCTGCCCGGCCGGCTTCAGCCTGCTGTCGACCGACGGCAATGCCGCCAATGGCGGGACCTGCGTCAAGACGCATGCCGACAATTGCCTCGGTGGCGAATTGACCGTGAACGGAACCTGCTTGTGTACGGGCCAGGTGGTGATGTCGGGCGAGACCTATGGGCTCGAATATGCGAACGGCAAATGCGTGCCCAAACGCTGCCCTGAGCAGACCGTGCTCAGGAGCGGCAAATGCCTCGCCATTTCGACCACCGCGGCCGCGCCCGAACCGGAAGCGGCAAGGCCCGCCGCGCCAAAGGAGGCGGACGAGGAGGATGGGCACCGCCGCCCGTGCGGAAAGGGCATGGTGCATAGCCATTCCGGCTGCGTGCCGGCACGGCACCGCTACCCGGCCTGGATCGGCACCGTTCCGCCCGACCTGCAGCGCTACTACCGCAACTATCAGATGCCGGGCTTTTCCAGCGGCGCGCCCGGAAATTGATTGATCCTACCGCCTCACCCGCCATTGCGGCACGAACCGTGCAAGCCGGCCCTGAATGCGCAACTGGAACGGCGGCAGCGGCTTGGCGGTCGGTGGCTTGACAAGTGGAGGCTTGGCGGACGGTGGCGTGGGCTGTGGCGGCTCCATCGATGCGACCGGCTCCGCATGCTGCACGCTCGTTTCGACGGCCGGCGGCGGTTGCAGCGGCTTTGCGGCACGAGGCGCGGGCTCCTGCAACAGCTCCAGCACGCTGTCGACCAGCGGCAGCGATTGTTTCGCAGGCTCCGGAAAGCGCTGACGCGCCATCGTCAAGGCCTTGTCGAAATCCTGCGCATTGATCCAGGCCTCACCGCGCATGCGCGCTGCCAGCCCGTCGTCCCAAACCTGCGACGCATCGATGTCGAAGGCCCCTTTCAGGCGCTGATCGACTGCCTGCACCCCAAAGCCGGTGACGGCCCACTGCCTGCCGACCCAATAGATGTCGCGATGCAGCGCCATCGAACCGCTTTCAAGCAAACGACTTGCACTGGAAAAGAAAAAATATGGACGGATCGCCGTCCGCAACACCAACGGCGTGCAAGCTTTGCAGAAAAACGCGGCAGAATTATTTCTTCGCCGATGGCGTTTTCGAGCGGAGCGGATACCGGTTCGCGTGACGAAATCGCCTCATAACAAAAGCCGGAGCCCGGTTCGGATTCAATCCGAACAGGGCTCCACGGGCGCGCCAAGCTCCGTCGACGGACGTGCCAGGACGCGCATCAAGACGCGCATCAAAACGGAGATTGCCACGCCTGCTTCGCCGGCGGCTTGCGTTGAAGGGGTAGGCAGATCGCGAAACGGCGCTGCCTCATCGAGGTCTTCATCAGGCGAGCATTCCATGTCGATTTCTGCCATCGGTTCGTCCACCGCACCCGCCACGTCATCTGCGACCACGTCCTCGCAGTCGACGACGGCCTCGTCCCAATCCGGCTCTTCGCAATCGACCTCCGCCACCGGCGGCAGTGGTTCGGGCGGAGGTTCATCCGGCGCCAAGACGATCGTCAGCGAGGTCTCGGTGACCCTCAACGGCATCACCACCACGACCATCACCTACTCCGACGGCACGACCGAGGTGGAAACGACATCCAGCGGAACGGCCGGCACGAGCAGCCAGGGATATAATGCCCAAGGCGTCGCAACGAACTCCGCGGCGTCCAACGGCACCGCCGGCGCGAGCAGCCAAGCCGCGTCCACTCAAGGCGCCACGGCCTGATCGCGGATCGAATTACTCCGCCGCGATCAGCTTCAGCCCGCCCATATAAGGCTGCAGCACGTCGGGCACGGCGATGGCGCCGCCCTCCTGCTGGTAGGTTTCGATGGAGCTGCATTGGGGGCGCAGGGGGCGGCCCATCTAGTCGCGGTGCGGTCGTAGCTTTGATCCAGCATTGATTGGAAGATCAAATCGGCCACGATCCGCGATGTCCACCTGCTTTGCCATCAGTGGGACCAATCGGATCAGTCGGGCCACAGTCTCTGGTACCGGGTATTTTCGCCATGCGCCGGCGAGAAAGAAAAACACGATTTTCGAGCGATCGAGAGCGAGTCGTTCGTGCGGTCGCGATTGGATCCGCAAGTCCTTCGTCAAGACAGCCCAGCCGCCTTCGCGATCCAAATCTTTCATCCAATCGAAGTCCGAAATATCCGGCTTGAACCTGTCGCCGAGCGCAACGAACTGGTGCTCCGGATACAAATGCTGCAGTGAGCGCGGTATGGCCGGGCTGATATTATGGTCGACAAGCAGCTTCACGCCGCAAGTCGTTGCTCAAAATCGACTGCCGCAAGGACTTCGGCCTTCGGAACTTCGTAGAGGGACGCAACCGCGTCCACCGAACCCTCGAGACCTATTGCCTCAGCTAGAATCTCCGTGGGAACGCCACGCTGGACGATGGGGCGGCCGAAGGAACGGGAGGGATCGATGACGACGGATCGATGCCGCATCCCAAGTGGATACCATCGGGAGACAGCCGAGGCGTCAAATTCGAGGTCGCGCAGGCTGGGCTCGATGATCGTCCGGAAAACTTGTTGCCGCTTTTTTAGGTCGATCATCCGGCCATCATGGTCTTTCTCGGTGATGTCGAGAAAAATCGTCTTACCGTCCGTCCGGAAACGTTGCGTCGAGAACGGCCGGTCGTCGTGGACCTCAGCGACCGCGCGCCGGTAACAGTCCCGAATAGTCTTCAGCCCCACCCCAAGGTCGCGAAAGGCTTTCACAAACCGCAGCTCAATCAGATCGCGGAAGCTCAATTCAATCTGATCGCCCTCGTTCTGGTAGTCCGGGGTCCAGAGCGGTTCCGAATAATGCGTTCCGTCTTCACCATGGGAGTAGCCGCGCAGCCAGCGCGCGACCGTGTTACGCGACAAACGCCGTGCTGGCGGCAATCCCTGCCGATTGAAATTGAGCAGTCGAAGGCTCTCAGCGGCGCTATAGGCGCCCCGTCCGAGGGCATCCGGTTCGGCTGGAGCATTCCTCAACATGCAGCATCAATAGCCTTCGAATCGGCCCGAGAAAAGCCGGCTCCGCTGCCTTGGGCCTGATCGCGGATCGAATTACTCCGCCGCGATCAGCTTCAGCCCGCCCATATAGGGCTGCAGCACGTCGGGCACGGCGATGGCGCCGCCCTCCTGCTGGTAAGTCTCCATGACCGCGATCAGGGCGCGGCCGACTGCCGTGCCCGAGCCGTTCAGCGTGTGCACGAAGCGGGGCTTGCCCTCGGGTCCGCGATAGCGGGCATCCATGCGGCGGGCCTGGAAGTCGCCGCAGACCGAGCAGCTCGAGATCTCGCGGAACGCGCCGCCATCGCCCTGCCCTGGCATCCACACCTCGATGTCGTAGGTCTTCTGCGAGGAGAAACCCATGTCGCCGGTGCACAGCGTCATCACCCGGTAATGCAGATCGAGCTGGCGCAGCACCTCCTCGGCGCAGGCCAGCATCCGCTCATGCTCGTCCTTGCTGGTCTCGGGCGTGGTGATCGAGACCAGCTCGACCTTGGTGAACTGGTGCTGGCGGATCATGCCGCGGGTATCGCGCCCCGCAGCGCCCGCCTCCGCTCGGAAGCAGGGCGTCAGCGCGGTGAGCCGCATCGGCAGCTCTTTCTCCTCGACGATGGATTCGCGCACGAGATTGGTGAGCGAGACCTCGGCGGTCGGGATCAGGCCGAGGCGTTCGGTCTTCAGGCGCTCGTCGGGGCTTGCGAGCAGCTCGCCCTTGATGGCCCAGAACTGGTCGTCCTCGAATTTCGGCAATTGCCCGGTGCCGAACATCACCTCGTTGCGCACCAACAGCGGCGGATTGATCTCGGTATAGCCGTGCTCGTTGGTGTGGAGGTCGAGCATGAACTGGCCGATGGCCCGCTCGAGCCGCGCCAGGCCTTTCTTCAGGACGACAAAGCGCGCGCCCGACAGCTTTGCCGCGCTTTCGAAATCCATGTAGCCGAGCGCAGTGCCGAGATCGTCATGCGGCTTGGGCGCAAATGCGTAGTTGCGGCGGGCGCCGAACACGTGGCGCTGCACGTTGCCATGCTCGTCGGCGCCGTCGGGCACCTCGGCGAGCGGCAGGTTCGGGATCGCCGACAGCGCCTCGCGCAGCTCGTCGTCGGCAGCCTTCGCCGCCGCCTCGAGCTCCGGCAGATTGGTCTTGAGGCGAGCAACCTCCTCCATCAGCGCGGCCGCACGCGCCTCATCCCTGGCCTTCTTGGCCTCGCCGATTTCCTTGGATGCCGCGTTGCGCCGCGCCAGCGCCTGCTCGGAGGCCTGGATGGCCGCCCGCCGCTTCTCGTCGATGCCAAGCAGCGACGAGGACAGCGGCGAAAGTCCGCGCCGCTTCAGCGCCGCATCGAAGCTGTCCGGGTTGTCGCGAATCCATTTGATGTCGTGCATGACCAATTTCCCGTCATGGCCGGGCTAGTCCCGGCCATCCACGTGCTTGCGCGCAAGAACCGGCTTCCATCCCCGTCATCCTGAGGTGCTCGCGGAGCGAGCCTCGAAGGGGACGGCCCGGCTTTCGCACCAGGGGCCGCTTCCAGCCGAAGCGATGACGCCTTAGACCAAGTCGTGGATGGTCGGGTCAAGCCCGGGCATGACGAAATATGGCGGACAGGCCGTTATGCCCTGGGAAATGCCTATTCCGCCGGCGTCGTCGCGGAGGGGTTCGCGGATGCGGCTTGCGCCGCCGCCTTCTTCTCCACGATGCTGACCGCGATGATGGAGCCTTCGTAAAGCGCCAGCAGGGGGATCGCGAGCGAAGACTGGCTGAGCACGTCGGGCGGGGTCAGGACTGCCGCGATGACGAAGGCGACCACGATGAAATAGCGGCGCTTTTCGCGCAGCATCTTCGAGGTGATAATCCCGACCCGGCCAAGCAGGGTCAGGATGACAGGCAGCTGGAAGGCGATGCCGAAGGCGAAGATCAGGGACATCATCAGCGACAGATATTCGCCGACCTTGGGCAGGAGCTCGATCTGCGCGGTGTCCGGGCCGCCCGTCTGCTGCATGCCGAGCGAGAAGCGGATCAGCATCGGCAGCACCACGAAATAGACCAGCATGGCGCCGAGCCCGAAGAAAATGGGGGTTGCGATCAGGTAAGGCAGGAAGGCATTGCGCTCGTGCCGGTAGAGGCCGGGGGCAACGAATTTATAGATCTGCATCGCCACCAGCGGAAACGAGATGAAGCCGGCCCCGAACAGCGCAAGCTTGAGCTGGGTGATGAAATATTCCAGCAGCGCGGTGTAGATGAACTTCGAATTTTCCGGCCCCGCCACCCAGACGAACGGCCAGACCAGCACATTGTAGATCTGCTTGGCAATCAGGAAACAGAGGATGAAGGCCACGCCGAAGGCGAGCAGCGACTTGATCAGCCGCGAGCGCAGCTCGATCAGGTGGTCGAGCAGCGGGGCCTTCGAGGCTTCGATATCGGCGTCGGTCATGACGCGTTGGCGTCCTTGAGGCTGTCGGGCGCGGGTTCTTCCGCCACCGCGGCCGGCTGGTGCTCGCTGATGACGGCGAGCGGCTCGGCCGCTGCATGGGTCTCGGATTCCACGAAGGTCTGCGGGGTCGGCGCCTCCGGCTCGGTCGGCGTGACCGGGGGCTCGACCGAGGGCGTCGCCGGCGGCTCGGCCGGCTTGTCGACGGGATCGATGCGCAGGGACTCGCTGACATCCTTCTGCAGCGATGAAATCAAACTGCCGCCGGAGAACCCGCTTGCCGCCTTGCGCACCTCGTCAAAACTGTCCTTCAGGTCGGCCATCTCGGCTTCGCGCATGGCTTCCTGGAACTGGCTCTGGAATTCGGCCGCCATCTTGCGCGCCTTGCCCATCCATTGCCCGAGCGTGCGCAGGACGCCCGGCAGCTCTTTCGGGCCGATGGCGATCAGCGCGACAATCGCGATGAGAACGAATTCACTCCACCCGATGTCGAACATTCATACTTCCGCTTGCGCGAAACCGTCACGCGCGCGCCCCGCACCGACAGGCGACGGGACCGGGTTATGGTCGCCTGGTGGCCCTCAGACCGCCTTGCTGCCGACATCGGACCGCGCGGCGGGGGCCTGCGGAGCGGTGTGGTCGATGCTCTTCATCGGATCGGGCTTCTCCGCGACCTTGTCGTCGTCCTGCATGCCCTTCTTGAAGGCCTTGATGCCCTGGGCCACGTCGCCCATCAGGTCGGAGATCTTGCCGCGACCGAACAGCAGCAGGACCACTGCGATCACGACGATCCAGTGCCAAATGCTAAGCGAACCCATCCTGCAACCTCCAAAACACGAAATAGCCTGCCACGGCCCCTCTTGCCGCAAACGTAGGCTTGGCGGGCGTCAAAAACAAGGACCAGCCCGACGTCAAATCGCGGTTGACGCTCAACTATTCGGCGCAACCGTTAATCTGCGGGATCGCCATCTTCTCCCGCTCCCCGTTCTTCACGGGGAGAGGTGGGGTTAAGGGGCTCTATCCAGGAGCTCAGTGCGCGGAGAGTCCCCCCTCACCCGCCGCTACGCGGCGACCTCTCCCCGCAGGCGGTGCGAGGTGAAAAACTACTCCTCGCCGCCTGTTCCCGGCTCCGGCTCAGGATCGGGGGCTGGCGCGAGTGTGAGTTCGAGATCGCCGGGCTCGAGCGGGTCCTCGTCCTCGCGCAAAGTCGGGTCGTCGGACGGCGTCGGCACGGTAAAGCCGGTCGGCAGCCGCGTATCCAGCATGCCCGTACCTTTCAGCTCCTCCAGACCCGGCAGGTCGCCGAGTGCTTCCAGGGAGAATTGCGACAGGAAGCTTTCCGTGGTGCCGAAGGTCAAGGGACGTCCCGGCGTCTTGCGACGGCCGCGCGGACGGATCCACCCGGTCTCCAGCAGCACGTCGAGCGTGCCCTTGGAGGTGACGACGCCGCGGATCTCCTCGATCTCGGCCCGCGTCACCGGTTGGTGATAGGCGATGATCGCCAGCACCTCGATGGCCGCGCGCGACAGCCGCCGCGTCTCGGTGCTTTCGCGCGTCATCAGCCAGGCGAGGTCGCCCGCGGTGCGGAAGGTCCATTTGTTGGCGATGCGCACCAGATTGACCCCGCGCGAGGCGTAGTCGGCCTGCAGCTGCAACAGCGCCGCCTTGACGTCGACGCCCTCGGGCATCCGCTTGGCGAGCGTCGCCGCATCCAGCGGTTCGGCGGAGGCGAACAGCAGCGCTTCGAGCAGCCGCAATTCCTCGGGGCGCGCCACGGGCTCATCCGCAGCAGCCACCGGCTCCTCGGCGACGGCTTCGCGTTTTTCCGCCAAGCTTGCCATGGCTGGGTCTCCTTCTTCGAACACTTCGAACACTTTCGACTACTCGACAGTCACATCGGGCCCGGGCGCAGCGATCGGCGGCTGCGGCGGGCGCTTACGGAAAAAGATCGGCGCGAACGCCTGCGTCTGGTTCAGCTCCAGCTCGCCCTCGCGCACCAGTTCCAGGGCGGCCGCGAAACTCGATGCAAGAACCGTGGCGCGCTGCGAGGGCTCGGCGACATAGCGCAGGAGATAATCGTCGAGGCAGCCCCAATCCTGCGACTCGGGCAGGCCGATCAGCCGCTCCAGCGAGGCGCGCGCCTCCGCAAGCGACCACACCGTGCGGCGGGCAAGATGGACGGAGGCGAGCACTCGCGACTGGCGCTGCGCGGCATAGGCGGTGAGCAGGTCGTACAGGGTTGCGGTGTATTTGGGATGGCGGATCTCGGCGATCTGCTCCGGCTCGCCGCGCGGGAAAATGTCGCGCAGCAATTGCGGCCGGTTCATCAGGCGATTGGCGGCCTCGCGGATGGCCTCCAGACGGCGCAGCCGGTTGGCGAGCGCAGTCGCCATCTCCTCGGCGCTCGGCCCCTCCTGGGCCGGCGGCTCCGGCAGCAGCAGCCGCGACTTCAGGTAGGCGAGCCAGGCTGCCATCACGAGATAGTCGGCGGCGAGTTCCAGGCGGATCTTCCGCGCGGCTTCGATGAAATGCAGGTACTGGTCGGCCAGCGCCAGGATCGAGATCTTGGCGAGATCGACCTTCTGCTGGCGGGCGAGCGCGAGCAGGAGGTCGAGCGGGCCCTCATAGCCCTCGACATCGACGACCAATGCCGGCTCGCTGTCGGACAGCTCGGCCGGCCGTCCGGTTTCAAAGGACAGGATTTCCGCGGTCATGCGCCAGCCGTTCCCGCTTGTGCGATCAAGGCGTCGAGCTCGGCCCGCCCCTTGACGCGGTCCAGCGGCTTCGGCGGACGGCGGGCCGCCAGCGCGGCATCGGCGCGGGCCTTTGCCAGGCCCGACAGTTGCGGCGTCTCGCGCGCGACGTCGCGCATCTCGTCCAGCTTGCCATTGCAATGCAGGACCATGTCGCAGCCGGCGGCGACAATCGCGCGCGTCCGCTCTGCGATCGATCCGGCAAGTGCATTCATGGACACGTCATCACTCATCAAGAGACCCTGGAACCCGATCACACCGCGAATCACCCGTTCGATCATTGTCGCAGAAGTCGTCGCCGGATGGGCGGGATCGAAGGCGCTAAACACAACATGTGCAGTCATTGCCATGGGCAGGTCACGCAGCGGCCGAAACGCCGCGAAGTCGGTGCGTTCGAGCTCGTTTTTGTCGGTATCGACCACCGGAAGGCGAAAATGCGTATCCGCAGTCGCTCGGCCATGACCGGGGATATGCTTCAGGACCGGTAGAATACCACCTTCCTCTAGTCCCTCGGTCACGGCGCGGGCGATGGCGGCGACCTTGGCCGGCTCGGTTCCGTAGGCACGATCGCCAATGACGGCGTCGGCACCGGCGATGGGGACGTCGGCCAGCGGCAGACAATCCACGGTGACGCCGAGCTGGCCGAGATCATCGGCGATCAGCCGGGCGCTCAAACGCGCCGCCTTCAGGCCCAGCCCCGGATCGAGGTCGTAGAGCCGGCTGAACACGGCGCCCGCCGGATAGACCGGCCAATGTGGCGGCGAGAGACGCTGCACCCGGCCGCCCTCCTGGTCGATCAGGACCGGCGCATCCGGCCGACCCACAGCGTCCCGCAATTGCTCAATCAACGAAGTCACTTGGGCCGGAGCTTCAACGTTCCGTTTGAACAGGATGAAACCCCACGGCCGCTCGGCCGCGAGAAAGTCGCGTTCGGCGTCGCTCAGCGTGGGCCCGGCGACGCCGGTGATGAAGGCCTTTGTCATGTCAGGCCGAATAGCCCGCTCCCGATCGCAGGGTCAAGAAAGCGGCGTTAGTTCTTCCCACCTCTTATGCACTGGCCGCCAGCGCTCTTGTAGGTCGTGCAAAACTGGTCGGCCTCTTCCTGGGAGCTGAACGGGCCCACCATGGCGCGGTAGACGATCCCCTTCTCGCCAAGATCGGCGCGCCGGATCACCGGGGATTGCGAGCCCAGCACCGACGGGAACTTGCCCTGTAACGCCTTGAACGAAGCTTGGGCGTCGGATTCGCTTCGCTGCGAGGCGACCTGGATCAGGTAGCCGCCGCCGCCCGCGGCCGGCGCGCTGGGCGCCGTTTGGGTCGGATTGGTCGCCGCCATCTGTTGCGGGCCACTATCCGGCTGGCCCTGCGGCGACAGCGACAGCGGCCCGTTGGCGCTGGCATTGGCCTGGGTCGGCGCCCCCCGCTGCGGCTTGGCGTTCCTGGCCGGGATCGTGGGCGGCGGAGCCGCCTGCGGCGGCTGGCTGACCGGAACGGCGGACGGATCGGGCTGGTCGCCCTTCACCGACAGGGTCCTGATCTTGTGCGGCTCGCTGGTCAGCAGCGTGCCGCTGTTGGAAGGCTGTGCCGCGCCCGTGCCGGGCGGCGGCGCAGGCGGCATGGCGGTCGGCGCCACGCTGGCGACCGGCGGCGGATTGGCATTCTGGTTCAGGTTCGGGAACACCACGCGCGGGCCGACATTGCGCGAATTGATGTCGACCGGCTGCTCCTCGCGCGGCACCATCTTCTCGGTGCCGTCCCCGGTGACCAGGCGGTCGGGCAGCTTGGCGCCGGCGTCCGATTGCTGCGGCACGATCTTGGTCGGCGAATTGTCGGCCTTGATGATCGGGATATCGCCGGAGCGGGTCGTGCCGAAATAGCTGTGATAGCCGTAGGCTGCGGCCACACCGAACACGCCGAGCGCCAGGACTGCGGCTACCTTGATCGGCAGGCCGCGACGCCTTTGCGGCTCCTCCGGCTCCTCGTCATACTCGCCCTGATAGGCGTAGGGGTCGTCGGGATAGGCCGGCTCGCGCTGGAAATCCTGCACGCCGCTCTCGAGCTGGCCGAACAGCGCATCATCATAGCGCGACGGATCGGGCTCCGGCTCAGCTTCCGCATAGGCCTGCGGATCGTGCTGATAGGCATCCTGCGGATAGGCGTCCTGCTGATGGCCCCGCTGCTGGTAGCTCGGCTGCTGATAGGCCTGGGGCTGGTAAGCCTGCGGCTCGTAGGCTTGGGGCTCGTCGTAATAATCATTCGGCTGCGGCGGCGGAACCTGCGGCTGCGGCTGCGGCGCATAGCGGTGCAGCGGGTGCACGGCGCTGAGATAATCATCGCCTTCGGGCTCGGGCTCGGGCGCCAGCGCGCGCGGAGCCTCTCGCGGCACCTCGCGCTGATAGTCGCGCGCGACCTCGCGCGGTGTTTCTCTCGCGGCCTCGCGCGGAGGCTCGCGGCGAATATTGGCGCGCTGGATCCAGGCCGGCGGCCCGGCGGGCGCAGACGGCGGCTCCGGCTCGGGCTGCGCGTAATCCTCTTCGCCGTAATAGTCCTGACGGATGTCCGGCTGGCGCAAGTCCGGTTGACGCAAGTCCGGCTGGCGAACCTCGTGCCGCGACGGCACGGGGCGCTGTTGCGCCTGTCCGCCCGATTTGACGAGGTTGCCGAACGGATCGGTCTGGCCGATCAGCCGCGCGAGCTCGGCCAACGGATCGCTCTCGCTGCGCTCAGAACCGTACTGGTCGCCGCCGCGACCACCGCCGGCGCCGTAAGCTCTGTCCTGATATCGATCAGCCATCGTGATGCTTTAAGTTTCCCTCGAGAAGGTCGCCCCCCTCTCGCCTCTGAATGCTGGCCGGCTGGTGCCGTGATACGTCCACTGGTCGCCCTTTCCGGGGCGCATTCAACCAAAGACTACCGCATTTCGTCCGGTGCGTGGACGCCCAAAATGGCAAGCCCCGATGCCAGTACCGAGACGACCCCCTGGACCATGGCCAGCCGTGCCATGGTCAACCCTGCATCATCAGGGATAATGAAGCGTAAATACGGCAAATCGCGCCCCTTCGTCCAGAGCGCATGGAATTCGGACGCCAAATCATAGAGGTAAAAGGCAATCCGGTGCGGCTCATGGCTTGCTGCCGCCGATTCGACGATGCGGGGATAGAGCGCAAGCTGCTTGAGCAGCCCGAGCTCGGCCGGATCCGTCAGCCGCTCGACCGGCGCCTGGGCAAGGTAGCCAAGGCGCGCGGCGCTCTCGGCCGGCAGCACCGGCAGGTCCGGAACCACCTCCCGCGCATTGCGGAAGATGGAGTAGCCGCGGGCGTGACCGTACTGCACGTAGAACACCGGATTGTCGCGCGACTGCTCGATCACCTTGGCGAGGTCGAAATCCAGCACCGCGTCGTTCTTGCGGTAGAGCATCATGAAGCGCACCGCGTCGCGGCCGACCTCGTCGACCACCTCGCGCAAGGTGACGAAGTCGCCGGAGCGCTTCGACATCTTCACCGGCTCGCCGTTGCGCAGCAGCTTCACGAGCTGCACGATCTTGACGTCGAGCACCGCCCCGCCGGCCGTCACCGCCTTCACCGCCGCCTGCATGCGCTTGATGTAGCCGCCATGGTCGGCGCCGAACACGTCGATCAGATCGGCAAAGCCGCGGTCGAACTTGTTCTTGTGGTTGGCGATGTCGGAGGCGAAATAGGTGTAGGAGCCGTCCGACTTGATCAGCGGACGATCGACGTCGTCGCCGTAAGCGGTGGCGCGGAACAGGAGCTGCTCCCGGTCCTCCCAGTCCTCCACCGGCGCGCCCTTCGGCGGCGGCAGCCGGCCCTCATAGACATCGCCGCGCGCGCGCAGGAATTCGATGGTCTCGGCGACCTTGTTGCTGCCGCCTGAGACGAGCGAGCGCTCGGAGAAGAAGACGTCGTGATGGATGTTGAGCGCGGCGAGATCGCCCTTGATCATCTCCATCATCATCGCGATCGCCTTGTCGCGCACGATCGGCAGCCACTCGGCTTCGCTCAGCGAAAGCAGGCGGTCGCCATGTTCGGCGGCAAGCGCCTCTCCGACCGGCTTCAGGTAATCGCCGGGATAGAGACCCTCGGGAATGCTGATCGCCTCGCCCAGCGCCTCGCGATAACGCAAATAGGCGGAGCGGCCGAGCACGTCGACCTGGGCGCCGGCATCGTTGATGTAATATTCGCGGGTGACGTCGTGGCCGCCATAGGCCAGCAGATTGGCGAGCGCATCGCCAAACACCGCGCCCCGGCAATGGCCGACATGCATCGGCCCGGTCGGGTTGGCCGAGACATATTCGACGTTGACTTTCGCGGCCCCGCGCGGCGCGGTGCGGCCATACGCCTCACCCTCCGACAGCACCGTGCGCAGCGCGTCCGCCCAGGCCTCGGCCTTGAGGGTCAGGTTGATGAAGCCGGGGCCGGCGATGTCGACCTTGGTGACCAGCGGATCGGCGGAGAGCCGGGCGGCGATCGTCTCGGCGAGATCGCGCGGCTTTGCCTTCGCCTCCTTCGCCAGCACCATCGCGGCATTGGTCGCCATGTCGCCATGGCTCGCATCACGCGGCGGTTCCACCACCACGCGCGAAAAGTCGATGCCCTCGGGCCAACTGCCTTGCGTCGCCAGATCGGCACAAATTGCGTGCACCCGGGCCAGCATGTCGGCGAAAAGATGCGGGGTTTTGGAGGTCTCGGCCATCGCCGCCGCCTAACGCAAATCCGGGGTTGAGTCAAAAAGCCTGTGGTGCTCCGTCAGCGCGAAACGGTCGGTCATGCCGGCAATGAAATTGCCGATCCGCCGCGCCCGCGCCGCCCCGGTCAGCTCTTTGGTGCCCTCCTGCCATTCGACCGGCAAATCGTCGGGTTGGCGCTCATAGCGGGCAAAGAGGTCGAAGACGATCTGCTCGGCATCCGTCATCACCCGCATCACCCGCTCGTGGCGGTACATGTGCTCCCATAGAAAGGCCTTGATGGCAGCTTCGGCGCCTGCGGCCTCGCCCGGGAATGCAATCAGCTGCCGGCCGGCGTTGCGGACGGCGTCGACGGAGGCGGGCGCGAGCTCGGCGAGATTGCGCTCGGCCTCCGTGAACACCGCATTGATGAAATAGGAGATCAGCTCGCGCACGAACTCGGCGCTGCGACGGTCCGCATCGAGGTTCGGATAGCGCCGGTCGATCGCCGCGATCATCGCCCGCGGCACCGGCATCGCAGCGACATCGTCCAGCGAAAACAGGCCGGCCCGCAGGCCATCGTCGATGTCATGCGCGTCATAGGCGATGTCGTCGGCAACCGCTGCGACCTGCGCTTCCAGCGAGGCAAAGCTCCAGAGCTCGAGGTCGTAGGTCTTCACGAAATCGGCAATGCCGACCGGGATGCCGCGCTCGCGGTAACGCGGCAGCGCGCTGCCGTCGCGCGCGATCAGCGGGCCGTTGTGCTTGACGATGCCTTCCAGCGCTTCCCAGGTCAGGTTAAGCCCGTCGAAGCCGGGATAGCGGTGCTCCAGGGCGGTGACGACGCGGAGCGACTGCGCATTGTGGTCGAAGCCGCCATGGTCCTTCAGGCAGGCATCCAGCGCCCGCTCGCCGGCGTGGCCGAATGGCGGATGACCGAGATCATGGGCCAGCGCCAGCGTCTCCGTGAGATCCTCGTCCAGCCCGAGCTGGCGGGCCAGCGCGCGGGCAATCTGGGCGACTTCGAGCGAATGGGTCAGCCTGGTCCGGTAATGATCGCCCTCGTGGAACACGAAAACCTGGGTTTTGTGCTTCAGTCGCCGAAAGCCCGTGGAATGAATCACCCGGTCGCAATCCCGCCGGAACGCGCTACGGGTCCGGCTCGGCCGCTCGACGAACAGCCGCCCCCGGCTCTGGTCGGGGTCGCAGGCATAGACGGCACGGGGGGCAGCCATTCCGACTGACACGGGTTTTTAGTCCCTATCCATTTGATTCCGTGAACATCTGTACTTAACTATGTCGGGCGCGGGATACCAATGAATTGGGCATGACGCGCCGACCGTAGCGAGACCAAAGCCAGCTCGACAGAGCCGAGAGAGATTTTAGCGATGACTGCAGCCGTGACCATCAGCGAACGGGCCGCCCGCCGCATCGGCGATATCCTCAAGAGCGAAGGCGAAGGCGCCATGCTGCGCATCTCCGTGGAGGGCGGCGGCTGCTCCGGTTTCCAGTACAAATTCGATGTCGACCGCGCCAGGACCGAGGATGACCTCGTCATCGAGCGCGAGAACGCGGTGGTGCTGGTCGATTCGGCCTCGGTGCCGTTTCTGGCGGGATCGGAGGTCGATTTCGTCGACGACCTGATCGGCGCATCATTTCGCGTCAACAATCCCAACGCCACCGCGTCCTGCGGCTGCGGCACCAGCTTTTCGATCTAGTCGCGCGCCGCGAGCGTGGCGGCCTCGGCCGGCGCTTCCGCCGGATCGGTCGGCGCCAGCGGCGGCGCGGTCACCGCCGGGAATGCGCGCAACAATGCCCCGACCAGCGCGGGCTTGCGCAGCGGCTTGGCCAGAAAATCCGACATGCCGGCGTCCCGGCACTGCTTGATGTCGTCGGGGAAGGCGTTGGCGGTCAGCGCGACGATCGGCAGCGACGCAAGGCGCCCGCCGCAGGCGCGAAGGGCCCGGGTGGCGGACAGGCCGTCCAGCTCCGGCATCTGCACATCCATCAACACCACGTCGTGATCGCCCTCTTGCACGGCGCGGACGGCCTGCGTGCCGTCCGTGACGAGCTGCGTCCGGATTGCAAATTCACGCAGCATCTTGCTCACCACCATGCGGTTGGTGGCGTCGTCCTCGGCAATCAGGATTTTCAGCGGCCGTCCGAGCGCCTCGATCCGCTGCTTCAGCTCCTCGGCCTCCGTGCCGTCGGCGCGCTGGTCCAAGACCGCCTGCTCGCTCCAGGGCAGCGACAGGCTGAAGCGGAAGCACGACCCGTGCCCCGGCACCGACGTCACGTCGATCGAGCCGCCCATCTGCGCGATGATGCGCCGGCTGATGGCGAGGCCGAGCCCGGTGCCGCCAAAGCGGCGGCTGATCGAAGCGTCTGCCTGCGCAAACTCGGTGAACAGGCGCCCGACGCGATCGGCCGGAATGCCGATGCCGGTATCGGACACGCTCCACTCGACACGGGCCAGCAGATCTCCGCGCGACCGGCAAGCGACCGCAATGGTCACGCGTCCGCTCTCGGTGAATTTCACCGCATTGGAGGCGAGGTTGAGCAGCACCTGCCGGATCCGGGCCATGTCGCCGCGCAGGCTTGCCGGCAGCTTCGGATCGATCTCGACTGCGATCTCGAGCCCCTTGTTCGTGGCGCTGGTCTTGACCACCGACACCACCCGTTTGACGAGATCGACCGGCGAGAAATCGGCGACCTCGAATTCCAACCGTCCGGCCTCGAGCTTCGACAGGTCGAGAATGTCGTTGAGGATGCGCTGCAGATTGTCGCCGGAATCGCGAATGGCGGTCACCGCCTCGCGCTGCTCGGCATCGAGGCTGGTTTCCAGCAGGGTGCTGGCGAGCCCCAGCACGCCATTCATGGGGGTGCGGATTTCGTGGCTCATCACCGCAAGAAAGTCGGACTTCGCCTTGTTCGCCGCCTCGGCGCGTTCGGCTCGCCAGCGCTCCGTCATGTCGTGTCCGACCCCGCGATAGCCGCCGAACTGGCCGTCGCTGTCGTGGAGCGGCTTTGCGGTCAACGACCACAGGCGCATCGCATCGCCGGCGAACACGCGAAGGCCGATCTCGTGCAACGGCTCCTGCCGCTCCAGCACCGCGATGACGCCGGCGGCCGCCGTGGCGTCCTCGGGACAAAGCATCTCCAGTACTTCGTCGAAATGCGCCCCCTTCAAGAGCGAGGCCGGCAGCTGTGCGGCTTCGGCAAACCGCGCCGAGACGTGAACGAGGCGACCGTCGGCATCGGTCTGCCACAGCCAGTCGCTGGCGTTCTCCTGAAACTCCTTGAGCAGCAGCGAGATGATCTCGGTCTGCCGCTGGAGCTGGAACTGCGCCTTCAGGTTCTCGAAGAACAGCTTGCCGTGCGCGACGACGTTGCGGGACATGAAGCCCGCGAACAGGATCAGAAAGACCCCAGTCACCAGGTAAGGCCCCGTCCCGCACAGGAAGAGTGCCAGTGCCGACAGCAGCGTCATGGTCCACATATAGATCAGGCCGGCCCGCGGCAGGATCGACAGCGCAAAGGCCCCGCCCGCGATCATGCCCGAGACGAGGCAGGCGAGGATCAACTGCTGCATCGGCTCGATCCGATGCAGCAAGACCACCGGCAACAGACCCCAGACCGCGGCCAGCACGAAGGCCTGCCGCATCATGTGCCGGATCGCGCGCGGAGAAGCCTCCTTCGGCTTGCTGCGCCGGGACCGCAGAAAGCTGCGCACGGCCAACGCGGCAACGCCGGCGATCATGAAGGCCCAGCATGCCAGGAAGAGGTTCGCGCCCTCGTTCCAGAACACGGCGAGCACGATCGAGACATTGATCAGGTTGACGATCATGGTGATCGGCGTCAGCGCCACGACCGCGTCGATCTGCTTGGCATAAATTCGACGCAGCTCGGACGCCGTCAGCGGCTCGGCGCCGGCTTCGGCCTCCGCCGTGAAGCCGCCGATCCGGGACAGAAAGGCGCGCGACAGACCATCGCGCGCAATCCGTTTGGCCGACGCCGTCTTGCTGGACCAGGTCATGCGGGCAAAGCCTCGTTCTCTGGCTTAACCCATGCACCCTCGCCGACTTAGGCCGGGTTAATTTCGCACCGTAATTCCACCAGCGAGAGGCGCCCGACATCGTGCTGGAGGACTGGGCTACCCCCGCTTGACGCCAGCCTCCGGAGCTTGATCTAAGCAGGCTGGTTAACAGGCTCGAAACACCCATGCGCATCGCCACCTGGAACGTCAATTCGGTCCGTCAGCGGATCGAGCACCTCATGACCTGGCTGAAGGAATGCGAGCCGGACATCGTCTGCCTGCAGGAAATCAAATGCACCGACGATGCCTTCCCGCGGCTGGAGATCGAGGCGCTCGGCTATAACGTCGTCACCCACGGCCAGAAGACCTTCAATGGCGTGGCGCTGCTCTCGAAGCTGCCCTTCGACGAGACCAAGTCGGGGCTCGCCGGCGACGACGAGGACGCCCATGCCCGCTTTCTCGAAGGCGTCGTGCCCCATAAAGGCGGCGTGCTGCGCATCGCCTGCCTCTATCTGCCCAACGGCAACCCCGCGGACAGCGACAAATACCCGTACAAACTCAAATGGATGTCGCGGCTTCTTGAGTACGCGAAGAAGCGCCTCAAGGAGGAGGAGCCGCTGATCCTCGCAGGTGACTTCAACGTCATCCCGGCCGCCGCCGACGTCTACAATCCGCCCGCCTGGGTCAATGACGCCCTGTTCCGCCCCACGACCCGCGAGGCGTTCCAGTCGCTGCTCGGCCTTGGGCTCACCGACGCGGTCCGCGCCGTGACCGACGCGCCCGGCCAATACACCTTCTGGGACTACCAGGCCGGCGCCTGGCAGAAGAACTGGGGCCTGCGCATCGACCACCTGCTGCTCTCGCCGCAGGCCAGCGACCGCCTGATCGATGTCGGCATCGACAGCTACGTGCGCGGCTGGGACAAGCCGTCCGACCATGTGCCGGTGTGGGCGGATTTGGATTTGGAGACGGCGTGAGGCGCGCGACTGGAGCGCAATGTGAGGATTCGCGACGCGACGCCTGAGGATGCAAATGCTGCCTGTGCCGTGCTGCGGGCGTGCATCCTCGAACTCTGCGCGGCCGATCACAACAATGATCCGGCCCTGCTGGACCGGTGGCTCGCCAACAGCAGCCCGAGATCATCGCCGGCTGGATCGCCCGCACCGACAATTCAGTTCTGGTCGCGGTCGACGATGACGACAGCATTCTCGCGGTCGGCTCGGTCACCGACGCCGGCGAGATCACGCTGAACTACGTCTCACCGCAGGCGCGGTTCCGTGGCGTCAGCCGCGCGCTGCTCGCGGCGCTGGAAGCGCGCGCCGCCGAGCGCGGCAACACGCTGTGCCGGCTGTACAGCACCGAAACGGCGCATCGATTCTATCTGGCGAACGGCTATGCCGACGAAGGCGAACTGATCCGCAAGTTCGGCATGAACTCCGGTTACTCGATGTCGAAGCGCATCTGGATATAACGCCCCTTCGTCATCGTCCGGCTTGACCGGACGATCCAGTAATCCAGAGACGGTGGAGCTTCAATCGAGGGGCTGCAGCATATTGGATTCCCCGCCTTCGTGGGGAATGACGCCTTCATGTGGCGAGAATGGTCGATGTGGCGAGAATGGTGGGTTTCGCTGCGCTCTACCCACCCTACTCCATCGCCTCAATCCCGCTTGCCGGCCACCCAGTGCTCGAGCATCTGCAGGGCCATGGCGCGGTCGTCGTCGTTGGCCTTGGCAAAGGCGCGGTTGTAGCTTTCCTTGATCCAGGTCTCGTCCGGACCGGCGCTGTCGCGGGCGAGCGTCAGCCACATCAGGCCGCGCGCGGCCTGCTTCGGCAGGCGGTCGCCGTTGAACAGCATCTGCCCGAGCAGCGCCTGCGCCTCGTGCTGGCCCTTCTGCGCGGCCAAGCCAAGCCAGCGTGCGCCGTAGCGGAAATTGTCGGGCGACGCGTCCGGCGCCTTCAGATACATCCGCGCCAGATCATATTGCGCGTCCGCATTGCCGAAATAGGACGCGGCATAGGAGAACATCTCGCGCGCCCGGTCCGGGTCCGGCTTCACCTTCGAATTGGGAATGCCGTTCAGATAGTAGCGGCCGAGCGCGACGAAGGCGTTGGCCACGATCTGGGCCTGCGGCGCCGACGGGCTATCCTCGGCATGCGCATTGGCGATGCGGCTGAAATAGTCGAAGGCGCGCAGATCGTCCTGCACGACACCGCCCTCGCCATTGGCGTACATGCGCCCCAGCTTCCACTGCGCGATGGGATGGCCGCCCTCGGCGGCATATTGCAGCGCCGTGAGCGAGGTGTCCTGCGCACCGGCCGCCTGCGCGCCCTTCTTCAGAGCCGCAGCCGCGCCCGACTGCCCCGAGACCACCGGGAGCAAAGGATCCTGGTTGACCGGAGCGCCATCGAAGGCGAGCGCCGGGGTGGCGATCCAGGAGACCCCGGCCATCGCCCCAACCATCAACGCAACAATGATACGCTCAGATGTCCGCATAGCATTGCTTCTCTTGCGCACCGCCTGGATGGGTTACGGCCCCACCGATCGCCGGCCCAACCTGCTGGGCATATTTCCAGAGCGCCCCTGATGTATGATTCGTCTCGCGGGGCGCCCACTTGGTTCTACGTTTGGCAAGCTCTTCGTCGCTCAATTTCACGTTAAGTGTGCCTGCCACGGCGTCGATCTCGATGATGTCGCCGTCCTGCAACAGTCCAATCGGTCCGCCCACCGCCGCCTCCGGGCCGACATGGCCGATGCAGAAGCCGCGGGTGGCGCCGGAAAAGCGGCCATCCGTGATCAGTGCGATCTTACCGCTCGTGCCCTGCCCGGTCAGTGCTGCGGTGGTCTGCAGCATTTCGCGCATGCCGGGACCGCCACGCGGCCCCTCGTAGCGGATGACGATGACCTCGCCTTCCTTGTAGGTGCGCTTCTGGACGGCCTGGAAGGCGTCCTCCTCGCAATCGAAGCAGCGGGCCGGTCCGGTAAAGCTCAGGTTCGACATGCCCGCGACTTTCACGATCGCGCCTTCTGGCGCGAGGTTTCCCTTCAGCCCGACCACACCGCCGGTGACGGTGATCGGGTTGTTCGCTTCCCGCACCACGTCCTGGTGCGGATTCCATTTCACGCTTTTGAGATTGTCGGCGATCGTGCGGCCGGTGACGGTCAAGCAATCGCCGTGCAGGTGGCCGTGGTCGAGCAATGTCTTCATCAGAAGCGGAATGCCACCAGCTTCAAACATGTCTTTGGCGACATAACGGCCGCCCGGCTTCAAATCCGCGACATATGGTGTCTTTTTGAAGATTTCGGCCACATCAAATAGATCGAACTTGATGCCGACCTCATGCGCGATGGCCGGCAGGTGCAGCGCAGCATTGGTCGAGCCGCCCGATGCTGCAACAACGGCCGCAGCATTTTCCAGCGCCTTGCGGGTGACGATGTCGCGCGGGCGGATATTGGCCCTGACCAACTCCATCACCTGCTCGCCGGCGGTCATGCAGAAGGAATCACGGATCTCGTAGGGCGCTGGCGCGCCGGCCGAGTATGGCAATGCGAGGCCGATGGCTTCCGAGACGGTCGCCATTGTGTTCGCAGTGAATTGCGCGCCGCAGGCGCCCGCCGAGGGGCATGCCACGCGCTCGATCTCGTCGAGATCGGCGTCCGACATGGCGCCGACCGAATGCTTGCCGACGGCCTCGAACATGTCCTGGACCGTGACCTGCTGTCCCCGGAAATTGCCCGGCAGGATCGAGCCGCCATAGATGAAGATGGAGGGCACGTTGAGGCGGACCATCGCCATCATCATGCCCGGCAGCGACTTGTCGCAGCCGGCAAGCCCGACCAGCGCATCATAGGCGTGGCCGCGCACGGTCAGTTCGACGGAATCGGCGATGCATTCGCGTGACGGCAGCGAGGAGCGCATGCCGTCATGGCCCATGGCCATGCCGTCGGTGACGGTGATGGTGCAGAACTCGCGCGGGGTGCCACCGGCCGCCGAGACGCCCTTCTTCACGGCCTGGGCCTGGCGCATCAGTGCAATGTTGCAGGGGGCGGCTTCGTTCCAGCAGGAGGCAACGCCGACCAGGGGCTGGTGGATCTGCTGGGTCGTCAGCCCCATGGCATAGAGATACGAGCGATGAGGCGCGCGTGCGGGCCCTTCCGTCACATGACGGCTCGGGAGCCTGTCCTTGATGTTGACTTTGGCGTCCATCGCGAAGCCTGTTGCCCTCGAGGCCAGACCCCGCAGTCCCGGATATCAAACCTCGAATCTGAGGTCTGGTTCCGCCGCTGCCATGGGCCACTAGCCTACAAGTTCATCATTTCACGGAGGGGTGTGGCCAAAAAGCGGCGGGGGCAAGAGGGGACTGCGGCAGGAGCCAAATGTTCGAAAAATGTTGCTCAACCGCAACAAACGTGGCGTCCGAGCAACCCTTTTTAAACATTGTTCGAACGCTGGAAGGCCTAAAGGACCCCAACTGACACCCGCCCGGCGCTCACTCCACGCTGACATGGGCGGCCTTGATCATCGGCCACCACTTGGCGATCTCGGCCTTTTGCCACTCGCCCAGCGACTCAGGGGCCAGCTTGTCCGCAGGCGGCATCGTGAGGCCGAGATTTTGCAGGGCCTTGCGCACATTCGAATCGTTCAGCGCCTCGATCGCCGCGGCATTGAGCCTGGCTACGATCTCCCTGGGCGTACCCTTGGGCACCCACAGCCCCGACCACAGCGTCATGTGCAGGCCCGGCACGCCGGCCTCGTCGGTGGTCGGAATATCCGGCGCCGATTCGGCGCGCTTGTCGTCGGTCACGGCATAGCCGCGGATGGTGCCGGCGCGGACCTGGTTGATGGAGTTGGAGAGCTGGTCGACGATGATGTCGATCTGGCCGCCGACCAGGTCGTTCATGGCCGGCGCGGTGCCGCGATAAGGCACATATTGCAGCTTCACGCCGGTGGTGCTTTCGAAATAGAGCCCGGCGATGTGGCTGGCGGAGCCCGCGCCTGCGGTGCCCGCCGCGGCCGGCTCGGGCCGCGACTTCAGCCAGGCGATCAGTTCGGAAAGCGTCTTTGCCGGCACCGCGTTCTTAGAGACGATGATCATCGGGTTGCTGGGCAGCAACACCACTGGCTCGAGATCGGCGACCAGATCGTAGTTCAGCTTGTAGATCGCTCCATTGGCCACATGGGTGCCGAGATGGCCGAAGCCCACGGTGTAGCCGTCGGGCGCTGCGTGCACCACGCGCCCGACGCCGATCGAGCCGGCGGCGCCCGTGACATTCTCGATCAGGAGCGGCTGGCCGAGCGACAGCTTCATGCGCTCGGCGAGGATCCGCGACATCGCGTCCGACGGCCCGCCGGCCGAAAACGGCACCACGATGGTGATGGGACGGGAGGGATAATTGTCGGCCAACGCGCCGTTGCAGAACGCCAGCAACGCAACCAGAGCAAACACAACCTTGCGCATCACCATTTCCCTCGCGATGCCGCCGCATCAACCAAAAATTGCGGCAGCGATGTCCACCTCTCCCGTTGGGGAGAGGTGAAACGGAGACCCGCCGAAGCTAGAACATCGAATAGTCGATCGGCTTCAGGCGATCGAGCGTGCGATGGACTGGCGGCAGCGGATACTTGAGGCCTGTGGCGCAGTTGAAAAGCATCACGCGGTCACTTTTGCTGACACGGCCGTCGGCCAGGCTCTGCTGATAGGCGGCATAGGTCGCCGCGCCCTCGGGGCACAGCAGCAGCCCCTCCTCGCGGGCGACCTCGTTGAGCGCAGCGGAAATCTTCTCGTCGGACACCGCGATCGCAAAACCTTTGCTCTCGCGCACGGCGCGGAGAATGAGAAAATCTCCGATCGCCTGCGGCACGCGAATTCCTGACGCGATCGTGTGAGCATCCTCCCAGCGCGGCGCGTGCTCCACTCCATTCTCGAAGGCCCGCACCATAGGCGCGCAGCCCTCGGCCTGCACCGCGACCATGCGCGGGCGCTTGGAACCGATGAAGCCGATGGCCTCCAATTCGGCAAAAGCCTTCCACATGCCGATCAGCCCGGTGCCGCCGCCGGTCGGATAGAAGATCACGTCGGGCACGTCCCAGCCGAGCTGCTCGGCAAGCTCCAGCCCCATCGTCTTCTTGCCCTCGATGCGATAGGGCTCCTTCAGGGTCGAGGTGTCGAACCAGCCGACTTTCGCCTTGCCCTCGCCGACGATCTTGCCGCAATCGTCGATCAGGCCATTGACGCGGTAGACGGTTGCGCCCTGCAGCTCGATCTCGCTGACATTCACCTCCGGCGTATCGGCCGGACAGAAGATGGTGGTCTTGATGCCGCACGAGGTGGCGTAGGCCGCAAGCGCCGCGCCCGCATTGCCGTTGGTCGGCATCGCCATGTGTGTGACGCCGAGCGCCTTGCCCATCGACACCGCCATCACGAGGCCGCGCGCCTTGAACGAGCCGGTCGGCAGCCGCCCTTCATCCTTCACGATGATCTCGCCGCCGCCGAGCTTCCTCGCAAGCCTGGGCAGGCGGATCAGCGGCGTCGTGACCTCGCCCAGGCTGACGATGTCCTTGCAGTGGCGCACCGGGAGCAGCTCGCGATAGCGCCACATGTCGGCGGGGCGCGCTGCGAGCGCGTCCTTGGTCAGGGCCTTCTTGACGCCTGCGAGATCGTAGCGGACCAGGAGCGGCTTGCCGGCCTTGGAGAGGTTGTGGATCTGGTCGGCAGGATAGTGGTCGCCTTCCATCGCGCATTCGAGATGAGTGACGAAGGTCGGACGCTCGATGGTGAGGTTGTCGTTGTCTTTCACGGCTCGCTTCTTTCTCTTATGGCCTGTGGTGGCTACCCCTCGTCATTGCGAGGAGCGCAGCGTCGAAGCAATACATAGCCGCGTGCGTGGCCCTGGATTGCTTCGCTGCGCTCGCAATGACGGCGGGGTCAAATGTTCAGCACGCGCCCGTAGGCGTCGAGCACCGCTTCCTTCATCATCTCCGACAGGGTCGGATGCGGGAACACGGTGTGCATCAATTCCTCCTCCGTCGTCTCCAGGTTCATGGCGACGACATAGCCCTGGATCAGCTCGGTGACCTCGGCGCCGATCATGTGCGCACCAATCAACTGCCCGGTCTTCTTGTCGAAGATCACCTTGACTAGGCCCTGGTCCTCGCCGAGCGCGATCGCCTTGCCGTTGCCGACGAAGGGGAAGCGGCCGACCCGGATCTCGCGGCCGCCTTCCTTCGCGCGCGCCTCGGTGAGACCGACGGAGGCGACCTGCGGGTTGCAATAGGTGCAGCCCGGGATGAGGTTCTTGTCCATCGGATGCGGATTGAGTCCCTTGATGCCCTCGACGCAGATCACGCCCTCATGCTCGGCCTTGTGGGCGAGCATCGGAGGTCCCGCGACGTCGCCGATGGCATAGATGCCGGGGACGCTGGTCTTGCACAGGCCGTCGATCACGACGCAGCCGCGGTCGGTCTTGACGCCGAGCTTTTCCAGGCCGAGGTTCTCGATATTGCCGACCACGCCGACCGCCGAGATCACCCGCTCGAATTCGACCGTCGCCGGGCTCTTGCCGTCATCGATGGTGGCGACGACGCTGTCGGCCTTCTTCTCGAGCTTTGTCACCTTGGCGCCGGAGATGATCTTGATGCCCTGCTTCTCGAAGCGCTTGCGCGCAAGGCCTGCGATCTCGGCGTCCTCCACCGGGAGAATCTGCGGCAGCACCTCGACCACGGTGACGTCGCTGCCCATGGTGTGGAAGAAGGAGGCGAACTCGATGCCGATCGCGCCCGAGCCGACCACCAGAAGCGATTTCGGAATCCGCTCGGGCACCATGGCCTCGAAATAGGTCCAGACCAGCTTCTTGTCGGGCTCGAGCCCGGGCAGCACGCGCGGCCGCGCGCCGGTCGCGATGATGATGTGCTTTGCCTGATAGGCGCCCTCGCCCAGCGCGCCCTTGGGCGCTTCGACCGCGGACTTCTTCACCGTGATCTTGCCGGGCGCATCGATCGACGCCTCGCCCCAGATCACCGTGACCTTGTTCTTCTTCATCAGGAAGCCGACGCCGTCATTGAGGCGCTTGGACACCCCGCGCGAGCGCTGCACCACGGCCTTGGCGTCGAAGCCGACATTGTCCGCCGACAGGCCGTAATCCTTGGCGTGCTGCATGTAGTGGTAGATTTCCGCCGAGCGCAGCAGCGCCTTGGTCGGGATGCAGCCCCAGTTGAGGCAGATGCCGCCGAGATAGGATTTCTCGATGATCGCGGTCTTGAAGCCGAGCTGGGCCGCGCGGATCGCGGTGACATAACCGCCGGGTCCGGAGCCGATGATGATGATGTCGAAGGATGTGTCGGCCATGCCTGTTTCCGCCTCACTCAACCATGTTCTGCAAGATCGGCCCCGTGGTCGGGGCCGCTTACACCATCATCATCACGGGGTTCTCGATCAGCCGCCTGAAGGCGCCGATCAGCTCCGCGCCAAGTGCGCCGTCGATGGCGCGGTGATCGCAGGACAAGGTCACGCTCATGATGTGGGCGATTTCGATCTTGCCCTGGCGCACCACCGGCCGCTCCTCGCTGGTGCCGACCGCGAGGATGGTCGCATGCGGCGGGTTGATCACGGCGGTGAAGTCCTTGATGCCGTACATGCCGAGGTTGGAGACCGCGGTGGTGCCGCCCTGATATTCCTCGGGCTTGAGCTTGCGGGTGCGTGCGCGCGCCGCGAAATCCTTCATCTCGTTGGAGATGGTCGAGAGCGACTTGGTCTCGGCCTTGCGGATGATCGGCGTGATCAGGCCGCCGGGCATCGCCACCGCAACGCCGACGTCGGAATGCTTGTGCTTGACCATGCCGCCGTCGGTCCAGCTCACATTGCAGTTCGGGATTTGCTGCAGCGCGACCGCCATCGCCTTGATGACGAAGTCGTTCACCGAGAGCTTGTAGAGCGGCTTCTTCTCCTTGTCCTTCGGCGCGGCCTCATTGATCTGCTCGCGCGCGTCGAGCAGACGGCCGATGTCGCAGTCGATGGTGAGATAGAAATGCGGCACGTTCTGCACGGAGGCGGTCAGCCGCTGTGCGATGGTGCGGCGCATGCCGTCGTGCGGGATGATCTCGTAGGAGCCCGGCTCGAACAGCGCCAGGATCTGCTTGTCCGACATCGACGGCGCCAGCGCCGGTGCCGCGCTGGGTGCGGCGGCGGGCGCCTTGAGCCCCTTGCCGGACTTCGCCTCCTCGACGTCGTGGGCAATGATACGGCCATGCGGACCCGAGCCGATGATGCGCGACAGGTCGATGCCGGCTTCCTTGGCGAGACGACGCGCCAGCGGCGAGGAGAAGATGCGGCCATGGCCGTTGGCCTGCGCTGCAGGCGCGGCAGCCGGCGGCGGCGCAGCAGCCGCGACAGGTGCGGGCGCCGGCGCAGGCGATGCAGCGGGTGCAGGCGCAGCGGCGGGCTTCGGGGCCGGCGCCTCGGCGGCAGGCTTGGGCGCAGGCGCGCTTGCCGCACTCCCCGCCGCCGCCTTCACGTCCTCGCCGTCGCCGGCGAGCACCGCAATGACATTGTTGACCGGAACGTCCTGGGTGCCCTCAGGCACCAGGATTTTCGCGATCGTGCCCTCGTCGACCGCCTCGACCTCCATGGTCGCCTTGTCGGTCTCGATTTCGGCGATGACGTCGCCGGACTTGACCTTGTCGCCCTCTTTCTTGAGCCACTTGGCCAGGTTGCCCTTCTCCATCGTCGGCGACAGCGCAGGCATCAGGATGTTGATGGGCATGCGGACCTCACAAAGCTAGCTCTCAAGTCGTAATGATCGTGCTCGATGGCCACCGTCAGTGGCCCTTTTGCGAGCGCGGCGTGGTGGTGCCGACATCGGTCGGACGTTCGAGCTCGGCGCCGAACATCTCCAGGATCCGCTCCAGCGCCTCGTCCTCGGTGTAGTCGCTCTCGCGCGCATAGGCGCGCGCGGCATGGCGGGCGATGTCGACCAGCAACAGGCCCCACATCTCCGGCTCCTCGAAGGCGCGGGTAAACGCAATCGACAGCCCGCCGTCCAGCACGAAGGCGCGCAACACTTCGGTGGCGTCCTCGCGGCCGATCACGTCGGGCGGAAGCGGCTGCTCCTTGGGACCGGCCATGGCTCTACCTGTAGCAAACGGCTTTGGCGGCCTGCACCACCTCGGCGGCAGACGGCAGCGCGAGCTTTTCCAGGTTCGCCGCATAGGGCATCGGCACGTCCTTGCCGGACACGCGCAGCACCGGCGCGTCGAGATAATCGAAGGCGTGCTCCATGATGCGCGCGGCAATTTCGGCGCCGACGCCGCTCTGCTGCCAGCCCTCTTCGACCGTGACCGCGCGGCCCGTTTTCTTGACGGAGGCGACGACCGTCTCGGTGTCCATCGGGCGCAGCGTGCGCAGGTCGATCACCTCGGCCTCGATGCCTTCCTTGGCCAGCTCTTCGGCGGCCTTCAGCGCGTAGGACATGCCCATCGACCAGGACACGAGCGTCACATGGCTGCCCTGGCGGGCAATGCGCGCCTTGCCGATCGGGACGACAAAATCCTCGAGCTTCGGCACCTCGCCGGTGTGGCCGTACAGCACCTCGTTCTCGAGGAAGATCACCGGATTGGGATCGCGGATCGCGGCCTTGAGCAGGCCCTTGTAGTCGGCGGCCGAGTACGGCGCGATCACCTTCAAACCCGGGATCTGCGAATACCAGGCCGAGTAGTCCTGGCTGTGCTGGGCGGCGACGCGCGCCGCGGCGCCGTTCGGACCGCGGAACACGATCGAGCAGCCCATCTGGCCGCCTGACATATAAAGCGTTTTGGCCGCCGAGTTGATGATCTGGTCGATCGCCTGCATGGCGAAGTTGAAGGTCATGAACTCGACGATCGGCTTCAGGCCCGTCATCGCCGCGCCGACGCCGACGCCGGCAAAGCCGTGCTCGGTGATCGGGGTATCGATCACGCGCCTCGCACCGAACTCCTGCAACAGGCCCTGAGTGACCTTGTAGGCGCCCTGATATTCGGCGACCTCCTCGCCCATGACGAAGACGTCGGGGTCGCGGCGCATTTCCTCGGCCATCGCATCGCGCAGCGCTTCGCGGATGGTCTGGGTGATCATCTCGGTGCCCGCAGGCACTTCCGGATCGGGTGCGGCAACCGCCTGCGGCGCGGCCGGTGCTGCCGGTGCAGGCGCGGCCGGCGCCGGGCTCTTGGCCTCGGCGGGCGCAGCAGGTGCGGCCGGCGCGGGCGCCACCGGCACTTTCGCAAGGTCGGCGGCACTCTCGCCGTCGGCAAGGATGGTGGCGATCGGCGTGTTGACGGCGACGTCGGCGGTGCCTTCGGGAATCAGGATCTTGCCGAGCGTGCCCTCATCGGTCGCCTCGACCTCCATGGTCGCCTTGTCGGTCTCGATCTCGGCAATGACATCGCCCGACTTGATCGGCTCGCCTTCCTTTTTCAGCCATTTCGCCAGGTTGCCCTTTTCCATGGTGGGCGACAGCGCAGGCATCAGCACTTGAATGGGCATGGGGACTCCGGAAAAAGAAGCTTGCGTGCGCTGTTAGCGATAGATGTCGGTGTAGAGCTCGGCGGGATCGGGCTCCGGATCGTGCTGGGCGAAATCGGCGGCGGCGTTGACGATCTCGCGGACCTCGGCGTCGATCTTCTTCAGATCCTCTTCAGGAACCTTGGCCGCCAGCAAGCGGTTGCGCACCTGCTCGATCGGATCGTGGTCGTGGCGGACCTTCTCGACCTCCTCGCGCGTGCGGTACTTCGCCGGATCCGACATCGAATGGCCGCGGTAGCGGTAGGTCTGCATCTCAAGGATGTAGGGCCCGTTGCCGGCGCGGCACCAGGCGATCGCCTTGTCGGCGGCGGCCTTGACGGCGCGAACGTCCATGCCGTCGACCTGCTCGCCCGGAATGTTGAAGGAGACGCCGCGCTTGGAGAAATCCTGCTGCGCCGAGGCGCGGTTCACCGACGTGCCCATGGCGTAGCGGTTGTTCTCGATCACATAGACCACCGGCAGCTTCCACAGCTCCGCCATGTTGAAGCTCTCATAGACCTGGCCCTGGTTGGCCGCGCCGTCGCCGAAATAGGTCAGGCTGACGAAATCGTTACCGCGATAGCGGTTGGCGAACGCAAGGCCGGTGCCGAGCGAGACCTGGGCGCCGACGATGCCGTGACCGCCGTAGAAATTCTCCGCCTTGCTGAACATGTGCATGGAGCCGCCCTTGCCCTTGGAATAGCCACCGCGGCGGCCGGTCAATTCGGCCATCACGCCCTTGGCATCCATGCCACAGGCCAGCATGTGGCCATGGTCCCGGTAGCCGGTTATGACCTCGTCGCCATGCTTGAGGGCCATCTGCATGCCGACCACGACGGCTTCCTGGCCGATATAGAGATGGCAGAAACCGCCGATTGCACCCATGCCGTAGAGCTGGCCGGCCTTTTCCTCAAAGCGCCGGATCAGAAGCATGTCGCGCAGCGCCTTCAGCTCCTGCTCTTTTGTGAACTCCGCAATCGAACCGTCGCCCGTCTCAGGTTCTTTCGCTGCGCTTTTCTCTGAGCTCTTTTTGGGTGCGGCCATGACAATTCCGGCATCAGGAGGGGTTATCGAGCCCTCTCTAACCCAACTCAATCCGGCGTGGAAGGATTGGCTTGATGCAGTGGATGTTTTTGCAATGCCGCACTGCAGCGAGCATGAAAGTTTCGCAAAGCGCGGTGCCCGATCCGGTTATTCAAATTGCGCCGGCTTTGGTGAGGACCTCCGAACACAAAAAAGAGGCGGCACCGCGCAATCGCGCCGTGCCGCCGAGGGTCCTGCTCAGGCTCAAGTCAGGGAGGCCGACTTAATATGCTGGTCCTTAGAAGAAGCCGAGCTTCTTCGGGCTGTAGCTGACCAGGAGATTCTTGGTCTGCTGATAGTGATCGAGCATCATCTTGTGGGTCTCGCGCCCGATGCCCGACTGCTTGTAGCCGCCGAACGCCGCATGCGCGGGATAGGCGTGGTAGCAGTTGGTCCAGACCCGGCCCGCCTGGATGGCGCGGCCGAATCGGTAGCAGCGGTTGGCGTCGCGGCTCCAGACGCCGGCCCCTAAGCCATAGAGCGTGTCGTTCGCGATCGCGAGCGCCTCGTCGTCGGTCTTGAAGGTGGTGACGGAAACGACTGGACCGAATATCTCTTCCTGGAATATCCGCATCTTGTTGTTGCCCTGGAACACCGTGGGCTGGACATAGAAGCCGCCGGAGAGCTCGCCGCCGAGATCCGCGCGCTTGCCGCCGGCGAGCAGCTTGGCGCCCTCCTGCTTGCCGATGTCGATGTAGGACAGGATTTTCTCCAGCTGCTCCTTCGACGCTTGTGCGCCGAGCATGGTCGCGGGATCGCGCGGATCGGCCTGCTTGATCGCCGCGACACGGCCGAGCGCCCGCTCCATGAAGCGGTCGAAAATCGCCTCATGCACGATCGCGCGGCTCGGGCAGGTGCAGACCTCGCCCTGGTTGAGGGCGAACATCACAAAGCCCTCGATCGCCTTGTCGAAGAAATCGTCGTCCTCGGCCGCGACGTCCTTGAAGAAGATGTTGGGCGACTTGCCGCCGAGCTCGAGCGTGACGGGGATCAGGTTCTGGCTGGCATATTGCATGATCAGCCGTCCCGTCGTGGTCTCGCCGGTGAAGGCGATCTTGGCAATGCGGTTGCTCGAGGCGAGCGGCTTGCCGGCCTCCAGACCAAACCCGTTGACGATGTTGAGCACGCCGGGCGGCAAGAGGTCCGCGACCAGCTCGATCCAGACCATGATGGAGGCCGGCGTCTGCTCGGCCGGCTTGAGCACCACGCAATTGCCCGCAGCGAGCGCAGGCGCGAGCTTCCAGCACGCCATCAGCAGCGGGAAGTTCCAGGGGATGATCTGGCCGACCACGCCGAGCGGCTCATGGAAGTGATAGGCGACGGTGTCGTGGTCGATCTCGGCGAGCGTGCCTTCCTGGCCGCGCACGACGCCGGCGAAATAACGGAAATGGTCGATGGCGAGCGGCACGTCGGCCGCGCGGGTCTCGCGGATCGGCTTGCCGTTGTCCCAGGTCTCGGCGACCGCCAGCCGCTCGAGATTGGCTTCCATCCTGTCGGCGATGCGGTTGAGCACGAGTGCGCGCTCGACGACGCTGGCGCGGCCCCAGGCGTCCTTGGCGGCATGGGCCGCGTCAAGAGCGGCTTCGATGTCCTGCGCGTCCGAGCGCGCGATCTTGCAGACGACCTGGCCGGTCACCGGCGAGATGTTGTCGAAATACTGGCCCGCGCGCGGCGCGACCCATTTGCCGCCAATGAAATTGTCATAGCGCTCCGCGAACGGAGATTTGCCTGCTATCGAAAGTTCCGGCTTGTTCATGTGTTCACTCCCGCTGTGTTGTTTGCATTTGTCCGTCGCGTGTGGCGACTGCGGGAGACGATGTCTTGCACGCGAGCCAAAGTCAGCCCGGGTGAAACAGCTCACGGGCGTGACCTGTCGCAGATTTGCGACAGTTTTCGGCTCACGCCACCTCTTCCGATGTCATCGCCCGCGAAAGCGGGCGATTCCGGTTGGGAATGTGCTCTAGTTTCAATTGTGAGATATCGTGTTAGTTGAGGCGAAACTTTATTTGGAGTTTATCTAGGGTTGAGCGCATCGATTAGGCGAACAATCAATGCGACCCGTGCACTCTTGCGCGATCCACTTTCGAAAGTTGGGCAAGTTGGCAGGTAGATTTCGACTATTGCCGCGCGGCGTTGAAGGGCAATATTTTAAGGCAGTGCCGGAAGGCTGGCTGTTCGGCGCGCCGAGACCATGGCTCACGTTTGCTCCGCGTCCCACCTATCTCGTAACGGACGCGCAAAAGGACGCGCTCGCAGCCCGCATTCGGTTGAGCCGATACCTTCGCTTGTTATTGGCAATTCCTTTGGTGGCTGCGACTCCGCTTTGGGTGGAGTTAGTGCCAGGTCTTTCGCTTTTCGATAACACCTTGCTTGTTTTTAGCCTTTATCTGTTTGTCGTACACCTCCTCGAATATCTGATGGTCCGTCGCTTGCTCGCGGGTCTTCCACCGGCAGGCGAGCGCGTTACCATCGCAGATATGTTGCGACAGCAATCCGCGGCAATGTCGGTCGGATCGCAAACAATGCTAGGCGGCTTCTTTGGGCTTGCTAGCGTTTTGAGCTTGTTGTGCTTGGCCCTTGGGTTGCCCGTCGATCAGGACCTCGCGCGCTATGTAGCCCTATTTGCGGGCGCGTTCTGCATCCTCTGGCTTGGAATGTTGATTACGAAGCTTTGGGGATCATCTCGTCATCAGTCGGATCGCAGCAGATGATCTTTGCGCTCTCGAGTTCCTTTGGCACTTCGCGACATATTGCGTCGCCCGCGTGGGCTTGATCGCTGACGGGGCAAAGCGGACGTAAAGTTCGTTGCGTCACGCAGCGAGCCGTATAGGTACACGGCCTGGTTAGTGCGGCTTGATCTCGAACCGCTTCAGCTTGCGGTGCAAGGTCGCGCGGCTGATGCCGAGCGCTTTCGCAGCGGCGGAGACATTGCCGTCGGCGCGCAGCAGCGCTCGTTGCAAAATCCCGCGCTCGACATCGCCGAGCTGCTCCACCGCGGCGCCCGGGCCACCCAGCAGGTCGGCCGCCGGAACAGCTGCGAAAGCGCGGTCCGGCGCGAGCCCGAGGGCGAACCGCGCCGAACGGGTGGCACCGATCACGAGATCGTCGGCGTCGATCGCAAGCAGTCCGCCGCCATGGCTGTCGAGCGGCGGCGTCAGGACGATGCGCGCCTTGGGAAACGCCGCCCGGAACATATCGGCCTCGATGCGCCGCACCGCCTCGCTGACGGCAAGCGTGATCAGATCGGCAAAGCCTTCCGTGCGGTCGGCGCGGCAGGAGGAGACGTCGAGCACGCCGGCAATTCTTGCGTCCTGGTCGTAGATCGGCGCGGCCGTGCAGCTCAGCAATGTGTTGCGGGTGAAGAAGTGCTGGTCGCGATCGATGGTCAGCGGCCGCTTTTCGACCAGGCAGGTGCCGATGCCGTTGGTGCCCTCGTGCTCCTCGCTCCAGACCGCCCCGGTCCACAGCCCCCAGGACTCAAAGGTGGGATCATCGCCGGCGGCGCCACGGCGCGCGAGAGGGATGCCCTCATTGCCTGCCAGGAGGACGCAGCAGCCGGCCGCCCCCACCGCCTGGTAGAGACGGTCCATGACCGGCCGCGCCGCGTGGAGCAGCGGCTCGGCGCGCGCGCTGGCCAGCGCAAGCTCGGCTTCGTTCAGCCTGACGGGCGCCCGCTTGCCCTCGGGATCGAGGTGATGCAAACGCCGGGACCGGCACCACGACGCCACCACGGCGGACTTCGCCGCATGGCCTGAGACAATCGCGGCCTCGACCACAGCCGCATGCGGCACGAGCTGGCGATCTTTCATCGCGTTCGGCGCTCCTCTCCCTGATGAATTGCTAGGGCACCCCTGCCCGGCCCCGTTTGATCTCGGTCAAATCGAGGGACCGACGTCCGTCCCGTCGCGCGCGCTCGTCAGCGCCGCGGGGAAGCTCGTCCGCAAGAAGTCTACTTCGGATGGTTCATCCGCACCAGATCGTGCGGGTTGACATAATCGAGCTGGAACCGCGCCTGCTCATCCAGCATGTCGGGGTCGACCCGGTCGGAGCGGAGCAGCGAGACGCGCTTTTCGCTCTCGGCCCGCTCCTGCTTGAGCCGCGCCAGCTCCGCGGTCAGCGTGACGATCTCCTGGTCGAGCTCCTGCTGGGCATTGAGCCCGTAGCGCCCGGTATAGGCGTTGACCCCGAAATAGCCGATCATGGCGGCCGCCATGGTGTAGAGGGCAAGGCCGGTCAGGAAGGATTTGAGGCGCGAACGGGTGACCATGCGCGGCAGCATGCATTGCTCCAGTTAACGGAGCGCTAAGGATACTGCCGCGCCTGGTGGGCTTACTTGTGGTGCTTTTCGACGTGGGCCGCGAAAGCGTCGATATAGGCCTGCAGCACCGGCTTCAGCGATTCCTTGGTGAGCTCGCCATTGGCATCGAAGGCATCGCCGATGGCGTTCAGATAGGTCTCCGGCTGCTGCATGATCGGCCCGGAAATGCCGGGCAGGATGTTCTGCAGCGTCTTGGCCGCGCTGACGCCGCCGAGCGGGCCCGGCGAATTCGAGACGATGCCCACGGGCTTGCCGTTGAACGAGCTCTTGCCGTAGGGGCGCGAGGCGACGTCGATGGCGTTCTTCAGGACGCCCGGGATCGCGCGGTTGTATTCGGGGGTGACGAAGATGATGCCGTCCGACTTCTGCAGCTTTTCGCGGAATGACAGCCAGTCCGCCGGCGGGTTCGCCTCGAGGTCCTGGTTGAAGAAGGAGATGCCGGCCGGCGTCATCACCTCGACCTTGAGGGTGTCAGGCGCGAGCTTCGCCAGCGCATTGGCGATCTTGAGCGAGAAGCTCTCCTTGCGCAGGCTGCCGGCGATGATGATGATGTTGTAGGCCATTGAGCTGTCCTTCATGGGAGGTGAGACGCGTTCTGCGCGCACTTAAGCGACAACGCGACAAGCATGCAAGTGCATGGACTGCGCGAATTGGGAAACGCAGCGTTTCCCGAAAGCGCATCGAGGCAGTCTCGCGCCGCCGCCCGGACGATCGTCATCCGCGCACGCCGGCGCAAGCCCGCCTTGGTCGGGCAGCGCCGGCCTCGCTCCGCTTCAACCCGCCTTGTGCGGATTGATCAGGAATTTCTCGCCGGTGGCGCGCTTGGCGTATTCGGCGAGATTTGCAAGATCGAGCGCCTCGGACAGCGAGACCACCTTCGTGTAGTGGCTCGCGAAAGTGGTCTTCAACTCACTTGCCACGCGGTCGCGCAGGCGCTGGCGGTCGGCCGCGCCGATCTTCATCAGGAATGGCGTGAGCAGCCAGCCACCGACGCCCCAGATCATGCCGAAATTGCGGACGAGCTCGGTCGGCCCGGGGTCGAGCGCGCCGTAGAGATAGACCTGCTTGTGCACGCTGGAGCCGTAGCGGCTGTAGACCTTGGCGTCGCGATTGATCGCGGCCTCCATACAGCTGAGGATCTGGCCGGCGAGCCTGCCGCCGCCGATCGCATCGAATGCGATCGTGGCCCCCGTCTCGGCCAGCGCATTGGTCAGATCGTCCATGAACGTGGGCGATGACGAATCCACCACATGTTTGGCGCCGAGCTTGCGCAGGATCTCCGCCTGCTCCGGCTTGCGGACGATGTTGACGAGAGCAATGCCGTCCTTGATACAGATCTTGTTCAGCATCTGCCCGAGATTGGAGGCGGCAGCCGTATGTACCAGCGCCTTGTGGCCTTCGCGGCGCATGGTCTCGGTCATGCCGAGCGCGGTGAGCGGATTGACGAACCAGGAGGCGCCTTCGGCCGCCGTCGTCCCTGCCGGCAGCGCCATGCAATCCGACGCCTTGAGGGTGCGATATTGCGAGTACATCGCACCGCCGATCATCGATACGGTCTTGCCCATCAGGGCCTTGGCTGCGTCCGACGAGCCGGTCCGGATCACGACGCCCGCGCCCTCATTGCCGACGGGCAGGGATTGATCGAGCCGGGCCGCCATCGCCTTCATGGCACCCTGCGGCACCTTGGCGGTGACGACCGGCATCGCCTTGCTGCCGGAGGCCTTGGCGGTGGAGAGATCGGCAGGCCCGGTGAGCAGGGCGAGATCGGACGGGTTGATCGGGCTCGCCTCGACGCGGACCACGACCTCGTCGGCGGCCGGTTCAGGCGTCGGAATTTCGACCAGCGAAATTTCGAGCTCGCCATTGGTCTTGATCAACGAGCGCAGCTGCAGCCCGGTCGCGCCATCCAAAGCCATTCTCAATCCTCCCTTGCCTGTCGTCTGGTCGCTTTCAATTAGGTTCCTTGACGACCATGGGCAAGGGCGGGCCTTGATCAAAGCGAAAAGCGGCCGCGTGGTACGCGACCGCTTTGCCCGGATGGCGCTGCGCTTTGCCCGATCAGGCGAGCGCCTTCAGCGCCGCCTTGCCCGCATATGTCGCCTGCTTGCCGAGCTCCTGCTCGATGCGCAGCAGCTGGTTGTATTTCGAGGTGCGGTCGGAGCGCGCGAGCGATCCGGTCTTGATCTGCCCGCAATTGGTGGCGACCGCGAGATCGGCGATGGTGGAGTCTTCCGTCTCGCCGGAGCGATGCGACATCACGGCAGTGTAGCCGGCCTTGTAGGCCATCTCGACGGCCGCGAGCGTCTCGGTCAGCGAGCCGATCTGGTTGACCTTGACGAGGATGGAATTGGCGCGGCCGTATCTGATGCCGTCGGCGAGACGCGTGACGTTGGTGACGAAGAGGTCGTCGCCGACCAGCTGGCACTTGGCCCCGATCAGGTCGGTCAGCTCCTTCCAGCCCTCCATGTCGTCCTCGGACATGCCGTCCTCGACCGAGACGATCGGATAGCGGGACACCAGATCGGCGAGATACTTCGCCTGCTCGGACCTCGAGCGGGTCTTGTTCTCGCCGCCATAGACGTAGTTGCCGTCCTTGAAGAACTCGGTCGCGGCGCAATCCAGCGCCAGCATGACGTCGCCGCCGGCCTTGTAGCCGGCCTTGCCGATCGCGCTCATGACGAATTCGAGCGCGGCATCGGCCGATGGCAGGTTGGGCGCAAAGCCGCCCTCGTCGCCGACATTGGTGTTGTGGCCGGCCTTCTTCAATTCGCCGCGCAGCGTGTGGAAGATTTCCGAGCCGCAGCGCAAGGCTTCCGCGAAGCTCGGCGCGCCCACCGGCATGATCATGAATTCCTGGAAGTCGATCGGGTTGTCGGCATGCACGCCGCCATTGACGATGTTCATCATCGGCACCGGCAGCGTCCGCGCCGAGGTGCCGCCGACGTAACGATAGAGCGGCATGTCGAGCGACACCGCAGCCGCCTTGGCGCAGGCGAGCGACACGCCGAGGATGGCATTGGCACCCAGCCGGCTCTTGTTCGGCGTGCCGTCGAGCTCGATCATGGTCTGGTCGATCTGGACCTGCTGCTCGACGTCCATGTCGGCCAGCGCCTCGAAAATCTCGCCATTGACGGCGGCCACCGCCTTCTGGACGCCCTTGCCGAGATAGCGCGCCTTGTCGCCATCGCGCAGCTCCACCGCCTCATGGGCGCCGGTGGAGGCGCCCGACGGCACGGCGGCGCGGCCCAAGGAACCGTCCTCCAGCACCACGTCGACCTCGACGGTCGGATTGCCGCGGCTGTCGAGAATTTCACGGCCGATGATGTCGACGATGGCGGTCATGACTACCTCATTGAGTGCTGGACGTTACGGGATTGGGCGAGCTTCTACCGCACGGCGGAGAGGCGGAAAAGGCCGGGTGACGGAAAGAATTGGCGGAAACGACGGGATTGGGTAAGAGGCGCCCAAGGAGACAATCATGCTCAAGCGAACCGATCCGAAGAAGCCATCGAAGGCCGCCCGTTCCGGCGAGTTGCAGCTCGGCCGAGCCGTGGAATGGCCGGAGCGACCGGAAGACGCGCAGCTCGACCGCGTGCCCAATCCGCAGGCGGGCACGGACTATCTGGTGCGTTTCACCGTGCCGGAGTTCACCTCGATCTGCCCGGTGACGGGCCAACCGGATTTTGCCCATCTCGTGATCGACTACGCCCCGGGCCAGTGGCTCCTGGAGTCGAAATCGCTGAAGCTCTATGTCGCGAGCTTCCGCAACCACGGCGCCTTCCATGAGGACTGCACGGTCATGATCGGCAAGCGGATCGCATCCGAGACCAAGCCGAAATGGCTCCGCATCGGCGGCTACTGGTATCCGCGCGGCGGCATCCCGATCGACGTGTTCTGGCAGACGGGGAAGTTGCCGAAGGGGCTGTGGGTGCCCGAGCAGGGCGTCGCGCCGTATCGCGGCAGAGGCTAGGGCTTTGCTTCGAGCTTGGCATCCCCTGGCGGTCGTGGCCGCAGGAACTGGGCGCACACGAGGCCGAGCAGGACCATGACCGCCGCCGCGGCAATCAGCGTCTGCGCCTTGCCCGCATGCGACAGGCCGAAGCCATAGGCGATCGGCCCCGCCGTCTGCCCCATGAAGAAGAAGAACGAGTGCAGCGACAGTGCAGTCGCCCGCGCCTCGACCGACAATTCGCTGGCGAACACCTGCAGGCAGCCATGGCAGGTGTAGAAGCCCCAGCCCATCAATAGCAGCACGAAGAACTGGACCTTCCACCCCGGCCCGAACCCGACCGCAACCAGTTGCAGGGCAACCAGGGTGGCGCCGGCGATCATCATGCCCTTCATGCCGAGCGCCGGCAAAAGCCTTGATACGGAGAGCGTGTAGAACAGGCCGCCGACGGCAAAGCCTGCGATGACAATGCCGGCGAGCGACAGCGAGGTCTCGCCGAGATCGAACAGGAACGAGGCGATGTAGGGAAACAGCCCCAGCACGCAGCAGCCCTCGACGAACACGGCCGAGTAGCAGAAGCGGGCGTTCGGATTGCTGAAGATGGTGCGGTAGCCGGCCTTCAGCGCGGCGAAATTGCTGCGCGGCGGGTGCTGCAGCTCCGCGCCACGAAAGCCCGCCGCGACCGCGATCGCTGCGATCACCACCAGCACACCCAGTGTTGCCAGCACGCCGCGCCAGCCGAGAAAATCGCCGATCAGACCGGAGGCCGAGGCACCGAGCAAATTGCCGGTCATGGAGCCGGCCAATGTGCGCCCGATCGCGACCTGGCGCTGCTCCGGCCCGACCAGATCGCTGGTCAGCCCCAATGCCACGGGAAACACCCCGCCCGAGCCGATGCCGGCAAGGACGCGGGTTGCGAACAATAGCGAGAACGAGCCGGACAGCGCGCCGAGGATATTGGCAAGCCCGAGCAGCACGAGGCACGCAATCATCAGCCGCGCCTTGCCGAAGAGATCGGCGGCGGCACCGATCAGCGGCTGGATCGCGGCGAAAGTGAAGGCGAACACGGCGGCAAAGCTTGCGGCGGTGGCGATGCTGATCGCAAAATCCTCGGCGACATGCGGCAACACAGGGTCGAGCGCCCGCGCCGAGAGGCTGGCTGCAAAGGTCGCGAGCGTGATGATGTTCAGCGCCGCGGGCAGACGCCGGTCCTTGGGCCGCGACACCGCCTGATGCATCAGTCCGCTTTGCGTTTGGCCAGCGCGTCGAACGCCATCAGCTTGCGCAGCAGGCCCTCGAAGGCGTTGAGCGGCACCATGTTGGGGCCGTCGGACGGCGCATGGTCGGGATCGGGATGGGTCTCGATGAAGACGCCGGCGACGCCGACCGCGACCGCGGCACGCGCCAGCACCGGCACGAATTCGCGCTCACCGCCCGACGCGGTCCCCTTCCCGCCCGGCTGCTGCACCGAATGGGTGGCGTCGAAGATCACGGGCGCGCCGGTGGTGCGCGCCAGGATCGGCAGCGCGCGCATGTCGGAGACCAGCGTGTTGTAGCCGAAGGAGACGCCGCGCTCGGTCACCAGCACGTTTGGATTGCCGGAGCTGGTGATCTTGGCGACCACATTGGCCATGTCCCAGGGCGCGAGGAACTGGCCCTTCTTGACATTGACGACCTTTCCGGTCGCAGCCGCCGCAATCAACAGGTCCGTCTGCCGGCACAGGAAGGCCGGGATCTGCAGCACGTCGACGGCTTGCGCCACCTCGGCGCATTGCGCGGCTTCATGAACGTCGGTGAGCACCGGCAGCCCCAGCGACGAACGGATCTCGGCAAAGATCGGCAGCGACTGCGCAAGGCCGAGACCGCGCGCAGCCGAGGCGCTGGTGCGGTTGGCCTTGTCGAAGGAGGTCTTGTAGACGAGGCCAATCTTCAACCGGCCGGCGATCTCCTTGAGCGCAGAGGCCACCTCCAGCGCATGCGCGCGGCTCTCGAGCTGGCAGGGCCCGGCGATGACCGAGAGCGGCAAATCATTGCCGAACTTGCTCTGGCCGACTGCGACCACCGGGTTCGCGGATTGCTTGCTGTCCAAGATATTCGTTTCCTTTCGGGAGGGGACCATACGGCCCCTCCACTGCCGATCAAACCCATTTGCCCCACATTTGTCCGGGGAATTCGAATATCAGACCGGCCTCTGGCGCCAGAGCCAGCGCCGCTGGTTCATTTCACCGCAGAAAATGGTGTCGGCGTCAGCAACTGGCTGGTGATGTTCTCCACGATCTGGCCGTCGGCCTCGGTCTGCGCCCTCGCCGAAATCCAATCCGGGTCGGTCTGGAACGCGGTCCATTTCTTGTCGCGGTCGGCGAGCGAGTCCCAGGCCAGGAAATAGGTCAATTCCTGGTTGGACTGCCCGACCAACGTGGTGAAGAAGCCGGCCTGCTTGATGCCGTGCTTGTCCCAAAGCTTCAGCGTGATGGTGTCAAAGCGCTTGAGCAGCGCCGGCAAGCGGCCGGGCACACAACGATAGACGCGCATTTCGTAGATCATCGACATCACTCCCCTGGTCTTGTTGTCGCTCGCGGCGGGGCGTTTTTGTCGCAACAAATTCAGCCGCCGTCAAAGGCGGCTGGCGCAGATCACACCAGCCGGCTCTGCACGACGGCGGCCTGGATGAACGAGGCGAACAACGGATGCGGCTCGAACGGCCGCGACTTCAGCTCGGGGTGGAACTGCACGCCGATGAACCAGGGATGATCCGCATATTCGACGATCTCCGGCAGCACGCCGTCGGGGGACAGGCCCGAGAATTTCAACCCGTGCTGCTCGAGGCGGTCCTTGTAGGCCATGTTCACCTCGTAGCGGTGACGATGGCGTTCGGAGATCTCGGTCGCATCGCCATAGACCTGCGACACCCGGCTGCCGCGCTTGAGCACCGCAGGATAGGCCCCGAGCCGCATGGTGCCGCCAAGATCGCCGCTCTTGGAGCGCTTCTCCAGCTCATTGCCGCGCAGCCATTCCGTCATCAGGCCGACCACGGGCTCGGCGGTCGGACCGAACTCGGTCGAGTTCGCCTTCTCGATGCCGACCAGATTGCGCGCGGCCTCGATCACGGCCATCTGCATGCCGAAGCAGATGCCGAAATAGGGCACGTCGCGCTCGCGTGCGAACTGCGCCGCCTTGATCTTGCCTTCGGCGCCGCGCTGGCCGAAGCCGCCCGGCACCAGGATGCCGTTGACGTGCTCGAGGAAGGGCGCCGGGTCCTCGTTCTCGAATACCTCGCTCTCGATCCAGTCGAGATTGACCTTCACCTTGTTGGCGATGCCGCCATGCGACAGCGCCTCGATCAGCGACTTATAGGCATCCTTCATCCCGGTATATTTGCCGACGATGGCAATGGTGACATCGCCTTCGGGATTGCGGATGCGCCCGTTGATGGTTTGCCAGCTCTGCAGCGCCGGCGGAATCCGCGACTCGATGCCGAACGCCGCCAGCACCTCGTCGTCGAGGCCGGCGGCATGATAGGCCTCGGGGACGGCATAGATGCTGTCGGCGTCGCGTGCCTCGATCACCGCACTCTCGCGCACATTGCAGAACAGGCCGAGCTTGCGCCGCTCCTCCTTGGGGATCGGGCGGTCGGTGCGGCACAGCAAAATATCCGGCTGGATGCCGATCGAGCGCAGCTCCTTGACCGAGTGCTGCGTCGGCTTGGTCTTCAGTTCGCCCGCGCTCGGAATGTAGGGCAGCAGCGTCAGGTGGATATAGATGGCGTGGTCGCGCGGCAGCTCGTTCTTCAGCTGCCGGATGGCCTCGAAGAACGGCAGGCCTTCGATGTCGCCGACCGTGCCGCCGATTTCGACCAGCACGAAGTCATAGCCCTCATTGCCATCGAGGACGAACTCCTTGATGGCATTGGTGACGTGCGGCACCACCTGGATGGTCGCGCCAAGATAATCGCCGCGCCGTTCTTTGGTGAGGATGTCCTGATAGATGCGCCCGGTGGTGATGTTGTCGGCCTTGGTGGCCGGTCGCCCGGTGAAGCGCTCGTAGTGGCCGAGACCGATCTCGATCTCGGCCATTACGAGCGCTTCACCGGCCGCTCCGCCAA
>DATGMN010000062.1:0-142913 GCA_035293585.1 Bradyrhizobium sp. | reverse complement strand
TGCACCACTGCACCACTGCACCACTGCACCACTGCACCACTGCATCACTGCATCACTGCATCACTGCATCACCATGTCATTGTGTTCCGGCATCACCGCCACGGACGCGTGGCCGCAACTCGACCAACCGCCAGGCCGTTTTCAAGTGTCTGACCTGGAGTTGCGCGCTGCCTCGTATGAAGGATACGGCTCGCCGCACAACAGCCGTCCGGGGCTGACTAGGGAGTGGTTAACACAACTTAACCATGCACTCTCGTGAATCTTGCAGCCCGAGACGCAAGGCTTATTTTTGATGGGTCCGCCGCTTCTGAGGGCGGTTGTGTGCCTCTCGGAGAGGGGGGCGCCGGACTGTTCCTGCCAGGGCCACCCTGTGGCCGAAAAGGCGGGTGAAGGCTTCTCCAGCGATCGGCCTTCTCCCTGGCAACCCAATGCCTCGCGCAACCCGATGAAAATCCTCTGAAATGACGCCCCTGCGGCGTCAATCGAGGCGCAGCCGTTGGCTGCGCGACTCGATTGGCGTCGCAGTGGCCAAGCACAGGGAGACTAGTCTTCGGACTAGTCCTGCGAATGACCATTCATGCCGGCGCGAAGGCCACCCAGGGTTCCGGTCCCGATTCCTATGATCAAGCTTCGGGATCAGACGCCTGTGACGAATCGCACTTCAACGAGAAGGTTGCCGAATTGGGTCTGCGGCCGACCAAGGCGTACGTCCACGTCGACCGCCAGAAGAAGAAGGTTTCCGAGGCCGCTAAAGCTAAACGAGAATACCGAGCCCGACGGAAGGCGGAGGGCATCGACCAATGCGTTGTCGAGGTGCCTGTTGACGCGAAGGACACTGTCCGCGCGGTGGCGCAAGCGCTGGTCGCCGACAAGGACAGCAGCAAGAATGTCCGATCGACCATCCTGTCGGTTCTTTCGAATACGACCTTGCTCGAATTCGTTCATCTGATCGCCGCGTCGGGGATGGACGCCTCGTCGATCGTCGAACTGATCAAGCGCGGGGATTTGGCCAAGATCGCCGCGATTCATGCAGTCCGTCCTGAGCTTCTTCACGATATCTGTCGCTTGGCAAAGACGAACGGCGAGTTCTTGTCCGTCCTGGATTGCCTCGTTCGCTATGCCGGAGATGTCATGGACAGTTCTGATAGGGGCCTGTTGGTAGCGGCTGTAGCGGCGTCGGGTTGCCCCGAGGCTCTTAGGTTCATTGAGATTCGTCGGCGTGGTGGTCTGCGTGCTCGACTCCTGGGCTGGGCTCTCGGAGGCACGCATTAGCTGGCGGAATATCCATCGGCCTGGTGAGGCGGCCGAAACCATGCAGCAAGCTGAAAGAAAGGAAAGCGGTGTGGCTGAGTTCGACGAAGTCGCGGTTAGAGTACCCTACACCTATAGCGAGGATTATGTGCCGCGTAGATGCCGGAATGTTCGGACGCGCTGGTATTCGGATCGCACGACTTCCACGGTGCGAGTTATATCAAGCTCGGAAGTCGAGCCCGCCTTCAGGATCACCAGCCGTCGCTTCAGACAATACCGGGATAGGCAGCCCTGGAGGGTGGACGTTTTTCGCTTCGACGGTCAACTCTGGTGGGAAGTTCCGTTCAGTCCGTGGATGCCCGACAAGGAGAGCTTTTTTCTACGTGTTGAGCAGGGGCAGTGGCTAGACCAACTTGCAATCGGACGGCCATGCGATGCGCGGGAGATCAATCAGATCGAGCGGGCGCCCACCGATCAAATTCTAGTGTCGACCGAACAGAGTATGGAGCGCAGAGCTCATGGTATAAGAAACAATCTCCTGGTCATCGACGACCAGCTGGCCATTCGAGGTGGTGAACCCCTCTGGATTCGGAATCGTTCGTCCGATAACCCATATCGGCGGATGGTCGAGGTCGTGAACTCCGGTATCGAATTCGGAAAGCCGGCGCATGTGGACCCATTCCCGCCCTTTCATTGGGATGATCCCCATCATCAGGAGCTGCAAGCTGCTGCGGCAGACGGTTTCGTATTCAGCCTTCCCATGCATACCCGTAGAAGAGGTTCGTGGTCTCCGATATGGACAGTAAACAAGCTCAGCGACGATCCCCTGCAAGTAGACCATATCCACTTCCAGGCCAAGGCGGGATTGAGACAGTTAGCGCACGATGTCGACAGGTTGATACGGTCGAAGAAGTTGCCGAAGGATCTGGCAAACTCCGTTGGCCGTTTCGCCAACACGGAAAGCTACGTCGCGACCACCATTGAAGAGTGCGTGAGTGATCTGAGCGACTTTGCAAACTGGTGTGAACAACTGGCACCCGGCGACGGACGGCGTCTTGCCGAGGTCCACAGCTTCGCTCGACGGCTGGTCGCTTCGATCAGTCGCCGGTGCCGATCTGAGGGACGAAATCTATCGTTCAACGCCTGCTACTTCGATGAGATCGACGAACAGGCAATTTCCGGGCTCTAAATCCGGCTCGAAAACCGATCGAGCGATGTGATTGTGCGCCATACGATCCTGAGTACAACGGAATTGCGCGAGCTTGATTTCCTGACGTCTGGTCAAGGACGCCCGCGTCCTACACTTGCGTGGTACGACCGTCGTGGACCAGACGAGCCTCGCACGCGATGTTACCGCCCTTGATCGAGCCGATGAAGTTCGCCTCCAACTCGCTCGTGACGAAAACCGAAACCCTTTCTCGCAGCGATGTTGATGTCGATATCGCCAGACTGCAACGTGGCGTTCGGCTGGTTCCAGTCGCTGAACTCGATGATCTCGGCCTTCAGAACCTCCTTCTTCGACAATCGCGCCGCCTCGCGAAGAATATCGCCATACGGGCCGGCGGAGACGCCGACCTTGAGCTCCTTGTCGGCGGCGCTGGAGGGGGTAACGGCTGTGAAAAGCGCGAGTCCGACAGGGCGGTGGCAAGAAGGCGGGGAAGAGATTTCATGTGATGCAAGTCTCGTGGTTCAAGCCTGGAAGGTTTCGCGGGAGAAATGGACGCCGGCAATTCCGGAGAAGAGCGGGTTCAATCGTCTGCATGATCGGTCGGCGCGATCGACCGCGTCAATGAAATGGAATTGCGAATGTGATGCGTCAGAGAGGATGTCGCTCGGCCAGCGTTGCCCGTTGATGGATTCTTTGTCCGCGGTCCATTGCGCTGCATCACCGCCGCCTCCAGCATCATTTTTCCGCGGGAGAAACAGATTTCTTCGCGCGTTTCATTTTTGGACGATCGAATGCGTCAGTCGGGAGTCTTTGGTGGATCGCTGTCCTGACCCATCTGCGACACTGAGCTAACATGTCGAGATAAACCAAACGATGGTGCCATTTTCCGCGCTCGCGCGGAGCAGGAGCAAGCCATGAGCATTGAAACGGCCGTCGCGCCACGCAATCTGACAGCGAGACTTCATTACCTCAAGCGCGGACCCGAGAAGCCGACCTTCTATCGCATCGATCCGCCGCCCGGCGTGTCGCAGTGGAATGGTATCGATGACGAGCGCGAAGTGCGAATTGAGGATGTGCGCGGGCGCGAGTCCGAATTCACGCTCGATCGCAACGGGTTTGCCCTGGTGAAGGCACCGACTGCGGTCGTCGATTTCTACGACGACCAGGACATCAAGCGCACCTACTACCCGGAAGTGGAGCGATTGCTGCGCGAGAAGGTCGGTGCCGACAGGGTTTTCATCTTCGATCACAATGTCCGCAATGCGGGGCGGGCGGGACTCGCGCCGCCGTCGCGGCAGGTGCACAACGACCACACGGTCAATTCGGCTCCGCGTCGCGTCCGCGATCATCTGGGTGCCGAGGCGGATGAATTGTTGAAGCACCGTTTTGGTATTGTGAACGTGTGGCGCCCCGTGCGCGGTCCGGTCCTGGATTCGCCGCTCGCGCTCTGCGACGCGCGATCGTTCACGGATGACGATTTGATCGCGAGCGATCTCGTCTATGCGCATGTCCGCGGCGAGACATCGCGCGTGGAGTACCGGCCGCAGCATCGCTGGTACTATTTCTCCGAGATGCAGACCGACGAGGCGCTCCTGATCCGGATCCACGACAGCGCCAACGATGGACGGGCGCGGCTGTCGTTCCATACCTCGTTCGAGAATCCGCTCGCCCCGGATGCTCCCCCGCGGGAGAGCATCGAGGTGCGGGCGCTGGTATTCTTTCCCGACAATTGAGTTGATCAATCCGAAAGCAAGTCGAGCCTCATGATGTCTAGCGTTTCCCGCCGTCTGTTCCTCGTTGGTGCAGGGCTTGGCATCGCCGCGCGGGCCATGCCGGCCCTTGCGGCAAGCGGCCTCTCTGGGGTCACCTTGAGGGTGGGAGACGAGGTCGGCCAGCAGCAAAGCAAGCTGCGCGCGGCCGGACTCCTGGATGACGTACCCTACAAGATCGACTGGTCGGTCTATCCCGCTGCGGTGAACCTGCACGAGGCGCTCAAGGCGGACGCGATCGACATCGGCGCGGCAAACGATTCGCCGACTGTGACGGCAATCGCCAACGGATCCAAAGTCCAGGTCGCCGCGGCCTGGGACAATGGTGGCCTCGGCACGTCCTTGCTGGTCCCTCGCAACAGTCCGGTTCTGGCGATTGCCGATCTTCGCGGAAAGACGATCTCGCCGACGACGCGCGGCAGCGTTGCGCACTATCTGGTGGTCGGGGCTCTGCGCCAGGCAGGCGTCGGTCTCGAAGAGGTCAAGCTTGCGTTCATGAATCCTGTCGATGCGGCGGCAGCATTCCAGAGCGGGGCGATCGACAGCTGGGCGACCTGGGGCCTCTACGTCGCCCGGGCGCGCGGTCAACTGGGGGCGCGCATCCTGTCTGACGGGGTCGGGGTCAACAGCGGTCTGTTCGTGTTCTCGGCGACGCCGTCGGCGCTCGCGGATTCACAAAAGCGCCTTGCCATGGCCGATTTCTTCAACCGGGTCGAGCGCGGCTATTTGTGGTCGCGGGAGCAGCGGGCGAAGGACATCGAATGGCTGAAGGCCTTCACCAAGCAGGATGATGCGATCGCTGAGGCGCTGTATTTCGAGGACTCGAGCTATCGGCGTATCGCGATCGACGACGCCTTTGCGGACCGCCTCCGGAGGACGTTCGACACCTGGACCTCGATCGGCGTCCTGAACGGCGATATTGATTTCCGCTCGCGTATCGTGCGCGACATACCGATCGGCTGAGCCGGGCGCGATGATCGTGCTCGACCCCGTCGCGGAAGCGCTGCTGCATTCTCCAGGCGAGGCCGTCGAGCCGGCTGCTCCGGGCCAGGCGGAGATGGCTTCACCGCAGCTTGTCCGGATCAAGCCGAAGCGGCTCGCCAGGCAAGGGCTGTCGCGACCGCTGCGCCGGGCGATCGGTCCGCTCGTGGTGCTTCTCATTTGGCAGCTCGCCTCCGCCAGCGGGGTTTTGCCGCAGGATGTCCTGGCGGGACCGGCAGCGGTCATCGCCAGCGCATCCCGGCTGTTGCAAACGGGTGAACTGCAGCAGGCGATCCTGGTTTCGCTTGGCCGCGCCGCCGCAGGCCTTGCGATCGGAGGCTCTGCCGCGGGGGTTCTTGCGATCCTGTCGGGGCTGTTCCGGTTGGGCGAGGACTTGATAGATTCCACCATGCAAATGTTGCGCACGATGCCTATCGTCGCCCTCATTCCGCTGTTGATCGTCTGGTTCGGCATCGGCGAGAAGCCCAAGATCGCGCTGATCGCGCTTGCGACGGCGTTCCCGCTTTACCTCAATGTCTATGCCGGTATCAGGAACGTTGATCAGAAGCTGGTCGAGGTTGGCCTGACGCTGGGGCTAAGCCGTGCCGCTCTGGTGTGGAACGTGGTGCTGCCGGGTGCGCTTCCCAATGCACTGATCGGCTTGCGCTACTCGCTGGGCGTTGCCTGGCTGGCCCTGGTGTTCGGGGAGCAGATCAATGCCAGCGCCGGGATCGGCTATCTGATGAACACCGGGCGGGAGCTGTTCCAGACCGATGTCATCGTCGTCTGTCTCGTCGTCTACGCGCTGCTCGGGCTGATCGTCGACGCCTTCGTCCGCTTTCTCGAAAGGGTCCTGCTGTCATGGCGGCCGTCGTTCACCGGAACCTGAGCGTTGCCTGGGAGGGAGCGGTCCGTGCTCCTGTGGTGCGCGTGCGAGGCTTGACGCGCCGGTTCGGCGCTCGCGCCGTCATCGACCAGCTCGATCTCGATATTGCCGCGGGCGAATTCGTCGCCCTGGTCGGTGCAAGCGGATGCGGTAAGTCGACACTTTTGCGCGTGCTTGCGGATCTCGATACGGACATCGAGGGGGATGTCGCCGTGCCGGCGCGGCGTGCCGTCGCATTTCAGGAGCCGCGGCTGATCCCATGGAAGGCGGTCTGGAAGAACGTCGTGCTGGGGCTGCCCGGGCGGCCAGATCGCGCGCGGGCGGATGCTGCGCTCGGGGAGGTCGGCCTCGGACACCGGGCAGAGGTATGGCCCAAGGTGCTCTCAGGCGGGGAAGCGCAGCGGGCATCGTTGGCAAGGGCGCTGGTGCGTGATCCAGACTTGCTGCTGCTCGACGAGCCGTTCGGAGCGCTCGATGCCTTGACCCGCCTCAATGCCCAGTCGCTCGTTGCGGACCTTTGGCGCCGGCATGGTTATGCCGTGCTGCTGGTGACGCACGACGTCGAGGAGGCGCTGTTGCTTGCCGATCGGGTGCTCGTGATGGAAGCGGGCGCTATCGCGCATGAACTGGTTGTCGATCTGCCGCGACCGCGTGGCATCGGTCGCGCGCAATTCGGCGAATTGCGTCGACAACTCCTGACATGGCTTGGCGTGGATATTCGCGACGCGGCTGTTCACGGAGGCGAAGCGTAGCATCATGCCCCTGGCTTTTGCCATTGAGCTTCAGTCTCGATCGGTCGGGTTCGTGGCTCGTGACCGAAAGCGCTATCGCTTTCAATCGGAGCTCGACATTTGATGGTTGGCGGGGGGGTAACAGTGAGCTTCAATCGCCGGATTGTGTCTGGCCGTGCCGTCCTCGCAGCGGACATTGTCGGCGAGGGCACTCCGGTCGTCTTTCTCCACGCCGGCGTGGCCGACAGACGGATGTGGTCCGCACAGCTGGCCACAACCGGCATGCGCGCCAAGGCCATCGCTTACGATCGGCGCGGTTTTGGCGACACCCGTGCCGACGTCGAGGAGTTCTCAGCAGTTGCCGATCTGGTCAAGGTGATCGACGATGTTGCGGGCGGAGTGCCTGCGATTCTCGTCGCCTGCTCTCAGGGTGGACGTATCGCGCTCGATATGGTGCTCAAGCATCCGGCCTATGTTTGCGGACTCGTTCTCATTGCGCCGTCGGTGAGCGGCTGGCCCGAGCCCGTCTATCCGCCCGAGATCAGGCGTCTGATCGAGCAGGTGCGGAAGTCCGAGCAGGCGGGTGATCTGAAGCGGGCAAATGCGACTAAGGCGCATCTTTGGCTCGATGGTCCGTTCCAGCCGGAAGGACGCGTTGGGGGCGAGGCCAGGCGGTTGTTCCTCGAGATGAACGACCGGTTGCTTCCGCCGTCATCGGTCGGCGCGAATGTGGATGTCGCGTCGGCCTATCAACGCCTCGGCGAGATATCCGTGCCGTCGCTCGTGATCTGGGGCAATCTTGATTTTCCCAACATTCAGGACAGAAGCCGCTATCTGACAACAGTTTTGCCAAATGCGGCCGGTCACGAGCTGAGCGGGACGGCCCATCTGCCGAGCCTCGACAGACCCGCTGAGGTCTCGGCTCTCATTGGCGAGTTCGTCGATGGTCACTTTGGTCGCTTCGGCTAAGCTTGTCGCGGCACGGTTTGCCGGCCTCAAGAGAAGTCGGCGCTTGGCGCGGTGCTAACCGCGCCGCGACGGTCGGCACTGTCCTGCCAGGTCCGGCCAAATGCCGACTTTTGGTCGCCGGTCGGTCCGTCCGATGATTGCCCCCGATCCGTCGGGGCAAGTTGAAGTCAGTCGTTGGACATCAAGCCGAAGTTTGACGCCATGCCGACCACCGATGCAAGCGGTCGGCCGAGACTGCGTGCAATCTTGCTCGGCGAAAATCCCTGACTGATCATACCGCGAAGTCTGTATTTCTCCACCGCGGTCCAAGGACGCTCGTGTGGCATACCCGCATGTGTCGACTGTTTTTTGTCCGGCGCACCTTGAATCATGGGCTCGTCCGTGCGTGGGGTGGTCAGGTATAGAGCGGATCGCCGGTAATCTGTCCGTTGATTGCGTAATTGCCGACCTCGCGCGCCTTGTAGGCGACCGGATCGTGCAGGGTATGTGTGCGGACATTGCGCCAGAAGCGATCGAAGCCGTACCGCGCCGAGGTCGAGCGCGCACCCATGAGATCGAAGACGCGCGAGGTGATGTCGAGGGCGACACGGGTGCTGTTGACCTTGGCGGCGTAGACGGTCGCAGCCGCTGCCGTGCGTTCGTCGGACGTCAGGGACGCTCCGCGCTGCAGAGCCGCCTCGATCTCGCCGGCCGCCTGTTCCGCCAGCGCGAGGCTGGCACGCAAATCCGACTGTAGCAGGCCGAAATGTTCGAGAATGTAGGGATCCTGGCTGGCATGATCCACGCCGGACGTCTGCCACGGCCTACCCTGTGTGCGGACATAGTTCGCGGCCTCCGCGAGTGCGCCTTCCGCCGTACCCAGATAGAAATTCACGAACAGCAGCTGGTGGATCGGAACCACAAGGTTGATCAGGGCGGGCAACGGCTCGTCGGGTCTCGGCGGAAATGTCCCGAGAATGTCCTCGCGTTCGATGCGCACGTTACGGAATTCGATGCTGCCGCTCTCGGTCAGGCGCTGGCCGAAGGCGTCCCAGTCATTGCCGTGAACGATCCCTTCGCTGTCGCCAGGAAGGGCGATCAGGACGATCGCGTCGCCATAGGCCGCGCGCAATGTGATGCGATCAGCCAACGACGCGTTCGATGCGAAGGTCTTGCGGCCGTTGAGGCGGAAACCGCCTCTCTCCGCGGTAAGCACCGTGAGCGCGTCTCTGGGATTGGATGCGCCGCCCCAAAACCATCGTTCTGCGACCGATCGGCGGACGAGCCGGTCGCGCTGCTCGGAGGTCGAGCGCCAGAACGCACTGTGGGACAGCAGAAAGTGATAGCTCAGGATCTGCGCGATCGAGGTGTCGGCGCGCGCGAGCTCGCGAACGACCCGAAACGCATCCGTGAACGACCCGCCTCCACCGCCGGCTTCGGTTGGGTTCAACAAGGTCAGGAGACCCGCCTCGCGCAGCCAGGACAGCTCAGTCCGCGGCGGCGCGCTCGCCTGTTCGCGCGCGACCGCGGTGTCGCGCAGGCGTCGAGCGACCTCCGCAGCGATCGATAGCCAGTTGGACCTTTCAGGCCTCTCGCTGACGGGCGTGACAAGATGAATGGAAGCTTGAGACATGGGCGCTCATGATCGCGGTGAAGATCGATCGACGCTATTGCGTGTTGGTCCGAAGCGTCAATTTTCAATTTGAGGCGTGCCGTAGATGAAAGTGCGAGTGGTTTTGCGCATCTGGAGAATGCGCTTCTGAGGATGTGCGAGCGACAGACGCCGTCGTGATCTGTGCGTCCGGGCGCCGGATATTCTGTGCAGCGATGCTCGCGAACGCCGTAGATCGCGTGACGTGCGCCATGTTCCGGCGCCAGGCGATCGCATGGCAATCAACGATAGGACAAATCGTTCGCGTTCTTCACGCAGGAAGATATGGATCGCGGGATGGTCAGCGCATCGCGACCGGAGTTTACTTATTTGCGAGGTGAACTTGACTTCGTCTGCATGCGGCTCGACGATTTCCATGTCGATGCAAGATGTCTGGCAAGCTTTAAGGAAAGGCGTTTGAGATGGCGGTCGCGCTGGAGAAGTCCGTTGCAGAGGCGGCAAGTCCGCATCAGGAGATTGCTGTCCGTCCCTACAAGCCCCTGATCGGTGCGGTGATCGACAATGTCGATCTCACGAGGCCACTCAGTGATCGCAACAAGCAGGATCTGAACCGCGCGCTGGTCGAGCACGGCGTCATCTTCATTCGCAATCAGCCGTTGAACGACGCCCAGCATGTTGAGCTCGCCAACGTTTTTGGGAAGCCGATCCGCAAGAACATCTATCTGCCATCGGTGAGCGAATTTCCCGAGATCGAAGTCATCGCGCATGACGAGCACACCAAGTCGGGCGGAACAGACAATTGGCACGTTGACGTGTCCTGGCAGCGCGAGCCGCCGAAGGCGACGGTGCTGCACATCAAGCAGGTGCCTGCCGGCGGCGGTGGCGATACGATCTGGGCCTCGTCCTCGGCCGCGTATGACCTGCTGGATCCGCATCTTGCACGCTATTTCGAGAAATTGACGGCGGTCAACACGTTCCTGGCGTCGCCGAAGAAGGCGGCGCTGTCGGATCTTCTGTCGGGCTATGCGGCGGGACGGCAGGAGACGGCGGAGGAAGGGCGTGCGCGTGTCAGCGAGGCCAGCGTCAGATTCCCGCCGATCGAGGTCCCCGTCATCAAGACGCATCCGGAGACAGGCCGGAAGCTGATCTTCGTCAACGAGGCCCACACCAGCCATCTGCTCGGGGTGTCCAAGACCGCAAGCCAGAGCCTGCTGAATTATCTCTACGACGTGATCAAGACGCCGGAGATCCAAGCGCGCTGGGAGTGGCAGCAGGGCGACATCGCGATCTGGGACAACCGGCAGGTCCAGCACTATGCAGTGCGGGACTACGGTAAGGCGCCGCGCCGGATCCATCGCGTGACGCTGGAATATGACGGGGTGTTTTGAGGACGCCAAAGCAGGACTGACGAACGCGCAATCCGGCAGGCGCCGTCCGTGGCGATCACGCCGTCGCGGGCGATCCGAACAATCAAGGCCAAGCGCGAATACGTAAAGGGGAGCTTGCTTAAGAAATTGTTCGGGCGCGACCGGCTCGATGAACGCCGTCCGGGCGCGCGCTGGCGCGGCGCCTTCACGCCGCGTCAGGCGGCCGAGTGAGGTGTGTGAGTGGTATCCGCGTCTCGCGGACCTCTGATGATCCATGCACAGCCAGAGATACGAGGTTGCCATGAGCACAGCCGCGGCGGCCAGCAGAATGCTGATTGCCAGCGCGACGCGCGGCAAGGAAACAGAGGTAGGGCCAGTGATGCGGCGCGCAGCGACCGGCCTTGAACAGCGCGGCAGGCAGTGAAATACGTGTAAGGCGATCTGAAATCGTGGTAGGTTCCATTCAACAGTGATGGTTCTACCGTTTCCCGATCCCCGCATGGTGGCGAGCCCAGCATATGCCGAGTTCCTGCGCGAGCAATTGGCTCCGCTGGGCCGTATCACGATGCGGCGTATGTTTGGAAAGACGGGTGTATTCTGTGACGGGGCGATGCTCGGTATGGTGACCGAGGATATCCTCTATCTTCGAGTTGACGATGAAAACCGGGCGGCCTTCGAGGAGGCCCGCGCGTCTCCCCCCTTGAATTACGCAAAGGGCGGGAAACTCATCGATCTCGCTTTTTGGCGTGTGCCAGATCGGCTGCTCGACGAGGCCGATGAATTTGTCAATTGGGCGCGTTTGGCGTTGGCCGCGGCCCATAGAGTGGCCGCCAAGCGGAAGCCCTGAAGATATCAGGCTCCCGACTCCGCATGTCTCCGCCGCGAGAACCGCGGACGTCATCGTCAGGTTCGCATTTCGGCTATCAGTCGCAGCGGAATTGTCTTGGCAGCGCTCAATTCCGGCAAGAGCAGGTTTGCAAGCCGAACGGACCGGCTGGCGAACCGAATGCAGTGGCAGCCGAGCTGCTGATGTTGCTCGGAACATCGACTGCCAATGAAGGCATCGTGCGAAGTCCATCGGTGGCGACGTCGCGTCCTGCAGGATAATTCCTATCTACGTACAGGCTCGCAAAGTCGCTTTTTCTTTTCCCCGCACTGCGCAACACGAAACAAACGCACCGCGACACATGATTCTTTGAATTGCCATTTCATTGACGTGCACGCGCATCGACTTGATACTCGTCCAAGTCAGCTAGGTCAGGATGACGACTTTGAGAGATCATCGCGTGTTGGCAAGAGACCGAGAGAATGCGCGGCGAGTCGGCGTCGACCGATGCTTGCCGTCGGCGACGAGAGTTGCCGGCGATTAGCCGAGCCGAACGGGGCGTCCTTTAATTCCACGTCGATCCGACACGAGCGCCGCTGTGCGGCGAATGAGAGCGCATGACCGATCACATCAGGGGAAATGAACGATGAGCTTCTACCGCGACTTCAACGATAAGCTTGCACTCGAGGCATGGAATACGGTGCAACGGCAGCCTTTCGAGACGATCCGGGTCCGACAATTGAGTCCGACCGTCGGCGCCGAAATCGAAGGCGTCGATCTTTCGAAAGACGTCCCCGACGCGCAGTTTGCCGAAATCCGCCGTGCTCTCGATGAGAACCTGGCCATCATCTTTCACGGCCAGAATCTGACGGGCGAAGATCAGAAGCGCTTGGCCCGCAAGTTTGGCAAGACGCTTCACCGGCATGAGCTCGGGGCGTCGCGCTTCCACAAGGACGGCAAGTTCGATCCCGAAGTGTTGGCATGGAAGACGACCCGGGACTCGCGGTTCACGCCCGGCGATGGCTGGCACCCTGATGTGTCCTGTGACCCCAGTCCGATCGCGATCTCGCTGCTGCATGTGACGAAGACACCACCGCTCGGTGGCGACACTGCATTCGCCAACATGTATCTCGCCTACGAGTTTCTGTCGGATCCGATCAAGCGTCTGGTCAGCGACCTGACCGCGATCCACGACGGTGCGTTGGCCTGGACGGCGGGCTACGGCGCCAAACCGGATCCCGGCAAGTCGTTTCCGGCGTCGGAACATCCGGTCGTGGTCACGCATCCCCGCACGGGCCGCAAGTTTCTCTACGTCAATGCCTCCTTCACCTCTCACATCGTGCAACTGGCGCGCAAGGAGAGCGATGCACTGTTGCAATTCCTATTCCGGCATGTCGAAAGCCAGCTCGCGCTGCAGGTTCGCGTGCACTGGAAGCCGAATTCGCTGCTGGTCTGGGACAATTGGGCGAGCCAGCATCACGCGGTGTGGGACTACTATCCGGAAGAGCGCTGGGGTAACCGCGTCTCGGTCGTGACCGGAGAGATTCCGAGCGCACGCCTCGATCTCAGCCAGGCCGCAGAATAGGCGTGGCATGGAGGCGCTCGCAGGGCCGAACGAACGGAACGACCCGGCCTCTTCGGCGGCCGGGTCGTTCCACGACGCGGGCCGCGAGGTGATTTGTCCCGCAATTGCCGTGTTCGGGGGATGAATTCGTTTGATCTGCTGGGTTCGCGTTCGTTGCATTCCAAAGTTCACCGCCGTGATGGCGATCAAATCGTGCGAGCAGATCGCATGGTAGAGGTCAAGCCGCGACAGGTAACGGGAGTGCGACATGGCAGAATGGTTCAACGACAACGCTCAATCGATCGGACGCACGCCCTTGGTGCGATTGAATCGCGTCATCGGGGATGGCAAGGCGACCGTCTTGGCCAAGATCGAGGGCCGCAATCCGGCTTATTCGGTGAAATGCCGCATCGGCGCTTCGATGATCCTCGACGCCGAGCGGCGCAATCTGCTCGGCCCCGGCAAGGAGCTGATTGAGCCCACCAGCGGCAATACCGGGATTGCGCTTGCTTTCGTCGCCGCGGCGCGAGGCATACCGCTCACACTGACCATGCCGGAGACGATGAGCATCGAGCGTCGTAAGTTGCTCACGGCGTTTGGCGCGCGACTTGTCCTGACCGAAGGTGCGCGCGGTATGTCGGGCGCGGTCGCGAAGGCGGAGGAATTGCTGGCGGAGAAGCCCGACCGCTACGTGCTGTTGCAGCAGTTCAAAAACCCCGCCAATCCAAGAGTTCACGAGGAGACGACGGGTCCGGAAATCTGGAGCGACACCGACGGAGCGATCGATATCTTCGTATCCGGCGTGGGGACGGGCGGCACTATTACCGGCGTATCGCGGTTCATCAAGAAAATCCGCGGCAAGAACATCCAAACGGTCGCGGTCGAACCGACGGCAAGCCCGGTTCTCAGCCAGAAGCGGGCCGGTCTTCCCTTGAAGCCGGCACCGCACAAGATCCAGGGTATCGGTGCCGGGTTTGTTCCCGACGTGCTCGACCTCTCGCTCGTCGATGCGATCGAGCAGGTCTCCAACGAGGAGTCGATCGATTTCGCGCGACGCCTGGCGCGTGAAGAGGGAATCCTGTCCGGAATATCCGGCGGCGCCGCGGTTGCGGTTGCGGCACGATTGGCGCAGGACCCCGGCAATGCAGGCAAGACCATCGTCGTCGTTTTGCCGGACTCCGGCGAGCGCTATCTGTCGACGGTGCTGTTCGAGGGCGTTTTCGACGCCCAAGGGCTGGCCGCCTGATCGCAACACAAAGAACTGCAAGGTCAACGTCCCGATCAGACAGATGACGTCGTCGCGGCGTGTCGGTCGGAAGTTCAGGTGCTTTTCAGGTGTCCTTCAGGAAAATGGGATCGATTTCCATGGATGGAGGAGCGGCGGCACTCGGCTGTCCTTCCAACAAGCGGATCGCAGCCGTAAGGGCGGCTGCTCTCCTTTTTGTCAAGCCCGGATAAAGGCGTTCGCCAGTGTGCTCTGCAAGCCGTCCGCATTGACCGTATGATCGTGCACACGCTTGTTGTAGACGGTGAAGACCTGCTGAGCGACGAGGTCGAGGCCGGGCAATTCACGGGCGAGGATCCGTTGCACCTCGGCATAGATCGCGATCCGCCTGGCGTCATCGACTTCCAGTGCACCAGCGTCGAGCAGCCGGTCGACCTCGCCGTTCTGGTAGTGCGCTCCATTGGAGAATGGCACGCCGGGCTTGAAGCTCTTCGAGGAGTAGTACGTCTGCAGGCGCGAGGGATCGGTACCAATGATGAGCCACGCATAGGCGAAGTCGAAGTCACGATCCGTATAGACGCGCTTGATGTAGGTGCCGAATTCCTGCGCACGAACGGTCACGGCAATGCCGACCCTCCCGAGTGCCTGGCGTATGTAGGCTGCGACGTTGCGAAAGCTCTCGGTCGAAGGCAGTGGATCGAGCGTCAGAGCAAAGCGCACGCCGTTGCCGGCGCGCGGAAAGCCGCTTTCGTCGAGCAGTCGCTCAGCGGCTGTTGGATCGAAGGGATAGACGGGGACGTCGCTTGCCGCGTAGCGGGCGAGGGACTTTGTGATCGGGGTGGTCGCAATCGCGCCGTATCCGTTCCACCCGAGCCGTAGCACCGCATCACGGTCGATCGCATGAGCGATGGCTTGGCGCACCTGGAGGTGCTTGAGATATTGATCGTCGAGATTGAAGATGAGCGTGGTCCAGTCGCCTGCGGCCTCATAGCCGCGCGTCTCGATACCGATTTGCGGATTGGCCTTGAAGCGGTCGAGATCGGCCAGCGGAATAGGGGTATTGTAGCCGATATCGCCTTCGCCGGTCTCGAGCGCGATTGCGATGGCTGCCATGTCGGGCACGATACGTACGATGATGCCATCGAGGAAGGGTTTGGGCTTGTCCCAATAGTCAGGATTCCGCTCCAGCCGGACGAAGCTGCCATGAACCCATTCCTTGAAGATAAAGGGCCCGGTGCCAATCGGCTTCCTGTTGGCCGGGTTGGTGAAATAGTCAGTGCCATCATAGACGTGCTTGGGAATGATCGCTGTCTCCGTCCCCGATAGTGCCGCGAGCAGCGCGGGACTGGCTTGCGACAGCACGAGCGTGACCGTGTGCGGATCGGGTGTACGGATCTCGGTCAGGTTGCGGAAAGTGCTTCGGCCCGTCGGGTGAATTTCGGCAGCCACCCGGATCGAGAAGGCGACGTCGTCGGAGGTGAAGTCGCGTCCGTCATGCCACTTCACGCCCGGTCGCAATGCGAAGGTGAACTCGCGCTTGTCCGGGCTGACCTCCCATGAGGTCGCCAAATGCGGCTGCGGATTCAAGGCAAAATCGTAAGTGAGAAGTCCCTCGATGATCTTGCTGCTGACCAGTTTCGATGGGCCCGATGCGTTGCCCGCCGATATGACTGCCGGCGGGTCCTGGCGAAGGAGGATCTTCAGGGTGCCGCCATGTTGAGGACCTCCCGCCTCCTGCGAAAATGCGGCCGAGGGGGCTAGAGCGCCCTTGGCAAATGCAGCCGCGGCAACTGCGCCGCTGATGAACGGCCGGCGCCCGATGCCGGAAGGCCGCGATCCCGTCATTCCACATACTCCGAACACCTGCAGCCTGCGGCGGCCAGAAACTAATGAGCGCATCCGCTTCGGCGAACAGGCTGGCGAGGCAACGCGAACCGTTGGCCGAGTGTTTCGCATCAGACAGGGATGCCGGGCGCGGTGTCAACGGAGCAACCGGAATAAGAGTAATGTTGCTGCCAATCAAGACGAAGGCAGAACGATGTTCGCAAAACAAACCGCGGACGATGAGTGCATTTTTTCGTTCGGATTGGCTGCTTCCAATCCTTCGGATTCCGATCGAGAATCCGTGTGGTGAATTGCGATCTGTCGACGCAGGTCGATCGGCGACAGCGCCTGCGGTCGAACGAATTTTTCTTCGACGTCGCGTTCGGCGGGAAGCTTCGCCTATCTCGGTGCAAATATCCGAAATTGCAAGAAGCGCCGTCTCGCGCGATCTTTGGCACTGTGCCTCGGACGTAAGACAGCGCTGGACGCGATTTGGAGGTGAGCTGCGGCTCTAACCGACACGCGTTCGGTGCCTGCTCATGTGGTCGAAGCGAGCGCGCTGGAAAGGTAATCATGTCGCAGATCGATCTCGCCTGGGGGAGTGGACCCTCGCCACGCTATGAGGCGCTCGCCGCACCGTTTCGGCCGCTGTTCAAGTCGATCAGGGAAGGGGCCGTCGCGCGCGATACGGAGCGTCGCCTTCCCTATGATGAGATCAAGGCGCTGCGGGAGGCGGGCTTTACTGCCGTGCGTGTGCCGAGAGATTTTGGCGGCGCCGGGGCCAATCTCCCGGAACTGTTCAATCTCCTGATCGAATTGTCGGAAGCCGATTCCAACGTCACCAATGCGGTCAGGTCGCATTTTGGTTTTACGGAGGACGTCGTCAATTCACCCGACGCCGCGCGACGCGAAACGTGGTTGCGCCGGATCGGCGAGAAGACGTTCTTTGGCAACGGGCACAGCGAGGTCGGCGATGCCAAGGTTCAAGCCTTCTCGACGATCGTTTCGAACAGAAACGGTCAGCTGGTCCTGAACGGCAAGAAATATTACACGACAGGAACGCTCTTTGCGGACTGGATCAATGTCGCGGCCCAGTACGAGGGCGGTGATGCCGTCGCCGTGGTGGTCTCGCGCCATGCGCCGGGCGTCGAGGTTCTCGACGATTGGGATGGCTTCGGGCAGGCCCTGACCGCAAGCGGAACGACCCTGTTCACCGACGTTCCCGTGGAAGGCAATCAGGCCGTTCCGGTCAGCGAGCGGTTCAAATATTCCAATCCGTTCTATCAGCTCGTTCATCTCACAACGCTCGCCGGAATTGGGCGGGCGGCGGCCAATGATGTGTCCGCGCTGGTCAGAAAACGGACGCGGGTCTTTAGTCATGGAAATGCCGATAGCGCGGCCACCGACCCCCAGATTCTCCAGGTGATCGGCAGGGTGCGCGGCAACGCGTATTCGGCTGGTGCGATCGTCCTGAAGGTCGCGGAATCGCTGCAGCGCGCGCACGAGGCGCACCTTTCGCGCGACCCCGACCGAATCGCGGCGGCAGTCGCAATCGCCGAGATCGAGCTCGACCAGGCGGTAACCGTCGTGTCGGACCTGGTGCTGGAGGCGACGACAATCATCTTCGATGCGCTCGGCGCTTCTTCGACGGCGAAGAATCTTGCGCTCGACCGCTACTGGCGGAATGCCAGGACGATCGCGACCCACAACCCGCGTGTCTACCGCGATCGCATCGTCGGCGATTTCGCTGTCAACGGGACGCCGCCGCCCGGGCAGTATCGCATCGGCACACCGTGAGAGGGTAAGGACAATGGCATTCCGCTTGCGTTTCGGTGTATGGGCACTGACCCACGGGAGCTGGGCGTCGCGGCATCATCCGCTCGACCCGCCGGACGCCTCGTGGCGGCGCGTTCGCGATCAGATCCGAAATGCCGAGGCTCTGGGGTATGAGTCGACGCTGCTCGCGCAGCACATCATTCATCCCAGCGGGGACGACCAGGACCTGCTCGAGAACTGGACGGGAGCGGCCGCATTGGCTGCTGTGACGAACAGGATCGAACTGATCTCAGCCATCAAGCCGTTGCTGGTCCATCCGGTGGTCCTGGCCAAGATGGCGCTTCAGATCGAAAATATCAGCGAAGGCAGGTTCGCCATCAACCTCGTCAATGCCTGGTATCGCCCGGAACTGGAACGCTCTGGCATCGGATTTCCTGATCATGACGCTCGCTATGCCTATGGCCGCGAATGGGTCGAGATCGTCCGCGAATTGACGTCCGGAAAGCGCGTCGATTTTCAGGGCGAACATTTTCGCATCGAGTCCTACCAGCTTCGCCCGGTCGATGAATTCCGCCAGCGCCCGACGATCTATCTCGGCGGCGAGTCCGAGGCCGCCCGGGCGCTCGCGGCGGATGCCGCGGATGTCTACTTCATGAATGGCCAGCCGCTCGGCGACATTCGCGCACTGATCCAGGACGTGGCGCGACGGCCGCGCCGGGGTGCTCCGATCCGCTTCGGCCTGTCCGCCTTCGTGATCGCGCGCGAGACCGATGCGGAAGCCGAAGCCGAGCTGGCGGAGCTGTTCGCCATTGCTGAGCAGGACAAGCCGACCCGAGCGCGGCTCGTCGCCAACGCCGACCCCGAGGCGCAAATGTTCAAGACGGCGGCCAAAGAGGCGCGAGTGGGGACGAACGGCGGCACCTCGGCGCGCTTGGTCGGAAGCTACGATACCGTCGCCCGGCGCATCCTTGAATTCAATGCCATCGGCGTCGAGCTATTCATGCTGCAATTCCAGCCGGTCGACGAGAACATGAAGCGGTTCGCGGAGCACGTCATTCCTCGCGTGCGGCATCTCCAGGCCAGGGCGGCGTAGCCACGGCGAGGTATGCGCGATGACAGATCATGTGGGAGAACGGTCGTGAGCGGAGATCGCCTCTTCCTGTTGAAGCCGGGATTTGAGGATCCGGCGGAGCCTGGCCGTTTCTTCGTCTGCCCACATTGCAACGCGATTGAAGGATTGCTGGCCTCATTCCCGGGACTGGCAACGCAGATCGAGGTCCGGCGCTTGCCGTTTGCGCGCCCGCGCACGGAGGTCGTCGAGCTCCTGGGCGAGCAACATCAATCGCTTCCGGTCCTGGTCTTCGACGAGACCAGGCCTGTGCCTGAGGATGCGGGCGTGGCCAACGGCCGGCGCTTCATCGACCAGTCCGAGCGGATACTTCGGTATCTTGCCGACCGTTACGCGTTCCCGCATATCCATCCTTGAGCGCGGGTCGGGAGGATCGCGATGAATCGCGTGCTTTAAAAAAGGGCCGCCGGAAGCTCGGCGTGATGGCAGGCCACGTGCTGGCCCGACGGGCTGGCGCGCAGCGCCGGATCCTGGTGCGCGCAGAGTTCGGTCGCGCGCGGGCAGCGCGGTCGAAAACGGCAACCGCTGGCCGTATTGCGGGGGTCCGGAAGGTCGCCCGGCAGGAGCGCCGCATAACGGCGGCGGGCCGGGTCCGGCACCGCGTCGATCAGGGCGCGGGTGTAGGGATGCAGCGGGTTCTTCCAGATCTGCTCGTGGGTGCCGGCTTCGACGATGCGGCCGAGATACATCACCAGAACCCGGTCCGACAGATAGCGCACCACCGAAAGGTCGTGCGAGATGAACAGCAATGACAGTTTCAGCTTGCGCTTGATGTCGGCCAGCAGATTCAACACCTGAGCCTGCACCGACAGGTCGAGCGCGGATACTGGTTCATCGCAGATGATCAGGTCCGGCCCCAGGATTAGGGCCCGTGCGATGCCGATCCGCTGGCGTTGCCCGCCGGAGAATTCGTGAGGGTAACGCGATGCGGAGTCTTCCGGCAGGCCGACCTGCGACAGGATCTCGCCGACACGCTGGCGCCGCTCGCGGCGCGTTCCAATACGGTGGACGTCCAGGGGGGCGCGCAGGATGTCGCCGATCGTCTGCCGCGGGTTGAGCGATGCGAACGGATCTTGGAACATCATCTGCAACCGTCGACGGTAGCTCCGCAATCGCGTCTCGGGCAGCGTCGTCAGATCTATCCCGTCGAACGTGATGCTGCCGGCGGATGGCTCGACCAGCCTGAGGATGGTCTTGCCGAGCGTCGACTTGCCGCAACCGGATTCGCCGACGAGTCCGACGGTCTCACCGGGTGCGACCTCGAGCGAGACACCGTCGACCGCGTGAACCGGCGCTGAGCCCGATCGATAGGTTGTCCTGAGGTCAGAGACTGACAGCAGCGTCATGGATGGCACCGTGAACTGGATTTGTCGGTTCTGCATGGCAGGCGACGCGCCGCCCGGGCGCCGGCTCCCGCTCGGATGGGAATTCGGTCCGGCAGGGCGCGAACCGCTGCGGGCAACGCGGTGCGAAAGGGCAGCCCGCTTGCGCGGCGGCAGACGCGATGCTGCCGGGAATCTCGGACAACCGGGCGTTTCTATAGTGCAGCCGATCATGCAAGCGCGGCGAAGCCGCCAGGAGTCCCCGCGTATAGGGGTGCAGCGGGTGTTCGAACAAGTCGTCGGGCGAAGCTTCCTCGACCTTCCGGCCGGCATACATGACAACGACACGATCGGCCCATTGGCCGACGAGGCCCAGATCGTGTGTGATGAGCAGGAGGGACAATGAGAGCTCCCGCCGCAGCCTGTCGAGCAATTCGAGCACCTGCGCCTGGATGGTCACGTCGAGCGCCGTCGTCGGCTCGTCAGCGATCAGGATCTTGGGCCGGCACGCAACCGCGATGGCAATCATGACACGCTGGCGCATCCCACCCGAGAGTCGGTGCGGATAGTCCTCGAGGCAGCGCTCCGGATTCGGAATTTTGACGAGATCGAGCAGCGCTGCCGCCTCGCGGTGCGCCTGCGTCTTGGTCAGCCCGCGATGCAGATAGAGCACCTCAGTGATCTGCCGCCCGATCGTCAGCACGGGATTGAGCGAGCTCATCGGTTCCTGGAAGATCATCGCAATATCCCGGCCGCGCCGGCGACGCATCTCGATCTCGGAGAGCGCGAGGAGATCCTCGCCGCCCAGCCGGATGCGGCCGGACGCGATGCGTGCGGTCTTCGGCAGCAACTGCATCAGCGCCAGCGCGGTCAGCGATTTGCCGGAGCCGGACTCGCCGACGACGGCGAGCGTTTCGGCTGGCGCAACGCTGAAGCTCAGGTCTCGCACGGGAGTGGCGTTCGGGAAACCTATCGTGAGATCCTGGACGTCGAGAAGGGTCGTCACGTCAGCGCTCCCGGCTGAGACGAGGATTGAGCACGTCGGTCAGGCCGTCGCCGATCAGGTTGAGCGACAGCACCGTGAGAACGATGACGACGCCAGGAAGCGCGGTGAGATACCAGGCCGTCCTGATCAGCTCGCGTCCTGAACCGATCATGCTGCCCCAGCTCACCACGTTCGGATCGCCGAGACCGAGGAAGGACAGCGCGGCTTCCATCAGGATCGCGGAGGCGACCATCACCGAAGCGGTGACGATGATCGCCGGCAAGGCGTTGGGCAGGATCTCGCGAAGAACGATCCGCGTGTGACCAAAGCCGAGGCTGCGCGCCGCCATCACGAACTCCTTCTCGCGCAGCACCCTGAACTCGGCGCGGACGAGCCGGGCGATTGTCGGCCAGGTGACGAGCCCGATCGCCCAGGTCACCGTCACGATGGATGGCTGGGCGATCGCCACGAGGACGACGAGCAGGATGAAGCTCGGGACCGTCTGAAACAATTCGATCACGCGGACAAGAAGGTCGTCGATGCGGCCGCCGCGATATCCGGCCGTCGCGCCCACGAGGATGCCGACGGTGAGGCCGATCGTGGTGGCGACAAATCCGATCAGCAAAGAGACGCGTGCGCCGTGCATCAGTCCGGCTGCGACATCACGGCCAAGTGAATCCGTTCCAAAAGGAAATGCGAAATCCTGGCCCGGCCAGAGCAGCGGGCGCGCCACCATTCCGAGGGGATCGGACGGATAGAGCACGGGCGCCAGCGCCGCTGCGAGGACGATCGACAACAGGAGGAGCCCGCCGGCGATGACCGATGGATTTCGCCGCAGGCGCCGCAACAGATGGGGGTGCGCGCGACCCGCATCATCGGCAACGACATGCGTATCCCGTGCATGGATGTTCGGCCAGTCGGCATCGTCAGGCGCGGGCGCCGGCTTTTCATTCGTGCTTCGTACGGTCGATGCGGCGGATTGGAGAGCGGCGTCGGTCATGATCAACGGGTCTCGATGCGAGGGTCGAGCCAGGCCTGCACGAGATCGACCGTCATATTGGCGATGATCACGAGCAGGGAGGACAGGAGGAGAATTCCAAGCAGCACGCTGAAATCGCGGCTCATCACCGCCTCGAAGGCGAGCCGGCCCAGCCCCGGCCAGCTGTAGACGGTCTCGACCACCACGGCGCCGCCGAGCAGGCCGCCGAAATGCATGCCGGCAACCGTAGTGACCGGCAGCAACGCGTTGCGCAGGACATGACGCACCGTGATGGCGAGCGGCGACAATCCTTTTGCGGCCGCCGTGCGAACGTAATCCTGAGACTGAGCTTCGAGCATGGCCGCGCGCGCCAATCGCGAATAGATCGCGATATAGAACAGCGCGAGTGAGAGTGCCGGAAGGATCATGTAGCGCGCCCGGTCCAGCACGGCGGCGAAGCCGCTAGTGGTCGCGCCGATCGTCGTGGAGCCGCCGCTCGGCAGCCATCCGAGCTTGACCGAGAACAGCAGGATCAGCATGAGCCCGATCCAGAATCCCGGGATCGAGTAGAATAAAGTGACGACGATCGAGATCACCCGATCCGGCCATCTTCCGGCGAAGGTCGCCATCACGATGCCCAGCGCGATGCCGCCCGCGAGCGCGATGACGAGAGCGGTTGACATCAAGGCGACGGTGCCGGGCAGCCGCTGGCCGATGATGTCGGCCACGGGCAGATTGTAGCGCGGCGAATTGCCGAGACTGAAATGTGCGAGATTGTCCAGATAGGCGACAAGCTGCACGAGAACAGGCTGGTCCAGTCCGAAACGCGACCGCAAGGCGGCCACCGTCTCCATCGTGGCGGATCCGGATTCGCCGGCCAGAACATCCGCGGCATCACCGGGCGCGAGCTGCAGCAGAAAAAAATTGATGATGATGATTCCGATCACGGTCGGGATCGCCTGCCATAGCGTACGACGTAGAGTCTTTGCGATGCGCTGGATGGTCGACATGATTTTTCTAACTTCCGGAGTTCGTCGGCAAGATGCTTTTGAGGAGCGCGATGCCTGCGCGCGAGGGCAGAGCAGCGCTGCGCCGGTCGCCTGGTTGACAACAACGAAAGCCAACATCAACCTTGATGCACGCGCGTGCGATTGCATCAGTGCTGCCGCTGTGCGGCGAAGGGGACGGACCAGCAAGGCGGATAAGATCATGACGATAGTGCACAGACCGGGGGAGATCGTTGGCTGGCCCGTGTTCCCGAGCCCAGCGCAGTTTCCCGAAAGCCCTCTCGCCAAATCGCTCAAGCAGCCTTTGCTGCTCGGCCTGTTCTTGCCGATCCAGGCCGGTGGCTGGAGTGCCTCGACTTTGCCGCGTTCGACGACCTGGACGTTCGAGTACAACCGCGATCTGACGCTCGCGGCCGAGGCGTTCGGTTTCGATCTCGTCTTTGCGCTGTCGCAATGGCTGCCGAAGGGCGGCTATGGCGGGGTGTTCACCGGCCAGGCGCTCGATTCCTTCATCACGACGGCGTCGCTCGCCGCCGTGACGTCGCGGATCATGCTGATCTCGACCATCCATGTTCTCTATGGTCCGATCCATCCGCTGCATCTCGCCAAATACGGCGCGACGCTGGATCACATCTCGGGAGGCCGCTGGGGCATCAATGTGGTGACCGGTCACCGTGCCATCGAGCACGAAGCCTTCGGCTGGAATCAGATCGAGCACGATCGGCGATACGAACTTGCCGCCGAATTCCTGGAGGTGCTGCAGCGGCTTTGGAGCGACGAGGAGAATTTCTCGTTCTCCGGCCAGTCGCCTTGGCGTCTCAGCAACGCGTTCGTCACGCCCAAGCCGCGATTTGGCCGGCCGATCCTGGTCAATGCGACCGGCTCGGATGCCGGCATCGCGTTCGCCGGCCGTTATTCCGACATCGTGTTCATCACCAGCCCGGCCGGCTCGTCGTTCAAAAGCGCGATCGAGGTGCTGCCGGCGCATGCCCAGCGCGTCAAGCAATCGGCACGCGACGTGGGCCGCGAGGTCCGCACCTTGCTGAATCCCATGGTCGTCTGCCGCGAGACCGAGCGTGAGACCTGGCAATATCACGACGCCATCGTCGAGCATATCGACCCCGTCGCCAGCATGCAGAACTTTGCCAGCGACGCGCACGCCTGGAAGGGGCGCGTCGGCCGCGATGCGCCCAAGCGGCGCGCGATCGGCGGCAACATCGAGGTGATCGGTACGCCCGAGCAGGTCGTGGAGCAGTTCGTGCAGCTGAAGAAGGCGGGGATCGACGGACTTCAGCTCAGCTTCTTCGACTTCAAGCCCGACCTCGATTTCTTCGGCCGGCGCGTGTTGCCGCTGATGGAGCAGGCGGGGTTGCGCCATGCGGTGCCGAAGCTCGAGATCGGGTGAGCGCAGGCGCATAGGGTTCAGGCCGATGTGGTTTCGCGCTGCGGCGTTGCGGCAGCGTGATCCCGGAAGCGCGCGGCGGGATGCGATGAGGGCAGACGTGCCCGTCCGAGCCCAAAGATCTTCTCGCGCAGCGTCCCCGGCGCGTACTCGGTCTTGTAGACGCCGCGCCGTTGCAATTCGGGCACGACGAGCTCGGCAAAATCCTGGTAGCCTCCGGGTGTCACGGCGTAGCTGAGATTGATGCCGTCGATGTCGGTCTCGGCAACCCAGGACTGCAGCTCATCGGCGATCTCGGCGGGTGAGCCGACGATGACGGGGCCACGCCCGCCGATGCCATTGTGCTCGATGATCTCCCGGATCGTCCACGGACGCTCCGTCCGCGAGAAGGAGTCGATCATCGAGGTGACCGCGTTGTCCTTCTTCACGGTCGGGAACGGATCGTCCAGGCTATAGCGGGACAGGTCGATGCCGGTCCAGCCGGACAACAGCGCCAGAGAGCCTTTGGGATCGATGTAGCGCTGATAGTCCCGGTATTTTGCTTCGGCTTCGACCCGGGTCTCGCCGGCGATGACGGTCATGAGGGCGTAGAAGCGGATGTCCCGACCATCGCGGCCGAATGCGCGTGCGCGGGCCCTCGTCTCGGCGACGTTCCTCGCGGTCGGGGCCTTCGAATGTTCGCCCAGGAACACGGCTTCGGCATGCCTTGCCGCAAAATCCTTGCCGCGATTGGAGGCGCCGGCCTGAAACAGAAACGGCGTTCGCTGTAGCGAGGGATGGACCAAATGGACGGCATCCATCTTGAAGTGCGTGCCGTGGTGATGGACCTTTCGAATGCGCGACGGATCGGCAATCACGCCGCGGATCGGGTCGACGATGACGGCCTCATCGTCCCAGCTTCCTTCCCAGAGCGCATAGACGGCATCGAGGAATTCGTCGGCGAGATCGTAGCGCGGGTCGTGCGCCATGATGCTGTCGCGACCGACGGCTCGCGATGCTGCGTTGGAATAGCCGGTGACTATGTTCCAGGCGACGCGTCCCTTGGTCAGGTGATCGAGCGTCGAGAAGCGACGGGCCAGCGTGAAGGGCGGCTCGTAGGACACAGGCGCCGTGATGCCGAGGCCCAGATGCTCCGTGACATGCGCCATCGCCGAGACCAGCAGCATGGGATCGAGCTTCGGGATCTGTGCGCCGGTGCTGAGCGCGGCATCCGCCGTTCCAGCATAGACGTCGTGGATTCCGATGCCGTCGGCGATGAAGATGGAGTCGAACTTGCCGGCTTCGAGGATCTTGGCGACGTCGGTCCAGTAGTCGAGCGTGGAGAAGTCGAGCGAGCGGTCGTCCGGATGCCGCCACAGCCCGGGAGAGAGATGGACCGGGCTGAAGATGGCAAAGCCATTGACTTGGATGATCTTGGACACGACGAAACCTTCGTAAATCGATTACTGGAACGCGGAAGGATCGGGATGAGCGCCGGTGAGAAACCAGCTCCCGACGTTGCGGGTCTTGTATTCGGCCGGATTGTGCAGGGTGTGGATGCGCACATTGCGCCAGAAACGATCGTAACCGTTGGCGATCGTGGCCGAGCGCGCCCCCATGACCTCGAAGATGCGGCTCGTGACATCCAGCGCTACCTGGCCGGCGTGGACATTGGCGCCTGCGATCACCACGGAAGCCTCGCCGCGCTCGTGCGCCGTCAGGTCGCGTCCGCGCGACCACACCCGGTCGAGCGTAGCAGCGGCTTCGTCCGCGAGCAGTGTCGCCGCCTTCACGCGCGTATAGAGCTCGCCATAGACCCGCTTGATCCAGGGGTCGTCGGTGTGCTTGTCGACGCCGGAATGGACCCACGGCCGGGACTTGTCCCGCGTATAGTCACGGGCGGTGATCAGCGCGCCCTGGGCGCTGCCGATGAATACATTGAGCAGGGTGGATTGTTGCAGGAAGGGCGTGATGGTCTGGTAGGGGCGGCCACCATCCGGCTTGTGGTCGAGCACCTCGTTGCGGTGGACACGCACGCCGGTGTAGGTCACCCGGCCGCTTCCGGTCTGCCGTTGCCCGAAACCGTCCCAGTCGTTCTCGACATGGATGCCCTCGCGGCTCGCGGGAATGGCGGCGAAGCTGCGCACATTGGTCTCGTGGTCCTCCCAGGCGACCTGGAGATAGTCGGCAATGTGCGATCCCGACGTGAAGGGACGATAGCCGTCGAGGATGAATCCTTCGCTGTCTTTGCGGCCGAACAGGCTCTTGGAGAAGCTGTTGGCGGTGTTGCCCCAGAACCAATTGCCTGCGGCGGATCGCCGGAAGATGTCCGCGGCTTGTTCAGTCGTTCCGCGCAGATGCGCGGCATGCTGGGAGCCGAAATGATAGCCGTAGAGGTGACCGAGCGCGCCATCCACCTTGGCGAATTCGCGGACGATCTTGCACGCGGTCGACCAGCGCTCACCGAAACCGCCGAATTCCTGCGGGATCAGGAGATTGAGCAGCCCGCTCGCCTTGAGCAGCGCCAGCTGCTCCAGCGGTTTTCCGCCGGCGCGATCGCGTTCCGCGGCATCCCGGGCGAAAATCTCGCGCAACTCCACAGCTTTGGCGAAATGCGGATTTGACGTGTCGAGATCGAAGCTCATGCGGCGATGTCCTGTATCTGATCAGGCTTGCAGCCAGACGTCGGCGAAGTTCGCGGACGGGCCGTCGATCGTCACGGTGTGGTTCCGCAGCTTGCGGTTGGCGATCGTCAAGTTCGCGCCCGTCACCAGATTGATGTCGGGCAGGTCGGTGGCGATGATCACCTGGAAGGCACGGAACAGTTCGCGCCGCTTGGCCGGATCGCTCTCGACCGCGGCCGCTTCGAGCAGCCGATCGACCTCCGGGTTGCTGTAACCCGAGCCGTTCGAAAACGGCACGCCGGGCTTGAAATTCTTCGACCAATAGAGCCGCTGGACTCCGACCGTTGGGTCGAAGGAGTGGCTCATGCCGTTGCTCATGAAGTCGAAATCGCGGTTGGTGTAGGTGCGCTTGAACCAGGTCGGCACGTCCTGGGCACGCAACGTGACGCCGATGCCGATATTGGCGAGCGCCTGGCGCGTATAGGCACCCAGTTGCTGATAGGTCTCGCTGTAGGGCATGTAGTCGTGGAAGACCTTGAAGCGGGTGCCGTCGGCACCGCGGGGCAGGCCCGCCGCGTCGAGCAGGGCTTCGGACTTCTTCGGGTCGAAGTCGTGCCGGGGAATGTCCGGGTTGTAGAACTGCTTCAGCGCGGGGCTGATGGCAGCCGGCGCATTCTGGCTCCAGCCGTAGAACACGACACGCCCGATCGCGTCGCGGTCGACGGCATGGGCGACGGCCCGGCGCACCTCCGGCCTGGCGAAATAGGGGTTGGCGAGGTTGAATTCGAGCCGGTAGACGATCGGCTGGTAGTCGTAACCGCGCGTTTCGATCAGGAGGTTCGGATTGGCCTTGAGCGTCTCGATCTGGCCGAGCGGCACCGGCGTGTCGGGCGCGTAGTGAATCTCTCCGGTCTCCAGTGCGACGGCGCGTGCATTGGCATCGGCGATGAAGCGAATGACGATGCGGTCGAGATATGGCTTGCCGGGATCCCAATAATTGGGGTTGCGTTCGAACAGGATGTGGCCGCCCTGCTTCCACTCCTTGAACACGAAGGGACCGGTCCCGATCGGAGCGCGGCCGTTGGGGTTGGTCAGGGGATCGGAGCCTTCGTAGACATGTCGCGGAACGATCGGCGATTCCGACGCCGTGAGTGCTACGAGCAGATACGGTGCCGGCTTGTCGAGCACGATCTCCGCGATATGCGGGTCTGGGGTGAGGACCTCTCGCACCGATGAAAGCGTGCCGCGGCCGCGCGGATGATGCTGCTTCAGGAGCTCGATGGAGTAGGCGACGTCCGCCGACGTGAAGTCCTTGCCGTCGTGCCATTTCACGCCGCGGCGTAGCTCGAACCGGTAGTGCAGCCCGTCTTCGCTGATCTGCCAGGCCGTCGCGAGCTGAGGTCGCGGATTGAAGTCGAGGTCGAACGTCAGGAGCCCCTCAGTGACTTTCGCGCTGACGCGTGTCGTCGGCCCGGCGGTGTGCGTGAGGCTCACCAGAATCGGAGGCTCGGGCTGGATGACGGCATTCAGCGTGCCGCCGCGCCTCGGCTCCTCCGCAGCAAGCAGCCGTCGCGGAGCAATGCTGCCGGCGGCAATGCCGGAGGCAAATAACGCCTTGGCAACCTGCCTGCGCGAGAATTCATTCATTGCCGATCCATGCGTTCGCGAATGTCGTCGCAACAATAATTCACCGAAGGATCGGACAATCAATCCCGCGGCGCGCCGGATCGCGTAATGAAAATTTTGCTGCTGCACGCGTGTCGGCTCGCGCGAACCACCGCGCGTTGGCGCTTCAAACAACAAAAGCAAATTCTCCGCGCGCGTGCCTAACATGGAGGCGGCGAAGACAGGTGAGACCTGCCCTTCGTGATGCGCAGAGACGGAGAAGCGTGATGGGGCTCGATCGCCGGACGTTCAATGCTGGCCTGCTTGCAGCCGGCGCCACCGCGTTGCTGCCGTCTGCGAGAGGTGCGACCAGTCCGGTCTCGGGTGGTACGCTGAATTGGGTCTACTATCCGGATCCCTCGGCGATCATCGCGATCAATACATCCTCGGGAACCGGCCAGACCATCGGCACCAAGATCAACGAGGGGCTGCTGGCGTATGACTACGATCTGAATCCAAAGCCGGTACTCGCGACCTCATGGACGATCAGCGAGGATGGCAAGCGCTACACGTTTCAGCTGAGACCTGGCGTGAAATGGTCCGACGGCAAGGACTTCACCTCGGCGGACGTCGCGTTTTCGATCGAACGGCTGAAGATCGCGCATCCGCGCGGGCGCATCACCTTTGCGAATGTCGAGGCGGTCGAAACGCCCGATGCGGTGACCGCGACCATCATCCTGTCGAACCCGGCGCCATTCCTCATCACGGCGCTGGCCGGCGCGGAATCCCCGATCGTGCCCAGGCACATCTACACGGCGCTCAAGCCGGACGAGCAGCCGAAGCTGGAGCAGACCATCGGAACCGGTCCGTTCATCCTTCGCGAATGGGTTCCGGGAAGCCATCTCCTGTTCGTGCGCAATCCCAATTATTGGGACGCCCCCAAGCCCTATGTCGACCGCCTCGTCTTGAAGGTCATCCTGGATCCAGCCGCGCGGGCGGCCGCTCTTGAGGCGGGAGAGGTCGATATCGGAGCCACGCCGGTGCCTTATGGCGACATCGAGCGGTTCAAGCGCGACACGCGCTTTGTGGTCGACACGGCGACCTATGGCTATTCCGGCCCGCAGCAGCAGCTGTTCTTCAATTTTGACACGCAGCTCCTGCGTGATCGCCGCGTACGTAAGGCGGTCGCTCACGCAATCGATCTGAAGGCGCTGGTGAATGTCGTGTTCTTTGGCTATGCGCTGGTTTCGCCATCGCCTGTCAGCACGGCCTTGCCCAAATTCTACGATCCCAAGATCCAGGCGTGGCCCTTTGATCCGAAGACGGCAGAGCAATTGCTTGACGAGGCCGGCATCAAACGCGGCGCGGGTGGCATCAGGGCAAAGCTGAGGTTGACGCAGAATCCGTTCCTGCCTCCGAGTCTTTCAGACTTCCTGCGCAATTCGTTGCGCCAGATCGGCCTCGACATCGAGATTCAGCGATACGATCTCGCGACCTATCTGAACGTCGTCTATCGCGACCGGGCCTTCGACCTCACGGCTGAGAGCTTGTCGAACACGTTCGATCCGACGCTGGGCATCCAGCGCGCATACTGGTCGAAGAACTTCCGGATCGGGTTGCCGTTTTCGAATGCGGCGCACTACAGCAATGAGGAGGTCGATCGCCTGCTCGAAGCTGCGGCGATCGAGCCGAATGTCGAGAAGCGGCGGGAGGTCTGGTCGAAGTTCCAGTCGACCATTCACGAAGAGGTGGCGTCGGTCGATCTCGTCGCCACCGGCGGCGTGATCATTGCGAACAAGAAGGTCCGCAACTTCGCGCCGGGCGGGGAGGGGCTGAACGGAAGCTTTGCCGACCTCTGGATCGATCCTTCCGCTTAAGCGGCGAAGATCACAATCTTCCGTGCCATGCCGCTTGCGAAGAAGAGACATAGCGACGACCGGCGCAAGATTGGAAAGCTGTGAGATTGCGCGAAGCGACGGGCAATCGTCATATTGCGGGGCGAATGGCGTCAGCCAGCATTGGTGACCGGAGAAACTTTGCATGTCACGTCGCAAGGAAAAATTGTCCCTCGGCGCCTTCCTGCTGTTCACCGGCCATCACGTCGCCGCCTGGCGCTCGCCGCAGGCCTCCGACAGCCAGTCGCTGGCCGATTTCGTGCACTTCGCCCGGATCGCGGAGGAAGCGAGATTCGACGCCATCTTCCTGGCGGACATGGTCGGCGTGCGCGTCGATCGCATCGAGGCGTCCAGTCGCAAGGCCCATAGTGGCGTCTACCCGTTCGAGCCGCTGACGTTGCTGTCGGCGCTCGCTGCCGTCACGTCGAGGATCGGACTGGTCGCGACCGTCTCGACCAGCTTCAACGAGCCGTTCAACGTGGCAAGGCAGTTCGCTTCGCTGGACCGTCTCAGCGGTGGCCGCGCCGGTTGGAACCTGGTCACGTCGACCGAGGCCTCCGCGGCGCTGAACTTCAATCACGAAGGGCTCATCCCGCACGCCGAGCGTTATGCGCGCGCGGAAGAGTTCGCCGACGTGGTGCTCGGCCTGTGGGATAGCTGGGACGATGATGCGTTCCTGCGCGATCGCGCCAGCGGCCGCTATTTCGATCCGGACAAGCTTCATCTTCTTAATCACCAGGGCCGCCATTTCAGGGTGCGTGGCCCCCTGAACATCCCGCCCTCACCGCAGGGTCGTCCGGTGCTGGTACAGGCGGGCTCGAGCGGTCCGGGCAAGGAACTCGCCGCGCGCACGGCGGAGGCGACCTTCACGGCACAGCAGACGCTCGAAGACGCGGTCTCGTTCTATTCGGATGTGAAGGGGCGGCTGTCGAAATATGGCCGAGACCAGGAGGATCTGAAGATCCTGCCCGGCGTCTTCCCCGTGGTCGCGGAGAGCGAAAGCGAGGCCAAGGCGAAGTTCGATGAGTTGCAGTCGCTGATCCTGCCCCAGGTCGGTCTCGATCTGCTTGCCGGTTTCCTTGGTGCGCCCGAGATTGTCGATGCCGATCCGAATGGTCCCATCCCGGAGTTGAAGGAAACCGAAGGCGGCAAGAGCCGGCAGGTGCTTCTGCTCGAGCTCGCGCGCCGGGAAGGGCTGACGGTGCGTGATCTGTATTTGAGGATCGCCGGCGCGCGCGGCCATTGGCAGCTGGTGGGCACGCCCGAGTACATCGCCGACCAGCTCGAGGAGCGCTTCCAGAATTGCGGCGCCGACGGCTTCAACATCATGGCGCCGACGCTGCCCGGCGGCCTGACCGATTTCATCAGGCTGGTCGTTCCTGAGCTGCGCCGCCGGGGCCTGTTCCGCGACGAGTACGAAGGCACGACCTTGCGCGATCATCTCGGCCTGCGCAGGCCGCAAGCGGTACGTCGCCACGCGGTCGCAGCCGAATAACCGGAACACGCGAAGGAATGACGTCATGACTGGAAAACGCGCTCTCTTGCGGTTTGCGCTGGCCGCTATGCTGCTGTCGGCCGGCGCAGCGTCGCCAGGTATGGCGGCCGACACGATCACGGTACGGATCGGCTTTGCCTCGGTCGGTGCGGACAACAGGCAATTCTCGGGCGGCTCTTCCGCCGCCGTCGCGCATTCCGAGCATTATCTCGACAAGGAGCTCAGCGACCGTCCGGACGTGAAGGTCGAGTGGTATTTCTTCAAAGGAGCCGGGCCTGCGGTCAACGAGGCCTTTGCCAACAACCAGCTCGATTTCGCGGTCCAGGGCGATCTGCCGGAAATCATCGGCCGCGCCAACGGCCTCAAGACAAAGATCCTGATGGCGTCCGGCGCCCACGCGCCGATCTATCTGGCGGTGCCTTTCGGTTCACCGATCCGCAAGGTCGCCGATTTGCGCGGCAAGAAGGTCTCGATCTTCCGGGGCACCAACAACCATCTCGCCGCAGTGAAGGTACTGGCCGGAAACGGTCTGCAAGAGCGCGACGTGCAGGTCATCAACATGGACACGGCGACCACCAACGCGGCGCTGACGTCCAAAGATATCGACGCCGCTTTCGGCAATTTTCCCTTGGCGAGCCTGGCCGAGAAGAACATCGCCGAGATCGTCTATACCACCAAGGGCGACAACCCGGCCTATGAGCGGCACTCCACGCTGATCGGCCAGGAAGCTTTCATCAAGGCGCATCCCGACATCACCCAGAAAATCGTCTCGGCCATCGTGTGCGCGGCGCGATGGTCGTCGGATGAAGCGAATCGGGAGGCCTTCTTCGAGATCTCGGCGCGCACGGGTTTTCCCGTCTCGGGCTACCGTTTCGATTTCTCCAACCAGGAACTGAAATACCGCAACACGCCGATCATCGACGCCTCCATCGTCGAGAGCTATCGCTTCCAGGCAAAGCAGGCGAAGGAGTTTGGCCTGCTGCGCCGGGACGTCGACGTCGACGGGTGGTTCGACCGGTCATTCCTTAATACAGCCCTCAAGCAGCAGGGTCTCGAGGGGTACTGGAATGAATATGACGCGAACGGGAAGCCATTGGCTTCAGGGCAATGATGTCTGTGGTGCAATCAGAAGCGGCGCCGGCGGTTGAGGCAGGCCGGAACGTCGGACACCTTGAGGTCCGCAACGTTTCGCGCTCCTTTGTCGTCAACGGTCAGGCGTTCGAGGCCTTGAAGGACGTGTCGCTTGACGTTGCCACGGGCGAATTCGTCGTCCTGCTCGGGCCGAGCGGGTGCGGAAAGTCGACCTTGCTGCGGCTGATCGCGGGGCTGGATCGCGATTTCAGGGGCAGCATCAGCCAGGACGGCGAGCCGGTTGCGGGCACCAGCCTCGACCGCGGCATCGTGTTCCAGGAGCCGAGGCTGTTTCCCTGGGCGACGGTCAGGCAGAACATCGCGCTCGGCCTCAAGAACGCCGCACTGAGCGAACGCGCCAAGCAGGAATCGGTTGCCGCACACATTTCGTTGGTCGGCCTCGACGGCTTCGCGGAGGCCTATCCGCACCAGCTGTCCGGCGGTATGGCGCAGCGCGCGGCGATCGCCCGCGGTCTGGTCAACCGCCCCCGGCTCCTGCTGCTCGACGAGCCCTTCGGCGCGCTCGACGCATTGACGCGCGCGCGGCTACAGATCGAGCTTCAGCACATCTGGGCGCATGAGAAGATCAGCACGATTCTGGTCACCCACGACGTCGACGAGGCCGTGCTGCTCGGCGATCGCGTCATCGTGCTCGCGCCCCGTCCAGGTCGCGTGGCCCGGATTTTCAACGTGACTGCGCCGCGGCCGCGATCTCGCAGCAGCGACGAACTCGTCCGCATCCGTAACGACATCCTGCGGACCCTGGGCGACGGCGATGGTAGCTCCGTGGCGCGCGACTTGTTGGCCGGAGCAAGTGCATGAGCGATGCTGTCATCCGGACGTCGTCGGCTTCGCGCGCCTCTTGGCCGTTCGGTCTCGGGCGCGTTGTCCCTGAAGGGGCGAGACAGGCTTTGCTTCACCACCTTGCCTCTTTCGCCTGGCTGCTGGTGCTGCCCGCCATAGCCCTGCCGGTCTGGATCATCGGTGCGGATCGCGGTTGGCTTCCGGAGCAGATCTTGCCGCGGCCCGGCGACGTCGTTCACACGCTGTGGGACATGATCGCGAGCGGTGAGCTCGCCCAGCATGCCGGCTACAGCCTGCGCCGTGTTGCCTATGGCTTTGTGATCGGAGCAGGCGGCGGTCTGGTGATCGGCTCCGCGATGGGGCTGTCGCGCCGCGTCGATGATTATGTGCGTCCGCTTTTCACGGCGATCGCCCAGGTGCCGGCGCTTGCCTGGATTCCTTTGGCGATGCTACTGCTCGGTATCGGCGAGTCGCTAAAGATTGTCGTGATCGCCAAGGCCGCTTTCGTGCCCGTCGTCATGAACACCAGCGCCGGCATCGCCAATGTGCCGAAGTCGTTTGTCGAGGTCGGCGAGACCTTCCGCTTCACACCCTTGCAGATGCTGCGCCATGTCGTGCTTCCCGGCGCCGTGCCGTCCATCTTCACGGGCCTGCGCTACGGCTTGACCCATGCATGGATCGCGCTGGTCAGCGTCGAACTGCTGGCCTCGTCCGAGGGGCTCGGCTACCTCCTCGTATGGGGGCGCCAGATGTTCTGGCTCGACACCGTGCTGGTCGCCATGATCGTCATCGGAATCATCGGCTTTGTCAGCGACAAGGCACTGGCGATGGTCGAATCCCGGCTGCAGCGTTGGCGGATCGACCGTGTCGGATAGCACAGCGCTCCGCGCCGCGGGTCGCGGGCTGGTCCTTCCGTTTGGCCTGCTGCTTCTGTGGGAGATCGCAAGCCATTCGGGCCTGGTGAACCGCCAGTTCCTGCCGCCGCTGGAGCATGTCGGCATCAGCTTCTGGGAAGAGTCGAAAAGCGGCGAGCTGGTCGAGGCACTTTTTGCGAGCCTGCGGCGCGACCTTCTCGGATTCGCGCTGGGCTCGGGCGTCGGTGTTCTTGTCGGACTTCTGCTCGGCCTGTCGCGCATCGCGGATCGTATCTTCACGACGTGGTTCAACGGACTAAAGCAGATCGCGCTGCTGGCCTGGATTCCGATGATCTCTCTCTGGTTCGGATTCGAGGAGATCGCCAAGATCGTCTTTATTGCTCTCGCGGCATCGATCCCGGTCATTCTCAACCTGGTCGAAGGCGTGCACACGACCTCTTCGAAGCTGGTCGAGGTTGGTGAAGTGTTCCGCTTCAGCCGGCTTCAGTTCATCCTCTATGTCTACCTGCCGGCCGCGCTGCCGTCACTTCTGACCGGCCTTCACCTCGCGCTGATCTACGCATGGCTTGCGACGATCGGCGCCGAATATTTCATGGCGGCCGGTCCCGGCATCGGCGGGCTCATCATCGCGGGCCGCGAGCGCTTCGACATGGACCTTGTCATGCTGGGGATCCTGATCGTGGGGTCGATCGGCTTTCTCGTCGACCGCAGCGCAAGCTGGCTGGAGCGCAAGCTCATACCCTGGCGCGCCAACTAGGTCGGGCACTCATGAACCGCGCTTGATGATCGCTTTGCATCTATACCGGCCACCTTTGCACAGCCGCAGCATATGACGTGACGGCCAGGTCGTGACAAAACTACCTTGGTGCGAAGATCAATAGCTGGACTCCAGCTGCACCTAGCACAGCGGCAAGTACGTAGCGTGTTATCGTTTCCGACAGCCAGCGAAGACCAATCGAGGTTCCGATCATTGCACCCAAGACGGCTCCGATTGCGTAAAGCCATGTCTGCGGTGATGGTGACTGCCCTGCGTAGATCGCCCCGATGAGGCCAACCGCGGAGTTGGCACATATGAAAGGGGCAGTCAGAGCAGCTGTCTGCTTAGGAGAAGCCCACCCCATCGCGATCATCATGGGAGCAAGAAAGACGCCACCGCCGACACCCGTAAGTCCAGACGCTAGGCCTACGCCAGCGCCCGCTGTGGTCGCGCCCCAAGCCGGTGTGGCGTGATCAAGTAGGTTTGCCTTGGCTCGCCCGATCAACAAGATCGCGCCTGCCAGCAGGAGCACGACACCGGTAGCAACATCATAGAAATGCTGAGGTAAAGCAATAAACCCGCCGATCAGGGCCGTTGGCAGTGAGGCGAATAGAAGAGGTCTCAACTTCTGCCAATCGATGCGATCGCCCCGATTGAACAGCCACGTCGAGTAAGTCGCGGCGACGATGTTGAGCAATAACGCTGTTGGCCGCATCTCTGTTGACGGGAATGAAGCAAAAGCCATCAAGGCGAGAAAGGCCGTACCACCTGCTTGCCCCACGGTCGCGTATAGAAGCGCAACGATGAAAAAAGGGATCGTGAGCATTGCAATCGAGGCTTCACGCTTTTGGCTGCAGCAGATCAGTATGTTGGATACTTACAGCATCTGCGGTTGGCGAAGCTTCCATACCACAGGCGAGGGCAAATATTCTTTCCAATGGCTTGGTGACCGAAAGAAGCCCATTCTGCAAGCGCGATTTGCGCAGATGACCTAGCAGGTCCGCTCCGGGTCATTTTTGACGGCCTTAGCTGGGACTATTGGCAAGTTAATGTCCACTTCTGTGCGAAGGCAGCCATGGCCTGGGCCAGGTCGTGCAGAAGATGGGATCGGTGATGGGGTTCACGATTACTGCAAAGGATGAGCCGTCGCTGTATTGGGCCGGCGATACCGTGCTCTACCCCCCGGTCGAGGCCACGATCGTGCAAAACCGCCTGGACGTCATCGTCATCCACCCCTGCGGAGCAAGGTGGGACGGCGATCTCATCACGATGGAGCGGCGGAAGCGGTGGCAACCTGCCGGGGCGATCTGCACCTATACGCGCAGGATCATGGCATCGGGCCGGAGCAGCTGCTGATCCCGCGGGACGGCGAAGTGCTGACCCTAACGTCCGGCCGGCGTTCCTGAAGCGCGCTTCGCGAACCAAAGTCCGCGTGTTGTCTGATCACGATGCGCAATTGCTATGCAGCATCGAATTGTCTGATTGCCGTTCGCCGTCACCGATTTCATCCATGACCGGAGCGCGTTTGCGAATTATTTTTCAAACTTCATTCGTGGCCATCAACGTGGCGGTTTGCGTGTTGCGTTTGCGCGTGGCGGAGAATTACATCGCGATGCAACAAGCGATAACGCCTCGTGCGGATCGATTGAAGCGTAAACGATCGCCGCCACTCATTTGGTGACGTTCGATGCGTCGATCGCGCCGGAGGTAGCAGAATGAATGTTGGTGATGCGGATGAAGAAGAATAATTTGCTGATGGGCGGCGTGGCGATTGCCCTGCTTGCGACGAATGCGGCGAGCGCCGATGACAAGCCGGTCTCCGGCGGCGCGCTGCGGTGGGGTGTGACGACCGAGCCCGCGTGCTTCGATCCGCATTACTCCTCTCAGCAGGCCGCGTTCTTCGTGGCCCGCAACTATATCGACTCGCTGATTGCCAAGAAAACGGACGGCACCTTTGCGCCATGGCTTGCGACCGAGTGGTCGATCTCGGCCGACGGCAAGGAATACACCTACAAGCTCAGGGAGGACGTGGTTTTCCACGACGGAGAGAAATTCGACGCCGCCGCGGTCAAGGCCAATTTCGATTTCATCAAGAAGCCGGAGAATGCCGTCACCGCGGTATCGCTGCTCCAGGCCTACGATCACGCCGAGGTGGTCTCGCCCTATGTAGTGAAACTGGTTCTGTCGACCCCGGATTCCAGCTTCCTGGAATCGACCTCGAACGTAAAGCTCGGCTTGATCTCGCCCAAATCGCTCGCGAAGGGCGACCTCTGCGGAGGAGGGCCGGCACTGGCCGGCACCGGACCGTTCGTGTTCGAGAGCTATACGCGCGGCCAGTCCGCGGTGTTCACGCGCAATACGGCCTACAATTGGGCACCGGGCAATGCCGCGCATGCCGGTCCTGCTTATCTCGATCGCGTGACGTTTCGGTTCCTCCCAGAATACGCCGTTCGGACCGGTGCGCTGACCTCGGGGCAAGTCGACCTGATCGAGGGCGTGCAGCCGACCGACGCGCCGTTGTTCGCGGAGCAGCCGGGCTTCAAGCTGCTGACCGGCCCGTCCGGTGCCAGCACATCCTTCACCTTCAATATCAACTACACCAGGCCACCGGCGGATGACGTTCGCGTGCGCCGCGCGCTGCGTGACGGCTTCGATTTGGAACCGATCGTCAAGCAGGTCTATCTCGGCATCGTGCCACGGGCCTGGTCGATCATCGGCCCGGCCAATCCTGCCTACAACAAGGCACTGGTCGGCTCCTGGGGCAACGATGTCGCGGGCGCGAACAAGCTGCTGGATGAAGCCGGCTGGACCGGCCGCGATTCCGAAGGCTTCCGCACCAAGGACGGCAAGCGCCTTTCGATCGAGGTCGGCTATCCCCAGCCCTATGTGCGCGACAATCGCGACATCCTGATCCAGGGCGTCCAGGCGGCGCTGCGCAAGAACGTCGGTCTTGAACTCAACCTCCGCCTCATCACCGCGGGCGAATACGCCAAGAACAACGCCAACGGCACCTGGGCGATCTACCCCAACACCGACAATCCGTCGGATCCTGCACGCGAGCTCTGGGACATGCTGGGGTCGAAGGGCTTTCTCTATTCCAACATTCCCAATCCGGATCAGGAGATCACGAGCCAAATCGACGAGTCGCTGCGAACGACCGATCCGATCCGCAAACGGCAGCTCACCGATGCGATCCAGAAACGTGGCGTCGACCAGGCCTTCATCGTGCCGCTGTTCGCGCCGAGCTGGTTCCTTGCGGCGAAGAGCAACGTCAACGGCCTGGGGTTCGAGGCGGGCCTCGACTCGCCGTCCAGTGCCTATGACTTCTGGATTGCGAAGAAGTAGCCCATGTGGTCCCGCATCATCTCCAGGCTGTTGACCAGCCTGGTGGTGGCCTGGGCGAGCGTGACAGCCACGTTTCTGGCGTTGCACGCCTTGCCCGGCCGCATTCAGGATATTCTTGCTGGCGATGTCGAATATCCCGGACTGCGCGAGGCGATCGCGGCCGAATGGGGGCTCGATAAGAGCCTGCCGATGCAGTACTTCGAATTCCTGTCCCGGATCGTTCGTGGTGACTTCGGAACCTCGTATGTGCTGCGCCAGCCTGTGATCGAGGTGGTGGGATCGCAGCTCCTGCCGACGATCGAACTCGCGCTCACCGCCGGCGTGCTGGCGATCTTGATTGCCGGGCTCATCGCGCTGCTGACGGCAGGGCGAGGGCGGCTTTCGCGTGAGCTGGCATCGTTCGTCGAGCTGGTGTTCGCCTCTACGCCGGTGTTCTGGCTCGGCATCCTTCTGTTGATGGTGTTCTCGTTCAATCTGCGCTGGTTCCCCGTTTCCGGCACGGAGGGATGGGATTCTCTCGTCTTGCCGGCGATCACCCTAGCGCTGCCGACCGCAGGCCTGCTGACGCAGGTGCTGCGTGAAGCCATGGAAAAGACGCTCGACCAGCCGTTCGTCACGACGGTGCGGTCGCGGGGCGTGGGCGAATTCGTCATCCGCTGGCGGCATGTGCTGCGGCACGCTCTTTTGCCGGCGGTGACGCTGGGCGGCTGGCTGATCGGCGGCTTGCTCGGCGGTGCCGTCATCACCGAGAAGGTATTCGGCCGGCCAGGGCTCGGCACGGTAACACTCGGTGCGGTGCTGACCCACGACGTGCCTGTTGTCCTCACCGTCGTGCTGCTCGCGGCCTTCATACATGTCGCCGCGTCCACGCTGCTCGACATCCTCTATGTGCTGATCGATCCGAGATTGAGGGCTCAATGACCGCGCCGTCACATCGCGCTTTCGATACGGCTGTGCCGCTCGAGGCGCCGGAAGATCTCGCGGGCCTCGAGGCGTCCCCCGCCGCAGCTGCGATCGGGGTTCGCCGCCGGCTGCCGCCAGGCCTTATTTTGTCCGGCATCTTCGTCGCCGTCCTGATCGCAGCCTCGATTGCTCCCTCCGTGTTCACGCATTTCGACCCGCTCGTCGGCGATTTCAGCGAGGGTCTGAAGCCGCCGGGCTGGGTGCATCTGTTCGGAACCGATCGGCTCGGCCGCGACGTCTTCGCTCGAACCATCTTCGGCACGCGCTACTCGCTCCTGATCGGCTTCGGTGGCGTCGCAGTCGGGCTCGGCGCCGGCATTGTCCTCGGCATCATCGCAGGGCAGCGCAATCGCATTCTGGACGAGGCCGTATCGCGCCTGTTCGACATGCTGTCGTCATTTCCCGGCGTTCTGCTCGCCATGCTGATCGTCACGTTCCTCGGCCAGGGCATGCTGAACATCGCCATTGCGGTGGGGATTGCCGGCATCCCCAAGTTCGGCCGCGTCGTGCGGGCGCAGACGCAGCTCATCCGGGATGCGGACTATGTGACCCAGGCTGCGATCTACGGATTGAGCCGCTGGCAGGTGTTCATCCGGCACGTGCTGCCCAACGTGCTTGTCGCGATCCCGATCATCGCCACCGTCTATATCGGCTCTACGATCCTGATCGTATCGGGCCTGAGCTTCCTTGGGCTCGGTCCGCAGCCGCCGACGCCGGAATGGGGTGTGATGCTGGCGGAGAGCCGGGACGTGCTCCGCGTCGCCTGGTGGCCCGGTGTGTTTCCCGGCGTTGCCATCACCGCCACCGTGATCGCTTTCAGCGTCATCGGCAACCATCTGCAGCAGCGATTTGAAGGGCGGCTCGCATGACCGGCTCGGCCTTGCAGAAGGATCGCGCGGCGCCGATCGTCGAGGTGCAGGGGCTGAGCATCGGCTTTGCGGGTGCCAATGGCGACAAGCCGATCGTCACCGATTTCGATCTCACGATCAGGCCCGGCGAATGCGTGGCGCTGGTCGGGGAGTCCGGCTCCGGCAAGAGCATCACCGCGCGCAGCCTGCTAAACCTCGCCGGTGAGGGGGCGAGAACCGCGGCGCGCCGGTTCGTGATCAAGGGCCGCGATGCCCGCAATTTCAGCGAAGCCGATTGGCGGAAGCTGCGCGGGACCGTGACGGGGCTCGTCATGCAGGATGCCCTGGTTTCGCTCGATCCCTTGCGCACGATCGGCCAGGAGGTCGCCGAGGTGATCTCGAGCCACCGGATCCTCACTAACCCAGGCGCCATCCGTGACCGGACGCTGGAGACGCTGGGCAAGGTCGGTATCCCCAATCCCGCCGATCGCGCCTTGCAATATGCGCATCAATTGTCGGGAGGCCTGCGCCAGCGCGCGCTCATTGCCTCCGCCATTGCAGCCGATCCCGATTTGATCATTGCCGACGAGCCGACCACATCGCTCGACGTCACCGTTCAGGCGCAAGTTCTTCACGTTCTGGCCGAGCGGATCCGCGAGGGAGCGGGTCTTTTGCTCATCAGCCACGATCTCGCCGTGGTTGCCGGCATCGCCGATCGTGTCATCGTGATGCGTGATGGCCGAGTGGTCGATAGCGGGCCGACCCGCGATGTCCTCACCCACCCGCGCCATCCTTATACGCGGCAGTTGATCGCGGCAATTCCGTCCGGGCAGTCGCGCGGATCGAGGCTCGCCTCAGCCAGGTTTGAGCTCGGTGCTGCCGATCCGGCGGCGATCGCCATCGTGCGCGAGCCTTTGCCGCAGCGTCGGGCCGCAGGCGAGGTCGTGCTCGAGGTCGAAGGTATTGCCAAGAGCTTCGTCGCGCCGAAGGCCGCGGGGCGCGCGAAGTCCGTGGTGTTGCAGGACATCAGCTTCGATGTCCGGGTGGGCGAGGTCGTCGGCATCGTCGGCGAGTCCGGCTCGGGAAAATCGACCTGCGCCAAGATCGTTCTGGGCCTGCTGCCTCCGGACGAGGGCGAGGTGCGCTTGCTGGGACAGCCCTGGTCGTCGGTCGCGGAAGCGCACCGCCGCCGGCTTCGCCGCAAGCTGCAATACATTCCCCAGGACGCACTCAGCAGCTTCGATCCGCGCTATCGCGTCAGCGATATCATTGCCGAGAACCTTCCGCGGTCCGACAGCCGCATCGCCCGCCTCGACCGGATCGTTTCGCTGCTCGAACTGGTCGGCCTGAATGCCGATCACCTCAACCGCTTGCCGCGGTCATTGTCCGGTGGCCAGCGTCAGCGGGTATCGATCGCGCGAGCGCTGGCGGCTGAGCCGGCCGTCATCGTGTGCGACGAGCCGGTCTCGGCGCTCGACATCTGCATCCAGGCCCAGGTGCTGGATCTGTTGACCGAGCTCCAGTCGCGGCTCGGCACGGCGCTGCTCTTCATCTCGCATGATCTCGGCGTTATCGAGCACCTGTGCGACCGCGTGCTGGTCTTCCAGAACGGCCGAATCGTGGAGCAGGGTGACGCCGGAGCCGTTCTCAAGCACCCGCGGCATGCCTATACCCAGAGCCTGCTGGCGTCAGTGCCGGATATCCGGCGCGGCCTGGGTACGGGTCTTGCAGCGGCTCATGCTTGAGATCATGAACCCTTCGGCGACCAGATCTTGATTGCCGTAGTGTCGATCTTCACCGGGATCAGTCCTTCGGCGTGGAACGCATCGGCAATGCGCTGCTGCTCCGACAGGCCCGGGCCGGTAACCGCACCCACCTGATAGGAGCGGTGACTGTTGGCTTCTTCGACGGTTGCGGCGTCGATGCCCCAGAGCGTGGCCAGCATTGCGGCCGCTTCTTTCGGCTGCGCCTTCACCCATTTTCCGGTCTCGGCCAGCTTGACGAAGATGACGTTGAGCACGTCGCCGTGCTTGTCCGCATATGCAGCCGAGGCGAGATAGTAGCGTTTATAGCTGGCCAGACCGTTGCCGCCATCCGTCACGATGCGGCCGTTGGATTGGTGTAGCGCGCTGGTCAGGAACGGATCCCAGGCGACCCAGGCATCGACATTGTTGCTGACAAAGGCCGCGCGGCCGTCGGCCGGCGTCAGATAGGCAGGCGCAATGTCCTTGAAGCTGAGCCCCGATTTCGCCAGGGCCGCGAGCAGCAGGTAGTGGCTTCCGGCACCCTTGGTGACGGCGATCTTCTTGCCCTTGAGATCGGCGATGGTCTTGATGGTCGACGATTGCGGCACGAGAATCGCCTGCGCCGCCGGCGAGGCGGCTTCTTCAGCGACATAGGCGAGCTTGGCGCCCGCGGCTTGCGCGAAGATCGGCACGGTGTCGGCGACGTCGGCGCCGAAATCGATGCTGCCGATATTGATAGCTTCCAGCAGTGGCAAGCCGCTGGTGAATTCGTGCCAGGACACGGTGATGCCGAGCGGCGCCAGCGCCTTTTCCAAAGCTCCGTTCGTCTTCAGGATCGCGGTCAGCGTCGAGGATTTTTGATACCCGATGCGGAGTTCCTCGGAGGAGGCGGGGTGCGCGGACGCCATGACGAAAAGACCGAGCGCAGCTGCGGCGAGGGCGCGCAGGCGGGACGTGGGACGTTGCATTTCGCTATCCTGAGTAACAGGGCTGTGGGTAGCCCCAATGTGCAGACGAACGCGGGGCCCTGGCAATTTCGGAATGCGACGCAGAAAGGAACGAGCATTCTCTCGCACGCGGCGAATCGAGAATGGAGTTGTCTGACCGGCGGAAATCCGAGTGTGGGGCCGAGTCGGGCCCCGAAAGGCAGTCAATGCTTGGCCGCCGTCGCACGGATCGCGGCAGCCAGTGTTTTCAGTGAATGCTTGCTCTGCCGGTCTGTTGGGCTTGCATGCAAGACCACATCCCGCGACCGGAGCGGCGGCAATCCCAGCTCCGCGCCGACATCGGTCGTATCCAGAGGGGCGACGCGTCGCCCGAGCGCGGCGACGGCAAGACCCGCCGAGATCGCAGCGCCAATCGTGGCCACCCCGCCGCCGACGAAGACTTCGGTCCAGGCGATGCCCGCCCTGTTGAGGGCGTCGACAGCCATGCTGCGTACGCTGCATGGATCAGCCTGCGTGGCGAGCCGCAGCGGCTCTCCGGCAGGATGGTCGAAATCCGGGGCCGCCATCCAGCCGAAAGTCTCTTTCAGAATAACCTCGCCGCCTCGCCGGCGGTTGTCGTGGCGTAACACGATCGCCGCGTCGATCGCACCGCGGTCGAAATCGTCCAGCACCTGACCAGAGGTCGATACGCGAATCTCGAGCACGAGGCTCGGCTCTGCGCTCTTCATTCGGCGCAGCAGGACCGGCAGCTCGGCGCCGACGATGTGATGGCTGATGCCGACGACGAGACGGCGTTGCTCCCGGCCGAAGCAGCCGAACGCACCATGGTGGGCGGCGAGAAGCGTCCGCGCAGGTGCAAGAAAGGCACCGCCGTCTGTGGAGAGGCGCACAAGCCGTGGCGTGCGATCGAGCAGCCTGCGTCCGAGCTCCTCCTCGAGCCGCTTGATCTTCAAGCTGACGGCCGACTGCGTCGTGTCCATCGCTTCAGCCGCACGCGTAAAACTTCTCAGATCCGCGGTGAGCACGAAGGCCTGCACAGCTTCGATGTCGAGCGTCTTCATCGCTGTCATTCCATATTTAAATCACTGAAACATCATTTCATACCGTTTCTAAATGATCAACTCCGGGCTATCTCTTCCCTCGGGCTGAAGCTCAACGAAGAGACATGAAATGACCATCGCTCACTACATCCATCGCCTTCCTGCCGATTGCGACATCGGAGTTATCCGCAGCCGCGCCAGGGAGCGGGGAGCGCTGTGGAACGACGTCCCCGAATTGCATTTCAAGGGCTTCCTGCTGCGCGAGCGCGGCCGCTTCGGCGCGATCGCCAGCAGCTATTCGTCGCTCTATCTCTGGCGGACCGACGAAGCCTTCCGCAATTTCCTGGTCAGCGGCCGGTACAAGGTCGTCACCGACAGCTTTGGCCGCGCGGATATTCAAACACGCTTCTCGCTCGACGCGCGGCGGGGCCAAGCTCATGAAGCTCGCTTCATCTACAAGCAGGAACTCGGCATCCCGCTCGATGCCGACCTGACCGCGGCGTTCGCCGCCGAGATCGCGCGCAATCGCGCCGCGGCGGAGCGGTCCGGGACGGTGGCCGCGATCGTCGGGGTCGATCCGCAGAGCTGGACGTTCACCCGCATCCTGTTGTCCGAGCAAGAGCCGACCAGAGAGGGTGATGCGGTCGCCTACGAGGTTCTGCTTCTGGCGAGACCGCTGCTGGATTCATTGCCGTTCGCGGGCGCTCGATGAGCTATCGGTTCGAGCCCGGACGCATCTACCGGATGCCGACCCATTTCGGGCCTGCACCCGGTCCCCGACAATTGCCGGCCGGCATTGTTCCTGATCGGACCAGAAGCCCGCATCGGCTTTCGGTCGCAGCGAGCTTCCTGACAGATGGAGCGGTGCTGCAACGTCATTTGCCGGAAGGCTTTTCGCTGGCCGGTGATCCCGTGGTCACCGTCGAGTTTCACTACATGACGGAGATCGATTGGCTTGCCGGCCGCGGCTACACCATGATCCATGTCAGCTGGCCCGCGCGCTTCGAGGGTGCGCGCGACCGCGCCACGGGACGATTCCTTGCCGTGGTCTGGGAGAGCCTCGCCGATCCCATCATCACCGGTCGGGACGAGATTGGGCATCCGAAGCTCTACGCGGATGTCGAGGCGCCCCAGGAGAGCGAGGGAGTCCACATCTGCACGGCCGGCTGGATGGGCTTTCGTTTCCTCGAACTATCAGTGACGGATTTACGTGCTGCGCCCATCGCGCAGACGACAGCATCGTCTGACGGGACCTTGATGTTGAAGTATGTTCCGCGCACAGGCGCATGGGGCGAGCACGACGTGTGCCAGGTAACGCTGACGCCAGCTGAAGATCCCAATAACGTTGTTCAGTCCCGGCAGCTCGGGCAGGGAGCCGTGAAATTCCATCGCGCCGCATGGGGCGACCTGCCAACCATGTACCATATCGTGAATGCACTGGCCGCGCTGCCCGTCATCGAGGCGCGCGGCGGCAGGGTGCAGCACTCACGCGGCGGCAAGCCTTACCTCGACCAGAAGCTGTTGCTGTAGCTATTCGGCGGCGTGAGATCGGAGCGCGTCGGTCGCCGGCGGCAACCGCCGGAAACCTGCGCCGGGATGTGTCGTGTGCAGCCGCGGGCCACGTCCAGGAAACAGCTTTTCGCGCAACGTGCCCTCACGGTAGGCGCTCTTGTAGACGCCGCGCGATTGGAGCTCCGGCACCACGAGATCGACGAAGGCGTTCAGCGATTCCGGCGCGACCAGGCGGAACAGGTTGAAGCCGTCCACGTCGGTCTCGTCGGCCCAGGCGATCAGTTCATCGGCGACGTCCTGCGGCGAGCCGACCGCGAAGGGTGACCGCGCGCCGGCACGGCTTAGCCTTGCAAGGTCGCCGACATGAACCGGCCGGTCGCTCCGCAAGGTGAAATTCTCGACCATCGACTGGATGGCGTTGCTCTCGACGTATTCGATCGGCTGGTCGGGTCGGTAGGTCGAGAAGTCGATGCCGGTCCAGCCCGACAACAGGGCAAGCTGGCCGGTCTGGTCGACATGCCGCGCGTACTCCTCGAGCAGGTCATTGGCCTCGGCCCGCGTCGGCGCCACGATCACGGTCGCGCCGGCGAACAGACGGATGTCATAGGGATCGCGACCAAAGGCCTTGGCGGCCTCTCGTATTTCGCGAACGGCGCGGGCCAGGATCGGCTTGGTCTGGCCGTTGAGAAAGATCGCTTCCGAATGCCGGGCGGCGAAGGCGCGGCCGCGTTTCGAGGTGCCGGCCTGATACAGCAGCGGCGTCCGCTGCGGCGATGGCTCGGCGAGATGGATGCCGTCGACCTTGAAATAGGGGCCGTCGTGCAGCACCCGATGAAGCTTTGCGGGATCGGTAAAGATGCGGCTGCCGCGATCGCGGCGAACGGCGTCGTCCTCCCAGCTTCCCTCCCACAACTTGTAGGCCGCGGCGAGAAAGTCCTCCGCGGCGTCGTAGCGGTCGTCGTGGGCGCGGCCGGCCGGAAGTCCCATGCCGCGCGCCCCGCTGTCGAGATAGCCGGTGACGATGTTCCAGCCGATCCTGCCCTTGGTGAGATGGTCGAGCGTCGAGAATGAACGTGCGAGTTGATAGGGATGCTCGAAGGTCAGGTTCGACGTGATGCCGAAGCCGAGATGCTTGGTGACGAGCGCCATCGCGGAGACGAGCAGGGTTGGGTCGGCGTTGGGAAGCTGGACCGCATGCCGCGCGGCAGCCTCGGCATTTCGGCCATAGACGTCGTAAACACCGAAGACGTCGGCGAGGAAGACGCCGTCGAGCAGTCCGCGCTCCGCAGTCTTGGCGAAGTCGACCCAATAATCGAGCGTGTTGTAATCGATCGACGCATCGCGCGGATGCGACCACAGGCCCGCCCAATTGTGGCTGGGCGCGGTCATGTTGAAAGCGTTGAATCGCAGCTCGCGCGGTCTCGTCATGGCTTGATCCGATCGTCAATTGCGAAGCACGTCCACCCCGCCTAGCAGTTTCTAACATTTTGAGTGGGCGAGTTTGTTTCCAATTCTCCGAGCGTGCGGAAACAAACGCGTCGCCAAGCCTTGGCGATGCAGCACGCGCATCGCTATTTTCCTGAAGCGCTCGACAGCCGCGGAAACCCACAGCATCATTTTCGCCGACAAGTACCGCTTGCCGCGCAATTTGCGCGCTATCGAGATGAAAGGGAATTGCAGATGGCGTTGGAGACCCGGCACTTCGAGACGCTCGCGCTGCATGGCGGTTCGTACCGCACCGACCCTGCCACGGGCGCGGTGGCGGTTCCGATCTATCAGACCACGTCATTCCAGTTCGAAAATACCGATCACGCCTCGCGCCTGTTCGCGCTGGAGGAACTCGGGCCGATCTACACTCGCATCGGCAATCCGACCCAGCAGGCTTTCGAGGATCGGCTTGCCGCGCTCGAGGGCGGGGCGGCCGCCCTCGCGGTTGCTTCCGGACAGGCGGCGTCCGCCTTCGCCATCTTCAACGTCGCGCAGGCCGGCGACAATATCGTGTCCTCGACGGACCTCTATGGCGGCACCTGGACGCTGCTGTCGCAGACCCTGAAGCAGTTCGGCATCGAGGTACGTTTCGTCGATCCTGCCGATCCCGAGAACTTCCGCCGCGCGACCGACGTGAAGACGCGGGCCTATTTCGGCGAGACGCTGCCGAATCCCAAGCTCAACGTATTCCCGATCAAGGAGGTCGCGGATATCGGCCGCTCGCTGGGCGTGCCGCTGATCCTCGACAATACGGCCTCGCCGCTCATCGCTCGGCCGTTCGAGCATGGCGCTGCGGTGGTGGTCTATTCGACCACGAAGTATATCGGCGGTCATGGCACTGCGATCGGCGGCGCTATCGTCGACGGCGGCAATTTCGACTGGGCCGTACATGCGGATCGCTTCCCGCTGCTGAACAAGCCTGATGAGGCCTATCACGGCGCGATCTGGACCGAAGCCGCGAAGCCGCTCGGCCCGATCGCGTACATCCTGCGCGCCCGCGTGAAGCTGCTGCGCGACCTCGGCGCATCTATCGCGCCGCAAAATGCCTTCCAGTTCATCCAGGGTCTCGAGACCCTGCCGCTGCGCATTCGCCAGCACAACGAGAATGCGGTGAAGGTTGCAAACTTCCTCTCCAGGCAAGCGTCGGTTTCCAACGTGATCTTCCCGGGCCTGCAGACCGGGGAGAACCGGCGCAGGGCGGATGCCTATCTGAAAGGCGGCTTCGGAGGGCTGGTCGGCTTCGAGCTGAAGGGCGGCGTCGAGGCCGGACGGCGCTTCATCGACGCGCTGAAGCTCTTCTATCACGTCGCCAATATTGGCGACGCCCGCTCGCTCGCCATTCATCCGGCATCGACGACGCACCAACAACTCACTCCGGCCGAGCAACTCGCCGCCGGCGTGACCCCCGGCTATGTCCGCCTGTCGGTCGGCATCGAGCATCCCGAGGACATTCTGGCCGATCTCGGGCAGGCGCTGGCGCAGGCCGACGCCGGCACGCGCAAGGCTGCGTGAGACATCTGACCTGAACTAAACGGGAATCTGAGACAATGAAAATCCTCCGTCGTACCTCTCTGGCCGCCGGTCTCTGGCTTGCGTTCACGGCAGCCGCTTTCGCGGGCGAACCGTTGAAGATCGCGGCCAGCGCCGGACCCGTCGGGCAATTGGCGTCCTTCGCCGCCAAGCTCGCCAAGGAGAAGGGACAGGACGTCAAGATCGTCGAGCTGTCGGACTGGGTGGCGCTGAACGAGGTCGTGAACAGCGGCGAGGTCGATGCCAATCTGTTCCAGCACGCAACTTATCTTGCACTCCAGAACAAGCAGCGCGGCTTCAACCTGGTGCAGGCGGACAAGGTCGGCGTGATCGCGCCGGTCGGCTTGTTCTCGAAGAAGATCAAGAAGCTCGATGAGATCAAATCCGGCGACAGCGTCGCGATCCCGAACGAGCCGCTCAACGGCGCCCGTGGGCTGATCCTGCTCGAACGTGCCGGGCTGATCAAGCTGGCCCCGGGTAAGGGGTTTTCGGTCAGCAAATTCGACATCACCGAGAACTCGAAGAACCTCAAGATCGTCGAGCTCGACCCTGCACAGACCTATCGCTCGCTCGACGATGTAACGCTGGCGCTCGTCAACATCACCTATCTCATTCCGGCCGGTGGTGACCCGAAGTCGGCACTGATCATCGATCGCACTGTCGACGAGGGCCTGGTGCTTCGTTTCACGACCCGCCCCGACAAGAAGGATGATCCGCGGCTGAAGGCCTTCATCCAGGTGTTCAACTCGCCCGAGGTGAAGCATTTCATCGAGGAGAAGCTGCCGGCGTTCATTCCGGCCGGTTTCAACAGCTGAGTGGGCACGCGCGCGCAAGGACATCCCGCCATGATCTATGTTGTCGACGTCGATCACATGAGGCTTGCGTTCGCGGCCCGAAATGAGACGCACGCGGCGCAGATTGCGAGCTCGCGACTGTTTGCGCAAGCCATCGGCCGATCGGAACTGGATCCACCGGGCCCGCAGACGTCAAGCCATCATCCACGCGCTGCGACGCTTCAGGAGCATGTCGTCTATCACGACATGTCCGTCGAGTTCGCGGACGCTGCGGTGGACATCCTGGTTGCCCGTGTCGGGTAGCCGCCACACCAGACATTTTGCTTGAATTAGGAGATCTCAGGCTATGCAGCGCCGCTTGTTCCTCGTGATGGCCGCCCTTGCTCTATTTGTCGCGCCGGCCTCCGCGGATCAGAAGATCAAAGTCGGGATATCGGGTGGCGATGCCGAAATCATCTGGGCCGAAGTCAAGGAGATCGCCGCCAAGGACGGCCTCGACGTTGAGGTTCTCGTCTTCAACGACTACCTGCTGCCCAATGCCGCGCTTGACGTCGGCGATCTCGACGCGAATGCCTTCCAGCACAAACCGTTTCTGGACAATGAGATCAAGACGCGCGGCTACAAGATCGTCGCCGTCGGCGAGACCATCGTAGCCCCGATCGGGCTCTATTCCCGGAAAGCGAAGTCGGTCGCCGAGATCAAGGAAGGCGCTTCGATCGGGATCCCGAACGATCCGTCGAACGGTGGCCGTGCGCTGCGCCTGCTTCAGGCTGAGAAGCTGATCGAGCTCAAGGACGGGGTCGGGATCCTGCCGACTACGCTGGACGTGATCGGCAATCCCAGGAAGCTCAAGATTCGCGAGATCGATGCCGCCCAACTGCCGCGCACTCTGGATGATGTTGATGCCGCGGTGATCAATACCAACTACGCCGTCCCGGCGGGCCTCGTTCCCGGAAAGGATTCCATCGCGGTCGAGTCCGCGGTCAACAATCCCTACAACAATTTCATCGCCGTCCGAGAGAAGGACAAGGATGCGCCCTGGGTCGCGAAGCTGGTGCGCGCCTATCAGAACGACACCATCCGCCAGATCATCAAGGACAAGCTGCCGGGCCAGCTTCCCGCGTTCTGAACAGCCTCAATCAAGCAGGAGATATCGATGACATCGGATCCACATGGAGATTGGTCGCGGCGCCGCACGCTGGGGTTGGCCGGCCTTGTGGGCGTGGCGGCGCCCTTTGGTCTGATGCGGGCGGCACGTGGCTTCCCTGCGTTTGGCCTTGGTCGGGTCGATCCGCTGGGCGATGCGCCGATCTGCAGGGTTTCAGATAGCGATAGCGTCGCGAAGGGGCCGGCGCGTCATATCCGCTTCGCCTACAACGGTACCGGCATCTGCACGGCGGCCGTGCCGGTCGCGCTGCATCGGGGATTTTTCGCGCGCCACAATCTCGAAGTCGAGTTCCTCCAGCTCGCAGGCAGCACCGACCAGATGCTGCAGGCGCTCGCGACCGACAAGGCTGATGCAGGGTCGAGCATGTTGCTCAACTGGCTGAAGCCGCTGGAGCAGGGAATCGACGTCAAGCTCACGACGGGTCTGCATGGTGGCTGCACCCGTCTGTTCGTGGGCAAGAACTCCGGTTTCAAGGACATCAAAGACCTAAAGGGCAAGACCATCGGCGTCTCCAGCATCTCCGGCCCGCCGCGCAACTTCTTCGCCATCCTCCTTTCGGACAACGGTCTCGATCCGCAAACCGACGTGCAGTGGCGGGAATTCCCGGCGGACCTGCAACTGATCGCGCTCCAGCACGGGGAAATCCAGGCCATCGCCGATTCCGATCCGAATGCCTGGCTGACCGAAAAACGAGCCAATGGCGACATTGTCGAGATTGCGTCGAACCTGAGTGGTGACTACGCCAATCTGTCGTGCTGCACGCTCGGGGTACGCAGCTCGCTCTGGGCCGCCGATCCCGCGGCGGTGAAGGCGCTGACCGTGGCGATCAGAGAGGCGGCCCACCACGTTGCCGAACACCCCGACGATGCCGCCGAGGTCTTCGCGCCTTACACGCCGAAGGTCGCGGTTGCCGATCTCGCAGCGATGCTGCGTAGCCATACCCACGGCCATCATCCCTCAGGGGCCGCACTGCGTCAGGAGGTGGTTAAGATCACCAGCGATCTGAAACGGGCGACCATCATCAGGCCGAACACGGATCCGGCGAAGCTCGCCAATCGCGTGGTCGTCGACGTCGAAGCGTAAGGCGGGACGTCGTGAGCGACCTGAGACCCAACCTGAAGGTTGTCCCTGGACCATCCAAGGTCGAGGCTGTGACGCAGGCGTTGCGAGCGCGGTACGGCAGCGATCTGCCTGATATCGGCGATTCCTGGAACGGGGTGCTGGCGAACCTGCTCGCGCATCGCTCGGTGCGGGCCTATCGTCCCGACCCCGTGCCGGAGCGCACCGTGGAGACGTTGGTGGCAGCCGCTCAGTCGGCTCCGTCCTCGTCTAACCTCCAGACCTGGAGCGTGATCGTGGTCGAGGACGAGGCCCGCAAGGCCCGTCTCGCCGAATTCGCCGGTAGCCAGAAGCATATCGTCGAGGCACCGCTGTTTCTGGTCTGGCTCGCCGACCTCTCGCGCGCCGAGCGGCTGGCGCAACGATCCGGGCATCCGGACGACGGCCTTCCGTTTCTCGAGACGTTCCTCGTCGCAGTCATTGACGCGGCGCTTGCCGCGCAAAATGCGGTGGTCGCTGCCGAGTCGCTCGGGCTTGGGTCGGTCTATATCGGCGCGATCCGCAACAAACCCGTTGCGGTCGCTCAGGAGCTGGGCTTGCCAGCGAATGTGGTCGCAGCGTTTGGCCTCTGCGTCGGCTATCCCGATGCGACCAGACCGGCGCGCGTCAAGCCACGCCTGCGGCAGGACGTCGTGATCCATCATGAGCGCTATTCCGACGCTGGTGACGAAACCGGCATCGCAGCTTACGACGCGACGCTCCGCGGCTTTCAAACAAGCGAAGGTCTGCCTGCAATCGGTTGGACGGAGGCTGTTTTGAAGCGGCTCGGTTCGGTCCGTTCACTGAACGGCCGGGATCGCCTCGTCGAGGAGGTGCGTGCGCTCGGATTCCCGCTCAAGTAAGGGGCCGACCGCCGCCTAGGTTTGAGCCTGGCCCCAGCGCTGCACCGTGATGCGCGTCAGAGTTCGGAAAATCACGCCCTCCACGAGAAGCCCGATCAGGATCACCGTGAGCAATCCGGCGAAGACGCTCGCGGTCTCCAATTGCGCGCGGCTCGTGTAGATGAACCAGCCAATTCCGCCGGAGCGGGCGCTGACGCCGAACACCAACTCGGCCGCGATCAGGGTGCGCCATGCGAATGCCCAGCCGATCCGCAGGCCCGACAGGATCTGGGGGAACGCCGCCGGAACAAGGATCTCCGCGACGAACCGGCCGCCCGACAGGCCAAGATTGCGGCCGGCCATTCTCAGGGTCGGCGGCACCGCGAGAAAGCCGCCGTAGCAGGCAAGGGCCACCGGCCACAGCACCGAATGCACGATGACAAAGATGAGGCTCGGCGTTCCCACGCCGAACCAGAGCAGCGCGATGGGCAGCAGCGCGATGGCCGGAAGCGGATTGAACATCGATGTCAGCAAGCCAAGCGCCTCGTTGCCCCAGCGCGACAGGGCAGCGACAGTCGTCAGCACAGCCGCGACGGCAACGCCGAGCGCATAGCCGGTGATGAGGACGCGCAGCGACGTCAACGCGCGGTTCGGCAGTTCGCCTGAGAGGATGGCCGACCATAGCGCCGCCAGCGTCGCGCCCAGAGTCGGCAGCAAGAGCGCGTTGTCGAGCCAGCGCGCATAGAGCTCCCATGCAAGCGCAAAGCCTGCAAGGATCATGAAGCGCCGCCAGGGCGTTCCCTCGAGCGCGCGCCGCAGTGCGGGCGCGCGAACGAGCTTTGGAGCTGCGACGTCAGACATGATCAATTTCCGGGGCAGAGAAAACGGTCTCCTGGATTCGCCGTTCAAGTTCGGCAAAACCGCTGCTGCCGCGGGAACGCGTGTCAAGCGGAACATCGAATGTGGCTGCCAGCCGCCCGGGATGCGGCGTGAGCGCCAGGATACGGGTGCCGACGCGGATGGCCTCGTCGATGCCGTGGGTCACGAACAGCGCGGTATTCCCGGTCTCCTCGCAGAGCTTCAGCAGTTCGTCCTGCATCTGCCGCCGCGTCAGCGCATCGAGCGCCGCGAAGGGCTCGTCCATCAGCAGCAGCGCCGGCTCCAGCGCGAACGCGCGGGCGATCGCCACGCGTTGCTTCATCCCGCCCGACAGCGTGTGGGGAAAGGCATCGACGAAATTCTTCAACCCGACGCGTTCGATCCAGCGGCGCGCAACGCCGTCTGCGTCCCGCCGCGGCATGGATTTGCCGCGTTCCAACGCGTAGCGCACGTTGCCAAGCACGGTGCGCCATGGCAGCAGCTGGTCAAACTCCTGAAACACGGTCATGCGATCGGGACCGGGGGCTCCGATGCGCCGGCCGTTCATCAAAAGCTCGCCGGCGCTCGGGCTGAGGAAGCCGCCAACGGCGCGCAGCAGCGTGGACTTGCCGCAGCCGGACGGGCCGAGCAGCACCAGCCGTTCGCCGGCCGAGATCCTGAAGCTGACGTCCTCGACCGCGGTGAGGATGCCGTCGGGCGTCGGGTAGCTGATGCTGACGTGGTCGAGCTCAAGCAATGCAGGCGGAACGCTGCCGCTGGCGAGACCGGTCAGTCGCGGGGCGACGTTCATGTCAGCTTCCGGGTTTCTCTCCGAGGCCGGACCAGAACAGCTCGCGCCATGATGCCGGAGCCTGCTTGATCAGGCCGACCTTCGCCTCGAAATCCGCGAACTTCTGGGCGCCCTCCGGAGTCGTGGTGAAGTTGACGTCCTTGTCGCGAATGATGCCCTCAACGAAGTCAGGCGCCAGCTTCGAGCCCTCTGCCTTGATGTAAAGCGCGGCGGCCTCCTTCGGATTGGCCTTGATCCATTCGTTGGCGCGGTCGAGGCCGCGGACGAATGCTTGAATCGTCTTCGGGTTTTCGTTGACGAACTTCGTGGTGGCGTAGACCACGTTGAAAGTGTGGGGTCCGCCGAGCACGTCGTAGCTGTTGAGCACTGCGTGCACCTTGCCGCTCGCCAACTGCTGCTGCGAGAACGGCGGCGAGGTGAAGTGGGCGGTGATCTCCGAATGCCCCGACAGGATCTGCGCTGTCGCGTCCGGGTGCGGCATGCTGACGGTCAGCTCGTCCAGCTTGTCGTATCTGCCGAAGGCCTTGTCCGCGGCCATCTGGAGGACGATCGGCTGGAAGCCGACCTTGACCGAGGGAAGTGCAATCCGGTCCTTTTCGGTAAAATCCGCCAAAGTCTTGATGTTGGGATTGTTGGTGGTGAGGATGTTGGCCATCGACCCCAGGGCGGCCACGCCAATGATCTTGGCGGTGGTCCGAGTCTTGTCCCAGGTCAGGATCATCGGTGTGATGCCCGCCGTGGCAAAATCGAGGCCGCCCGAGATGAGCGCCTCGTTCATCGCGGCGGCGCCGGAGAGCCGCAGCCATTCAATCTTCGGCGGCGTGATGCCGAGCGCCTTGGCTTCCTGCTCGATCAATCCTTGTTCGGATGCGACGATGAGCGGAAGATAGGCGATGCCGAATTGCTGGGCGATCCGAAGCTGTTCCGTCTCGGCGCGAGCGCTGTTCACGCCACTTGTCGCAACCAGCAACGCGAGCGCCGCTGCGCGAAAAGATTTCGATGCAATCATTTCAGTGTCTCTCGAGTTCACGTTCCATCGGCCGTCGCGCAAGACTTTTTCCGGCCTTTGCGGCCACATGTCAGGAAATCTGGCGGCCGGTCCAGTGAACTGATGTCACGGTACGATTTTCGGAAGAAGGACGCTGGATGGGGCGCATCAAAAGCATCTATTGTTCTATTATTAACTCACAATGGGAAAATCTATTCTCGGCGCGGTAAGGAGGCCGTCCAGGCGTCCGCTGTACACCTTGAACCATGCGGGCAAGCCACAGCGAGCATTCATTCTGGCAGCGGCCATGTGCACCGAGACGGGAGCCGGCCGCTGGCGCATACGCCAATTCGAGAACGCTTTGCTACGTGATCACGTTTTACAGGCCCTATGTTGTTTTGTTTGGCGACTGCTTGCCGGAAGCGGCCACACAACTAGGATATCGCTTATTGCAATCGAACGCGGATCCAACAAAGTGACAGAGCCCAGGAGTTCAGCACGGATTATTGATCTGGCTGCCTATCGGTCAGAGTGGAGCAAGCAGCAAGCTGCGGTTTCAACTGCGCCGTCGCAAGGTTCCGGCACGGGTCCTTTCGCAACGGGTGCACCCATGCCGCTCTGTTGGTTCTGGCCGACCTGGGTCTGGATGCCGATACCGGTACCGGCGATGTCGCCAGTGCAATGGGATGCTTCATGAGCGGCGGGAACGTCGCTTCGTCGCCGGACACGGACGCATCATCATCGAGTGATCTCGACCTGCCTGCCGTCCTCGGGCGCAATCTGCGGCGCCTGAGGACCAGCCGCGGTCATTCGCTCGAGCGGCTCGCCAAGCAATCCGGTGTGAGCCGGGCGATGCTCGGACAGATCGAGACCGGCAAGAGCGTCCCGACGATCGCGTTGCTCTGGAAGGTCGCGAGCGCGCTCCACGTGCCTTTCGCCAATCTGCTTCAGACGGAAGTGCCGAGAGGTCCAAAGGTTCTGCGCCGCAGCGACGCGAAGCTGCTGACGTCCAGTCAGGGACAATTCACCTCGCGCGCGCTGTTTCCCTTCGATGGCGAACACCAGGTCGAATTCTACGAGCTGAAGATCGGCCCGCTCCACCGGGAGGCGGCGGAACCGCATGCGCCCGGTACGCGCGAGAATCTCTTCGTCGCCAAAGGCGTAATCGAGATCACAGCCGGGTTGGACAAGCCGCAGACCCTGACCGAAGGCGATGCCATCCTGTTCGAGGCCGATGTGCCTCATGTCTACAAGAACCTGGTGGCTGATGAAGCGGTGCTCTACCTCGTGATGACGTATTCCGAGACGCCGGCCTGAAAAAGCAAAAGGGCCGGCAAGGCCGGCCCTTGGTCGACCGTTACAGATCGAGCCGATCAGGCGGCCTTCGTCGGCATGCACATCATCATCATGCCGCCGCAGCACATCATCATGGGCATGCCCATCTGCATCATGCTCATCATGCTCTCGCAGCACTTCATGAATATGTCCTTCATGGCCGGATCCATCGGCATCATCTCGCAAGTCATGCCCGCCGGCGTCATCGTGCACTTCACCTGGCAGGGCATCATCATCGGCATGCCCATGCCCATCATGTTCATTATCGGCATCATGCCGCCGGACATGGCGGGGTTCATCATGCCGCCGGACATGGCGGGGTTCATCATGCCGCCCATCATCATCGGCATTGGCATCGGCATCATCTGCATCGCGGTGTTCATTGTCATTCTCCAAGGCTGGAAGCAGGAAGCACTCATTTGCGCTGGAATTGGAGATAAAGTGACCTGCGATCGAAGTGAATCGTGAAATGATTTCGCTGTACGCTTTGATCCAACAAAATGGATGCGATGCGCGGCGTGCCATCGGGCCTGAAGCAGATAACAGATATTAATCCGTTATATTGGATTCATCCCAGCCCTGCTCGTTCGTCAGGCCCCTGGAAAGCTCCATGACGTCGGCCGCCGTTTCCACGGAAGTCTATTCTACGCGGAAATGCTCATGTTGCGGGGCGCGACAACGGCGGGATGAGTCCTTCGCCATGAGTGTCGAAAAGAGTTTTGCCTTTCATTGACCTGCGGACCCGCTCGCCCAAACATGCTGCGACAAGGTGGCACGCTTCTGCATTCTCGTACTTTTCCGTTGCAGGAGTGCGCTTGTTGTTGCCCGGAGGCACAAGGTGGTTTCGTCGTCGCTCGAAGAATTGTCGCTGACCGTTGACGTGTTGATCGTCGGCGGCGGTATGGCGGGAGCCTGGGCGGCGACCTCGGCGGCGCAGGCGGGCGCCAAGGTGATCCTTGCCGATAAGGGATATTGTGGCACCAGTGGCGTCACGGCTGCCGCGGGACCCGGCCATTGGTGGGTCCCGCCGGATCCCGCCAACGCGCGCGACGCGGCCGTGGCAAACCGCATTGCCGCAGGTCTTGGCCTTGGCGAAGCGGAGTGGATGCATCGCATCCTCGATCAGACCTGGCGCACGCTGCCAACCCTTGCGCGTTACTACAGGTTCGGCGTCGACGACGAGGGGCGCGTGAACCATCGCGCGGTGCGCGGTCCCGAATATATGCGCGCCCTGCGCCAGCAGGTGCTCGGTCACGGTGTCATCATTTTCGATCAATCGCCCGTCCTCGAACTGCTGGCGCGTTCCGATGGATCGATCGGCGGCGCGCGCGGCCTGCGCCGGCAGGACGGTGGCCGGTCCTATCGGGTCGAGGCCGGTGCCGTGGTGCTCGCGGCGGGCGGGACCAGCTTCCTGTCGCACTTGCTGGGATCGCACACCAACACGGGCGACGGCTATCTGATGGCGGCCGAGGCGGGCGCGGAGATGTCCGGCATGGAGTTCACCGCCGCCTACACGATCGCGCCGGCGCATTCGACCATGACGCGTAGCATGGCCTATTCATTTGCAACCTACTATGACTCCGATGGGCGGGAACTGGATCTCCCATTCGGGCCTGACCAGACCATCCAGCTGGCTCGCGCACTGCAACGCGGGCCGGTTTACTGCTCGCTGCACCGTCTGCCCGATGACATCAAGGCGAGGCTGCATACGATCTCACCGAACGTGCCGCTGGTGTTCGACCGCTGGGGCGTCGATCCCTATCGCGATCGCTTCGAGATCACCCTGCACAACGACGGTACCATCCGAGGAATTGGCGGTGTGCGCGTGCATGACACGGATGGCACCACGTCGGTGCCGGGATTGTTCGTCGCCGGCGACAATGCATCGCGCGAGAAGGTCGCGGGGGCGATCTCGGGCGGCGGCAACGTCAATTCGGCCTGGGCGCTGTCATCAGGCGTATTCGCCGGGCGTGCGGCCGCGCGCATGGCACGCAGCGTGGCGCGCCGGGCCGGAAGGCTGCGGCCGCTCGGCCAGGCCGGATTGCGTCCGGGTGGGCGACCGCAGGCGGTCGACGCTGCCGCAATTCGAAGCAGCGTGCGCGCCGAGATGCATCCGTTCGACAAGAACCTCTTCCGTACCGCATCCGGGCTTGCCGCGTCATCGCGCGTGCTCGAGGATGTGTGGAACGACGTGACGGACCATGGGCACGCCGGCACGATCGCCCTGAGGGAGGCCGCAGCGCTGGTGGCGACGGCCCGCTGGTCGGTGGCCACGGCGGCTGTGCGCAACGAGAGCAGGGGACTTCACCGCCGCGAGGACTATCCGGCGCAGGATCCTCGACTGGCCGCGCGCCTGGTCAGCAGCGGACTGGATAGGATCCAGGTTGCGCTCGACCGTCCATCCGCGGTTGCGCGGCCCGGTCAACTTGAGGCCGTGTCATGATCGAGCTCATCGTCTCGGAGCGATGCACCGATTGCGGCGCATGCATCGAAGTCTGCCCCGCCAACGTGCTCGATTCCGGACGCGACGGTCGGCCGGTTCTGGCACGTGTCGAGGACTGCCAGACCTGCTTCATGTGCGAGCTCTATTGTCGTGCGGATGCGATCTATGTCGCGCCCGACTGCGATCGCCGCGTCGCCGTCAGCGAGGCCGACGTGCTGGCGTCCGGCCGTCTCGGCCAATATCGCAAGCATTCCGGCTGGGATGAATGGGCGGAGCAGTTTCCCAACGAGCAATGGCTGATGGAAACCGTATTTCGTCGCGCTGGCGAGACTGCGGCAAAGGCAAAGCCGAAAGAGGCTGGCACGAGGGCATAGCCGGCTGTGGGTGCGGAGACGAATTCATATGCCTCGCCAAACCGCGTCGTCCTGTTGTTGCTCGATGCCAATGATCTTTGAAAAGACTATCTTGCCTCGAGCGCCTAGCATGCCTGCGTCAGAGCCAGCATGAACGCGTAACATGAATACACCCCGGATTGAAGACAAGCGTGCATCTGCCCGCGTGCGATCGCCGATCATCGTCAATCAACTCGGCCCGGAGGTGCGCGCTACCCTGGCGGATCATTGGTCGCACCCGCTGATCATCGATCATCCCGCCGATCGCGCTGCGTGGGAGGTCGCGCCGGAGGCCGACGTGCTGCTGACGCGGCCGCTGGCGGGTTGGAATAAGGCGCCTGGCGAGAAGCCTGCGGGCTGGCCGTTCGGCCTGCGCTGGATCCAGACCGCATCCACCGGCATCGACTTCTTTCCGGCGTGGCTGCTCGACGGGCCCGTGGTGACGGTCGGCCGCGGCATCTCGGCTGATCCGATCGCCGAATATGTGCTCGCGGCAATTCTCGGTTTCGAGAAGCGCATCCACGCCATCCGGCCGCGTAACCGCGCGGAATGGAAAATCGCGCCGCTGGGTTCGGTCAGCGGCAAGACGATAGGCATTGCGGGTTTCGGTGCGATCGGCCGCGCGCTCGCCGAGCGGGTCAAGCCGTTCGACGTCAATATCAAGGTTTTGCGACGCTCGGCGTGGCCCTACGTTCCTCCCGGCATTCAGCCCGTGGACAGCATCGAACAACTGGTCGAGGTCTCCGATCACCTCGTCCTCGCGCTGCCGGCGACGACGAAGACCACCCGCCTGATCAATGCCGACGTGCTGGCCCGGGCCAAGACATCGCTGCATCTGATCAACGTCGCGCGCGGCAAGATCATCGATCAGAAGGCTCTTCTGCAAGCGCTCGATGACGGACGGATCGCCGGTGCCACGCTCGACGTCACGGATCCGGAGCCCCCGCTCGATGGCGATCCCATTTACGACCATCCCAAGGTCGTTCTTACACCGCACGTCTCATGGACCGGCGGGGAGGACATCAAGTGGCTGGCCGACAAGACGCTGGTAAATCTCGACGCCTACGCGCACGGCGTGGCGCTGGCCGACGTCTTCGACAAGACTCTCGGATACTAGAAAAGGAACCGCAACAATGAACAAGGTCGTCGAGAAGCCCAAGAAATATTCCCTGGTCGAGCGAACGCCCGCGGCGACGTTCGAGGAGGAGAGGCTGCACCGCAAGCAGCGGCTTGCCGCAACGTTTCGCCTGTTCTCGCGCTATGGCTTCGATCAGGGCCTCGCAGGCCACGTCACCGTGCGCGATCCGGAATTCCCTGAACGCTTCTGGATCAACCCGTTGTCGAAGCATTTCAGCCAGATCAAGGTCTCCGACCTTCAGCTCGTCGACCACGACGGCAATATCCTGGTTGGTGACAAGCCGATCAACCAGGCCGGCTTCGTGATCCATTCGGCCATTCATGCGGCGCATCCCGAGGTGATAGCCGCGGCCCACACCCATTCGACTTACGGCAAGGCCTGGTCGGCGCTGGGCCGTCTGCTCGACCCGCTGACGCAGGATTCCTGTGCCTTCTACGAGGACCACGTCCTGTTCGATCCGTTTTCCGGGGTCGTGCTCGAGGCGGAAGAGGGCTGCAAGATCGCGCAGGCGCTGGGATCGAAGAAAGCTGCCATCCTGCAGAACCACGGCCTGCTGACGGTGGGGCCGACCATCGAGGCCGCGGCGTGGTGGTACATCGCGATGGACAATGCCGCGCGCGCCCAGTTGCTCGCCGAAGCTGCCGGCACGCCGAAGCCGATCCCGCACGAGGTCGCCAGCCTCACCGCGCGCCAGGTCGGCACGCACAAGGGCGGCTATTTCAGCTTCCAGCCGCTGTGGGACTGGATCACCGAGGCGGAGCCGGATCTGTTCAACTAGGGAGGAGGGCTGCGAGCTCCGCGCATTGCTGCCGGATATCGGGGACGGCGATGATCTCCCAGAACGCGGCCCGCGTGAGCGGACCGATGGCGTAGAGACGCCGCGACGGCAATCCATGCTGGGTGACGATGGCGCAGTCAGGCGTGACCTCGATCCTGATCCGCAAGGGATCGACCCGCGCAAGACCGTTGTCGAACAGACTGCGTACCGCCGGGTTCCTGCTGGCGCCTGGGTCCCTGACAATGCCAGTACAGTCCACGATCGCGCCAGCTTGAAGCTCGGACAGGGCGCTCTGGCCGCGTCTGCGAAACCTCACGAGCGCACCACATTGGTTCGGTGTGACGGTGGCGAGCTTGCCGGAGATGACGGTCCAGCGCCCGGCCGCTCGCGCCCCTTCCGATGATGATCGCGTGCCGCCCCTCCCGACCCATCGTGCCGCCCCAGTTTTCGTCGGTCGGTCAACATCGCAGATTAGGAGCGTTCTACGGCTCGATTGCGATGATAGTGGGACGAATTTCGACGTGAGGCCCGGGTTGAGTGAGCAAACCTGCAGCAAGTGTTGAAGCTTGGCTCTGCTGACGTGGCACGAGATCAGATCCAGAGATTGGGCACGAACTCGTTCGAATAGCCTGAGATGAACTCACGCTCGGTTCCAGTCGTGGCGTCGAAGGTCGAGCGATGAATTCTGCCGATGTTGCCCCCATAGACATGGATGCTGATCGAGGACCGGTCCGGCAAGGCGTTCGAGATCGCATGAATGTCGCCGATGTCAGGCGAGACGGCAGCCACCGTGCCTCGCGCCAATCGTTCGGCCGCGCCCGGTTGCAATGAGCCATCGGATTGCCGGGCGTAGCTGACCGAAAGCTCTTCGCCGCGCAACACGCCGACCAGACCCCAGACGCGGTGGTCGTGGATCGGAGTGCCCTGTCCGGGTCCCCAGACGAAGCTGACAATCGAGAAGCGATCCAGCGGATCGGCGTAGAGCAAGTATTGCCGATAGGCCTCGCCATGGCTCGCAGCATAAGCGTGCGGAAGCCAATCGTCCGTGGCGACCAGCTCCCTCAGCTTCGGGGCCAGTCTCGCAAGCGTCGCGCTTTCATCGAGGTCTGAGTCGATAACCTTCGCGATTTCGGCAACGAAGGTCCGAAGTTTCGAAAGGTCGGTCATCGCGTGGCTCCGAAATGTTTGGGAAACAGGCCGTGCGCGGCGTACGCGTCGATGGAGGTGCTTGCGGCCACACCTGCCCGGGCCTTAGACATCGTCGTCCGCACGGTACTAACGACACTTGCCGGAATCGAGGCCAGCAGCGATTGCGTATAGGCTTGCTGCGGATTGTCGAAGATGTCGCCGACCGTCCCGTGTTCGACGATGTGTCCACGGAGCATCACCGAGACGGTGTGGGCGAGCTGACGCACCAGTGACAAATCGTGAGAGACGAAGACATAGGTCAGGCCGAGCTCGGCCTGCAGCGACAGCAACACCTCGACGATGTCCGCCTGGACGCTGACGTCGAGCGCGGAGGTGGGCTCGTCCAGAACGATCACGTCAGGCTTGAGCACCAGTGCGCGGGCGATGGCTACGCGCTGACGCTGGCCGCCTGACAAGGCTTGCGGCTTGCGTAAGAGCAGATGCTCGCCGAGCCCGACATCAGCCAGCGCCCGGTGGACGCGTTCGTCGCGCTCCCTGCCTGTGCCGATCTTGAACCGGTCGAGCGGCTCGCGGATCAGTTGCCCGACCTTCCAGGTCGGGTCGAGCGAGGTAAATGGATTTTGATAGATGAGCTGAAGGTGGCGCCAGGCTGCGCGCAGTTCGGCCGGAGTCCGCCCGTTGAGTTGCGCGCCGGCGACGGAGATGGTCCCTGCATCGGGCTGCTCCAGGCCAAGCAGCAGCCGGATTGTCGTGGTCTTGCCCGAGCCGGATTCGCCGACCAGCGCGTGCGTGGTGCCGGCCGGGACATTGAACGAAACGTTATCGACGGCTGTCAGCGTCTTGCCGTCCACCGCGAAGGTCTTGGTGACGGCGCTGACCTGGATCTTCGGCGGCTCCGTCGTGGCGCGGAAGCCGGGGTCGCGCAAATCGGCGTAGCGGTCGGGGTTGAGGGCCGGAACGTCGGCGTGGAGCTTCCTTGCGTAGGCCGATTCCGGCGAGGCGAAGACGGAAGTGGTCTTGCCGGTCTCCTGGACAACACCGTCCCTGAGCACCACCAACGTGTCGGCCCGCTCGGCGGCGATCGCGAGATCGTGGGTGATGAGCAGCAGGCTGATATTCAACTCGTCCTGGAGACGCGAGAGCAGATCGAGGATCCGTTTCTGGATGGTGACGTCGAGTGCGGAGGTCGGCTCGTCCGCGACCAGCAGCGACGGCCGGGGCAGGATCGCAAGGCCAAGGAGTACGCGCTGGAGCATTCCGCCGGACAGCTGGTGCGGGTAGGAATCGTAGACCCGCTGGGGATTGTCGAGTCCGACCTGCGCGAAAATGTCCAGGATGAGCTGCTTGCGCACGGCCCTGTCGGGCTCGTCGAGCAGCGCGGCGGCCTCATGTGCCTGGGCGCCGATCGTTCGCACCGGATTGAGCGAGTTGCCGGGATCTTGCGGCACGAACCCGATGGCTCGTCCGCGCAACGGCCTGAAGCCACGCTCGGGAATCCCAAGGATGTCCTGTCCATCGAACGAGACGCGACCGCTGGCGCGACTGCCGCCGGGGAGCAGCCGCAGTACCGCGCGGGCGATCGTCGACTTGCCAGAGCCGGATTCTCCGATGAGGGCGAGGCTCTCGCCGCGGCCCAGTTCGAATCCCACGTCAGTCACGACCTGATGCGACCCGTAGGCGACCGAGAGGTCATCGACCTTAAGGAGAGGGATCGACCGCAGCGGCCGCGGCGTAGCGAATTCGGGGCGGATGAGAGGTGAGGTCAGTCCGTCTTGCGGAGCCATCGGCTGATCCTGTTCACGGAGAGGACGGTCGCGATCGTGACGAAAGCCGGCGCGTAGACCAGCCACGGCCATTTCAGGTAATCCTTGCCGATCGAGATCAGCAGGCCCCAGTCGGACGCCGGCGGCGGATCGCCATAGCCGAGGAAGGCAAGGCTCGCGATCACCAGGATCGACAGGCCGAATTGCAGCACCGCGAGCGGCAACAGCGAGCGCGACGCGTTCGGCAGCACGTGCCGCAGCAGGACGTGCCAGCGCGAGCCGCCAAGCAGGAACGACGCCTCGACGAACGTCGCCTGCCTGATCTTGATCACTTCCGAACGCATCACCCGCGCGAACACGGCGACCGCCGAGACGCCGGTCGCAATCGCGGCGTTCGTGGTGTCGAAGCCGATCGCAGTCACGACGATGACGGCCAGCAGGAAGTTCGGGATCGCCAGCAGCACGTCGACGAGACGGGCGAACACGACATCGACCCAGCCGCCGAAGAAGCCCGACAGCAGCCCGATCAGGCCGCCGGTGACGGCGGCGATGACGACGGCGATGAGCGCGCTCGACACCGATAACGCCGTCCCATAGACCACGCGGGTGTAGAGATCGCGGCCGAGATGGTCGGTCCCGAACCAATGCGCTGTGTTGGGAGCGAGCAGCTTGTCGGCGGGAATGCCGTTGACGGGGCTCTGGCTCGTGAACAGGCCGGGCGCGAGCGACCAGGCGATGATCAGCGCGATGATTGCAAATGACAGCGCGACGGTCGGCGGAACCCGGAGAGATGTCAGCCGGCGGCTGGCCGTAAGGTGCGCGTCGGAGACGAGGCTCATGGTGTCACCGCCTGCGGCCTAGCGGCCGAGCTGTCATCGGCTGTCGTCGGGCGATATCTGGGACCGTCGACGAGTTTCACGCGCGGATCGAGCATGGGATAGACGAGGTCGGCGATCAAATTCACGAGCACGAACACGACGGCTGCCAGCGAGACCACGGCCTGCAAGACCGGAAGGTCCTGCGTGCTCACCGATCGCTGCACCAGGCTGCCGATGCCAGTGCGTCCGAACACGGTCTCGGTGATCAGCGAGCCGCCGAGCAGTTCGCCGATGGTGAGCGCGATGATGGTGACGACCGGGAGCGACGACGGCTTGAGCAGGTGCATCGCGAACAATCGAAACTGCCCGAGGCCGCGGCCGCGCGCGACGGCGGCGTAGTCCTGTCCGGACTCGTGGTCGAGGTTCGCGACCAGCACCTCGGCGATCTGTGCGGAGATCGGGATGCCGAGCGCGATCGCGGCGAAAAAGGTCGCCCAGAAGCTGTTGGGCGCGATCACGCGGAAAAGTCCGAGCTGAAAGCCGAACACGTGGATCAGGACGAGGCCGATCACGAAATTGGGCACGGACAGGAACAGCGATGGGAGGCCGCGCAGCAGGCCCTGTCCGAAGCGCCTGGGAACGAACTGCGTGCCGTAGGCGATCGTCGCGGCCAGCAGCAGCGCGACGGCAAAGGCCGATGACGCCAGCACCAGCGTCGAGGGAAGAACCTCCGCGATCAAAGTCGTCACCGGCCGGCTGGACCGCATCGACAGGCCGAGATCGCCGGTCAGGAAATGAGAGAGAGACGTCCAGAGCTGGACCGGAATCGGCTGGTCCAGCCCCTGGGCCGCGATGATCTGCCGGATCTCGTCCTCGGTGAAGCCGTTCTGGGGATCGCGCAGGACGTTGGTGATGGGATCGCCCGGCAGGATGCTGACGACGACGAACGTGAAAACATAGGCGAACAGGATGACGACAAGGGCCTGGACGAGGCGCTTCGCAGCATAGCGCAGATAAGGACCACTCATGCCAGCCGCCTCTTCACATCGTTTGGGTACACGGCGGCTTACTCGCTTATCGTCGCCGTGTAATAGCTGGCGTAGGCGACGCCGTTGTAGACCTCTCCCTTCAGCTTCGGCGATTGCACGTAGATGCGCTGGACGATCTGCGTGCGCGGGATGAAGTAGCCCTGCTCGAGGACGTAGGTCTGCAGCTGGTCGAGCAAGGGGTCGCGGATCTGGGTGGAGCTGGCGCTGGCGATCTTGTCGCGGAGCTCGTTGAGCGTCTTGTCGCTGTCGCCGAGGTTGAACCAGTTCTCGCCATTGTTGGCGTCGGTGAGGATACTGGCGACCGTGCCGGCGTCGATGAAGCTGCGCGTCACTTCGTAGGCCGGCACGGCTGGACCGCCGAATCTGACCTTCTCGCCGAACGTCACGACGTCGTAGGCGCGGATGAAGACCTTCCAGCCGATCTTGCCGAGCTGCTGGGCGATCAACTCGTCGATCGCCTTCGCGGTCGCAAGGTAAGGGTTGGAGTAGAGCGTCAGCGAGAGCTGCTTGCCGTCCTTGGTGCGGATCCCCTTGGAATCCTTGATCCAGCCCGCTTCGTCCAGAAGCTGCTCGGCCTTGCCCGGATTGTAGGCCAGCAGATCGCTGTGATCGGTCGCGCCCGGCACGTTGCTCTGGATGAAGGACGTCGCCAGCTTCCAGTCGGGCGTATAGACGGTGTCGATGATCTCCTGCCGGTTGATTGCGGCCTGGAGTGCCTGGCGGACCTTCACATCGTTGTAGGGCTCGAGCTTGGTGTTGATCGCGAGGCCGTTGACGAAACCGAGATAGCGCGGGGTCGCAGTGATGAAGCCCGCGTCCTTGAGAGACTTCAGCTCCTGCGGGGAGGGGCTGTAAGCAACGTCGGCCTGGCCGGACTGAACGGCGGCCACCCGCAGCGACGGTTCCGCGACGAGTTTGTAGGTGATGGAGTCAAGGAAGGCAGGACCCGTGTGGCCGACCGCTGGCGGGCCCCAATTGTAGTCCTTGCGCTTCACCAGCTTGACGAAGTCGCCTTCCTTCCAGGACTCGACCACGAAGGGGCCGCTGCCGGATGTCCTGGAAAGATCAGCCTGTTGCGCGGCGGGCTGCACGAGGGTCTTCGGCGAGATGAGGATCGAGCCGTGGTAGCCCAGCGTCGGGATGAAGCCGAGCGTCGGTGCCTTGAACAGGACCTTCACCGTGGTCGCGTCGATCGCCTCGGCGCGATCGTAGGTCTTCGGGAACAGGCCGATCGGGTTGATGCCGTCGCTCTTGCGGCCGGCGTACCAGATATCGAGATTGGCGACGACGGCTGCAGCGTCGAGCGGGCTGCCGTCGGAAAAAGTCACGCCCTTCTTGAGATGGAGGGTGAACTGCGTCGCATTGTCGTTCTGCTCCCAGCGCTCTGCGATCCACGGACTGACCTTGCCGTCGGCGTCGACGTAGACGAGCTTGTCGGTGACGTGACCCCAGATGTGGCCCTGGAAGCTGGAGATTGAGCTGTTGTTCGGGATCCAGGTGCTACCCAACGAGTCGATCAGGAAGACGATGTTGCCGCCGTTCTGCGCACGACCGGCGCTTTGAACTGGCGACAGGCCCGCCATGACTGTCAATGCGGCGGCCGCCGCCACGGAGGTGGCGAGCAGGACGCGACGCCGCGAGAGCGAAAGCAAAGGGAAGCGAACGGTCATGCATAGCCCCTGGTGATTGGCATCGCAGATCGTGTCGTGGCTTTCACGACAATACTTCAACGCGATCCGCATTTCGCATAGCAGAAGCGAAACGGACACGCCTGGCCATTCCAAATTTTACGCGGGACGGGCAACAAATGCTGCGGAGGGTGGGCACCCCGCGCAACAGCTGTTTTATCTGCGAGCGCGCTCGATCGACGTTGGCCGTGGCCATACGTCCATCGGTTACCGCGTTTGGCAGCTTGTCGAAGACACTTCAGCGCCGAATGGCTCTTTCATGTGCGTCAATTCGCCAGGCGCAGTCGCCGGATTGAAAGGACCTTCTGCAAAATACCCCGCTCAGTAGAACGGCATTGATGCTGACGATCGAAAAACGAATTTTGTAACCATCGAATTGCGCGCCGGACTTTGCAAAGGTGACGCCGTCTCGCGCGAGATGGAGCAGGTTCGATTTCATGACGGATGCGTCGCTACTTTCCAGGTCTGCCGATGCGCCTGCGCGACCCGCAGCCAGTCGCACGGAGCCGTTCCACCGTGCCGACGAAGCTGTCGTGACTGTTGTCGCCGACATTGGGCGTTCGTCGCAGTCGTCGAGATCTGGCGCGCGTGGCCCGATCTGGCGCTCGATTGCTTTGCCGTGGCTGCTTCCGATCGGGCTGCTGCTCGTCTGGCAACTCCTCTCGGCGACGGGAATCGTCTCCACGGCAATCGTGCCGGCGCCATCCGACATCTGGGACGCTGCGCGGCAGCTTGCCGAGCGTGGTGAATTGCAGCACGACATCCTTGTCAGCCTTCGCCGGGTCGCAATCGGCTTCAGCATCGGGGCCTTCGGCGGACTGCTGCTTGGACTGGCCGTGGGGCTGTTCGAGCCGGTACACGATCTCGTCGATCGGTCGCTGCAGATGATCCGGACCATTCCGCATCTGGCGCTGGTGCCGCTTATGATCCTCTGGTTCGGCATAGGTGAGGAGCCGCGGCTTATTCTCGTCGCGATGGGGTCGCTCTTTCCGGTCTACATCAACACGGTCGGGGGAATCCGCAATGTCGATCCCAAGCTGATCGAACTTGGAAAGTCCTACGGCCTCGGCCGCGCCGAGCTGGTCTGGTCCATCATCCTGCCGGCCGCGCTTCAGCCGATTCTGGTCGGCATGCGCTATGCGCTTGGCGTCGCCTGGCTCACGCTGGTTGTCGGTGAAACGATCGCCTCGCGGGACGGTGTTGGCTACCTCGTGCAGAATGCCCGCGAGCTCCTGCGTATCGACATTATCGTGCTGGCCATCATTCTCTACGCCATCGCAGGCTGGTTGTCTGATTTCATCACACGTCTGATCGAACGGCGCCTGCTGCGCTGGCATCCGAACTATGCGGGCAGGGCGAAGGCATGAGCGGAGCCAGCGTCAGCCTGCGTTCGGTCGGCAAAGCATTCGCTGATCGCAAGGTCCTTGATCATGTTGATCTCGACATCGCGGCCGGCCAGTTCGTCTCGATCATCGGGCCGAGCGGCGCCGGCAAGTCGACGCTGCTGCGTCTTGTGGCGGGGCTGGACGCACCCTCGCATGGCCGAATCGAGCTCCGCACCACGGGCCAAAAGGCGGATGTGCGCTTGATGTTCCAGGAGGACCGCCTGCTGCCGTGGCGGACGGTGCTCGAGAATGTCTTGCTGGGCATCAAGGGCAGGAGGGATGACGCAGGGCGCATCCTCGATGCAGTTGGGCTGCACGGGCGCGACAGCGAGTTTCCGGTCGGACTGTCGGGCGGTCAGCGCCAGCGTGTGGCACTGGCGAGGGCGCTGATCCACGAGCCGGACCTCTTGCTGCTGGATGAGCCGTTCGGGGCGCTCGACGCCATCACCCGGGCTGCGATGCAATTGCTGCTGGGGCAGTTGCTGGTCGCGCGACCCCGCACCGTCGTGCTCGTGACGCACGACGTCGAGGAGGCGTTGCTGCTCTCCGACCGGGTGCTCCTGGTCAAGGACGGCGGCATCGCGCGTGATCTGGTCTTCGACCAGCCGCGTCCGCGGCATCGCGGAGACCCAGTGCTGTCGGCTCTGAAGGAGGAGCTGCTCGACGGCCTGCTGACGGCCGAGCGCGATTTGACCACTGTTGCATAACAAGACGAAAGGGTAACGATATGAATTTTGCTGGTTCGACGGATGGTGGCGCGGGTGTCTCGCGGCGCACGGTGCTGTCGATCGGTGCTGGGTTTGCCGCGGCCGCGACCGGCGCAGGCGGGGCTTCGCGCGCGAATGCCGCCGATGCCGTGCCACAGCTGACTGTCGCAGTGATCGGAGACGGCCGCACTGGCGTCTGGGCGTCGCTGCGGGCCGGTGTCGGCGGCCGCAATCTCGAACAGGAGCTTGGCACCAAGATCGTCTGGCAACCCGGCTTCACCGCATCGCTGCCGGTGATGGAGGCAATCAAGGCCGGTTCCGTCGACTTCACCTTTGCCACGGCGACGGCGGTCGTGAATGCCGTTCCGGCGCGCGTGCCGATCGTGCCGCTTGCGGCCTATCCCTTGCCGGTCGATGAGGTCGATTTCCTGGTGCAAGTCGATTCGTCGATCAAGACGGCCGCCGACCTGAAGGGCAAGAAGATCGCCCACCAGAACGGCACGACCGGCACCTACAGCCTGATCAAATATCTGGAGACCGCAGGGCTGCGATTGTCCGATGTCCAGGCCGTCAGCCTGAGCGGGGCGGATGCGTTCACTGCCTTCGCGCAAGGAAGCATCGACGGCTGGATTCACTGGCAGCCCGCCACGGCATTGGCGCTGACCAAGCTCGGCGGCAAGGCCCGTCTGCTGCCCGACGTGAAGACCTACGACTATGCCTTCTACGTCGCGCGCAGTGACGTCGCGGTGAAATCTCCGCAGCTCTTCGCCAAGTTCGTGAAGATCATCCGGGAGACCCAGGCCTATATCTTCGCGCATCCGGCCGAGTCCGTTGCGCTGTGGGCCTCGCAGGGCGGCTTTCCGCCAAACGGGACCGAGCAGGCCGTTTACGAAAAGCTTGTCCGCGATGCCCGGCTGTCGGAGTCGACTGCCGTTGCGCTCAAGCCGATCGATGAGGCGGCCGCAGTGTCGACCCAGGATCTTGCCGACAATTTCCACGCGCTCGGCGTGCTGCCGAACAAGGTCGACGTCCGATCGTTCCTGCTGGGCACGCAATTCGACACGGCGAAGAAAGCCGTTGCGCTGGAGCTCGGCGCCTGAGCGGCGGTAACGACAACACGAGAGAAACATCATGAATGCCCAGACCGGCGAGACGGTGTCGATCACCTCTGCCACCATCGGCCAGTTCGGCCGCTATTTGCTCAGTGCGGGCAAAAACCATTTCATCTCGGACCAGCGTGTCGCAGTCGGTGGTCCCGGCGAGGCGATCAACGCCGGCGAATTGCTGCTGTCCTCGCTCGGCAGCTGCTCGCTCGGGCTCATTCAAAAGACCGCGAAGGAGCAGGGGATCGTGCTGCGCGAAGCCGGATCCGAGGTCTCGTTCCGGCGCCACGCGACCGATCCGACGCAGTACGAATGGATTCGTATCGCGGTGCGCCTGTCCGGCGTCACGGCGGCCGAAGCCGAGACGCTGGTTGCCGGCTTCACGGCCAATTGCCCGATCTACAACACGCTGAAGCGCGGCGGTCCCGTCGAGATCTCCTGGACTGTGAGCTGATACATGCCTGACAAGAAGCTGCACCTCGCCGCGTTTGTTTCCGCAGGTCCCGTCTCCGGCAGCCATGCCGGATGGCGGCATCCGGACGCGGATGGCGATCTGCTGTCCGCCGCCTACTATCAGAACATCGGCCGATTGCTGGAGCAAGGGCGTTTCGATCTTCTGTTCATTGCCGATATCCTCGCGATCCCGGACACGCTGGGCGGCAGCCTCGACAGCCAGCTTCGCTACGGCGCACTGGGGGCGTTGCGGCTCGATCCATTGGTGGTGCTCTCGATCATCGCGGGTTCGACGAGGCATCTCGGTCTCGGCGCGACCATTTCGACGACCTATGCCCAGCCTTTTGTCCTGGCGCGGGCGCTCGCGACGCTCGATCATTTGAGCGGCGGCCGCGCCGCCTGGAATATCGTCACCTCGTTCCAGGAGGCGGAGGCCCGGAATTTCGGGCTGACCGAGCAGCTCTCGCGCGAGGGACGCTACGAGCGGGCCGACGAGTTCCTCGAGGTGGTCACCAAGCTGTGGGATTCATGGGAGGACGGCGCGCTCGTTCGGGATCGCCAGACGCCGCTGTTCGCCGACCCGGCACGGGTGCATCGGATTGATCATTCCGGCAAATGGTTCAACGTGCGCGGGCCACTTAATGTCAGCCGATCGCCGCAGGGGCGTCCGGTTTTCATTCAGGCCGGTGCTTCGGATCGCGGCCGCGACTTCGCGGCGCGATGGGCCGAGATCATTTTCGTGACGCCCGGCCTGCTCGACGTCGCCGTCGAATTCCGCAACGATCTGCGCGCCCGTGCAGTCCGTTTCGGCCGCGACCCCGATACCATCAAGGTGCTGCCCGGCATCGTCCCTGTCATTGCTGACACGGAGAAGCAGGCCAAGGTACTCCACGACCAGCTCCACGAATTGTCACATCCGGAGTCCGGTCTTTCGACATTGTCCTATCACCTCGGCATCGATCTCTCGCGTTTCCCGCAGGACCAGGTTCTGCCGGAGAATCTCGACGTGCCCGGTGTCGAAGGGCACTATCGCGAGGTCTCTGAACTCACGCGTCGCTCGGGCCTGAGTCTCGCCGAACTTGGACAGCGCTATGGCGCGGGGAGAACCACCAGCGGGTTTGCGGGCACGCCCGGCACGGTGGCGGATCGGATGCAGGAATGGTTCGAGGCCGGCGCCTGCGACGGCTTCATGTTGCAGGTCCCATATCTTCCCGGCGGCCTGGAGGTACTGGTCCATGGCCTCGTGCCGGAGCTGCAACGTCGCGGCCTATTCCGAACGGAATACGACGGGTCAACCTTGCGCGATTCGCTGGGTTTGCCCCGATTGGCGGGATGACGGGCATATTGCAGACGGTCGGTCCCATATAGGGGATGCCGCCATGCTCGCTCGGGCTGAATCCTGTTTGTGTTTCGGCGAAGTTGCACCTGATAGGATGAGAATCGGACGCTCGCATTGCCGCGGAGCGTGAAGGTCCGGCCGCGCAACCTCTGTCATGACTCCACGACGATCGTCACGGGGTGGTTCTCCCAGCGAGCTCATAGCCTGCGCGTGCCGGCAACCGCGAGAGATCTTTGGGCAGAATTTGAACGTTCTGAACGCCACGAGCGGCAACGGGCGCTCGCTGGGCGAGCTGCGGGTCATTGGCCTCGGCGGCCTACACCTCGAGACGATCACCTTGGTGGGCCACCTGATACGGGAAGTTTGGCTCTTGCAAGGGCTCGCAGATCCAACAACCTTGATCGACTTTTATGTAGCCCCTTGTATCCCCAAGTCGCATTAGCTCCGCGTGCGAGGAAAAGATCGGGCTACATTTCGATGCTAAGTCATTGTAAACGCTGGTGCCGGCTGAGGGGATTGAACCCCCGACCTTCGGTTTACAAAACCGCTGCTCTACCGCTGAGCTAAGCCGGCGACAGGCGCAAGCTGCGCATTCGTCTCAGGAGCCCCCGTTGAACGGACGGCTGACGGGGCCGTCAGATAGCAGAGTTGGGCGGCAAGGGCTACAGGGCGGCATCCGGCCGGGCCGCATTTCTGGCACATGGCCGTGGAGGCTTGGCGGTCTGAACTCGCAAGGCTTGGGGGGAAAACAAGGCTTGGGGGGAAAACAAGGCTTGGGGGAAAACGTGACCGGGAGACCGTTGGCTGGTCTCGTGCTGGCGGTGGTTGGGCTGTGCTTCGCCGCGATCACCCGGGCGGATGCGGCCGATCCTGCGTTCTGCCGGCAATATTCGCACGCGGCCCTCAACCAGGTGCACGGCGGGCTTGTCAATCCGCGCTGCGCGGCCGGCATGCAGGGCTCGCGCTGGTCGACGGATTTCGCCATTCACTACCAGTGGTGCCTCGGCGTGTCCTCTGTCGATGCCGGCGCCGAGCGCGACGCGCGGACGAGCTATCTGCGCGGCTGCCGGTGAGGCCGTGCGCGCAAACCAAAAGAGACGGCCGAAAGGCCGCCTCTTTCGTCGCGATGCGAGCGCTGCGCTCGATTACTGGCAGGGGTGCTGCCGGCCATCGGCACCCTTGAACCAGGTGCCGGGCGTGCAGACGAAGCCGTTGCGCTCGGCATAGCTTTGGCCGTTCCAGCCGCCATTATAGCCGTTATTGTAATAGGCGTAGGAATCAGGTCCCCGGAACGGAGCGGTCGCAATGGCGCCCGCCGTGTTCACCGCACCGGCTGCAATGGCGCCCGCAGTGCCAACCGCTCCGGCGGCGACGTCTCCCGGCCAGAATCCCGAACGATCCCGGTTCGGGTCATAGCCGTTGTTCCAGGCATCCTGCTGCACGCCCGGGGTCGCGCGGTAGGCGTGATGACGACGATACGAGCTGTTCCTGTAGGGATTGCCGGGCCCGTAGTTCTGGCAGTTGGCGTTCGGATAGAACTGCGAGCAGCGACCGGGATCGCGGATCACCTCTTGCGCCATCGCGGGCAAAGCAAGCGCGGACGCGAGCAGCGCCGCCGCGCCAAGAGCGGTGAGGGGTCTCATTGGATGCCTCCGTCATGGTTGTAACGTCAGCGCTAAGCGCGAGCGGAGCGTTAGTTCCTCACGCGCCTCTCGTCTCACACAGCCGTGATGCTCCAAAGCGTTGTTCCGACCGGGCACCAACGCTGACGCCTTCGCATGCCCGCGGCCGGCAGGGCGCCGCCGGCCGTCGGATCGTCGGGGCGCGTCCGTCCGAAATTAACGCTTTGGTGTTGGGATTGCCGGCAATTGGTCCCGGTCATGCCTGACGCGTTAGGCTTACCGGAACTTTAGCGCGGCCCTTTAACACTTGTGACGCCGGCATCGGCTAGATTGCCTTGCGAGCACCGGATCCCATTCCATGCGCCTTCCAGCGGCTTTGACCATTCTGATCGGACTTTCGCCCGCGGCCTTCGCCTCGGACGGGTTCAACGTCGTCATTCCCGGCCGTCCCGGCATCCCCGTGATCATCAACGGTGTGGATGCCTCCTACGGCGTGGTCGAGGGCGAATTCGGGCTCGGCAAGGGTGTCAAAAACCAGCCGACCGTCTATGGCGGCCACTATGTCGATGTGGTCCCCAATGTCGGCCATTATTATCCAAGCCTCGGGCAGCGCCCCGGCTATGGCCGGCTCGAGATCGAGCCGCCGCCGGACCGGCCGTTGCCGAAGCCGGCCGAGTCCTATCATGAATCATGGTCGGCGCATTCCGCGCCATTGCCGGCGACATCGCCCCCGGAGGTGCCGTTCTATCCGCCGCCCGTGATCATGGCGCCGCCGATCGGCAACGATTTCGATCATCGCGACAGGCGAGCACCGCGACCGAGGCGATTCCCGAACTGAGTTTTATAGAGCCAACGAAATGGCCCAACAGGAGAGAGTAATGCGTCAGACTTTGACAGGAATGGTGACGGCCATCGGCCTGATGACCGCGAGCGCCGCCCCGGCAATGGCGTGCGGGTGGGGCGGCTGCTGCGGCACCTATTCCCCCTGCGCCCAGACCTATGTGCCGGCCTATACCTATACGCCGGCCTATACCTACAGCTATTCGGGCTGCGGCAGCTGCGGCGGCTACGGCTACACTGGCTGGGGCTATGAGCACCTCGCGGCGCCGACCACCCAATATTACTACGTGAACCAGGGCCCGACCTATACCGGCCCCGGCGCGTTGGCGCCTTATCCGGCCTATGAAGAAGAGGCGCTGCCGGTCGAGCACCCCTATCGCTATGGCTATTATCAGGGCGCCGGCGTCGAAGGTCCTGCGGTCTATCCCTATCGCTGGCACCGCTATCATCACTGGCACCACAACTATCGCTACGGCTACGCACCGCGTCACTACAGCTATCACTTCGGCCATTATTATTACGGCCACCGCGTGCTGCGCCGCTATTACTGAGCGCTGCCATCCGTCTCGAGCGTCAACGCCTGTCCGGAAATCCGGGCAGGCGTTTCTCATGTCATCAGGCCAAGCCGGCTCGCGCCGATATAGAGCGCAAGCACGGCGGCGTTGGAGACGTTGAGGCTTTTGATCTCGCCGGGCATGTCGAGCCTGGCCACCGCGCTGCAGGTCTCCCGCGTCAACTGCCGCAAGCCCTTGCCCTCGGCGCCCAGCACCAGCGCGAGCGGCTCGCGCAGGGCGATGGCGGATAGATTCTCGCTGCCTTCGCTGTCGAGCCCGACCGTCTGGAACCCGCGGTCGTTGAGCGCGCTGAGTGCGCGGGCGAGATTTTGCACCGTGACCATCGGCACCAGCTCCAGCGCGCCTGAGGCTGATTTTGCCAGCACGCCGGTCGCCTCCGGGCTGTGCCGCGCGGTGGTGACGATCGCCTTCACCGCAAAGGCCGCCGCCGAGCGCAGGATCGCGCCGACATTGTGCGGGTCGGTGATCTGGTCGAGCACCAGCACCAGCCCTTCGGGCGCGAGCGTCTCGAGGTCCGGCGAGGGCAGGGGATCGGTCTCGGCATAGAGCCCCTGATGCACCGCATCCGCGCCGAGCAGCCGGTCGATGTCGCTCGGCCGTACGATCTCGGGGGCGATCGGGGTCGGGATACTCTCCTCGCCGAGCCGGCGCGCGGCGTTCTCCGTGAGCAGGAGCTTGCGGAAGCGGCGCTTGGGGTTGGCCAACGCCAGGCTGACGGTATGCCAGCCATAGAGGATCACCGGTCCGTCGGGGAAGGCGTCGCGGCCGCGAAAAGCGGGCCTCGAGCCGGGGCCGGGGCCCGATTTCCGGCCCGGCCGGCCCTTGTCGAACGGTTTGCCCCCGCCGCGCCGGAACGGCGGCTTTCGGTCGCGATCGGTCATTTGTGCCTTCTTTTCCGTGCGCCTTGTGTCACGGGTCCCAAAGAATGGCAATTTGGGCGATTTCGGCTGCCGATTTGCGGGTCCGGATTGGTTGACTTTGCCGCCTCCCATCCCCATAAACGCGCCCGACCGCTTCGCCCGCTATTCACGCGGGAACGCAGGTTTCACCACTCCATGGCCGTGGATCCGGCGCCGCCGCTCAAAAAGCGGATTAGCGGACCACGACGCCGTCGAGCGGGGGAGTGTCCCGAGTGGCAAAGGGAGCTGACTGTAAATCAGCCGCCTCATGGCTTCGAAGGTTCGAGTCCTTCCTCCCCCACCACGCTTCGCCCTGACGGGCTACGCGTGGCGCAGCCACGCTGCCCCGTCAGGGCCAAGCGTGTCCGGCGTAGCTGGAGCGCAGCGGAAGCGAAGACGGACTGATTCCGCATTCGTTGCCAGGACAGCGCGCCCATGAGCCCGCCCACCCCCGACAATTTCGAGATGCGGCGGCTGGAATCGCTCAGCAACACCATCTTCGGCGTGGCCATGACCTTGCTCGCCTACGACCTGCCGCGCGCCTCGCAATTCAGCCACGCGCCGGGCTGGGCCGAGCTGTATCATGTCTATGCGGGGCGGCTGATCTCGCTGATGCTGAGCTTCATCATCGCCGGCGTGTTCTGGATCAGCCATCACCGCAGGCTCGTCCGGCAGCCTTATGCACATCGCGGCGTGGTGGTGATCAACCTGCTTTTCCTGCTGTCGATCATTCTGCTGCCGGTGACGACGGGGCTGGACGGCAATTATGGCGAGAGCAGCGCCGTCGCGGTGCTTTACGGGCTGCATCTGAGCGCGATCGCAGGCCTCAACTGCTGGCTGTGGTGGCTTGCGACCCGCGACCAGCGTCCACGCCCCGAGCTCGTCGGCGCCTTCGCCCCGCTTGTCATGCTGCTGCCGGGCACGGCGGTGGCTGCCGTCGCCCCGCAATATGCGCAATATATCTGGGTGCTCGCCTTCGGCGCGCTGCTTGCGCATCGTTTCGTCCGCGATCGACCCGCGGACGCGAGCTAGCCCGACCGGATCAGCGCCGCAGCATCTTCCGTTCGCGGAATGCCCTGTCCGGGAAGGAACAGCGCGATCGGGCGAAGCTCGTACACCGCGCCGGGATTCGCGGTTCGCAGCTCGCGCGCCGCGGCGATCGCCTTGTCCTCAGTCTCGACATCGACCACGTAGAAGCCGAGCAGCTGCTCCTTGGTCTCGGCGAAGGGGCCGTCGAGCACGGTGCCTGCGCCGGGTCCGCGCAAGGTGAGCGCCTTTTGCGTGGCCCCCAACCGCGCGGCCGGACCGAGCCTGCTCGTCTGGTTGATCCGCGCATGGGCCTTGCTGAGGCCGGCCATCAGGGCTGCGTCCTCGGCTTCCGTCCACGACATCACCTCGGTTTCGACGTGATAGGCGAGAATGGCATAGAGCATGGGTTCCTCTTTTTTGATCCGGCCTCGCCCAAGGACGTCCGGCGGCCGTCCATTCCGACACCGCCAGTATGTCGTTTGGGCAGGGGGCGCGAAACGATCCTGAAACACGATAATGGCGCAGTCCGCGCGAACGCAGGCCGCGCAGGGGGCGACTGACGGGGCAGACAATCACAAGACGCCATGGAGGCCGTCATGTCGCACCGGGAAGTCAAGATCATCAGCTATGGCACGCTGTCGCAGTCGCCCGCCTTGGCCGGCGATTTTCGCGACGAAGTCGGCCACCACCGCTACTATGGCAGCTCCGCCACCAATGGCGGCGAGCGCCTGGCCGAGAGCCGCGGCGGTCCGCGTCTCGATCCGGCGAAAAAACTCTGAATGGTCTGTTCGCCGAGAATCGCTCTCCCATGGCCGCTTTGACCGAGCTAGCCAGTCGCACGATGCCGCCCATCATGGCGTCCATGACCAACACGACATCGGCCTGGCTGTTGCTGATCTTCCTGCCGTTCCTGCTGGCATTGGCCGGCAAGGCGCCGATGCCGAAAATGCTCTGCCTGGTCACGAGCCTGCTCGCGCTCCTGATGAGCGTCGAGCCGGGACGGTCGGTGCTTCCCTGGGGCATCGGCATGATCCTGGCGCTGGTGTCCCTGTGGGAGCGCTTTCGCCCGATCTGATCGCCAAAAGCCGATTGCCCAGCATTTGCCAAGTAAAAGCGCGGCGGGAAGGCTCCCGCCGCGCTCCAACTGTTGCAACTCGCTGGTCCAGGCGCTTGAGGCGCCCCGTGCCAGGTTGGTCAAGACGTCTGTCGACGCGACTTCCGTCGACAAGGCTTGCGTCGAGACAGCCTAGCGGGCGACCTCAGCGAGGTGACAGCGCTTGAGACAAGACACTGGATCACCTCCTTTCGTTTGTTGACAGGACCCCCAATATAGGCCCCCGACGGGCAGGATGAAAGCACCCCCTTCAGCGGTGGAACGGAGGGCCAATCGGGGGTGAGCCGGTTGAAGCCGCGGGGCCGGCCGTGCTAGGGGAGCGTTATCGCGGGTGTAGCTCAATGGTAGAGCAGCAGCCTTCCAAGCTGAATACGAGGGTTCGATTCCCTTCACCCGCTCCAGTCTTTCCCAAAGGTCCCGGCCGGCGATCCCGTAACAGCCCAAGATGCATGGACTTTTCGGGCCGCCCTCGCGGCAGTGACCAGCTTCGGGAAATCACGGCGGCCGGCTTGAAGATCAACAGTAGAGTGTCGCAGCTCGTTCCGGCGATGGCGTCCTTTGAGCCTCAACCCGGCTTCATTTGCGCAGGCGCCATGTCGCGATCTTGCCCGCAGAAGCGATGTCGATCCGTTCCAGAAAGTCGGGCGCTTCTCCCCGCGCAAGTGTTGCTTCCAGGCCCTCCGGAGCGCGCCTGATAATGCTTTGATTTGGCTCGGTTTGGCAAATCACCACGTAATCGACGTGCCGGTCCAACATCATTTGATGGGCCGCCGATGGCGGCGCCAGCATCAGTTTCAACAGCGCCAGGTTGCCGTCATTGTTGCGATGATAAGGCGCTGCGAAGACCTCGTGGTTGGTTTCCAAAAGAATTGCCGGTCCGAGATCGATTGGCGCCATGACACGTCCTTTTGAAAGTTGCTTCAATGACGCGACGTCCGACGGGCTTTGACATCTCGAGGCTTCAGACGTCGGGTCCATCTGGTCTGGCGTAAAGATCAGGCGGATCAGCGGCTCCATCGGCGGGCCGATCGTTGCAAACATCGCCGGCGAAACGACGAACGCCAACAGCGCCAGGTTGCGTCCAACGGCGAGCGACGGCCAGACGATGGCGGCGCCCGCGGCAAACAACGGCGCCGCTACGATGGCTGCGCCTCCCGTGCCTCGCATTTCCCACACGCTGATCGCGAACAGAGCGGCAAGCGCTGCGATGCCGACCACCCAGCGGAATCGCTCGGACGGCTTCGAGCGAACCAGGGCCGCCGCCGCCACCCCCAAGGCAATCAAAGGAAGCGCGTAGAAGCCGAGGACGTCCTCCGGAGCGAGCCGGAGCATCGTCGCAAGTGAGACTGTCTCCTGAACGTGGTCGAGCCATAACGACACGACAAGCGGATCGAGCTGCGCATACGGCGACACGATGTGTCCTGCAAATAGCCAGGCCATCGCTCCGATCAAAGCCATCGCCGATCCGGTCGCTGCGGCAAGGCGCAGCCACAGCGCGGAGTGGTAGCGATCGAGACCCACCATGGCCGCCACGCCAATACCTCCTCCAACAGTCGACAGCAAAAGTGGGCCGCCCAGGGAGTCAAAGACGGGTGCAGCAAGTCCCTGAAGTGGAAGGAGTGCCAATGCGAGCACGAGTGACGATGCAGCCAATGCGATCGCAAACGCCAGGACTTGCCGCCTCACCGGCGCGCCTCGCCAGATAAAAAGCCCGACCACGGCACCGCCTATTGCGGCAATCACCGGCAGCATTTCAACGCCGATCGCCAGCGACACTGCTGCCACGAGGCCGGCCAACGCAGCCTTGAACGCACTTCGCTCGATTTGCAGCGTGAATAGGGGCAGGGCCAGCAACAGCTCAATCTGGGCATTGTGGTGATCGATCGCGCCCGGTCGAAAATGAACGAGTGCCGGCACGGCCAGGAGAGTGAGCACCGCAGCGGCTATCTGCGAAGCCACGGAACCATTGCTCATCTGCCGGGCAATTGTCACAGCCAGTGCGACCGCCCCGGCAAACAGCAGCAAGGGCCACACAAAAAGCGTCACGGCCTCCGCATCAGGCGTTCCGATCAACGGCTTCAGCACAACAATGAACATCGCCAAAGGCAGGTCGATGATGCGCGACCAGTGCATCAGCACGCCGGGCGGGTCCAATCGATATTGCCTGAGGTCAAGCCAACCTTGCCCGTTCAACAGATCGCGAACCTCGACCAGCCGCATGGCATCGTCAGTGGACATCGCGTCGAATACGCTGGTCTTGATCCAGAGCAATTTGATCGCGAGCACCGCGGCCAGTGCGAGCACGGTTATCAGGACGCCCGATCCGTCGCCGCGCCGCTCCTTTGGCAAGGCGCCGGAGGTCGAAACGAGATCGGACATGGCTTCCCTCATTGACAGGCGGCGGGAACAGGCGGCCTGCGCCCAGTAAACCGACCGAGCCCCCCGAGCAAACATCCTGGGGTCGCCGCACGGCCGCGACCGTGGTTTGTAAGCCGCCGAAAGATCTATAGACATCCGCCCTATAAGATATCTTTAATTTCTGCACCCTCAGATTGAGTAAACGGGCTTAGAAAACGAGAGCAGTGACCTTCATCTGGCGAATTCATTGGCTGGTTTGATAGCCCAGGGCGCTTTCAACGGCCGGTCTCTCTGCTACGGCGGAAGCGTCCTTGGAGGCGAGTTTCCGAAGCAAGCGAATCGCCAGGACAATCGAGGCGCCTGCCACGGCGGCTCCGCCCACGAGGTCTATGATGTAATGCGCGCCGATCACCGGCGTGGCCGCCACCATCCAGGTGCCGAGGCCGATCGCTATCCACCGGCAGGCCCGAACCGGCCACAGCGCCCAGCAATAAAGAACGGCCGACGCCGTGTGGAAGCTCGGAAAAGAAACGATACCCGCCAGCTTGAATAGCTCGAGGTGGCGCAACGAGCCGTTGCGCAAGGCGATAATGTCACGGAGCTGCGCCGCAAAATTGGACGAGTCGAGCAGCGGAAATCGCTCGGCTGGGGACAGGTTCAAGCCGTAATAGGTTCCGACGGCCGGCACGAATATCGAGATCACGATGGTCACGGCGAGCGCAATATTCAGCGCAAGGACGAATTGCTGCAGCCTGATCAGTCGCAACGACATTGTCAGAACGATGGGAATGCCGAGCAAGGGCCACTTGATGAATCCATAACCCTTATTCAGATATCTCACGAGCCAGCCGTGGTCGTTTACAAACGCTGCAATCCATTGAGGATCGAGCCCAACGGCGCGGTCGATCAGCAGCAATGTGTGATCCTGCAACGGCCAATTCACGGCGTTGGCGACATAGCTGAGGGGGCCGACAATCGCCGTGACTGTGATCACCTGGGCGGTGGAGCCGGACCAAAAAATCAGCTTGGGATCTGTGAAAGCGAGTTCCGAACCATAAGCGACAAGCGCGAGCGAGAGCCCGATCGCGAGGGTCGTGCCGAAGGCGAGTGGCTCCAATGAGAAGTCGGTGCAGGCGATCAATCCAAACAGCGCCGCCCCCATCGCAACTACGGGCAGCCAGTTCAACCTGAAGGCTTGCCAGGCAAAATCGACTTCACTTTCGTTCATTTTCAACCATAAACTGCAGCGCGCTGATAAACTTCAGGTAGAAGAACTATCCTGGCTCTCCCTAACGCTTTCTAAAAGCGCACGCTTTACTTCAGCGTCGGAACGAGAGAGCCTGAGAGAGGTTGGCGGTTCCATCGAAATCCTCCCGACCGCCGCCTGAGGTGAGGACGCGCGGTCGCTGCGTGAGCGACGACGCCGGACGAGGTGAGGGATCTGTCGGCCGATCAGCTTCGCATCTGGCGTGACGGACGCGGCCGCACGGCTGAGCGCCCTGTCGCATTGGCGGCCACAGGCCGGTCAACGAGATCACGACCAATGCACGGAGTTGATGCGGGCTGCATACCGATCGAGCAGCCGACCGGCTTCGGGATGAATCGGAAGATCGCGTGTCTCGGCGCTGCCGTCCCGCCGTCGCTGATGTCGGCCGATGGGCTCTTTGCCAATCACGCAACCTCTCTTCGCAAGTTCGCTCCCGCAAGGCGTGCCAAATATGCGATTCGGAAAACATTGCGCAGATCGCCGCCGCCTTATAACTTTCGGGCGGTCAAGAGACTGGGGGAAGCCGTGGAAAGAGACGAGCTCGAGCGCCTCGCCGGCTGCCGGTTGCGGCTGAGCTTCGAGGATATCGTGAACCATCCTCGGTTGCCGGCGGCACGGCGCGCCTATCTCGAGAGCTTCTGTGAGGTGTACGAGGGCGATCCGTTTCTGGTTCGGCTCCTGCTGCAGGCAGGCCGGTTCTTTGTGTTTCACACCGCGGCGGTGCTCGAAGCCGCGCAGGATCCCTCGCGCCGCGAAACGTGGTTCACGGTCGCCGCCCTGAAGCAGCAGCTGGCCGTGTTCGGCTATGCGAGCGCGCGACAGGTCGATCATCTCCTCGCGCGGCTTTATGAGGTTGGATTTATGGAGCAGAGCCGGGCGCCGGGTGACAAGCGCGTCCGGCTGCTGGCGACGACGGACAAGCTTCGCTCGCATCATACCGAGTGGCTTGCCGCCCATTACGTGCCGCTCGCCAGGCTCTATCCCGATCATGATTACAGCCCGGTGCTGTCGCGAAATCGTGTCTTTCACGTGCTTCATTGCCGCGCGTGCCTGCCGTTCACCGCGGTCGGCGCGCGCCTCATGATGACGCTCCCCGACACGATGCTGTTCTTTGCTCACGCAGCGGGGCCGCTGATTCAGAATGGGCTCCTGAAGGCCGCGATGGATGCGGGCGATCCGACTGCCGCGGTCTCCTATATGGACGTGGCCGATCGGTACGGCGTTTCCCGCACCCATGTCCGTAACTTGATGAACTCCGCGCAGTCGGCCGGTCTCGTCAACATCGTCGGGCGTGGTGGCCGGAGCATCGAAATTCTCCCGCGCCATTGGGCGAGCTACGACCGCGGCCTCGCTGTCGGCATGTACCTGCACGATGTGGTCAATCTCGTCGCGATGCGAGAGTGGACAAAGGGGCAGGGCGACGGCGCGGCCCGGAGCCTTGCCTCCATGGGTGCGGACTAACCTCATCTCGCGGCCGTTTGCGCCGCCTTCCGATATGCGCAAAGTTTTCCGAACGAATCTGGCTCGGAACGGCTAGCATGATTTTGCGAGCCGCCGTCGTTTGCGCGGACGGCCGCTGTTCGATTTCATTTTGTTTAAGAGACGTTTCATGACCGATATCAGAACCAGCACGCGCGGCTCAGGTCACGTGCCGCTCCGCTTGCTCGCCTACGCCCTGCTGATTGCCATCCTGGTCGCTTTTGGCCTGCACGCCTTTGTCGTCACCGGTCCTGCCATTCGCGCGGCCGCACATGAAGAGGTCGTGCGGGCGATTGCGGATGAGGATCACCAATTCTGCGAGAGGTTCGGAATGCGGTCCGGCACGGACGCGTTCGCTGCGTGCAGCAGAGAGCTGTCGATCGTCCGGCAAAAACAGGTCGATCGCGATAGCGCTGCCGCACAGGGCATTCTCTAGCGTCTTTTATTGCGATATCGCTCCTGGAGGAATTAGTGATGATCCGACGTGCAATGTTCGGCCTGGGCACGGCAGCGATTTGCCTGTCTGCGGCTACGGCGCAGGACGCGCCTCCCAGCTATCAGGCCGATCCGGCGGTCTACAAGGTCATCTTCGAGGATCAGAATTTTCGTGTGATCGCTGCGACCTGGCCGAAGGGTGCGACGGATAAGCCCCATTCGCACCCGCTCGCCTTCGTGGTCTACGCCCTCGACGATTGCACGGTGCGGGTTCACAATCCGGACGGCACGACGCGCGAGCTCAAGAACAAGGCGGGAGTGGCCACTGCTGGTCCCATCACGTCCTCGCATACGGCCGAAAACATCGGCGCGTCGGATTGTCGAGCTATTCTGGTCGAGCGCAAGTGATCCGGCTTGAGCAATGCTCGGTGGATCGAGGGATGTGCCACCAGGCCCGCTGATCGAATGCCGAAATAGCGCAGGATTTCTCGCAAATAGCGACCGTGAGGCTCGCGCCCGGTCGCTTGTCCACACAACACCATCATCTGAACACTCACAGCCGTACAGCGCACGCCAAATCAGGAAGCCTTCGCCATGCGCCACCGCCTCGCCTCGATCATGATCATCCAGTGCCTCTTCTCTGTCGCGCTCATGCCTCGAGGGACAGCGGACGAAATGGCTGATACGCGGGAGTCGGTTCAGCGAACGGAAGCGGAGAAGAACTTCGTCCTGGACCAGATGCGACTGTTTCTAACCTCCATAGAGGGGGTCGAGGAAGGGCTTGGTTCGGGCGATATGGATAAGGTCGCGCGCGAAGCCGCGGCGCGCGGCCGCAAGGCAAATGCTGCGCTGGTGCGACCGCCGGCTCTGGCCGCCAAGGAAAGCGACGCCTGGAAGTCGATGATTGGATCGGTGCGGAGCGGATTCGACCAGATTGCCGAGCAAGCGATCGCGCGTGCTCCCGTCGCAACAATCAACAAGACACTCGCCGATACGATGACGAACTGTATCGCCTGCCATCAAACCTATCGCATTTCAATCGAAGCGCGATAGGGGTTGAACCGCCACACAGCGACGGCGTTCGCCCAAGCCGACGTGAGATGAACCAGGATGCGGTTGATCCTCTCGACCCAACTGGACAGGATACAGCATGGTCCGGAGGGCTCGGCAGGACCGTGCCATCTCGTGATGCCCGACCGTCGAGATTGCCGCGCTTCGGACATCCGACCTGGAGTGACAGTTTGCGCGTGCGTCTGGATCGCGTATTTTGGGTCCCGGGGGGAGCACAAATGGCCAACACCGGGAGTAGGACTGGAAAGCGCGCCACGACGGCTCGTCGCGGCGGTTTGCGGAAGCCCAAATCCGCTATCTCCAAAGCCGGCAAGGGCGGCTTGCGTAAGCCAGGATCGGTCGAGGCTGAGCCGCGCAGGCAGAAGCCCTCGCTGAAATCGGAAGTCGCGCGCCTGAAGAGCCAGCTGGAAAACGCACGGCTGCAGCAGCAGGCCGGCGCCGAGATCCTGCGCGCGGTCGCCGATGCTGCGGGCGACGTAGCGGGGCCGTTGCAGTTGATCGCGGAGACGACCGCGCGGCTGTTTGGCGCGACCAGCGTGTCGATCCAGCTCGCCGAGGGGCGTGAGTTCACGCAGGAGTACCGCGTCGGCGCTATCGCGAAACGCGTCGGCTCGGCCTATCCCCGATCCAATATCAAGGTTGGCGGCCGAAATCTGCCAGGCACCGTGGTGGCCGAGAATCGGCAGATCCACATTCCCGATCTCGATCATCTTGATCCCTCGATGTCTGATTTTCCGGGCCTGCCCCACGCCCGGGCCGGAGGGGCTCGTACCGTCTGCGGCACGCCGCTTCGGCGCGAGGGCAGGGCCATCGGTGCCCTCATCGTTTTTCGCGATCAGCTCAAGCCCTTCACGGACGATGAGCTTGCCCTCCAGCAGAGCTTTGCCGACCAGGCCGTGATCGCTGTCGAGAATGCGCGGCTTTTCAAGGAGACGAAGCTGGCGCTGGAGCGACAAACCGCAACGGCAGAGATATTGAAGGTGATCGCCAGCTCGCCCGGCGACGTGCAGCCGGTCTTTGACGCGATTGCATCCAGCGCCAGGCGGCTGATCGGCGGGTTCTCGACCGCGGTTCATCTCGTCATCGACGATATGGTGCATCTCGTGGCCTTCACGCCGACCAATCCGGAGGCGGACGCGATCCTGGTCGCGGCACATCCGCGGCACCGAAGCGAGGTGGCGGCCGTTGCGTTGGTGGAGAACGGCGAGATTGCGCAAATCGCGGATTCAGAGAGCGCCGATCCGCATACGCGCCAGCTTGGCCGCGCCCGCGGTTGGCGCAGCCTCACGCTCACGCCGCTGATGAACCAGGGCAAGTTCATCGGTTTCATCGCATCGACCCGGCGCGAGACGGGCGTGCTTGGGGATCACCATGTCGAACTCTTGCGCACCTTCGCCGACCAGGCCGTGATCGCCATCGAGAATGCGCGCCTGTTCGAGGAGGTGCAGGCCAAGACGCGTGACCTCACCGAGGCGCTGCAGCAGCAAACCGCGACCGCTGACGTGCTGAAGGTGATAAGCCGGTCGGCGTTCGATTTGCAGACGGTGCTCGAGACGCTGTCTCGATCCGCTGTCGAGCTGAGCGGCGCGCTGAATGGCATCATCTTCTTGCGTGACGGCGATGTCTTCCGCTACCGCGCGTCGTCCCATGGCGACTCGAATCCCGAATGGGTGAGGTGGCTGGAGGAGCATCCGCAGAGGCCGGGGCGAAACACGGCGACGGCGCGCGCGATCGCGACCGGCAAGGTCGCCTGCGTCGAGGACGTCGCGGCCGACCCCGAAGTGGACCTTCCGGCGACGCCGCTTGCCGGAATCCGCGCCGCTCTCAGCGTGCCGTTGCTGCGCGACGGCAAGGTCGAGGGCGTCATGACCCTGACGCGACAGGTTCCGGGGCCGTTCACCGACCGCCAGATCGAACTGGTGCAGACTTTCGCCGACCAGGCTGTCATCGCGATCGAGAATGTCCGGCTGTTCGAGGAGGTTCAGGCCCGCACCCGGGAGCTCGCCAAATCGCTGGAAGACCTGCGAACTGCGCAGGATCGTCTGGTCCAGACCGAAAAGCTGGCGTCGCTCGGCCAACTCACCGCCGGCATTGCCCATGAGATCAAGAATCCGCTCAACTTCGTCAACAATTTTTCCGCGCTCTCGGTCGAGCTCACCGATGAGCTCAACGATCTGCTGAAAGGCGCAAAGTTTTCCGAGGATATGAGCAAGGAAGTGGATGAGCTGACCTCCCTTTTGAAGGATAATCTCGGCAGGGTCGTGCAGCACGGCAAGCGGGCGGACTCGATCGTGAAGAACATGCTGCTACACTCGCGCGAAGGGTCCGGGGAGCATCGTCCAAGTGACGTCAATGCACTGGTCGAGGAGAGCCTCAACCTCGCCTATCACGGCGCGCGCGCCGAGAAGTCGCATTTCAACGTGACCATCGAGCGCGATCTCGATCCTGAAGCCGGGAAAATCGAGGTCTTTCCGCAGGAGATCACGCGCGTGCTTCTCAACCTGATCTCCAACGGCTTCTACGCGGTGAGCAAGCGAAAGGCGGAAAACGGCGACAGCGTGTTCGCCCCCGTCCTGAAGGCCGTTACCCGCGGCCTGCCGGCTCATATCGAGATCCGGATCCGCGACAACGGCACCGGCATCCCGCCCGAGGTGAAGGAGAAAATATTCAATCCCTTCTTCACCACGAAGCCCGCCGGGGAAGGCACGGGACTGGGACTTTCGATGAGCCACGACATCGTCGTGAAACAGCACGGTGGCACGATCGATGTGGAGACGGTCCCTGGCGAGTTTACCGAGTTCACGATCCGATTGCCGCGCACAAGCGATTTCAAGCTCAGCAACAGGGGTTAGGCGTGACTGTATTGGTTCTGGTAGTAGACGACGAGCCGGACGTCGAGGCTCTGTTCCGTCAGCAGTTTCGACGTGATCTGCGTGCCCAGCGCTTTGCGATGGATTTCGCCAACTCGGCCGCCGATGCCTTGTCCCGCGTTGCGGACAGCGTGGGGCCGTCGCTGATATTGATCCTGTCCGACATCAACATGCCCGGCATGACGGGGCTCGAAATGCTGCCCAAGGTCAAGGCGATCCGGCCCGAAGTGCCCGTGATCATGATCACCGCGTATGGTGATGCCGATACGGAGCGAAAGGCGCTGCAAAGCGGCGCGACAAGGTTGCTGACCAAGCCCATTGATTTCACGCTGCTGCGGCAGGAGATCGACCAGCGGCTCGAAACGGCAGCGTAGCCGCTCTTCGTCCGCTGTCCTGGTTAGTTAATCCGGCGCCAGCCTCGAGCCTGAGATACGATCGGACACGCCTGTCGCTTTGCCGCGCGGTCCTGATAGGATCGGGATGAGGGAGCAGGGGCAATCGCAGCATGAGACGGCGTGATTTCATCAATCTGCTGGCCGCGGCTGCGGTCGCGGGACCGCGCGCGACAGATGCGCAGCAGATCAGTAAGACCATAGGCGTGCTGGGTGCGGCCTCCGCCACGGCATGGGCCCCCGCGATCAAAGGCTTTGAAGAGCGTCTGCGGGAGCTCGGCTGGGTCGGCGGCCGCGACGTAACCATCGCTTATCGGTGGGCCGAAGGCGATAGCGGCCGGTATGCCGCGATAGCTGCCGAGTTCGTGCAGATGAATGTCGACGTGATCCTGACCGTCGGCAGTGCGGCCCCAAGGGTCATGCAGGCGACACGAACGATTCCGATCGTGCTCGCAGCTGCGGTCGACCCCGTCGCCAGCGGATTTGTCGACAGCCTCGCTCATCCCGGCAGAAACGTCACCGGCCTTTCGCTGCAATCGAGTGAGATTGCGAACAAGCGGCTCGAGATCCTGCGCGAGGCCATACCGGGATTGAGCCGTCTCGCGGTTCTTGCCAATGCCGGCTATGCAGGCTCGGCCCGCGAATCGGCCGCCGTTCAGGAGACGGCTCGAGCGCTTGGGCTGGTCGTCGAGAGCCCTCGCGTTCTTGTGGCGAGCGATATCGCGCCCGCGATCGCATCCCTGAAGGATGGGATCAAGGTGATTTACGTGTGCACCGATTCTCTGGTCATAACGAACTGGCGCGACATCAATGCGGCGGCACGACGGTCGAACATGGCGACGATGTGGGGCGCGCGCGAATATATTCGATCCGAAGGTGGTTTGATCTCGTATGGTCCAAACGAGGTCGATCAATTTCGGCAGGCCGCCGACTATGTCGACAGGATCCTGAGGGGGGCCAAGGCCGAAGACGTTCCGGTGGCGCAGCCGACCAAGATCGACCTGTCGATAAACCTGAAGACCGCGAGGTCCCTGGGTTGGACGATTCCCGAGACTTTCCTGCTGCGCGCCGATGAAGTGATCGAATAACGTCGCAGGGCGTGGTCGGACTGGCTGCAGCTGCTGCCGGCAATCCAGGATTGATGAAAATCAGAACGCACAACTAAGGTAGCCGGCCGGTGATTCCGGGCCAGTCATGCTATCATGACTGGCATCCCGATCATCGGGGCCAATGCCGGCGCGAAGCCTGTCCGTAAAGCTATCCCGATTACGTCGGACAGAAGCGCAAGGCCCTGAGACAAGGCGAGGGCGCTCCGGCAGCCGCGCGAGCTGAATGTCCACTTTTGAACGTTTTCGCCTCGGGCGCGTTGCCTTGCTCGACGAGCCAGGCTTGGCTCTACGGGGGGAGAAGAAATTGGAGAAGATACCTGGGATTCTTGTCATCGAGGACGAAAAGCTCTTGCAGGACGTCATTCGTGAAGCCCTGAACGAGGGCGGCTTTGAAGTGACGATGGTCAGGTCAGGCCAAGAGGCAGTGCAGATGATAGAACACGGCGTGTCCGAGTATTCGGCACTTGTTACCGACGTCAATCTCGAGGGGGCCATCAAGGGCTGGGACATTGCGCGACTGGTCAGGCAGCTCGAACCCGCATTCCCCGTCATTTACATGACGGGCGCCGCCGCCGACGATTGGCCTTCGGAAGGTGTTCCGAACAGCATCCTGCTGAAAAAGCCGTTCGCTCCGGCGCAACTGATTACGGCTGTTTCCCAGCTTCTCAACGCAGGTTCGTCAACCCCGACAGGTTGAACTCCACAGTCAGGCGGACCAAACGGCGACAAGCCGAGGGCGCCGAAGCTTGCGCTTCCGTCGTCTGGTTGCTCGCCTGCGGTTGAAACGATGTGAAGCCGACAATGGATCAGCTTCCGACGGGCAGCCCTTCGCTGGCCCGCTGGAAGTGGACCCGGCCTTCGGCAAGACGTCGGGGCGATCCGACGCCGCGACTGACAAAGCCGGCTGGTGATCCGGACCGGTGATCCCATCGTTACCCTGCTTTCGGAGGGTCGATGGTGCATCAGATCGCAAGAAAACTGCCGCTCAAGTCCGAGCTCGCGAGTGTAACCCAGGAGGATGTCGAGGAGGCGGTGCGAACCATCCTGACCTGGATCGGCGACGATCCTGCGCGCGAGGGTCTTGCCGAAACGCCCGCGCGCGTCGCTCGTGCCTATAAAAGCTATTTCTGCGGCTACGATCAGAACCCGGAGGAATTCCTCAAGAAAACGTTCGAGGAAACGGCCGGCTACGACGAGATGGTGCTGCTCAGGAAGATTCCGTTCCAGAGCCATTGCGAGCATCACATGGCGCCGATCACCGGCCATGCGTGGGTCGGCTACCTGCCGCGGGACCGGGTCGTCGGCATCTCCAAGCTTGCCCGGGTGGTCGAGGCCTACGCCAACCGGCTCCAGATCCAGGAGCGCCTCACCGCCGAGATCGCCGGTGCCATCGACCGGGCGCTCGAGCCGCTGGGTGTGGCGGTGCTGATCAAGGCTTCGCACCAATGCATCAGTGGCCGCGGCGTGAAGAAGCACGGGGTGGATTTGACCACCACGCGGATGCTGGGGTGCTTTCGCACCGAGCCCGGCCGCCGTCAGGAGTTTCTGGCCATGGTGAACGCGGATCGGCCCGACTAGGCCGGGTTCCAGCGCCTGAGCGGCCTGAAAAATGCGAGTCCCGGTGATCTGAGGGCTCGCTTTGCTCGTTTGGATGAAGTCGTCGCTTGCCGAGGCTCCATGACCGCTGCTATCCGAGCTGCTAGAGTGTCGTCCCGAGCGGCCATTATATTACCGCTGAAGGGGCTGTCGTCGATTGGTGCGAACAAGGAGCCGAACGCCAAAGTGGAATGGGCTGACCTGATCGGACGTGTCGCTTCCCACGGCGATCGCGAGGCGTTCAAGAGCCTGTTCGAGCACTTCGCGCCGCGCATCAAAGGATTTATGATCAAGGCGGGATGCAGTGCGGACGAGGCCGAGGAGATCGCCCAGGACACGCTGATCGCGGTATGGCGCAAGGCTGGCCAGTTCGATCCAAACACGACGGGAGTGGCGGCCTGGATCTTCACCATCGCGCGGAACCTGCGGATCGACTCCGTTCGGCGTGCGGCGCGCAGGGGACGATCGAGCCAGGATCCGGAGCTGACGGAGGCACCCGATCCGGCCGAATCCGCGGACATCCTGATCTCGCGGGTGGAGGATACCACGCGGGTCAAGGCTGCGATCGAACGGCTGTCGGCGGAGCAATCCAGAGTGATCCGGCTGTCGTTTATCGATGAGCGGCCTCATCCGGAGATCGCAAACATGCTGGGCATACCGCTTGGCACGGTGAAGTCGCGGATCAGGCTGGCGGTGAACCGCCTGAGAGACCTGTTGGACGAAGAGCAATGATCATCAACCACCATCCGCCCGAGGATCTGCTGGCCAGCTTCGCGATTGGCGCGCTCGACGAGGCCGCGCATTTGGTGGTTGCCGTCCATTTGGCCGGCTGCGCGCGGTGCAGCCGCTTCGTACAGGCCATGGAGCAATTGGCCGGTGCCGCGCTTGAGGAGATCGAACCGGCGCCAATGGCCGCTGACGCATTTGATGTCGTCATGACGCGCATCCATGAACGTCCTGTCGCCCGCGCGCCGCGGCGATTGCCGGCGAGCGCGACGGCGGGGGATCCGGACTTGCCCGAGATCCTGCGTCGCTTTCGCATCGGCAAGCGCCGGCGGGTCGCCCCCGGCGTGAGCATGCAGCCGATCGAGCTTTCGGGCACGGGCAAGGCGCGGGCGTTCCTGTTGCAATCCGCACCCGGCACGCGAATGCTTGAGCACACCCATACCGGCACCGAGCTGACGTGCGTGCTGAAGGGCAGCTTCAGCCACCAGGGCGGTCGCTACGGGCCCGGCGATTTCGACTATGGTGACGACGATGTCGACCACCGTCCGATCGTCGGTGACGAGGGTCCCTGCCTTTGCCTGGTCGCGATGACGGGGGACCTCCGCATGAACGGCTTCCTCGGTCGGCTCATCAGCCCGTTCGTTCGGCTCTAGGCTGTGCGCCTCCGGGCGTAATGCTCTCCGCCCGCCCGGGGCAGTGGCGAAGCAGGACGATGGCAGGCGAGTTGCCGAACTCCCGGCGCGCGTGGCCGTGCAGGATGCACGCGCCGTTGCCGACCTGCATGCATCGACACGCAAGAGGCCGGCTAAGACGGCTCTTGTCGTTGAAGCCTCACCAAGGCGATGTCGGCAATCTTGTCCAGCAAACCCGTCTGAACATCTGGTGAAATGCCGGACGTTTCGAGTTGGCTTGCGCCTCGGCCCGCCGAAGGCGAAGACGCTTGGCGGTCGGATAAGATCACCGCCGCGCTGCTGTGAGCCTGCTCAATTGAGCGGAAAGAGCGACGTGTTCAATGGGAATGCAGCCACGCCATGTTTCAGCACCGGCCGCATGGCCGTTACCACGGCGAGGGGCCCACCCGCTGCGTCACGAGATACCCCAGCCAGGCGCTCAAGCCGGCCAGGATCGAGCCCCAGCCGATGTCCGCAATGGTCAGGGTCGTCGACCAGTTCCGCAGGGTTGCCTGGTTGGTCAGGTCGTAAGTCGCGTAGGTGAAGCAGCCGAACATCATGCCGGACGTGAAGGCCCGCAGCGCGCTGCCTTCATGATGCGCGGGCAGCACGGCGAATCCGATGATGCCCAGGGGATAGAGAAGGTAGAAGAATGCGGCAGCGGTCAGGTTCGGTTCAGGCCGCAACATCTCGCCCAGGACCGGCCGGTAGAGCCTCTCGGCCATGGTTCGGAGCCAGATCATGTCGATCGCCACGAAGCTGGTCGCGACCGACAGATAGGTGAGGAGGAAATTCATTCGCTTGGCTCCCGTCCATTGCTGCTGCGATCCGCACCAATCGGTGCGATCGAACACTAAACGAGCCGAAAATGGGACTGGATCACGCGCTCTTCAATCGCTCGGTCGCAGCCGGAAGTGGCTGACGCCCCACTCGTTGCCGTCCGCAAATCCGAACAGTCCGGCCGTGGCAAGGAAAAACCAGCGCCATCGGCGCATCCATAGGTCGGTGTCCTTGCCGTAGACGCCGCGCAGAATGCCCTCAACTGCGCCGCGATTGCGGTCGAAACGATCGAGCCAGTCGAGCGCGGTGCGTTGATAATGCCGGCCGCTCCAGCGCCAGGCCTGCTCGACCCTGAAGAGGTCGGCATATTGCCCGATCAGGTCGTGGCTCGGCATCACGCCGCCGGTGAAGAAGTTCTGGGCGATCCAATCTTCGGACCTGGCGTGATCGAAGACATAGCAGCCGGAGCGATGGCTGAAGATGTGGAGGAACAGCTCGCCCTCCGGCGCCAGCCAGCAACGGATCCGCGTGAGCAGCTCGCGCCAGTTCATCATATGCTCGAACATCTCGACCGAGACGATGCGGTCGAACTTCGCCTCGGGCGCGAAACTGTTCATGTCTGCGGTCATCACACGGAGATTGTGCAAACCGGCCCTTGCCGCCTCATCTTCAATATGCCCACGCTGGGACCGTGAGTTCGAGACCGCAGTTACGGTGGAGCGCGGAAACGCCCTGGCCATCTCCAGCGAGAGCGCGCCCCAGCCGCAGCCGAGTTCGAGAATGGATTGCCCGTCGGCGAGCCCGGCATGCGCGATGGTCTGCCTGATCGCCTCCGTTTCCGCTTCCTCCAAGGTCGAATGCGGATCCCTGTAGTAGCAGCAGGAGTATTTCTGCTTCGGCCCCAGGACGTGACGGAAGAAGGCCGGCGTCACCTCGTAGTGCTGTGCATTGGCCGTCTCCGTGTGTTCGGCAATAGCGCGGCGCGCCATCACCGCGGCAAATTCGGCGGCGTCAGCCGTTGATTGGTCCGACAGCGCCGCCGCGGTTCTGGCGCACATGCGGGTTATTGCGGCGCGGACGACGAGGTCCGGCAACGGCACGCGCTCGGCCACGCCGATCATCGTGGACATCAGGCTCATCTCAAGACGTCCTCTGGGGCGGCAGGGGAAAGAAGGGACTGGTCTTTGCCTGATAGGCACGATAGCGATCGCCACGCGACCGGAGCATCTGCGCCTCGAGCGGCGGAATCCCGCTGACATGCACCAGCAACCAATACATGACAGCCGGTGCGGCCAGGCTTGCCCAGCCCCACGGGTACGACGGCGACAGAGCGATGGCGGGATAGGCAAACCAGCCGAGCCATTCGAAGAAGTAGTTCGGATGGCGCGACCAGCGCCACAGGCCGACGTCGCAGACCTGCCCGGCATTGGCGGGAGAGGCCCTGAATCGCCGCATCTGTTCATCGGCGACGGCCTCACCGGCGATTGCTGCAAGCGCGATTGCGGCGCCCACGGCGTCCTGCAGGCCCAAGGCGTATCGCGGGGCATGTGCGGCGAGGAACACAGCAAAGGTCAGCGGCAGCGAGACCAGGGCCTGCGCCTGAAGGAAGGCAAACATCCGCCGGGGCGCCGCCGCGCCCCATTCCCGAGCGTAGCTCGCGTAACGCGGATCATCCGCACTGCCCAGGGAGCGAAGGGCGATGTGCGTACCGAGCCTCGCCGACCAGAGCAGGACCAGCCCGGCGGCAAGCGCCTGCCGGGCCGGCAAGGCCTCGCCGAGCGGCCATAGCGCGGCACCAGCGCTGACCAGCCCGACCGAAAAGGTCCAGATCGTATCAACCCAACCGGAGTTGCCGGTACGCTGTTGAACGATCCAGGCGAGCGCCATCAGAACCGACAGCGACAGTCCGGTCGCAGCTAGAACCCCAATATGCATCAGCACCATAACAATCGACCCGACGTCCACAGCCTGTTCATGGTACGGAATTAGCCGTCCCGCCGTTCACGATGGCGCAAGCAATATCCGAGGCTTGCAGGGTGATCCGGACCCGGTCTACCGCCGTTTACCTCTTGAGAACGTCACGGCTGCTCCGTCGGATCAGTGGCATAATCAGGCGCGGGGGACGGCAGCCGCATCTGGTCACGCCGAAACCGATTGGTCCTACAGCCGTAGCTCAAGGCATGCAGAAGGGGGCGGGTCGGAATGCGGTTGGCAGTCATCGGAACGGGAATTGCTGGTAACGCCGCTGCATGGCTGCTGTCGCAAAACTATCCCATAACCGTGTACGAGCGCGAGTTGCGTTCGGGCGGACACAGCCACACCGTGCGAATTGATTATGATGGCGCGCCCATCGACGTCGATATCGGCTTTATCGTATTCAACGAGCTGAATTATCCAGAATTGACGTCACTATTCGAGTACCTCGACGTCGGAACGATCGAGACCTCCATGAGCTTTTCGGTGTCAGCCGATGCGGGGCGGTTCGAGTGGCGTGGCGGAGGCGCAACCGCCTATCAAACCGCGGCCGGCCTGTTTGCTCAGCGTCGCAATCTCCTCTCACCCTCGTATCTTTTGATGCTCGCGGAAATATTGAGGTTCAATCGGCAAAGCGTGGCGGACCTGCGGGCCGGCCACCTCGCCGGGCTGACGCTGGGGGACTATTTCCGGGCAAGGGCGTTCGCGCCGCGACTGCTCACCGATTATCTGGCGCCAATGGGCGCGGCGATCTGGTCGTCGCCCTCGGAGGGAATCTTCGCCTTTCCCGCGGAGAATTTTGTCGCGTTCTTTGACAATCATCGCTTGCTCCACCACGATCGTCCACGCTGGCGCACGGTGAGGGGAGGCAGCCGCCGCTATGTTGAGAAGCTCACGGCGGGCTTCAGGAGCCGGATCCGACTGGGCTGCGCTGCAATCTCGGTTGAGCGCAGGCAAAACGGAGTATCGATTCTGGACAGCCATGGCGGCCGGGAAAACTACGATGCTGTTGTCATCGCCTCCCATAGCGACCAGGCGTTGGCATTGCTGTCGGATGCCGATCCTCGCGAGCGCGCGATCCTGGGCGCGATCGGCTATGCGCCCAACACCGCCTATCTGCATCGCGACTGCCGTCTCATGCCCAAGCGCCGCGACGCCTGGGCGTCCTGGAACTTCCTGCGCTGGCAGCGGCAGAGTCCTGCGGACAACGATGTTGCCGTGACCTACTGGATGAATCAGTTGCAGGGAATCGAGGACGGCAAGCCGCTGTTCGTCAGCCTCAATCCGCCGTTCGAGCCGGCGGCGCACCTGACCTTCGGGAAATATTCCTTCGCCCACCCGCAATTCAATGCCGGCGCTTTTGCAGCACAGAAGCGGCTGCCTGAAATCCAGGGGCGCCGCCGCACCTGGTTCTGCGGCGCCTGGACCGGCTACGGCTTTCACGAAGACGGATTGCGTTCGGGCATTGCAGCTGCCGAAGCGCTCGGCGCGGTCGTGCCCTGGCATCAATCCGGGAGCCCGCTTGCAGAGGCGGCCGAGTAGCACATGGCACCCACGCCACAACCGAGATCAGAGATACCCGCCGCAGTGCTCTATTTCGGTAAGGTGATGCATGCGCGCTTGCGGCCGGTTCGCCACCGCTTCAGCTATCGCGTCATGAGTCTGCTCATCGACCTGGACCGGCTCCATGAGGCCGATCGGCAATCAGGCTTGTTCGCCGTCAATCGGGCAGGGCTGTTCAGCTTCCATGAGGCCGATCACGGGGAGCGCAATGGCCGCCCCTTGAGCACATACGCAAGGCGCCTGGCCGCCGAGCACGGCATCGACCTCGCGGGCGGGCGCATTCTCCTGCTGTGCTATCCACGGCTGCTCGGTTACACTTTCAATCCGCTTTCGATCTACTTTTGCTATCAGGCATCGGGCGAGCTTGCATTATTGATCTACGAGGTACGAAATACCTTCGGGGAAATCCATTCTTACGTGCTGCAGGTGCAGGCTTGCCATGGCCGTGACGACACGCTCCGGCACAGCCAAACGAAGCAGTTCCGCGTCTCGCCGTTCATTGAAATGGACATGTGCTATCATTTCCGGCTCTCGCCGCCGGAAGAGCAGGTCAAGGTGAGAATCCTGGAGACGGATGAAACGGGTCCGGTGCTGGCGGCAGCCTTTTTTGGGCGGCGGCGGGCGCTGACGTCCAGCTCATTGTTGGGTGCGTTCCTCGCAATTCCTCTTCTGACTTTCAAAGTCGTCGCCGCCATCCACTGGGAGGCGCTGCGACTCTGGCTGAAGGGCGCGCCGATCGCGCAACGGTCGAGCGGTGTCGGACCGGCCCCGAAAGCACGCGCTTCCGCCTGACGCCGCGCCCTTCATCCAGCCGCGAACCTAGATCAACACTGCAATTCTTCAGCGAGCCTCCGCTCGATGAAGCTGCGTTCGATGTCGGTCAGTCTTGTCTTCAGAAGCTTGCGATATCGCCGCACATTCTCCTCGCGGGTCCACCTTGACTGGCTCGATGCGTACGAAGCTTTCGGAGATCGATATCGCCTCGTCGCAGCAGCACGCCTGACATCGATACGCTCATGGGACGCGGCGCAATCGAGCCTGGTGAAACGAGGTGGCCGCATCGCCAATCCCCCGCGTGGCGGTGGATCGTTGCCGTCGTCCAGCTGCTTCAAGGCGGCCAGGATGTCGGCGAGATGCAGTCTGTGCGGGATCCCTGGGACCTCACGAAGGGCAGGGTGGGATTCGACCGCGTACATATCCGATGCCCAGGACGAGAGGATCAGTCGTTTCTCCGCTGTCGAAAGCTTGACGTCCTGCAAAACGTCGTCGGGTGAATCGTAATAGGATACCGGGTGGAAAACGGGGTCAACATTGCTGGCGGTGCGAGTCGTCTGGCTCATGTCGTGTCTCCTCGATTTGCTCCTTTCGTCGAGAGACGGGTTGATACGAGATTGAGGTCGACGCCGGCGGCGGGGCGCCGCCGGCGTCAGGCTTTAGTTGGCGTTGATCGCGATACGCTTGACGTCCGGGTTCGACTGCTCGGACTTCGGAAACGTCACGGTCAATACGCCGTTTTTGAACACGGCTTGGGCCTTGTCTTCCTCGATGCCGTCAAGCGAAATCCGACGTTCGAACGCTCCGTAGTAGCGCTCGCTGACGAATTTCGAATCGTCACGCCGTTCGGCCTTCTTCTCGCCGCGGATCGACAGGACGCCATTGGCGATCTCGACCTGGACGTCCTTTTCGCTGAGACCCGGAAGCTCAGCTGAAACCGTCACCGCCTTGTCGGTTTCGCTGAGCTCGAGCCGGGGCCAGGCGAACTGGCCCTCCATCAACGGATTGCCGACAGGACCAAGCGGGCCGAACCCGCGAAAGACGTCGTCGAACAGGCGGTTCATCTCCCGATGAAGCGTCAGAAACGGATCGAAAGGCTCTTGCCGGGTCGGGAGCCGCTGGCCTTTCGTCCACGGAATCACATCACGAATACCCATGATATTCTCCTTGGCATATGCTGGCTCACGCGCGGACGATTGCTGTCCGCGCGCGATGTGCTCAGGCGTGAAGCGGCGGCCTACGCGGCCTTCTGCGTGATTTGCCCGCCAGGAGCGACATCGCCAATGGCGATGCGTCGGGGCTTCATGGCCTCGGGGATTTCGCGGACGAGCTCGATCCGGAGCAGGCCGTTGTCGAACGTCGCGGTCTTGACCTGGACGTAGTCGGCGAGGTTGAACTGCCGCTTGAACGGCCGGGCCGAAATGCCCTGGTACAGATATTCGTGCTGGTCCTTGTCGCTCTTGCGGCCCTCCACGGTCAGCACGTTCTGCTCGGCCGTCACGGCGATCTCGTCCATGCCGAAACCTGCCAGCGCCAGCGAGATCTGGTAGCGATCTTCGCCAAGCCGTTCGATATTGTAGGGCGGGTAGTTGTCCTCGGTCCTGTGCTGGGTTTCGTCGAGGAGATCGAACAGGCGGTCGAAGCCGATGGTCGAACGCCACAGAGGGGCAAAATCATAAGTCCTCATAGCCAAGTCCTCCTAAGAGCAAGATGGATACGAAGGAGCGCTGAACATCAGTGCAAGACACCTGTCCGGCGCCCTGGTTAGTTTGCCGGACCCAAAGTCGGCGTCCGGCACCGCCACCGGCGGCAAAAAACGAATTAGAAAAACCGGGATCGATTTCAAGGCATCCCCCAGAAATTTTTTTTCTGATTTTTCCCGCGGTTAATTTTGCGTTGCGCTCATGCCGCGAGGCTTCGCAGCCAGGCTTCGGCCTCGCTCACCAGCGGCATCAGCCGGCGTCGTTCTTCGGCCGGCAGGTTCGGATCGTCGAGCAGTTTTCTGCAATGCAAAATGACGCGCCGCTCGCTCTCGATCAGGAAACGGCGAACCCGCGCGTCTGGCGGCGGGGTCGATCGTCCAGATCTGGAAAACGGGCTTGGTACGGTTTGCAATTCCAACATCGGCGGAAAGTTGGCTGCACGACCCGGACTGGGGGGCGCCCGGCCGCGAACCGGCCGGGCGCAATCGCGTCAGAAGTCCATCGGCGGCGCGGCCGCCGCGTGAGCCTCGGCCTTCTTGGGCTTGTCGGCCACGAGCGCTTCCGTGGTGATCAGCAGCGAAGCCACCGAGGCTGCGTCCTGCAAAGCCGTACGGACGACCTTGGCCGGGTCGATCACACCGGCTTTCACCAGATCCTGGTATTCGCCGGTCGCAGCATTGAAGCCCCAATTGTAGGTGCTGTTCTCGAGCAGCTTGCCGACGACCAGCGAGCCGTCATGGCCGGCATTCTGGACAATCTGCCGCGCCGGCACCTGGATGGCGCGGCGCACGATATCGACGCCGGCTTTCTGGTCGGCGTTCGCGGTCTTGACGCTGTCCAGCGCCGTGAGCGAGCGGAGCAGCGCGACGCCGCCGCCGGGGAGGATGCCTTCCTCGACGGCCGCGCGCGTGGCATGGAGCGCATCGTCGACGCGGTCCTTCTTCTCCTTGACCTCGACCTCGGTGGCGCCGCCGACGCGAAGCACGGCAACGCCGCCTGCAAGCTTGGCGAGCCGCTCCTGCAGCTTCTCGCGATCGTAGTCCGAGGTGGTCTCCTCGATCTGCGCCTTGATCTGGGCGACCCGGGCTTCGATGTCCTTCTTGGCGCCAGCCCCGTTGACGATGGTGGTGTTCTCCTTGTCGATCACCACCTTCTTGGCGCGGCCGAGCATATTGAGCGTGACGTTCTCGAGCTTGATGCCGAGATCCTCCGCGATCGCGGTGCCGCCGGTGAGTATCGCAATGTCCTCAAGCATGGCCTTGCGGCGATCGCCGAAGCCCGGCGCCTTCACGGCCGCGATCTTCAGGCCGCCGCGCAGCTTGTTGACGACGAGCGTTGCCAGAGCCTCGCCTTCGACGTCCTCGGCGACCACCAGGAGCGGCTTGCCCGTCTGCACGACGGCCTCGAGCAGCGGGATCATGGTTTGCAGCCCGGACAGCTTCTTCTCGTGGATCAGGATGTAGGGCTCTTCGAGCTCGACCCGCATCTTTTCCGCGTTGGTCACGAAATACGGCGAGACGTAGCCGCGGTCGAACTGCATGCCTTCAACCACTTCGAGCTCGGTATCGAGGCTCTTTGCCTCCTCGACCGTGATGACGCCCTCATTGCCGACCTTCTGCATGGCGTCTGCCAGGAAGCGGCCAATCTCGGTATCACCGTTGGCCGAGATGGTGCCGACCTGCGCGATTTCATCGTTGGAGGTGACTTTCTTGGCGTGCAGCTTGATATCGCTGACGATCGCCTCGACCGCAAGATCGATGCCGCGCTTGAGGTCCATCGGATTCATGCCGGCCGCGACCGATTTCGCGCCTTCCTTGACGATCGCCTGCGCCAGAACGGTCGCGGTGGTCGTGCCGTCACCGGCGAGATCGTTGGTCTTCGACGCCACCTCGCGCACCATCTGGGCGCCCATGTTCTCGAACTTGTCCTCCAGCTCGATTTCCTTGGCGACGGTGACGCCGTCCTTGGTGATGCGCGGCGCTCCGAACGATTTCTCGATCACCACGTTGCGTCCCTTCGGACCGAGCGTGACCTTTACCGCATTCGCCAGTTTGTCCACGCCCCGCAGCATGCGCTCACGGGCCTCGGTCGAGAACTTCACGTCTTTGGCAGCCATGTTCCAATCTCCTTTCTGTTTATGACTGTCAGCGTCTCGGCGACGTCAGGCCGCCTTCTTCAGCTTGCCGCTGTGCTCGATGATACCGAGAAGGTCGCTCTCCTTCATGATCAGGAGATCCTGGCCGTCGATCTTCACCTCGGTGCCCGACCATTTTGCGAACAACACCCGGTCCCCCGCTTTCACGTCGAGCGGGACCAATTGACCTTGCTCGTTCCGCGCTCCGGGACCCGCGGCGATGATCTCGCCTTCCTGCGGCTTCTCCTTTGCGGTGTCGGGAATGAAGATGCCGCCGGCAGTTTTCTCCTCGGCATCGATGCGGCGCACGAGCACACGGTCGTGCAATGGACGGAAATGCATGCACATCCTCCTTAACAGTCTAGCGATGTCATCTAACCGGAGCCGGAACCAGCCCCCGGCGGAAAACGACCTAGGAACCGGAAAAATTCTGTTCAAGAGGAGCGCCAAGAATTTTTTGGCACCCTTGGAGAGAGACTGCCGGAGGCAATCGGATGATCCCCATCGGGCCGGTCAAATATCTGTTTAAAAATAGAAAATTGCGTCGGCGGCGCGCGGCCGCGATAAAGATCAACGCGCCGCGGCCCTGTTGAGCGCCTTGAGCAGCGTAGCGTCGAAGAGGCTCCGACGAGGCGAGAACAGGGAGGGGCAATTCAGACCAAGTTACCGTCACCAGCGAGCGACCGGGCCCGATCGTGACCGGAGCGGTCTGCCGTCCGCTCGAGGTACCGCGCATGGAAGGTCGATCATCTTTTCCACGACCGTGGCGATGATCTCCGGCGGCACCCTTTCCATTCGTTCGCGGCCGTTGAGCGAAACTTGCCGATGAAGTTCCTCGCGTCGCGAGCCGGCGACGTCGCGCCGCTCAATGGGGCGATGCTGACAGGATTGCGGCGGTGGAAAGCTCCGCGCTGTCGCGCTACCGATCAGAGAAGCGGCGGCTTGTTCCGCGGCGAGGCCGAAAGCGATAACCATATTTTAAAAACGAAAGCCTAAAACTCAGGTCCCTCGCGGTTTTGTGTCAGATTCGAGGTGGTTGTTGATGTCCTACGGTGCCCAAGCTTACGCGCGTACGTCTCAAGCGACGGCAGCTCCCCGTGAGATAGAGGCGCAAGCCCTGCTAAAGGCCGCAAGATTGTTGCGGGAAATCCAGAGCGATTGGAAAGGGCCCGACAAGAATATGCACAACGCTCTGATGTTTAATCGGAGATTGTGGTGCATCTTCTTTGCGGAAGCGGAATCGAACGACAACCCGAATTCGCTGGAGATACGTCAAGGGATCGCCAACATCGCGACCTTCGTTTTTGCACAAACCTTCGAAATGCAGATAGAGCCGGATCCGGCGAAGCTGACGCCCCTCATTAACATCAACTGCAACATTGCTGCGGGCCTGGCCGGTCGACCCTAGCGAACGCGGCAGAGCCCGGGAGGGCGGAGCACTTACATTGAGCCGCGTGGCGTGAGTGCGTTACGGCCGGCTTAGCCTGTACTTGTCGGATCCGCGGCCACGTCCCTTCGGCGGTTCGAGCAGGACTTCCTTGAGGTTGTCTCCGCTCACGACGACGACAACGAAATTCAGTCTGCCTTCCTGCCGAACCAGCCCGGCGCCGAGCGCCTTTCCCGATGCGGCCTTTTCGGCAATATGCACGGCGTCCGCCAATTCCTGGCCGATCGACCTCAAGGCGACGATCTTGCTCCGATCGTCCGCGTCGAGCTTGCTCAGGGGCAAGGCCGTCTCCGCACCGGCAACGGCCCCGGTGTGGGCATCGATCACGTTCTCCCAGGCCGCGTTGTTCTCCACCGTCAGGACCCGGTAGCCGGGCGAGGGCGAAGGCTCGAAGCTGGCGGATGCGGTTCTCGAGCCCGGATGCAACTGCTCGGCAATTGCGATGATCCGATTGAGCGACAGCTGCGCGGCACGGAATTGCTCAAGCCGGCGCCGATTGGAGTCCTCGTCGTCTTGCGCGGATTGATGCGGCTGCTCGGCGGCGCTCGCGATGCCTGCCAGGTCGGCGCGGGCACGCGCGGCTGGACATGCGGCTGACAAGGCGAGGATGATTGCGAATAGCTGCTTCTTTGGCATTGTGTTTCTTTCGGAGTCGGGATCGTTACTGGCGCTCGTCAGGCGGAATTCGCATGCCATGCGATGTGCGGTCCTGCTCATAGATCGACGCCCCTGCGCTGAAGCTCGGCCTCGATCATGTCGTAGGTGAGTTCGACCGGGGCGAGCGAGACCTTGAGCCAACAGATGATGAGGTCGCGGGTGAAAAGGAGGGCTTGCGTCATTGCGGGACCCTCCGATTCAGACGCGCGCGGATCGCGCGCGTCGGCTCGGCGACCACCGCGTTCAAGCCGATCAGCAAGGAGAGCGCGACGCCCAGCAAGAGGCTTGCTGCGATCAGCCCAAGCGCCACCAGCAAATTCAAACCCAGTGCCGCGAGCCCGCCGATGGGACCTTCCGGGAGAAATGAGACGAGAGACATTCCGGTTGCTCCTGTATATAAACTAAACCGTATAGTTTGAATACGACGCGGCGACGGCGCTGTCAATGACCGGGATATCAAGTCGGCGTGTTCCGGGAGCGATTGCCGGAGAGGCGTCCTGCGTTTGATCCTCGGCGGCTGGCTCGAGATGATCAGCTTTGCGTCAATTCACGTCCGCGCCGGCTCTCGAACCGATCGGCGGCCGGCTGGCCGGAGCTGATGCTGCGGCCACGCTGCAAGCCCATCATGGGGCCCAGTCGGCTTTGCACGCAGCGAGAAAAAAGCTGACGCGCTCTTGCAGGAAGGACGGCAGCTCTTTCTTGACGTCCTTCAGCTCCTCACCCATCAGCGATCTCATCAGCATTGGAAGCAGAATGAGATCCATGAACATCTGGGCGGTGGCGAGCTTCCGCTTGCCGCTGAATGGTCCTTTTTGAGGATGGGCAAGCTTGTGCGCGGCATCATCCAGCAGCCGCGAAACGGCGCCCGCCGCCCGGTCGCGTGCAGCGCCATGCACGTTTCGGCTCAATTCGGGAAAGCGCTTCGCCTCTGCAATCGTCGCTCGCGTCAGGTCCAGCGTGTCCTCGATGAATCTCTCCACGATCTCCCTGGCGAGATTGGTGAGCTTGTCCTCGACCGTCCGGCCTTCGGGCGTGAAGCCTTCGAAATCCGTCAGCTCGTTGATCGTCCGGCCGACCACCGCGGTGAACAGCGCCTCCTTTCCCGGAAAATGGGCGTAGATCGTCGGCTTGCTCGCAGGGGCCATCTCGGCGATCTCGTCGATGCTCGTGCTGCGGAACCCTTTCTCGAGAAACAGCTCCTGAGCCGCATCGAGAATCCGCGCCTGAACATCGCCAGCGAGGTCCCTCGAGGGCCTGCCGCGTTTCGGTCCTTTGGTCTTCGCCATCCTTGAATCCACCATCACGGGTTTGTGCGCGCAATTTCCTGTTGACACGGACGGAAAAGGATTGCAAGGAAAAGAAAATATACGGTATAGTTTATTTAAGACGACCGGGTTCGCATGGCCGCAGGGCAGGTGGAGTGCACCGTCGGTGCCGGTCATCCCGGGCGCAAAGCTGAGGAGATTTTGTCGTGATTGGATCGAGCACGATGGCTTCCGCGTCGGAGATGGCGACGCTGTTGCAGGAGGCGAACCATCGGATCAACAACCAGTTGGCATCGGTGATCAACTTGATCTCCATTGCAGCCGTGAGAGCGGAAGGCGCGGAAGCCAAGGCTTCGCTGAGCAGTGCCGTCGAGCTGCTGCATGGATGTGCCGAGGTCCACCGCGCCTTGCGGATGCCGAAGCCGGAGAGGCTGATCGATGCCGGCGTGTATGTCCGAAGGCTTTGCTCGGCTTTGAGGGCTGCGTTGCTGAACAGGTTGGACATCCAGCTCACGTTCAGGGGCGAGTCCCTGCCGCTCCAGCCGGAGCGATGCTGGCGCCTGGGCTTGATCGTCAACGAGCTCGTGACCAACGTCGCCAAACATGCCCGCTTCGAAGCGCGGAGTGGAGAGATCACGATCAAGCTCGCGCTTAGAGAAGGGGTGGTCAATTGTGTCGTGGCGGACAACGGTTCCGCGGCTCCGAGCGAGAGACAAGGGCAGGGTTTGCGGATCATCAGGTCTCTCGCCAGGAGCCTCGGCGGGCGGATCGAGCTTGGTCTCGGCGCGACCTTCAGGTCGGTCGTCCTCTCTTTTCAAATGACCGCGCGCGAGCGGAGGGCGAACGAGGCGACTGCTTCGCGGCACCAGGCGGCGCCTTGCGAAGCCAGCGCCCTGGATCGCGGCGATCGTCAGGTCGGCATGTCACGGGTGAAACAAGAGGAGTTTGCCTCTCGCTGCCGGGCCGTCGATTCCCTGGGCGTATTGTTGTCGGCTCGCACGGCGTGATGTGCCATGAAGACTTGTTTTCGAAGCCGCCCAGAGGTCGTTCAATCGACCGGATACCGCAAGCTCAGGAATGCCGGCAGTCTGGCCGCCGCACTGGCTGCAACCGTCCTGAGTGCCTGCCATGATCGCGCGGCTGCGCCCGTCGTGCACGCTGCGTACGTTCGTACGGAGATCGTGCAGCCGCGCAGCCAGCAAACGTCTGTGACATTGACCGGCGAGGTTCAGGCCCGCTTCCGGGCCGATCTTTCCTTTCGGGTGAGCGGGCGCGTAATCGCGCGCTTTGTGGACGTCGGCAGCCATGTGGAAGCCGGACAAGTGCTTGCGCTGCTCGACCCGGCCGAGCAGCAGGCCGATGTCGATGCCGCGACGGCGGCTGTCGTCGCCGCGCAATCCCAGCTGCGCGTTGCGAAAGCCACGTTCGAGCGGCAGAAGTCCCTGATCACCAGCGGTTTCACCACCCGACCGGTCTATGACCAGGCGCAGGAGGGGTTGCGCACCGCGGAAAGTGCGCTGGACGCAGCCAAGGCCCAGCTCGGATCGGCCAACGATGCGCTCGGCTACACCGCGCTGCGTGCGGAGGCTGCGGGCGTGATTACCTCGCGCAGTCTGGAGGTTGGTCAAGTCGTGCAGGCTGCTCAACCGGTGCTCGCGCTGGCGCAGGATGGCGAGCGCGATGCGGTTTTTGAGGTCTATGAAGCGGTCTTTTTTGCCGATCTCGACGGCAGTCAGGTGTCGCTCAGGCTCGTCTCCGATCCCGGCGTGACAGCGCGCGGATATGTCAGGGAAGTGTCGCCCGCCATTGATCCGAAGAGCTCGACCATCCGCGTCAAGGTGGCAATTCCGGATCCGCCGGCCGCGATGACGCTCGGCAGCGCCGTCGCAGGAACGGCCAGGGCAAAAGCCCGGCAGCAGATCGCAGTGCCCTGGACTGCACTGACGGCTGTGGGATCGAAGCCGGCGGTGTGGAGCGTCGATCCAAGGTCGAGGGCCGTCTCTCTCAAGCCCGTCAGTGTGGGCGGTTATGAAGCCGGGAACGTGCTCATCAGCGCGGGTCTGCAGCCGGGCGACCGTGTCGTGATCGACGGCGGGAAGCTGCTGAGCATCGGGCAGCCCGTGACCTACGACGGAGATCGGTCATGAACAGGCGCGCCATGATCGTGCCCGCGCTCGCAGCCTCGATGCTGGCGCTCGCAGGATGCCAGCAGGAGACGACAGCGCCCGAGCCCATCAGGCCCGTGCTGTCAACGGTGCTGGAGCCGAGCCAGTCCGGTGGGACCGTAGCGGTGGGCGTCGTTGAGCCGCGCTTCAAGACCGATCTCGCCTTCCGCGTGCTGGGACGGCTGACCGCCCGCCCGGTCAATGTCGGGGATCTCGTCGCACAAGACCAAACCGTCGGAACCATCGATGCGACGGCTCTCGAGCTCGCGGTACGCGCGGCCAAAGCCGAGCTCGCCAAGGCGGAAGCCCAACTTGCAAACGCGAGGGCGACGGAGGAACGGCAGCGCACGCTGATTACGAGCGATGCGACCACGAAGCAGACACTGGACAATGCGGAGCAGGCGCGGGCTGGTGCGGAGGCATCGGTCGCCCGCGCGCGCGCCAACTTGACGAAAGCCGGCGAGCAGCTCGGCTATGCGCAGCTCAAGGCGAATTTCGCCGGTGTCGTCACCGCGGTCGGCGCAGAGGTCGGGCAGGTGGTCGCGCCTGGTCAAAGCGTCCTGACGGTGGCGCGGCCGGACGTCAGGGAGGCCGTTGTCGATATCGGCGAGGATTTCCCGCTTCCGCTGGACATCGGTCTGCCCTTCAGGGTCAGCCTGCAACTGCTTCCTGCCGTTCAGGTCGAAGGTCGGATTCGCGAGATCGCGCCGCAAGCCGATCCGGCAACACGCACCCGGCGGGTCCGCATCGCCCTGGAGGACCCGCCCGCGAGCTTTCGCCTCGGCGCGACCGTGACGGCGAAACTCGAAAAGGAGCAAACCCCGATCCTGCGCGTGCCGGCCTCGGCGGTGCTCGCCAGGGACGGCGAGAGCTTCCTCTGGGTGGTCGATCTCCCCGCCAGCACGGTGTCGCTGCACAAGGTCGATCTCGCGCAAGACCAGGGCGGCGTTCGCGTCGCCCGAGGGATTGCCGCCGGCGCGCGCATCGTGACCGCGGGCGTCCACAGCCTCAGGCAAGGACAGCACGTCCGCATCGAACAGGATCAAAACCCATGACGTCGTTCAACCTTTCCGACTGGGCGCTCGGACATCGTTCGCTCGTCTGGTATTTCATGATCGCCTTCATGGCGGCCGGGCTCTTCGCCTACCTGCAACTCGGCCGGCAAGAAGATCCCGATTTCACCATCAAGACCATGGTGATCCAGGCGCAATGGCCGGGCGCATCGCCGGAAGACATGACGCGCCAGGTCACCGACAGGATCGAGAAGAAGCTCGAGGAACTGGAATCGCTCGACTACACCAAGAGCGTGACGGTCGCCGGCCAGACCACGGTGTTCGTCTATCTGCGCGACAACACCAAGGCGACGGACGTCAAGCCGACCTGGATCCGGGTCCGCAACATGATTGCCGACATCAAGAGCGACTTTCCTCAAGGGGTCGCCGGACCATTTTTCAACGACCGGTTCGGCGACGTGTTCGGCAACATCTACGCGTTCACCAGCGACGGCCTGAGCCAGCGCCAGCTGCGCGACCAGGTCGAGGACATCCGCGCCAGGATATTGACGGTGCCGAATGTCGGCAAGGTGGACATTCTCGGTGCACAGGACGAGGTCATCTATCTCGAATTCTCCACCCGCAAGATCGCGGCCCTTGGCCTCGACGTGCATTCGATCATGACCTCGCTGCAGGGACAGAATGCGGTCGCGCCATCCGGCGTCTTCCAGGAAGGTCCCGAGCGCGTCAGCGTCCGCGTCAACGGACAGTTCACGTCCGAGGCAAGCCTGAAGGCGGTCAATCTGCGCGTCAACGACCGCTTCTTTCCCTTGACCGACGTCGCGACCATCACGCGCGGCTATGTCGACCCGCCGCAGACATTGTTCAGGTACAACGGCAAGCCGGCCATCGCGCTTGCCATCGGCATGAAGTCCGGCGCCAACCTGCTGAAATTCGGCGAAGCTCTGAAGGCGGAGATGTCGAAGGTCATCGCCGACTTGCCGGTCGGGATCGGCGTCCACCTAGTCGCGGATCAGCCAGTGGTGGTCGAGCATGCGGTCTCGGGCTTCACGGAAGCGCTGTTCGAAGCGGTGGTCATCGTTCTCGGCATCAGCTTCCTCAGCCTCGGATTGCGGGCAGGGCTTGTCGTGGCGATCGCGATCCCTCTGGTGCTCGCCATCACATTCGTCGTGATGGCCTACACCGGCATTTCGCTGCAGAGGATTTCTCTCGGCGCCTTGATCATTGCGCTCGGCCTGCTCGTCGATGACGCCATGATCGCGGTCGAAATGATGGTGGCGCGCCTGGAGGTCGGTGATCCCCTGGAGAAGGCGGCGACCCACGTCTACACCTCGACGGCGTTCCCGATGCTGACGGGCACGCTGGTGACGGTTGCCGGCTTCATTCCAATCGGCCTCAACAGCAGCAATGCCGGCGAGTTCACCTTCACCCTGTTCGTGGTGATTGCGGTCTCGCTGATCGTGTCCTGGATCGTCGCGGTGCTGTTCACGCCGCTGCTGGGGGTCACCATCCTGCCTGCCAGGATGAAAGGTCATCACGAAGAGAAAGGGCGGCTGGCGCGGACATTTTCGCGGCTGCTTCTCGTCTGCATGCGGCACCGCTGGACCACCGTTTCGGTGACGGCTGGGGCTTTTCTGCTGGCCTTGTTCGGGTTGCAATTCGTGCAGCAGCAATTCTTCCCGTCATCCGACCGCAGCGAGCTCGTGATCGACTGGAATTTGCCGCAGAACGCCTCGATTGCCGATACCAACGCGCAGATCGCGCGGTTCGAGCACGAGCAGCTCGAGGACAATGCGTCAGTCGATCATTGGTCGACTTATGTCGGTGTCGGCGCGCCGCGGTTCGTGCTGTCATTCGACGTGCAGACGGCGAATGCGTGGTTTGGCCAGCAGGTGGTCGTGACCCGGGGCGGCATCAAGGCGCGCGACCGCCTCAAGGCGCAGTTCGAGGATTACCTGAGACGGACGTTTCCCGGGACCGACACCTACGTCAAGCTGCTCGAAGTCGGACCGCCGGTCGGGCGCCCGGTGCAGTACCGTGTGAGCGGTCCCGATCTGGCGAAAGTGAGGGACTTCTCGCAGAAGCTCGCAGGCGTTCTCCGCGGCAGCCCCGACCTGGGCAACGTTGTGTTCGACTGGATGGAGCCCGCGCGCGTCCTCAAGGTCGACGTGCTCCAGGACAAGGCGCGCCAGCTCGGCGTCACCTCGGAGGACATCGCCACGACCTTGAACTCGGTGCTCGAGGGCACGCCGGTCACCCAGGTGCGGGACAGCATCTACCTCGTCAATGTCACGGGGCGGGCGACCGCGCCGGAACGCGCCTCGATCGATACGTTGCGTGACCTGCAACTGATCGGGCTGGGTGGGCAATCGGTGCCGCTCGGCGCCGTGGCCAATCTGCGCTACGAAATCGAGCAGCCGACCATCTGGCGCCGCGCCCGGATTCCGACAATTACCCTGAAGGCCGGTATCGTCGACACCGTGCAGCCGAAGACCGTCGTGGACCAGCTGGCTCCGAAGGTGGCGGAATTCAGCAGGCAATTGCCGGCTGGATATTCGGTTGCCATCGGCGGTGCCGTCGAGGAGAGCGCGAAGAGCCAGGCGCCGATCGTGGCGGTCGTGCCGCTCATGCTCTTCGTCATGTCGACGGTCCTGATGCTTCAGCTGCAAAGCTTCCATCGTCTGTTCCTGGTGTTTGCGGTCGCCCCGCTCGCGCTGATAGGCGTGGTGATGGCCCTGCTGCCGAGCGGAGCGCCGCTAGGCTTCGTGGCCATCCTCGGCGTGCTCGCGCTGATCGGCATCCTGGTTCGAAACTCGGTTATCCTGATCGTGCAGATCGAGGATCTGAGGAAGGAGGGACGGCAGGCCTGGGACGCTGTGGTCGAGGCGACCGAGCACCGCATGCGGCCGATCCTGCTGACCGCTGCCGCAGCAAGTCTTGCCCTCATCCCAATCGCGCGCGAGATCTTTTGGGGGCCGATGGCCTATGCCATGATGGGCGGCATCATCGTCGGCACGCTGTTGACGCTGTTGTTCCTGCCGGCGCTTTACGTGGCCTGGTTCCGGATACATGAGGAGCCCAAGGCCACGCTACCGGCGACAGCTTGCGAGAGCGCGCCGCTCGTCAGCGCGCCAGACCTCATGCCGGGCTGAGACGGAAGCGGGGAGGTCGACATCGGCAGAATCAGCGACCTCAGCTCGATCGTCTTTGCGAGGCCGGATGAAGGCCGAATCCGACCGAGCACCCTGCGCTACGGCGCTGGATCATCGGCAGTCAGAGGGCAGGGGAGTTCAAGGGCAAAGCGTCTGTCCGGGATGCCGTGCGAACATGGAAAAAGACAATCGGTCGACGTCCCCTGGCGCGACGACGTCTGATCCAAAACCGACCCTGCCGCGCTGCCGCCAACCGACGACTTTCGGATCGGGAGCCGGAATGAGCGCCGGCGATGTCGGGTCGAAAGTGGAGTCAGCGCGAATGGTGCAACTGCAATTCGCGCCTGCAGGCCTCGCTGAAGTCGCGCAGCGGGTCCATTTCCCTTATGAATTCCGGTATGTCGGCAAAGCTTCGGTTCGGGGACGCGTAGGTCTTGATGATCAGGAGCGCCGCTTTCTCGGCCGCGTCGACCACCTCATCGCTCGACATGATCTTCATGCGTCCGATGAGCGCATACATGTCGACCAGTTTCGACGGCTCGCACTGCTCGTTGAGCAGTGCGTCTGCGTAGAGGCGGGAGGTCTCTTCGACGAAGCTTTTGTAGAGCTCCTCACGCTTGGAGATGGACCGCGAGTGATGACGGTCGCGCTCCTTGCGGCGCTGAGCCGCCCAATTGGTGATGATCGTCGACAGAGCACCAAAGGCCGATCCTCCGAAACCGGCCAACGCAGGAATATATATCGTGTTCATGGTGTTGTTCCTCATCTCTTCCGCGAACTCGTCGAATGCCATGTCGCTTCAGCGGCAATCTGACATGACGACCGTTCGCAGTCGGCTTCACCTTGGCTATTTGCCTCCGCTGGAAGCAGTCGTCGCTGACTGCTCGAAAACCGCTCTGCAGGCATTGCTCAGATCCAGCTTTCGGTGCCGCAGGCAGCTTTCGACCCTTGAGGGGTCCGGGATGTAGTCGCTGCAAAGCCGGAACGCGTCCGGTGTACATGCGGCTCGCTGCTCCGGCGTTCCGCGATTCTCCTGAGCCAGAGCGACCGCGTTGCAGATGCAGGCCGCGGCGAGCGCGATCGCGACAAATTTGTGGTCCGCCATATCCATCTCGTCCTTTCAATGTCCTTTTGAACCTCAGTAGGCTTGACCGCGGGCAAACGCGTACTTTCCGCTTCGAAAGCGGCCCGGGCCGGGCTCGTGAAGCCGGCAGTTCGGCCGGCCGACCGGAGCAAACTATACGGTATAGTTTAATAAACGACGAGAGGTTCGATGTCAACTCGCCGGTTCCGCGCCAATGATGGCGCGTGGTGGACGTGGACCGGGGGTCGATTGCAGATGGAAGGGGGCCGCGGAGCTTTTCCAAGAAAGAGCCTGCCCAGCCGATATGTCGCGAACCGAAACTGACGCTCTCACCGGCGCGTTGGGCTACGGCCCCTATCATGTGGTCGTGGCGCAATCACCTTCCCACGAGATCGCATTTGCTGCGCTCGAGCGGACGGAAGGCCTGGTCGGGCGGGATGGTCGCGACGAGCTTCACGAGGTCCCACGGCCCCTTGGCTTCGGCCGGCGTTTTGACCTGAACCAGATAGAGTTCGTGCTTCATCCAATCGCGGCTTGTCGTCATGCGCCGATGCCGGTTCAGAACGACGTGCCGCCGCCGAACTTGAACTCCTGCACGATGTCGTATTTCCCCTTGGTCAGCGGAACTGCATAGTCGAAGCGCAGCGGCCCGAACGGAGAGGCCCAGATCAGGCCGACGCCGACGGAGCTGCGAACGACCTTGCTGTCGTCGTATTGCAGCCCGCATTTGCAGGCGGCCGAGTTGACCTCGCCGGTGGCGGCCCATGAGGTTGGACCCTGATAGTCCCACAGCGCGCCGGCGTCGGCATAGACCGCGCCCTTCAGCCCGACCTCCTTGGGCAGAAACCAGAAGGGCATCTGCAACTCGGCCGAGGCACCCCAGAATTTGGTGCCGCCGAGGGCATCGCCGCTGGCGCCGAGGCTGTAGTAGGTGATGTCTCGCGGCCCGATGCCGTTCGACGCGAAGCCGCGCACCAGATTGGCGCCCATCTGGAAGTGATCCAGCATGCGCAGGTCGTTGCTGCCGACCTTGTTGAGCACACCGCCCTGCAGATGGATCAGGCTGACGATGTCGGATACCAGGGGGCTGTAATATTTGGCATCGATCTGGTTCTTCAGATAGGTGACGTCGCCGCCGACCCCCGCGAAGTCCTGCTTGAAGTCGACCAGCAATCCGTCGGTCGGATTCTGGTTGTTGTCGAGCGTATTGTAATTCAGCGTGTAGCCGATGACAGACGACCAGCTCGGGCCGTTTGCCAGCTCCTCGCGGATCGGGAGCGTGGATTCGCCGTCGCCGTAGCAGCCATAACCGTAGTAGGATGAGCTCGACGCATAATCCGGGTCGACGCCGCCAAGGACGCTTCTGATGTAGGCGGGCGTTGGATTGAAAGCGAGCGAGGTGCTGGCTGTGTTGTTGTTGCAATTGTCGTAGGCGCTGGAGAGCGTGATCTGCTGCTGGTAGATCGAATAGCGCAGCTGCAACGACGTCTCCTCGTTCAACTGCAGCCCGAGCCGGGGACTGAAGCCGAACGTCCTGACGCCGTAGCTGTAGTAGCTGTTCGGCAGTTGCTGGCGATAGTAGGTGTCGAGGCCAAGAGCGACGCGATAGTCGAGCAGATATGGCTCGACAAAGGACAGCGAGATGCCCCGCGAATATTCGCCGTAGCTGACCGAGGCCTTGGCATAGAGGCCGCGTCCGAGGAAGTTGCGTTCGGAAACGCTGACCTCGGCGAGCGCGCCGTCGCTCGTCGAATAGCCACCCGAGACCGAGAAGTCGCCGGTCGACTTCTCCTCGACATTGACGTCGAGGATCACCCGGTCGCTCGACGAGCCGGGCTCCGTCGTGATCTTGACGTCCTTGAAGAAGTTGAGGTTCTTCAGCCGCCGCTCGGCGCGGTCGACGAGGGCGCGGTTGTAGGCGTCGCCTTCCGAAATGTCGAACTCGCGGCGGATCACGTAATCGCGGGTGCGGCTGTTGCCGCGGATGTCGATGCGTTCGATGTAGTTGCGCGGGCCCTCATCGACGCCGAACACGATCGACACGGTGCGCGCCTCGAAATCGCGGTCGCCGCGCGGATGCACCACCGCGAACGCATAGCCGCGCCGCGAGGCGTCGATCTGCATGCTCTCGACCGACTTCTCCAACGCCTCCGCGTTATAGAGCGAGCCGACGGAGACGCGCGAGGAGCCTGCGAGCCAATTGGCGTCGAAACCGGCAATGGAGGATTCGTACCGCACCGAGCCGACGCGATATTGCTGGCCTTCGTCGATCCTGAAGGTGACGAGGAAGCCCTTCTTGTCCGGGTCGTATTCGGCGAGAGCCGCCACCACCTGCACGTCGGCAAAGCCGTGCTTGAGATAGAAGCGGCGAATCAGGTCGCGATCGGCCTCGATGCGGTCGGGGTCGTACACGTCGTTGTTGCCGAGGAAGCTCAGCCAGTTCGTCTCGTGAGTCTTGATGACGTCTCGCAGGCGGTAGGACGAGTAGTAGCTGTTGCCGACGAATTCGACGGATTTGACGCTGGTCTTGTTGCCCTCGAGGATCGTGAACACCAGGTCGACGCGATTGTTGGGCTGCTCGATGATCTCGGGCGTCACGTGCACGTCGTAGCGGCCCGAGCGGCGATAGATCTCGGCGATGCGCTGGGCATCCGACTGCACCATGGGACGGGAGAACGTGCCGCGTGGCTTCGACTGGATTTCGCCCGACAGCTGTTCGTCCTTGATCTTCTTGTTGCCCTCGAAGGCAATTCGGTTGATCACGGGATTTTCGACAACGGCGACGACCACGCGGCCGCGCTCGCGGTTGATCTTCACGTCCTGAAACAGACCGGTCTCGACCAGGGCTTTCAGTCCGTCGTCGACTTGCCCGGTATCGAGCTGCCCATTGGGACCCCGCTTGAAATAGGAGCGAATGGTCTCGGCTTCGACGCGGCGATTGCCCTCGACCTCGATTGCAGTTGCCACCGTCTGAGCCGCGGCGGGGGCTATTAGCGACAAGGCGACCGGCGTGGCGGCGATCGATACGGCAAACATCATCAGGGCGCCAAGCAAGCCGCCCTGCATCCGCATTCCAAATTTCATGCGCCACACCTCATCTCACGAGGTGCGGGCCTACGGAACGAATGTGGCCGCGAAATCGCCAAAGTTTTTCCCGGGATGTTGATATGTTGCTGTCGGTTAGCGGCTTCCGGCAGAGGGGTGGCGAGGCTGCTCCGGCTCACGCTCGGCGGGAAAAACATCTGCGTGCGGTCGAAATCCCGAAGACCCGGCTTTAGCCCTCAGTCCGAAAAGACATGTAACAACATGCGGATTTGTCGCTTTTCTCGGCAGGCGCGGCCGGTAGGTAGTCCTGCGGTGTCGCAGCAAGCGCCCGCGGACAAGAAAATCGGGCGCGCCTTGCCGGGAGGAATGGACCATGACCATGTCGGCTCAAGTGTCTGTTCGCACCGCCAGCCATTTCCGCTGGGTGGTCGTGGGCCTCATTTTCGTCATCTACGCCATCGCTGCCGCGGACCGCGCCAATATCGGCTTTGCGCTGCCGTTCATCCGCAAGGAATTTGCGATGTCCAACACCGAGGCGGGCGCGCTGTTGAGCCTGTTTCTGTGGGGCTATGCGATCGCGCAGATTCCGTCCGGGCTTGCGGTCGGGAGGTACGGCGTCAGCAAGCTGTTCTCCAGGGCGATGCTGCTCACCTCGGGCTTTACTGCACTGACCGGGCTGTCGTCCTCGGCCGCGATGCTGCAGCTCAGCCGCTTCGGGCTGGGGCTAGCGGAAGGGCCGCTGCCGATCGGCATCGCCACCACCATCAACAACTGGTTCGCGGCGAAGGAGAAGGGGACTGCGGCCGGCATCTTCCTGTCCGCGGTCAAGTTCGGGCCGGTGATCGTGCCGCCGCTCGCGGCCGTGATCGTGAGCTATTGGGGCTGGCGCGAGATCTTCTACGTGTTCGCGGTGCCTGGCATACTGCTGGCCGTCGTCTGGTATCTCCTGGTCCCGGACCGGCCCTCGGAGTCGCGCTTCTGCTCGCAACAGGAGCTTGACGTCATCGCCGACCGCACGCCGAACGATCCGGCCGGCGCCGCGCGCGCCACCAGCGATTTCGGCCTGCTCGACCGCTTGATCCTCGCGCGCAAGGTGACGACGCCGCTTCGAACCAAGGCCGAGGTGTTCTCCTCCTGGGATATCTGGGGCGCCGCGCTCGGCTACAGCTTTCAGCTCGGCATCTCCAACTATCTGCTGGCGTGGATTCCGACCTATCTGATCGCGGTGAAAAAGTTCAGCATCGCGGGCACCGGCGTGGTCGCGGCCGCGCCATGGGTCGGCGCCGTCGTCGGCAATCTGGTCGGCGGCTGGATGTCGGACCGCCTGTTCGACAAGCGGCGCAAGCCGGGCATGATGTTCTCCGCGCTCGCCACGGCCGGCACCATGTATGCGCTGATCCAGTCGCCCGCCGACCCCACCGCGTTCGCGGCGCTGTTGTTTGCGACCGGCGTGCTGCTCTCGATCGGCTTCTCGGCCTATATGGCCTATCCGATGGGGCTTGCCAGCAAGAAGACCTATCCGGTGGCGAATGCCGTGGTCAACATGGGCGGCCAGATCGGCGGCGCCTGCGCGCCGCTAATCGCCGGCATCATGCTCGATCGCTATGGCTGGGGCTCGGTATTCCTGGTGATGGCGTGCGGCTCGGCCATGACCTTCCTGGTGCTGACGACGATCAAGGAGCCGCTCGCCGCCTGGTCCGAGGAATAGCGCGCGGCGGGCCGCCTAGAGCATTTCCGGTTCTGATTGAATCAGAACCGGGCTCCAGCTTTTTGTTTTGACGCGTTTTCTTCACGCGAACCGGTATCCACTTCGCTCGAAAACGCTCTAGTGTTGCTATTCTGACACCTCAGTCCGTCATTCCGGGGCGCCGCGTCAGCGGCGAACCCGGAATCTCGAGGTTGCGGCGCAAGATTCCGGGTTCGCCCTTCGGGCGCCCCGGAATGACACCGTGTGAATCAAGCGTCTGGGTCACAACACTAGGACCCGGCGCGCTTGCCGTAGGCGCCGGCGTAGCGGCCCTCGCGAATGCTCTTGAGAATCTCGGCCTCGCGCTCTTCCTGCGCCCGAACCTTCTGCAGGAGGTCGGCGGCGAGGCCTTGCGGAAATGCCACCACGCCGTCCGCGTCGCCGACGACGATGTCGCCGGGCGACACGACCATGCCGCCGATCGAGACCGGCACGTTGATGGCACCCGGGCCATTCTTGTAGGGACCGCGATGGATCGCGGCGCGGGCGAAGCAGGGGAAATCCTGTTTGGCGAGCGTGCCGGCGTCGCGGATCGCGCCGTCGATGACAAAGCCTGCAGCGCCCCGGCTGATGGCCACGGTCGCCATGATCTCGCCGACCAGCGCGCGGCTGACGTCCCCGCCGCCGTCGACCACGATCACGTCGCCCGGGCGCACCAGCTCGAGCGCCTGATGGATGACGAGATTGTCGCCGGCGGCGACCCGCACCGTCAGCGCGGTGCCGGCCATGGTGCCGCCGCGGTGAAACGGCCTCAACCCCACCGCGCCGGGAAGGCGGGCGAGATTGTCGCTGATCACGGCGGTGGTGGCATTGCGAAATTGCGCGATCAGCGCCGGGTCGGCCTGGGCGGGCAGCGGCGATTGTCCTGTCATGGCGTCTTCCGTGAGATTGCTTGGCGAAGGTCCGGCACCGATGCGGGCGCTGCAATGGTGCCTTTCCAGACTAGGGCTGGGCTGCTAGCGAAAAAAGTGATAATTCAGCATCATGTTTCATCTCTTCTTCGACTATGGCGCCCGGCGCGCATGATCACGCTGCGACAGCTCGAAGCGCTCTACTGGATCGTGCAGCTCGGCACGTTCGAGCGCGCCGCCGCGCGGCTGAACACCACCCAATCGGCGATCTCCAAGCGCATCAAGGAGCTCGAGGCGGCCTGCCGCATCACGGTTTTCGACCGCGATCGGCGCGGTGCCAGGCTGACCGAGGAGGGGGAGCATGTGCTTGCGCTCGGGCAGGAGATGCTGGGGCTCGAGGAGCGCATCCTCGAATTGCGCGGCAACAAGGACGTGCCGGCGCGCCGGCTGCGGCTCGGGGTGACGGAGCTGTCGGCGCTGACATGGCTGCCGCGTCTGGTGACCGCGTTGCGGCGGTCCTACCCGGCGCTGTCGATCGAGCCCGAGGTCGACATGAGCCGTAACCTGCACGAGCGGCTGCGCGAGGACGCCATCGACCTGATCGTGATCCCCGAGACCTTCTCCGACCCGGAGATCACCTCGGTGCGGCTTGCCGAGGTGACCAATGTCTGGATGGCGCGGCCGGGTCTGGTGACGGCGCGCGGCAGGCTCGATCTGTCGGATCTGGCGGACTATCCGATCCTGATGCAGGGCGGCAAGTCGGGCTCCGGCCTCTACTTCAGCAAGTGGCTGAAGAGCGAAGGCGTCGTGTTTCCGCGCGTCCTGACCTGCGACAGCATGACGGCCTTGCTCGGCCTCACCGTTGCGGGGCTCGGGGTGAGCTATCTGCCGCTGTGCTTCAGCCCGTTGATCGAGGCCGGCAAGCTCGTGATCGTTCCGACCAGGCCCGCGCTGCCGCCCGTGCCCTACACCGCCATGTACCGCAACGACCGCCCCTCGGCGTTCACCGCCGCGGTCGCCGAGCTTGCCCGCGACACGTGCGATTTTTCCAAAGAGCTTCAGGGCTGAGGAGAGGCAACCGACCCCATCGCGCATGATCTGATTTGTCCCGTATCAAGTCCCCACAAGCAATTTGCCCGGAGCCGGGAGCCAGTGTATCAAACGCTCGACGCTCGCATGATTGATCCTGGAAAGTGAGAGAGATGGCCGAAGCAGACTTGGACGTTGTCATTCGGTCCATGGCGAAGAAGCAGGTCAAGGCCTTAACCGATGCCGCCAGGAAGCGGCAGGGCCGGCTGATGGGAATGGCCGGCAAGGCAAAGGACAAGGACAGCAGGGACAGCTATCGCCAGCTCGCCAAGACCACCCGCGAGCTCGCCGCCGCGGCTGCAAGGCGGCTGGAGATCACGGCCGAGAATACCGCTGAGAGCTACGCACGCGCGATCAAGAAGGTGGCGGAGGAGCTGGCCGCAGCAAAGCTCGCCAAGGAGAAGGCCGCGAAGGAAGCAGCGGCCGCCAACGCCGCCAAGACAAAGCCCGCCAACTCCAAGCCTGCCAACTCCAAGCCTGCCAAGTCCAAGCCCGCCAAGTCGAAGCCCATCAAGACGAAGCCGGCCGCAAGGCCGGTCAAGACGGCCTGAGCGGACGAGGTCGGCGAGAGGCCGGCATGGCAGCCCTGACGCGCAAGACCTTGCTCCGCAGCTTCCCCGATGCGCAGTTACCGCCGCGATGTCCTGCTCGCGGAACAACGAAGGCGCGAGCGGCGCTGCAGCGCTAGCGCCGGGGAATATCTTCATGCGCGTATTTACGGCCTCTCTTGCCACCGAGACCAACACGTTCGGCCCGATCCCGACCGGGGCCGATGCCTTCAAGGCCCGCGGCTATTTTCCGGCCGGCACACATCCGCAAGCCCTGTCGTTCTTTGCCGCGCCGCTCTGGGTTGCGCGCCAGGTCGCGGCCGCCGAGGGATGGACGCTGATCGAGGGCCTCGTCGCGGGCGCCCAGCCGGGCGGGGTGACGACCCGCGTCGTCTACGAGCGCCTGCGTGACGAGCTGCTCGCGGATCTCAGGCGCGCGCTCCCGGTGCAGATGGTGCTGCTTGGCCTGCACGGCGCGATGGTCGCGGACGGCTATGACGATTGCGAAGGCGATCTCCTGCGTCGGATACGCGAGATCGTCGGTCCCGGTGTCATCGTTGGCGCCGAGCTCGACCCGCACAATCATCTCACCGCCGAGATGACCGGCAATGCCGACCTGCTGGTCGCGTTCAAGGAATATCCGCACACCGACATCGTCGAGCGTGCGCGCGAGCTCGTGGCGTTGTCGAGCGCCGCCGCGCGCGGCGAGGTGCGCCCGGTTCACGCCGTGGTGGATTGCGAGATGATCGTCACCATCCATACGACCGGCGAGCCGGGGCGGAGCTTCGTCGACCGCATGTCCGCGCTGGAGGGCCGTGACGGCGTGCTGTCGGTCTCGCTGACCCACGGCTTTCCGCTCGGCGATGTCCCCGACATGGGCACCAAAGTGCTGGTCTATACCGACGGCGACCAGGCCAAGGCGGACGCGCTGGCGCGGAGCCTGGCCGACGAGCTGATCGCCTTGCGCGAAAAACTGGCCGTGCCGTTTCTCGGCATCGATGCCGGGCTCGATCGCGCGCAGGCCTCGCCGAAGCCGGTCGTGCTCGCCGACCGCGCCGACAATCCGGGCAGCGGCGCTCCCGGCGATTCCACCTTCATTCTGCGCCGGATGCGCGAGCGCGGCATCGGCAATGCAGCAATCGGCCCGATGTGGGATCCGCTTGCGGTCAGGATCGCCTTCGAGGCCGGCGTCGGCGCGCGCCTGCCGCTGCGGATCGGCGGCAAGGTCGGCCCCGCCTCGGGCGATCCGCTGGACCTGAACTGCGAGGTCAAGGCGCTGGTTGCCGACATGATGATGACGGGGCTGTCCGGCGCGCCGACGCCCGTCGGCGACGCGGCGCTGGTTGCGGCCGACGGCATCGAGATCGTGCTGATCACCCGGCGAAACCAGGCGATGGGCACCGACGTCTTCACCAATCTCGGCTGCGATCTCGCGGCCAAGGACATCATCGTGGTCAAGTCCGCGCAGCATTTCCAGGCGGCTTTTGCGTCCGTCGCCAGAACCGTCATTCACGTCGAGGCGCCGGGCGCGGCGACCCCGGATCTGGCAAGCCTGCCGTTCCGCAAGATCAGGCGCCCGAAATGGCCGCTCGATCGCTGACGGGGCGAGTGCGATCGATGAACGGACACAATATCGCAAGAAGGAAAGTCAGCTTGAGATGACAGGCACGGTCGATCCCATCACCCGCTCGGTGGTCCAGCACCGGCTGAGCGGCATCGTGGCCGAGATGGGCGAAGCCATGCTTCGCACCTCCTATTCCCAGATCCTCAATTCCAGCCGCGATTTCTCGCTCGCGATCTGCGACGTGCAGAGCCGGCTGATCGCGCAGGCCGACCACATCCCGGTCCATGTCGGCGCGCTGCCCTGGGCTGCGCGGGCGGTGGAGGCGCGCTTCTCGGACGTCGTGCCCGGCGACGTCATCCTGATGAACGACCCCTATCACGGCGGCAGCCATCTTCCCGACATCACCGTGTTCGTGCCGGTGTTCGCAGAGGGGCGGCGGCTGTTCTGGACCATCGTGCGGGCGCATCAGAGCGACATCGGCGGCGCCACCCATGGCGCGTACAATCCCGAGGCCACCGAGATCTGGCAGGAAGGGTTGCGCATTCCGCCCATCAAGCTTTACGCGGCGGGACGGCTGCGCGACGACATTCTCGACATGCTCGCGCTCAATGTGCGCAACGCCCATGACTTCCGCGGCGATCTCTTCGCCATGATCGGGGCGGCGCATCTCGGCGAGCGGCGGCTGCAGAAGCTTTTCGCCGAGCTCACGGCGCCGGTGGTGGAGGCCGCGATCGAGGGCGTGCTCGATGCCGCGGAAGCCCAGGCCCGCGCCGTCATCGCGACCTGGCAGGATGGTGTGTTCGAGGGCGAAGCGTTCCTCGATGACGACGGCCGCGGCAACAATGACATCCGCATCGCGGCCAGGGTGACGAAGCGCGGCAGCGACATCGAGGTCGATCTGTCGGCCTCCGACCGCCAGGTCCAGAGCTTCGTCAATTCGTCGCATGCCAACATGCATGCGGCTGTCGCGATGGCGCTGTTCTATCTGATCGATCCCGACACGCCGAAGAATTCCGGCGCGCTGCGGCCGCTGAAGGTCAAGGCGAAGGAGGGCACCATCGTCTGGGCCGAGCCCGGCCATCCCGTGACGCTCTGCACCAGCCATCCGTCCAATGAAATCGTCGAAGCGATCATCAAGGCGCTAGCGGGCTCCTGTCCCGACCGCGTGATGGCCGGCTGGGGCCGCCGCTTCCGCATCGCCATCAAGGGCGAGAACCCGCGCAACGGTCGCGGCTTCATCTGGCATCTGTTTCATGCCCGCCCTGGCGGCGGCGCCTCGGCCGGCGGCGACGGCTGGTCGTCGATCGGCGAGTGGCACTCGGTCGGCGGCCTGAAGTTCGGCTCGATCGAGGTCGCGGAAGCGCGCTTTCCGCTGCATTTCCGCCATCACGAATTCCTGGCCGATTCCGGCGGCGACGGCCAATTCCGCGGCGGGCTCGGCGTCGCGCTCGATCTCGTCGTCGAAACCGAGACGGTCGCGCTCGGCAACACCGCCGGCGAGGGTATCAGGCACGGCTCCGCCGGCATGCTCGGCGGCAAGGACTCCGCGCCGCACCGCTACCGGCTGCTCTCGAAGGACCGGCCGCCGCGCGAGCTGCACACCAAGGAGGTCGGCATCGCCATTCATCCCGGCGATTGCCTCGAGATCCGCTCCGCCGGCGGGGGCGGCTGGGGACCGCCGGAGAAGCGCGCCGCGGACGCGCGCGAGCGCGACCGCGCGGCCGGCCTTGTGACCAAAGACGCGACGAAGGCGCTGAAGGCTTGATCATGTTCACCATCGGAGTAGACGTCGGCGGCACCTTCACCGATCTCGTCGCCATCGACGCGGCGGGACGCACGGTGTTTGCAAAATCTCCATCCACGCCGGCCGATCAGTCGATCGGCGTCATGGCGGGACTCGAGGAGCTGGCGCGCCGGCTGCATCTGCCGGTCGGCGAGATGCTCGCACAGACCCAGCGCTTCGTGCACGGCACGACGGTTGCGACCAATGCGCTCTTGGAGCGCAAGGGCGCCCGCGTCGCGTTGCTGACCACCGAGGGCCATCGCGATGTCATCGAGATGCGCGAGGGCCTGAAGCCCAACCGCTACGATCTCCGCACCCCGCCGCCCGAGCCGCTGGTCCCGCGCGCGTTGCGCTTCGGCGTGCGCGAGCGGCTGCGGCCGACCGGCGAGGTCCTGACTCCGCTCGACGACACCTCGCTCGACCAAGCCATCGCCGCCATCAAACAGTCCGGCGCGACGTCGGTTGCGATCTGCTTCCTGCATGCCTACCGCAATCCCGCGCACGAGATCGCCGCGGCCGAACGCGTGCAGCGTGAGCTTCCCGATGTCAGCGTGTGCCTCTCCAGCGACGTGCTGCCGCAGATCAAGGAATATGAGCGCGTCTCGACCACGGTCGTGAACGCCTATGTCGGCCCCGTCGTCCGCCGCTATCTCGAGCGGCTGGAGCGGCGCCTGGTCGATGCGGGCCTGAAGGGCAGTCTCTTCATCATCCTCTCCCATGGCGGCATGGCGCCGGTCGAGGAGGCGGCGCGGCTTGCGGCGGCGACGGTGCTGTCGGGTCCGGCGGGTGGCATCTCCGGCTGCCGCCGTTGCGCCGACATGCTCGGGATCAGGGATCTCGTCGCCTTCGACATGGGCGGCACCTCGACCGACATCTCGCTTGTTGCAGACGGCCGCGTGACGCTGTCGGCCGATGGCGGGCTCGCCGGCGAGCGCATTGCGCTACGCAGCCTCGATATCGCCTCGATCGCCGCCGGCGGCGGCTCGATTGCGTCAGTCGATCGCGGCGGCATCTTTCGCGTCGGCCCTGAAAGCGCCGGCGCGATGCCGGGGCCGGCGGCCTATGGCCATGGCGGGCTTGCCGCCACCGTGACCGATGCCAATGTCGTGCTCGGCTATCTCGACGCCAAGGCCTTCATGGGCGGCGCGCGCCCGCTCGATGTCGCGGCTGCGGAGGCCGCGATCGATCGCCTTGCGAGTACGCTCAACATCGGCCGTATCGAGGCGGCCGCCGGCATCTTCCGGCTGGTCAATCTGAAGATGGCGGACGGCATCCGCCTGATGACGGTGCGCCGCGGCGTCGATCCCCGCCGCTTTGCGCTGTTGAGCTTCGGCGGGGCCGCCGGCCTGCACGCCGTGGAGCTGGCGCGCCAGCTCGATATCAACAGGATCATCGTGCCGACCACCGCATCGGTACTGTCGGCCTGGGGCATGCTGACCAGCGATCTCCGCTATGAGCTGAGCCGCACCCATTTCGAGAGCGGCGCGCGCTCGACCGCAGACGAGGTGCGCTCGATCTTTGCCGATCTGGAGACGCGCGCGACCAAGCGGCTGCGCGGCTGGTTCGACGGGCCCGTCGCGGTCGAACGTTCCGCCGAGATGCGCTATGGCGAGCAGATATTCGAGATCGATGTGCCGCTCGACGGCATCGACCTGGAGTCGCCCGCGCTGATCGAGCAGATCGAGGCGCGCTTCCATCGCCGCCACGAGGAGCTCTACACCTATGCGTCTCCCGAGCAGGAAGTGGTGTTCGTGAACGCCCGCGTCGCCGCGATCGGTGCCGTCTCCGTGCCTGCGCATGATGCGCCCAAGGCGACCTCGACCGCGCCGACCGCGCCGCGCGGCCGCCGCAAGGCCTGGTTCGGCGCCTGGCGCGAGGTCGATGTCCATGCGCTTGATGATCTCAGGCCGGGGCAGACGCTGGCTGGTCCGGCCATCGTCGAGGCCGAGACCACGACCGTGGTGATCAACGAGGGCGATGCGCTGTCGGTGAATGCGCTGGGGTGGCTGGATATTCGTGTCGCCGGCGCCCATGCAACGGCATAGTCGGCCTGCAAGCGGCCACGCCATCAATGCGTCGTCGGTTCGGCCTGCGGCGCCACCGCATCCCATGTCAGCGGCAGATTGAGCAGGCCGCGGAAGGCCCAGCCGACCACCTGCACCGGCGGCTCCTCGACCAGCTGCAGATTTTTCAGCCGCGCAAACACCGTCGGCAACGCTACCTCGGCGATCATGGCGCGCGAGGCCCAGGCGCCGGCGCAGAAATGCGGACCCGCGCCGAAGGCGACGCTCTTCGAGGTATCGCGGGACAGATCGAATTTGTCGGGCTCGGCAAAATGCTTTTCGTCGCGATTGGCGGAGCCGAACATCAGGAAGACCCGCTCCTCCGGCTCGAAGGCGACGTCGCGGATGGTCCAGGGCTTGGCGATCCGCCGCGGCGACATGCCGATCGGCGAGATCCAGCGCGCATATTCTTCAAAAGCTTGCAGCCACGGCTTGTCGCCGCGCCCAATGAGCGCGAGCTGCCCGGGATGGGTCAGCAGCGCCCACACCGTGCCGGCGATCGCATCGCGCGGCTCGTTCTGGCCGCCGGAGATCGCAAGCTTGATGTTGGCGCGCACGCTCTCCATGGGCATGCCGGACGCGACCATCACCGACAGCAGGCTCCGGTCGGGATGCTTGGCGAGCACCGGCAGCATATCGTCGATGGCGGCATCGATGCCGGCGGTCGCGGCATGGCAGCGCGCCTCGATTGCGGCATCGCCGGTGTAGTTGGCAATGCCGTCGATCATGCCCTGCGACCAGGCGTTCATGTCCTCAAAGCGCATGTTGGTGAGCCCGGTGATCGACTTCAGGCATTCGGCGGAGAACGGCAGCGCAAAGGCCTGGACGAAATCGAGCGGGCCTGTCGTGGGCAGATTGTCGATGATGCGGTTCGCATGGGCCTGGAATTGCGCCAGCCAGCTCGACTTCACCGCCCGCGGCGATACCGCCGGGAAGAACACGTTGCGCTCGGCCATGTGCGCCTCGCCATCCTTGCGCATCATGTTATGGCCCATCAGCCTGTTCATCAGCCCTTCGGGCTGGTGCGAGCTGAAGACGTCGATCTGTTTCTCCGAGACGAAGATATCGTCGCGGCTGCACAGCAGGGTCGCGTTGAGTTGCGGCACGAAGGCGATCGGCGTCTCGCGCCGCAGCCGCGCCAGTGTCGGGTAGGGATCGGCCCAGAAGGCTTTGACGTCGATGTCGGCGCGGGGAGCGGTGCTCACGGACATGGCCTCCAGGCGCCCGCTGCGGGAGGCGCTGTCATGGTTTCCTCGTTGAATCTTTTCGCGATCCTAGCAGCGCCGTCGCGGCGGTGGAAGCGGTCCGAGGGAGGGTCACCGTTTGCCGCGCTATTTGCGCTGCAGCTCCTGCTTCAGCCAGCGCAGCGGCGCGGTCACCCGCCAACTCGTCGAGTTCTCAAAGGCGACGCGCTCGGCCCGCTCGCTGCGCACCAGATCGCGAAACAGCGTGGCCATGCCATCCGCCGATCGCGAGAGTTCGTCGAAGGCCTTCGAAAGCGACGCCGCATTGCCTCCGGCCTCCGCCTCGGTCAGGAGATCATAGAGGTCGGCGACGATGCTGGGAATCTCGTGTCGCCGCGCCAACTCCGCGCGATCGTGATGATGATGCCTGAGATCGGGCGCAAGATAGCGCGAGATCTCCAGCGACCGCCTGTCATCCAGCATCGGCAGCCGCGGCCCCAGGATCGAGCGAAGCCTGCTTTCCAGGACGCGCCAGTCGCCGAGGACATGCGCATAGTTCACGAAGCAGCGTGGGCAATCGCGGCTCGCGAGCTCGGATTTCAGATAGCTCGAGAAATACAGCAGCAGGGACGAAGCACGCGGCATGTGATCGCGCTTCTCCAGGGAGGCGGCGACCTCGAGCGGATTGCGAAATGGCATGACGACGACGAGGTCGACGCCGATTTCGGCAAGAAGCTCGACCCATAGCGGGAGAAGCTTGGACAGCCGCGGGTCCTTGACCACGAACAGGCTGGAGTTGCGGAATTCGGTTTCGATCAGCGCAGCCAGCCGCTCGCGGGCCAGTCGCGCAAACGAGGTGTCGGTCCAATCGTCAGGAAGCGGCAGCGGGTCGCCGGAAGACGAGCCGAGGTCCTCGAGCAGTTGTTCATGAATCTGAACGATGCGCTTCGATTCCCAGTAGCCGCGGATATTGTCTGTGCCCGGCTCGATCAGGTCGCTGGCGATGTCCGCGCCCAGCAGATTCACCGTTCTGGCGACAGCCGACGTGCCGGTTCGATGCATTCCGCATACGATGATGCAGGTTCGCGTCCCGCGAACTCGCGAAAGATCGCGCATCAATTCCATCGAACGGCCACCCCTTCGAGACTCCAGGGGCGGTACGATAATGCATGCTCGCTTCGCGCCTCGATGAAAACTTCTTAACCTTGGGGACGACTTGGTAACACGTGCGCGAGCAGTGCGGCGAGAAACGTTTCGCGATGTTTCCCGGACGCATGCGGTACACACGCGCGGAGCTTCGGCCGCGAGTCATGAGCCGATCGCGCGCGCGGCATCGATGCGTGTTCTCAATCCTCGCGCTTCATCGCAAGAGCGGCATCGCAACGCGCGGTTGCGCGCATGTCCGCAACGCGCCACGCGCCGGCTGGGGCAATGCGATGGACCTGCTCTTGCTGTGCGACGTAGTCCCGGCAAGCAAGGCGTACCGGATCAGGCTGGCCGCGCCGCGCATGATGCGCCAGGATGTCGGTGGTGAAGCACGGCCGGACCTGACACGTCCGGGAGTCACGGCGCTGAGGCCGGGCGGGCATCGGCACCGGCTGCGGCTTACAGTCTGGTCAACATGCGGCCCCACACTCTCCATCCTGCGGCCATGCTTTGGCCAAAACTGAGCTGAGTGTTGGTTTTGGTCGGATTGGTGGACAACCGACCATTCGCGGTGGAAAATCCCGGACGGGAAAGAGGTGCCCATGAACTCCTCGCCGAGCCCCGCAGCAGCCGAACCCAACAATGTCGCCGCCGCGTCCGCGGATGAGCGGCTCAAGCAGGCCTACCAGCAGATTGCGAGCGCGGATGAACAGCTCGCGCGCGTAACCGAGACGCTTTCCAAACTGGAAGGGGGGGCCGCGCATCGCGATGCCGCGCCAAGGACAATGCCGATCGCTGGCCGGCGGCCGTCGCGCGCCGGGCCCGCGATTCGCGCCCTTGTCGGCCTGTTGCTGGCGGCCTGCATCGCAGGCGGCGCTTTCATCTCGCAGTCTGCCTCGGGCGACGCGACCAGGCGGATGATCGCCCGATGGATATCTCCGGTTCTTCCCACGTCTTTGCCGCTTGCGAGGGGAGGACCTGGCGCTCCGCCCGGTCCGGTTCTGGTCGCCGCAACGGACACGGCGGACGTGCCGGCAAGCTCGCCGGCTTCGACGCCGGCACCGCAGGACGCCGCGCCGGCGCCCGCTCCATTGTCGCCGGAGCTTGCGCAACAATTGCAGACGATAACGAACCAGATCGCCAACCTGGACCAGAAGCTTGAACAGCTGAAGGCGGCCCAGGACCAGATGGTCATCCAGATGACCAGCAACAGTGCCAGGGCAATCGGGGAGTTCAAGGCGGGCCAGGAGCAGATCCTGCGCCTGATGGCCAAGGCGCCGGAGCCAAACGTGCGGCCCAAAACGTCAGCAGCGACGTCATCAGTGGCTCCATCAGCGACATCATCGGTATCTCCGGCGCGACCGGTCGCCGCTCGGGACCGTCAGCCGGCGTCGGCGCATGGATCGCCGCAAGCGAGATCGTCGCCCGCGCGTTCATCGTCCCAGCAGCAATAGCCGTCGTCGCCGCTGCAGGCGTTGGACCGAATGCGCGGTCCCTCACGCGGTCGGCCGTGCCTGCAGCCGACGCTCCTGATCTGCGACTCCCCAGAATCATGAAAAGGCCGCCGGCTTGCGCCAGCGGCCCCCAACCCCTGATAATTATTTCGTCCTGAAATGACTTCGCCGCGCCGTGCGACTCCTACAATGCGGCAAGTGTTCGGCGGGGTGAAGTCCGAATCCAGTTCCTCGAAGCGGAACAAGGCCGAGTGTTGCGAGTTGCCCACGTGTCTTTCAGGTCGCACGGATGTCTTCGATGATGCGCGCTATGGCAGCCAACAAATCGAAGCAGCTCTTGCCGCGTATCCGGCGAGGGATCGAGAGCCTCGGCCCCCGGCAATCGCTGGCTCTGTTGGCAGTACCGATCTGTATCGCGGAGCCGATGAAGCTTGCGGCGCTCGCCATCGCCGGCGAAGGGCACTGGCTCGGCGGCACGGCCGTGATCATCGCTGCCTATGCCACGAGCCTGTTGCTGGTCGAGCGACTGTTCGTGATCGTCAAACCCAAGCTCCTGAAGCTGCACTGGTTCGCAACGCTATGGTGCTGGCTCATCGTCGCTCGTTGCAGGCTGACGAGGGCCTTGCGGAGTGCCGGTTGACGATTGCGGCCACATCACGCCGATCGAGTCACCCGCAGTGCCGCTCGAATGAGCAGCGATCCGCGAGTTCGGCGTCAGGCATGGTTTCAGCTGTTGCCAACGGGGCTCTGTGGCGAAAACTCATCAGCCTCGCGTGAACTCCGCTTCCGATCGGGAATTATTTTGACTGTGCAAGCTCGCGCGGTGTCAAGTCGGGCAAAGAATTGGAGGCGGCGTATGTATTCGGCTCTTGCAGGAACATTCTTCATCATGAGCATCGGCATCTTGATGGCTCATGCCATGGAAGCTTTGCGGTGGCGCTAAAGGCACCGCGCGAATTCGATCAGGCACGATATGGCCGCATTCCGGCCGACTCGCCAGTCCCGCGTGAATGATTGCGGAGAACACCTGCGGGGTGACTGTCGGCCCTGACCATGGCTGCGATACATGCTCGATCGCTCTCACACGATCAGTCGCCCCTGCCGCTCTGCGACCGTGATCTGCGCCTCCGTCCCCGCGTTGAAATCGAGCCGGTCGGCTTCGATGCCGTCGGAGAAGATGACGCCGTTTTCCGGCATCAGCGAGCGCAGCTTGAGTGTCTCGGATCTGGCCAGGCGACCGCAGACGAGGCTTGCTTGCGACGAGCGGCTTGGAAACGGCTCGCGCACGGCAAAGCGCAGCTCGTCACTGTCCCAGGCCTGCGGCGCGTAGGACGCGCTGGTGCCGCCGCCGCCGAAGGCGCCGGCGATGGCGAGCGATCCGGTGACGATGCTCTTGAACCAGGCGGTCGAGCCGAGCCCGGTCGCGACGATCAGGCCGGAGGAGGATTGCCGCTCGGCCTGCGTCCCGGTCGCGATCTCGTAAATGGCCGAGGTGTGGGTGCGGGCGCCGATGAAGAGGTCGTTAACGGCATGGAGCACCTGGCTGTTGGCGAGGCTTGCTCTTGCCATGGTGACCGCCTGGCTTGGACGTTTGTCGACGGCCACCTCGCGCAGCAGGGCAGGCAGGTCACCCGCGACAAAGGGCAGCAGGACGCCGTCATAGCGCTTCGCATCCGGGTTGAGGCCGATCAGCGGATGTCCGTCGAGATATTTCATGGTGTTGGCGACGAGGCCATCCTGGCCGAGCGCCACCACGATGTCGGACGGGCCGAAGATGAAGTTCGGCAGGAAGCTGCGGTCGATGATCTGGTAGCGGCCCCATTGCTCCAGCGTACGCACGGTCTGCTGGCGCTCGTGCTGATAGACGTCGTGCTCGCGCTGGTAATCGGAGAAGTCGGCGCCGAGATGCTCGACATAGAAGCGGGCCTGATCGGCGGTGAGATATTTCGCGATCAGGTCCTCCAGCCGGGTGCGGCGCGTCACCAGCACCACCTTGCGGTCATTGGCGGCGGACATTGGCGGCTCCCGTTGCGGCCGGCTTCTCCATCAAGGCGTTGAGCAGGTCGGGCGAGACGTTGAGCTGGCCGATCTTCTCGGCCTTTTCGGCGATGCCCGAGAAGGCCTGCGCGATCAACTGGCCCGGCTGCATGCCGCTTGCGGCGAGCGCCTGGATCACCCTTGTGTCGACGCCCTCGAAGATCTTCATCAGCGCGCCGACGCGATAGGCTTCGGCGTCGGCCAGGGTGCGGGTGTTGGCCGCGTTGAGCTCGACGAAGTCCTTGCGCTTGCCTTCCAGGGTGATGTCGGCGACCATGCCGGCTTCGCGCAGCTCGTTCGTCTTGGCGGCGACGGAGGCTTCCGCATCCATCTGGGTCTCGCGGATCGCGCGCTTCTTCTGCTCGACCGCGATCTCGGTGTCGAGCTCGCTCTCGCGGATGGCGCGCTCCTGCTCGACGGCGAAATTGCGCCGGGCGAAGATCGCTTCATCCGCATTCTTCAGGATCGCCTCGCGCGCTTCCGCCTCCAGCGCCTTTGCGGTGTCCGGCGCAGGCTTCACCGCGCGGATCGAGACGGCGAGGATCTCGAGCCCGAGGGAAGCGATATCGGCGCGGCTCTTCAGGCCGGCCGCGATGGCCTCGGCGATGCGGTCGGAGGCGCGCAGCGCCTCCTTCAGGGTCAACTCCTTCACCGCCTGCTGGGCCAGCACCTCGGTCGTGCCGAGAATGCGCTGCGGCAGCTTTTCCGGATCGTCGGACTCGTAGGTCTTGCCGTCGGCCTTGAGGGTGAAGTTGAGCATGGCGGCCGCCTTCTTCGGCTCGCTGATGCGATAGGTGACCTGGCCCTGGATGGTGAGCGCCTGGAAGTCGCGGGCGATCTGCTGGAAGATGAAGCCGGCGTCGCGGCTGCCGATGGGGACGGCGACCAGCGAGGTCACCGGGCCGTAGTAGAAGGTGGAGAGGCCCGCGCCCTCCTGGACCACGCTGCCGGCGCGGTACCTCAGGAGATAGGTGGTGGGCTGGGCCTTGATGAAGCGAATGCCGAACATGGCAGCCTCCTTGACGGGTTATTAAGTGGGCCATCCCAACTAAGTAAGTTGGACTGTACAACTAAGCATGCTATTGTCAAGCCGGGCGCGGAAAAGGTTCAAGGGCGGGTGCGAAAATGACGGACGGACAAGAAACGACCGGGAGAAAGGGCGGCAAGGAGGGCGGAAGCGGCGGCACCGGCCTCGATTTTGCGCGGCCTCTGGCGACGGTGGACGTCGTCATCTTCGCCGTCAGGGCTGACGCGCTGCAGGTGCTTCTGGTTCAAAGGGGGGCGGGTGCCGGCGAGCCGTTTCCGCACGCCTTTGCGCTGCCGGGCGGCTTTGTCGACATCGACAGGGACCGCGATCTCGAGGCCTGCGCGGTGCGCAAGCTGAAGGAGAAGACCGGGGTCGCCAGTCCCTATCTGGAGCAACTGGGCAGCTGGGGCAGCGCCACGCGGGACCCGCGCGGCTGGTCGGCGACGCATGCCTATTTCGCGCTGATGCCGGCGGCGGCCGCAGACCCGCCGCTGGCGGCCGACGCACAATGGTTTCCGGTCCATGGCGAAAGCGTGAAGCCGAGGCTTGCCTTCGACCACGGCGAGATCGTCAAAGCCGCCGTGCAGCGGCTGCGCAACAAGGTCGAGTACACCTCGCTTCCCGCCTATCTCTTGCCCGGAGAGTTCACGCTGCCGGAGCTGCAGCGGGTCTACGAGATCGTGCTCGACCGTCCCTTGGAGAAAAGCGCCTTCCGCACCCGCATGCTCTCGGCCGACCTGATCGAGCCGGTGGCCAGGATGCGCCGCGGGCCGAACCGGCCGGCGCAGCTCTACCGGCTGAAGAAGGCGAAGGCGCCGGTCTATTTCGCGCGGACGTTCAATCCGCCGGGCTGAGCGGACACCGCGGCGGGGCGGATGGCGCCATGTGGATGCCGTCATTCCGTGGGCGCAGGACTCCTGCGGCAAAAATGGTGTATCGGATCAGCTCGGCGTGAGCTCCCGGCTTCGTCCCTGCGCCGCAACACCCAATTTCCGGAGGAAACCCATGTCGGCCCTGCCGCTTTCTGGCATCAAGATTCTTGACCTCACGCGCGTTTTGGCGGGGCCGTTGTCCGCGCAGATGCTGGGCGATCTCGGTGCCGACGTGATCAAGATCGAGCGGCCCGGCACCGGCGACGACGCGCGTGCGTTCGGGCCGCCCTACCTCACCGATCCCGAGGGCAAGGCGAACAACAACAACTCCTTCTATCTCTGCGCCAACCGCAACAAGCGCTCCGTCACGGTCAATATCGCCACGCCCGAGGGGCAGGCGATCATCCGCGAGCTCGCGAAAGACTGCGATGTCTTCATGGAGAACTACAAGGTCGGCGACCTCAAGCGCTACGGCCTCGACTATGACGCGATCCGCGCCATCAATCCCGGCGTCATCTATTGCTCGGTCACCGGCTTCGGCCAGACCGGGCCTTACGCGCCGCGCGCCGGCTATGACGCGATTCTGCAAGCCATGGGCGGGCTGATGAGCGTCACCGGCCACATGGACGGCGAGCCGGGCGCGGGGCCGATGAAGGTCGGCCCGTCCATCGTCGATTACATGACCGGCATGAACACCTCGATCGCGATCCTCTCGGCGCTGTATTATCGTGACGCCAATGGCGGCCAGGGACAGCGTCTCGACGTCTGCCTGTTCGACACGGTGATCGCGTCGCTGTCGCATTGGCTCCAGATCTATCTCGTCAACGGCAAGATCCCGCCGCGGCGCGGCACCTGGGGCAATGGCGGCATGCCGGCCGGCGTGTTCCGCTGTGCCGATGGCGAACTGATGGTGGTGGTCGGCAACGACGCGCAGTTCGCGCGCACCTGCGCCGTGCTCGGCGAGCCGGAGCTCGCGACCAACCCGAAATTCCTCAAGAACAACGACCGCGTCGTGCACGGCAAGGAGATCATGGCGATCTTCGCCGGGCTGTTCCTCAAGAACAAGGTCGCTTACTGGCTGGAAGAGCTGGAGAAGGCCGGCGTGCCCTGCGGTCCCATCAACGATTTCGCGCAGGTGTTTTCGGATCCGCACGTCCGCGCGCGCGGCATGGAGGTGAAGGTCGACCACCCCTTCGAACATTCGCTGTCCCTGATCCGCAACGCGCTGACGTTTTCCGCAACGCCAGTGACGGAGTACCGCTACCCGCCGCGGCTCGGCGAGCACACCGAGGAGGTGCTCGGCGGCAAGCTCGGTTTCGATGCAGAGAAGATCGAGGGCTTGAGGAAAGCCGGCATCATCTGAAGCTTGCTTCCACACTTCGATCGTTTCCGAAGCATGCCTGCGTGACGCGCCGCTAGTCTGCCGCCATCGATACCAAATCGAAGGTGAACAAATGAAACGCGAAGCGCTCCGGGTCGAGCCGATCTCCACCTTTCTCAACCGCTGGAAGCCGGTGCCGGCCTCGCCGGTGACGCGGGCCGGCAACATGGTGTTCGTCTCCGGCCTGCCGCCGTTCGATCCCGAGACCGGCGAGCTCAAGCCGCTGCCGGTCGCACGCCAGACCGAGCTCGTGCTCGAGCACATGAAGCTGTGCCTCGCCGCCGCCGGCGCCACGCTCGACAATGTGATGAAGTGCAACATCTACTGCACGTCGAAGCTGCATTTCGATGCGGTCAACGAGGTCTACGCCCGCTATTTCCCGGAAAATCCGCCGGCGCGAATCTTCGTCTGCATCCCCGAATGGACCGGGCCGTTCGACATCGAGATCGACTGCGTGGCGATGGTTTGACGTTCATGCCGCGAATTCGGTGCACCTCGCCCCGCTTGCGGGGAGAGGTCGCATCGCATCGAAGATGCGATGCGGGTGAGGGGGACTCTTCCGTACACTCAACTGTGAGCCCTCGCGCGGAGTCAGCCCCTCACCCTGACCCTCTCCCCGCGAAGAGCGGGGCGAGGGAACACTGCGGCCATCGCGCTTGGCCCCCTTGCCTCTACCTACCTTGCCTCTCTTGCCATCGCCCGCGCCGGCGCCTTGCTTGCTGCGTCGCCGGCGCTCAGCGCCAGCACCGCGACCCTCACCACGCGCGCGATCACGCCTTCGACGTCGTCGACGTCGCATTGGCCGTCCGACAATTTCGTCAACCGCTCGGTGTCGCGCACCGTCTGTTGCGCCATGGCGAGCGCGAAGTGCAGGCCCCAATAGAGCTCGACGTCGCCGCTATCGGGCAGGGCGCGCTTCATCGCGGCGATGAACTTGCGCAAATGGTCGATCTCGCGGTTGCGGATGCGCCGGATCGCCGGCACCGATTCGATGTTGACGCGGATCATGAAGCGCGCCGCGGTCGAGTGCTGGGTGTCGGGACCGAGGCAGCCGCGCAGGGTGGGTCCGACCAGCGCCCGCAGGATGTCGGCGATGTCGGCCACGCCGCCGCCGGCATCTTCCGCCGCGCGCAATTCGCGCAGCCGCTCGCGGTTGAGCTGCAGGCTGCGGGTGACGAATAATTCCGCGATCAGCTCGTCCTTGGAGCCGAAATGATAGTTCACCGCGGCCAGGTTGACGTTGGCCTCGGCCACGATGTCGCGCAGCGTCACGTCGCCGAAACCGCGGTCGGCATAGAGCCGCTCGGCCGCCGCAAGGATCGCAGATCTGGTCTGGTCGCTCGCCATGTTGTCTCTCCGTCATTCCGGGGCGGGCGAAGCCCGAACCCGGAATCTCGCGCCGCAACTTCGCGATTCCGGGTTCGACGCTGGCGCGTCGCCCCGGAATGACGGAAGTCGGGGAGGGAGTTGCATTTCAAACATTTGTATGAAACTATCGTTTGAGAGCCGGTTTTGTCAATGCGCGGGCATTCCGCACCACGGCAAACCGGACCCGTCGGGCTTTTCGCGATCGCGCGCCGAACGAGGCTTGCGGCGCGGAGGCAACGGGCAGACATTGCGGCTCAAAGCCCTGAAGCGGCTCAAGTTGAGGAGAGGAGCGTCCCATGGATTTCACGATGACGGCGAAGCAGAAGGATTGGCTCGAGCGCGTGCAGTCGTTCATGCAGAAGCATGTCCGCCCCGCCGTGCCCGTCTACAAGCAGCAGGACGCCGAGGGCGAGCGCTGGAAGGTGATCCCGGTGCTCGAAGACCTGAAGAAGAAGGCGAAAGCCGAGGGCCTGTGGAACATGTTCATGCCGCCGTCCTCGCACGAGGACGACGAATTCCGCGGCGCGGGACTGACCAACCTGGAATATGCGCCGCTTGCCGAGGAGATGGGCCACATCAGCTGGGCCTCGGAAGTCTTCAACTGCTCCGCACCCGACACCGGCAACATGGAAGTCTTGATGCGCTACGGCTCCAAGGAGCACAAGCGGCAGTGGCTGAAGCCGTTGATGAACGGCGAGATCCGCTCCGCCTTCCTGATGACGGAGCCTGCGGTGGCATCCTCCGACGCCACCAACATCGAGACGCGGATCGAGCGCGACGGCGATCACTACGTCATCAACGGCCGCAAATGGTGGTCGTCGGGCGTCGGCGATCCCCGCTGCAAGATCGCGATCCTGATGGGCAAGACCGACCCGAAGGCCGCGCGCCACCAGCAGCAGTCGCAGATCCTGGTGCCGCTGGATGCCAAGGGCATCACGGTCGAGAAGATGCTGCCAGTGTTCGGCTATGACGATGCGCCGCACGGTCATGCCCAGGTGCTGCTCGAGAACGTCCGCGTGCCCGCCAGCAACCTCCTGCTCGGCGAGGGCCGCGGTTTCGAGATCGCGCAGGGCCGGCTGGGGCCCGGCCGCATCCATCACTGCATGCGCACCATCGGCAAGGCCGAGGAGGCGCTGGAGAAGATGGTCAAGCGGCTCAATTCCCGCACCGCCTTCGGCAAGAAGATCATCGAGCACTCGATCTGGGAGCAGCGCATTGCCGAAGCCCGCATCGACATCGAGATGAACCGGCTGCTCTGCCTCAAGGCCGCCGACATGATGGACAAGGTCGGCAACAAGACCGCCCAGCTCGAAATCGCCATGATCAAGGTCGCCGCGCCGCGGATGGCGCTGAAGATCATCGACGAGGCGATCCAGGCCTTCGGCGGCGCCGGCGTCTCCGACGAGGCGGGGCTGGCGCGCGACTATGCCTCCATGCGCACCATGCGTCTGGCGGATGGACCCGATGAAGTCCACTGCCGCGCCATTGCCAGACTTGAACTTCGGAAGTATGCAAACTCTTCGAAGTGAGAAAGCGACACGGTCGCTTTCTCGCCGTCATTCCGGGCTCGCGCTCTCCGTCATTCCGGGGCTCGCGAAGCGAGAACCCGGAATCTCGAGATTCCGGGTTCGGTCCTTTCGGACCGCCCCGGAATGACGGGAGACGATGACGGACAATAACGAAGAGGGAGCGTCACCGTGGCGGACGGCGTCAGGAAAGACGAAGAGTTTTCGGGCACGCGGCCGGTGGAGGAGCGCCACCGCATCGACGAGGCGAGCCTCGCCCGCTGGATGGCCGAGCATGTCGAGGGCTATGCCGGCCCGCTGACCGTGCTGCAGTTCAAGGGCGGCCAGTCCAACCCGACCTATCGGCTCGATACGCCCGGCCGTTCCTATGTGATGCGGCGCAAGCCGTTCGGCAAATTGCTGCCGTCGGCGCACGCGGTCGACCGCGAGTTCCGCGTCATATCAGCGCTCGGCCGCCAAGGCTTTCCGGTTGCGCATGCCTACGCGCTCTGCACCGACGATGCCGTGATCGGCTCGGCCTTCTACATCATGTCGATGGAGGAGGGCCGGGTGTTCTGGGATCCCACGCTGCCGAGCCAGCCGGCCGAGATGCGGCCAAAGATCTTCCGCAGCAAGATCGAGACGCTCGCCAAGCTGCACACGTATGAACCCGACAAGATCGGCCTCGGCGACTTCGGCAAGCCGGGCAATTATTTCGCGCGCCAGGTCGATCGCTGGACCAAGCAATACCGCGCCTCCGAGACCCAGCACATTCCGGAAATCGAGAAGCTGATCGAGTGGCTGCCGAAGACGCTGCCCGAGCAGAAGCGCGTCTCCATCGTCCACGGCGACTATCGCCTCGACAACATGATCTTCCATCCGACCGAGCCGCGGGTCATCGCGGTGCTCGACTGGGAATTGTCGACGCTCGGCGATCCCATGGCCGATTTCACCTATCTGTTGATGCAATGGATCATGCCGGGCCTCGAAGGCGCCGACCTCAAGGCGCTTAACATCCCGAGCTGGCAGGAGGCCGCGCAGATCTATTGCGATTACACCGGTGCGCCGCTGCCGGACCTCAACTGGTATTTCTCCTACAACCTGTTCCGCCTCGCGGGCATCACGCAGGGTATCGCGGGGCGCATCCGCGACGGCACCGCGGCCAACGCCAAGGCGATCGAATCCGCCAAGCGCACCGTGCCGCTCGCGAAGGCGTCGTGGGAGTACGCGCAGAAGGCGGGAGCGGTTTAGCGAGAAACCTTGGGACTTCACGAGCAGCGCCGCCGGATCACTCCGGCGGCGTCAGGCTTTGCGATGTCTGCGCTGGCTAGCGGCCACCACCACCACCGCCGCCACCGCCGCCACCGCCACCGCCACCACCGCCTCCACCGCCAACGGTCAAATACGGGTTGTAGCGCGGATCGGAGTTCTTCATGTAATCCGGCGAGATGTCGCGATCGCGCGACCGAGACTCCAGCGGCAGGGTCGGCACATAGGCGCCACATCCCAACCACGACGTCAGATCGCAACGGACAAAACGATGCTGGAATGCGTTGGCGCTGGTCGTGGTCATCATGCCGGCTGCAAGGACGCTGGTCAGCGCCGCTGCGGCCAATTTCGCTTTGGTCGACATCTGAGATTTCCATCCTTCGGTTCGGCGAAACCGGAATGGCTCGCACGTCCATTCGACGGGGGCAGGCGAAAACCGGTTCGAGGCGGCGCCCAATTTTCGCGCCGCTCGCGTACACGCTGCCGTGAACCCATCGTCGTATGCAGCGGCTGCGCGAACCACCGTTCCGAAAGGGATGGCTCGGTGCTTAAGACGGGTTCCCCCGCGCGCAATGCGCGATCACCCGTTCGATGAAGCCGGCGCACGCCACGAGCTCGGAGAGCGCGACATATTCGTCGGCCTTGTGCGCCTGCTCGATCGAGCCGGGGCCGATCACGACGGAGGGGACGCCGGCCATGCTGACGAACAGGCCTGCCTCCGTGCCGAAGGCCACCTTGCAATGGCGGTTGCGGCCGGAGAGTTTTTTGGCAAGCGTCACCCAGGACTCATCAGCGGGCATGTCGAGCGCGGGATATTCCAGGATCTCCTCGAAATCGATGCCGCAGGACGGATTGGCCTTTTGCATCGCGGGTTCGATGGTCGCTCTCGCCCAAGCAAGCAGCGAATCGGTGACCTCCTTGGATTCGGCGATCCCCAAGCCGCGCGCCTCGAACTCGATGGTGCAGGTGTCCGGCACGATGTTGAGCGCGTTACCGCCGTGCACGATAGAGGTCAGCAGGGTCGTGTGCGGGATGTCGTAGAGCTCGTCGCGGGCGCCTTCAGTCGCGAGATGCGCGGCGCGCCGGCTGATCTCGGTTATCAGCGTCGCGGCATGTTCGACCGCGTTCACGCCCTTGGGCGCGATCGAGGAGTGGCAGGCGAAGCCGCGGAAGGTGGCGCGCACGCCGTGCTTGCCCTTGTGGCCGATGGCGAGCTCCATCTGCGTCGGCTCGCCGACAACGCATCCCAGCGGCTTCACTGGCGTGCGGCTCAACATCGCAAGCAGCGGCCGCACGCCGACGCAGCCGATCTCCTCGTCATAGGAGATCGCAAGATGGATCGGCGTCGCAAGGCTCGCGCGTTGCATCTCCGGCACCATCGCGAGGCACGTCGCGACAAAGCCCTTCATGTCGGTGGTGCCGCGGCCGTAGAGCTTGCCGTCGCGCTCGACCATCTCAAATGGATTGTGGGTCCAGGCCTGCCCTTCAACAGGCACCACATCGGTATGCCCTGACAGCACGATGCCGGGCTTGTCCTGTGGCCCGATGGTCACCCAGAGCGAGGCTTTCTGCCCGGTCGCGTCCACGATCCGCTGCCCGGTGATGCCGAAGGCGGCGAGATAGTCCTCGATATAGGCGATCAGCGGCAGATTGGAGCGATCGCTGACGGTGTCGAAGCCGACAAGGCCGGCGAGCAGGGTGCGAATGCGATCGGCGATGGGGGCGGGTGAAGGGGGCATGGTCTCGGTCGTAGGCGGCAGGTTGTAGGACGGGGAGAGCGCGGCAAAATCCATCACATTCGCGGCGGCAAGGACGGGCTTCGCGGCGCGCTGTCCAGCGTCCGGAGCTAAGCCGCCTCCGGAGTGTAATGAAGGACGAGGAGGTCATCCTGCGAGCAGGGCGCAACAGCGTAGGCATGCCCCTGATCGTCGCTGAACTCGACAAGCAGGTTCCCGTGGTCGAGCTGCTCAAGGACGGTGCCGACCTGCCCACGGGCAAGCCGATGCCCAGGAAGGTCTGTCAGCAAAGCCACGACATCCAGGAGAGACGGGCTTGCCGCATGTTGATCGTTCACCTGCATCACAACACCCAACACGTGACGAACCTCGGCATAGGCTCACCGGTTCGCACGATCCAAACGGTTCTTACCACAGCTGCCTTGTTTTGTCGCCTGATGCCGACATCGATGCGCCACTGCGTGCCCCAGTCGTCGGCACCCAGCTGGACTGCTTCACTTGACCGGGCAGCTTCGAGTAATTGGGCGCTCAACCATGAGGCATCGCCCCGATTCAGACCGAGGCTCTCCCGGAACACTCGAGCTTTGTGCCGGCCGCGTGGGTGCGCCGGGTTCAAGCAATAGTCCTCGATTTTGCGAATATCGAGGATAGCGTGGTCGCCACTCGGAAGGCGGTTCGTCATGGACGCGCGTTTGCCGGTTCGAAGCCGTCAGTCCCGAATCAACCGACCCCCTTCAGAAACTCCAATAGCGCCGCATTCACCTCCTTCGGCCGCTCCTGCTGCACCCAGTGGCCGGCGCCGTCGATGATGCGCACCAGGCGGAGATCGCTGACCTTGTCGCGCATCAGGCCGACGAGGTCGACGCCGGGGATGAAGGTGAGCACGGGGTCGAGGCTGCCGGCGATGAAGGCCGAAGGCTGCTCGATCTTGCGGTCGGCGATCGCCTCCTGCTGGGTGAAATCGAGCTCGGAGGTGCGGTAGCGGTTGAGCGGTCCGCGAAAGCCGCTCTGCGCGAACTCGCCGGCATAATAGGCGATGTCCTCAGGCGTGAGCCAGGGCGGCAGCGGATCGGGATCACCCAGTCCCTCGAGCAGCTTTGCATCGGGCGCTTTGTCGAGTTTCGGCATGCTGGCCCTGGCCTTCACGCCTTCGCCCGAGATCCAGTAATAGATCTTGCGCAGCGACGCCGGCACATCGGCTTCGAGCTCCTTCTCCGCGACGCCCGGCTCCTGGAAATAGATCTGGTAGAAGAAGCGGTCCTTGTAGATGTTGCGGAACAGCTGGATGCGCGGAGCGGGGCCGCGTCCGGTATAGGGTACGCTGAGGCCTGCGACCGCGCGCACCTTGTCGGGGAAGAACAGCGACGTATTCCAGACGATGGGCGCGCCCCAATCGTGGCCGATCAGGATCGCCTGCTTTTCGCCAAGCCCCTCGATCAGGCCCGCGATGTCGGCCGTCAGTTCCTTGATCGAATAGGCCTCGACGGCCTGTGGCTTGTCACTGCCGCCATAGCCGCGCACGTCGGGCGCGGCGACGCGGTAGCCCGCATCTGCAAGTGCTCCGATCTGATGCCGCCATGAGTACCAGCTCTCCGGCCAGCCATGCACCAGCACGATCAGTGGGCCCTTGCCGGCGAGCGCTGTGCGCAGCCGAATGCTGTTGGTCTCGATCATGGCGAATTCCGGTCGGGTCGTCATGCGCTGCTCCCTGGATTGCGAGGCGTAATCGTCCGCTAGTTGTATGATGGAATAGTGGCGCAGGCAAAGCGAGACCTGTCACCTCCCGCGGCACGATTTGCCCGTCGGGCGGGCGGTGCAGAACCCTGTCAAGCCCGGTGCGCGAAAATATTCCTGTTTACCGAAATTCGGATTTGCCGTATAAGCGCCACATCCCGCCTCGGTTAACAGAGGGACGGATCGCGGTCGTCACGAGACGTGAGGCGGGGATGCGGTGGACGTGAACGCGCTGTCCGACGAGCAGCGACTGGTCACGGACGGCGAAGTGGTGTGGTCCTGGCGCCCCAGAGCTCTGGCGTCAAGTTGGCG
>DATGMN010000061.1:0-4079 GCA_035293585.1 Bradyrhizobium sp. | reverse complement strand
TGTCCGACCCGGAGACATGGGTAACAGAACGTACCTAAGACATAGGTGACAACCAGGTGCCGTTCGGGTTGTCGAGGGGTTGCAAGGTCATTTACTCCAGGATCGATCTAACTTGCGCTGAACGCATCCGCGTCGGTTGTGGCGTGACGCATTCATGGCATGGCCATTATAGCTCGGCCCGCGCTTTCGCCGTCAACCCCGCGCGCCAAAGGCGCGCCCCTACGGGCTTCGGGGGTTGACCGCTCAGCGCGGCCAAGCAACGGACTATCATGCCAAGAATGACAAAAAGCGCGTCTCGGTCAGAGCGCCGAAGTCGTAGCTGAGACATGGGTGACGGGCCTCGGGCCGAACGGGTTGTCGAGGGGCTGCAAGGTTTTCTGCTCCAGGTCGAAATATCCGAGATCGTAATGCATGAAGCTAACGAGCCAAATGCCCTCGTCGACTTCCCTGATGCCGAGCTTTTGGCCGGCCAGCACGGTCGAGATGTTGATCTTCTTGCGATGCAGGCAGAGGCGGCCGCAGGCGGTGACGACGACATCGCGGTCGTGGAAGGGATAGGTCAGGTCGGGCAGGCCGGCATAGGCGCGCGCTGAAGCGGTGTAGAGCTCGGCAGGGCACTTCATGTCGAGCGCCTCGTGCGGACGTTCGGTGTTGAACTCGCGGAGGAAAGCATCGAAGCGCTCCTGCTGCTGCAGGCTGTTGATGCCCGGTGGCCGGGTCGCCTCCTTCTTGAGGGTCAGATGCATGCGCTCATGCCGGCCGTTCTGCTGCGGATGGCCTGGCTTGATGCGTTCGATCGCGATGCCAAGGCGAAGCCACCAGACCGAGAGCTTTGACAGATTGAACAGCGCATTGGGGCTGGCAAAGGGCACACCGTTGTCAGAGCGAATGGCCAGCGGCAGGCCGCGCTCGCGGAACAGGCGCTCGAAAGCAGTAATGGCAGGGTCTTCGCGGATCGAATCGAGCGCTTCGCACAAAAGCAGGAAGCGTGAGGCGTGATCGCTGACCGTCAAGGGAAAGCAATAGCGGCCATTGCCGAGTTTAAACTCGCCCTTGAAGTCGGCGCACCACAGATCATTGGGGGCCACCCCTTGTGACAGCGGCGTGCCGCGCGCACGATGGCGCGGGCAGCCGCGTTTGACCAAACCGTGCCGATCGAGAATCGCGTGGATGGTGCTCTTGGCCGGAACCCGAACATCACCATCAAGGCGCCGAACCAGCAGCTCGCGGATCTTGCGCGCGCCCCAATGTGGCTTCTCAGCCTTGAGCTGGACAATCAGGGTCTCGATCTGAGCCGGCAACTGGTTGGCATAGCGTATCGGGCGTTTGGAGCGGTCACTCAGCGCCTCAAGCCCGTGCTCCTTGTAACGGTCAAAGATCTTGTAACCGGTCTTGCGCGAAATGCCGAACTCCCGGCACACATCCGTCATCGCCTCCCCGTCCAGGAGACGAGCGACAAAGCGCAGACGCTCTTCCATCACCGAACTCGCTTTCCACGGCATCGACACCTCCCGCGGAACAAAAGCGGAAAGTGTAACCCATGTGTCCGGTACGTTCTGTCACCTATGTCTCGGGCCGCTCAGTAGCTCAGCGGATAGAGCACTGCCCGGCCTGCAGCGTAAGCCGCGGGCCGGGATCTCAGCAATCGCCCGTTCCCGGATCGTAGCCTTACAGCCGGTGGTGAAGAGTTCTGTTACTTCGGGATCGCAAGGCCGGAGGTTCGATTCCTCCCGGATGATACATCCGTAGCTCAGTTGGACAGAGCGTGCGATTGCCCTCACGGGCAGTACAGACTCGCCTGTTCCCCGGCGCCGTTTTTTCCATCACAATCAAACCAAAGAGGAGGCCATCATGGTCAGTCTGAACAAGATCGTTCGCGCCTTTACCCATGAGGGCGCGCGCGGCAAGCGCTTCACGCCCGAAATGGCGCTCAAGCGCACGCTGATGAACTGCCTCCTCTGGGAGGACCAGTTCTACGAGGACGGCGTTGCCATCGCCGACCGCATCAAGGCGCTGGTCCCGGCGGTCGAGCCCGCGCGCACGGCCGCGCTCGCCGTCGAGGCCCGCGAGGTGATGAAGCTGCGGCATGCGCCGCTGCTGGTGCTGCGCGAGATGGCGCGGCACCAGACGCATCGTGGGCTGGTGGCGGACACGCTGGCCCGCGTGATCCAGCGTCCCGACGAGATGACCGAGCTGCTTGCGATCTACTGGGCGGATGCGCTCGGGCCGGGCCAGCAGCGCAAGCGTCAGCCCGTCTCGGCGCAGATCAAGAAGGGCCTGGCGCGGGCGCTCACCAAGTTCGACGCCTATCAGCTCGCGAAGTACGATCGCGACGGTGCGGTGCGGATCAGGGACGTCCTGTTCCTGGTGCACGCCAAGCCGAAGGACGCCGATCAGGAGAAAGTGTGGAAGCAGCTCGTCGATGGCGAGCTCGCCTCACCCGACACCTGGGAGGTCTCGCTGTCGTCCGGCAAGGACAAGCGTGCGACCTTCGAGCGGCTGATCGCCGAGAAGAGGCTCGGCGGGCTCGCGCTCCTGCGCAACCTGCGCCTGATGCAGCAGGCGCAGGTGCCGCGACAGACCATCGCGGAGGCAATCAGCGCGATGCGGACGGACCGCATCCTTCCCTACCGCTTCATCACGGCAGCGCGCTATGCGCCGGATTTCGAGGAAGAGCTCGAAGCCGTGATGCTGAAGTCGATCAAGGGCTATGCGCACCTTCCCGGGCGCACGCGCCTGTTGATCGATGTGTCGGGATCGATGTTCGCGCCGCTGTCCGCCCAGTCGGAGATGACGCGTGCGGAAGCCGCCTGCGGCCTCGCGATCCTCGCCCGCGAGGTTTGCGAGGAGGTGGAGATCTTCACCTTCAGCCAGGACGTGAAGAAGGTCCAGCCTCGCCGCGGCTTTGCGCTCCGCGACGCGATCATCGGCTCGCAGCCGCACGGCTCGACCTTCCTCGGCAAGGCTGTGGCCGAGATCGACCGCAAGGACGATCGGCTGATCGTCTTCACCGACGAGCAGAGCCACGACAAGGTGGGCGACCCCAAGGCCCGGGGCTATATGGTCAACGTCGCTTCCTACCAGCACGGCGTCGGCCACGCCGCCTGGACCCGCGTCGATGGTTTCTCCGAAGCCGTGATCGCCTGGATCGCGGCCCAGGAGGAGACCATGCATTAGCGACCCCGGGGCGCACGAAGCTGTGCCCCGGGGCTTTTTTGCTGCCCTCCGTTGCGGATCGCGTCCCGGTTGCAGCACGTCAGCAACGGAATTCGGCGTCGCAGGTCGCCGACGTGCCAAGCGCTGTGCGAGTTCACGCCACGACCCCCGCAACCACCGCCTCCAGCACCTTCGCGGCATCGCGCGGGTTGAGCCGCACCTGAAGGCCGCGCTGACCGCCGTTGATATAGACGAGGTCATGCGCAAGCGCCTGCGCTTCGATCGCAGCCCTGGGCCGGCGCATCTGGCCGAAGGGGCTGATGCCGCCAACCTTGTAGCCGGACAGGCGCTCGGCTTCCGCGGGCTTCATCATCTGCGCCGATTTGCCGCCGAAGGCGGCTGCGAGCCTTTTCATGGAGACCTCGCGGTCGGAGGGCACGATGACGCAGACCGGCTTGCCGTCGACCAGCGCCATCAGCGTCTTGAGAACCCGCGCCGGCTCCTCGCCCAGGGCCTCGGCCGCCTGCATCCCTATCTGCTCAGCCTCTGGATCGTATTCATAGGCATGAACCGTGAAGGCGACGCCCGCCCCCTCCAACGCCTTTGTTGCGCGTGTAACCCTGGACATCCTGAGCTCATTTGCTTGTGCGGGTTGCGTTGTTCAACTTTCCGCGCGCACGCGCAAGGCCGGGCATTCATCAAAACGTCGTTCGGTCACTGTTCATGTGAGCCGCCCGACAATGCCGCGGACTTGACCGCAAGGAGCCACGCGCATGCAGCCGCTCAGCCGCCGCCGAGCGATCGCCCTCGCCTCATCCTTTGCCGCGACATCCCTGATCGGACGCGGCGCGCATGCTCAGGGCCAGGCCAACGCGGCAAGCTTCGACATTGCGAGCTTTCTCAACCCCGGCGTCGATGCGGAT
>DATGMN010000060.1:0-4447 GCA_035293585.1 Bradyrhizobium sp. | reverse complement strand
CTTGAGCTTCCGGAAGGCGGTGGAGTGATCGATGCCGAGGATCCCCGCTGCCGCCGTCAGGCTGCGGGCCCGATGCACGGCAAGCACCAGCCGAAAGTCATTCCAATCGTCCATGCCGCGAGCCTAGCAGGCTGCCACCTTGCAGTCACGCAAGTGTCTCTGGCGAATTCCCAACGTGCGCTGCGGAAATGCATGCACTAGGGTGCGCCCACGTCGGAAAAGTCGCCCACCTGCTCAGAGCGTGATTAAGGCCATGTCAGCGAATTCTGCCCCTACGCCATCCTTGCAAGATCTCGGGATTGCGCTGCTGCGCATCGCGCTCGGCGTCGTCTTCATTGCCCATAGCGCCTTCCTGAAGGTGTTCGTCTTCACGATGTCGGGGACGGCGAGCTTCTTCGAAGGTCTGGGACTGCCGGGCTGGTTTGCCTACGTCGTCCTTGTCGCCGAGACCGTCGGCGGGGTTCTGCTCGTGCTCGGCGTGCAGGCGCGATGGGCCGCCCTCGCGCTGCTTCCGATCGCCCTCGGCGCCACGTGGGCGCACTCGGGCAATGGTTGGATGTTCGCTTATGCGAACGGCGGCTGGGAGTATCTTGCCTACCTTTCCGTCCTGTGCCTCGCCCAGTTCCTGCTCGGCGATGGCGCCTTTGCGCTGCGGCGATCCCACCCGATCGAGATGCTTTTCGTCCAAACGCGCGCAGCGAAGGTCTGATCGGCACGTCGACACGCACTGCACTCGTCAGGGAGCCCATCGATGAAGCTCTACTACGCCACCGGAACCTGCTCGTTGTCCCCGCACATCGTCGCGGCCGAGGCCGGTATTCCCCTTGATCTCGAACGGGTCGACATCGGGAAAACACCCCGCCTTACCGAGAAAGGCAATGACTACTCCGAAATCAACCCGCTCGGCTATGTGCCGGCCTTGCGGCTCGACGACGGCACCGTGCTCACCGAAGGCGTGGCCATCGCGCAGTATCTCGCCGATCTTGAGCCGGAGAGCGGTCTTGCCCCGCGCCCCGGTACGCGCGAGCGCGTCCAGCTGCAATCGTGGCTCAACTTCATCGCCACCGAGTTGCACAAAATGTTCAGCCCCTGGCTGTTCCATCCCGACTATGGCGCGCAGGCTCAAGGTGTCGCGCGTGCCAAGATCGCCGATCGCCTGGCGTTCGTGGAGCGGCATCTGTCGGCCGGCGGGCCGTTCCTGTTCGGCGAGCAGTTTACGGCGGCGGATGCCTATCTCTTCACCATCGCCGGCTGGTCCGACTTCGCCAAGGTCGACCTGTCCGCCTTTCCGCAGCTTCGCGCCTTCATGTCGCGGGTGGCGAGCCGTCCCGCCGTGAAGGAGGCCATGCGCGCCGAGGGCATGAAGGTGCCGGCATGAGGAGCGAACAGCCCAATACGGCGTCCCTCACGCTCGTCAGTCATCATCTCTGCCCCTATGTGCAGCGGGCGGCGATCGTGCTGGCGGAAAAGGGTGTGGCCTGTGAGCGGCGCTACATCGATCTTGCAGCCAAACCCGATTGGTTTCGCTCAATCTCGCCGCTCGGCAAGGTTCCGCTTCTGCTCGTCCGTGACGGGAACGGCAAAGAAGCGGTCATCTTCGAGAGCGTCGTCATTTGCGAGTATCTCGAAGAGACGTTGCCGCGCGTGCGTCTGCATCCTCAAGACCCGCTCGAACGTGCGAAGCATCGCGGCTGGATCGAGTTCGGCTCGTCGATCCTCGCCGATATCTGGGGCCTCGAGACGGCAACCCATGCGGACACCTATGAGAAGGCCCGGCAAGCGCTGATCGAGAAATTCACTCGGCTCGTGACTGCGCTTGCCGCAGCGCCCTATTTCGCGGGGGAGACGTTCAGCATGGTCGACGCAGTCTTTGCGCCGATCTTCCGCTATTTCGACGTGTTCGACACGATGGTCGACATGGGCGTGTTCACGCAGACCCCAAAGAGTCGGGCATGGCGCAAGGCGCTCATGCAACGGCCGAGCGTAGCGAACGCGGTCCCAGCCGACTACGCTGATCGGCTCCGCGCCTTCCTGGCCGAACGCCGTGCCCATCTTCTCACGATCGCCCATTGAGGTCGTCATGAGCCAGGGGATTGCTTGGGCCTTGTTGTTGCTCGCAGGCCTGCTCGATGTCGCCTGGGCGATCTCGAAGAAACTTGCCGAGGGCTACACGCGAGCGCGCTGGACGATCGTGTCGGTGGCGTTGCTCGCGAGTTTTGTCTTACTGCTCGACCGTGTGCTCGCGGTGCTGCCTGTCGGCACGGCCTACGCGGTCTGGACAGGAATCGGCGCGGCCGGAACGGTGATCGCCGGCACATGGCTGTTCGGCGAAGAGATCGGCGCACTCAAGCTGTGCGGCATTCTCCTCGTCGTGACAGGCATCGTCGCCTTGAAGTGGGCGGAGGGTTGAAGCGTCAGGGTTGAAGCGTCGATGAGATCAACCCATTTGCGAACGGTCCGAGCGCAGACACGTGCGTTTCCGCGACGGCCTCCGGCATCTGCCCGTTCGCGACCTGCTCTACAATCCGCTCTCGTGCACGCGGCGTCAGCCGTGGATTCTTGTGCACGCTCATCCGGTTCTCCCCTGGAATCTGAAGCTTCAGCAACCTCAGCTTCTTCGGTCAGAGCCGGATGGACAACCTGCTGTTGGTGACCCCCGACAAGATTGGAATCCGTAACCTCGGCTTTGGAGCGCTCCAATCCCTCGACTAATCGGCGCGCATCAATCGCCAGACCAAGCAGCTTTCTATTTTTACGCCGCAGTATCCGGCTGTCCGAACGCTGAATCTCATCCCTTCCCTTTCGGGGTCTATCGCGCTCATTTCCTCGAAAGGAAAAACCGAGGAGATGATGATGGCTGACCGCAATGGCCCTCCAATCAAGCGAACCATCCGCCGTCACCAGTTGCGTGAAATGGTGCCACTCGCCGACAGCACGATCTACGAGATGGAGCAGCGCGGCGAGTTCCCGCGTCGCTTCGCTCTCTCACCTCGATGCGTGGTCTGGGACCTGGCCGAAGTCGAGGCCTGGCTGGCCGCGCGGCGAGCGTCACCGGTGCGACGCGCCCAACATCCCGACGTACGCCAGCGCCGTACCCGCCCCGTCAGAGAGCGGGATCAGGCGCGAGAAGCGGCATCGAAGGCGGGATGAGAACCGGCACGTATTTCTCGCCCGCCACCCACGCATCGACGATGTTCGACCACTCTTGCAGCATATGCCGGCGCTGCACCTCGTACTCGGCCTTGTTGTAGACGCCGCGGGAGGAGCGGCCATCCTCGTGCGCCAGGCACTTTTCGATCCAGTCGCTGTTGAAGCCGAACTCGTTGAGCAGCGTCGATCCGGTCCGGCGCAGATCATGGACCGTGAACGGCTCAAGGGGCAGCCCTTCCTTCTTCGCCTGTTCAACGACGAGATAGGTGACGCGGTTGAAGGTGGCTCGCGACATTGGCGCATCGGCGTCGTAGCGCGATGGCAGCACGTACCGTGAATTGCCGGCGCAGGTCTTGAGAGCGATGAAGATGTCGAGCGCTTGGCGCGAAAGATAGACGTTGTGCGCCTTGGAGCGTTTCATCCGCTCCTTCGGGATCGTCCAGACGGCGTTCTCGAAATCGATCTCGTCCCACACTGCATCCTGCAGCTCGCTCTTGCGGACCATCGTCAGCAGAATCAGCTTCAGCCCGAGACGGATTGTCGGCAGCGTTGCGACATTCTCAAGCTGCTTGAGCATGATCCTGATTTCGGTCGGTGACAGCGAGCGGTCCCTCGGAGTGAAATGGGCGATCGCGGAGGGGCCGACCTCATCGGCCGGATTGGCGACCTTCTCGCCGTGGAGGATGGCGAACCCGTAGATCTGCTTGACGATGTCGCGGACGTGGAGCGCCGTCGCCGGCGCGCCGCGGTCGACGATGGCACCGCAATGTGCCCGCAGGTCGTCCGGCGTGATCTCCGTGAGAAGCCGCTTGCGCCAAGCGGGCAGGAGCTCACGCTCGAAGATCGCCCGGCGCATGGACCGCGTGCTGTCAGCCATCGACGCCATGGTCAGCCACTTCTCACCAAACTCGCCGAAGCTCTTCGCCTCGAGAAGGCGCCGCTTGGCGCGCTGCTTTTCAAAGGCGGGCGAGCGCCCCTCCCGGATCATGCGTTTGGCGTCGATGCACAGTTCTCGCGCTCGCGCGAGCGAGATGCCGGCTTTGTCGTACCTCCCCAGCACGACGGTCTCGCGCCGCCCGTTCAGACGGTAGTCCAGGCGGAACGACACCGTTCCCGTCGTGCTCACCAGCACATACATACCGTCACGGTCGGTGACCTTGTACGGTTTCTCCTTTGGTTTCAGGTTCTTAAGCGCCACGTCCGTCAGCATCTCCGCACGCCTCTCGACCCACAATACCGTCAGCCATTTTTGGGCCGCCGATCCGGCGATAATCAACGATATTTCAATCGTTTAGTT
>DATGMN010000059.1:0-255162 GCA_035293585.1 Bradyrhizobium sp. | reverse complement strand
CGGCAGCGAGCCACGTCGACCAACTGGCGAACGCTTTTCGATGCATTCCAAGTTGATGAACTTGCCCGACACCGGCAATGGGCTTGCGAGCTAGCCGAGACGTTTGCAGGCTCTGACATCCTGCCAATGTTGTCACATCTGTCCTCGGACGTAGATGGTCACGTTCGAAAGGCGGCGTCTCAGGCTATCCAATCACTCTCGAGCCGCTGATCCCAGCTTGTTAGCAGGATCGGGATGTCCGCTTTAGGTCATTTTCGACGCATTCGGCTGCACGTCCCCCATTCAATGTCTGCTGCCCAGAACTGACCGATATCGGGTAGAGCGTTACGCGTCACCTGCTCGCGGCCTGCTGGCGTTGCGACCCTGCACCGCAAGCGTCAGCCTGATCCGTCCCGCTTGCATGGAGCGAGCGAAGCCGGTCTCACACCACCGTCCGGTGCCGCTCGATGCAGGTGCGCAGGACCTCATCCATCGGCTTCTCCCACCAGTCGTTGGAGAAAATCTCGATCTCGGCATAGCCGGCGTAACCTTGCGCCTCGACGGCGGCGCGAACGGAACGGATGTCGATGACGCCATCGCCCATCATGCCGCGGTCGTTGAGAATGTCCCTGGTCGGCACCAGCCAGTCGCAGACGTGGAACGCCAGCAGCCGGTCGCGCCCCGCGCGCGCGATCTGCGCCATCAGATCCGGGTCCCACCAGATGTGATAGACATCGAGCGCAACGCCGAGCGCGCCGCTGCGACCGGGGTCGAGCCGGTCGCAGATGTCGAGTGCCTGTCTGGTCGTATTGACGCAGGCGCGGTCGGCGGCATAGGCCGGATGCAACGGCTCGATCGCCAGCGGCAGCTTTGCCTGCCTGGCGTAATCGAGCATCTCGGCAATGGCCTCCTCGACCTGACCGCGCGCGGCGACGATATCCTTCGAGGCGCGGCTTCCCGGCCGCGAATATTGCGGCAGGCCGCCGACCACCAGCACGATGCAGGATGCGCCGAGCGCCTTTGCCTCGTCGACGCAGCGGCGGTTGTCGTCGCGCACCTCGCTGCGGCGCGCGGCATCGGAGGTGAACATGCCGCCGCGGCAATAGCCGGACAGCTCCAGTCCTGTTTCGCGCAAGGAGCGCACCGCGCGGTCGAGGCCGACGGCCGCGACCTGGTCGCGCCAGGGATCGATGGCGCGGATGCCATGGCGCGCGCAGGCATCGCAGATGGCGACGAGATCGCCCTGCTTGCGCACCGTCGCCGTGTTCAGCGACAGCCAGCGATGATCGGCCGAGAAATCGCGCATCACGGCTCGATCCCGTGCACCGCGAGCACCGCCTTCATGCGCCGGGTCGCGAGCTCCGGATTGGCGAGCAGGCCCGCCTTGTCGGCCAGGCGAAACAGCTCGGCGAGATGCAGCGTCGAGCGCGCGCTCTCCTGCCCGCCGATCATGGTGAAATGATCCTGATGGCCGTTGAGATAGGCCATGAACACGACGCCCGTCTTGTAGAAGCGCGTCGGCGCCTTGAAGATGTGGCGTGACAGCGGCACCGTCGGCCCGAGCACGTCGTGGAAGCCGGCCGCGTCGCCGGCGGCGAGCCGCGACAACGCATAGGACGCGGCGGGTGCGATGGCATCGAAGATGCCGAGCAGCGCATGCGAGTAGCCCTGCTCGTCGCCGGCGATCAGTTCGGCGTAGTTGAAATCGTCGCCGGTGTACATCCTGACCCGCTTGTCGAGCCGGCGGCGCATGTCGATCTCGCGCTGCTTGTCGAGCAGCGAGACCTTGACGCCGTCGACCTTGGCCGCATTGGCGTTGATGATGGCGACCGCCGTGTCCATCGCGTGATCGAGATCGGCGGCGCCCCAATAGCCGTGCAGCGCCGGATCGAACATGTCGCCGAGCCAGTGGATGATCACGGGTTCGCGGACCTGCGACAGCACGCGGTCGTAGACCTTCGCGTAATCCTCCGCATGGCGACCGAGTTTTGCCAGCGCGCGCGAGGCCATCAGGATGATGCGGCCGCCGACCTTCTCGATCGCCGCGATCTGCTCTTCATAGGCGCGGATCACGTCGTCGAGGCTCCGGGCGTCTTCCACCGCGAGGTGATCGGTGCCGGCGCCGGAAAACACCAGCGCGTTGCCGCGCGCGTTGGCGGCGGCGACTGAGCGCGTGATCAATTCCAGCGAGGTCGGCCAGTCCAGCCCCATGCCGCGCTGTGCGGTGTCCATCGCCTCGGCAACGCCGAGTCCCAGATCCCAGACGTGCTCGCGGAAGGCGATGGTCTTGTCCCAATCGACCGCGGCCGACAGCCAGGGATCGACGTCGGCGAGCGGGTTCGCAACCGTGTGCGCGGCGGAGAAGGCGACGCGATTGAGCGTGCCTTCGAGCCTTGCGGGAAAGCTGCGCGACGCCGCCAGGCGATAGGTCTCGAGCGCGCCGTCGCGCGTCGGCAGTTTCAACGACAGCGCCGACATCGGCAGCACCGGCTTGTTCATGGCTGTCTCCTAGTGTTCTGAGTCCGACGCTTCATTCCGTCATTCCGGGGCGCCGCGGCAGCGGCGAACCCGGAATCTAGAGGTTGCGGCGCGAGATTCTCAGGTGCGCAATTGCGCACCGTAGTTCGCCCTTCGGGCGCCCCGGAATGACACCGGGTGAATTATTCGTGAGCATCGGATCGCTACAGCCTGATCGGCGCGACGTCGACGAAGCGCCGCTCCTTCCAGCTCTGCAGCGCGCATTCCGCGAGCTGCACGCCCTTGGCGCCTTCCAGCAGCGTATATTTGTACGGCGCGTCCTCGCAGACGTGGCGGATGAACATCTCCCACTGCTCCTTGAAGCCGTTGTCGTAGGCGACATTGTCCGGCATCTTCTGCCAGTCGGCGTAGAAATCGTGCAGCCGCTTCTCGTCGGGATTCCACACCGGCCGCGGCGTCGCCTGGCGCGCCTGGATCATGCAGTCGGTGAGACCGGCCACCGCCGAGCCGAGCGTGCCGTCGACCTGGAAGGTGACGAGGTCGTCGCGATAGACCCGCGTCACCCAGGACATGTTGATGTGGGCGATCACGCCGCCCTTCAGGAGGAAGGTGGCATAGGCGGAATCGTCAGCGGTGGCCTTGTACTTGTTGCCGGCCTCGTCGTAACGCTCGGGGATGTCGGTGTTGCCGATGCAGCTCACGCTCTCGACCTCGCCGAACAGGTTGTCGAGCACGTAGCGCCAGTGGCAGACCATGTCGAGGATGATGCCGCCGCCGTCCTCGGCGCGATAATTCCACGACGGCCGCTGCGCCTCCTGCCAGCCGCCTTCGAACACCCAGTAGCCGAACTCGCCGCGCACCGAGAGCATGCGGCCGAAGAAGCCGGAGTCGCGCAGGAAGGCAAGCTTCTTCAGGCCGGGCAGGAACAGCTTGTCCTGCACCGTGCCGTGCTTGAGGCCTCTTGCATTGGCAAGCTTGACCACATTGAGCGCTTCCTGGAAAGTCGTGGCGATCGGCTTCTCGCAATAGACATGCTTGCCGGCGTTGATGGCCTGCGTCAAAAGCCCGGGGCGCGCCTGCGTGGTCGCGGCGTCGAAAAACAAGGTGTCGTTCCTGTCGGCCAGCGCCTTGTCGAGATCGGTGGTCCAGCGCTCGAGCTTGAATTGTCTTGCCAGCCGCTCGACCTTGTCGGCATTGCGCCCGACCAGAATCGGATCCGGCATCACGCGATCGCCGTTGGCAAGCCTCACGCCGCCCTGCTCGCGGATCGCCACGATCGAGCGGATCAGATGCTGGTTGAGCCCCATGCGGCCGGTCACGCCGTTCATGATCAGGCCGAGGCGTCGGGTGGTCATATCGTTTGCTCCTGCAGGTTCCCAGGCTTTGCCGATGCAAGCGGCGGCAGCGCCGCCCAGTCCGGATGAACGGACGTGGCAAAGCCCTTTGCGGTCAGCGATCCCGTCAGGAGATCGCCGTCGTGAATGGCGAGGCGGATCGTGCCGCCATCGTTTCGGTAGAGATCGGGATGCGCAGCGAGGAAGGCTTGCGCCTCCGCGGGGGGCGTGTCGGCGAAGCCGTCGACATAATGATGGCCGTTGCGCTCAGCATGGATAACACCGATCAGGGCGCCGAGCGCGAGATCCTGCTGCACGGCGAGCCCGGCCTGGCAGGTGAGGTCCTCGCCCGAGACGAAGTATGTCTGTCCCTCGCCGCTCCATTTCGCGGCGCGCGCGGCGTTGATGATCGACTTGTAGAGCCCCTTGCAGGATTTCGAGGAGATGCCGCGATAGCCGAGCGCGCGAGCGGCGGGAAAGGCGTCATAGGAATCGTCGGCTTCGTCGATGATGAAGTCGCGCGCAGCGAGCGACCCAAGCGGCGTCTGGCGGGTGACGTCGCGCGGCATCGGCTGTTCGATGTAGAGCAGCCGTGCGGCGATCGGCCGCAGCGCGGGATCGCGATCCAGGCGCTCCGTCAACTCACGCAGCGCGCCGAGATCGGCATATTGCTCATTGGCGTCCAGCGTGACCTTGTAGTCATGGGGTAGCCTCGCCAGCTCCTCCCCGATCGCGGCGAGCCGCATCGCATCGCGCTCGGGATTGCCGCCAAGCTTGAGCTTGAAATAACGCGCGCCCGAATTCTCGCGGGCGTCCGCGACGCCCCCCTCGCCCTCGATCTTGTCGTCGAGACCGACGGTGTGGCGCACCGCGACACGCCCCAGCCGGCGGCGCTGCGTCAGGAATGATGCGATGTCCGCGTCCGACAAATCGGGTGATAGCCGCGCATCGATCCCGGAGATATTGTCTGCCAAGCCGTCGAAGACATTCAGGCCGGCCGCACGCAACACGGCGTCCAGGATCGCCTTGTCGATCTCCGCCGGGCCGAAGCCCGCCGCGAGCGGCGGGATGTCCTCTCTGGCGCAGGCCTCGTACTGCACGCTGAGACTGGCCGCATGCAGCGCAAAGGCCGTGTCCAGGCGGGACTGGCCGAGATAAAGCTCCCGCGCGATCGCGAGCGACCGCCTGAGCTCATCGACCGTGGCCTCAGGCGACAAATGCGGCCGCTTGTCGAACCATTTCGGCGCCAGCAATTCGGCGCTCGCGCCGACCGCGCGGCCCTTGCCTTCGACCTCGACCTCGACCCGCACGAACGCCTGCGGCGCGCCACTCATCGTCGCGACGCCGAAGCGGAACGGCCGCGCGAACTGCACGGGACGTTCGAACAGAGCGATGTCGCGCACGGCGAGGCGAAGCGGCATGATGATCAGTCCAGCGCGCCTTGCGTGAAGAAGTGCCTGCGGATGCGCTGCACGAGCTCGGTGAACAGCGGCTCGCCCATCACATCGAGCGAGCGCGGCCGCGGCAGCGGCACGTCGTAGATCGCGGCAATCGCGCCGGGACGTTCGGTCATGACCAGCACGCGGTCGGCGAGGAACACGGCCTCGGGGATCGAATGGGTGATCAGGAGCACCGTCTTGCCGGTCTCGCGCTGGATGCGGCTCAGTTCGACGTTCATGCGCTCGCGCGTCATGGCATCGAGCGCGCCGAACGGCTCGTCCATCAGCATGATCTTGGGATCGTGCACCAGCGCGCGGCAGATCGAGGCGCGCTGCTGCATGCCGCCGGAAAGCTGCCACGGCAGCTTCTTCTCAAAGCCCTCGAGCCCGACCAGCTTCAGTAGTTGCTTGGCGCGCGCGAGATATTTGTCCCGCGGCAGGCGCTTCATGTCGATCGGCAGCATGACGTTCGACAGAATGGTGCGCCAGGGCAACAGCAGCGCATTCTGGAACACGATGCCGACATTGCCGTGCGGCTTCGTCACCCGCTCGCCCTCGACCAGGATCTCGCCTGATGATGGCGGCAACAGCCCGGAGATCATCTTCAGCAGCGTGGACTTGCCGCAGCCGGAGGGCCCGACCACGACAAAGAACTCGCCCTCGTCGATATGAAAATCCAGCGGCTGCAGCGACGGCACGTCGCCGTCGCGCGAGCGATAGGTTTTGGAGACGCCCTTGAGCCTGATGCCGGGCCTCGCCGTCTCCGTGCGATCCGTCACCAGCCGCAAATGTGCGGCCGGCTGATCGGCAAGTTTTTTGATCGCTGGGCTCATGCGGACATCCCGTCAGGAATCGCCCTTGGGCAGGTAATCGTTGGTGTAGAACGCCTTCGGGTTCTCCTTGGCCTTGGCATCGAGCCCGCCAAATTCGACCATCAGATTGACGGAGTCCGTCATGTTCTGGTCGGTCACCTGGAAGGGCCGCCTCGTCTTGGTTTCCGGCGTCCGATAGAGCGGAATGGTCAGCTCGAAGCCTTGGGTCAGCGTGTCGATCTTGCCGCCCTTCGGATTGGCATCGAGGATCGACTGTGCTGCAGCCTTCGGATCCTTCTCGGCGGCCTCGACCGCCTTGGTCGTCGCCGCCATGAAGCGCTTGACGAGATCGGCATGCGACTTGACGTAATCGGTATTGGCGATGATGCCCGACGAGACCATGTTGATGCCGTAGTCGGCGAACTTGATCGGATAGACGTCCTTGCCCGTCGCATCCTTGATCTTCATCGACTGGTCCATGACATAGCCCAGCAACAGATCCGCCTGGCCGTTGATGACGGCGTTCAGCTTGGTCTGGCCGTCGCCGGCCACCGTGTTGAAATCGCTTTCCTTGAGGCCGGTCTTCTTCAGGAACAGCGGCCAGATCTGGGTCATGGAATCGGCCGGCGTGATCGCGACCGTCTTGCCCTTGATGTCCTCGGGTTTGCGGATGTTCTTGTCGGCAAAGCCCATCACCGACATCGGGCTGGTCTGGAGCAGCACGCCGGTCGCGATCACAGGCGCGCCCTTCACCGCCGCGCGCATCATGGTGGGGACGTCGACATAGCCGAAATCGGCGGTCTTGGCGGCCACCGCCTGCGTGGTCGCGGCCGAGCCGCGGCCCTCCTGGATCTCGAGATCGATGCCCTCGGCGGCATAGATGCCCTTGGCCTTGCCGTAATAGAACGGCGCGTGCTCGCCATAGACGTACCAGTTCAGCATCAGCACGACCTTGTCCGCAGCCGAGGCGGGCGCTGCGGAGAGCATCACAAGCCCGGCGACCGCCGCCATCCATTTCTTCATCGTCGTCCTCCCATGCGTGGTCGTTGAGCCCGTGCGGGCCATCTCGTTTGTTGCGTCACGAGGCGAATATGATCTCCTCGCGCCGGCTGACATGCCAGGGGATCACCAGCCGCTCGATGCAGTCGACGATCCAGAACAGGATCACGCCGAGCAGCGCCAGGATCACCAGCGCCGCAAACATGGTCGGCAGGTCGAAGGTGCCGATCGAGCGCTGCATCACATAGCCGATGCCGGAATTCGAGCCGACGAACTCGCCGACGACGGCGCCGACCACGGCAAGCGTCACCGAGACCTTGAGCCCGGAGAAGATCGCCGGCATCGCGTGCGGCAGGTTGACGGCACAGAACACCTGGAAGCGGCTGCCCTGCATGGCGCGCGCGAGATCGATCATGTCGAGATCGACCGATTTGAAGCCCTGCACCGCGGAGACGACGACCGGGAAGAAGCCGAGCAGGAACGCGGCAATCACCTTCGGGATGATGCCGAAGCCGAACCAGACCACGAACAGCGGCGCGATCGCGACCTTCGGCACCGACTGGGAGAACACCAGAAGCGGATAGATGTAGCTCTCGATGGTCCGCGAGCCCGCGATCAGCATGGCCACGGGAATCCCGAACGCGGCGGACAGGAGGAAGCCGAGCAGGGTCGCATAAGTCGTCGGCCAGGCCTGGCGGAGCAGCTCCGGCCAGTCGCTCCACAGCACGGCGACCACGTCGGCCGGCGCCGGGACCTGGTAGGCGGGAATCTTGAATATCCGGATCGCGAGATCCCAGGCGACCACGATGAAGATCAGGAACAGGAACGGCCGCACCCAGGCGGCATTCAACGCCCGTGTCACGATGCTCTCGGCCCTCGCCTCCGCCACGCGTCACTCTCCCGGTCTGTCAGCTTTCGTTGCCGAGGAAATTAACCCGTTGGATAAATACTTGTCAAACCCCGGCTGGCCCCGATGCCGGGCCTCATGCCGCGTTGCCGCATCGACGAAGGGCGTCGCGGTTGTCGGACGGGCCCTGCTCTCCAATGTCGTCCCGGCGCAGGCCGGGACCCATACCCCCAGGGTAAAATTGTGACGAAGGTCGTCTCCCAATCTTCGCTAAGGAAAGTTTCCGCGGTATGGATCCCGGCCTGCGCCGGGACGACGGAAAGGCCGGTTCACGCGGTCTGTGCGACCGCCACCCGCCGTTTCGGCGACCTGCTCCGCCCGAATATCGCGGAGGATTTTCCGGTCAACGCGGCGAGCACGAGGCCGACCATGTGGTCGAGCCGCTCGTCCTTGGCATCCTCGGACAAAAGGTCGCGGCCGAAGATCACGCTCAAGGTGGCGCTGTTGGAGAGATAGAAGAAGGCGAGCCCGGCGATCGAGATATAGAGCTGCACCGGATCGACCGCGACGCTGAAATCCCCGCTCGCCACGCCGCGGTTCACCACAGTGCGGATCATCTCGACAAAGGGCGAATGCATCGACTTCACCTTGGTCGAGCGCTTCAGATGTTTTGCGCGCGCGAGATTTTCGGTATTCAGCAGCGCGAGGAACTCCGGATTGCGCAGGAAATAGCTCCAGGTGAATTCGATCAGGCGCCGGATCGCCTCCGGCGGCGCGAGATGTTCGAGATCGAGCTCGCGCTCCTCGGCGCGGATCTTCTCATAGGCGCCTTCGAGCACCGCGAGATAGAGATCCTCCTTGTTGCCGACATGGTAATACAGCATGCGCTTGTTGGCGTCGGCCTTGGCCGCGATGCGGTCGACCCGCGCCCCGGCCAGGCCGTGATTGGCGAACTCCTGCTTGGCGGCCGCGAGGATGCGAAGCCGCATGCCCTCGGGGTCGCGCTGCCATTTCAAAGTTTTTTTCGTCTTGGCCAAAAACACTCGCTCGGCTTGGTCGCTCGTCGGATGTAGCATGCCGGTGCGGACTTGTCGCGCGCGGGCTCACATCTCCCGCGGCGTCCGCTCCAGGACCAGCGTGTGGATGCCGCAGGTGCCGGAGCGCACGCTCATCACCCGCGTGCCCGGCTTGCGGCCGGTTCGCACCTCGGAGACGTCGATCCCCGAAGCGACCAGCCGCATCCGGACCCCCTCGATATCCGCAACGCGCCAGCTCAGGCCCCAGAGCCTGTCATGCAGCCGATCGCCGGTCGCGCCCGGCCGCCGTACCACCTCGACAATGAGGTCGCCGCAACGGAAGAACATCAGCTGTCCCCAGTCCTGATGGGTGCGGTCGAGCGCCATGTCGAGCCCGAGCCGCGCGCCGTAGAGCGCCGCAGCTCGTTCGGGGTCCTCGGTCGAGACCACGACATGGTCGAGCCCGAGCACCGGGGTTGCCACCGTCGCGGCCGAGCGCGGACGCTCGCGGTCGAGCTCGAGGAAGAACATCCGCACGCCGCGGGTCAGATCGGTCGCGGCGCGGGTGCGCTTCCAGCGCAGCACGGCGCCCGACAGGGCATCGCGGGCTTCGACCTCCGCGATCGGCTCGGGCTTGAGCGCGACGCGGTCAAGCCGGCGATGCATCTTGGTAATATCGCTCGTACCAAAGCCGAGGCTCGCGAGCCCCTCGCCCGAGGCCTTCATCGCCTCGCGGATGCGATCGCCCGCCACGCCAGAACCATGGGGCGCCAACAGCTCCACGGTCATGTTGTCGAGCGTGAACATCACCCGGTCGACGCCATCGTCGCTGTTCTGCCAGGACCGCCCGCGGCCGAGCAGCGTCTCATAGGCCAAGGCAGCCGCCTTGATGTCCTCGACAAGAACCACAATGTGATCAAGCCCGTTGATCATACGCGACACCCTCCCCTGATCCGCCCGTAACCACCCGGAACTCTTGCGCAGCCGCAGCGGTTGACGGCCCGGCCGGCAGGACCGACGATGCCCGGGCCCAGCCGCCAGCTCAAGCGACCCGGGCGGCATATTTTGCGAATAATTTCAGCGTTTATCCGCTTGGACCGGTGCTAATCTGGTTGCGCCGGCCGGGACCACTCGAGCCAATACGGAAAGCTTATGCAGGCCCTCTTCATCGGACAAACCTATATCGACGTCACCTTCATCACCGACCATCTGCCGACCGGCGACGAAAAGCATGTGGCCGACGCCTATGCGGTCTCCTTCGGCGGCAACGCCGTCACCGCGGCGTTCTGCTGCGCCAAGCTCGGCATCGTGCCGGACCTGATCGCGACCGTCGCCAATGACTGGCTCGGGCGCATGTTCCAGGACATGAGCGCGAAATACGGCATCTCGATCCACCCGCGCAAGGTCAACTCCTCCTCGCTGTCCTTCATCATGCCCAAGGACGGCAAGCGCGCCATCGTGCGCTGCCGCGACGACGCGCATATCCATCCCTTTCCGCTGCTCAATCTCGGCGGCTGCCGTGCGCTGCATGTCGACGGCCACCAGCCCGATGCCGCGATCCATTACGCAAAGCTCTGCCGCGAGGCCGGCATCCTGACCTCGCTCGATGGCGGCGGCCTGCGCACCAACACCCATGAGCTGCTGCAGTTCATCGACGTCGCCATCGTCGCCGAGCGGCTATGCGAGCAGATGGACCTGACGCCGGACAAGATGATCGAATACCTGAAGAGCCGCGGCTGCCGGATCGGCGGCATCACCCTGGGCGAAAAGGGGCTGCTCTGGTACGACGAGACCGGCGCGGTGCATTCGCTGCCCGCCCTGCCGATCCCGCGCGAACGGGTGATCGACACCAACGGCGCGGGCGATGTCTATCACGGCGCCTACATCTACTCCTACCTCGCCAACCCGAGCAAAAGCTGGCACGACCATTTCGAGTTTGCCCGCGCTGCGTCGACCTACAAGATCCAGCGGCTCGGCAACGAGGCCGGCCTGCCGACGCTTGCAGACATCGAACAAGTGCGGCAAGAATTCGAGGTCAGGGTCTAGCGTCGGGGAATCAGGTCATGGGGCGCGTCTTCGTCGCCGGCAGCATCAACATGGATGTGGTGGCGACGGCGGAGCGCCATCCGCAGGTCGGCGAGACCGTCGCGGGAAAAGAGGTGCTGTACTTCCCCGGCGGCAAGGGCGCCAACCAGGCGGTAGCGGCTGCCAAACTCGGTGCCACGACGGCGCTGATCGGGCGGTTGGGCAAGGATGCGTTCGGAGCGGAGCTGAGGGCTTTCCTCGAGGCCGAGGAGATCGACCTCAGCCTCGTTGCCGATACTGCCGAGGCACACACCGGCACGGCGATCATCACGGTCGCGAATGCCGACAACACCATCGTTGTCATTCCCGGTGCGAATGGACTGGTGAGCGCCGAGGATGTCGCCCGATCTCCGCTCGCGCAGGGCGATGTGGCAATCAGCCAGTTCGAAATACCGCTTCCCGCGATAACGGCGTTCTTCCACAGGGCCCGTTCCGTCGGTGCGTTGACCATTCTCAATCCGGCGCCGGCGCGCGTCTGTGAGCCGGAGCTGCTCGATCTCGTCGACATCCTCGTGCTCAACGAAACCGAGCTCGGCCTGCTCGCGAGCACCAGACTTCGGGAGGACGACGACATCGCGCGCATCGTCGATGCGGCAAAGACGCTCGACACGGGGTCGGCCAAGGTCATTTGCGTGACGCTCGGCAGCCGCGGCGTGCTTGCGGTTGCGGGCGAGGATCAGCATCTGATCGCCGGCCGCAAGGTGAAGGCGGTCGACGCCACCGGCGCGGGGGATTGCTTCGTCGGCGCCCTGGCCGCGCAGCTTGCAAACGAGGCAACGCTCTACGACGCGCTGGTGTACGCAAACGCGGCGGCCTCGATCTGTGTGCAACGGATGGGCGCGGCGCCCTCGATGCCGGATCTGATGGACGTGCACGATGCGCTCGGTCCGGACGGCCATATCCCGGAGGATGGGTAGAGCACAGCGCAACCCATCGCTCTTGCGGCTACAAAGATGGTGGGTTTCGCTGCGCTCTACCCACCCTACGATCTTCTACGCCAGCGCCTTCTTCAGATCGAAGCCCGGGTCGGCCGCCTGCTCCGGCGTGATCGAGCGGCGCATGCCGAGCAGGCGGCGGCCGAACATGTGGTCGCCGGCGCGGTTGACGGATTCGATGCCGAGCAGCGTCTCGCCCTTGTAGCAGAAGACCGAGAATGCCCTCTCGGCGGGATCACCGCGCAGCACGACGCGATCATAGCCGGTGGTAAGGCCGGCGATCTGCAGCTTGTCGTCGCCCTGGTCGCTCCAGAACCAGGGCTCGCCATCGTAGGCCTTGTCGTCGCCCGTGAGCCGAGCCGCCACGCAGCGCGCCTGGTCGGTGGCGTTCTGCACCGATTCCAGCCGCAGCGAGCCGCCGAAGCGCCGAGATGCGAACAGCGCGCAATCGCCGATGGCGGAGATGTCAGGGTCGGAGGTCAGCAGATGCTCGTTGACGACGATGCCGGAGGCCGTCGCTAGTCCCGCTTCCGCCGCAAGCTCGACATTCGGCAGTACGCCGACCCCGACCACGACGAGATCCGCCGGCAGATGACGGCCGTCGCTGAGGCTGACGCCGGTCACCTTGCCGTTCGCGGCTTCGATGCTCGTCGCCATCACGCCGAGATGGATGCGGATGCCCGCGGCCCGATGCCGCTCCTGGAAGTACTCCGAGACTTCGGCCGTCACCGCCCGCGCCATCACGCGGTTTGCGAGCTCGAGCACGTCGACCTCCAGCCCCTTGATGCGGGCGGTGGCGGCAAACTCCAGCCCGATGAAGCCGGCGCCGATCACGACGACGCGGCTGTGGCCGCCGATGCACGCGCGCAGCGCCTCGCTCTCGTCGAGGATGCGCAGATATTTCACGTCGGGCAGATTGGCGTTGGGCAGATCGATCAGGCGGTTGCGCGCCCCGGTCGCGAGCACCAGATGGCCATAGTCGAGCACGCGGCCCGAGGCCAGTTTCACCTTGCGCGCGGCGCGGTCGATCGCGGCCGCACGATCCGACACCAATTCGATCTTCTGGTCGAGGTAGAATTTGTCCGGACGGAAGAACAGGCTCTCCGGCCCGGCATTGCCCTTGATGTAGGCCTTCGACAAAGGCGGCCGCTGATAGGGCAGATGCGCCTCGTCATTGATCATGATCACAGGCTCGGCAAAGCCGGCTTGGCGCAGCGAGGCCGCGACCTGAAAGCCGGCATGGCCTGCGCCGACGATCACAACGGCCCCTATCGGAGCGGCTGCTTTTTCGAACGGTGCTTGCGTCATCGGGACAGCCCGAATTTACGGGTACGGGAATGACCCATATCAGTTCCCCTCTTGAGGATCGCGTGCGGATTTTGGCTGGTTGTCCTCGCCCGACAGAGCGGCGCTCGTGTCCGTCCCGAACGATGGCCGGACCATTTGGCCCGATAATTGGCGAAAGCGCAAGACCGAGGCAAGAACGGGGACAATCGCCGGGGGATTGTCACCCCACCCCTTCTGCGGTTTAGTCGGGCCACAATCTCCTGCCGGGATTATTGCCATGTCGACATCGTCCACCACGTCCCTGCCCGACGATCCCGCGCTGCTCAGGCTGGATGGCGCGGTCGCCACGATCACGCTGAACCGCCCCGCGGCGTTCAATTCCATCAACCTCGCCATCGCCCAGAAGCTCGCGCAGCTTGCCGCCGAGGTCGAAGCGTCCGACGACATCAAGGTGCTGGTGATCGAAGGCGAAGGCCGCGCCTTCTCGGCGGGCGGTGATCTGCAGACCATTGGTGCCGCCGCGGCCGCGGACACCATCGCGCCGGTGGTCGGCGAATTGTTGAAGCATTATCACGCCTTCATCACCACCTTGCGGCGGATGCCGAAGCTCGTGCTGTCGAGCGTGCACGGCTCCGCGGCCGGCGCCGGGCTGTCGCTGGCCTTTGTCGCCGACCTCTGCATCGCCGCCGAGGATGCGCGCTTCACGCCGGCCTATTCCAAGATCGGCGTCTCCCCCGATGGCGGCGGCACGGTCGGCGTGGTCGCAGCCGTCGGCGTCCGCCGCGCGCTGCAGATCTTCCTCGCCGAGGACAGTTTTACTGCGCAACAGGCCTATGATTGGGGCCTGGTGGCCAAGGTCGTTCCGGCTGCCGAGCTGAAGGCCGCCACCCGCGAGCTCGCCTTCCGGCTGGCGCAAAACGCCCCCGCCGGCCTCGCCGCCACCAAGGCGCTGATCCACCGCGCACCGACCACGCCGATCGAGCAGCAGCTCGACGCCGAGCGTGACGCCATCATCGGCTGCATGCAGACCGAGGATTTCAAGGTCGCGGTGAAGAAGTTCCTGAGCAAGGGGAAGTGATTATGTCGGAGCAACCACTTGCTCCGCCGTCGTCCTGGCGAAATCCAGGACCCAAAACTACAGGATTTCGTTGTTCGGCTCCGCCCTAACCCCGTCATTGCGAGCGAAGCGAAGCAATCCAGGGCCACGCAGACGACCCTGATTGCTTCGTCGCTGCGCTCATCGCAATGACGGAGGAGAGAATTGCGCGTAGCGACGTTGCCCTGGGGCTATGGATCCTGGCTTTCGCCGGGACGACCGCGAGCTAGTTCGGACAGATATACCCCGTCCCTGCCGGCGACTTGAAGCAGCCGACCGATGCCGGGATCACGTGCTTGGGCAGCCACAGCACCACCTTGGGAAAATAGATGGTGAAGGTGATCGTCGCCAGAAACACCACATAGATCGGCAGCGCGGCGCGCAGCGCTTTCGCGAAACTGACGCCGACGAATTTCGAGGCCATCAGCAGCACCAGCCCATAAGGCGGCGTGATCAGGCCGAAGGCAAGCGTCGCGATCAGCACCACGCCCATATGCACGCCGTTGATGTCGCCGGCCTGGGTCAGTGCATTCACCAGCGGCATGAAGATGATGATGGTCGGGACCGGCTCGATGAAATCGCCGACCACGGTGAACAGCAGCACCATCAAGAGCATGATGTGCTCCGGGTTGTTGCCGGCGATCGAGGTGATCCAGTCGGCAATGACGGCCGCACCCCGCAAGTAGGCCAGCATCCAGCCGAAGGCATTCGCCGCGCCGATGGTGATCAGCGGCAGCGAGAAGATCAGGCCGGCCAGGCAAAAATCATACGGGATCCTCTTCAGATGCCCGCGGTTGAGTGCGGGGATCACGACCACGATGATCCAGACCACGGCGACGACACCCGCTTCCGTCGGCGTGAACCAGCCGGTCAGAATGCCGCCGAGCAGGATCACGGGGATCATCAGCGGCAATGCGGCATCCGCGGTCGCGAAGGCGACCTGCTTGAAGGTGGCGCGGGGCTTGCGCAGGCCCGAGGGACCGAAGAAATAGCAATAGATCATCAGCCCGAAGCCGATCATGAAGCCGGGCACCACCCCCGCCATGAACAGCCCGGCGATCGAGACGTTGCCGACCGCGCCATAGACCACGGCGGTGATGCTCGGCGGCACCAGCGCCGCGATGGTCGAGGCTGACGCAATGATCGCGGCGATGAAGGCGGATTCATAACCCTCCCGCCGCATCGGCCCGCCAAGCGCACGGCTCATCACTGCGACGTCGGCGGTGGTCGAGCCCGACATTTCCGAGAAGAACATGCTGAAGACGACCACGACCTGCGACAGCCCGCCCCTGATATGCCCGACCAGCGACACCGAGAGGTTGGCGATCCGCACCACCACATTGGCCGAGCTCATGAGCTCGCCGACCAGGAGGAAGAACGGAATCGCGAGCAGCGCCTCGGAATCGACGCCGTCGAAAATCTTCTGAACGATCGCCGCCAGCGACACGTCGGCAAGCGTCGCGCCGACGAAGACGCCGGCGAGCAGCGAAAACGGCACGGGCACGCCGAGATAGCCGAAAAGCAGGAAGCAGGACGACATCAGCGCCAGGATGACGGGGGCGCTCACGGCCTAGCCCCGCTCACGTATGGATGCGATCGGCGGGATCGCATCATCTTCGTCCTGCACAGGCGGCTCCGGATGATCGAAGCCGTTGATGAGACCGTTGACGAGCTGCTCGATGGTGAACAGCGCAATCAGGATGCCGGAGAGCGGGATGACCGCATAGAGCGAGGCGATCGGGGTGCCCGACGGCAGCCGAAAGCTGCCGAAGCCGCGCAGATAATTGAGATAGCCGTACCGGATCAGGCACGCCGCGACCGCAAGCACGACCAGACGCGTAGCCACCTCGATGATCAGGCGCGGCGGGCCGTGCATGGCGTCAGCGATCGCGGTCAGATAGAGATGATCGTTGCGCCGCGTCGCTGCCGCTGCGCCGATGAAGATGGCATAGATGAACAGCGTCGACGTCACCTCCTGCAGCCAGAGCCAGGGATGGCCGATGGTGCGCGTCACGATGTCGGCGGTCACCGACAGCGAGAAGCCGAAGCAGAGCACGCCGCACAGGATCATCAGCACCAGCTCGAGCCGGTCCAGCACCCGCCATTTCAGGTGACGCTGCCGTTGCAGAACGAGTTTGTCGGCGATGGACATTCGCTCAGAATTCCGCGTCGGAGTGAGGTGTTACCCTCCCCTGGAGGGGGAGGGTCGGTTCGCATGGAGCGAGCGGAATGCGAAACGGGGTGGGGTGATCTCTCAACACGCACATTGCTCGACGCGGAGAGACTGTCACCCCACCCCGCCTCACCTTCGCTGCGCTCACGTGAGGCGACCCGCCCCCTCGAGGGGCGGGTGAAGAAGCGTCAGTTGATCGCCTTGATAAGGTCCTTGATCTTCTCGGCGTGGGGACCGAGATCATGGGCCAGCTTGTCGAGATAGGGATCGGCGATCTTCTGGAAGCCGGCCTTGTCGACATCCCTGACGATCTTCACCCCCATCTTCTCCAGCTTGACCGCGGCGGCATGCTCGAGATCGAAGCCGCGCTTCGGCTCCTCGGTAGAGACGTCGTGCGCGGCCGTCATCACCCATTGCTTCTGCTCGGCCGACAGGCTCTGCCAGAGCTTGTCGCTGATCCAAAGGATCGCATTGTTGGCCTCGTGCTCGGTCATCGAGATGACCGGCGCGACCTCGTAATGCCGGTTGATGAGGTAGACGTTCATGCCGTTCTCGGCGAAGTCGACCACGCCGGTCTGCAGCGAGGTATAGACGCTGCCGAACGGCATATGCACGGTCTGGGCGCCGTAGGCCGGGAACATGGTGTCCTCGGTCGCGGTGGCCTGCACCCGGACCTTGTAGCCCTTGACGTCGTCGACCTTGTGCACCTCCTTGCGGCCGTACATGTAGCGGAAGCCCTGCGTGCCGAGCCCGATGGCGTGGATGCCCGGCGCGGTCTGGTCGATCATGTCGCGGATCGCCGCGAACACCTTCTCGTCGCCGAGCGCCTTTGTGATGTGGTCCTCGTTCCGGAACAGGAAGTGCAGCGACATCACGCCGGCCTGCGGCGAGATGGTCGAGGTGTTGGCGGAGGAGACGATCGCGAAATCGATGTCGCCGGATTTGACCAGCTGCAGGATCTGCGGCTCCTGCCCGAGCTGCGCGCCGGGATACTGATCGACCAGCATGGTCCCCTTGCTCAGGTCCTTGAGCTTTGCGGAGAAGATGTCGTAGGCGACGCTGTAGCCGGAATTGAGCTGCTGGTCGTGGGCGAAGCGGTAGTGCTTGACGTCGTCGGCATGGGCGCTTGCGCCCAACACGATCGCTGCAAGGGCGGCTGCGCCCCCGATGATGCTGGCCGGAATACGCATGGTTTCCTTCCCCCTGATGTTATTTATTTTGGGGGATCATCCCATCGGCTTTGGCGGCTTGTCAATTGAGCGGAGGATTTAACAGGCAGAGTCGTCCCGGCGATGGCCGGGATCCATAACCCCAGGCCGTCGTTTGGCGAAGGCAACAGTCGCCGAACGCCACACAGAGAGATTTCCGCGGTATGGGCCCGGCCTTCGCCGGGGCGACGAATACGCGACTACTTCCCTCCCCGCCGCATGAAGTCGAAATCGCAGCCTTCGTCGGCTTGCAGGATGGTTTCGTTGAACAGATAGGCATAGCCGCGATTGGCGCCTGCCGGCGGGGCCGGCAGCCGCAGCGCGGCATGGCGCCGCTCCAGTTCGGCCGGCTCGACCAAGAGGTCGATGCTGCGCTTGGCCACATCGAGCCGGATCATGTCGCCGGTCTTGACCAGCGCCAGCGGGCCGCCGATCGCGGCCTCCGGGGTGATGTGCAGCACGATGGTGCCGAAGGCGGTGCCGCTCATGCGAGCGTCCGAGATGCGCACCATGTCCTTCACGCCGGCCCGCGCGAGCTTCTTCGGGATCGGCAGATAGCCCGCCTCCGGCATGCCCGGCGCGCCCTTCGGTCCCGCATTGCGCAGCACCAGCACGTCATCGGCGGTGACGTCCAGATCGGGATCGTCGACCCGCAGCGTCATGTCCTCGACGGACTCGAACACCACCGCTCGCCCCGTATGCTGCAGCAGCTTCGGCGTGGCGGCGGAATGCTTGATGACGGCGCCGCGCGGCGCGAGATTGCCGTGCAGCACGGCCAACCCGCCCTCCGGCTTGATCGGATCGCGGCGGTCGCGGATCGCGTCCTGGCCCGGCACCTCCTCCGCGCCCGCAACCACCTCGCGCAGCGACCGCCCGGTGACCGTCCGTGCATCGAGATCGATGAGGTTGCCGAGCTGCTTCAACAGCTTCGGCACGCCGCCGGCATGATGGAAATGCTCCATGTAATGCGCGCCCGACGGCTTCAGATCGACCAGCACCGGCACCTCGCGGCCGAGCTTGTCGAACGCGTCGAGATCGATCGTGTGCGGGGTGCGGTTGGCAATTGCAGTGAGATGGATGAGACCGTTGGTCGAGCCGCCGATCGCCTGCAGCACCACCTGCGCATTGCGGAACGCCGACGGCGTGAGAATCTCGCTCGGCCGCGGCCCCTTGGCCTTGGCCATCGCAGCGGCGACCCTGCCGCTGGCCTCGGCCAGGCGGAACCGCTCGGCATGCGGCGCCGGGATGGTCGCGCTCATCGGCAGCGACAGGCCGAGCGTCTCGGTGATGCAGGCCATGGTGGAGGCCGTGCCCATCACCATGCAGGTGCCGACCGAGGGCGCAAGCCGCCCGTTCACCGCCTCGATCTCCTGGTCGTCGATCTCGCCCGCGCGATACTTGCCCCACAGCCTGCGGCAGTCGGTGCAGGCACCCAGCACCTCGCCCTTGTGATGGCCGACCACCATCGGGCCGACCGGGATCACCACGGTGGGCAGGTCCGCCGAGATCGCGGCCATGATCTGCGCCGGCAGCGTCTTGTCGCAGCCGCCGATCACGATCACCGCGTCCATCGGCTGGGCCCGGATCATCTCCTCGGTCTCCATCGCCATCAAATTGCGCAGATACATCGAGGTCGGATGTGCAAAACTTTCCGCAATCGAGATGGTCGGAAACTCGAACGGCATGGCGCCGGACAGCATCACCCCGCGCTTCGCCGCCTCGATGATGTCAGGCACGTTGCCGTGGCAGGGATTGTAGTCGCTGTAGGTGTTGGTGATGCCGACGATCGGCCGGTCCAGCGCGTCGTCGGAATAGCCCATCGCCTTGATGAAGGCCTTGCGCAGGAACAGCGAAAACCCGGCGTCTCCATAGCTGGTCAGTCCCTTGCGCAATCCGTCGGTCATTGTTCTATCCTTTATTGCCGTCATTCCGGGGCGGTCCGAAGGACCGAACCCGGAATCTCGACGTCGTGTGCGGCGCGAGATTCCGGGTTCATCGCTGCGCGATGCCCCGGAATGACGTGCTCATTGTCCACTCGCCTTCGTTACTCCACGATCCGGCTCTTGTCGCCGGAATAGCCCATGCTGCAGAACGCGCCGCCCTGGTAGAAGTCGGCGACCGGATCGGGCTTGAGCTTGGCCTGCTCGGCCATCGCATGCGCGGCAAAATCCTCCGCGCGCCCGGTCGGGCGATAGCCGAGCTCGTAGGCGCGGTGATTGTCCCACCAGGAGCGCTCATTGTTGGAGGCGCCGTACAGGATCTCGAAATGGATGTCGGGATGCTCGAGCCCGATCCGGCACAGCTGCACCATGTCCTCCGGCTTCAGCCAGATCGAGAGCCTGCGGTGATCGAGCGGCTTGTCGCCGAAATTGCCGATGCGCAGGCACGTCACCTTGAGACCGTGCTTGTCGGCATAGAGCGCGCCCGTCGCCTCGCCGAAGGCCTTGCTGACGCCGTAGTAACCGTCCGGCCGCGGCGTCACGTCGGTGCCAATGCGGTGATAGCGCGGATAGAAGCCGACCGCATGGTTCGACGAGGCGAACACCACGCGCTTGACGCCTTTCCGGCGCGCGGCCTCGAACAGATTGTAGCAGCCGATGATGTTGGACGGCAGGATGGTTTCCCAGGGACCCTCGACCGAATAGCCGCCGAAATGCAGGATGCCGTCGACGCCCTCGCAGATCGCCTCGAGCTGGGCAAGATCGGCCAGATCGGCAGGCTTGAACGTCTCATGCGCCGCAAGGTCCGCCGGTGTCTTGATGTCGCTCAGCACGAGGTCGGGATAGATCGGCGGCAGGAGCTTGCGCAGTGACGTACCGATCCCTCCGGACGCGCCGGTCATCAAAATCCGCGGCATCTCTTCCCTCTTCTCTCGCCTCGCCTTCCCGGCGCTTGAAACGACCGATTTGCGGCCGACAATTTGCGATCCCGAACCTGCAATGATAGCAGACTATCTGCCGAGGAAACGCAACAACGAGAACAGCAAATGTCAGATGCATCTTCTCATGGCCGGCCCTCCCATGAGGTGGGCTGGCGCCCTGCCACTTACTACCCCGACCCTGCAATTGCGGCCCTCGATCCGCGCTTCGAGAAATACTGGCTCAAGCTGTCGGCGGTCGAGCGGCTCGCCACGGGGCTGCGCTGGGCCGAGGGGCCGGTGTGGTTCGGCGACGGGCGCTATCTGCTCTGCAGCGACATCCCGAACCAGCGCATCATCAAGTGGGAGGAGGAGACCGGCGCAGTCAGCGTGTTCCGCAAGCCGTCGAATTTCGCCAACGGCAACACCCGCGACCGGCAGGGCCGGCTCGTCACCTGCGAGCATGGCGGACGGCGCGTCACGCGCACCGAATATGACGGTTCCATCACCGTGCTGATGGATTCCTTCGACGGCAAGCGGCTGAACTCGCCGAACGACGTCGTGGTCAAGTCCGACGGCTCGATCTGGTTCACCGATCCGACCTTCGGCCTGCTCGGCAATTACGAAGGCTACAAGGCCGAGCCCGAGATCGACGCCAATGTCTATCGGATCGACGGCGCGACCGGCAAAGCGACCATCGTCGCGGAGGGCGTGCTCGGGCCGAACGGGCTGTGCTTCTCGCCCGACGAGACGATCCTCTATGTCGTGGAATCGCGCGGCGTGCCCAACCGCAAGATTCTCGGCTATGACGTCTCGCCCGGCGGCGACAAGCTCTCCAACAAGCGCGTCGTCATCGATGCCGGCCCCGGCACGCCCGACGGCATGCGCTGCGACATCGACGGCAATCTCTGGTGCGGCTGGGGCATGGGGTCAAGCGAGCTCGACGGCGTCATGGTGTTCGCCCCCGACGGCACCCCGATCGGCCGCATCGCCTTGCCCGAGCGCTGCGCCAACCTCTGCTTCGGCGGGCTGAAACGCAACCGCCTGTTCATGGCGGCGAGCCAGTCGATCTATGCGTTGTATGTGAACACGCAGGGCGCGTTGGGGGGATAGTTGAGTTGGTCGTCATTCCGGGGCGATGCGAAGCATCGAACCCGGAATCTCGAGATTCCGGGTTCGGCTCTGTCGAGCCGCCCCGGAATGACAGTGTGCAATTGGCGAGCGCCTTACGCCGCGTTGTAGCCGGCGACGGCTTTCACCTCGAGATATTCCTCCAGACCGTAGCGGCCCCATTCGCGGCCGTTGCCGGACTGCTTGTAGCCGCCGAACGGCGCCGAGCGCTCGTTCGGCACGCCCTGCAGGTTGACGTTGCCGGCGCGGATCTGGCGGGCAACCTTGCGCGCCCGCTCGACCGTGCCGGCCGAGACGTAGCCGGCAAGCCCGTAGGGGGTGTCGTTGGCGATGCGTACGGCATCGGCCTCGTCCTTGGCGCCGATGATGGTGAGCACCGGGCCGAAGATCTCCTCCTTCGCGATCGTCATGTCCTGGGTGACGTCGGCGAAGATGGTCGGGCGGACATAGAAGCCCTTGTTGACGCCCTCGGGCAGGCCCGGGCCGCCGGCAACGAGCGTTGCGCCCTCCTCGATGCCCTTCTGGATCAGCGCCTGGATCTTCTCCCACTGGCCGCGGTTGACGACCGGGCCGATGGTGGTGCCTTCGCCGCGGGGATCGCCGGCCTTGGTCTTGTCGGCCACGCCTTTCGCAATCGCGGCCACGTCCTTCATCTTCGACAGCGGCACGATCATGCGCGAGGGTGCGTTGCAGGATTGTCCCGAGTTGTTGAACATGTGCATCACGCCGCCGATCACCGCCTTTTGCAGGTCGGCATCGTCGAGGATCACGTTCGGCGACTTGCCGCCGAGCTCCTGGCTGACGCGCTTCACCGTGGGCGCCGCGCGCTTGGCGACGTCGATGCCGGCGCGGGTCGAGCCGGTGAAGGAGATCATGTCGATGTCGGGATGCTCGCTCATGGCGGCGCCGACCTCGGGGCCGAGGCCGTTGATCAGGTTGAACACGCCCTTCGGCACGCCGGCCTCATGCAGGATCTCGGCGAAGATCAGCGCCGAGGTCGGCGTGAACTCGCTGGGCTTGAGGATCATGGTGCAGCCGGCGGCGAGCGCCGGCGCAACCTTGCAGGCGATCTGGTTCAAGGGCCAGTTCCAGGGCGTGATCATGCCGACCACGCCGACCGGCTCGCGCAGCACCACGGCCGAGCCCATCGGCTCCTCGAACTCGTACTTCTTGAGCACGTCGAGCGTGTTCATGAGATGGCCGAGGCCGGCGCCGGCCTGCAGCTTCTCCGCCATCGGCAGCGGCGCGCCCATCTCGTCGGAGACGGCGGCGCCGATCTCCTTCATGCGGCCCTTGTAGATCTCGATGATCTTGGAGAGCAGCGCGACGCGCTCCTCCTTGCTGGTCTGCGAGTAGGTCTCGAAGGCGCGCTTGGCGGCGGCGACCGCCTTGTCGACATCGGCCTTGGAGCCGAGCGCGACCTCGTACATCGCCTCTTCGGTGGCGGGATTGACGACGGGCGTGGACTTCTTGACGACGGGATCGACCCAGGCGCCATCGATATAGAATTGCAGACGGTTGACCATCGAGAACCTCGTGATGTCGGAAGCGAGTTGGGGGAAACGGCCTTCGGCAACCATCCTTGCACGAAAGCCCGACCGGTTGAACCCGCCATAAGCGGACGCCTGAACTGCGGCGAGCGCTGGATATAAGGGGTGGACGGTGATGGAGGCAAGATGTCGCCTGACCCGCCCCTGGAGGGGGCGGTCGATCGCGCATGGAATGCGCGAGCGGGGTGGGGTGACAGTCTTTCCACCCGGACCGTGCTTGTGGAGAGACTGTCACCCCACCCCGGTTCGCATTCCGCTTCGCTCCATGCGAGCCGACCCGCCCCCTCCAGGGGCGGGTGAAGATGCTTCCCTCACACCGCCATTTTGCGGTGCAGCACGGGGCCGCCCGCGGTGAGGCTTTCGGCCGCATCGATGATGGCGTTGGCATCGATGCCATAGGTCCGGTACAGCTCGTCGATGCTGCCGGTCTGGCCGAAATGCTCGACCCCGAGCGCCTCCACCCGGTGACCCCGGACGCTGCCGAGCCAACCGAGTGCGGCCGGATGGCCGTCGATCACGGTGACGATGCCGCAATCCCGCGGGAGCGGTGCCAACAGCTGCTCGACATGGGAGAGATGCTGCACGCCGCGGCGGGCGCGGCGCAAATTCCGTGCGGCGGTCCATCCCGCGTGCAGGCGGTCGACCGAGGTGATCGCCAAAAGCCCGACATCGCGCCGGCTCTCGCCGATGAAGCCGGTGGCCTCGATCGCCTCAGGGGCGACCGCCCCGGTATAGGCGACCACCACCTCGGCATTCGGCCCCGGCTTGCGCAGCCAATAGGCGCCGGCGGTGATGGAATCGCGCAATTCGGGCGACATCAGCCGCTGCGGCTGCTCGATCGCCCGCGTCGACAGCCGCAAATAGACCGAGCCGCCCTCGCCCGGCTCGCGCTGCATGTGCCGGAAGCCCCAACCCATGATCACGGCGAGCTCGTCGACGAAGGCCGGCTCGAACGAGGCGAGGCCGTCCTGCGCCATGCCGATCAGCGGCGTTGCGATCGACTGATGCGCGCCGCCTTCGGGCGCGAGCGTGATGCCCGAGGGCGTGGCCGCCACCATGAAGCGCGCATCCTGGTAGCAGGCATAATTCAGCGCATCGAGGCCGCGCTCGATGAAGGGATCGTAGAGCGTGCCGACCGGCAGCAGCCGCTCGCCATTGATCTGGTGCGAGAGCCCAAGCGCGGACAACAGGATGAACAGGTTCATCTCGGCTATCCCAAGCTCGATATGCTGGCCCTTGGGCGAGGCATCCCAATTGTAGGTCGACGGAATCTTCTCGCTGCGGAAGGTGTCGGCCTTCTCCGCGCGCGCGAACACGCCGCGGCGGTTGACCCAGGCGCCGAGATTGGTCGAGACCGTGACATCGGGCGACGTCGTGACGATGCGCGCGGCAAGCTCGCTGTCGCCGCGGGCGATCTCGTTCAGCACCAGGCCAAAGCCTTGCTGGGTCGACATCTGCGCGGCCGGCTTGAAGGTGAGCTCGCGCGGCACCTCGACCACCGGCGCGGTGAGACGGCGATTGCCGCCGCGGTTGAACGGCACGTCCTGCAGGAACGCCTCCAGCGCAGCCGCATCCTGCGGCAGGCCCTCGAACTTGTCCCATTCATGCCCGGGGCGGATGTTCTGCGCCTCGCGCCATTTCTCCATCTGTGCGACGGTCATCAGCCCCGCATGATTGTCCTTGTGGCCCTGGAACGGCAGGCCGATGCCCTTGATGGTGTAGGCGATGAAGCAGACGGGACGGTCGTGATCGACGCCCGCGAACGCCTCGATCATGCTCGCCATGTCATGGCCGCCGAGATTGGACATCAGCGCCAGCAGCTCGTCGTCGCTGCGGCGCTCGATCAATTGCGTGACCGGGCCCTGGTCGCCGATCTCGTCGAGGAGATGCTTGCGGAACGCGGCGCCGCCCTGGAAGCACAGCGCCGCATAGAGCGCGTTCGGGCAATTGTCGATCCAGCGCCTGAGCGCCTCGCCGCCCGGCTCGGCAAAGGCCTGCCGCATCAGGTTGCCGTATTTCACGATCACCACGTCCCAGCCGAAGTTGCGGAACATGGTCTGGAATTTCTCCCAGAGGCCCTCACGCACGACGGCATCGAGGCTCTGCCTGTTATAGTCGACCACCCACCAGGTGTTGCGCAGGCCGTGCTTCCAACCCTCCGCCAGCGCCTCGAAGATGTTGCCCTCGTCCATCTCGGCGTCGCCGACCAGCGCGATCATGCGGCCCTCGCGCCGCTCCTTCATGCCGCCATGCGCCTTGACGTAGTCCTGCACCAACGAGGCGAACAAGGTCTGCGCGACGCCGAGGCCGACCGAGCCGGTCGAGAAATCGACGTCGTCGGTGTCCTTGGTGCGCGACGGATAGGATTGCGCGCCCTTGAGCCCGCGGAAATTCTCCAGCTTGTCGCGGGTCTGCCGGCCGAACAGATACTGGATGGCGTGAAACACCGGGCTCGCATGCGGCTTCACCGCGACGCGATCCTCCGGACGCAGCACGCTGAAATACAGCGCCGACATGATGGTCGCGAGCGAGGCGGAGGAGGCCTGGTGGCCGCCGACCTTCAGTCCGTCGGTATTGGGGCGGATGTGGTTGGCATGATGAATGGTCCAGGACGACAGCCACAGCACCTTGCGGGCCAGCGCCGACAACAGCTCAAGACGTGCGGGTTCGAGGGCCATGGGCACAGCCTTTCGGGAAATTTCTCGGTGATGGTCGCCATCATATTCCCGCGGGGATCAGGATAATTCTCAATTTTTCGCGCCATACCCGCGACATTTGGTATAAATTACCAATGTCGCTCAATAATACGAGACTTCATCCCAATGCCCGCGCTGGATGCCATCGACCGCAAGATCCTCAACCATCTGCAATCCGACGGCCGCATGACCATGCAGGAGCTTGCCGACAAGGTCGGGCTGTCGGTCTCGCCCTGCCATCGCCGGGTGAAGCTCCTGGAGGAGCGCGGCGTCATCACGCGCTACATCGCCAGCGTCGACCAGAAATCGGTCGGCCTTCCCGTCAGCGTCTTCATCTCCATCAAGCTCGCGCGACAGAAGGAGGAGGACCTGGATCGCTTCGCAAAGGCCATCTCCAAATGGGACGAGGTGCTGGAGTGCTATCTGATGACCGGCAACCGCGACTATCTGCTCCGCGTGGTGGCGGCGGATCTGTCCTCCTATGAAGCGTTTCTCAAGACCAAGCTGACACGGCTCGACGGCATCGCCTCGATCGAGTCGAGCTTCGCGCTGAGCCAGGTGAAATATTCGGTGGCGCTGCCGGTGTAAGCGCTTTGGACGACATGGGGAGCTTGGATTTGAGTCCCACGCCCGCATAATCCTCGCAATGACGGGGGAAGAGCCATGCGTTCTCATTCTTGCGACGGAATTCGCCCGAGCTTTGCACCAACTCTCACCCTCCTCCGCGCGTCTTGAACCCATCCGCAGCTCGTTGCGACCAAGCTCCGGACCGGCCGTATCGGCGGCGCACAGCAGGGGAACCACGCCACATGACCAAGCTGGAGGGAGCTGCGAACAGCGGCCGCGCAAGCGCAGCCTTCTATGTGCTCGCCTTCTATCTGATCGCCATCTTCCTCTATCGGGTGACCACGCCGGCCCATGAATATCCAAGGGCTCCCGAAAGGTGGATGACCATCGCCACCGACATCCTCGTCACCATCGGCCTGTTCGGACTCCGCGCGCATGGCGCGAAGCCCGTGCTGTGGATCGGCATGCTCGCGGCCGTCGGCCTTTTCCTGATCCGCCTCAACGGCGCCGACAGCTGGGCGACGGGACACCTCGACTATTGGATCGTCGTGCGCTGACGCCGATCGGAATCAACCTGCAAATGGAGCCACGAATGCGCAAACCGAATTGGCGCCTGGTGATTGTCGGAGCCATGATGATCGTGCTGGCGATCGCGTTTTTCGCCGGCATGGGCCTTGCTGCCGGCCAGTCCAACGATCCCGCCGCCATGATGCAGACCGTGGGCACGGTGTCAGGCGTCGTCGGAGCGCTCGGCGCCGTCATGGCCATCTTCGGCCTCATCGGCCGGCGCGGCGCCTGACGCCATGACGCGTGGGTTAACGACATCCTAACACGAGCAAACAGGAGAGGATTCCATCGGGCATGGGGCATCTCTGACAGAGTTCTTAACGAATTGGCGCTATTTTGACGCGTTGTAGAAGAAAAACTGCGCGCGGCATTCCGCCAGCAGCGTCTCAAGCTGAAATGGGAAGTTGGAATGTCCGGGGTCAGCACGCTCTTCAAGAACCGTTCGATTGCCACCAAGCTCGCCACCATGACCATCGTCGGCGTGATCTGCATGGTGATGGTCGCGACCACGGTGCTCCTGGTCGCCCGCAACCAGCTGCTCACCGAGCGCACCGGGAAGGCGCACGCGATCGTCGACGCCGTGTGGCAGATGGCCGACGGCTTCCAGCGGGCGGCGGCGAGCGGACAGCTGACCGAGGACGAGGCGAAGAAACGCTTCTTCGCCGCCGCCGGCAGCGTCTGGTACGAGAACCACACCAACTACGTCTTCATCTACGATTACGAGACCGGAATCTGCGTCTCCAACCCCGGCGTCCCGACCTTCATCGGCAAGGACATGCGGGGCGCCAAGGATATCAACGGCCTTCCCTTCGCATCCATGATGATGGACATCGCACGCAAGGGCGAAGGCACCCTCCGCTATACCTTCCTGCGCTCCTCCACCGATCCGACACCGTTCGACAAGGTCGCCTTCACCCGGGGATTTGCGCCCTGGCATCTGATGATCGCGACCGCCGGATACATCAACGATGTCGATGCCTCCTTCTGGTCGATGCTGCAGACCGCATCCGTCGTCATCATCGTCCTCGTGCTGATCTCGATCGCGATTGCATGGGGAACGACCCGCAGCGTGGTTAAGCCGCTCACGGCCCTCAAGGCGCGCATGGCCTCGCTCAGCACCGGCGAGCTCGACGCGCCGGTCGCCGATGCGGAGCGCGCAGACGAGATCGGCGAGATGGCGCGCACCGTGCAGGTGTTCCGCGACGCCATGATCGAGACCAACCGGTTGCGCGAGCAGCAGGCGACGACCGAGCAGCAGCGTGCCGACGAGCGCAAGCGCGACATGAACCGGCTCGCCGACAAGTTCGAAAGCGAGGTCGGCGAGATCATCAACCTGGTCACTGCGGCCGCCCACCAGCTCGAAGGATCTTCCACGACGCTGACCCGCACGGCCGACACCGTCGAAAAAGTCAGCCAGCGCGCCTCGCAGGCCTCGGGCGAAGCCTCAACCAACGTGCATTCGGTCGCCGCCGCTAGCGAAGAGCTGTCGTCGTCGATCAACGAGATCAGCCGGCAGGTCGAACAGTCCGCGCGGATCGCCGGCGAAGCGGTGACCCAGGCGCAAAAGACCGATGCGCGCGTCAGCCAGTTGTCGCAGGCCGCAAGCCGCATCGGCGATGTCGTCGACCTCATTCAGTCGATCGCCGGACAGACCAACCTGCTTGCCCTCAACGCGACCATCGAGGCCGCGCGTGCCGGCAGCGCCGGCAAGGGCTTTGCCGTCGTGGCCGCCGAAGTGAAGACGCTCGCCGAGCAGACCGCGAAGGCCACCGACGAGATCAGCCAGCAGATCAACGACATCCAGTCGGCGACGCAGGATTCGGTCGCGGCAATCAAGGAGATCGGCGCTACCATTGCCCGCATCTCGGAAATCTCGGCCACCATCGCGTCCGCCGTCGAGGAACAGGGCGCCGCGACCAAGGAAATTTCCAGGAACGTGCAGCGCGCAGCCGAAGGTACTTCGCAGGTCGAGACGGCCATCGCCGACGTGCAGCGCGGCGCATCCGAGACCGGCGGCGCGTCATCGCTGGTGCATTCGGCGGCGCAATCGCTGTCGAGCGAAAGCAGCCGGCTGAAGCAAGAGGTCGCGAGCTTCATGAACTCGGTGCGAGCGGCGTGATGGCGTAGCTGCGTAGGATGGGCAAAGGCGCACAGCGCCGTGCCCACCAATTCACAGCTCGTCTAAGAATGGTGGGCACGCTCCGCTTTGCCCGCCCTACGAACTGTCACCGAGCGCCACCGTTGGATTCCGCGGTATGGGTCCCGGCTTTCGCCGGGACGACATCGAACGTGTCTTGGTCACCGCCTCAGATCAGCTTCCGCTGCGCCAAATTCCTCATCAACGCTCCAATGCCCATCGTCCATGGCTCGCACTCATCGCTGGTGCGCATGCGGTTGACGAGCCTGCCGAGCTCGGGGGCTGCGATGGTGACGATGTCATTGCGCTTGTGGGTAAAGCCCTGCCCCGGCGCATCGCGATCCTTGACGGGCGCGAACATGGTGCCGAGGAACAGCGCAAAGCCGTCGGGATATTGATGCACCGACCCGATGGTCTGCGCGACGAGGTCGGTGGGGTCGCGGCTGATCTTGCTGATCGAGGAGTGGCCCTCCAGCACAAAGCCGTCCTCGCCCGTCACCGTCAGCCCGACATCCATCTTGCGCACATGATCCAGCGAGAAGCTGTCGTCGAACAGCCGCAGCAGCGGGCCGATCGCGCAGGAGGCGTTGTTGTCCTTGGCCTTGGACAACAACAGCGCCGAGCGGCCCTCGAAGTCGCGCAGATTGACGTCGTTGCCGAGCGCGGCGCCGACGATCCTGCCGCGGCTCGACACCATCAGCACGACCTCCGGCTCCGGATTGTTCCAGGTCGATTTCGGGTGCAGGCCGGCGTCCATGCCGGTGCCGACCGAGGACAGCGTCGGCGCCTTGGTGAACACCTCCGCGTCGGGGCCGATGCCGACCTCGAGATACTGGCTCCAGGCATTCTGCTCGATCAGCACCTGCTTCAAATGCATCGCCTGCTCGGAGCCCGGCTTCAGCTTGGAGAAATCGTCGCCGACCAGCCGCACGACCTCCTTGCGGATGGCGTCGGCCGACGCCGGATTGCCGCGCGCCCGCTCCTCGATCACGCGCTCCAGCATCGAGATCGCAAAGGTCACGCCGGCGGCCTTGAGCACCTGCAGGTCGACCGGCGCGAGCAGCCAGGGCCTTGCCGTGTTGCGGGTGTCGGGCGGCGTGTTGGCGAGGATGGCCTCGAAACTGCCGATGCGCTCGCCCCTGGTTTCGCGCAAGGCGCGCGCCGGCTCGTCCATCTCGCAGAGCGCACTCACGGTCGGGACGTGTGAGGAGACGTCGAACACGCCGCCGTCGCGGACGGCGACCACGGCGGGCCCGCCGGCATCGGGCAGGAACACGCGTCCGACCAGGGTGCCGCGCGTACCGTCGTGAGGCAGGACGTCGTTTGCTGAGAGTGTGATCATGACTAGTTCCAGTTTCTCGTTGAGTAGGATGGGTAGAGCGCCGCGAAACCTTTCGTTTTTCGCCGCACACACCGTCATTCCGGGGCGCGCTGAAAAGCGCGAACCCGGAATCTCGAGATTCCGGGCTCGATGCTTCGCATCGCCCCGGAATGACGGCGCAAAATCACCGCCAAGGCTCGACGATGATCTTGGTGTGCGCTTCCGGGTTGGCAAGGTCGGAGAACGCTTGCGCGACGCCGTCGACGCCGACGGTTGCCGTCACCATCGCCGCCACATCGACCTCGCCTTCGGCAATCAGCCGCAAAGATGCCGCGAATTCCTCCGGCGTATAGCCCAGCACATATTGGACGTTGAGCTCCTTCATGATGCCGAGCATCGGCTCGGTGCGGTCGCTCTCCATGCAGACGCCGACCACGACAATGCGCGCATCGCGCGGGGCGCCCTCGAACAGCTGCTGGATGATGCCGGGCACGCCGACGCATTCGAAGATCAGCGCGGGCTTGAGCGCGGGCAGCATCGCCTGCAGCGGCGGCCGCGCCGCCTTCTCCGCCTCCGACATCGCGGCGTGCTCGGCCCAGCTTGCAAACGGTAGCGTGCGCGCGGGATCGACCACGACATCGGCCCCCAACTTCTCGGCCATGGCGCGGCGTGCCGGCGAATAGTCGGCGGCGACGATCGGATGCAGTCCCTTGATCTTCAGCGCCGCGATCACCGCAAGACCGACCGGGCCGCAGCCGATCACCAGCGGCACCTCGTTGCCCACGATGTTTGCCTTGGCGACCGCATGAACGCCGACCGCCAGGGGCTCGGTGAGCGCGGCGTGCTGCGGCGGCAGGCCATTCGGCACCTCCAGCAGCAGCGCCTCGCTGAGCAGCATCGCTTCGGCATAGGCGCCGACATTGTCGTTGGAATAGCCGATGCCCTGCGGCCCCTGCGGCGCGAGCAGCGCCGGGATCGAGCAGACGCGGGTGCCGGGCTTGAACTTGCGCTCGGTCGCGGGACCATGATCGACGATCTCGCAGCAAAACTCGTGGCCGAACACGACATCGCGCGACAGGTCCATCGGCTTGCGGCCGACCATCCTGGCCACGTCGGCCATGCGATGTGCGTGCTTCCTCGCATGCAGATCCGAGCCGCAGATGCCGCAGGCGAGCGACTTCACCAGCACCTGCCCGGAGCCCGGTTTCGGTTCCGGCATTGTATCGACGACGATCTCGCCGTTCCGAAAGATCGCAGCCCGCATGCCTTGGTTCCCTCCCCATTATGGTTGGAGGTGTCATAGCACAGGAAACGCCGGCTTGCAGCACGGGCGGGACGAGCGCGCGGCAGAAATCCGCGGGAGAGCTCAGGCGTTCGGGCCGGGCTCCGCGGCAGCCGCCGCCATTTGCGAGCGGCGCACGCGCTCGCGATGGGCGGTGTAGAGGCCGCTCAGCACGATGAAGGCGGCGCCGATGATGGTCCAGAGATCGGGCACTTCGCCGAAGATGAAGAAGCCGAGAATGCTGACGACGAGCAGCTGAACGTAGGAGAACGGCGCCAGCACCGAAGCGTCGCCATAACGATAGGCGAGCACGACGATCCACTGCCCCAAGGTCGAGGCGAGCCCGACCACGAGTCCGAAGAACAGATCGTGCGCCGTCGGCCGCACCCACTGAAACGGCACGAGTGCGGTCATGATCGCGACGCCCGCGATCGACGAATAGGTCATGGTGGTGATGACGGGCTCGCGCCCGCTCATGATGCGGGTCATCACCAGGGTGAACGCCCAGCATAGTGCCGACACGATCGGAAAGAATGCTGCGAGGTGAAACGCGCTGGTGCCGGGCCGCAGGATGATCAAGACGCCCATCAGGCCGACTGCGGTCGCAATCCAGCGCCGCACGCCGACGGTCTCGGCGAGGAAAATGATCGACAGCGCGGTGACGAACAGCGGCGACACGAAGCCGGTGGCGGAGGCCTCGGCGATCGGCAGGTAGCGAAGGCCCGAGATGAAGAGCAGCGAGGAGCCGAGCAGCGCCGCGCCGCGCATCAGCTGCAATCCGAGCCGCTCGGTGCGCAGCGCATAGAGTTTCGAGCCCGGCAGCATCGCCGGCACCATGATCAGCGCGAACACGACAAAGCGGATCCAGGTGATCTCGACCGACGGCAGGGTCGCCGACAGATATTTCGAGGTCACGTCGGAGGTGCCGAGAAACACCGTTGAGAGCAGCACCAGCGCAATGCCCTTGAGCGGATGATCGGCACGCGCGGACACCCGCCGGGCGACAGGTTTCCTGCCGGGCAAGGCCTTGTTTTCTGGCAAAGCAATGGATGCACTGTCGAGCCTTGCGGCTGCGGCGGGCGGCGGGGTCACGGCAAACTCGGATGGTGGATAAGGCGAATCGAACAATGCCCTAAAAAACGCCGATCGGCATCCCCGTACAACTGCCGAAATCAGGATGCCGATATGCGCTGGGCGTTGAAAGATTCCGTTAAGAAACGTGTCCTGAAAAAGATCTCTTGGGAGGCCTCTTGGAAGCTCTCTTGGGCGCTACCGCAATGCGAAAAGCCTCAGAGCATCGGCAGACCGCGCGGCTTCGGTCCCCGCGGAAAAGCCGCATCGATCGCCGCAAGCTCGCGCTCGCTCAGCACGAGATCGCCGGCGCCGGCATTGTCTGCCGCATGTTCCGCGCGCGACGCCTTCGGGATCGGAAACACCGTGGTCTTGCGGGCGAGGAACGCCAGCGCGACCTGGCGCGGCGTCGCATCATGCGCAGCGGCGATCCCGGCAAGCACGTCGCCAGCTTTGCTGTTGGCTTGCGGAAAATCGTCATGGCCGAACGGCGAATAGGCGACCACCGCGACCTCATGCCGTTCGCACCATGGGATCACCGCATGCTCGATCGCGCGCTCCTTTAAGTGATAGAGCACCTGGTTGCAGGCGATCCTGCCTTCGCCCGCGACATCCGCGAGCTCGTCGAGATCGTCGGCGTCGAAATTGCTGACGCCCCAGGAGCGGATCTTGCCCGCACGGGTCAGCTCCTCAAAAGCCGCAACGGTGTCGGCAAGTGGATAGGAGCCGCGCCAATGCAGGAGATAGCAATCGAGGTAATCGGTCTTCAGCCGCTTCAGCGAGCGCTCGCAGGCGGTGATCGTGCCCTTGCGCGAGGCGTTGCTCGGCAGGACCTTCGACACCAGGAACAGCCCGTCGCGCCTCCCCGCGATCGCATCCGCAATCACGAGCTCCGCATCGCCATACATCTCGGCGGTGTCGATGTGGGTCATGCCGAGCTCGATGCCCCGGCGCAGCGCGGCGACGGCCGCCTTGCGGTCGCCGCGGTCGAGATACCAGGTGCCCTGCCCGATCACGCTGACATTGACGCCGGTCGAGCCGAAGGGATGGGATTTCATGGGGGAGCCTGTGGCGCGGATCTCTGTTGGTTTATTATGATCGGCAAGCAGGATGGTTCCCGTTGCCGGGCAAGACGCGCGCACAATAGAACAGATGGGACGGGGGCGTCGATTGTGTCCCCTCATGGTGAGGAGCGCGAAGCGCGTCTCGAACCATAAGGCCCCGCCGGTGGCCTTCATCCTTCGAGACGCCGCTTGCGCGGCTCCTCAGGATGAGGGTCTGGCGTATCAGCCAACCGCGACCTGCTGTGTCGCCGTCGCCCCCATCTGCGCAATCAGCCGCTTCATCTCGGGGATGCAGGAGCCGCAATTGGTGCCGGCCTTCAGCCTGGCGCCGATCTCGGCCGCCGTCCGGGCACCGGCGGCAATGGTCTCGCAAATGGTGCCGCGGCCGACGCCGAAGCAGGCGCAGACGATGGGACCTGCGCCGGATGCGCCTTCGCTGGAGCGGCCGGAGAGCAGCATGGCGCGCGCGTCGTCCGACAGCGCCTCGGCCGCGAACCATCGCTTGACGACGTCCCAGTCGCCGGCATCGCGCGCGGGGCCGACGAAGAGACAGGTCTCGATGCGCGCGCCGCGGAACGACGCGGCACGGTACACGCCGCCGCCGAAATCGGAATATTCGGCGATGTCGTCGTCGGCGCGCTGGCGCAGCCAGGACGACCAGCGCGCGACATCGCCATTGTCGGCGAACAAATAACCGTAGCCGCCCGTCACGGCAGCGCGCGCCCACCAGATGCTCTCGGGCATGTCGAGCTCGGTGCGCGACAACAGGAAGCCGCGGAACACATATTCGTAAGGCGCGATCGAGACCGGCGTCGATTTCGATTCGGGCTGGCCGGAATAGGGATCGGTGAAGGGCGCGACCAGCGCGCCGACACGCCCGCCCGAGCTGTTGGCTTCGCTCCAATGGATCGGCGCGAACAACAGGCCGCGCTGCTGCCGTTCGCTGACCACCACCTTGAGGATGCACTGGCCGTAATCGGTGGTGACGCGGGCAAAGGAGTCGTCGACGACGCCGAACCGGTTGGCGTCATCGGGATGAATCTCGACAAAGGGCTCGGCGAGATGCGCGCCGAGCCGCGGGCTCAGGCCCGTGCGGGTCATGGTGTGCCACTGGTCGCGGATGCGCCCGGTGTTGAGCCGCAGCGGCCGCCCGGCGCTGGTTTCGGTCCGGAGCGCGGGCACCTCCGGCGCGATGAAGCGCGCCTTGCGGTCGTTGGCGTAGAACCGCCCATCGGCGAAGAAGCGCTGCTGCGGCGCAGCGCCATCGCGCAGCGGCCACAGCACGGGCTCCAGCGCGTCATAGCCCTCGTCCGTGACCGCCTGCAGGCCGCCGATGTCGAAATCGCGGCTGCCATTGTTCTCGAAGGCGGAGAGGCTCGCATGCTCGCGAAAGATCTCGGCGGCGGACGTGAAGTCGAAGGCCGCGCCGAAGCCGAGCCGCTTTGCCACTTCGCACATCATCCACCAGTCGGGCCGGGCTTCGCCGGGTGCGGGCAAGAACGCGCGCTGGCGCGAGATGCGCCGCTCGGAATTGGTGACGGTGCCCGACTTCTCGCCCCAGGCCAGCGCCGGCAGCAAGACCTGCACGCCGGCCTCCACCGTGTCGTTGGACCGCACGTTTTCCGAGACGATGAACAGCTCGAGCTTCTTCAAGGCGCTGCGGACGAGGTCGGCGTCCGGCAGCGACACCGCCGGATTGGTCCCCATCACCCACAGCGCCTTGATCTCGCCGCGCGCGATCGCCTCGAACATCGCCACCGCCTTCAGCCCCTCATGGGTGGCGATGCGCGGCGCCTTCCAGAACCGCCTGACCCGATCGATGTCGGGCGGCGAAAATCCCATATGCGCGGCGAGCTGGTTGGCAAGCCCGCCGACCTCGCGCCCGCCCATCGCATTGGGCTGGCCGGTCAGCGAGAACGGCGATGCGCCCACCTTGCCGATCCGTCCCGTGGCGAGATGGCAATTGATGATGGCGTTGACCTTGTCGGTGCCCTGCGCCGACTGGTTGACGCCCTGCGAATACAGCGTGACCACGCGCTCGGTCGAGCGGAACATCTGGAAGAACGTCGCGACATCGGCTTCCGACAGCCCGGTCGCCAGCGCGGTTGCGGCCGTGCTGCCCGCGATCTGCCGCGCCCGCGTGAGCGCCTCGTCGAAGCCTGAGGTGTGGAGTTCGATATAGCTCTTATCGAGCGCGCCATTGTCGGCGAGATGCACCAGCAGGCCGGAGAACAGCGCGGTGTCGGTGCCGGGCTTCAGCCCCAGGAACAGCTCCGCCTCGCTGGCACTGTCGGTACGGCGCGGATCGATCACCACCATGCGCGCGCCGCGCTTCTGCTTGCTCGCCAGCATGCGCTGGTACAGCACCGGATGGCACCAGGCAGCGTTGGAGCCGACCAGCACCAGCAGGTCCGCCTCCTCGAGGTCCTCATAGCAGCCAGGCACGGTGTCGGCGCCGAAGGCGCGGCGATGGCCGGCGACCGTCGAGGCCATGCAGAGCCGCGAATTGGTGTCGACATTGGCGGTGCCGACGAATCCCTTCATCAGCTTGTTGGCGACGTAGTAATCCTCGGTCAGGAGCTGGCCGGAGAGATAGAAGGCGACCGCGTCGGCGCCGTCGCGGGCGATGATATGCTGCAAACGATGGGCGACATGGTCCAGCGCATCGCTCCAGGCGACGCGCTCCAGCGTGCCCTTGCAGCGGATCATCGGATACAGCAGGCGGCTGTCGAGCGCGACCGTCTCGCCGAGCGCGGAGCCCTTGGAGCAGAGCCGGCCGAAATTGGCGGGGTGCTCGGGATCGCCCGCGACCGCGGCGCCGCCCTTGCCGTCGGGGGTTGCAAGCACGCCGCAGCCGACCCCGCAATAGGGGCAGGTGGTGCGCGTGGCGCGAAGCGCCGGATCGATTGCGGTCATGGCATTGCGCCCCTCACGGGGTCCCCTCATGCGGCCTTGGCGCCGACGGCCTGCGCGCGGCCGAACATCATGTCCTTGCGAATCCGCGCCACCGGCTCGCGGGTGCGGATCAATTCGAGATACCAGAGCGCATCGGTGACGTCGCCGATCAGGACCGCGCCGGTCAACCGGCCGTCGGCTATCACGAGCTTCTTGTAGGCGCCGCGCCTGGCATCGCTGAGCACGATGCTTTCGCTGCCCTCCGCTCCCATGAAGTCGCCCGCCGAGAACACGGCAACGCCGGAGACCTTGAGATTGGTCGCGACCACGCTGCCCTGGTAGCTGGCCTTGCGGCCGGCGAGATGGCGCGCCAGCACGCGGGCCTGCTCATAGGCCGGCTCGACCAGGCCGTAGCAGATGCCGCGATGCTCGGCGCATTCGCCGAGCGCGAAAATTCCGTCCACGCTGGTCTGCATGACGTCGTCGATCACGATGCCGCGGTTGACCTTGAGGCCCGCCTCGCCGGCGAGCGCGACGTTCGGCCGGATGCCGGCGGCGAAGATCACCGCATCGGCATCGATATGCCTGCCATCGGTGAGCTCGACGCCTTCGACCTTCTCCTCGCCGAGGATTCGCGCGGTGCTGGCGTTGAGCAGGATGCTGATGCCCTTGCGCTCAACCAGCGATTTCAACAGCTGTGCCGCCGGCGCATCGAGCTGGCGCTCCATCAGCCGGTCCATCAGATGCACCAGCGTCACCGGCGCACCGGCCTTGGCAAGGCCGTAGGCCGCTTCCAGGCCGAGCAGGCCGCCGCCGACCACGACCACGCGCTTCTTCTGCGCAGCGAGCGTGAGCAGAAGATCGACATCGCGGGTGTCGCGGAAGGTGTTGACGCCGGCGAGATCGGCGCCGGGCACGTTGAGCCGCAGCGGCGTCGAGCCGGTCGCCAGCACGAGCTTGGAGAACTCGATGCTCTCGTCGTTCTCGATCTTGAGCTCGCGCCGTCCGATGTCGATCTCGGTGGCGCGAGAGCCGTACTTCAAGGTGACGCCGCGCTCGCGCCACCATGAGGCCGGCTTGAGCTCGATCTCATGGGACCCGGTTTCGCCGGCGAGCACCGACGACAGCAGGACGCGGTTATAGGCAAGCCGCGGCTCCTCGCCGATCACCGCGATGGCGTAGCGGCCGAGCGAGGACTTGACGAGCTCGTCGACCAGCCGCGCCGCCGCCATTCCATTGCCGACGATGACCAGCGGTTCACTCAACGCATCGGCTCCTATTCTGCGGCCTGCGGACGGCCGTAAGCCTGTTCGATCATGTAGCCGGACAGCGTCCCGTAGGCGGCGGTCCAGGCCGAGGCGACGTCCGGCGTCCAGCCGTCGCCGAGCCCCTTCTCCAGCGTCCACAACAGCGCCGAGCCAACCACGGGATAATGTTCGGGCTTGGCGCCGTAGGCGACATGGCGCTGCGCGAGCGCGCTCGCCGCCGGCAGGATGGCTTCCAGATTGGACAGGCCGTTCACGACCACGGCGAGCGTCGCCATCAATTTCTTGCGCTGCTCGGTCATGTCGGTGGGGAACATCGCCTTCACCTGCGGGGCGATTTCGAACAGCCGGTCGTAGAACAGCACCGCCGCCTGATCGGCGATCGGCGCCACCTTTGAAAAGCTCTGCTGCACCAGGGTCACTTGCTCGGGGGTCATCATGGTCTCCTGTTTCGTCGGTAGTCCCCTTGGTCGCACGGCCAAGGGGTCACGTTCGAAAGGTGCCGTCCCAGCAGCAGCTGCCCATGAGCCGGCGAGAAAGCCGGCCTACACTCGCGCTTCGGCGAGGCTGGTGGCACCGGCCGCGGCCGGCGAGCGACGCAGGTAGAACCACCAGGTCAGCGCGAGGCAGACGGCGTAGAAGCCGAGATAGATCACGAGCGCGAGCTGCGGCCCGCCGGTGATCGCGATCGACTTGCCGAAGCCGCTCGGGATCAGGTAGCCGCCGCAGGCGCCGACCGCGCCGATGAAGCCGAGCGCCGCACCGCTTTCGATGCTCGCCGTCTTCATCGCAGCCGCGCGGGCTGCATCGCCCTGCCCCTTGACCTTCGCAAGGTTCTGCTCGCGGAAGATCGAGGGGATCATCCGGTAGGTCGAGCCGTTGCCGACGCCCGTTGTGACGAACAGGATCAGGAACATCACCAGGAAGCCGGTGAAATCCTTCGCGCCCACGAAGTAGAGCACGCCGATCGTCGCCGCGGCCATCGCGATGAAATTCCAGAAGGTGATGATGGCGCCGCCGATCCGATCGGCGAGCAGCCCGCCGAGCGGCCGCGCCAGCGAGCCGACCAGCGGCCCCAGGAACGCGATGGCGATGGTCACCGCCGGAAACTGCGTCTTGATCAGCAGCGGAAACGCCGCGGAGTAGCCGATGAAGGAGCCGAAGGTGCCGATATAGATGAAGGACATGATCCAGGTGTGCTTGCGCTTGACGACCGCAAGCTGGTTCTTGATCGAGGCCTTTGCCGTGGTCAGGTTGTTCATGAAGAACACGGCGCCGAACACCGCGATCGCGATCGGCAGCACCCACATCAGGCCGGCGTTCTGCAGGTAGACGCCGCTGACCGGCGTGGCCTGGTAAAGATTGAAGATGCCGAGCCCCATCAGGATCGGCGTCAGCAGCTGCACGCTGGACACACCGATATTGCCGCCGGCCGCGTTCAGCCCCAGCGCCCAGCCCTTCATGCGGTCGGGATAGAAGAAGGAGATGTTGGTCATGCTGGAGGCGAAGTTGCCGCCGCCGAGGCCAGCGGTGGAGGCGACCAGCAGCATCAGCCAGAACGGCGTCTCCGGATGGCTGACGAAATAAGCCAGCGCCAGGGTCGGGATGAACAGCACCGAGGCCGAGAAGATGGTCCAGTTGCGGCCGCCGAAGGTGGTCACGGCAAAGGTGTAGGGAAAACGCATGAAGGAGCCGATCAGGCCCGGCAGCGCCACCAGCTGGAACAGCTCGTCGGTCGAATAATGAAAGCCTGCCTGCGGCAGCTTGGTGGCGACGATGCTCCAGATCAGCCAGACCGAGAACCCGATATGCTCGGCCACGATCGACCAGATCAGATTGCGGCGGGCGATGAACTTGCCCGTTGAATTCCAGAAGGCCTGGTCCTCCGGATTCCAGTCCGAGATCCAGGTCGGGTTCTGATCGCTCATAAAGTCTTCCTTTCGTCGTGCGGACAGCGCACGGGGGCGCGCTCTGGGGAGGCCCCAGTTCTGGCGGTGTCAAAAATTCGGATGGGAGTTTTGCGAAGGACGGCGTCGATGGCGTCAGAAGCTGTATTTCAAGCTTCATGCCAAAACGGACGAGCGAAAATTCAATCGCTAGATCAATAGATTATGGTGATCGCCCAATTCTTTTGCAGGCCTATTTTCGCATCAAAATTCAGCGATCCGCTTATTTCTTGAATGGCGATTCGCTCAGTCCTTGTGCAGCGCACAAGGAATGAGCACTGTGCTTAGAGGTTGGTTTTCATCCGGTCCGGACTGTTTCACCCTCATCCTAAGGAGGCCGCGTTCGCGGCCTCCTCAGGATGAGGGGAAACACCGCCAATCACGCCGGCTCGGCGACCTTGGTCCCCAGCGGCTTGGGCGCCTGTCCGCCGCCCGGCTTGACGCGGAATTCGTAAGTCATCAGGTGCCAGGGGCCGTCGGCCGTCTTGCCGTCGGGCATGGTTCCGCCATTGCGCTTCTCGACCCTGGCGATCAGCTCGTCCTTCACCCCGAACACCACGTCGGAATCGATATATTTGTCGCCCTCGATGAAGACATGGGTGATCAAGGGCTCATGGCCGGGCGCATTCACCAGGAAGTGGATGTGGGCCGGCCGCATCGGGTGGCGCCTGGTCTGCATGATCATCTCGCCGACCGGGCCATCGGTCGGAATCGGATAGCTGCAGGGCAGGATGGTACGGAAGAAGATGCGGCCGTCATTGTCGGTGACGAAGCGCGCCCGCGACACCGGCCCCTCGGTCGCATAGGCCTCCTTCTGCGAATCGTAGAAGCCGTCGCCATCGGCATGCCAGACATCGACAGGCACGCCCGCGAGCGGCTTGCCGTTGACGTCGGTGACGCGGCTCTGCACGAACATCCGCTCGCCTTCCAGGCTCTCCGAGATATCGGTGCCATGCGGCGTCACCTTGTGCTCGCCGACATAGAACGGTCCGAGCACCGTGGTCTCGGTGGCACCGTCACGGTCGCGGTGGTTGACGGCGTCCACCAGCATCGAGACGCCGAACACGTCGGACAGCAGGATGAACTCCTGACGGATATCGGTGCATTTGTGGCCGGTGCGGGTCAGGAAATCGATGGCATAGTCCCATTCCTCGAAGGTGAGGCCGGTCTTGCGCACATAATCATGCAGCGATTTCACCAATTCCTGCAGGAGGAATTTTGCTCGCGGGTTCGGCGTCTGCTCAAAACTCTTGATGACTTCAGCCGTAAGCTCGGTCTCGTTGAATTGCGCCATGGTGTTTCCTGCCAGACATCTTTAATCGGAACTTTAAGTCGCTTCAGCTTGAAAGGGTGTTCCGCCCCTACGAACCTACACCAGTTGCGCGCCCGCGTAAGCATCTGCTTGGAGGAAAGCCGCTTTATCGGCTATCAAGACCGTTCCGCAAAGCCTTGGAATACAAAGGCTTGGAAACAAAACCCGCCAAGTTGGAAACGAAGAGTTTCGCCATGCTCGCCCCCACCCTTGCCTCACCTGAATCCGCCGGCATGTCAAAGACCGCGCTTGAGCGCGTCGAAGCCCATCTCAAGGAGCGCTATATCGATGCCGGCCGCTTCCCGGGGACCCAGCTCGTGGTCTATCGCCGCGGCAAGCTCGTGCATGCCAGCTCCCAGGGCTATGCCGATCTCGAGCGCAAGGTGCCGGTAGGGCCCGACACCATCTTCCGCGTCTATTCCATGACCAAGCCGCTGACCTCGGTCGCCTTCATGATGCTGGTCGAGGAAGGCCGCGTCGCGCTCGACGAGCCCGTGCACAAATATATCCCCGAATGGAAGAACCTCGGCGTGTTCGTGGCCGGGACGTGGCCCAACTTCCTGACCCGTCCGCCGGGACGCCCGATGCTGATCGTCGACCTCCTGCGCCACACGTCGGGCCTCACTTACGGCTTCCAGCAGCGCTCCAATGTCGATGCGGCCTATCGCGCCGAGAAAATCGGCGAGGTGGAGAAGGCCGGCACACTGCAGACGATGATCGAGTCGCTGGCCAGGATCCCGCTGGAATTTTCGCCCGGAGAGGCCTGGAATTACTCGGTCGCCACCGACGTGATCGGCTATCTGATCGGCAAGATCTCGGGCAGGCCGTTCGAGCAATTCCTGAAAGAGCGCATCCTCGATCCGCTCGGCATGACCGACACCGGCTTCCATGTGCCGCCCGACAAGGCGCACCGGCTGGCCGCCTGCTACTCGGCCGATCCGAGCGGCGGCATGACCTTCCATGCCGGCCAGCGCCGCGACGGGATGACGCTGCAGGATGATCCCGCCACCAGCTCCTTCCTCACCCCGCCCTCGTTTGTCTCGGGCGGCGGCGGGCTGTGCGCGACGGCGTCCGACTATCTCACCTTCTGCCGCGCCCTGCTCAACGGCGGCGAACTCGGCGGCGTCAGGTTGATCTCGCCGAAGACGCTGGCGTTGATGACAGCCAACCATCTGCCCGGCGGCCTCGACCTGCCCGGCCTGTCGCGCTCGCTGTTCTCGGAAGCAACTTATAACGGTATCGGCTTCGGCCTCGGCTTCTCCGTCACCATGGATCCGCCGAAGACATTGATCCCCGGCAGCCCGGGCGAATATTCGTGGGGCGGCGCGGCCACGACCTCGTTCTGGATCGATCCTGCCGAAGAGTTGATTACGATTTTCATGACCCAGGTGCTGCCGTCGAGCGCCTATCCGGTGCGGCGCGAGCTGCGCACCATGGTCTATTCGGCAATCACCGACAGCAATCTCTAGGTCGGTCCGGTCCGTCATTCCCAACGACGCGCATCGCGCGTCGATGCGGGAATCCAGAGCTCGCAGGCGCCTCGTGCCTTGTTGCGAGATGTCCGGGTCCGGCGCCGCGCGCCGCCTAGAATTCGGTGCTGTGGCCGGCTGACCGGAACCTGTGCCCCTGCTGCATTGCACGCCCTGCGTGAGCTCGCATGTGGCGCGTTTGCGCAAAATGTTTGGCGGAAGCCAACCGCTTCTCTTATGCTGCATCAGGGGCTTGGGCGCCGATCCGGGGAGTTCGTGCCAAAACCGTCTCTGCCAGTGCGACTTGTCCTTCTGGTGGCCGGGACCTCGCTGCCGCTGATCATGTTCGCGGCCGGCGTCGTCTTCCACGATTACGTCAAGGATCGACGGGAAGCGACGCAGCGGGTGCTGGAAACCGTGCGCGCCCTTCGCCTCACGCTGGACGCCGAGATGCGGCGCATGACCGGCGGCCTGCAAGTCCTGTCGCTGACCGATGCATTGCGTTCAGGCGACTTCGTCCACTTCGGAAACATGGCCTCGGGCTTCCTCGACCAATATGGCAAGGACGGCGTCATCCTGGTCTCGGATCGCGACGGCCGGATCCTCTTCCCTGCTGTCGCGCCCGACGCCCCGACGCCGGCGCAGCGCAACAATCTCGCCATCGTCGACAAGGTATTCGCGACCGGGCAGCCGCAATATTCGAACCTGTTCTATGGCGCGGTGAAGCAGAAATGGATCATGACCGTCGACGTGCCCGTGATGCGCGACGGCAAGGTGGTCTATGACATCTCCTTCAGCCCGCCGCTCGAGATGTTCCAGAGCATGGTCGAGAAGCAGCGGCCGAACGCGGACTGGACTGTGACCCTGCTCGACGGCGACGGCGTCGTCTTCGCCCGCATTCCCAATCCGGAATCGACCGTAGGCAAGCGCGCCTCGCCGACGCTCTATGCCGCGCTCTTCAAGTCGCCGGAGGCGACGATGGACAGCACGTCGCTCGAAGGCGTGTCGCTGATCACCGGCTTTTCCCGTTCCCCGCTCACGGGCTGGACGATCGCCGCCGGCCTCACCGAAGGCTCGCTGGTTGCGCCGTTGTGGCGCAACCTTGCCATTGCGAGCATAACCGGCGGCGTGATGCTCCTGATCGGGCTTGCCTTCGCCGTGCGCATGGCCACCACCATCGCCCGCGGCGAATTGCTGCATGACCTCCTGATCGAGGAGCTCAATCATCGGGTCAAGAACACGCTTGCCATCCTGCAGGCGATCGCGGTGCAGAGCTTCCGCAGCGCGACGCGCGCCGAGCGGGAGAAATTCGAGGGACGGCTGGGGGCGCTTGCCGAAGCGCACAACCTGCTTTCAAGCGAGAAATGGCGGGGCTCCGAGCTCAAGGACGTGCTCGTCCGCGTGCTGCAGCCCTACGTGATCAACGGGCCCGAGCGGGTGAAGATGTTCGGCCCGCGCGTGCCGCTGTCGCCGCGGCTTGCGGTGGTGCTGTCGATGATCGTGCACGAGATCGCCACCAATGCCGCCAAATATGGCGCGCTGTCGAACGATTTCGGCACCGTCGGGGTCGACTGGGAGGTGCTGCCCGGCACGGCGGGCGACATTCTGCGCTTGATCTGGACCGAGAGCGGCGGACCGCCGGTGACCGCGCCCGTCCGCCGCGGCTTCGGCTCGCGCCTGATCGAGCGCAGTGCGCGCGACCAGCTCGGCGGCGAAGCCACCGTGGATTTCCTGCCGCGCGGGGTGGTCTGTACCATCACCTGCGCGATCGAGCAGGCGGCGTAGCAGGATCGAGCAGTCAGATACGAGGTCCCAATCATCACCGTCGCCCTGAGGTGCTCACGGAACGCGAGCACCTCAGAATGACGGTCCAACATGGAGATCGTCGCATCAGCCGATGCTCTGCAGCGACGGGAACGTCTCCAGCAGCCAGATGCTCACATTGGACACCGCCCCGGTCAGGAAGCCGATGCCGGTCACGATCATCAGCACCCCCATCGCCCGCTCGACATTGGCGAGATGTCCCTTCATCCGGGAGAACAGCGCCGAGAACTGCTCGACCATGAAGGCGGCGATCAGGAAGGGAATGCCGAGCCCTGCGGAATAGACCGCAAGCAGGCCTGCGCCCCTGGTCACCGTGCTCTCCGCCGCCGCAATCGACAGAATGGCGGCGAGGATCGGCCCGATGCAGGGCGTCCAGCCGAAGGCGAAGGCGAGCCCCATGACATAGGCGCCCCACAGGCCGACGGGCTTGGGGATCGGCAGGCGCCCCTCCCGCATCAACAGGCCGATCCGGGTCAGCCCCAGGAAATGCAGGCCCATCACGATGATGACGACGCCGGCAAGGATGGAGAGCTGCGCCGACCAGGCCCGGATCAGGGATCCGACCAGCGAGGCGCTGGCGCCGAGAGCCACGAACACGGTGGAGAAGCCGAGCACGAACAGCGCGGCGGAAATCATCACCGCGCGCTTCGAGGCCGCCGCCGACTCCTCGCTCTCGAGATGCTCGATGGTGGCGCCGGTGAGATAGATGAGATAGGGCGGGACGAGCGGCAACACGCAGGGCGACAGGAAGCTGACAAGTCCCGCAATCAGCGCCGCCGGTATCGAAACATTCTGGATCATACGCTTATCGTCGTTTCCTCAAAGCGGCCGATCAAACCTTCGGTGGGTCCGAGCGGCTTCATGTAGCGGATGAAGGAATTTGCGCAACGGAGGAGATCGGCGGCGGTGGGCCCAAGAGAGAGGCTGACGGAGAGAGGCTGACGCAGAACAGCTAGCGGAGAGATCGCATCAGCTCCAGTGCGGGGTGACGCGGCAGGCGGGGGACGGCATCACAAATGCGGCACCGCGGCCATGCACCGGCTTCAACGGATTGCGAGAATTACTTGACCACGCGGAGCAGCGGCCGCCGCGGCAAAGCTTGCGCGGCCTCCTGCAACGGCTGGCCGTCACGCACCGGCCTGGCCCCGCGCGGCCTGTCCTCGGCGCATTCCTTTGCGGTCATCGCGTCACAGAGCAGCTTGAGCTCGGCATCGTCAATCCGGTTGAGCCTCATCCTGACATCCAGGGCGGCGACGGAGACCAGATGGGCTGAATCGCGGTTGCCGCTGGCGGCGAGCACCGACCGGCATTCCTCAAGCATTGCGAGAACCGCAAGCAATTGTTCGTCTGAATTAGACACCAGATTCGTTTCCATTCCCCAGCTTGCGGCACACGTCCGCAGCGCAACGACCATAGCATGAACAGGGGGAGGATACGAATACCATTTCGCTCCAACGCCGATCGGGAATCCCCGTAGATGTCCGGATCTCGAGGGTGACGGTAAAAATCACCAGGCACTACTTTCACACCGGTGGAGGCCGGAAATCCCCAAAAACCCGGACCCATCAGTAATCATATGCGTCAAAATGCGGGAGGAAGGACCCGCCGTAGTTGTGGTGGAGGCAGTATTCTGCCAAGTTTAGCACCCGGAAAGGGCTTGTATGCATCTCGTAGTGGAAAGGGGCGTTCCTCAAGAGGAACGCAAGACGGTGACCGCCGGTCTCCCGGATTGGGACGCGGCGCGCATCTTCCTGGAGGTCGTCCGCTGCGGCAGCTTCCGCTCCGCCGCCGAGCGACTGGCCCTGTCCATCAACGTGGTGCGCCGGCGCATCGACGATTTCGAGCGGCAGACCGGCGCCACGCTGTTCACGCGGGACGTGCACGGCGCCCGGCTGACCGAAGAAGGCGCGCTGATGGTTTCGGCGGTCGAGCGCATGGAGGCCGCCTCCTTCGACCTCATGCGTGCGAGCGACGGCATCGCCAATGCGCTGTCCGGTGAGATCAGGGTCGCGGTGACCGAAGGCCTCGGCACGTTCTGGCTGGCGCCACGGCTGGTCGAATTCCAGCAGAGCTTTCCCGACATCCTGGTCGATCTCTATTGCGCGATGCGCTCGGCCGACGTGTCGCGCCATGAGGCGGACGTCGCGATCCACCTCTCGCGGCCGGCGGCGCTCGACGTCAAGCTGGTCCGGCTCGGGCGCATGCACATGAACTTCTTCGCAAGCCCGAAATATCTGGAAACACATGGCGCGCCGCGCAGCCTTGAAGAGATGCGCCAACACCGGCTAGTGCTGCAGGTCGCCGACGAAGCGGCGGCCAAGGAAGCGTTCGAAAGCGTCTTCCCGGGCTATGCGCAACGTGACCTGGTGGTAATGAAGACCAACGTTTCCAGCGCCAATTACTGGGCGGTCGCCAACGGCGCCGGGATTGGCATATTCCCCACTTATGCCCTCGCGCTCGGCGGCAAGCTCATTCCGCTCGACCTGGACCTGCGCTGGTCATTCGACATCTGGCTGTCCTATCACGCGACCAGTGGTCGCATCCCAAGGGTGCGACAGATGATCGATTGGCTGATAGAGGCCTTCAATCCCGCCAAATACCCGTGGTTCAGGGATGAATTCATCCATCCACGGGACCTTGAAGCGGTATATATGGGCGCACCCCTGACCCATTTATTCGGGGGCTTTTCGACCGAAGGACGGTGATACCAGTATGAACAAATCAGCGGCAAAAAAAATGAAGCAGCGCAGTGCCGGCAAACCCGACATTGAACTTGGCAAGCGAATCCGGCTGCGGCGCGTCGAACAGAAGATCTCCCAGGCAGAGCTTGGCGAAAAGCTCGGCGTCAGCTTCCAGCAGGTCCAGAAGTACGAGAAGGGCGTCAACCGCGTCGGCGCTGCGCGCCTTCAGCAGATCGCCAACGCGCTCGACGTGCCCGTCACGTTCTTCTACGACGGCGACACCAAGTCGCGGGAGGTCGAGAGCCTGTTGTTCCTCGACAGCGCGTTCAGCCTGAGGCTTCTGCGGGCCTACAGCAAGATCAAGGACCAGACCGTGCAGCGCCAGCTCGTGTCCTTGATGGAATCGATCGCCGCCAACGAAGAGTAGGCGTCGCTTCGCAAGGCCTGATGGCATAAGAGCGAACGTTGTCGTTTATGCACGATCGGTCGTGCAGGCGCATCGTGTCGTCACGCGGAAGACCGGTTGCCATGTCGCGCCAATGCGGCCCAGTGCATCCGGATCTTGCCTCAATGCTCCGCGCCCCGTACGCGGTCGATCAGGGCTGCCGGATCATCCGGCACGCGATCACCGCGCCAGGCCACATGCTGGTCCGGCCGCGACAGCACGAGCCTGCCGGCCTCGAACCCGGCGGCGTCAGGTCGCTCGACGTCCAGGATCCTGAGCGGCAACCGCCTCGCGCGCGCCGCAGCCGCGAGCGCGGCCGTATCGATTTTTGTATCGAAACGTAAAAGTGTGAAAGCCGGCCCCATCGCATCATAGAGCGAGCCGCCGTCCTTCAGGATCACATGCGGCATCCGGCAGCCCGGCACGGTCGACGGCGTATAGTCCGCCATCGTGTAGGGCGGCGGCTGTGCACCGTCATAGGCGATGATGGGCGAGGCGTCGTAGTAATAGCCGAAGTTGAGGCCGGCGCAGGCATATTGCTGCACGTTGATCGCATAGGTCAGTCGGCCGATCTCCTGCCGCGCGCGCTCGCCCCGCGGCCCCGCCTCCTCGATCTCGGGCGGAATGGCGCCACGGCGGCGGATTTCGGCTTCGGCATGCGACATCGCAAAATGCGAGACCTGGCGCGTGATCGGACCGCGCTCGGCCTCATAGGCGTCGAGGATGCTCACAGGCGCCCAGCCGGCGAGATGGGCGGCAAGCAGCCAGGACAGGTTCATGGCGTCCGCAATGCCGGCATTCATGCCGTAGCCCGCATAGGGCACCCAGATATGGGCGGCATCGCCGACGATGAAGACTGACCGGTCGCGAAATTTGTTGGCGACCAGGCGGCGGCCGTACCAGTCCTCTTTGGAGATGATGTCGTATGCGAAGTCGGCGCCGACGCCGAGGATGGTGCGGATCGAGCCGTCGCGGTCGACGGATTCGAAATCGCTTTCATCGGGCTTCAGATAATTGTGCACCAGAAAGCGCTCGCGCCCGTCGATCGCATAGACCATGCCGGAGCGGCGCGGATTGATGGCGCCCGTTCCCCAGGCGCGTTCGTGGCGCTGGAGATGAACCAGATCCGGCGCGCGGATGAAGGTCGACTGCACGCGCTGGATGACGGCGTCGCCGACAAGCTCCGCGCCGATCGCCTTGCGCACGATGGAGCGGGCGCCGTCGCAGCCGATCAGGAAGCGGCAGTCGGCGCGCCATGTCTCGCCGCTCTCGAGGTCGCGCAAAGAGACGGACGCGCCGTCGTCGCGCACGGCGACGCTTTCGGCCACGGTGCGGTTGATGATGCGGATGCGGCTCTGGGCGGCCGCATGCTCGAACAGGATCGGCTCGAGAAAGATCTGGTTGATACGATGCGGCGGCTCCGGCGTCGGCCAGCCGCAATCCGCTCCGTCGGTCGCGGTGAAGCGGTCGCGCCGGCAGGGAATCTTGATCCGCGTCAGCTCGTCGCCGGTGAAGGAGGTGCGATAGGAGATGTCATGCGGGTGGTCGGCCGGCAGGCCGGCATTGCGGATCTTGTCGGCGACGCCGAGACGACGGAAGATCTCCATCGTCCGCGCCGCGACATGGTTGCATTTCGGCTCGGGCGGCGCGGCACGCGCGCGCGTCTCGACCATGGTCACGTCAATGCCGCGCCAGGCAAGATCGATGGCGAGCGTGAGCCCGACCGGCCCGGCGCCGATGATCAGCACATCGGATGAGGTCATTCCGGTTCGATCCCCGCCGCTTTGACGATCGCCGCCCAGCGATCGCCTTCGCTCTTGATGAAGCTCGCAAAACTCTCCGGCGTCGACGGCGGCAGCGGCTCGATCGCCAGCGCGGCAAACTGCCCGCGGGCGGCTTCATCGCTGACGAGCTTGCCGATCTCCGCCGCAAGCCGATCGACAATCGGCTGCGGCGTGCCGCGCGGTGCGACCACGCCCTGCCAGGCGACGAGCTCGAAACCGGGCAGCCCGCTTTCGGCCAGCGTCGGAACGTCAGGCGCGGCCGCGACACGCCTGGACGTGGTGACGCCGAGCACCTTCAGCTTGCCGTCCCGGATCTGCGGCAATGCCGGCTGCAGGTCCACCACCATGAAGGAGATGTGGCCTGCGATCACGTCCAGCATGGCCGGTATGCTGCCGCGATAGGGCACGTGGCGGATGTCGATTCCGGCCTGGGCTCTGAGCATCTCCCCACCGAGATGCTGCGGGCTGCCAGTGCCGGCGGAGCCGTAGGTCAGTCCGGGCTTCTGCCGGGCATAGGCGATGAACTCACCGAGCGTCCGGGCCGGCAGCGAGGGACTGATGACCAGCACGAAGGGCACCGCGGCGACCAGCGCGATGGCGGCAAAATCCGTCACAGGATCATAGGGCAGCTGCCTGTACAGCGTCCGGTTGATGGCGAGCGTGGTCGAGGTCGCCATCAGCAGCGTATAGCCGTCGGGCTCGGCGCGCGCCACCTGCTCGGCGCCGAGCGAGGTCGCCGCGCCCGGCTTGTTCTCGACAATGACGGTGGCGGACAGCGTGCTCTTCAGCCGGTCGGCGACCAGCCGCCCCAACAGATCGGTCGTGCCGCCAGCCGGATAGGGCACCACGAGCTTGATCAATCGGCTGGGATAGGCGGCCTCTGCTCGCGCGCCCGGCGCGACCAGCATCGAAAGCCCGCCTGTCAGGCCCGCGATCGCGTCCCGGCGCGTCAGCAGCATGGGGTCTCCTCGCAACGTGCCGGATTCGCGGCAGCTTTTTGCGAACCAGATTACCCGCTGTTGCGACATATCAAAGTCCACCAAAGTCCAATGCGGTTCTCTTGGTGAGGCAGCATTTAACAAGAACGCAACCCAAATGGGCCAGACTTGCGACCCCGACCGCCCCACTCGGGCTCCGATCCGACGCACCCCTTCCACAGCTTCAACCGACCAAATGACGCCGCCTGCGGCGTCTTCCAGGGACAGACCATGCGCCAATTGATGTTCGCAGCCCTTGCCGCAATGTGTGTCGGCAGCCCTGCTCTGGCACAGAGCGCCGCACCCGCAGGCCAGCCCGCGCCGGCGGCAGCGCCCGCCAAGAAGCCGGCGGCTGCGGATGCGACCCGTCCCGCCCATGCCGCAACCGCAAAGCCCGCGGATGCCTCGACCCCCGAATCGCGCTCGGCGGCGGCGCTTGCGCTGTCGCACGAGCCGACCTTCGACGAGGGCACCGCGCAGCGCATCAAGGAGGCGGCGCTGTCCTATTCCGACATCGCCGTGCGCGGCGGCTGGCCGGCGATTCCACCCGATGCCAAATTCGCCATCGGCGTCGCCGGCGCCAATGACGAGTTGCTGCGCAAGCGGCTGATCATCACCGGCGACCTCGCCGAGGACAAGGCGACCGGACCGTTCGACGAGACCGTCGCGGAAGGCCTCAAGCGCTTCCAGGTCCGCCATGGGCTGGCGCCGACCGGCCAGACGAGCCCGCGCACGCTTGCCGCCCTCAACGTGCCCGTGCAGAAGCGTATCCGTCAGCTCGAGGCTTCGTTGGAGCGGCTGGAGAACATGAACTTTTCCTTCGGCGAGCGCTATGTCGTGGTCAACATTCCCGCGGCCTTTGCCGAGGCGGTCGAGAACGATCGCGTGGTGCGCCGCTATCGCGTCATCGTCGGCAAGACCGAAAAGCCCTCGCCGACCCTGACCGCCGAGATCACCGGCGTGGTGCTCAACCCGACCTGGACGGTGCCCTCCTCGATCGCCAAGACCGAGATCTCCGCCCATATGCGCAAGGATCCAACCTATCTCGAGCGCATGCACATGGAGGTGCTCGACGCCCACGATAACCCGATCGACCCGCATTCGGTGGACTGGTCGGGCGCGCATACGCCGAACTTCACCGTGCGGCAGCAGAACGGCAGCTTCAATGCGCTCGGCGCCGTCAAGATCGACATGCCGAATCCCTATTCGGTCTACATGCACGACACCAACCAGAAGAGCCTGTTCAGCGACGACTACCGCTTCGATTCCCATGGCTGCTCGCGGGTCGACAATGTCCGCGACCTCGCTGCCTGGCTCTTGCAGGAGGAGATGACGAAGTGGAACCGGTCCGCGATCGATGCGGCGATCGCCACAGGCCAGCACCAGGAGATCGCGCTGCCGAAGAAGGTGCCGGTCGCCTGGGTCTATCTCACGGCCTGGATGACCCGCGACCAGACCGTGCAGTTCCGCAACGACATCTATAACCAGGACGAGCAGCTGCTGGAGGCGACCGCGGAGGAAGCCGCATTCTTCAACCAGGCCGCCAACCATCCGCTGACGGCGCATATGGCGCAGTGAGCGCAACCGCCGGCCAGGGCCGGCGGAGCGCGGGTTGGCGCATGACGGATCGGCGCGAACGAACGTCCCCTTGCGGGTCGCGATAGGCTAGGCTTGTGACGGGCCTTGCAATGAAGGCCGGTCCGTTTCATTTCAAGCCGGAAGCCGCCGCCATGCTGGATACCGCGAGCAAGCAGACCTCCTACGCCGACGGCAAGATCCTGCAGGAGATCGTCGACGGGGTCGGCGTCATCACCTTCAACAATCCCGAGAAGCGCAATGCGATGTCGCTGCAGATGTGGGAGGGGTTTGGCGCGGCGCTGACCGCGCTGCGCGACGACCAAAGCGTGCGCCTGGTGGTACTCAAGGGCGCCGGCGACAAGGCTTTCGTATCGGGCGCCGACATCAGCCAGTTCGAGAAGGAGCGGCATAACGCAGAGGCCTCGGAGGAATATTCGAGGCGCAGCGCCGCGCAGCGGGCGCTGTTCGCCGACTATCCGAAGCCGACCATTGCCTGCATCCGCGGCTTTTGCCTCGGCGGCGGCATGCTGGTCGCCATGCTCTCCGACATCCGCATCGCCGCCGAAAACAGCCAGTTCGGCATCCCCGCGGCGAAGCTCGGCATCGCCTATGGCTATGACGGGCTGAAGCACCTGGTGTCGCTGGTCGGCCCGTCCTGGGCGCGGCTGTTGATGTATACGGGCATGCGGATCGATTCCGCCGAGGCCTTGCGCATCGGCCTGGTCGAGCGCGTCCTGCCCGACGCCGAGCTGTGGGGGGCCACCATGGAGATCGCGCGTACCATCTCCGGCAATGCCCCGCTCGCGATTCATGCCGCCAAGCTCACAATTGGCGAGGTGCTGAAAGACGCCGGCGACCGCGACATGGAGGCGGTGAAAAACATCGGCACAGCCTGCATGGATTCCGAGGATTTCCGCGAGGGCCGCCAGGCCTTCATGGAAAAGCGCAAGCCGCAGTTCAAGGGACGGTAAGGCAGGCAGCGCTACAATGCCTGAAGCACCGCCTTGGTGAGATCAGCCGTGCCATTGCTACCGCCGAACTCAAACGGCATGATGCCGTCGGCATAGACCATGTCGACCGCGCGCTCGATGCGCTCGCCGGCTTCCGCCGCGGTCTCCAGGCCATGCTTGTCGGCCAGCCAGTCCAGCATCATCGCGACCGACAGGATCATGGCGGTCGGGTTGGCCTTGCCCTGCCCCATGATGTCGGGCGCGGTGCCATGGCAGGGCTGGAACACGGCATGGCGGTCGCCGATATCGGCCGACGGCGCCATGCCCATGCCGCCGATGATGCCGGCGGTGAGGTCGGATAGGATGTCGCCGAACATGTTCTCGGTCACCAGCACGTCGAAATCCCAGGGCCGCTTCACCAGCATGGCCGCGCAGGCATCGATGTAGAGGTGATCCGCCTTCACTTCCGGATGCCCCTGAGCGACCTCATCGAATATCCCACGAAAGAAGGCGAAGGCCTTGAACACATTGGCCTTGTCGACACAGGCAAGCGAACCGGGCTTGCCACGCGCGCGCCGGCGCTCGGCGAGCCTGAAGGAGAATTCGAACAGGCGTTCCGAGGTCCTGCGCGTGATCAGCATGGTCTCGCGCGCCTCGTCATGGGTGACGACGCCCTTGCCCATCGAGGCGAACAGGCCCTCGGTCGACTCGCGGATGACCACGAGGTCGATGCCGCGCGTATCGGCGCCGACAATCGGGCTCGGCACGCCCGGGATCAGCCGCGCCGGGCGCACGCCGGCATAGAGATCGAACAGCATGCGCAGCTCGATCTGCGGCGCGATCTCGGTGTTATCGGGGTAGCGCACCGACGGCAGGCCGCAGGCACCGAGCAGGATCGCATCCGCCTCCTCGCACAGGCGGATGGTGCTGTCGGGCATCGACTTGCCGGTCGCCTTGTAGTGATTGGCGCCGGCTTCCGCCTCGGTGAAGCGGAATTTGAGGCCAGCTCTCGCCTCGACCTTGCGCAAAATCTCCAGCGCCGGCGCCATCACCTCGGGGCCGATGCCGTCGCCGGGGAGGACGGCAATATGGAGGGCGTCGTTGGCGGACATGGGAATCCCTATTTGCACGTCATTCCGGGGCGCGTCGAAGACGCGAACCCGGAATCTGGAGGTTGTGGCGCGAGATTCCGGGCTCGATGCTTACGCATCGCCCCGGAATGACGGAAGCCTACGGCACCAGCACGGCGCGGCCGACGAGGCGCCCCTTCTGCAGATCGACCAGCGCGTCGTTGGCCTTGGCGAGCGGCATCGGGGTGACCGGAATCGGCGCGATCTTCTTTGCGCGGACCAGATCCAGCAGCTCCTGCGTCTCGCGCAGATTGCCGACATAGCTGCCCTGGATGGTCACCGCCTTGATCGGAATCAGCGGCAGCGCCCAGGGCGCGCCGCCACCGAACAGGCCGACGATCACGAGCTTGCCGCCCTTGGTCAGGCAGTCAAAGCCAAGCTGCGCGGTCGCGGCGTTGCCGACGAGGTCGATCACGGCACGGATCGGCTCGCCGGCCTTCCTGGCAAGCTGCTCCAGCGCGTCAGGCGCGCTGCCGTCGACGGTCGCGAGCGCGCCGGCCTTTTCCGCCGCCTCGCGCTTCCTGGCATCGATATCGACCACGATGGCGCCCTTGCCGCCCATCGCCTTCAGAAGCGACAAGGCCATCAGGCCGAGCCCGCCGGCGCCGAAGATCACGATCGGGGTGCCGAAATCCTTCTCCACCTTCTTCAGCGCGCTGTAGGTGGTGACGCCGGAGCAGGCGTAAGGCGCCGCGGTGACGGGATCGAGGCCCTTCAGGTTGAGCAGATATTTGGGATGGCGCACCGTCATGTGGTCGGCATAGCCGCCGTCGCAATAGACGCCGAGCGATTGCGGCTTCAGGCACATGTTCTCGTCGCCGGCGAGGCAGGTGGCGCATTGGCCGCAGCCGAGCCAGGGATAGACCAGCGCGACGTCGCCGACCTTCAGCCCGCCCTTGTCGGCCTCCTTCACCTCGGGTCCGAAGGCCAGGATTTCGCCGACCGTCTCATGGCCCATGGTGCGCGGCAGCGACACGCCGCGGTCTTTCAATGACAGCGGCTTGCGGCCATGGCCGAGATCATAGCCGCCCTCCCAGATGTGCAGATCAGAGTGGCAGACGCCGGCGGCCTTGACACGGATCAGCACCTGGGTGCTCGACGGCGCCGGCGTGGGCTGCTCGACCTCTTTCAAGGGCGCATTGAATTCGGCAACCTGGAAGCTCTTCATCGCATCTCTCCCGCTTTCTTGTTGGCCTTGGTTATTCAGATCAAAGGATGATGGCAAGCGACGTATTGTCCAGATGCCACGGGGCGCAGTTCCGGCACTTCCGCGGCGCATCTGGCGTCCGCGCGCGGGCAGCGGGTGCGGAAGCGGCAGCCTGACGGCGGTGCCATCGGCGATGGCGGCTCGCCGACGGCGATGCTCTCTGCCGGCCGCACCTCCGGATCGGGCACCGGGATCGCCTCGATCAGAAGCGCAGTATAGGGATGGGCTGGCTGATCGAACAATTGGGCCGACGGCCCGACCTCGCAGAGCCGGCCGAGATACATCACCGCCACACGGTCGCTGACGGCTTTGACCACCGCGAGATCATGGGCAATGAACAATAGCGTCAGCCCGAAGCGCTGCTTCATCTCCTCCAGGAGATTGAGGATCTGGGCGCGGATGGAGACATCGAGCGCGGAGACCGGCTCGTCGCAGATGATGAACTCCGGATTGAGCACCAGCGCCCGCGCGATGCAGATGCGCTGGCACTGCCCGCCCGAGAATTCATGCGGCAGCCGCGAGGCCACCAGCGCCGGGTCGAGGCCGACGGCGCTCAGGACCTCGTTGACCAGCTCCTGCCGTTTCCGGGCATCCTTGCAGCCTGCGATCAGAAGCGGTTCGGCGATGATGTCGCCGATCCGCCGCCGCGGATTGAGCGAAGCGATCGGGTCCTGGAAGATCAGCTGCATGCGATGGCGCATCTTGCGGAGCGCGTCGCCCTGCAGGGTCGTCAGCTCTTCGCCGGCGAACAGCACACGGCCTGATCTCGCGCGGCGCAACTGCAGCACGGCGCGCCCGAGCGTGGATTTGCCGCAGCCGGATTCTCCGACCAGCCCCAATGTCTCGCCGCGGGCGATCGTGAGGCTGACATCGGAGACGGCATGAACCGTCCGCGTGCCGAGCGGATATTCGACGACGAGGTTTTCCACCTTCAGAAGCGGCTCACGCACAGCGATGGTGGCGTTGCCGTGCATCATGCGCCCACACCGGCTGCAACCGCGAGCGGATGGAAGCATGCATAGAAATGTCCGTCGGCTACCCCAGCCGTGAGCGCGGGCTTGCCGCGCAGGCATTGGTCCCCGACATAGCGGCAGCGCGGCGAAGGAACATCCCTTCAGGGGACGGGTCGGGTCCGGCGGCCTGCCGGGGATCGCGGCGAGCGGCGTATGCGGGGCGGCATCGATCTTCGGGATCGCCGCAAGCAGCGCGGCCGTATAGGGCATCTGCATGGCCTTGAACAGGGCATGCGTCGGCGCCCGCTCGACCACGCGGCCCGCATACATCACCGCGACCTCATCGGTGCGGCCGGCGACCACGCCGAGATCGTGGGTGATCAGGATCATCGCCATGTGGCGACGGCGCTGCTCGCGGGCCAGGAGATCGAGGATCTGCGCCTGGATGGTGACGTCGAGCGCCGTGGTCGGCTCGTCCGCGATCAGGAGCTTCGGCTCGCAGGACAGCGCGATGGCGATCGCGACGCGCTGGCGCATGCCGCCGGAGAGCTGGTGCGGATATTGGCTGAGCCGCTGCTCGGGCGCGGGGATGCCGACGGCCGCGAGCAGCTCCGCGCTGCGGCGTCTTGCCGCCGCCGCGTCGAGCGCGAGATGCTCCTGCAGGGTCTCGATCAGCTGGGTGCCGATGGTGAGCACCGGGTTGAGCGATGTCATCGGGTCCTGGAACACCACGGCAATCGACCGCGCCCGCAATCGGCGCAAGGCCTCCGCTTTGAGACGCACGAGGTCCTGGCCATCGAAGATGACGCGACCCGAGAGCTTCGCCTTCTTCGGCAACAGCTGCAGGATGGCGCGCGACAACATTGTCTTGCCGCAGCCGGATTCGCCGACAATGCCGAGCGTCTTTCCGGCGCCGAGCGCAAGATCGACATGGTCGACCGCACGCAGATTGCCGCGGGCCGTCGGCAGCTCGACCGCGACGTCCTCGATCGACAACAGCGCCGGCCCGCTCATAGCGAGCCCTGCCGCGGATCGGTCAGCGCCCGCAAAGTGTCGCCGACGAGATTGAAGGACAGCACGGTGAGGAACATCGCAATGGCCGGAATGAAGGCAAGCATGGGCGCGACCTCCAGGCTCTCGCGCCCCTCCCCGATCATGCTGCCCCAGCTCGAGATCGGCGGCGGCACGCCAAGGCCGAGAAACGACAGCGCGCCCTCGACAACGATGGTGACGGCAACCCCCAACAGGAAGAACGCGAGCAACGGCAGCGCCACGTTCGGCAACAATTCGCGCAGGAGGATGCGCGCATGCGTGGCACCGAGCGCCTGCGCCGCGATGACGAATTCGCGCCGTGCCAAGGTCAGCGTCGAGGCGCGCGCCACCCGCATGAAGGCGGGAATGCCGAGCACGCCGAGAATGCAGGTGAGATTGAGGATGGACTGGCCGAGATAGGCGGTGACGGCGAGCGCGAGGATCAAGGGCGGAAAGGCCAGCAGCACGTCCATGCTGCCGACCACGACACTCTCGAACCGGCCACGGAAATAGCCGGCGAGAAGCCCAAGCGCGCCGCCGATGGTGAGCCCGATGATCGGCGCGAACAGGCCGACGGTGAGCGAGATCCGCGCGCCAAAGACCACGCGCGCGAGCTCGTCGCGGCCGAGCGCGTCGGTGCCGAGCCAGTGCAGCGCCGAAACAGGCGCGCGCCGCTCCAGCATGTCCATGTCGGTCGGGCTCGGCAGCGGCAAGACCGGCGCCAGTATCGCCACGGCCAGGACGAACACGATCCAGCCGATCGCCGCCCAGAACAGCAGCCCGAGCCTGCGCGTGCGCCGCCTGGGGCTCGCCACAACGCCTTCCGCAATGTCGAGCTCAAGCGTGGCCATGGCGGATCCTCGGATCGAGCACGGCATAGAGCATGTCGACAAGGAAATTGATCAGCACATAGCCGGCGGCCACGCACAGCACCACGCCCTGCAGGATGATGAGATCGCGGGTGTAGATCGAGCCGAGCAGCAGCCGCCCGATGCCGGGCAGCGCGAAGATCGATTCCACGATGACGGTGCCGCCCATCAGGCGGCCGATATTGATGCCGGTGACGGTGACCAGCGTCAGCGACGATGGTTTCAACGCATGCACCAGCAGGATGCGCGAGGGCTTGAGGCCCTTGGCGCGGGCCATCGCGATGTAATCCTCCTGCAAGGTCGCGATCATGTCGGAGCGCAGCACCCGCATCAGCACCGGCCATTCGCCGAGCGCGAGCGTGAGGGCCGGCAGCACGAAGCAGCGCAGATTGCCGATCGGATCTTCGGAGAACGGCACATAGCCGGTTGCCGGCAACCAGCGCAGCTCGACCGCAAAGAAATAGATCAGCAGGATCGCGGCGAGAAACGCCGGCACCGACAGCATGCCGAAGGCAGACCCGGTGACAAGGCGATCGAAGGCGCTGCCGGCGCGCACCGCGCAGGCGATCGCCAGGGGAATGCCGATCACAAGCGCGCCGAGCTCGGCCAGCAGCATCAGCTCGAAGGAGACCGGTAGCCGCTCGGCGACCGCCTGCAGCACGGTCTGGCCGGTGCGGAAGGAGCGGCCGAAATCGCCTTGCAGGACGTGGCCGAGCCAGCCGAGATAGCGCCACCAGATCGGCTGATCGAGCCCCATGTCATGGCGAAGCGCGGCAACCTTGTCGGGCGTCGCCTGGTCGCCAAGGATCACGTAAGCGAGGTCGCCTGGTAGCAGCGAGGCGATCAGGAAGGTGAGCAGGGAAACGGCAAGCAGAACCGGCAGCAGATGAAACAGCCGTCGCGCGACGAAGCCGAGCATGACCGTTCATTCCAGCCAGACGTTGGAGACGTCGATCACCCCGCTATACATTTTCGGCAATCCCTTCAGCTTCGCCGTCGAGATGGCATAATAGGTATTCTGGAACGACCAGAACCAGATCGCCTCCTTGTTGATGAGGCGGCTGGCGGCGCAATAGTCGTCGGTGCGCTGGGCGACATCGGCGGTGACGCGCGCATGCTCGAGCAGGTGATCCAGCTCCGGATTGGAATAATTGGCGAGCGCAACCGGGCTGCCGGTGTGGAAATTGGCAAACATCTGCGGATCGGGATCGGCGAGATCGATGATGCGCCAGGGCGTCAGCTGGAACTGGCGCATGAAGGCGCGCGGCACCACGCTCGCCTGATCGATCTGCTCGATCTCCATGTTGGCGCCGGCCAGCTTCCAGAACTGCTGGAACACCTGGCCGATGGTGCGCCCGCGCGGCGTCGCGGTGACGATCATCTTGAAGTCGACCGGCTTGCCGTAATCCTTGATCAGCGCCTTGGCCTTGTCGAGATCGTAAGGCAGCGCGCCGTCGTCCTTGCACTTGACCCAGGAGCCCTCGCCATAAGGGTTGCTCGCCGGCTTGGCGAGGCCGTTGGTGATGGCCTGCGACATCTTCTTGCGGTCGATCGACATCACCAGCGCCTGGCGCACGCGCACATCGTCGAACGGCGGCGTCTTGGTGTTGAAGGCGTAGACCTGCGCGCCCGAGCCGGTATAGCTGTGCACCGCGAGCTTCGGGTCCTTCTGCGCCTTCATGAGGTTGTCGGCGTCGTATTCGTCGTCCCAGACGATGTCGGCCTCGCCCGATTGCAGGCTTGCGAAACGCGACTGCGCGTCCGGCAGCGGCTTCAGGACGAGGCGGTCGAGATAGGGATGGCCCTTGTTCCAGTAGTCCGGGTTCTTCTCCAGCACCATGCGATCGCCCGCGGTCCAGGATTTCAGGATGTAGGGCCCGGTGCCGACGGGATTGCGGTTGTAGTCGTCGCCCTTGGTCTTCCAGGCGGTCGGCGACTGCACCACATTGTTCGAGGTCGGGGCGGCGGCCAGCGCCGGCAGGTTCACCTGGGGATCGTTGAGGTGATAGACGATGGTCTGATCGTCGACGACCTCCACGTCATGGATGAAGGCGATATAGAAGGCGCAGCGGCATTTGTTGGCCGGATCCTTCTGCCGGTCGAAATTCTCCTTCAGGGCTGCTGCATTGAACGGCGTGCCGTCCTGGAATTTCACGCCCTCGCGCAGCTTGTAGGTCCAGGTCTTGTAGTCGTCGGAGTGGGTCCAGGACACCGCGAGCTTCGGCTGCGGATCGCCCTTGTCGTCCAGATAAGTCAGCGTGTCGAAGATCGCGGCGGCCGCGGTCTCCGCGGAGGTGTCGAACACGCCGACCTTCAGCGGATCGAAGCCGGGGATGTCGAGCTCCAGGCCGACGGTGATGCCGCCGCCCGATTTCTGCGCCTGCGCGGCGCCTGCGATCGAGAACGACGCAAATGCCGCAACAAGGAAAATTGGCGCAAGCCTGCGCCCACCCATCGCCGCCATCATCGAGTTCCCTCCCGAGGATCCCTGAGCGTCCGGTATTCCGGATCGCCATTGGCAGCTTGTACGGAATCGCCGTCACCGGCAAGCCCGCTACTCTGCGGCGACCTGGCCCGTGGCGAACACCGCAATCTCCTGCTCGGTGAGCCCGGCCTCCTCCAGCAACGCCTGGGTGTGCTCGCCGAGCGTTGCGATCCGCGCGCCTGCGGCGACGCGTGCGCCGGACATGCGGAACGGCAGGTTCATCATTTTGAAGGTGCCACCGCCGTCCTCGACTTCGGCCAGTGCGCCGCGATGGGCGAGTTGCGGATCGGCGAGCGCCTCGCCGACCGTGCGGTAGGCCGACGACGGCACGCCCTCCCTGTTCAAGGCGGCGAGACACTGTTCCGTAGTCACCGCGCGCGACCACGCCTCGACCCCGTCCATCAGGTCGGCCCAGTTGGTGCGGCGGTCGGCATAGGCCGCAAAGCGGGGATCGCTGATCCATTCGGGATGGCCGATCACCTTCATCAGCGCCTGGAAGGTCTTTTCGCTGGCGATCGCCACCATGACATAGCCGTCCCTGGTCTCGATCGGGCCGAACATCGGACGCGCGGTCTGCTTGACCGGGAATTGCGACCACTGCACCTCGTTCAAGGTCAGGCTCAGCATCGATTCCAGCATGGAGACGTCGATATGCTGGCCGCGCCCGGTCTGGCTGCGCTGATAGAGGGCCGAGGTGATCGCGCCGAAGGCGTAGACGCCGGTGAGCACATCTGCGTGATAGATGCCGCAGTAATCCGGGCGCTCGCGGCCGGGCTGATAGGCGAGATGGGCCATCTCATAGCCGGACGCCGCGTGAATCACCGGCGCATAGGCCGGCAGTTCGGCCGACGGCCCGGTTTGCCCGTAACCCGAGATCGAGCAGTAGATCAGTCTTTGGTTTGACGGCGCGAGGCTGTCGTAGTCGAGCCTCAAGCGCCGCATCACGCCCGGCCGGAAGTTTTCGACCACGATGTCGGCCTGCGCGGCGAGCCGCCGCACCACCTCCTTGGCCCCGTCCGATTTCAGATCGAGCACGAGGCTCTTCTTGCCGACATTGAGCTGGCCGAACGCAGTGGAGCAGCCGTTGCGAACGGGAGGGCGCGTGCGCATGGTCTCGCCATCGGCCGCCTCGATCTTGATCACCTCAGCACCCATATCTGCAAGCATGCGCGCGCAATGGGGACCTGCGATGGTGGTCGAAAAATCGAGCACGCGAAGCCCGGCGAGCGCACCTGTCAAATGGCTCTCACCGTTTTGCGTTATGGTCATCGCCGACTCTCCTCGAGCGCAGAACGTTCTTGTTGGCGTGCGGACAGCGACCCTAACGGGCGGGCGGCCCTGAAGGAAGCTTTTCGCCGTGCGGACTATTGGGCGCGCCCTTGAACCGGACCAAACTGGACCCTTTCTTGCATGGCAGCAATTGACAACGGCGCGCCTTCCGAGCGAGGCACTCCAACGGGGCAGTTATTGAGGGTCCTTTTTGTCACGACGGAAATGGACGACTTTGTCCGCGTGGGCGGACTGGCCGCCGTTTCCGCTGCCCTTCCCCGGGCGCTGCGCCCCTGGAGCGACGTCAGGGTGCTGCTTCCCGGCTACCGCGACGTCATCGAGCAACTCACCCATATCCAGGTGGTCGGCCAATCGCCGGCCTTTGCAGAGATGCCGGCCTGCACGCTCGGCCGCGCAGCGACGCGCGACGGACTGCCGGTCTATGTGCTGCTCTGCCGGGAACTCTACGACCGGCCGGGCAATCCTTACGGCGACGAGCAGGGGCGCGACTGGAGCGACAACGACATCCGATTCGGCCGCTTCGCCCTGGCCGCCGCCGAGCTTGCAATGGGCAAGCTGGACAAGAATTGGGCAGCCGACCTCGTGCATGCCAATGACTGGCAGGCGGCTCTGGTGCCCGCCTATCTCGCCTGGCACGGCGCGCGGCTACCCTCCATCCTGACCATCCACAACCTCGCCTATCAGGGATTGTTTCCGAAGGAGTCGCTGCGCCGGATCGGCGCGCCCGATACCGCCTTCCATATCGACGGGCTGGAGTTCTACGACAAGCTGTCCTTCCTCAAGGGCGGACTGGTCTACGCCTCGTACCTGACCACGGTGAGCGCGACTTACGCGAAGGAGATCACGACCGCCGAATTCGGCTGCGGGCTGGAGGGCCTTTTGCGCGTCCGCTCGGCGGCGTCGGAGCTGAGCGGCATCCTCAACGGCATCGACGAGAGCTGGGACCCGCGCTTCTGCGCCCAGCTCGCGCAGCCCTTCGCCGCCGGCGACTGGCAGGGCAAGCAGGCCAATGCCGACTATGTGCGCAAGCAGTTTGGGCTTGCCGTCTCGCGCGGACCGATCTTCGGCCTCGTCGCGCGGCTCGTGCATCAGAAGGGCATCGACCTCGTGCTGTCGGCCGCCGACGAGATCATCGAGGCCGGCGGGCAGATCGTGGTGACGGGCTCCGGCGAGCCGCAATTCGAGCAGGCGCTGGTCGATGCGCATCGCCGCCGGCCCGACGCGATCGGCGTTGCCATCGGCTTCAACGACGCCCAGGCACGGCGCATCTTTGCCGGCAGCGATTTCACGCTGATGCCCTCGCGCTTCGAGCCGTGCGGATTGAGCCAGATGTATGCGCAGCGCTTCGGCTCGCTGCCGATCGGCCGCTCGACCGGCGGGCTGGCCGAGACCATCACCGACGGCGAGACCGGATTTCTGTTCGACCAGCCCTCGACCGAATCCTTCGTCGGCGGCATTCGCCGCGCGTTCGGCGCCTTCATCGCCAAGGATCGTCTGGACTGGATGCGCCGCAGCGCGATGGCGCGCAGCTTCAGCTGGGACCTGTCAGCCGCCTGCTACAGCGCGCTGTATAAGAAGCTGGTGATGCCGTAGCCGAGGTGGCCGCCGACCGGTGCTCAGGCCGCGCGCACGCCGTCCAGAAACTTGCCGACCTCGCGCTTGAGGCGGCTGGAATCGCTCGCAAGCGAGCGTGCGGATGACAGAACCTCGCCCGAGGCGCTCCCGGTTTCCGTCGCGCCGCGCTGCACGTCGGCGATATTGGCGGACACCTGCTGGGTGCCGTGAGCCGCCTGCTGGACGTTGCGCGAGATTTCCTGGGTCGCAGCCCCCTGCTGCTCGACGGCCGCCGCGATGGTCGAGGAGGCTTCCGACAGCTTCTCGATGGTGCCGGCGATCTCCTTGATGGCGCCGACCGAGTCCTGGGTGGCAGCCTGGACCCCGGAGATCTGCTTGATGATCTCGCCGGTCGCCTGCGCGGTCTGCTGCGACAAGGCCTTGACCTCGGCCGCGACGACGGCAAAGCCACGCCCGGACTCGCCCGCACGGGCGGCCTCGATGGTGGCGTTCAAGGCCAGCAGGTTGGTCTGCCCGGCGATGGCGTTGATCAGCTCGACCACATCGCCGATCCTGGTCGCCGCCTGGGACAATTCGGCAACGCGCTCGTTGGTGCGGCGGACCTGTTCGACGGCCTCGCCCGCCATCCGGGCCGACGCCTGCACCTGTCGGCTGATCTCGTTCACCGAGGACGACAGCTCCTCGGTGGCCGATGCCACGGACTGCACGTTGGCGGAAGCTTCCTCCGAGGCGGACGCGACCACGCCCGCCAGCTGCTGCGAGCGGTCGGCGGTGGCGGTCAGGGTGCCGGCGGAGGTCTCGAGACCGCTTGCGGCCGAGGACACGGTCTCGACGATCTCGCCGATGGCCGCCTCGAAACTGCGGGTTATGACGTCGAGACGGCGGGCACGCTCGATCTTGGCCTCGGCGGCCCGGGCAGCGTCTTCGTCCGCCGCCTTCTTGGCGATCAGGGCATCCTTGAAGATCTGCAGCGCCTTCGCCAGTGCGCCGATCTCGTCCTTGCGGCTCTCACCGGGAATCTCCACGTCGAGATCGCGGTCGGCGAGCCGCAGCGTGGCGGACGTCAGGTCGACCAGCGGGCGGATCACCTGTCGCATCACGGCGATGACGACGCCGATCGAGGCAGCGGCCACCAGCAGCAGGGCCAGCAGGGCCCATGCCAGTCGCATCCGCGCCTCGCCGATCGCCAGATCGTTGGACTGGTGCGCGACCTTCAAGGCGGCATCACGCAGCACCAGCACGTTGTTCAACATCGGGGTGGTCCAGCCGCGCCACTCGGGTTCGCTCATCGGTGACGGGCGCCCCTCGCGCGCAGCGGCGACGATCTCCCGGTAGCGGCGCTCGCCGTCGTCGATCAAGGTGGTCCGCACATGATCGAGGGCGGAGGTGATCTCGGGCGAGCCGCGCACGTTGCGCACGGCCTGTTCGATCTGCTGCCACAACAGCGCGACCTGGCCGGTTTGCTCGGTCACCTGGACGATCCGCGCCGGCGGAAACTTCGGGTCCTGGATGAAGAAGCGCAGCACCGCCGAGCGGTCGCCGCTGACCGTGCGCATGGCCTGCGCCAGCTGCGCTACGCCGACGGCTTGCATGACGTTCTCGATGTCGCTGCCCGCATGGGTCAGTTCCACCAAGGCCTCGTTGGTCGCAGCGGTCACGAGCTCCAACACGCGCCCGAGCCCGTCGATGGCAGCCGCCTGGCTGTCGGCCGGCCGTTGCGCAGCCGGCAGCGTGATCGCTTTGCGGCCGGCGTTGCGAATCGCGATCAGGTTTCGTTCTGCCGATTCCAGGTTGGCGGTCGAAAGACCCGCTGCCGACGCTGCCGCCTTGGCCGCGGCGATTGCCGCATCGGTCACCGCGAATGTCTTGTCCATTCCCGCGAGCTCGTCGGCGCTTGCGGCCTCGGGCTTGGTGAAGAAATACCAAACGGAGCGTTCGAGCGGGATTTGGCTGCCGATCTTCATGGTCAGCTCGAAAGCATTCAAGGCCCGGGCCGCCTGCTCGCGCTTGCGCAGGTCCGACAGGCCGCTCCAGGCAATAGCCGCCGCAAACACAAGGGCCAGGAGACCTGTCACAAGGTTGCCTGCGAGCACGCGCCAGCGCAGGCTGACGCCTGCCCTGTCGAGCTCGATCGCGGAACTGACCACACTCATTGCGAACCCCAAGCTCACCTGCAGACAATCGGGCTTTACCGACGCGCCCGGCACGCGCGAGGCGTCCCCGGCATCATCGCTCCCGGAAAAATACGGGTGTTGCTCGGATCAGCCGTTCTGTCGGGGCGCAGGATAGGCTCGGAGATCGAACAAAGCCTTAATCGCGATCGTCAGACCTTGAAATGATGGATCTCATCCTATCGGAAATGCGGCAGGACGTACCGAACTACCGCCGTCCATCCGCGGGCGCCGGCTCGGAGCGCGGCTGCTCGGGCGACCCGTCGTCATCGGCGATGGCGCGCCAGGCGGCGCCGTCGAGGTCTTCGTACTGGCCGCTCTTGAGCGACCAGAGGAAGGCGGCAAGGCCGGCAAGTCCGAGGCACAGCGCAAGCGGAACGAGGATGACGAGCACTTCCATCAGGTGTCTCCGAAGCTCAAGCCCCGCGCATCTGCGGCATCGCGCGCAGCACGCACCGATCGCACATGATGGTCGGCGCTGCGCGCGCGCAACGCGTTCAGCATCACCAGGATCGACGAGCCGGACATCGCGGCCGCCGCGATCAGCGGCGTGACGAAGCCCAGAATCGCGATCGGCACGGCGAGCATGTTGTAACCGATCGCGAGATAGAGATTCTGCCGCATCAGGTGCCGCGCCTTGCGCGAGAAGTCGATGGCCTTGACCACCGGCGCAAGCGGCTTGCCGAGGAAGACGAGGTCGGCGGTTGCCTGGCTGAGATGCGCGGCCGAGATCGGCGACATCGAGACATGGGCGGCCGCAAGCGAGGGCGCATCATTCATGCCGTCGCCGACCATCATGACCTTGAAGCCGTGGCGCTTGAGCGTCTCGATCCGCGCGATCTTGTCGGCGGGGGTGACACCGGCGCGCCAGGCATCGACGGAGAGGACATCCGCCGCCGCGCGCACCGCGGCTTCGCGATCGCCGGAGAGGATCTCGATCTCGATGCCGCGCTCTTTCAGTGCGGCCACCACCGCCCTTGCGTCCGGACGCAGGCCCTGCCGCACCGTGAACAGGTATTGGTCCTCGCCGCGGCTGAATGCGACGATCGAGGCTTCGGGATCGCGGCCCGCGTCGTTATTCGCCAGCCGCTCCGCGCCGCAGAAGGACGGCTTGCCAAGCCTGATCTCGACGCCGCCGATCTCGCTGCGCACGCCCTGCCCCGGCTCCTCGACCGCCCCGACCAGCGGCGATCTGGCGCCGGAGGCGGCGGCGACTGCGGCGGCCACGGGATGGTGGCTCGACAGCGCGAGCTGGCCGGCCAGTGCAAAGATGTCGGCGGGGATCTCGGCTGCGTTGGTGACCTCGAGCTCCGGCAGCGTCAGCGTTCCGGTCTTGTCGAAAATGACATGATCGACCTCGGCGAGCCGTTCGATGGCATCGCCCGCATTGAGCAGGACGCCGCTTCGAAACAGCGCGCCCGACGCCACGGTCTGCACGGTCGGAATGGCGAGCCCGAGCGCGCAGGGACAGGTGATGATGAGCACGGCCACGCCCGTCACGATGGCATCATGCCAGCTGGCGCCGAACAGCACCCAGCCCAGCACAGTCAACAGCGCCGTGACATGCACGACGGGCGCGTAAAGACGCGAGGCGCGGTCGGCGAGCCGCATGTAGCGCGAGCGCGCGGCAAGTGCGTTGTCGAGCAGGCGGGTGATCTCCGCAAGCAGCGTTGCTTCGGAGGCGGCGGACACCCGCACCCGCAACGCACCCGCAATGTTGAGCGAGCCGGCATAGACCGCGCTGCCGGGAGCGACCGTGACGTGCAGCGTCTCGCCGGTGATCAGGCTCTGGTCGAGCTGCGATGAGCCCTCGATCACGGTGCCGTCGACCGCCGACCGCTCGCCCGGCTTGAGCAGCACGATGTCGCCGGGCCCGATCGCCGCCACCGGCACCACCGAAACCTCATCGCCATGAATATCGTCGTGAACGAGCTTCGTCGCGGTCTCGGCCTTGAGCGCGGCGAGATTGGCGGCCACCGCGCGGGTCCGCCGCCGCATGTTCTGGTCGAGATAGCGACCGACCAGGAGGAAGGTCAGCAGCATGATCGCCGCATCGAAATAGGCGTGCTCGGCGTGATTGATGGTCTCGACCACGCTCATGCCGAGCGCAAGGATGACGCCGATCGAGATCGGCACGTCCATGTTGACGCCGCCGGCCTTGATCGCACGAAAGGCGGACCGGAAGAAAGGCTGGCCCGCATAGGCCGCCGCCGGCAGCGCGATCAGGGCCGAGAGCCAGTGAAAGAAGTCGCGCTGCTCGGGCAGCATGTCGCTGACATTGCCCGACCAGACCGGGATCGACAGCATCATCACATTCATGGCGGCGAAGGCGGCAACGCCGAGGCAGCGCAAGAGGAAGCGCGTCTGCTCGACCTCGGCGTTCTCCGCGCTCGCCTTCTCGAACGGATAGGCCTTGTAGCCAAGCTCGGCGAGGCGATCGATGAAGCGGGAGGGATCGAGCGCGCCTTCCTTCCATTCCAGCGCGACGCGGCGGTCGGTCAGGTTGACGCGGGCGAGCGTCACGTCGGGCAGCGCCGACAGCCCGCGCTCGATCTTGGCCATGCAGCCGGCGCAATTGACGCCCTCGACGGCGAGGTCGATATGCGCAAGACCCGGGCTCACCTGTCTGACGTAGTGCGAAAAATCGCGTGTCGCGTGCATGATTCCCCGCCCGTCAGTTCAGGATCACGCGGTTCTTGGACAGGAACATGCGCTGGCCGGCCCTGTCGCCTTCCAGCACCAGGTCCCATTGGCCCGCCGCGACGGCGTCGAGCCGGCCGCGGTAGACGCCGATGCCGACCTCGGAGAGCTCGATCGCCTGATCGGCGCGCTTGTCGGTCGGCCGCTCCAGGCGGCCCTCGAATTTCAGGCCGCTGACGGGCCTGCCGTCCTTGTCACGCGCGGTGAGCTGCAGCAACGCCGCGCCGTCGGCGGCGCGCTCGACATGGGCATCGACCTCCCAATGTCGCGCCTCCTGGCTATGGGCGGCGGCGATCTCCTTCTCATAGGCGAGGCTCGCGCTATAGGGGCTGTCGACCTCGGTGCCGGGCAGCGTCGAGATGGCAAGCCTGGCCATCGTGACGTTGACGCCGATCACGACGCCGAAGAAGACGAGCAGGATCACGAGCACCGTGCGCCCGGTGAGCTGCCGTTGCGAAGGACGGGGGGACATGACGAGGTACTCCAGCATTCTGAAAGACGCGGGCTTGAAGAACGAGGCTCAAGGCGCGACGAAATTGTCGGTGGCGGAGGCGACGACGCCGAGGCCGATATCGGTGACATGGAAGTTCACCGGGATCGACGGCTGCGGGTTGCTTGCCTCCGGCGCGGTGACCAGCAGGCGCAGCTCGGTCGTGGTGTCCCGCGGGATCACGATCTCGGGCCGATCGGGCGTCACCGAATCGGCGCCCACCACATGGACGGTGACGTTGGACGGACCATCGATGTCGAAGGCGATGACGCGGTCGAAGCCGCTCTTGTTGAGCAAGCGTACCGTGTAGGCGTTGCGGACCAGGCCGCCCGAGAGCCGGACTGCGACCGGATTACGGTCATGCAGCACGTTGACGTCGAGCAGCGAGCGGGTCGCCAGCGTGTAGAGCATGATGCCGCCGACCAGCGAGATGACGGCCGCATAGACCATGGTCCGCGGCCGCACGGTCCGGTAGATCGGCGCCTTGCCTTGCTGGCGGCGAAGGATGTTGATGTCGTTGTCATAGCCGATCAGGCGGGTCGGCCGGCCGATCTTCTTCATCACGGTGTCGCAGGCGTCGATGCACAGCCCGCACTGGATGCATTCGAGCTGGGCGCCGTCACGAATGTCGATTCCGGTCGGACAGACGGCGACGCATTGGTAGCAATCGACGCAATCGCCGACCGGCTGTCCGAGCGCGCGCAATTCGGCAGCTTTCTTCACCGAGGTGCGCTTCTCGCCGCGGTCGTAGCGATAGGTGACGTTGAGCGCCCATTCGTCGGTCAGCGAGGCCTGGATGCGGGGCCACGGGCACATATAGGTGCAGACCTGCTCGCGCATGTATCCGGCGAGCAGGTAGGTCGTCGTGGTCAGGATGCCGATCCAGACATAGGCGATCGCCGGCGCCTGCAAGGTGGCGAGGTCCTTCACCAGGGTCGGCGCGTCGGAGAAATAAAGCACCCAGGCGCCGCCGGTCCACCAGGCGATCATCAGCCAGATCGAATGCTTGAGCACGACCTCGGAGATGCGCTTGGCGGTCCATCGACGGGCCGCCGCATCCTTCTTCATCCGTTCGCGGCGATCGCCCTCGACGAGGCGCTCGACGGCGTAGAACAGGTCGGTCCAGACCGTCTGCGGGCACAGATAGCCGCACCAGATGCGGCCGCCGATCGCGTTCATCAGGAACAGCATCACGGCCGCGAGAATCAACAGGCCGGTGAAGTAGTAGACCTCCTGCGGCCACAGTTCGATGAAGAAGAAATAGAAGCGGCGGTTCGGGAAATCGATCAGCACCGCCTGGCTCGGCGCGCCGAGGCCCCGGTTCCAGCGCACGAAGGGCAGGAAATAATAAACGCCGAGGCAGACGGCCATCAGCGTCCATTTGATGCGACGGAAGGTGCCGTGGACGCTCTGGGGATAGACCTTCTTGCGGGCCGCATAAAGCGGTCCGTAATTGTCGTATTCCAGCTGTTCCTGGGTGATGGGCTTGTTCATGATTGGCCACCGTCTCGCATCTTGCGATGACCCTAGAGCCTGTGCCGGCGGCGCGGTTGATCCAGCTCAAACAGGTCCGGGTTTCTCGCCCCGGAAGCCTTTCGGGCTCCGACGCCGACGAACGATTCCCAGGCGCTCATTCCGGGGCCCGGGGCGCCCGGAGGGCAACCCTTGGCGCGCAATTGCGCGCCAAGGGTTCTCTCGCCACAAGTTCCGGATTCCGGGTTCGCCGCAGCAGCGGCGTCCCGGAGTGACGGAATGACGTGACGGATCGCCGACTCGGCGGTGCTATTTGCCTCCGCCCAGCGAGTGGACGTACACCGCCATCGCTTTCAGCGTCACCGGATCGAGCCGCCCGTCCCATGCCGGCATCACGCCGCCACGGCCGTTGGTGATGGTCTCGATGATGGTCGCCTCGTCGCCGCCATAGAGCCAGATATTGGCGGTGAGATCCTTCGAGCCGACCTCCGGATTGCCCTTGCCGTTCTCGCCGTGGCAGGCCACGCAATTCTCGGCAAAGATCTTGGCGCCTTCGGCGGCGTTGTATCCCGGCGCGGTCGGCAACTTCGACAGCGCGCGGACATAATTGGCGACCGTGACGATCTGCTCAGGCTTGAGCGTGCCGTCCTTGCCGAAGGCGAGCATGTTGCCTTCGTGGCCCTTGGCGTTGCCCGAGCGGGCGCCGAAGCGGATGGTCTGGATGATCTGGTCGAGGCTGCCGCCCCACAGCCAGTCGTCGTCGTTCAGGTTGGGAAAGCCCTTGGAGCCGGTCGCACCCGTGCCGTGGCAGGGCGCGCAATTGTCGCCGAACACCGTCTTGCCGCGGGCGCGCGCCAGCGCCAGCAGGTTCGGATCCTTCTCGATATCGGCGAGCGAGGCGGTGGCGAGCGCCACCATCTTGTCGCCGCGGATCTTGTCGAGATTGGCAAGCTCGACGGCGACGTCGGCCCGCGAGGAATAGTGCAGCACGCCGGTGGTGTTGCTCGAGAGCAGCGGCCAGGCCGGATACACGATCCAGTATCCGATCGCCCAGATGATGGTGAGATAGAAGGTGATGACCCACCACCGCGGCAACGGCGTGTTCAACTCCTTGATGTCGTCCCACTGATGCCCGGTGGTCGCGGTGCCGGAGACAGAGTCAATTTCTTCGTTGTGATCGGTCATGATTTCAATCCTCACGCAACGGCATGCGCGCCGCCTCGTCGAAAGCGGCCTTGTTGCGAGGCCAGAGAGCGTAGGTCACGATCCCGACAAAGATCGCGACGAAGAGCGGGGTCCAGAGCGTCATCACGAAATCCGAGGCGAGGTTCTGGACGTTGATAATGGCGTTCATCGCTTGTCCCCTCTCAACGCAGATTGGCTTTTTCGTTGTAGAGCTTGAAGTCGACCAGGGTGCCGAGCATCTGCAGGTATGCGACCAGGGCATCCATCTCGGTCGGCGCGCCGCCCTTGCCGTCGAAGTTGCGCACCACGGCCTTGGGATAGCGCTTGGCGAAGGCATCCGCGTCGGCGCTGTCGGGATCGTTCTGCGCCTTCAGGTCGGCGACCGCGTTGGCGATCTGGTCGTCGGTATAGGGTACGCCGACGGCCCGCAGCGTGCGCAGATTGTCCGCAGTCATGCTGGTGTCGACCTCGTTGCTGGCGAGGAACGAATAGGTCGGCATCACCGACTGCGGCACGATGGAGCGCGGATTGGTCAGATGCCGCACGTGCCAGTCGTCGGAATACTTGCCGCCGACGCGCGCCAGGTCGGGCCCGGTGCGCTTCGATCCCCACTGGAACGGATGGTCGTACATGCTCTCGGCGGCGAGCGAGAAGTGGCCGTAGCGCTCGACCTCGTCGCGCAAGGGACGGATCATCTGCGAGTGGCAGAGATAGCAGCCCTCGCGGACGTAGATGTTGCGGCCGGCAAGCTCGAGCGGCGTGTAGGGCCTGATCCCGTCGACCACCTCGATCGTGCTCTTCAGGTAGAACAGCGGCGTGATTTCGACCAGGCCGCCGATCGCGATCACGGCGAGAATGCCAATGACCAGGACGATCGAGTTCTTTTCGAATATATGATGACGTGTCCAGAACGACATTGACGAGCTCCTCATTCCGCCGGCTGCAGCGCGACGGGCGCCTGCACTTCGGCCTCGCCGACGCGCACCGTCATCCAGAGATTGTAGGCCATGATCAGCGCGCCGATCAGGAACAGCGCACCGCCCGCGGCACGGATGATGTAGAAGGGATGCATCGCTTCGACGGTCTCGATAAAGGAATATTCGAGGAAGCCGAGCGAGGTGTAGGACCGCCACATCAGGCCCTGCAGGATTCCCGACACCCACATCGCGGAGATGTAGAGCACGATGCCGAGGGTCGCGGTCCAGAAGTGCCAGTTGACGAGCTTGAGGCTATAGAGGCCCTTGCGGTTCCACAGCCAGGGAACGAGGCAGTAGATCGCGCCGAAGGAGACGAAGCCGACCCAGCCCAGCGCACCCGAGTGCACGTGGCCGATGGTCCAGTCGGTGTAGTGGCTGAGCGAGTTGACCACCTTCACCGACATCATCGGGCCTTCGAAGGTCGACATGCCGTAGAAGGCGACCGACACCACCAGCATGCGCAACACCGGATCCGTGCGCAGCTTGTCCCAGGCGCCCGACAGCGTCATCAGGCCGTTGATCATGCCGCCCCAGGAGGGCATCCACAGCATGATGGAGAAGGTCATGCCGAGCGTCTGCGTCCAGTCCGGCAGCGCCGTGTAGTGCAGGTGATGCGGGCCGGCCCAGATGTAGAGGAAGATCAGCGCCCAGAAATGGATGATCGACAGCCGGTAGGAGTAGATCGGCCGCTCCGCGCGCTTGGGGATGAAGTAGTACATGATGGCGAGGAAGCCGGCGGTCAGGAAGAAGCCCACCGCGTTGTGGCCGTACCACCACTGGAACATCGCATCCTGCACGCCGCCCCAGGCGATGTACGACTTCGAGCCGAAGACCGACACCGGCAGCGCGGGATTGTTGCCGAGATGCAGCACCGCGATGGTGACGATGAAGGCGAGGAAGAACCAGTTGGCGACGAAGATATGCGGCTCCTTGCGCTTCATGATGGTCACAAGGAAGACCAGGAGATAAGTCACCCAGACAATGGTCAGCCACAGGTCGGCGTACCACTCAGGCTCGGCATATTCCTTGCTCTGCGTGACGCCGAGCAGATAGCCGGTGCCGGCAATCAGGATGAAGAAGTTGTAGCCCACCACGACGAACCACGGCGCGAGATCGCCCGCGAGCCGCGTTCGGCAGGTCTTCTGCACCACATAGAAGGAGCTTGCGAGCAGCACGTTGCCGCCGAAAGCGAAGATCACCGCCGAAGTGTGCAGCGGGCGCAACCGGCCGAAATTCAGCCACGGCTCGAGATTGAGCGAGGGCCACGCGAGCTGCGAGGCGATGATGAGGCCGACCAGGAAGCCGGCGATGCCCCAGAACATCGCCATGACGGTGGAGAACTTGACCGGGCCCAGATTGAAGTTGGGCCGGCCGTTGATCTCCTGCGGCGGCAATTCCGCCGGCCGATCGAAATAGCGGTTGAGGATGGCAAACACCGACGCGACGCTGGCCGCGGCAGCAAGGGAGGCATGGAAGGCGAAGGGCGCATCGACCGCCTTGGCCGCGCCTATCATGCAGAGAAACGCGGTGGCGGCGAAGATAAGCGCCAAGCCGCTTTCACCAATGGTCATGGATTTTGTAGTCGAGGGCTGGCTCATGCGGATTCTCGCTGGAAAGACACGCCGACCAACAACCACGCTGCGACAATATGCTCATTGATCAAGATCAAGACCGGTTCGCGCCTAACCAACAATTCGATGGAACGCTTGAACATCACAAAGGAAAAGGAAAGGAAGGTCTGCAAGGACGGTCTGCGCCAGCTCGGCCGGCCGACGATCGATGGTCCGGTCGCACACGCAACCGACCATGACACAAGAAAGCCCGGCCCCCGCGTCGCCGCGGCTCACTCGTTCGCTGTTTCCGCGAGCGCCCTGAGAATGTCCTTGCGGGCGATCATGCCGGCAAGCTTCTGGTCGCCGTCGATCACCGGAATGCTACGGAGACGATGCTCGACCATCAGCTGCAGCACCCGCGTCAGCCGGGTTTCCGGGCCCACATAGATGAAGTCGGGTGTCATCACGTCGCCGACTGTCCGCTTCATCAGCTCGGCATAGCGCGGCAGGATCTGGTTCGGTGTAAAGGCAAAACACTTCAACAGGTCGAACTTGGTGACGATGCCGACGACCTGTTCGTCCTCCTGCACCGGATAGCTGTTGAAATCGTCGCGCTCGAACATGTCGTTGACTTCGCGAATGCTCAGATCGCGGCCGACGGTCGTCACCCCGCGGGTCATGTAATGTCCGGCCGTTTGCTCGAGAAATCTGTACACGGCGGCGTCCCTTCGTTGCTTGAGCGGCCAGTCCTAAATGAGACCTTCGAAATGAGAGCGTCAGTGCGACAGCAGCACGCAACGCGCGGATTGGCGCATCAGATGCTGGGTCACACCGCCGAGAATCAGCTCGCGGAAGCGCGAATGGCCGTAGGCGCCGGCAACGACCAGGCCGGCACCGGCGAGGCCCGCGATCTCGTCGAGCGCGGCTGGCGCCCCGCCCTCCCCCTTGGCGTCGCCGACCCGCTGCGAGGCGGCGATGCCATGGCGCGCGAGCCAGGCAACGACGTCACCGAGGCGCCGCTCCACCGCGGGCCGGCCGTCGTCCTCTTCGAGGATTTCGGCAACGGTCACCTCCTTGGCGAGCCGCAACAGCGGCAGCGAATCGGCAATCGCCCGCCGCGCTTCGCCGGTGTCCTTCCAGGCGACCAGCACGCTGCGCAGGTCGAGCCACTCGGCGGAATCGGGGACGACCAGCAGCGGCCGGCCGGTCTGCATGACCAGGTCCTTGGGACTTGCCAGCACGAAAGCATCGGAAAAGGCCGGACTATGCCCGCCGCTGACGACGATATCGGCGCAGCGGGCTTCCTTGAGGAAAAAGCGTGTCGGAAAATCCAGCTCGCTCCGCCACTCGACGAAACTGGCCCGGTTCTTGGTCGCCTGCCGGAATTGCGCCTCCAATGCCTCGAGCCGGCCCCTGATCGTCATCTCGCCCTGATCGATCAGGCTTTGGGCCAGCTCGCCATCGGTAAAATAGAGTGGCGGGGCGAACTGCGCGGCGGCCACCCCGACCAGGCCGGCGCCGAATCGCTCGGCAAGCTGGCCCGCAATCTCCAGGCGGGCCTGATTGGACTGGTCAAGCGCCAGGCAAACCATGACGGTTGCAATGGTCATTTCGGGCCCTCCGCGGCAAACTTCCTTCAATCTTTAGTCTAGGCCCGGATTTGACGGCCAAGCTGAGATAGATCAAAAGCGCCGCCACGCGGCCAAAACGCTCCCCATCGGCCAGCGGGGCCTTGCACGGGAAAAGCCTTGACCAGGAACCGTCTTGCACCGAAACCGGCATTGGGCGACATATGACTCCGACAGAGCAGCCGGTCGGAAGCCCCACGGCCCTGCATCATCTGCGGGCTATGACTGGCGGAAACGAAACTCGGGCGTGACCAGTATCGTCAAAAACACCACCGATGCCCCCGCCGGGCACGAGCATTTTCGCCTCAGAATCGAGGGATTCGGGGTCGGCACCTGGGATCTCGACCTGGCCACGCAGGAGCTGGAATGGTCCGAGGCCGGCCGCGCGTTGCTCGGCGTCGGTCCGAACCAGAAGGTGACCTACGAGTTCTGGCTTTCGCTGCTCGAGCCGAAGGACCGCGCCCGCCTGGAGGAAGCGATCCGGACGGTCACCTCCGGTGGCGGTCTCGATGTCTCCTTCAAGGTCGAGGGTGCCCGCGGGGGCGGGCAATGGATCCGCGCCCGCGCCGGCGTCATCAAGGACGAAGCCGGCAAGCCGCGCCATCTCAGCGGCATCTTTCTCGACATCGGCGCCGAGAAGCAGCTCGAGGAGACGCTGCGCACCCGCGAAAGCCATCTGCGCTCGATCCTCGACACCGTGCCCGACGCCATGATCGTGATCGACAGCCACGGCATCATCCAGCTGTTCTCGAGCGCAGCCGAACGGCTGTTCGGTTATTCCGAGGACGAAGCCGTCAACATGAACGTCAAGGAGCTGATGCCCGAGCCCGACCGCGGCCGGCATGACGGGTATATCGCACGCTACCGGTCCAGCGGCGAGCGGCACATCATCGGCATCGGCCGGATCGTCACCGGCAAGCGGCGGGACGGCACCACCTTTCCCATGCATCTGTCGATCGGCGAGATGCAGTCGGGCGGCGAGTCCTACTTCACCGGCTTCGTCCGCGACCTGACCGAGCACCAGCAGACCCAGGCCCGCCTGCAGGAATTGCAATCGGAGCTCGTCCATGTCTCGCGCCTCAGCGCCATGGGGGAAATGGCGTCGGCGCTCGCGCATGAGCTCAACCAGCCGCTGGCCGCGATCAGCAACTACATGAAGGGGTCGCGGCGCCTGCTCGCCGGCAGTACGGATCCCAACGTATCCAAGATCGAGAACGCGCTGGACCGCGCTGCCGAGCAGGCGTTGCGGGCCGGCCAGATCATCCGCCGCCTGCGCGATTTCGTGGCGCGCGGCGAATCGGAAAAGCGGGTCGAAAGCCTGTCCAAGCTGATCGAGGAAGCGGGCGCGCTCGGGCTCGCCGGTGCCCGCGAGCAGAACGTGCAGCTCCGCTTCAACCTGAACCCGCAGGCCGATCTCGTGCTGGCGGACCGGGTCCAGATCCAGCAGGTCCTGGTCAACCTGTTTCGCAACGCGCTGGAAGCAATGGCGCAATCGCAGCGGCGCGAGCTGGTCGCCACCAACCGGCGGGTGGCTGACGACATGATCGAGATCGAGGTCTCCGACACCGGCACCGGCTTCCAGGACGACGTGATGCCAAACCTGTTCCAGACCTTCTTCACCACCAAGGAGACCGGCATGGGGGTCGGACTCTCCATCAGCCGCTCCATCATCGAGGCGCATGGGGGGAGAATGTGGGCTGAAAACAACGCGGCCGGTGGCGCGACTTTCCGCCTCACGCTGCCGGCAGCGCCAAACGAGAGTTGAGACATGCCGCAAAACGGGAACGTCTACGTCATCGACGACGACGAGGCCATGCGCGATTCGCTGAATTTCCTGCTGGATTCGGCGGGCTATAAGGTCTCGCTGTTCGAGACCGCGACGTCCTTTCTCGAAGCCCTGCCCGGGCTCGAATTCGGGTGCGTGATCTCCGACGTGCGTATGCCGGGAATCGACGGAATCGAGCTGCTCAAGCGCATGAAGGCGGCCGGCAACAGGTTTCCGATCCTGATCATGACCGGTCATGGCGACGTGCCGCTTGCGGTCGAGGCGATGAAGCTCGGCGCGGTCGACTTTCTCGAAAAGCCGTTCGAGGACGAGAGGCTCCAAGCCATGATCGAGGGCGCCATTCGCCAGGCCGATACGACCGCCCGGACCGAGGCGGTCGCCCAGGACATCGCCGCGCGGATTGCGAGCCTGAGCCCGCGCGAGCGTCAGGTGATGGACGGGCTGATCGCCGGCCTTTCCAACAAGTTGATCGCCCGGGAATATGACATCAGCCCCCGCACCATCGAGGTCTACCGGGCCAATGTGATGACGAAGATGCAGGCCAACAGCCTCTCGGAGCTGGTCCGGCTGGCCATGCGCGCCGGCCTTCTCAACGATTGAGCTACATCAAGACCGCCCCTGCGCGGGGCGCTATAAAAGATCAATGTTCCAGATCTGCTCACAATCAGCGCCGGCTGTGATGTCGTCTGCCGCGAAGCCAATGATCTACGTGATCGACGACGACGTCGGCGTTCTCGGCTCGCTGCGCTTTCTGCTGGAGACGGACGGCTTTTCCGTTCGCACCTTCCGGAGCGGCGGGGCGGCCCTGAACGCGCCTGACTCCAGCGACGCCGATTGCTACGTGATCGACTACAAGATGCCCGATATCAACGGCATCGACCTGGTCGGGCAGCTGAGACGCCGTGGAATCGATGCTCCCGTCGTGCTGATCACCGGCTATCCGGACAAGAACATCCCGGCGCGGGCGGAAGCTGCCGGCGTGAAACACGTCATGCGCAAGCCCCTGCTCGACGACAGCCTGATCAAGCGCATCCGGGGCGCCATCGAGGACCGTCGCTCTGCCGCCCCACGGACGTGATCGGCGGCCTCGATCGGGCGCGACCTCCGGTGATCTACGTAAGGAGACCTACTTAAGATACCACACGAAATTTTCGGCCGCGCGGTTAACGCGTACGAAAACGCCATCCGCCGCAAAGGAGATGGCCCAATGCTGAACCCCTCGCTCAACACCGTCGTTATTGGCAACAAGATACCGGCCACCTCGCCCGCCGCAATCGATCCGTTCGCCGCGATCACCGGGCATGCCGGCCTCGTTGCGAGCGAGTTTACCTACCGCAAGGATGAGGAAATCTACGGCGAGGACGAGCCGGCCGAATATGTCTATCAAGTGATCTCGGGCGCGGTGCGCAGCTACAAGCTGCTCTCCGACGGACGTCGGCAGATCGGCGCCTTCCATCTTCCCGGCGATGTCTTCGGGCTCGAATCGGGCGCCACGCACCGGCTCGCCACGGAAGCGATCATCGACACCACCGTTCGGCTCGTGAAGCGCAAAAGCCTCGAGCAGGCTGCCAGCCACGACGTCCAGGTCGCCCGCAAGCTCTGGACCATGACGGCGGGCGAGCTCCGCCATGCCGAAGACCACATGCTCCTGCTCGGCCGCAAGACCGCGATGGAGCGTGTCGCGACCTTCCTGCTGGAAATGGATCGGCGGCTCACGGTCGCCGGCATGATGGCGCTGCCGATGTGCCGCCGCGACATCGGCGACTATCTTGGCCTGACGCTCGAAACCGTCTCGCGCGCGCTGTCCCAGCTCCACGCCCAGGGCGTTCTGGGTTTCTCCGGCGCCCGGCAGATCGTGCTGCGCAACCGCCAGCGCCTGCACAACATGGACGAGTAAGGAGCAAGGCTCCTTTCAATAGGCGCTGCGTCGTGTTTCCGGCATGAGCAGCGCAATCAGCATCAGGCCGAGCGCGCCGATCGCGGCCAGCGTCAGGAATGCAATACCGCTGCCGAGCTTGTCGCTGATGTAGCCGGCGAACACCGTCGAGAGCGAGGCCCCGATCCCGGTCGCGGTGCCGACGACGCCCTGGGCGAGATTGAAGTGGCCGGTGCCGAAGGAGACGTCGGCCACGATCAGGGGCACCATCACGGCAAAGACCGCAGCCGTGATGCCGTCAAAGATCTGCACCGCGACCAGCAAATACGGATCGTGCACCACGGCAAACAACACTCCGCGCGTCACCAGCGCGGCGAGGCCGACCAGGAGAATTGGCCGCCGTCCCCATTGCTGCGCCTTGGCTCCGACCGTCGGCGACATCAGCGCGACGATGCCCTGCGGCACGATGATGCAGGCCGCGATCAGGACCGGGGCCCATTGGCTCGACCGGGTCGTGACCACGCCCGCGACCAGCGGCAACATTGCCGCGTTGGCAAGCTGGAACAGCAACATGCTACCGGCAAATATCAACAACGGGCGCTGGCGCATCAGGGCGAAGATGCTGGTCGCCTGGCCGCTCGCCTCCGCCGCCGCGCGCGGCAGCGCACCATGGCAGCGTGCCACGTCGACCTCGTCCTCCCGGATGCTCTCGAGCGCCAGCAGGGTTGGCATGGCGAGCACGAAAGTGACCAGGAACACCGAGCGGCTGGAGACGAGATAACCGGCCGTGCCCATCACCGCGGCGGCCACGCCGTTCCCCAGCGAAGCAAAGCGGGCATTGCGACCGAGCCGTTCGCCGATTGCGTTCGGCCCGACCAGACCCAGGCTGATCGCCGCGATCGCAGGCCCGAGCACGCAGCTCGCCGCGGCATGCAGCGTTGCCGCCGCCACCACAACAGGGAACATCGGCCAGGCCGCATAGCAGAGCGCGCTGACGCCGATGGTTGCGATCGCAAGTCCCGCGACGAGCCGCTCCGAGCGCGCTGCATCGACGATCGCGCCGCCCGGCATCTGGCCGATCAGGCCGACGATGCCGCCGATCGACAGCACGAGGCCGATCTCGCCTTGCGTCCATTTCTCGGTGGTCAGATAGACCGCGATGAACGGGCCGAACCCGGTCTGGACGTCGGCCAGGAAGAAGATGAACCAGTCGAGTCCGCGCAGGCTCCGCTGCGATGGGGTCGGCAGGCTACGGAATTCGGGGTCCGGCGGGCCTGCGTCGCTGCCGTTACCGCCCGAGGGGGCGCCGCGGCGTCCCTTGCGGCCGAGTTCGAGCGAATGCAGCATGTGCGTCACCAGGCCCCGCCTCTCTCAGTGATCGTCGAGCGGCTGCAGATTGCCGGCCGCGCCGAGCACCACGATCGGCTTGTCCTCCTTGTATTCGGGCGCCGCGGCCACCTGGGCCTTGGTCAATTCAAGCGTGATGGCGTCGCCGTTCTCCGCGACCCGGCCGAAATGCAGCGCGTTCCAGTCGACCACGATCTTGCGGCTGCCGACGCCGAGGAAGCCGCCGAAGTCGATCACCGCCGCGCGCACGGTGCCGGTGCGATCGACGATCACATCGACGATATGTCCCATGTCCTCTTTGGTCGGGCTGCGGACATCCCGGCCGAGCACGCCATGCGCGTCCTTCGGGCCGATGATGGTGACCGAAGCCGGCGGCGCATGCTCATCAGCCGCCGCGGCCGGCTTTGCCTGCGGCTCGTCTTCCGCATCCGCACGCACGGGCGCCGATGCCGCAAGTGCGACGGCGAGCAGCAGCATCCAAACTCTTACGCGCATATGGCCTCCTCAGGCTGAGGTTCTCGCGCTGGCGCTCCAGCAGATTGGTCAAGAGCTACTGCGCGAGCACGATGGACACCTGAATCTGCCCGCGCCGGCGCATCACCTCCATCGACACATCCTCGCCATGGCGACGTATCCTCAAATCCACGCTCGAGGGTCCCAATTGCAGATCGCGCAGGATCACCTCGTTCAGGAAGGTCGGCAGACGCGGATTGCGCAGCCGGATCTCGCTGCGCGCGATGTCGAACTCGAGGCCAAGCGCCGCCTCCAGTAGCGTGAACGGCGTCGCGCTGGCCCAGGCCTGCGGCGCACAGGCAACGGGATAGAGCGTCGGTCCGCGGTTCTTCTCACGCCGAAAGCCGCAGAACAGCTCCGGCAGGCGCCGCAGGTCCATGTAGCTTGCCGCGTCGAACAGGCCCCTGAACACATGCTCGACCGCATGTTTGAGGCCGTAGCGCGCAAAGCCCAGCGCGATCAGCGCGTTGTCATGCGGCCAGATCGAGCCGTTATGATAGGACATCGGATTGTAGCGTGTCTCGCCATGCGCAATCGTGCGGATGCCCCAGCCGGTGAAGAAATGCGGCCGCAGCAGGTCGGCGGCGACCTTTCGCGCCCGATCCTCGCGCACCATGCCGCTGAACAGGAGCTGGCCGGCGTTGGAGCTGCGCACCTTGCAGGGCCGTTTGTCGCCGTCGAGCGCCAGCGCATAGGTCCCGAGATCGTCGCACCAGAAGCTTTGCTCGAATTGCTGGGCGAGCGCGCGCGCCTCCTGCTCCAGTTGCTCTGCCGTCTCGCGCCGGCCCAACCGGAGCGCGCAACGCGCCGCGAGCCGCTTGGCGGCAAATACATAGCCCTGCACCTCGGCGAGCGCGATGTTGCCCTCCGCGAGCGTGCCGTCGGCATGGAAGATCGCGTCGAAGGAATCCTTCCAGCCCTGATTGGCGAGACCCTTTTCCGTCGCGCGCTGATATTCGACAAAGCCGTCCTTGTCGCGATCGCCTGATAGGTCGATCCAGCGCAACGCGGCCTCGATCGCGGGCCACAGCTCGGCGAGCGTCTGGTCGTCTCCGGTTCGTTCGACATAGAGGCCGGCCAGCAGCACGAACAGCGGCGTCGCATCGACGCTGCCGTAATATTGCGCGAACGGCACCTCGCCCAGCGCGGCCATTTCGCCGCCGCGCATTTCATGCAGGATCTTGCCCGGCTCGGCATCGGCGAGCGGATCGGTCTGCTTCGCCTGGTAATGGGCCAGACGGCGCAACACGCCGCGCGCCACGCGCGGGTCGACCCACAGCATCTGCAGCGCGGTGATGATGCCGTCGCGGCCGAACGTGGTCGAGTACCATGGGATGCCGGCATAGGGATATCGCCCCTGCGGGGTCTCGCTCATCAACATGTTGAGGTCGGCCATCGCCTGGCACAGCACCTCGTTGAGGATATCGTTCGACGTCTCGATGCTGGTGGCGTTGGCGCTCGATATCCGCATCTCGCGGCGATGCGCCAGGAGCGCCGGGAAGAAGCGTGCCGGTGCGGACACCGCCGGCTTGTTGCAGACAACCGCCACGAACAGGGATTTCGACTCCTGCGGAGCAAGCTCGAAGTGATAGGTCGCGGTGTTGACGGCAAGCTGCGTCGGCCGCGGATCGAAATGCAGGGAGGTGCGCCGGTCGACCCCATCGAGCCCACGATATTCCAGCATTACGTCGGACGGGCCGGCGAGCTTGCTGGAGCCGATGCCGCGGCGCGGGCGCCTCTCGCCCCGCACCTCGAACAGATCGGCGAAATCATTGTCGAACAACAGCGTGAGGTGGAAGCTCGCGACGCGGTCGCCGTGATTCTGCAGGCCGATGCGCTGGTAGGCCGTTCCATGCCACAGGAAGATCGTGCGCACGATATGCAGCATGTCCTTCGGCAGCACGATGCGATTCTGGCGATAGACATCGGGATTGGTGAGATCGATCGTCAGCGCCGAATTGTCGTCGCGCAGGTTGGAGCCGAGCAGCAGCGGCTGCACGTCGTCGAGCACGAGCTCGAGCCGCGCGAGATAGCGCGTATCGGCATTGAACAGGCCGTCGGGGCCGCCGGCCGATGCGCCGATATCGCCATGGCTGTCGAGCACGATGAAGGTGTCGTCGTGCTTCAGCGACCGGCGGGGCCGCGCCGCCGGTCCCGTCATCGGAATGTAGAACGGCTGCTCCTCGACGACCGCGGGCTCCGGCGAGCGGGAGATGGCGATGGTCTTCTGGGTGACGATCTCGGCTGTCATGGTGACCTCGTGCTGCCCTCACGCGCAAAACGCAACCGACCTCGAACGCCGCTGCAATCAAGCTGCGAATTTGGCCAGCCGGCTCAGCTCCTGCGTGACCAGCTCCCGATAGGGCCCCTGCCCCTGCATCAGGCCGTCCGGCGGGCCATCCTCGATGATCCTGCCGGCCTTCAGCACCACGACGCGATCGAAATTGCGCAAGGTGGCGAGGCGATGCGCGATCGCAATCACGGTCCGCCCGCGCATCAGGCGCGACAGCGCCTCGCGGATCGCCTCCTCGGACTCGCTGTCGAGCGAAGCGGTGGCTTCGTCGAGCAGCAGAATCGGCGCATCCTTGAGGAAGGCACGCGCGATCGCGATGCGCTGGCGCTGGCCGCCCGACAGCTTGACGCCGCGGTCGCCGACCATGGTATCGAGCCCCTCGGGCAATGTCTCGACAAAATCGCAGCGCGCCGCAATGGCCGCGCGCAACACCTCGTCATCGGTGGCGCTCGGGCGACCATAGCGGATATTCTCGAGGATGGAACGGTGGAACAGCGAAATGTCCTGCGGCACCACCGAGATGGCCTCGCGCAGGCTTTGCTGGGTGACCCGCGCGATGTCCTGGCCGTCGATGGTGATGCTGCCCTGCTGCACGTCGTAGAAGCGCTGCAGCAGCACGAACAAGGTGGACTTGCCGCCGCCGGACTGCCCCACCAGTCCGACCCGCTGCCCGGGTTGCAGCCGCAGGCTGAAGCGATCGAACACGGTGTGGCCGCCGGGGTATTGGAACGTGATGTTGTTGAAGGCGATCGCCGCACCGCTCTTCATCAGCGGTTCGGCCTCGGGGTGATCGCGCAGCTCATGCGGCAACAGCAGCGTCGCCAGAGCCTCGGTGAGGCGCGCCACGTGCTGGGTCACGTCGACCAGCGCCACCGCAAGGTCGCGCGTGGCATTGAGGATCGAAAGCCCGAGCGTGCAGACGAGCACCACATCGCCGGTGGTCGCGCTCCCCCTCTGCCAGAGCATGATGACCCAGGCGAGCAGCGCGATCGTCAGCGTCAGCGTCACGGCTGCATGGATCAGCCGCAGCTTTTCCAGATAACGCAGGCTGCGGCCGCGCGCGACGAGCTCGCGGTTCACGGTGGCGTCAAAGCGCTGGTGTTCATGGGCCAGTCCACAAAAGGCCCGCACCAGCGGCATGTTGCTGATGACATCGACCATCTCGCCGTCGACGACTGCCGCCTTGTCGGCGAAATCATCATGCAGCGGCTTGCCGGCCGCGGCGAGGCGGAACATCGCAAACACCATGGTCCCGGCGATCACGATCATGGCCGCCGACATGGTGAGGCTGACGGTTCCAATCAGCGCAATCGCCGCAATCGTCGCGGCGCATGGCGGCAGCACGTTCCAGACGAACATGTTCTCGACGGTGAACACGGCGTTCGACGTGGCCGTGATCCGGCTCGTCAGCATGCCCGGCAGGCGATCGGAGAAATAGCTCGGGGCGTGGCCGGTGAGATGGCGGAACATGTCGCGCCGGAGATCGCCGGTGACACCGACGAAAGTGAAGCTCGCGATCCAGCTTGCGATCCGCCACAGGAAATTGTCGGCGGCGATCAGCGACATGAGGAGAGCGAATGCCAGCCATACGCTGTTCGCGCGGCCAGGGCCGCCCGCAAGACAGTCAACCAGGGACTTCACGCCGTATTGCGTGCCGACGGAACAGGAAACCGCGGCGAGCACCGCGGCAAGAATGGTGAGGTGCGCGGCCGGCCGGCGGCGCAGATAGCGCAACACGAACGGAAAAGGGCGGTGCGCGTATCCGGATAACTGATCCATGTGGAGGCAAACCTGTCGGTTGGTGATGTGAGCCCTCAGCGCTCCGCGTTTCCCGCTTCCTTGAACGACCAATCCGCCATCCGGTTCCCGCCACTTTTCGCTCTGCACAAGCCGGCACGGGGGCAACGCTCGCTCAGATTCATCCCGTCGCCGTGTCTTGCCTCCTGTCTCGCCTCGTCTCTTGCCTTATTTGCATCTGCCTGCTCGGGAACGAGGCGCGCTTGCGCGAGTGTCGAAGAAGTAACCTTGCCGACTGGAACCTCGCAGGTGCGGCAACGTTCCTTTCTCGGCGTGCCGGTGCCGAGACGGGGGCGAGTTCTTCCATGATCGCAAACAGGAGAAGGTGAGATGCGCATCGCGCAGGTTGCTCCGTTGACGGAGGCTGTTCCCCCGAAGCTTTATGGCGGCACCGAGCGCGTGGTGCACTGGTTGACCGAGGAGCTCGTGGCGCTCGGCCACGACGTGACGCTGTTTGCGAGCGGAGACTCGCAGACCTCGGCAAAGCTTGATGCGACCTGGCCGAGAGCCCTGCGGCTCGACGGCGCGGTGCGCGATCCCAATGCCCTGCATATGGTCATGCTGGAGCGGGTGCGGCAGAAATGCGACGACGAGGAGTTCGACTTTCTCCATTTCCATCTCGATTATTATCCCTGGTCCCTGTTCCACCGGCAGCCGACACCGTTCCTCACCACGCTTCATGGCCGGCTCGACTTGCCGGAGCATCAGCCGGTGTTCAGCACCTTCTCCTCCATTCCGGTGATCTCGATCTCGAACGCGCAGCGGCGCCCGGTGCCGCAGGCCAATTGGGTGGCGACCATCCATCACGGCCTGCCGCAAAACCTGCTGGTGCCTCGTCCCTGCAAGCAGGAATATCTGGCGGTGCTTGGGCGCATCGCGCCGGAAAAAGGCGTCGATCGCGCGATCAAGATCGCGATGCGCTGTGGCATTCCGCTCAAGATAGCCGCCAAGGTCGATCGCGCCGACCAGGACTATTACGACCAGGTCATCCGTCCGTTGATGAAGGACAATCCGCTGGTCGATTATATCGGTGAGATCGCCGACTCCGAGAAATCCGAGTTCCTGAGCGGCGCGCTTGCGCTCCTGCTTCCGATCGACTGGCCCGAGCCGTTCGGCCTCGTCATGATCGAGGCAATGGCCTGCGGCACGCCTGTCATCGCCTATAATCGCGGATCGGTACCGGAGATCATCGAGGACGGGCTGACCGGCTTCATCGTCGAGGACGAGACGAGCGCGGTCGGCTGCGTCGGCCGGATCGCAGAGCTTTCACGGCCGGCGATCCGCGCGCGTTTCGAAACGCGCTTCACGGCGCGGCGCATGGCGCTGGATTATCTTTCGGCCTATCGCGCACTGATCGAGGCGACGGAGCCGCGGATCAAGCTGGTCAGCAGCGCCGAATAGCAGCGCGCACGGTCGTCCGCCATTGAGGTTCAGCCGAAGCGCTGCTCGTAGGCCTTGATATAGGCCTCGGGCGAGGGCTTCAGATGCCGCCGCGTCAGCGCCACCAGCTCGTCGCGGCGGCCGGCACGCAGCGCCCTGATCATCTCCAGATGATCGCGGCGCGCACGTCCGAGCGATTGCGGCGAGGCGTTGGCATAGAAGCGAATGCCGTAGACCTTCTGCGCGAGCAGCTCGATGGTTTCGATCAGGCAGGCATTGCCGCACAGGCCGAACAGAATCTGGTGGAATCGCAGGTTGCTGTAGAACACGCTGAGCAGGTCGCCTGCTTCGACAGCCGCACTGTGCTGGCGATGCAGTTCGTCGAGACGGCTGAGGTCGCTCGCGGCCACCGGAAATGGGATGATGCGCACGGCCATCACCTCGAGCTCCTCGCGCACGGCATAGATCTGGCGCACCTCCTGCGGTGCGAGCCCCCGCACCAACGCCCCGCGATTGGGGATGCGCTCGATCAGCCCCTTGCGCTCCAATTCGAACAGCGCAAGCCGGACGTCGCCGCGATGGGTCTGAAACAGGTCACAGAGGTCCTGCTCGACCAGCCGCTCGCGCGGATGCCGCCGGCCGAGCACGATGTCCTCCTCGATGCGCCGTGCGATCGCCTCGGCGGGGGCAAGCGGCCGCGCCGGGCTGCCTGCGCCGCCGACGGATCTCTCGGCCGCCGCCGGCGGGCTGCGAACGCCCGCCCTGATCGCGGCGGCCCCGGTTGCGCCTGCCTTCATCGGCTTGAGCGGCTTTGCGGCCATGATCGCTCCGACCGGTCAACGCATTCTCGCCGCGGCACGGCGCCGCCGGCTGCTGGATGATGTCCCGATCCCGATCATAATATTGCAAACGATATTGTAAACAATCCTGGGAGGGGCTAGGCTCGTCCAAAGCGGACGGCGGGTCCAGGGCCGCGACAGATCCGAACAGCGGAGGAAACGGCATGACCAAACGATGCAACGCGTCCGATGGCGAGAGCGGCGCGCGTTCCCTCCTCTCCAGGCGACACAGCCGCCGCAAATTCCTCATCAAGACCGGCTGCGCAATGGCGGCTGGCGCATTCGGCGCGGTGCCGCTGCGCGGCCTTGCCGCCGAGCCGATCAATATCGGCGCGCTCTATCCGACGACCGGCAGCATGGCCCAGATCGGCGTCGGCTGCGTGGCCGCCGCAAAGCTTGCGGTCGACATGGTCAACGAGGCCGGCGGCATCAAGTCGCTCGGCGGCGCCAAGCTCAATCTCATCATCTCGGACGTGCAGAGCGACACCACGGTCACCCGCACCGAGACCGATCGGCTCATCACCGGCAACAAGCTGTCGGCCATCCACGGCTGCTATGCCAGCGCCCTGACCTTGATTGCGAGCGAGGTCTGCGAACGCGCCAAGGTCCCGATCATCACCGGCTCGAGTTCGGACCAGCTCAACAAGGGCCGCAGCTACACATTCACGCCGTTTGCGCGCGCCTCGCAATTCGCGCAGACGCAGCTGCGGATGTCGAAACTCGTCTCGGACAAGCCGAAGGTCGCCGTCATCTTCGAGAACACCGCCTTCGGCACCTCCACATCCAACGGGCTGAAGGACCTCGCGCCCGGCGAAGGCGTCGAGATCGTGATGTTCGAGCCCTACTCAGCCGGGTTCACCGACGCCGGCCCGCTGATCAACAAGGTCAAGGCGTCCGGCGCCAACGCGCTGTTCTCCGTCTCCTATCTCAACGATCTCATTCTGATCGTGCGCACCGTGAAGCAGGTCGGACTCAACATCGCCATCAACGGCGGCTCCGGCGGCTTCGTGATGCCGGATTTCTACAAGAATGTCGGCAAGCTGGCTGAAGGCCTGCAGGGCGTCGCGCATTGGAATCACGACATCGACGCCAATGCACAGAAGGTGAATGAGGAGTTCAAGAAGCGCACCGGCGATTTCATCTTCGAATATGCCGGCGGCCTGGTGGCGCAGACCTTCATGCTTGCCGATGCGCTGGAGCGTGCCGGCTCGGCCGATCCGCAGAAGGTGCGCGAGGCGCTGTCGGCCCTGGACGTCTCCTCCGGCTTTGCGGCAATGGCGCCGGGCGGCAAAGTGAAGTTCGGGCCCGACGGCAAGAACGTCTATGGCCGGCCGGTGGGCGTGCAGTGGCAGAACGGCGATCTCGCCAGCGTCTTCCCCAAGGACGAGGCCCGCGCACCCCTCATCAAGAGCTGAGACGGGTCAACGGCAATGCTGGAGACAGTGGCCCAGGCCGTCATTAACGGCCTGCTCATCGGCGGCATCTACGCGCTCGTCAGCATCGGCGTGACGCTGATCTTCGGCGTGGTCAAGATCGTCAATTTCGCCCAGGGCGAATTCGTGATGATCGGCATGTATATCAGCTATTTCCTCGCCACCTATTTTGGCATCGACCCAATCGTCTCGCTCCTGGTGTCGATGCCGGTGCTGTTCGTGCTGGGCGTATTGATCCAGCATGTCCTGATCCGCCGGGTGCTGGGGCCGAACGACATGCCGCAGATCTTCCTGACCTTCGCGCTGTCGCTGCTGCTGCTCAATCTCGCGCTGCTGTTGTTCACTGCGAATTACCGCACGGTTCACACCTCGTATTCGGACGAGGCCTTCCACTTCGGCGGTCTTTACGTTCCCGAAGCAAAGCTGATCGCCTTCGTGGTAGCGATGGCCTTGAGCGGCGCGCTCTGGGCCTTCCTGCATACGACCGATCTCGGCAAGGCGATGCGCGCAGCCGCGCAGAATCGCGATGTCGCAACCCTGATGGGCATCAACCCCGACCGCGTGTTCTGCGTCGCCTTTGGCGCGGCGCTGGCGCTTGCGGGCGCGGCCGGCTCGCTGCTGATGCCGTTCTATTCGGCCTATCCCTTCGTCGGACAGGTGTTCGTGCTGATGGCCTTTGTCGCTGTCGTGCTGGGCACGCTGGGCAACGTGCTGGGGGCGCTGGTCGCGAGCCTGATGATGGGGATCGCCGAGTCGCTCGGCATCCAGTTCGTCGGCGCCGATTCCGGATTGATCGTGGTGTTCGCCATGCTGCTGCTCACGCTGGCGTTCCGGCCGCAGGGCCTCGGCGGCGGGAGAATGCGCTAGTGGCGGGCACCGGCAAATGGAAGTGGCTTGCGCTGATCGCGATCGGGCTGGTGGCACTCGCGCTGCCACAAGTCGTGAAGAGCTCGTTCGCGCTCGACATCTTCATCCGCATCCTCCTGTTCTCCTTCATAGGCGTCGCCTGGAACCTGATGGGCGGCTATGCCAAGCAGCTGTCGCTGGGACATGCCGCCTATTTCGGGCTCGGCGCCTACACGTCCACGATCATGCAGATCGACTTCGGTATCTCGCCCTGGATCGGGATGGTCGCCGGCGGAATTGTCGCGGCACTCGCGAGCCTGCCGGTCGGCTGGCTCTGCTTTCGCCTGCGCGGCCCCTATTTCACCATCGCCACGATCGCGACCGCGCAGGCCTTGATGCTGATCTTCCTGAAGTTCCGCGATTTCGCCTGGGGCGCCGAAGGCACGACCATTCCCAATCTCGGCAGCTCGCCCCTGATGCTGCAGTTCGAGACCAAGGCATCCTATTACTACGTCGTGCTCGGCCTGCTCGCGCTCGGGCTTCTGGTCACCTGGCGCATCGAGCGCTCCTGGATGGGCTACTACCTCGTCGCCATCGGCGAGGATGAGGATGCGGCAGAAGCGATCGGCGTCAACGCGCCGCGCATCAAGCGCGACATTTACATGATCAGCGCCTTCCTGACAGCCCTCGCCGGCACCTTCTATGTCCAGTACATCTATTTCATCGATCCAGCGACCGCCTTCAGCTTCAACATCTCGATCGAGGCTGCGCTGGTGTCGATCGTCGGCGGCATCGGCACCTTGTGGGGCCCGGTGATCGGCACCGTCGTGCTGGAGACCACTTCGACGCTGTTGCAGAGTTGGCTCGGCTCCTCAACCGGCGGCATCCAGCTCACGGTCTACAGCCTGATCCTGATGGCGATCATCCTGTGGCGCCCGACCGGGCTGATCGGCCTGTTCAATGACGCCTGGCAGCGCCATCTCGATCGCAAGCCGGTCCGTGTCAGGACATCGCCATGACGAATGCGCTGGTTGTCAGGGGCCTCTCCAAGCGCTTCGGCGGCCTGCGCGCCGTGCAGGACGTCGATTTCACCGTGAAGGAGAACGAGACCGTGGCGCTGATCGGGCCGAACGGCGCCGGCAAGACCACGAGCTTCCATCTCATCACCGGCTTTCACCGCGCCGATTCCGGCTCTGTGCTCGCCTTCGGGCAGGAGGTCGTCGGCCTCAAGCCGCACGACGTCTGTGCGCTGGGCCTCGCCCGCACCTTCCAAGTCGCCAAGCCCTTCGGCGCGATGACGGTGCTCGCCAATGTCATGACCGGCGCTTTCCTGCGCGATCGCCATGTCGCCGCTGCGCGCGAGCGAGCCCGCGAAGCCATCGCTTTTGTCGGCCTGTCGGCGCGCGAAAATACGGCAGCCAAGGATCTCACCACCATCGACCAGCGCCGGCTGGAGATGGCCCGCGCGCTCGCTACGCAGCCGCGCATCCTGCTGCTCGACGAGGTGATGGCCGGGCTCAATCCGGCCGAGATCGACCAGGCGGTCGCGCTGGTCGGAAAACTGTCGCAGCGGGGCCTCACCATCGTCATCGTCGAGCATGTGATGCGCGCGATCATGGCGGTGGCCCGTCATATCGTCGTGCTCGACCATGGCCAGAAGATCGCGGAAGGCGCACCGAAGGACATCGTAGAGAATCCAGAGGTCATCCGCGCCTATCTCGGCTCCGGCTATGTGCATGCACCGACCGGCGGAGGCGCCCATGCTTGAGCTCAAGGGTGTCAGCGCGGCCTATGGCTCGGTGCCGGCGATCTCCCAGGTCTCGATCACCATCAATGCCGGCGAAGCGGTCGGCCTGCTCGGCGCGAACGGCGCCGGCAAGAGCACGACGCTGCGCGCGATCTCGGGGCTCGTCGCGCTGTCGTCGGGATCGATCAGCTTCGACGGCATCGATGTCGGCCGGCTTGCGCCGCACCGGATCCCTGAGCTCGGCATTGCCCATGTGCCGGAGGGCCGCCAGGTCTTTCCGGAGATGTCGGTGCAGGAAAACCTTGAGATCGGCGCCTTCGTGCCCAAGGCCAAGGCCGAGCGGGCGAGGACCATGGAGCTGGTCTACGACATCTTCCCGCGCCTTGCCGAGCGCAAGCGGCAGCTCGCCGGCACCATGAGCGGCGGCGAGCAACAGATGCTCGCGGTCGGCCGCGGCCTGATGCTCAAGCCGCGACTTCTGATGCTGGACGAGCCGTCGCTGGGGCTGGCACCCGTCATGACCGACGTGACCTTCGAGAAGATCGCCGAAATCCACAAGATGGGCACCGCGATCCTCCTGGTCGAGCAGAACGTCAGCCGCGCGCTATCCCTGGTCGACCGCGCCTACGTGCTGGAGAGCGGCCGTGTGATCATGCACGGCGCCAGCGCCGAGCTTGCCAACAACAAGCAGGTGCAGGCGGCGTATTTGGGGATCTGATCTCAACGTTGCTTGGTCATTCCGGGGCGCCTCGAAGAGGCGAACCTGGAATCTCGACATTCCGGGTTCGATGCTTCGCATCGCCCCCGGCATGACACCGTCTAACTCACCACCGTCCGCTTCGGTTCGACGATCTCGAACATGCGCGGGAACTCGTCCATCAGTTCCATCAGCTCGCCGAGGCGCATCGCGTTGCCGTTGAACGTGATCTTCCCGGCAGCGATCGCCTCCGGGAAGCTCGTCTGCTTGGCGATCACCTCGTCCAGCGTGGTGCGCGCGAGCGCAAAGCTCGCGTCCGCCGTTTCCGACTGCGCCCCTTCACGATAGGTCAGCGCGCAATTCTCGAGCGTCAGCACAAACTTCTCGCCGGTGTCGGCAAAGCTCCAGTTCAGCACGATGTGCTTGCCTTCCGCCTTCGGCCCGTTCAGCCGCACGCCGAGCACGTCCCATAATTGCGACGTACGCAGCGCGGCCAGCGTCTCGCGCGGCATCGGCGGGCGCGGCGGCGCTTTCGGCATGCCGGCCCGCAACTCCTGCGCGCCGAACAGGTAGGCGTTGCGCCAGGTGGAGCTTTCGGCGGCATAACCGAGCTGCTCGAAGGTGTCGGCAAGCAGCGCACGTGCCGCCTGATTGTCGGGATCGGCGAACACCAGGTGACTCACGGCCTGCGCCACGAAACGAAATTCACCCTTGGCGAAATCGGCTTTGGCGCGCGCCAGCAGCGCGTCGGCGCCGCCCATGTATTCGACATATTTCCTGCCGGCTTCGACCGGCGGCAGCGGATCCAGATTGACGGGGTTGGCGTCGTACCAGCCGAGATATTTCTGGTAGATCGCCTTCACATTGTGCCGGATGTGGCCGTAATAGCCGCGGCCATGCCAGGCGCCTTCGAGACTCCTCGGCAGGCGGATGGTCTCGGCAATCTCCGTTGCCGTCAGCCCGTGGTTCATCAGGCGGATGGTCTGGTCGTGCGCGAATTTGTAGAGATCGCGTTGCTGGCGAATCATGGTGTCGATGCGTTCGCGTCCCCACACCGGCCAGTGATGCTGGCCACACATCGCCTCCGCCTTGCCGCCCCAGAGCGACAAGGCTTCGCCCAGATATTTCGACCAGGCCAGCGCATCGCGCACGTCCGCGCCGCGGAACGGCAACAGATTGTGGAAATTGTGGGTGCAGTTTTCCGCGAGGTTCAAGACCTTGTAGCGCGGGATGTAGAAATGCATCTCCGCGGGCGCCTCGCTGTTCGGCGCCATCTGGAATTCGAACACGACGCCGTCGATGGTGCGCGTATCGCCGGTCTCCATGATCAGGTCGGTCGGGCGCAGCAGCGCCACCGAGCCCGCCGCCATCGACTTGCCGAGCCCGCAATCGACCTGCCCGCGCGGCCCCTTCGCCAGGAACGGGCCGAACTGGTATTGCGCGCGGCGCAGCATCGCAGGACCCGCGATGATGTTCTCGGAGACCGCGTGCTCCATGAACAGGTTCGGCGCAATGATCGGGACCTTGCCGCCGGCGAACTGATCCTCGCTCAGCACGCCGCGCGCGCCGCCCCAATGATCGGTATGGGTGTGGGTGAAGATCACCGCCGCAACGGGACGCACGCCACGATACCTGAAATAGAGCTCCATCGCGGCCCGCGCGCCTTCGATCGAGGTCAGCGTATCCACCACGATGACGCCCTTGTCGCCCTCGATCAGCGTCATGTTGGCGATGTCGAGCCCGCGCACCTGATAGACGCCCGGCACCACCTCGAACAGGCCATGATGCATATTGAGGCGCGCCTGGCGCCAAAGGCTGGGGTTCACCGTCGCCGGCGCCTGAGCCTCCGACAGGAAGCCGTACGGTTCGAGGCTCCAGACCACCCTGCCCTGCGGCGAGACTATCTTCGCGTCGTCAATGGTGCCGATAAAGCCGCGCGCGGCATCCGCGAAATCGGAGGTATCGCCGAACGGCAGAGCCTGACGCATGGCTTCATGTTGCGCAACGACCGCGCCCGAGGCCTCCTTTGGACTGTCCGTCGCCGCCGGACCGACGGGGCTTGCCTGGGTCATGCTGTCCTCCCTGTTTACGGCTAACCAGCCCCAAACGGGAGGATTTTTCAAGCCGCGATTGCTGTCTTCACCTCTTCACCTTGCTCGCGTCCATCTTGATCGACGGATCCAGCATCCTGGTCGTGAATGCGGTCTCGACGTCGAAGGGCTTTTCCATGCCGAGATAGGTCTGCACCAGCTCGTAATCCTTCTTCATGCGCGCGCCGTCGATCCAGCCGAGCCCCTTGGCCGTGGTGAACTCGTCGGTCATGAGATATTTGATGCGCTCCCACTGCCGCTCCTGGTTCTCCTTGTCGAGCCCGGAGACCTGGTCGAGCAAAGCCTTGAGGCACGGCGTGACGTCGGCGACGCAGGCTGCAAACGCCTTCTGCGTGATCTGGACGAAGTCCGCAACGAGCTTTGGATTTTTCTCGAGATAAGCGCCGTTGACGATCAGCGAGTTGCCGTACGGATTGAGACCGATGTCCTTCCAGTTCACGTATCCGAGGTCGGGACCGAACTCGATCACCTTCAGATCATGCTCGTTGTAGAAGTCGGAGATGATGTCGACGGTGTGGCTCTTCAGGGCAGCGATCTTGGCGGTCGGGCCGACATTGACGAAACTGACGGAGTCCGGCGCGATGCCGGCGGCCTTGGCGAAGGCCGGCCACATCACCCGCGAGGCGTCGCCGGGCGGATTGCCGATTTTGTGGCCGGGAAAGTCGCTCGGTCTGCTCACGCCATAGCTTTTCAGCCAGTAGAAGGTCTGGCCGGTATTGGCGTAGATGCTCATCAGCGCCACCACATCGGCGCCCTTGCCGCGCGCCACCAGCGCGGTCGCGAGATCGGCAATCCCGAATGGCGAGCCGCCGGAGCCGACCTTCAGCGCGGAGACGCCCGAGCCCTTGCCCGTCTCGATGCTGAGATCGATGCCGGCCCTCTCGTACCAACCCTGTGCCTTCGCGTAATAGAACGGCGAGTGATCCGCCGTCGGCGTCCAGTTCAGGGTGAGGTTGACGGCCTCGCCGGCAAGCGAGGGCGCCGCCGTCACCAAAAGCGCGAGCGCACATCCGCCAAGCTTCAGTCCGGCGAGCCTGAGGCACTTCATGGCGATGATCCTTTTCCCGGCGACCCGCCCTTGTCGGACGCCATCGGCAACGCTACTAATGCAACAAGGGACTCCCGTAATTGTCAACTGCCTGGTTGGAAATGCTCAAACGAAGCTCCGGTGGAGGCAAGGTGCAGCGGCGCAATCCGGAAGCCACGCGCCGGAAACTCCTGGTCGCGGCACGGCGCGAATTCGCCGCCAGCGGCCTCGCAGGCGCACGGGTCGACGAGATCGCGGCGCGCGCCGGCGTCAACAAGCAACTGGTTTATCATTATTTCGGCGACAAGGATGCGCTCTATCTCGACGTGCTCGAATGGGTCTATGAGGAGATTCGCGAGCAGGAGCGCAAGCTCAACCTCGAGGGCCTGCCGCCGGCCGGGGCCATTCGCAAGCTGATCGAGGCCTCGTTCGACCACCTCGCCGCCCATCCCGATTTCATCGTGCTGCTCAATGACGAGAACCGCGGCGGCGCCCGCCATGTGCGCGGCTCGAAGCGGCTGGAGGCGATGCATTCGCCGCTGGTCAGCATGGTCTCGAAAATCCTCAAACAGGGGGTGCAGGACGGCACCTTCCGAAAGGGGATCGATCCGGTGCAGCTCTACATTTCGATCGCCGGCTTGAGCTATTTCTTCTTCTCCAACGCCGCGACGCTGTCGGCGATCTTCGGCAAGGATCTGCGCCAGCCGGCCGCCCGGCGCGCGCGCCGCAAGCATGTGGTCGACCTGGTGATGCAGTCGCTCCGGCCCTAATCAACCAAACGGTTGAAAACCGGAGCGGACCGCGATAGAATGAACGGGCGGCGCCCGCAAGCCCGGCGGCGCGGAGCAGCATCCAGGGAGCGCCCATTGCCAGCAAGCGGCGGCCGATCGGCGGGGTCCATCGCGATCATCCTGGTCGTGCATCTTGCCATGCTGGTGCTCTGGCAGGTCCTGGTCGACGCGTTCCACGTGCCGAAATTCATCCTGCCCTCGCCGCTTGCGGCGCTCGCCACGCTCGCATCGGCCAAATATGCCTGGGCGTCCAATCTGGTGGTCACGGCCGTCGAAATCCTCGGCGGCTTTGCGCTGGGCGCCCTGGTCGGCGTGGCGCTCGCGGTGATCTTCAGCTGGTCGCGGCTGGTGAGCCTGATGCTGCTGCCGCTGTTCGTGACGCTGAACATGATCCCGAAGGTCGCGCTGGGGCCGCTGGTGATCGTCTGGTTCTCCTACGGGATCGTGCCGAACATCCTGATCGCCTTCTCCATCTGCTTCTTCCCGATCCTCCTCACCACTGCGCGCGGCCTGAACGAGGTCGAACCCGATCTGCTCGACCTCGTCAGATCGCTGCGCGGCTCGCGCTGGGTGCTGTTCCGCAAGATCCAGCTGCCGGGCTCGCTGCCTTATGTCTTCTCCGGCATGAAGGTCGGCGCCATCCTGGCGGTCGCGGGCGCCATCGTCGGCGAGTTCATCGCCTCCGACCGCGGGCTCGGCTATCTCATGATCCAGGTGCAGTCTTCGCTCGATACGCCGGCCATGGTGATGGCGGTGGTGCTGCTGACCCTCCTGGGCGTTGCGCTTTATGGCCTGGTGCTCGGCCTCGAACGCCTATTCGTGGTGCCCGACGTCAGGCTGCAACAATAGGACGAGATATGCTGCTCTCGCGCGACACGCTGCCGATAACCATCGCCGACATCGCAGCGCTCGACGAATTGCTGTGCCGCCCGAGTCAGGCGCTGATCGACGATCTCGGCACAGTCGACGGCGACATCATGGTGCTCGGCGTCGCCGGCAAGATGGGCCCGACGCTCGCAGCCCTCGCCAAGGCCGCGGCACCCCAGCGCCGCGTCATCGGCGTGGCCCGCTTCAGCGAGCCGAGCGCGAAAGACTGGCTGCACGCGCGCGGCGTCGAAACCATCAATTGCGACCTGCTCGACGAAACCGCCGTCGGCGGCTTGCCGAAAATTCGGAACATCATCTTCATGGCCGGCCGCAAGTTCGGCGCCGAAGGCGACCTGTCGCTGACCTGGGCGATGAACGCCCATGTGCCGGCCATCGTGGCGCAAGCATTTCGCCAGTCGCGGATCGTGGCGTTCTCGACCGGCTGCGTCTATCCGTTCGTCCCGGTGGACGGCAAAGGCTCCGACGAGCGCATGGCGCCCAATCCGCCCGGCGAGTATGCGCAATCCTGCGTCGGCCGCGAGCGGATGTTCGAGTATTTCTCCAGAAAATATGCCACGCCGGGCCGGCTGTTCCGGCTGAACTACGCCATCGATATGCGCTACGGCGTGCTCCACGACATCGCAAGCAAGGTCTGGCAGGGCCAGCCGATCGATGTCAGCCTCGGCCATGTCAATGTCATCTGGCAGGGCGATGCCTCGTCGCAGGCGCTGCGCTGCCTGGCGCATTGCGAGACGCCGACCGTCCCGATCAATGTCAGCGGCCATGACATTCTCGCGGTCCGCGATCTCGCCGCCAAATTCGGCGCGCTGCTCGGCCGCGAACCCATTATCAAAGGCCGGGAAGAGCCGACCGCCTGGCTGACCGACACCTCGCTGGCCGTCAGACTGTTCGGGCTGCCGATCGTCGATACCGCACAGCTGACCACCTGGACCGCCGATTGGGTCGCGCGGGCGATGCCGAGCCTGGGCAAGCCGACCAAATACGAGGTGCGCGATGGCCGCTACTGAGAAGGAGCTCCCGCTGCTTCAGCTCGATGCCCGCGACGCCACGGCCGGGCTCGAATTGTCGTGCGAGGCGCAGTGGAATCAGAATGAAGCGGACTGGCGATACTTCCTCACCAAGGGAACCGTCTATGGCCTGCGCGATTCCGCGTCCCGCCTGATCGCAACCGCCGCCCTCCTGCCCTATACCAGGCGCGAGGGCTGGATCAGCATGGTGCTGGTCACGGAGAGCCGGCGCCGGCAAGGGCTCGCAACGCGGCTGATCGACACCTGCCTCGATGCGGCCATGCGGCTTGGCCTCACCGTCTGGCTCGACGCGACGCCCGCGGGCGCCGCGGTCTACGGGCCGCTGGGTTTTTCGCCGACCCTTCAGTTGCGGCGGCTGCGGTTCGGGGCCGGCGCCTCAGCGGCTCCGGGCAGCGAGCTGCCCGCGGGCAAGCTCGGCGATTTCATCAGCTGCGATATCAATGCGATGGGTTTCGACCGCCGCGAGTTGCTCGGCGAGCTCTCCGGCCGCCCCGGCTCGCGGCTGCTCTCGACCAATGACGCGATGGCGCTGGTGCGCGACGGCCGCACGGCGCGCCACATCGGTCCGGTCTTTGCCGACAATCCGGGCAGCGCACTGGCGCTGCTGGCCGGCATCGTCGCGAGCGAGCCGGGACCGCATCTCATTGATGCGGTTGCGAACCAGACGGTCTTCCTCGACGGCCTGCTGCGCGCGGGCTGGACGCTGGAGCGGTCGTTCCAGCGCATGCGGTTCGGCCGTGCCGGGAGCCAGGCGGGCGAACCGCCCTTTGCCGTTGCCGGCCCCGAATTCGGATAGGACAGCCCATGCATCACAGCCAAATGCCATCCGAGGTGCGGCGCATGATTGCCGCGGGCACCGTGCTGCCGGCACACCCGCTCGCGCTCGATGCCGGTCGCAAGCTCGATACCCTGCATCAGCGCGCACTGACGCGCTATTACATCGATGCCGGTGCCGGCGGGCTTGCGGTCGGCGTGCACACCACGCAATTTGCGATCCGCGACGTCGGCCTCTATCGTCCGGTGCTGGAGCTCGCGGCCGAGGCCGCATCGAACTGGACCAAGCGGCCGCTGGCGCTAATCGCCGGGCTGGCCGGACCAACCCGACAGGCGGTCGGCGAGGCAGAGACTGCGCGCGGCATCGGCTATCACGCCGGCCTCCTCAGCCTTGCGGCGATGAAATCGGCCTCCGAGGACGAGATCATCGCGCATTGCGAGACGGTCGCGCGCGTAATCCCGCTGGTCGGCTTCTACCTGCAACCGGCCGTGGGCGGCGTGATCCTCAGCGCCGATTTCTGGCGGCGCTTTGCGATGATCGACAATGTCGTCGCCATCAAGATCGCGCCGTTCAACCGCTATCGCACCCTCGACGTGCTGCGCGGCGTATGCGCGGCCGGTGCGCTTGACCGCATCGCGCTCTACACCGGCAATGACGATCATATCCTGCTCGATCTCAGCCTGCCCTTCGACCTGCGCGACCAGGGCGTCACCACGCGCACCTATTTCAGGGGCGGCCTGCTCGGGCACTGGTCGGTGTGGACCCGACGCGCGATCGAGCAGTTCGAGCGCTGCAAGGCCGCGCGCCACAAGGACACGATCCCGGCCGACCTGCTGGCGCTCGATGCCCGCGTCACCGACTGCAACAGCGCGTTCTTCGATGTCGCCAACAACTTCCACGGCTGCATCGCCGGCTGTCACGAGGTGCTGCGCCGGCAGGGGCTGATGCAGGGCATCTGGTGCCTCGATCCCAACGAAGGCCTGAGCCCCGGCCAGATCGAGGCGATCGACCGCGTCTGTAACGAGCACGCCGATCTGTCCGACGATGATTTCGTCGCCGCCAACCTGGAGCGATGGCTGACATGAGCTCGCCCGAGCCCTTTGTCAGCTTGCGCAACGTCCGCAAGGTCTACCGTTCCGGCGGGACCGAGTTTCTCGCCGTCTCCGACGTCACCATGGACGTGCAGGAGGGGGAGCTGGTCTCCCTCGTCGGCCCCTCCGGCTGCGGCAAGACCACTGTGTTGAAGATCCTCGCGGGGCTGCATGGGGCCGATGGCGGCAGCGTCAGCATCGGCAACGCGCAGACGCCGTTCGATCCTGCCCGCGACATCGGCATGGTGTTCCAGCAGGCGCTGTTGTTGAAATGGCGCACCATCCTCGACAATGTGCTGCTGCCGGCGGAGATCGTCGGGCTGCCGATGAAGGCGGCACGGGCCCGCGCCCGCGACCTGCTCGAGCTGGTCGGCCTTTCCGGCCACGAGGACAAATATCCGCAGCAACTGTCCGGCGGCATGCAGCAGCGCACCGCGATTGCGCGCGCCTTCATTCACGATCCCAGGCTGATCCTGATGGACGAGCCGTTCGGCGCGTTGGATGCGCTGACGCGCGAGCAGATGAACCTGGAGATGCTGCGGATCTGGCGCGAGAGCGGCAAGACCATCATCTTCGTCACCCACTCGATCCAGGAGGCGGTGTTCCTCGCCTCGCACTGCGCCGTGCTCACCGCAGGTCCGGCGCGCATGGCCGAATTCTTCCCGATCGAGCTGCCGTTTCCGCGCGCGCTGCCGATCAAGACGACCGACGCGTTCGGCGCCTATGCGCGTCGGATCTATGCAAGGCTCGGACTCGGCGCGGGGACGTAGAGCCTATTTCAGCCGCGGATCGGCTGCGATGAAGTCGATGAAGGTGCGCACTTTCGCGGAGAGATATTTCCGGCTCGGATAGACCGCAAACAGCTGTCCTTCAAAGGAGAGCAAGTCCGACGGCAACATTTCGAGCCGCCTTTTTGCGACATCCTCCGCGATCAGCGATTTGGGCAGGAAGCTGATCCCCATGCCCTCGACCGCGGCAAGATGCAGCAACGTCTCATTCTCAGTCTGCAGCACGACATCGAAGGCGACCGTCTGCTCGCCCTCCGCACCCTTGAACGGGAAGGCGTTGCCCGGGATCAACGCATATTTCAGTAAAGCATGGCCTTCCAATTCCGCTACCGTCCGTGGACGACCATGGCGATCGAGATAGGCTGGCGAAGCAACCATGTGAAAGGCGACTTTGGCGACGGGGCGCGCGATCAGGCCCTCGTCGAGCTGGTTGGTCATCCGCAGCGCAAGGTCAAAGCCTTCGTCGACGAGATTCACGAGACGGCCGCTGAGGTCGAAATCGAGTTGCACCTCGGGATAGCGGCGACGGTAATCGGCGAGCAGGCTGACGAAAGCCGGATTGGCGAGCCAGACCGGTGCGCTCAGCTTCAACATCCCGCGCGGCACGACCGTCGCTTTGCTCACCACCGCCTCGATCTCGTCGAGCGACTCCAGCATCTGCCTCGCCTGGTCGAAATAGAGCGCGCCGGTCTCGCTCAGGCTGACGCGCCGGCTGGTGCGGTTGAGCAGCCGCGTCGACAGGCGGCGTTCGAGCTGCATCACATGCTTGCTCGCCATTGCAGGCGAGATGCCGAGCCGGTCGGCCGCCGCGGCAAAACTCTTCATTTCCGCGACCAGGCAGAACACCCGGATACTGACGAGCGTATCCATTCGATCATCAACCAATAGGAAAGGATCAATCTACAGATTAGATAATGATCAAACACAAGGAAACAACGAAATCGGTCGGCAGGTCACGATGCCCAACGCAGCAACCCTTGGAGACCCGCCGTGTCGACCACAGCCATCACTCCCGCCGCCCCCGGGCGCGCCCTTCGCATCAGCCTGTGGGTCGCCCAGGCGCTGGTCTTCTTCGTCTTCGCTTCCGCCGGGGTGATGAAGGTCTTCACGCCGATCCCGCAGCTGGCCGCCATGATACCCTGGGCCGGTGATCACTCCGAAACCTTCGTGCGCATCATCGGCCTGATCGACCTCGCCGGCGGCATCGGCATTCTCCTGCCGGCGCTGACCCGCATCATGCCCGGCCTCACGGTGCTGGCCGCGCTCGGCTGCATGGTGCTGCAGATCCTGGCCATCGCCTTCCACGTCTCGCGCGGCGAGGCCGCCGTCACCCCGCTCAATTTCGTGCTGCTGGCCCTTGCCGCTTTCGTGCTGTGGGGACGGGCGAGGAAGGCGCCGATCCTGCCGCGGAGCGCGTGACGGCAATGCAGCAGACGCGGAAACAGGCGCGCCGATGAATGCCCCGGACATCCTGTCCCGCCGCATGTTGCTCGCGGGAAGCGCCGTCATCGCGACGTCGGCGGCGGCGAATGCAAACAAGGCCGATCGCTTGGTCGACGGCGTCGTCGTCCTGATCGACCGCAACGACCCTCATGTCATGGGCCACGCGATCAGCTATTCGGCCAATCTCTCCAGGCATTTTGCGGAGAAGGGACTGAGGCTGCAGATCGAGGTCGTCGCCAATGGCAGCGGCATCGAGGTGTTTCCGGCTGACAAGTCGACGCTGCGCGACCCGCTGGCTGCGCTGCGCCGGATGGTACCTGATATCACGTTGTCCATGTGCGCCTCCTCCAAGATGATCGCCGAGGCGAAGGAGCACGTCTCCATTCAATTGATCGAGGGCGCCACACTGGTGCCGTTCGGGATCGGCAGGGTCGTCGAACTGCAGATGAAGGGCTGGGCCTATATTCATGCCTGACAACAAGCCGACGACCGGCCTCGCATTGCATCGGCGCGCAGTCCTGCTCGCAGGCCTGAGCGCATTGTTTGCCGGACATGCACGGGGTGAGCAAGCCGACTACCCTCCGGTCTTCGGGACGGCGCGCAGCCAGTTCACCATTGTCAGGCCGCGCCGCAAGCTGCCGCCGCTTCGGCTTCAGGATCTCAACGGCCGCGATGTCGTGCTGGCGCCGAAGCCCGGCCATGTCGCGCTTGTGAACCTGTGGGCCACCTGGTGCGCCGCCTGCCGGACCGATTTGCCGACTTTGGCTAGTCTCGACAAGCGCAGGATTCCGGGCCTGGACATCTCGGCCATCTGCACGGACATCGTCGACTTGAAGCGAATGAGGACTTTTCTCCAGGACCTCGGCGTCCCCCCGCAAATCGCTCTGGCCGATCCCTATGCCTCCGCAGTCAACCCGCACGATCCCTCCGCCTCCACATTGGAGGCGGTCCGCATGCCCATCACCTATCTGATCGGCAAGACCGGGATCATCGAAGGATACATCACCGGCGCCGCCGACTGGCTCTCTCCTAAAGGCATGGCGCTGCTCGATTTCTACCGAAACCAGCCTGACGCGTGAGTCTGCCCGCGCTGGTCGATGGCCGAGATCACCCCGCCGACGCCCCCGACTGCAGCGCTTCCGTGATCGCCTGCCCCGTCGCCGCGGTGCCCAGCATGCCGCCGACATCGCGCGTCACCCGGCCCTCCCGCATCACGGCTGCGACCGCATGCTCGATGCCGCGGGCCGCCGCCTCGAACCGCGGCGCGCCGATGCGCTCGCCGTGCCATGCGAGCAGCAGCGCCATCGACAGGATCAGCGAAATCGGATTGGCGACGTCTTTCCCCGCGATATCCGGCGCCGAGCCGTGCGCGGCCTGCGCCATGGCATAGTGTGCGCCGACATTGAGCGAGCCGCCCAGCCCGAGGCTGCCCGAGAGCTCGGCGGTGAGATCGGAGAGGATGTCGCCGAACATGTTGGTGGCGACGATGACGTCGAACCGCTCGGGCTGGCGCACCACATGGGCCATCATGGCATCGACCAGCACGTCGTCGACCGAAAGTCCCGGATAGCCGCGCGCCGCCTCGTGGCAGATGTCGAGAAACATTCCGTCACCGAGCTTGAGCACATTGGCCTTGTGCACGATGGTGAGATGCTTGCGCCGCTTCATCGCGAGCTTGCAGGCGGCATGCGCGATGCGCTCGGAGCAGAGCCGGGTGATCCGTCGCAGCGAGACCACGACGTCGGGCGTGACGAGCAGTTCGCCATTGCCCTGCTCCATGTTGCGATCGGCATAAAATCCTTCCGTGTTCTCCCGCACCACCACCAAATCGAAGGCGCCGAACCGCGCTGGCCGTCCGGAATAGGTGCGCGCCGGGCGGATGTTGGCGAACAGATCGAGATTCTTGCGGAAATGACGCGACGGGTTGATCTCGCCGCGCGCTTCGTCCTTGAAATCGAACGTCGCCGTCGGCCCCAGGATCAGACCGTCCGCGGCGCGCACGATCTCGATCAGCTCCGGCCGCACGGTGGTGCCGAACATCTCGAGGCTCGCATGTCCCACCGCATGCTCCTCGAGCGTCACCCCAAGCTGAAACCGTTCGGAGGCGGCCCGCAACACGGCGAGCGTGGCAGCGGCGATCTCCGGCCCGATCCCGTCACCGGGCAGAACAACGATACGCATGATGGTTCCTTGACTCCCATATCGATCGGTCACCGAGGTGCTCGCAACGCGAGCCTCGAAGGGCGACGGCCCGGCTCTCGCAGCGGGGCCGTTCATGCTTCGAGATCGAAGCGGAGCCTGTCTCGGCCGCGCTTCTGCGCGCCCCCCTTGGCTAGGGCACCTCGGGATGACGGGACTAAAACGGCGTTGATCGTACGACGCCGGACCGGTGTCGCGATAGGCCGCACCGCGAGGCGCCGACGTGTCCCATCGCATGGGCCTCATGCATTGGTGCGTCTGGGGCGGTTTGTCCGAACGTAATAGATGATGCCATTCAGTCAGAAGCGGCACCGCCTCCGGGCCCCCTCGAATCCTTGACAGAGCATGTTCGTCGATCGAAACACCGCCAAGGCTCCCGCGACCCCGGTTACCGACGGCCTGCCCTGGGAGCGCCGGCGCTGGGCGGTAGCTGCAATCTTTACCGCGCTCGCCATGGCCTCGCTGGACACAGCGATCGCCAATATCGCGCTGCCGGCAATCTCGGCCGAACTGCATGTCAGCCCGGCGGAAGCGGTCTGGGTGGTGAACGTCTACCAGATCGGATTGGTGGCGACGCTGCTGCCGCTCGGCGCGCTCGGCGAGATCGTCGGCCATCAGCGCATCTATCTCGGCGGACTGATCCTGTTCACTCTGGCCTCGCTCGGCTGCGCGCTGGCGTGGTCGCTCGACAGCCTGCTGGTCGCACGGACGCTGCAGGGCTTGGGCGCCAGCGGGATCATGAGCGTGAACACCGCGCTGGTCCGCTTTGTCTATCCGAGCCGCATGCATGGCCGTGGCTTTGGCCACAACGCGCTGGTGGTGGCCACCGCCTTCACCTTCGGCCCGACGATTGCTTCAGGCATCCTGGCGGTCGGCTCCTGGCCGTGGCTGTTTGCGATCAACATACCGTTTGGCGTGGTCGCAGTTCTGATCGGCATCAAGACCCTGCCGCCGACGCCGCGCAGCACGCACAAATTCGATTTTCCGGGCGCACTGCTCGCATCGGCCTGCCTCAGCCTGTTCATTATCGGCATCGGCAGCGCCGGTCATCAGACCTCGCCGGCGGTGGTCGTGGCCGAGCTTGCGGCAGCCCTGCTGATCGGCTTCGTGCTGACGCGGCGGCACGCCGACCATCCCGCCCCGATGCTGCCGGTCGATTTGTTCCGGCGGCCGCTGTTTGCGCTGTCGGCGGCGACCGCCGTCTGCTCCTTTGCCGTTCAGGGGCTCGCCTTCGTCTCGCTGCCCTTCTATTTCGAAGATGTCCTGCTCCGCTCCCAGGTCGAGACCGGCTTCTTCCTGACACCGTGGCCGCTGGTGGTGGCAATCATGGCGCCGATCGGCGGCCGGCTGTCCGACCGTTTTTCGGCCGGTGTGCTCGGCAGCCTTGGCCTCGTCCTCCTCGGCCTTGGCATGCTGCTTCTTGCAACCCTGCCGGCGAGCCCGAGCATAGCCAACATCGTCTGGCGCATGGTGATCTGTGGCATCGGCTTCGGCTTGTTCCAGACGCCTAACATGAAGGCACTGATGTCGAGCGCCCCGCCCCATCGCAGTGGCAGTGCCAGCGGCATTGTCGCGACTGCGCGCCTGACCGGCCAGACCACGGGCGCGGCGCTGGCAGCCTTCTGCTTTGCGTTTGCCGGACACAATGGCGCAACGGTGGCGCTGGCGCTGGGCGCCGGATTTGCCGCTATCGGTTCCGTGATGAGTGTCCTGCGCCTCACGGTCAAGCCGCAGCGCAACAGCTGACCCGGCATCCGGTGCGGCGAACACCGCCGCGCCTTCTTTCTTCCCGGCGCCGCCGAATTTTCTTCATGCGCGCGAGCGCAGAATGTTGATTTGAACCGGTCAAAATTTGGCGCACAACTCCCTCGCGAAGTCCAATTGGTGGATTGGACCAATCAGGGGACCTGCGATGGCAAACCTCACAATAAACGGCAAGGCTTTCACGATCGATGTCGAACCGGATACGCCGCTGCTCTGGGCGATCCGCGAGAATGTCGGGCTGACAGGCACGAAATATGGCTGCGGCATCGCACAATGCGGAGCCTGCACCGTTCATGTCGACGGCGTCGCCATGCGCTCCTGCGGCGTGAACGTCAGCGAAGTGGTCGGCAAGCAGATCACGACCATCGAGGGCGTGGCTGCCGAGGGCACGCTGACCAAGGTGCAGCAGGCCTGGATCGATCACGACGTGCCGCAATGCGGCTATTGCCAGAGCGGCATGATCATGGCGGTGACCGCGCTGTTGAAGGACAACCCGAAGCCGTCCGACCAGGACATCAACGACGCCATCACCAATATCTGCCGCTGCGGCACCTTCCAGCAGGTGCGCGAAGCGATCCACGCGGTCGCGAACGCCTGAGGGGATGATCATGAACAAGCATGTTATGCCCTGGCTCAACCGTCGCGCCTTCGTCATCGGCACAGCCAGCATCGGCGCAGGCCTTGCGATCGGTTTCGACCTTCCCTTCGGCGGCCCCGCTGTGGTGCGCGCGGCCGACGGCTCGCCGGAGGTCAATGCCTGGGTCGTGATCCGTCCCGACGACACCGTCGTCATCCGCATCGCCCGCTCCGAGATGGGCCAGGGCACCCTGACCGGGCTTGCCCAGCTCGTCGCCGAAGAGCTCGACTGCGACTGGTCGAAGGTTGCGACCGAGTTTCCGACGCCCGGCCAGAACGTCGCCCGCAAACGTGTCTGGGGTGATTATTCCACCGGCGGCAGCCGCGGCATCCGCACCTCGCAGGACTATGTGCGCAAGGGCGGCGCCACCGCGCGTGCGATGCTGCTGCAGGCAGCCGCGAGTGAGTGGAACGTGCCGGTCGCCGAATGCACCGTGTCCAACAGCGTCATCACCCACACGTCGTCAGGCAAGACCACGACCTACGGCAAGGTGGCGGAAGCCGCCGCTACGCTGCAGCCGCCGGCCGATGTCAAGCTGAAGGATCCCAAGGACTGGAAGCTGATCGGCAAGGGCGTCAAGCGGCTCGACACCGCCGACAAGACCACGGGCGCGGTGATCTACAGCATCGACCTCAAGCTGCCCGGCATGCTCAACGCCGCGATCAAGGACTGCCCCGTCACCGGCGGCAAGGTGAAGAGCTATGACGAAGCCAAGATCGCGGGCATGAAGGGCGTGAAAAAAGTGGTGAAGGTCGGCGATAGCGCGGTCGCCGTCGTCGCCGACACCTGGTGGCACGCCAAGACCGCGCTGGATGCGCTGCCGATCGTCTGGGACGAGGGTGAGAACGCCAAGGTCTCCAGTGCCACCATCGCCAAATGGCTGGCGGAGGGCCTCGACTCGGGCCCGGCCTATGTCGGCAATCAGAGCGGCGACGTTAAGGGCGCGCTGGCCGGCGCGGCCAAGACCATCGAGGCGGTCTACAACTATCCGTACCAGAACCACGCCACCATGGAGCCATTGAACGCGACCGCGCTCTACACCGCGGACAAATGTGAGGTGTGGTGCGGCACGCAGAACGGCGAAGCCGCCCTGGCTGCGGTGCTGGAGGGCTCCGGCCTGCCGGCGGACAAATGCGACGTCCATAAACATCTCGTCGGCGGCGGCTTCGGCCGGCGCGGCCAGACCGACTATGTCAGGCAGGCGGTCGATATCGCCAAGCAGATGCCCGGCACGCCGATCAAGCTGCTGTGGTCGCGCGAAGAGGACATGACCCATGGCCGCTATCACCCGATCACGCAGTGCAAGCTGACGGCCGGCTTCGATGCCGACAACAACCTGACCGCGCTGCATATGCGCATCTCCGGCCAGTCCATCCTGTTCAGCCTGCGTCCCGAGGCGCTGGTCAACGGCAAGGACCCCGCCACCTTCGCCGGTCTCAACGCCAACGGCGAAGCCGCGATCGGCTATTCGGTCCCGAACATCCTGATCGAACATTCGATGCGCAATCCGCACATCATTCCGGGCTTCTGGCGCGGGGTGAACGTGAACCACAACGCGATCTATCTCGAATGCTTCATGGATGAGCTCGCGCATGCCGCCGGCCAGGATCCCCTCGCCTTCCGCCGCAAGCTGATGGCGCAGCATCCGAAGCACCTCGCGGTGCTCAATGCAGTGGCCGACAAGGTCGGCTGGGACACGGCACCGCCGCAAGGCGTCTATCGCGGGCTCGCGCAGTTCGCGAGCTATGGCACCTATGTCGCCGGCGTCGCCGAGATCTCGGTTGTCGACGGCAACAAGATCAAGGTGCATCGGATGGTCGCCGCGATCGACCCGGGCTATGCGGTGAACCCCGCGCAGATCGAGCGGCAGACCGCCGGCTCCTTCGTCTACGGCCTGTCGGCGCTGGTCTATGGCGGCTGCACCGTCAAGGACGGCCGCATCGAGCAGACCAATTTCGACACCTACAACTCGATGCGGATCGGCGAGATGCCGAAGGTCGAGACCATCGTGATGCCGAGCGGCGGGTTCTGGGGTGGCGTCGGCGAGCCCACGATCAGCGTGGGGGCGCCGGCGGTGCTGAACGCCTATTTTGCCGCAACCGGCAAGCGCCTCCGCTCAGTGCCGTTGCGCGAGCAGAATATCAGCTTTGCTTGAGCTGAACGAGGCGGTGGCTCTTCGCGAGCCACCGCCCTATCTTGCGGACCATGCAGATGGATGGGTTACGCCGGATCAGGCGAAGGGATGCCATTCGCGGCGGGCTGGCGCTCGCGGCGTCATTGGCTCTGCCGTCGACTGCGCGCGCCCAGGCCTCCGCCCGCATCGTCGTCATCGGCGGCGGTTTTGGCGGGGCGGCCTGTGCGCGGGCCTTGAAGCGGCTCGACGCCAGGCTGCAGGTGACGCTGATCGAGCCGAACAAGGTCTTCACCGCCTGCCCCTTCAGCAATGCGGTGATCGCAGGCCTGCGCGACATCAGCGCGCAGCAATTCGTCTACGGCAAGATTGCCGCATCCGGCATCGATGTCGTCGCCCAGGCCGCAACGAAGGTCGATCCGCAGGCTCACCGCGTCACGCTCGCGGACGGGTCTGGGCTTCCCTACGACCGGCTGGTGCTGGCGCCGGGAATCGAAATGCGCTTCGACGCACTGCCTGGCTACGACGAGGCGGCAGCGCAGCGGATGCCGCATGCCTGGCAGGCGGGCGAGCAGACGCTGTTGTTGCGCCGGCAGATCGAGGCCATGGACGACGGCGGCGTGGTCGCCATCGCGGTGCCCGCGAACCCCTCGCGCTGTCCGCCGGCGCCTTATGAGCGGGCGAGCCTGATTGCGCATTATCTCAAGCAGCGCAAGCCGCGATCCAAGGTGCTCATCCTCGATGCCAAGGACAATTTCTCCCAGCAGCGGCTGTTCGAGCAGGCCTGGCATGAGCTTTATGACGGCATGATCGAGCGGGTGTCGCTGTCGGACGGCGGCAGGGTGACCTCGGTCGATCCGAATACCAACACCATCATCACCGAATTCGGCGACCATGTCGCGCAAGTCGCCAATGTGATCCCGCCGCAACGCGCCGGCCGCATCGCGCAGACTGCCGGCGCAGCCGACAAAACCGGCTGGTGCCCGATTGATCCCATGACCTTTGCCTCGAAGCTCTTGCCCGATGTGCATGTGATCGGCGATGCCTGTCTCGGCGGCGGCATTCCGAAATCGGCGGCAGCGGCGAGTGCGCAGGGCAAGGCCTGCGCCGGGGCCATTGTGAATGGCCTTGCAGGCAAGGCGCCGGAAACGCCGCGGCTGACCGGCATCTGCTACGACACGGTGGCGCCAGGATACGCGTTTTCGCTCGCCGGCCTCTATCAGCCGAAGGGCGACATTTTCGCCGAGGTCGAAGGCGGCGGCACCAGCGCGCTCGATGCACCGCGCGAAGTGCGCGCGCGCGAGGCGGAGGAGGCCGAGAACTGGTATCGGACCATCACGGAGGCGACGTTTGGCTAGCCGGCTGCGCCCTCTCCTGCTCGCGATCGCCTCGGCGTCGATGCTGGCTGCAGCCGCGACCGCCGAAGCGCTGCGGGCTTACACCGTCGTTGGCGACGGAATTCCGGATTCGCTGACGGGCCGGCCGGGCGATGCCTCTCGCGGCCGCACGCTCGTGCTCGACCGTGCCAGCACCTGCATCCTCTGTCACTCGGGACCGTTCCCGGAGACCAGGTTCCAGGGCGATCTCGCCCCCAACCTGGCCGGCGCCGGCAGCCGCTGGAGCATCAGCCAGCTCCGGCTGCGGCTGGTCGATGCGTCCAGGCTCAATGCCGCGACAATCATGCCGTCCTATTACCGTATCGACGGCTTGGTGCGGGTCAGCCAGAGCTGGCGCGACAAGCCGATCCTGTCGGCGGAACAAATCGAGGATATCGTGGCCTATCTCGCAACGCTGCGCGACTAGGAGGACCATGCTGAACGACCACCGATCCACGCGACGCCATTTTCTCAAGGCCGCCGGCAGCACCACGCTCGCCGGGGCCATGCTGCGCGTCACGCTGCGGCCGGCGGACGCGACGCCCGCGATGCTCACTTCCGCGATCCGCAACGTCGTCGGCGAAGCGCCGCTGCGCACCGGCAAGGTGAAGCTCGACATCCCGCCTCTGGTCGAGAACGGCAACGCCGTGCCGATGACGGTGAGCGTGACGAGCCCGATGATTGCGGACGACTATGTCAGGAGCATTCACGTCTTCAACGAGAAGAATCCGCAGCCCTATATCGGCAATTTCTATCTCGGCCCCGCCGCCGGCCGCGCCCAGGTTTCGACCCGGATCAGGCTTGCGGACAGCCAGAAGGTGGTGGCGATCGCGCAGCTGTCGGACGGATCGTTCTGGTCGGCGAGCGTCGACGTCGTGGTGACGCTCGCCGCCTGCACGGAGGAACTGTGATGGCGTCCGCATTGATCAACGTGCCCAAGCGCGCGAGGCGCGGCGACGTCATCGAGATCAGGGCACTCACCTCGCACATCATGGAGCCCGGCTATCGCCGCACCGCCGCGGGCGAGGTGGTCCCGCGCGACATCATCACGAGCTTCACTTGCCGCTACAATGGCCGCGAGATCTTCCGCGCCGACCTGTTTCCGGCGATATCGGCCAATCCCTATTTCTCGTTTTTCACCACCGTGTCCGATAGCGGCAGCTTCGAGTTCGAATGGATCGGCGACAACGGCTTTTCGCAAGTGGCGTCCGCCGCGATCACCGTCGAATGAGACGGATCGGCGCAATCGTTGCAGCCCTGCTGCTGGTCGGCGCGCACGGCGGCGAGCTACCTCAGGACCAGCGCCGCTCCGGCTACAGCTTCATGGCACCCGAGACCAGGGCCATGCAGGACGACGACACGTCCAATCCCGGCATGCTCTGGGTGATGGACGGCGAGGCGCTCTGGAACAGGCGGACCGGCGCGGCGGACAAGGCATGCGCTGACTGTCACGGCGATGCCACAGCCAGCATGAGGGGCGTGGCGGCACGCTATCCGGCGTTCGACAAGGCGCTCGGCCGCCCTGTAGACCTCGAGCAGCGCATCAATCTCTGCCGCACGGCGCACCAGCAGTCGGCGCCGCTCGACTATGAAAGCCACGACCTGCTCGCCCTCACCGCCTTCATCGCGCATCAATCGCGCGGCATGCCGATCGCGCCCGCAAGCGATCCGCAGCTTGCGCCGTTCCTCGCCGAGGGCCGCGCGCTGTTCATGCAGCGGCAGGGCCAGCTCAACCTCGCCTGCGCCAATTGCCATGATGACAATTGGGACCGGCACCTCGCGGGATCGGCGATCACGCAAGCGCAGCCGACGGGCTATCCGATGTACCGGCTGGAATGGCAGACGCTCGGCTCGCTCTCGCGCCGCCTGCGCGGCTGCATGACCGGCGTTCGCGCACAGGCCTTCAGCTACGGCGCGCCCGAGCTTGTGGAGCTCGAGCTTTATCTGAGATCGCGCGCGGCGGGTTTGCCGGTCGAGACGCCGGCCGTGCGGCCTTGATGGCGCGCTAGGCGGCGCGCTGATGCGAGGCTGGTTTGTCGACGACCGGCTGCGCCGTGGCGATCTCATGCGCAATCACATAGCCGCCGCGGCCGGCCTTGGCCTGATACAGCGCCTTGTCGGAGCGCGACAGCAGCGCCTCGACGGACTCGCCATCGTCGGGCGCGACGGCAACGCCGATGCTGGCGCCGATCACGATATCGTGGCCTTCAACCACATAGGTCGCGCTGACGCTGTCGAGAATCCGCTGCGCCAGCGCCGCAGCGTCGTCGCGCGATCGCGTCGCGGGCTGGACCAGGATGAACTCGTCGCCGCCCATCCGCACCACCGAACCACGCGGGCCGGCCAGCGCTTTCAGCCGCCCGGCAACTTGCTTGAGCAGGGCATCGCCGACGGGATGGCCGAACCGGTCATTGGCGGCCTTGAAATGATCGAGGTCGATCGCATGAATCGCCAGCAGGCCGTCGTCACGCTCGGCGATCAGCCGCGGCAGCTCCGATGTCAGCAGCGAGCGGTTGAAGACGCCGGTCATCGGATCGAGCCGCGCGAGTTGCTCGAACTCCTCCTTGAGCTTGATGTGGTCGACGGTCGAGTTGAAGGTCAGGCGGACCATCTCGAAACTGCCGACGACATAGATCGCGATCAGCAGGGCCAGCCCGATATGCGGCATATCCAGCCGCGCGAACGACACGGCGATCGCGGGCACGCCCAGCACGAACAGGTCGGCGAGTGCAAGGAAGGGCAACAGCGACAGCCGTGCGATGATGCCAGCCCCAAAGCCGAAGGCGATCCCGATCGCCATCATGGTGCAGACTTCGCTGTCGAGCGTCAGGCTGCGGGCCGCGAGCAGGCCCACCATGAGCGATGTGGCGGTGGTTCCGAGCGCATAGCACCATCCCCAGACCCGCGCCTCGGCGAGTTCGAGCGGCGGCTTTCTTGCAGCGCGGCGGCGGAACGCTACCACCTCGCAGGCCCGCACCGTATCCACGAGCACGCCGACGGTCGCGAGCACGCCGATCAGCACGTCGCCGGTCTGCTCCACGGTGATCGCGCCGACGATCGCCTGCGACATTGCAGCCAGGAGGATCGGCACGATCGTGCCATGGAGCGTGCGGATCACCTCCATGTAGACGGAGTCCGAGATCGACCCCGTTCGCGAACCCATCCTCTGCAGATACATGGCGACCCCCGATGCTGGAGGCTCATTACCGCACGGCGATAAAATTCCATTGCTGCAGTTTGCTAAAATTGAAGTGATCTTGCCCTTGCTCCCGACAGTCAGGCGGGCCGCCAGGGCGGCCCACCTCCGACACGCTTAACGAATGGTTGCCCCTATTCCGCCGGCGCTGCCATCGGCATCTCCGGATGCGAGACGAAATGCGCGCTCGTCCCTAGCCTGCCGAGCGCATAGAGGCCGGCCGCCACCACGGCATAGGACAGCGCGACCGCAGGCGTCACGCCCAAGCCGCCGCCGATGCCGACGGCCTCGCCATGCATGAAGCCGAAATAGGTGAGCACGGCGCCGGCAAGCGCAAACGCTGACGCCTTGGCGAAGTCGCGCTCGATCACGAACACGCCGATCGCGCCCAGGATCAGCCCGGTCAGAATCGAGCCGCCGCCCATGACCTCGAGGCCGTGATAGATCACGCCCTGCTGCGGCAGCGACATGATCGCCGCCGTCTTGACCTCGGCGAGCTTCTCGGGCGAGAGCCCGCCGACCGTCTGCATCGCGTTCGTCATCGACGCCATGCCGGTGTCGATCATCAGCTTGGCCCAGGCCGCAAGGTGCGGCGTCAGCGCCAGCACGATCGCCGGCGCATGCCTCACCGGCGTGGTCTGGAACGCCTGCGCGCCGATCAGCATGCCGATATAGAGCAGGATCGGCAGGATCGCGACCACGGGCACCAGCGCCAGCAGCACCGAGACGATGCCGAACCACGACAGCACGATCACCATCACGCCGGTCGCGGCCGAATAGCCGATCCGACCGCCCATCGCCTTCCAGCCGGGATGGCCGATATAGACCGCGTTGATGAAGGGATTGCCCATCAGGCAGCCGATCAGGCTGACGATGCCGTCGGCGGTCAGCACCCGCGTGGTCGGATATTCGTCGCCGGCGGCTTCCGCGCTCTCGACATTGTCCATGGCCTCGACGAGGTCATAGATGCCGAAGGGCACCGCGGTCACCAGGATGATGCCGAGATATTCAAAGCCGGAGAAGATGTAGTTCACCGCAGGGATCGGCACCGAGAAGCCGAAATTGGCGAAGGCATCGCCGACGCCCTTGATGCTGAGACCGCCGAGGCCGAGGCCGAACAGATTCGAGCCCCAGCCAATGATCATGCCCGCGGCGATCGCAACCAGGCCCGCCGGGGTCCCCTTCGGATATTTCACGCCGCCGAACCAGCTCACCAGGATGATGGCGAAGCACACGAGGCCGATCTGCGGCGTCACATACATCTCCAGCGCCGGCCGCATCGAGATGAAGGTGACGGAGACGCCGGCGAGCGTGCCGAGCAGCGCCGCGCGCGGCGTGATCCTGCGTACGATCGGGGCGATGAAGCCGCCGATCATCAGCATGAAGCTCTGGAAGAACACCCAGACCAGACCGGCCGACCAGCCCTTCAACGGATCGCCGGTCTTGATGGCGATCGGGAGCATGATCACGAAGGTGACGATGAACATATGCGGCACGCTGATGCCCGACGGCAGCGCGCAGACGTCGTTGCGGCCGGTCTTCTGCGCCAGCCGATAGGCGAGGAAGGCATAGTAGAAGGTCGACAGGCACATCATCAGGCCGAGCGCCGGCAGGATGCGGCCGAACACGATGCTATCGGGCATCTTCAAGACGAAACGCAACAGCCCCGTCAGCACCAGCATGTTGACCAGGATGTTGGTGCCGAATCCGAAAAACGCATTCCAGTCCCCCGACGTCCAGATCGCCGGCTTGAAACCGCCAGGCGCCGACGTCGCCGTCCCGCTCGTGCTCATCGTGAGTGCTCCCGCTGCTAAACTATCGCTGTCTCCGCCTTCATCGCCTTGAGAACCGCGGCCGAGTCGGCGACCCAGCCGAAGATGCCGCCCTGGGCCTTGATCATTCTCAGGCCCATGTCGTGGAATTCGGGGAAGTACGACGCACAGCCGTCGGAAATGACGACACAGCGATAGCCGCGATCATTGGCCTCGCGCACGGTGGTGTTGACGCAGACCTCGGTGGTCACGCCGCACACCAGGAGATTTTCGATGCCGTATTTCTCCAGCACGTCGGTGAGCTCGGTGGCGTAGAACGCGCCCTTGCCCGGCTTGTCGATCACGACCTCGCTGTCGAGCGGGTAGAGATCGGGAATGATGTCGTGGCCGGGCTCGCCGCGGATCAGGATCCGTCCCATCGGACCGGGATCGCCGATGCGAAGCGACGGCGCGCCGCGCTCGACCTTGGCCGGCGGCGCATCGGAGAGATCGGGCAGATGACCTTCGCGGGTGTGGATGACCAGCATCCCGATCTCGCGGGCTTTCTTCAGCACGCTCGCGATCGGCTTCACCGCGGTCGCAAGCCGCGAGACGTCGTTGCCGAGCGTCTCGCCGAAGCCGCCCGGCTCCATGAAGTCGCGCTGCATGTCGATGATGACGAGCGCCGTCCTCGCGAGATCGAGCGCGACCGGTTCGGGCTCCGCAACAATGGTTGCGATCGATAGATTGCCTGAACTGACTTGGCTTGAGTTCACCATGCTACTTCCGCGCCCCCTCGCGCGACTGAACTCTCGAGATTGAGTGAAGCAAGCGCCGTGCCATTGTGTACAATTCGGAGCGGCGCCGCACTGCGTCGGAATCCCGCGCTTTTTCAGTCGCTTGAGCGCGTCGGCGCGGGCTGCTCAATCGCTGTGCGACCGCAGAATGCGACGCGCTTGCTTAATCGTTGAGCGCTACTTGCATGCACGACCGCATCGATCGCTTGCAAAATGAGCTGCATGGAGTGCGCCTGTCACGGCGCGATTGGTCGATAAAGCTCCGCATGTTCCTGCGCGTAGCGCGCATAGGAATCCTTCAGGATGGCGTGGTTGAGCAGCATGGTTGCCACCGGCGAGGCGCCGGCCGCCGGATCGAACACGGTCGTGCGCACCCACAGGCTTTCGGTGCGGCGGCTGCCGCTCATCGCCACCACCTCGCGTTCCAGCTCATACTCCTGATCCACGAACAACGGTCCGTTGAGCAGCCGGATCTCCTGGTCGGCAAACAGGCCGACCGCAGGCCCGCGGGACGGCAGCCGGTCCTCCCGCGCCTTATACTGAAACAGCACGCTCAGCATCTCCATCGGGATGATCGGCCGGCCGAAGGGATTATCCTGGGTGCTTGCATAGAGCGGGGAGCTTTCGGTGATCATGTCGAGCTTCTGGCGCAGCGAGAACGGATAGAGCTCGCCCATGCTCTGGTCGAACGCCATCCGCACGCGCTGGCGCTCGGTCCTCATACCGAGCCTGACGTCGCGCAGGATCACGGGATCGGTGAGCGGCTTGAGCTCGCCCAGCCGCAACTCGAGCGCGGTCGGCGGCGCATTCAATCCGACCGAAGCCGTGCCTTGCAGCACCTCGGTGCCGTCACGCTTGATCATCTTGATGCCGGCCTGCCTGATGCCGTCGCGCAACTTGACGAGGATCGCCCTCGCCTCCTCGCCTTCGAATACGGGGTTGCGGTAGTGCGCCGAGAGGCAGCCGGTGCGCAACCATTCGCTGCCCCATTGCTCGACGCAGAGCGGAACGAACTGGCTGAAATGGGTCGGCCCCTCGATGGTGCCGCCCTGGAAGCCGAGCTTCTGCGCGGTCGCATCGTCATGGATCGAGGCGTGCGAATCATAGCTCTGCGCCTGCAGCATCTGCCGCGGCGCCCGCCACGGCCCGACCAGCTCGGCGTCGGTTTCCTCGATTTCGGTGTCGAACAGGCGTAATGCCATGAGAATTCTCCGTAACGGCTATGCCGGGCGTACGAAACAGGCCAGCGATATTGACTTTATCCGCGCATCCTTTTGACTGGCCAGCCACTGCGATAAGCCCTGTCGGGATGAGCTTCAATCGCTGCGTGAAGGACACTCCCTCGCCCCGCTCTTCGCGGGGAGAGGGTTGGGGTGAGGGGCTCTCTCCGAGGGCTCGGAACTCGGAGAGAGCCCCTCACCCGACTTGCTCGCGCAAGTCGACCTCTCCCCGCGAAGAGCGGGGCGAGGTAACGAGAAGACCGAGACGATACGGAGCCACTGAAGATGACGCTGCTGCAGGTTGAGCTGGACGACAAATACCGGCTCGAGGCCAAGCGGATCTATCTCTCCGGCGTCCAGGCCCTGGTGCGGTTGCCGATGCTGCAGCGCCAGCGCGACCGCGTAAGCGGCCTCAACACCGCAGGCTTCATCTCCGGCTACCGCGGCTCGCCGCTCGGCATGTACGACCACGCGCTGTGGCGCGCCAAGTCGCACCTCGCGGCGCAGGATATCGCCTTCGTCCCGGGCCTGAACGAGGACCTCGCGGCCACGGCCGTCTGGGGCAGCCAGCAGGTCGGGCTGTTTCCGGGCGCCAAGGTCGATGGCGTGTTCGGCATCTGGTACGGCAAGGGCCCGGGCGTGGACCGCTCGGTGGATGCGCTCAAGCACGCGAATTCCGCCGGCACCTCCCGCCATGGCGGCGTGCTGGCGCTGGCCGGCGACGATCACGGCTGCCAGTCCTCGACGCTCGCGCATCAGAGCGAGCAGGTGTTCGCGGCCGCGCTGATTCCGGTCATCAATCCCGCGACCCTGCAGGACTATCTCGACCTCGGCCTCTACGGCTTTGCGCTGTCGCGCTATTCCGGCTGCTGGGTCGGCTTCAAGGCGATCGGCGAGACGGTGGAGAGTTCGGCGTCGGTCTACAGCGATCCCGAGCGCATCAACATCGTGATGCCCACCGATTTCGAGATGCCGCCGGGCGGCCTGAACATCCGCTGGCCCGACCCGGCGCTGGAGCAGGAGGCGCGGCTGTTCGGGCCGAAGATGGCCGCGATCGGCGCCTTCGTCCGCGCCAACAAGCTCGACAGAATAGTGCTCGACTCCAAGCCGGCGCGGCTCGGCATCATCACCACGGGCAAGGCCTATCTCGATCTGCGCCAGGCGCTGGCCGATCTCGGCATCAGCGAGCGCGATGCGCAAGGCCTGGGACTTCGCATCTACAAGGTGGCGCTGACCTGGCCGTTGGAAGAGGACGGCGCCAAGCGCTTTGCCGAGGGGCTGCAGGACGTGCTGGTGGTCGAGGAGAAGCGCGGCTTCATCGAGGACCAGCTCAAGCGCATTCTCTATAATATGGATGCCTGGAATCGGCCCACCGTCGTCGGCAAGCAGGACGAGGCCGGCATGCGGCTGCTGCCGAGCGAAGGCGAATTGACCCCGACCATCGTCGCATCGGCGCTGGTGGCGCGGCTGCGCCGGCTCGGCCACAACAGCCCGGTGCTGGAGCAGCGGCTGGCACGCCTCGAAGCATTCGAACATCCCGTGACGGCGCAGGCGCCAATCACGCTGCAGCGGACGCCGTTCTTCTGCTCGGGCTGTCCGCACAACACCTCGACCAAATTGCCCGAAGGCAGCCGCGCCATGGCCGGCATCGGCTGCCACGGCATGGCGCTGTACGTACCCTCGCGCCGCACGGATACCATCACCCAGATGGGCGGCGAAGGCGCCAACTGGATCGGCCAGGCGCCGTTCACCAGCGAGCAGCACATCTTCCAGAATCTCGGCGACGGCACCTACACCCATTCGGGCCTGCTGGCGCTGCGCGCCGCGGCGGCAAGCGGCGTCAACATCACCTACAAGATCCTCTACAACGACGCGGTCGCCATGACCGGCGGCCAGCCCGCTGAAGGCAGCTTCACCGTCGCGCAGATCGCGCACCAGGTATGGGCCGAGGGCGTCAAGCGCCTTGCCATCGTCTCCGACGATCCCGGCAAATATCCGCCGAGCGGTTATTTCCCGGCCGGCGCGCGCGTGCATCACCGCCGCGACATGGACCAGCTGCAGCGCGAGCTGCGCGATACCCCCGGCCTCACGGTCCTGATCTACGACCAGACCTGCGCGGCCGAGAAGCGCCGCCGCCGCAAGCGCGGTCTCTATCCCGATCCGCCCAAGCGCGTCTTCATCAACGACCTCGTCTGCGAAGGCTGCGGCGATTGCTCGGTCGCCTCCAACTGCGTCTCGGTGCAACCGCTCGAGACCGAATTCGGCCGCAAGCGGCAGATCGACCAGTCCAACTGCAACAAGGACTATTCCTGCGTCGAGGGCTTCTGTCCCAGCTTCGTCACCGTGCATGGCGGCAAGCTGAAGCGGATCGAGACCTCCGCGATCGATACCAGCCAGCTGTTTGCCGATCTTCCGCTGCCGACGCCGCCGGCGCTGGAAGTGCCCTACAACATCCTGGTCACCGGCATCGGCGGCACCGGCGTCATCACCATCGGCGCCCTGCTCGGCATGGCCGCCCATGTCGACGGCCGCGGCTGCTCCGCGCTCGACTTCACCGGGCTGTCGCAGAAGAACGGCGCGGTGATGAGCCATGTCCGCATCGCGCCGACGCCGGAGGATATCGCCGCCGTGCGCATCACCACCGGCGGCGCCGACCTCATCCTCGGCTGCGACATCGTGGTCTCGACCGGCACCACCGCGCTGAGCCGCGTCGAGCGCGGCGTGACAAAAGCCTTCGTCAATGCCGACCTGCAACCGACCGCGAGCTTCGTGCAGAACCCCGACATCGATTTCGAGCTGGGTGCGATGCAGACCGCGCTGCGCGATGCGGTCGGCGAGCGCAATCTCGACATCATCGACGCGACAGGCATTGCCGCGACGTTGATGGGCGACAGCATCGCCACCAATCCCTTCATGCTCGGCTTTGCGTTCCAGAAGGGCGCGATCCCGCTGTCGCTGGAGGCGTTGTTGCGCGCCATCGAGATCAACGGCGCGGCGGTGGAGATGAACAAGCAGGCCTTCACCTGGGGCCGGCTTGCCGCTCACGACATGGCCCGGGTGCGCAGCGTGATCCAGTTCCGTGCGCGAGCCGCCCAGCCGGCCCGCTCGCTCGACGAGATCATCGACACGCGCGCGACATTCCTCGCCGATTATCAGGACCAGGCCTATGCCGACCGCTATCGCGCCGTTGTGGCCAGGGTCCGCAAGGCGGAAACTGCGGCCGTGCCAGCTTCGACCGAACTGACCGAGGCGGTGGCGAAAAACCTGTTCAAGCTGATGGCATACAAGGACGAGTACGAGGTCGCACGGCTCTACACCGACGGCAGCTTTGCCAGGAAACTGTCGGACAAGTTCGACGGCGACTACGAGCTCAAATTCCACCTCGCCCCGCCGATCTTCGCCCGCCGCGACAAGGTGACGGGCCATCTGCAGAAAAGGGAATATGGCGGCTGGATGATCCATGCCTTCCGCTGGCTGGCACGGCTGAAATTTTTGCGCGGTACCGCGCTCGATCCGTTCGGCCGCACGGCGGAGCGCAAGGCCGAGCGCAAGCTGGTCGAAGACTACGTGGCGATGCTCGATCAACGGGTCGGCGCCTTGCGGCCGGAGCAAATTCCGCTGCTGACGAGGCTCGCGCGCGTGCCCGAGACGATCCGCGGCTACGGCCATGTCAAGGAAGAGAACATCAGGAAAGCGACGGGCGAGCAGGCCCGGCTCGAGGCCGAGCTCGAGAACAACCGCTTTGCGGCGGCTGCGGAATAGCGATCCTTGGGTTTGACCGACCAAGATCCAAACAAGCTCCCAGACTAACACCGTCACCCTGAGGCGCTCGCGAAAGCGAGCCTCGAAGGGCGACGGCCCGGCTACAATAGCGGGGCCGTTCATCCTTCGAGGCTCGCCCAGCGGTGCAAGTGCACCGCAAGGCTGGTGCCTCTGGATGACAGTGTTGCCATTCCGTCATTGCGAGCCAACGGGTCCGGCGTTTGGCCGGCCCGATGACAGGCTCCGCGAAGCAATCCAGAGCCACGCACGCGACTCTGGATTGCTGCCGCCTTCGCGCAGGCGCTTCGGTGGACGCGGTTGTCGCATTGCTCCTCGCAATGACGGCGGAGAGGACACGCCTCCGCATGCCCGCGGCGCGTTTCGCCCGGGGTTTGCGTGTCGTTTCGCCCTCGAAAAGAACGGAGGGCGCAAGGAAGGCCGGGTGCCCGCATGCACCCATGGGCCTCCGCGCGAAGAAATTGCGCGAAAGCGCGAAGCCACAGGTATAGGCGGATACACACCGGCCTTCCCTGCGCAGTGGTTTACGGCTTATACGCGCTCTCCTGGGTGAACCTTGCCGATTGCCACCCTCGTCAGCCGCGATGCGTCAGCATCCTCGGCCAACTTGGCGCCAGCCTTTGGGGCGCCGGGACCACACGATTTCGCTCGTCCGTGCGATGCGCCGCTCGTCAGTCAGCGCCCTCACGTCCACCGCATCCCCGCCCCACACGTCGTGACGATCGCGATGCGCCCCTCCTGGTTGAGGCGGGATGGCAAGGAGAATGATTCCGATTTACCGAAAATGCAAGCGGGTGCCTCTGCGACAGATTGGCACGACGGGCAATTTGCGGATGGCTGATATGCGGGAAACGGCGCGAAGAATGTGGGATGGGTCGAGCGAAGCGAAACCCACCATCTTTTCATGCAGTGACATGATGGGTTTCGCTTCGCTCGACCCCTCCTGCGAAATCTCCACCTGCCGCCGTCAGCAGGTCACGAGATCGGTGTGGCCGAAACCCTTGGTATAGTCGATCAGCGAGATCACCTCCGGTGTCAGCCTGAAGATGCGGACGTCTGCGGGCGTCGGCAGCGGCCCCGGCAGCGTCTTCTGTTCGGGATAGCGTTGCCAGAGCATGCGCAAGACCTTCTCGCCTTCCGCCGGATCGTCCACGACTTGCGCCCGCGCGGCCATTGACAGGCCGGTGATCTCCATCACCTGCGGGGTGTCGTCATCGATGGCGAGCGACACGCGATCGTCATGCGCCAGGTTCGTCGCCTTCTGGCTGTCCGGCCCGCACAGGAAATAGATCGAGAAGCCTTCGTTGGCGTAACCGACGGTCGTCACCTGGGGCCAGCCGTCGGGGCGCAGGGTTGCGATCCGCATGGTGTGGTGCTGATCCAGTATGGCCTGGATCTTTTGCTTGAGCGTCTCGTCCATCGCTGATCTCCATGACCGCCCGCAGCCGCTAGCAGAATAGCGACGACGCCCGAACCGACGTTGAGGCAGGTCAACCACGGCAGGCAAGCCCGCCTGGAAACCGCGTCGGCGTCGCCCATCCATCGATCATTGGGTCGGCAAACGCATGTCGGCCTCGCACCCAAAAAGAAAGACCGCCTTGCGGGCGGTCCTTCCGTTCGATGATCGATCAGTCTGTGATCGCAGCACTCTCTCCCTTCCTCCGCGGGCCGTGCCCACTCGACGTGACGACCGGCAAAGCGTCGGGGGACGGCAGAGATGATGCTACGGCGTGCCGTCGAAGACGTCGTTCATGACGTCAGTCGTCACATCGCAGGCGTGATTGAGGCAGGGCAGCCCGAGCGCGCCCTCGATCGACTTCAGCAACGAGAAGTGGGTATAGAAGCGCTTGCTCGTGCGGCTATGCGTGTCGTCGTTGGTATCAACGATCAGCGTGACCTGGTTGGTGATCGGGGCGTTGGCATAGTCGCTTTCATCCCAAACGATGACGATCGCGTTCCTGCCGTCCTTCCACACCGGCGAGGCCTTGATCGCGCCGACGATCCGCTGCAGCGTCACGTCGCCCTGATACATCAAGGCCGGGTTGAGGCCCTTCTGCGTCCCGACGTCGCTCGGATCGTCTTCGCACTGCGGGCCGGCGTTGCTGCGGGCATGCTGGTCGTTGCACTGGTTCGGCACGATGAACGAGAACGTCGGAACGTGTCCGCTATAAAGGTTCGCGAACAGGCCGCTCTCGCCGTCGAAGCTCACGACATTGTCCAGGTTCAGTCCGGGCACCGTCCCGGCCTGGATGTCCGCGAAATAGGCGAACGGGTTGTGCTTCACGGCGTACAGGCCCACGACGCTGCCCGTCAAGCCGACGTTCGACGGCGGATTGAGATTCGAGAACACGCCGTCAGCCAGACTGACGCCATCGGCGCCGGTCGGCGGCAGGCTCTCCTGATAGGTCTTCCAGCTGCCGCCTTTCGCGACGAGCTGGTGCGCAATCGTCTTACCGACGGTCGGAGCCTGCTGATAGAACGCCGAGCCGTTGATGTTGATCACGGGGCCCGGCTGGTTGCCTTCGAGGTTGCTGGTGTCGATCGCAGGGGTCGCCGCATCCTTGCCCGTGCCCTGGATCGGGCAGATGTTCGGATAGGAGCTCTCATCCAAGGACGGCTGGCCGGTGCTGAGATTGGTCTGGCAGCTCGCATTGTGCCAGTCCGGCGCATGATCGTTCAGCACGCCGAAATTCGATCCGCCGACGACTTCCAGATAGTTGGTCAGGCTGGGGTGGCCGACGGCGAAATAATTGGTCGCGAGCCCGGCTTTGCTCGCCAGCTTGTTGGTGAATGGCATGTACGGATTGTTGATGATCTCCGCATAGCCATGGTTTTCCATCATGATCAGGAACACATGATCGAGATGGTGCATGCCGGAGGGTACTGGACCTTCCTTGGCAAAAGCAGTCGCGGCAATCGAAACCGATGCGACGCCGGCGAGTAAAGCCATGACAGTCTTTTTCATTTTAAAAAGTGCCTCCTGGTAGCTGGCAAGCAAATGACGGCCAAGCGTGATGGCCGCGTCGGAGTGAAATGCGATGAGAGCCGACGGCGCAGCGCATGGCTCAAGCGAACCGCTGCGCGCAACGCGTCGCCCCCGGCGCGTTTTGCTGCTGGAAGCAGCGCGGTGAATGAACCCTGATCAGGTAACGGTTGCGTGACGGAGGCGTGAACGGCAAATGAAGAACGGGCCGGACGCGCGTTCGGTCGTGCATTATCCAATGCGCGACGCGGCGCTCAGGCCGCAATCGGCCGCATGCGCCACCGCCGCGCTTTTGGCAGCGGCCAGCCGCCGTTGCCACGGCGGCTCAACCTGATCTTGTTCGATCCGACCTTTTCAAGTCTAGCTAGCGCGCGTCCCGCTTGCGCTCCACCGGATGGATGTCGATTGCGCGCAATCGTCCCAGCCGCAGCACGTCCATCGCCAGCCGCCTGCCGATGCGGTCGCGGTCGAGGACGCGGATCAGATCGTCGACGCCGTTGATGTCGACGCCGTCGAGCCGGATCACGACGTCGCCGGGCAGCAAGCCCGCCTTCGCCGCCGGTCCGTCGGGCTCGATCTGCATCAACAGCGCGCCCATCTTGTGCTCGACGCCGGCAAGCACGGCGTGGCGGCGCGGAATCGGCGCGGTCTGGCCGGAGACGCCGATGAAGGCGCGCCGGACATAGCCGTGGCGGATGATCTCCGACAGCACGAATTGCGCGGTGTTGCTCGCGACCGCAAAGCAGATTCCCTGCGCGCCGTTGATGATGGCGGTGTTGATGCCGATCACCTCGCCTTTCGACGACACGAGCGGCCCGCCGGAATTGCCGGGGTTGAGCGCGGCATCGGTCTGGATCACGTCCTCGATGGTGCGTCCGGAGACCGAGCGGATCGAGCGACCGAGCGCGGAGACGACGCCGGCGGTGACCGTGGATTCGAAGCCGAGCGGATTGCCGATCGCGACCACGAGCTGGCCGCGCCGCAACGTCTTGGAGTTGCCGAGCGAGGCGTAGCGCGTCTCGCGCGCGCCGTCGGCGCGCAACAGCGCCAGATCGGTGTCGGGATCGACGCCGAGCACATGGGCGTCGGTGACGAAGCCCTCGGTGTCGCGCAGCCGGATCTCCCTGGAGCTGCCGACGACATGGCTGTTGGTCAGAACGAGGCCGTCCGGCGAGATCACGATGCCCGAGCCGAGCCCGCCGCGCTCGCGCGCGCCTCGCACTTTCGGGCCGGTCTCGACGCGCACCACGGCCGGCCCGACCCGGTCGGTCACGTCCATGACGGCATTGGAATAGGCGTCGAGCAGCACCTGGTCGTTGACCGGCGCCGGCTCTGGCGCTCGCGATTCTGCGGTGTCCGGCGACAGCGTGTCGCCGGCGATATCGGAGGTGAAATCCAACATGGCGAGTTCCTTTGAGGCCAAGTCAGATGGTCACGCCGCAGGCAAGGCGCAAGGCCGCCTGCCCGAATGGCTAGGGCTGATGAGAGTAAGCTGAGGTTGTTGCCGCGAATCCGGCACCTCTCCCAAAGGGAGAGGTCGGATCGCATCGCCAGATGCGATCCGGGTGAGGGGTTCCGGTGTACGTCGAGCGCTGCGGCCCCTCACCCGACTTGCTACGCAAATCGACCTCTCCCCGCTGGGGAGAGGTGGACCGAAGTTGCGGCTCAACGGAGAACAAGGCCGCCCTATTCCCCCGCCGCCGTCACACGCTCGCGCAATTGCTTGACCGTGTCGGCGGTGACCGGCGCGGCGGCGTTGCCCCAGGCGTTGCGGACATAGGTTACTACGGCGGCGACCTGATCGTCGTTCAGGCGGAAGCCGAGCGAGGGCATGGCCGGCGCGGTCGGCCGCGCGTCGGTCGCGGCAGCCCGGCCGCCCGCAATGATGATGTGGATCAGCGAGGACGGGTCATCCTGGGTGGCGATGACACTGCCGGCGAGCTTCGGGAAGATGTGCGCGATGCCGCCGCCATCGGCGGTATGGCAGGCCGAGCAGGTATCGGTATAGATCGCCTGCCCCGCCACCATGCGTGCATCGGAGGCCGGCAGCGGCGCCGGCGCAGCCGAGCCCGCCGCACCGCGCTCCTTCAGGTAGACCGCGATCGCCTTGAGGTCGGCATCCGCCATCTTCGAGGTCGAGTTCTCGATTACGTCCTTCATCGGGCCGCTGGCGAGCGAGGTCGCGGTCTGGCCCGTCTTCAGATATTGCACGATGTCGTCGACCGACCATTTGCCTAAGCCGGCATGGTCGTCATTGGTGATGTTGGGCGCGGTCCAGTTGTCGATCTGGTTGCCTTGGAGATATTTGGCCGTCTTGGCGGCGCCGAACGCGTTGAACGGCGTGTGGCAGGCGCCGCAATGGCCGAGGCCCTCGACCAGATAGGCTCCGCGGTTGAACTGCCCCGAGCGATTCGGATCGGGCGCGAAGGTGCCGGGGGTGAAGAACAGGGCGTTCCAGCCGAGCATCGACAGGCGGATGTTGAAGGGGAACGGCAGCGTGTTGCGGTTGACCTGGTTGGTCACCGGCGGCAGCGTGCGCAGATAAGCATAGATCGCATCGAGATCGGCGCGCGTCACCTTGGTGTAGTAGGTGTAGGGAAACGCCGGATAGAGATAGCCGCCGTCGGGCCGGCGGCCTTCATGCATGGCGCGGGCGAAATCGTCGGCCGACCAGCTGCCGATGCCGGTGGTGGCATCCGGGGTGAGGTTCGGCGTCGTGATCGCGCCGAACGGCGTCTGCAGCGCAAGGCCGCCTGCGAACGGCGCTCCGCCATTTGCGGTGTGGCAGGCGACGCAATCGCCTGCCGCGACCAGCGCCTTGCCGCGGGCGATCTCGACATAATTGTCGGGACCGGCGGAGGCGCGCCCCGTTGCGAACAGCGGCAGCGTGAGCAGCAGCAAGGCTGCGCGCTTCATGGTCATGACAGCCCTCATCGCTGCACCAGCGCGCGCGGCGATTTCAGATAATCGAAGATCGCATCCAGCGCCCAATAGGTCAGCGCGCCGACCGTGCCGGTCGGGTTGTAGCCGGCGTTCTGCGGGAACGCCGAGGCGCCCATCACGAACACATTGTGCACGTCCCAGGACTGCAGGTAGCGGTTGAGCACCGAGGTGTTGGGATCGCTGCCCATCACCGCGCCGCCGGTGTTGTGCGTGGTCTGGTACGGGATCACCGACCATGGGCCGGTCAGGCGGTTGACCTGCGTCTTGTTGGCGCCCATGGCCTTCATGATCTCGTCGCAGCGCTCGGCCATGAAGTTCGCCATCTTGCGCTCATTGTCCTGGTAATCGAAGGTCATGCGCATCAGGGGGCGTCCGAGCGGATCCTTGTAGGTCGGATCGAGGTCCAGATAGTTGTTGCGATAGCTCATGACGCTGCCCTGGGCGCCGACATTGGTGACCTTCTGATAGGTCTCGTGCACGGCCTTCTTCCAGGCCTTGCCCCAGGTCGGGGTGCCCGGCGGGGTCGGGTGATAGAGGATCGGCCGGCCGTTGGTGTAGGCGGAGGTGATGCTGGCGCCGCCGACGAAGCCGTGCGCGCCGTGGTCGAAATTGTCGCTGTTGTAATCGTCCAGCGCCACGCCGAGCGAGCCGGCCGCGGCGAAGGGATTGAACCTGGCGTCATCGAAGAAGCCGGTCGAGCCGGAGCCGGTCTGGTAGGCATAGTTGCGGCCGACCACGCCCTCGTCCTTGGCCGGATCGTAGGGCTTGCCGATGCCGGACAGCAGCAGGAGCCGCACGTTGAACAGGCTGAAGGCGCAGACCAGCACGAGATCGCCGGGCTGCTCCCACTCCTCGCCTTGCGCGTCGACATAGGTGACGCCGGTCGCCGTCTTGCCGTCGCCGGACAGATTGACCTTGGTCACCTCGCATTCGGTGCGGGCCTCGAAGGTCGGCTCGCGGACCAGCGCGGGCAGCACGCAGGTCTGCGGCGAGGCCTTCGAATAATTGGCGCAGCCGAAGCGCTCGCAGAAGCCGCAATAGGTGCACGGCGCCATGGTGCAGCCATACGGATTGGTGTAGGCGGCCGAGATGTTCGCCGAAGGCCGCGGAAACGGATGCAGGCCCATCCCGCTGGCGGCCTTGGTGAACAGGCTCTGCGCGTATCCTTGCGTCATCGGCGGGGTCGGATATTCGCTCGAGCGCTGGCCTTCGAACGGATTGCCGCCGGCCTGGATCTCGCCCCTGAGATTGCCGGCCTTGCCGGAAATGCCGAGCACCTTCTCGAACTTGTCGTAGTAGGGCTCGAGCTCGTCGTAGGAGACGGGCCAGTCCTGGATGTGATTGCCCTCGGGCATGATCTTCTCGCCGTAGCGCTCGATCATGTGGCTGCGGATGCGGAAATCGTCGGGCAGGAAGCGCCAGGTCTGGCCGTTCCAGTGCACGCCGGCGCCGCCGACGCCGTTGCCGGGCAGGAAGCTGCCCCATTTGCGGATCGGCAGCGCCGTCTGCGACGGGTTGTTGCGCATGGTCAGCGTTTCCTGCGTCGGGCGCAGGAAGACGTCGTGGCGCACGCCGTAGCGCAGTTCGTCGGGCGCGGTGCCGATGTTGAAATCGGCGGCGGTGTCGCGCCAGGGGCCGCGCTCGATCGCCACCACTTCGAGCCCGGTGCGCGCGAGCTCATAGGCCAGGATCGATCCGGTCCAGCCGAGACCGACGATGACGACATCCTTGCGGGGAAGACGGCGGGCCATCTTACTGACCTCCCCAGGCGGGACGGCCCTGCAGGCCGACGGGCGGCAGCGCATAGGCCTGGTTGGGCTTTGCCATCACGTCGCGATAGTCGTAGCGCGCGCCCGGGAAGCCGACCAGCTTCCAGCCGACCATGTCGCGATTGCCGCCATAGATCGGGTCGGCGAAGTAGCCCTCGACGGTGTTGGCATAGATCGCCGCGAACAGCATGCGGCTCGAGAAATCCTCGAATTTGGCCTCGTTCTTTTCCATCGCGCCGATCAGCTTGTCCTGCTCATCGCCGCTGAGCTCGACAAAGCCGCGGCCGCCATAGGTCTTCCTGCAATAGGATTCCAGTGCCGCGAGGCCCAGCCGGTATTGCTGGCGAGGGGTGAGCGGCGACTGCAATCCCTGGCTCGGCAGCGGCTTGTCGGAGAACGGCCCCTGCATATAGAGCCAGTCGTGACCGCCATAGGGGCCGGTCAGCTGTCGGTCGATGAAGGTGGTGACGCCGGCATCCTTGGCGCCGGCGCCGAGCTCGTCGGTCGGGATCAGCCGCTCGGCGAAGGCATCGACGATGGCGGCTTCGGCTGCGGTGAAGAACAGGTAGCCGCCGGGCACCACCGGCGTCGCCGGGTAAGCCTCGTTGGGCTGCCACGGCAACACCTTCGTGACGACGCGCGCGCGGACGCCTGCGGTGGAGATCAGCAGCGCCGCGGTCGCAAGCAGCGAGCGGCGCGTCATGCCGGCATGTCTACGCTGCGCAGCCGACGCGGCGTCACGCCGCCGCGCTGGCGGGTGACCATCATCATCAATCATCGTGTCCTCAGCCCGACTTATTTGTCAGAGGCTTCTTTAGACAGATTCGTAAAGAATTCCGTATGAAAGATAATGCAATCCGCTCATGGCGCCCTGCGCCACATCGAGGGACGTGCCTTCACGGGGGCGAGCAGCGACCAATCGCCCTGCTCCAGCGTATGCCCCAATGGAAATGGCGGCCGCGGTTCCAAATTCAGGGACTTGAGCACGCGATCGTCGCGATAATAACATTGCAGGATGACGCGCGCGAGCGTGGCGGCCGCCACGCCGCCTGTCTCGCGAAATTCGCGCACCACCGCCTCGCGCCTCTGCGCATCGAGCGCCGCGAGCGGCTGCCCGGCGAGCCGCGCGATATGATCGAGCGCCGCGCGCACCCGCGCGGTGTCGCGGCCGAGTGTCGCGACGATGTCGGCCTGGATCAGCTGATCGTCGGCACCCGGCACCCTGTACTCGGCGCTTTCGGGAATCATCATCGCTGCGATCGCGCGCAAATCATCGCGCTGCGCCGGTTTGAGGCCGCTTTCGGCCGCTGCACTCGTATCGATGCTGGTCATGACCGCCTCAATCGAACAAATTAGCCAGGCGCTGCTTCATCTGATCCGCGACATAGAGCGCGATCGCCTGGATGGTGGAGGTGGGATTGACGCCGCCCGAGGTCACGAACACGCTGCCGTCGACGATGAACAGATTTTTCACGTCATGCGAGCGGCCCCATTCGTTCACCACGGAGCGTTCGGGGTCGGTGCCCATGCGCGCGGTGCCGAGCAGATGCCAGCCGCCATAGGGGATCGGGCTGTTGAGGCAGATCTCGCTTGCGCCGGCGGCGGCGAGGATCTCCCTGGCGCGGGCGATGCCGTGCTCCATCATCTTCCGCGAATTGTCGGAGATCGTGTAGTCGACCCGCGGCGCCGGAATGCCGTGGCTGTCCTTGAGCACGGGATCGAGCGTCACGCGGTTATGCTCCTCCGGCAGATCCTCGCAGATCGCCGACAGCGCGAGGCGATGGCCGTTGAGCTTGCGGAAGACGCGGTGGTGATCGGCGCCCCAGGGCAGGATGCCCTTGGCCTCGCTCATGACCGCCTCGAACACCGGGCCGGCGCCGCGGCCGAACTGGATGGCATAGCCGCGCACGAAGCCGCGCGAGCGGTCCGTCTCGTAGAACTCCTTGCTCCACAGGCAGGTCGGCGGCGCGCGATTGCTATCGGTCTCCTCCGCGACATAGCCATAGACCTGGGCATAGGGGTGAAACATCAGGTTCTTGCCGACGAGGCCGGAGGAGTTGGCAAGCCCGTTCGGGAAACGACCGGAAACGGAGTTGAGCAACAGGCGCGGCGTGCCGATGCCGTTGCAGGCGATGATGACGACTTCGGCGCCCTGGAATTGCTCGACGCCGTCCTGGTCGTAGTAGACGACGCCCGAGGCCATGCCGTGCTCGTTGGTGAGAATTTCCTTGACGCGGCAATGCGTGCGCAATTCGACGCCGGCGCGCAGCGCGAGCGGCCAATAGGTGATGTCGGTGGAGGCCTTCGCCCCTTGCGCGCAGCCCGGCGTGCAATGGCCGAGATTGATGCAGCGCGCCCTGCCCTCGTAATCGGTGGTCGCGACGGTGGTGTCCGACGGCCACCAGTGCCAGCCGAGCCTGTTCATCGCCTTGGCAAACAGCGTGCCGGATTTGCCCAGCGGCAGCGGCGGCATCGGCGGATGTGTCGGCGGAAAGGCCGGATCGCCTGATAGCCCCGAGACGCCCATGATGCGGTCGTTCTCGGCAAAGAACGGCTCCAGCGTCTGATAATCGATCGGCCAGTCGTCGGCGACGCCGTCGAGCGTCTTGACGCGAAAATCCGACGGATGCAGCCGCGGCCAATGCGCGGTGTACATGACGGTCGAGCCGCCGACGCCGTTGAAATTCACCACCTTGATCGGCGAATTGTCGTCGTTGATCGGATAGTCCTCGGCGCGCGCGCGGATGTTGGGGCTCGGCGAATAGTCGCCGTAGAAGCGCGCCTCCCAGTCGCGGCCGGTCGACGGATAGGCCGACGGGTTCATCCAGCCGCCCTGCTCCAGACAGAGGATGTGCATTTTGGTGTCGGCGAGGCTCCAGGCAACCGCGGCGCCGGAGGCGCCGGCGCCGATGATGAGAACGTCGACGGGATCGTTCTTCGATGTCGCGGTCCTTGAAGCCGCGGTCTTTGAGGTCGTATCGGGCATGTCGCTCCCTTGAAACCGTCGCCGTTTTTGCGAGGGCGATCGGCGCAGTGCAACGCGGCAACGGGGCCGCGACCGATCGACGATAGGATCAGTCTGGGGGCGGAGTAAAGCGACCGAAACCGGGGACATCCATGCGGCGCGCGCGTGCAAGACGGCAATTTTTGTGACAATGCAACTATGATAAGGACGCTTCGCCCGCACCCTTTCCGATCAGTGTGATGCATGCGACGATTTAACCTGCCTTGTTTGCTCCGGCTGGCTTCGGCCATCGTTCTCGTTTTGTCGCTTGTCGCGCTGTCCGGCGCCGTCCGCGCCGCCACCGCCGTGGTCCGGGACGGCGACACCATCCAGCTCGGCGACGTCACCTATCGCCTCGACGGCGCCGATGCGCCCGAACTCGACCAGGTCTGCATCGACGACCACGCCGACCCCTTCGCGTGCGGCCTGGACGCCCGCGAGCAGCTGACCAAGCTGATCGGCGGCCGCACTGTGCATTGCGACGATCTCGGGCCCGACAAGGCGTTCAGAAGCCGGCACCTCGGCATCTGCCGCGTCGATGGCGATACGGAAAGCCTCAACCGGCAGCTGGTGCAGAAGGGCCTCGCCGTCAGCGTCGAGCCCGCCGCAAAGCTGCACCTGAAGGACGATGCGGCCGCGGCGAAAGCGGCCAATCTCGGCCTGTGGAAGGGCTGCTTTGCCGCGCCCCAGGATTTCCGCACCGGCAAGAAGGACGGCGCGCTCGCGGGCGCATCCTGCCGCGCCGACCGCGAGGCCGAAATTCGCGCCGTGCTGTTTCCGGCGGATCTTTCGATGCCGCCGAACTGCAGCATCAAGGGCAAGTTCGCCGTCCGCGCCCGCTTCACCGGCAATGTCGGCATCTATCATCTGCAGGGCTGCCTCAGCTATGCCGGCACCCAGCCCGACCGCTGGTTCTGCTCCGAAGACGACGCCAAGGCCGCCGGTTTCCGCCGCGCGTTCAACTGCCGGGCCGGCAAAAGCAAGTAACGCGAGCGCAGAAGCGATGGAATGCAGGGTGGGTCGAGCGCAGCGAAACCCGCCATCTTTCTGTCCGCGACGACTTGATGGATTTGCTTACGCTCTGCCCACCCCAGGCGCTGACCGTCCCCGTCACCCTGAGGTGCTCGCGGAACGCGAGCCTCGAAGGGCGACGGGCCCCGCTGCAACAGCCGGGCCGTTCATCCTTCGAGACGCGCTTTACGCTCCTCGGGATGACGGATCACCAATCATCACCGCTGCATCTGCATGATCTGATCCATCGGCGCCATGTTCTGGTTGAGGTGGCTCATGATCCAGAGCGAGCCGCCCACCACCAGGAACACGATCAGCAGGCCGAAGGCGAGCGCCATCACGTTGTTGGTGTTGTCGGGGTCGGTGGTGATGTGGATGAAGAACACGAGGTGCACGCCCATTTGCGCAATCGCCAGGACCACGAGCGCGACGGGGATCGAGGGCGCCCAGACCAGGTGGGTGCCGGCAATGAAGAACGACGTCGCGGTCAGAAGGATCGCAAGACCCAGGCCGACGACATAACCGAGCAGCCGCGGGCCGACGCGGATCTCCTCCTCGTCGCCCGGCGCGAGGTCGGTCCGGTGGTGCAAGCGCTGATCCAGATGCTGATCGCTCATGCGGCGCTCCCGAGCAGATAGACGACGGAGAAGATGGCAACCCAGATGATGTCGAGGACGTGCCAGAACAGCGCAAAGCACAACAGCCGCCGCATGATGTCGGCGCGAAAGCCCTTGGCGAATACCTGCGCCATCATGGTCAGCAGCCAGAGAATGCCGGCCGAGACATGCGCGCCATGGCATCCGACCAGCGTGAAGAATGACGACAGGAACGCGCTGCGCGTGGGACCGGCACCGCGTCCGACCAGATCGGCGAATTCGCGAAATTCCAGTGCGAGAAAGCCGAGCCCGAGCAGGCAGGTGACCGCCATGCCGACCTGAAACCAGAGCGCGTTGCGGATATCGGCCGCGATCATCGCAAGGCCGCAGATGAAGCTCGATGTCAGGAGAAGCGCGGTTTCCGCCGCAACGCTTCTGAGATCGAACAACTCGGCGCCGCTTGGGCCCCCTGCGGTCTGGTCCCGCAGCACCGCATAGGCCGCAAAGAAGCAGGAGAAGATCACGATGTCGCTGAGCAGGAACAGCCAGAAGCCGAAGCCGGTCACGATCCGCTTCGAGGCCGGCCCCTCATGCGGCCGCCCGCCATGCAACTGGTAGGGATCGCTACGTCCGTGGGCGATGGTTGCGTCGGTCATGACGGGCTCCTCGCGCGAAGCGCAGCGAGGCGCGCCTCGCGGTTGGCTTGATCGATCCGCGCGACCTCGGCGGCCGGAATGACGTATTCGTCATGGTCGCGCCACGCGAACACCACGAAGGTGGCGAAGGCGCCGATGCCGCCGAGAATGACCATCCACCAGATGTGCCAGATCAGCGCAAAGCCCATGATGGTCGCGAAGAAGGCGCAGACAAAGCCGGTCGGCGAGTTGCGCGGCATTTCGACGTCCTGGTAATCGGGCTCGGCCCGCAGCAGGCCCTGCTCCCGGGCGCGTGACTTGATGGTCCAATAGGCATCCTCGCCCTCGACATCGGGCATGACGGCGAAATTGAACACCGGCGGCGGCGAGGCGGTCGACCATTCCAGCGAGCGCCCGTCCCAGGGATCACCGGTGACGTCGCGCAGCGAGTCGCGATCGCGGATGCTGACCACGAGCTGCACGATCTGGCAGATCACGCCGATCGACAGCAGGATCATGCCGATTCCCGCCGCGATCATCCAGGGCCGCCACTCCGGAACGTCATAGTGCTGCATGCGCCGGGTCATGCCGAGCATGCCCGCAGCATAGAGCGGAAAGAAGGTGACGTAGAACCCGGTAAGCGAGAACCAGAACCCGGCCTTGCCCCATCCCTCATGGAGGCGGAAGCCGAAGGCCTTGGGAAACCAGTAGGTGTAACCGGCGAAGGCGCCGAACAGCACGCCGCCGATGATCACGTTGTGAAAATGCGCGATCAGAAACATGCTGTTGTGCAGCAGGAAGTCCGCCGGCGGCACGGCGACGAGGACACCGGTGAGACCGCCGATGATGAAGGTCACCATGAAGCCGAGCGACCACATCATCGGCGTCGCAAAGCGGATGCGGCCGCCATACATCGTGAAAAGCCAGTTGTAGATCTTCACCCCCGTCGGCACCGCGATGATCATGCTGGCGATGCCGAAGATGGCGTTGACGTCAGGGCCGGCGCCCATGGTGAAGAAGTGATGCAGCCAGACGCAGAACGAGATGATGCAGATCGCCATGGTCGCCATCACCATGGAGCGGTAACCGAACAGCGGCTTGCCGGAAAATGTCGGAACGATTTCCGAATAGACGCCGAACGCCGGCAGCACCAGGATGTAGACCTCGGGATGTCCCCAGGCCCAGATCAGGTTCATGAACATCATGACATTGCCGCCGGCTTCGTTGGTGAAGAAGTGAAAGCCGAGATAGCGGTCGAGGATCAGCATCGCCAACGTCGCGGTGAGGATCGGGAACGCCGCAATGATCAGGAGGTTCGAGGCAAGCGCGGTCCAGCAGAACATCGGCATGCGCAGATAGGTCATGCCCTTGGTGCGCAGCTTCAGCACGGTGGTGACCAGATTGATCCCGGCAACCAGCGTGCCGATCCCCGAAATCTGCAGCGACCATAGATAGTAGTCGACACCGACGCCGGGCGAATAAGTCAGCTCCGACAGCGGCGGATAAGGCAGCCAGCCGGTGCGCGCGAACTCGCCGATGACGAGCGAGATGTTGACGAGCAGCGCACCGGTCGCGGTGAGCCAGAAGCCGACGGAGTTGAGCGTCGGAAACGCCACGTCGCGCACGCCGAGCTGCAACGGCACCACGAAATTCATCAGCCCGATCACGAACGGCATCCCGACAAAGAAGATCATGATGGTGCCGTGCGCGGAGAATATCTGGTTGTAGTGCTCCGGCGGCAGGTAGCCTTGCGAATGGAAGGCGAGCGCCTGCTGCGAGCGCATCATGATGGCATCGCTGCCGCCGCGCAGCAGCATCACCATGGCCAGCAGGCAGTACATCACGCCGATCCGCTTGTGATCGACGCTCGTGATCCATTCGCGCCAGAGATAGGGCAAATGGCCCGCGATCACGACCCAGGCCAATACGGCCAGGATCGCGACCAGGACGACCGCGCCCACGACCAGGGGAATGGGCTGATCGAACGGGATCGCCGCCCAGCTCAGCTTGCCCAGCATCTCGGCTCACCTGACATTGGCTGCTCCGCTTTCGGGCTTCGGCTTCGCCGGATTGTCCGCCAGCTGCGGCCCGGGGCCCGGTGGAATCTTCTGAGTCGCGATGTCGTGGAACAGAAGCGGGTCATCCAGGCGGTAGCTCGGCCTGCCCGTCTCGACCGATTGCTGCGCCAGTTGCCTGTAGACGTCGGTGCTCAGCACCGTCCCGCTCTTTGCGATGCCCTCGACCCATTTCGGAAAGTCCAGCGGCGAGACCACGTGCACGTCGAACAGCATCTGCGGAAAACCGTCGCCGGAGAAATGCGCCGACAGCCCCTGCAGGTCGCCTTCCTGGTCAGCACGCAGGTTGAGACGGGTGACCATGCCGTTCATGGTGTAGATCATGCTGCCGAGCTGCGGAATGAAGAAGGCGTTCATCACGCTCGAGGAGGTCAGCTCGAAGTGCAGGGGCGCACCGACGGGGACGGTCAGCGCATTGACGGTCGCGATGCGCTGGTCGGGATAGATGAAGAGCCATTTCCAATCGAGCGAGACGACCTGGATTCGGACCGGGCTTCCGGTGCCTGCGACCGGAGCACGCGGATCGAGCTGATGCGAGCCGATCCACGCGACGCCGCCGAGCAGGATGATGGTGAGCGTTGGGATGGACCACACCACGAGCTCGATCCGGCCGGAATGGGCAAAATTGGGAAGATGGAATGCGCGGCTGTTCGAGGCGCGGAAGTAGTAGGCGAACACGAAGATCGCCAGAATAGTCGGCACCACGATCGCCAGCATGATCGCGACCGAGTCGATCAGTATCGTCTTGTCGGCCGCTGCAATCGGGCCTTGCGGGTCGAGGATGTTCATCCAGCGCTCCCCATTCGCCGAGACCAGAACGCACTGCAGCGAAGCTGGTTCCTGCCGGAGATCTCGCAACTAAAGTCGAATGCCCGCTGCGCGGCGCCGATCGGGGCATTCGGTTGCAAGTTGTGATCTCGCCGGCAAAGGCAGCACGCCCGGCGCGACAGGCGCCTTCTCTCTTGGCCGAAGCGTTGCTATCGTGCGCCAACAGCAAGGAAAAATCGGATGCAGGGAGCGGAGGAGGATGCCGGCCTGGCCGGCAGGGTCGCCCTCGTCAGCGGCGGCGGGGCGGCCGGCGACGGCATCGGCAATGGCAGGGCGGCAGCCATTCTGCTGGCGCGTGCGGGGACCCGGATCGTGGTCGCCGATCGCGAGTTGGCGCCGGCTCAGCGCACCGTCGACATGATCGCCGCCGAAGGCGGCACGGCGCTTGCGATCTGCGGCGACGTCACCAACGAGGCCGATTGCAGGACGCTGGTCGAGACCTGCGTCGACCGCTTCGGCCGGCTCGATTTCCTCGACAACAATGTCGGCATCGGCAGCCGCGGCAGCGTGGTCGCGGAGAAGCCGGAGACCTTCCGGCACGTCATGCAGGTCAATGTCGAGAGCATGTTCCTGCTGTCCAAATATGCCATTCCCGCCATGATCAAGACGGCCGGCGGCGGCGCCATCGTCAACATTTCCTCGATCTCGGCGCTGCGGCCGCGCGGGCTGACCACCTACACCACCTCGAAGGCCGCGGTGATCGGGCTGACCCGCGCCATGGCCGTCGATCACGGGCCGGACAACATCCGCGTCAACTGCATCTGCCCGGGGCCGATGTACACGCCGATGGTCTATGCGCGCGGCATGAGCGAGGCCGCACGCGCCCAGCGCGCCAAGGCTTCGGTATTGAAGATCGAAGGCACGGGCTGGGACGTCGGCCACGCCGTGCGCTTCCTGCTCTCCAATCATGCGCGCTACATCACCGGCCAGGTGCTGGTGGTCGATGGCGGCGTCACCCTGCAGGCGCCGGAGCGGGAATCGCAACAACACTGATCAAGCAAAGAGAGGAAACTGCCGCATGGCCCGCCTGCCCTATCTCGAGGCCGACCAGGTCGCGCCCGAATATCGCGACATGCTCAAGCGCAACACCAATCTGCACAAGCTCCTGGTCAACTCGCCCGAGATGGCGCGGGCCTTCAACGGCGTCGGCGGCTATATCCGTTTCAAGAGCAAGCTCGACCCGCGGCTGCGCGAGCTCGCCATCCTGCAGGTCGGCTGGCTGGAGCAGTCGGAGTACGAGTTCACCCATCATGTGAAGATCGGCCGCGAATTCGGCGTCAGCGACGACGACATAGCGGGCATGATGGCGGAAACCGAGGGCAGGGTTTCAGAACTCGAGCCGCTGGCGAGGACGATCCTGAAAGGTGCGCGCGAAATGGCGCGCGAGCTTGCGATGTCGGAGACGACCTTTGCCGAGACCAAGCGCCAGCTCTCCGATGAGGAGATGGTCGATCTCGTGCTCACCATCGCCTTCTACTGCGCCGTGGTGCGCGTGCTCGCCACCATGAAGATCGACAACGAGCCTTCTTACAAAGAGGTACTCCAGCAGTACCCGATGCCGGGAGTGAAATGACATGCGCCTGAAGGATCGGATCGCCATCGTCGTCGGTGCGGGCCAAAGTCCCGGCGAGGGCATGGGCAACGGCCGCGCCACCGCGCTCACCTTCGCGCGCGAGGGCGCCAAGGTGCTGTGCGTGGATCATAACCTCGCATCCGCCGAGGAAACCGTCGGGATGATCGCGGAGAAGGGCGGCACCGCCGCCGCCTTCAAGGCCGACGTCACCCGGACGACCGAGCTCAAGGCGATGGCGGCAGATGCGGTCAGCCGCTGGGGCCGCATCGACATCCTGCACAACAATGTCGGCGTCAGCCTGTCCGGCGGCGACGCGGAGCTGGCTCAGATCACCGAGGAGGCGTTCGACCGCTGCGTCGCGATCAACCTCAGGAGCTGCATCTTCGCGGCCAAGCACGTGATCCCGATCATGCGGCAACAGAAGAGCGGCGCCATCATCAACATCTCCTCGATGGCCGCGATCACGACCTACCCCTACGTCGCCTACAAGGCGACCAAGACCGCGATGATCGCCTTCACCGAGCAGCTCGCCTATCAGAACGCCGAGTACGGCATCCGCGCCAATGTCATCCTGCCCGGCCTGATGGACACGCCGATGGCGGTCGACACCCGCGCCCGCGAGTTCGGCAAGAGCCGCGCCGAGGTTGCCGCCGAACGGGACAGCAAGGTGCCGTTGCGCAGGAAGATGGGCACGGCCTGGGACGTCGCCAATGCCGCGCTGTTCCTGGCATCCGACGAGGCCGGTTTCATCACCGGCGTGACGCTGCCGGTCGACGGCGGAGCGAGCGTGCGGAGGGGGTAGCCGACGGCTGCTAACATTTATGTGATCGCGCGCAATAAGGGGGAGCTGCCCCTTGTTGCGCCTGGGTTTTTGCCGCCTTGCGTCGGTCGAGCAGGAAAGATCGGGATCGCCCGAGGGAATAGAACGGCGCCCGGTACGTCACACCCGTGCAATCAATCGCACGGAGTTCAACATGAGCCGGCCATCCATTCAGAGCATCGCGACAGCGTCGCGCGGCGGGCTTCGCCGTATAAGACCGGGCAAGGCTGCCGCGCTGCTCGGTCTTCGCTGTCTCGTCGCATTCGCCATGCCACCGTTTGCCTTCGCGCAAGAGCCGCACCCGCCTGCAATATCCGCCGAGGAGAGCGCTTTTCTCAAAGAGAACGACGCGGCGATGACCAAGATGATGAACGACATGGCGGCGAAACCTTCCGGCGATATCGACCGTGATTTCGTTGCCATGATGAGCCCGCATCACCAGGGCGCAATCGACATGGCGGTGATCGAATTGCGCTACGGCAAGAACGAGCAGCTGCGCCGCATCGCGCAGGAGATCATCGTCGACCAGATGCAGGAGATCGCGGCCATGAAGCTCGCGATCGGCGAGAAGGCTGATGACACCACGCCCGCGCCGACGCAACCGCCTCCTGCATCCGCGGCCGCTCCAGGCGAGCACCATCACCAGGGTATGCAGATGGACATGTCCAACGGAATGAAGAAGTAGGAGCCCAGGAATGAAGATCTGGAAGAACGCCCTCCTCGCAGGCACGATGCTTGCTGTCTGTTCGTCCGCTTTCGCAGGACAAGCGCCCGGCCGGCTTGCCGCGCCTGATATCCCTCTCAGCCATCACGACCGTGTCTATGCCGCCGAGCAATTCTCCAACACGGTCTCGGTCACCGATCCCGTCGACAACAAGCTGCTCGGCGTGATCAGGCTCGGCGATCCGCAGCCCGCCAATTTCAGCCCGCTCTACAAAGGGCAGGTGCTGGTTCACGGCATGGGCTATTCGCCCGACCATCATACGCTCGCCGTGGTCTCGATCGGCTCGAACTCGGTGACCTTCATCGATACCGCAACCAGTGCGGTGAAGCACGTGACCTATGTCGGCCGCTCGCCGCATGAGGCATTCTATACGCCTGACGGCAAGGAAGTCTGGGTCACCGTGCGCGGCGAGAACTATATCGAAGTGCTCGACGCCCGGACGTTCGAGGAGAAGACCCGCATCATCACGCCCGCCGGGCCTGGCATGCAGATCTTCTCGCCCGACGGCAAATACGGCTACATCTGCTCCTCCTTCAACCCGGAGACTGACGTGGTCACCGTCGCCGATCACAAGATCGTCGCCAAGGTGAAGCAGGAGAGTCCGTTCTGCCCGAACATCGCGGCTACTCCGGAGGGCCACCAGGTGTGGTTCACGCTGAAGGACACCGGCAAGACGCAGGTGTTCAACGCCAGGCCGCCGTTCAACCTGCTCAAGACGATCGACACCGGGCCGATCACCAACCACGTCAACTTCGCGCATACGCCGAAGGGCATCTTCGCCTATGTGACCGTCGGCGGTTTGAACCTGGTCAAGGTGTTCCGCACCGACGACTTCGCCCAAGTCGCGACCATCTCGGTCGGCAACCTGCCGCATGGCGTGTGGCCCTCGGGTGACGGCACACGCATTTATGTCGGGATGGAGAATGCCGATGCACTGGCCGCGATCGACACCGCGACCAACACCGTCATCGCCAACGTTCCGATCGGACAGGCGCCGCAGGCCATCGCTTATGTCCCGGATGCCGCGCCCAATCCGGACGACCGCCAGAACCTGCAGCCGCTCGGTATCGCCGGCCAGGTTGCCCATCTCGCGCTCGCCCAGAAGGACGGCGCAAAGGATGGCAACGCGCCGACCAGCATTTCGCTGTTCGACCAGGGCTTGATCCAGGTGCTGGAAGCTTCCGTCACGGGCCTCAACCCCAAGGAAAAATACGTACTGGCGCTGGCTGAGCATGCGGACGGAAGCGGCAAGCTGCAACCGCTGGCCGCCTTCATGGCCAATCCGGCGGGATCTGCGATCGTCAATGCCGTCGGACAAATCCGACAGCTCGTCGATCCGTCAGCGAAAGCGGAGCAGCGCTACCTCGTCATCGCGCCCGGCGACATGACGACGCAGGAGGCGCCCGTTCAGGTCGAGACACAATGATGCCCAAGCGGCTCAAGTGAACGGCGGACGGAGCGCATGATGGACGACATGCTGCACCAGGTCGAACCGCTGATCCCCGCGCTCCGCCGCTATGCGCGCGCGCTGATGCGGGACCGCGCCAGCGCCGACGACCTGGTGCAGGATTGCCTGGAGCGCGCCGTCAGCCGCTGGTATCAGCGGCGCGACGGCGATGTCCGCGCCTGGCTCTTCACCATCCTGCACAATCTCGCCGTCAACCAGTTCCGCAAGGCCGCCGCGCGGGGCCGGCACGTCCCGATCGATGCAACCAACGAGGACAGTTTCGGCGAAGCCGCCGCCCAGGAGCAGAAGCTGATCTATCAGGACGTCCTGGCAAAGCTCGCGCAGCTGCCCGAGGACCAGCGTGCCGTGCTGCTGCTCGTCGCGGTGGAAGACCTCTCCTACGCGGAGGCCGCAAAAGTGCTCGGCATCCCCGTGGGCACAGTGATGTCGCGATTGTCGCGGGCGCGGGAACGGCTGCAGCAGCAGCTTGAAGGCGGCGCCGCGGCGCCCTCGAACGTGGTGTCAATGCGGAGCATGACATGAGCCATCGGCCGATCACGGAAGATGATCTCCACGCCTATGTGGACCAGGCGCTCGAGCCGGAGCGGCGCAGAGAGGTCGCGGCCTATCTCGGCGACCATCCGGACGTGGCAAAGCGCGTCGGCGCCTTTACCGGCCAGCGTGACCTGTTGCGCGCGGCGCTGGCGCCGATCGCGGAGGAGCCGCTGCCGGCCGCGCTCAATCTCGCCCGCATCATCGAAAGCCGCAGGCGGCGTCCGTCGCGCTTTGGCTGGGCGGTCGCCGCGCTGCTGCTGCTTTCCGTCGGCGGTGCCGGCGGCTGGATGACGCGCGGCGCGCTGCAGGCCGCGCCCGGCGGTCTGGCTGCGCTGGCGCAGGAGGCGGCCGCTTCCTACACCGTCTACGCGCCGGATCATGAGCGGCCGGTCGAGATGCGCGCATCCGACACGGCGCAGCTGGTGCAATGGGTATCGAGCCGGCTGCATCAACCGGTCAAGGTGCCGAATCTGTCGCCTTCAGGCTATCGGCTCATGGGCGGACGGCTGGTGGCGACAGCGCAAGGCCCGGCCGCGATGTTCATGTATGATGACGACCACGGCAGCCGCATTGTCGTGCTGACGCGTCCGATGAACGGCCTTGACGAGAATGCGCCGATGACGCCGCACACCAAGGGCGATGTCGCAGGCTTTGCCTGGGCGGATGGCGGGGTCGGCTACAGCCTGGTCGGCCAGGCGCCGGCGGACGTGCTGCGGCCGCTTGCGAACGAGGTACGCAAGCAGGCCCGCGCGATTTGACTGATCGCCTACGTCGCCAGCGCAAGCCGGCTGCGGCGTGCGCCATAGCCGAAATAGATCACGAGCCCGATCGCGAGCCAGACCGCAAGTCGCACCCAGGTATCGACAGGCAAGCCGAGCATCAGGAAAATCGCGGTCAGCGCCCCCAGCGGTCCCACGATCCAGATCGCCGGCGCCCTGAACGGACGGTGCAGCTCCGGGTTGACGATTCTCAGCACCAGCGTGCCGATCGAGACCACCGTGAAGGCAAACAGCGTCCCGATCGAGACCAGCTCGCCGACGAGACCGATCGGCAGCAGCCCGGCGAGGACGGCAACCACGCTGCCGGAGACGATGGTTGCGACATGGGGGGTGTGGAAGCGCGGATGGATTTTGGCCGCGGCCTCGGGCAGCAAGCCATCATGGGCCATGGCGCGAAAGATGCGGGGCTGCGCCAGCAGCATCACCAGGATGACCGAGGTCAGCCCGAGCACGACGCCGAGCTTGATCAGGGGCGCCAGAAAGCCGACGCCGGCGGCATCGATGCCGACCGCAATCGGATCCGGCACGTTCAGTTTGTCGAACGGCACGATTCCCGTCAGCACCAGGCCGACGGCGACATAGAGGACGGTGCAGATGACGAGCGATCCCAGAATGCCGATCGGCATGTCGCGGCTCGGCACCTTCGCTTCCTGGGCCGCGGTCGAGACCGCGTCGAAACCGATATAGGCGAAGAACACGATCGCAGCACCGCGGACCACGCCCGACCAGCCATAGACCCCCTCGCCCGCATTCGGCGGAATGAAATGCCCTTGCGGATTGGCCGCGGTGACCCAGTTGGCGGTGGAAAAATGCGGCCCGGCAAACACAAGGAAGAGGAAGATCACGACGAGCTTCACCGCAACGATGATGTTGTTGAAGCGGGCGGATTCGTGGATGCCGATGACCAGCAGCCAGGTGATGACGACGATGATGGCCACCGCAGGCAGGTTGACGACGGCACCCGTCGCCGCCCAGCTGTGGCTGCCTGAATCATACGCGAGCGGAGACGAGGCAAATTCCCTGGGGATATTGATGCCGAAGTCGCGCGCGAAACTGACGACATAGCCGGACCAGCCGATCGCGACAGCAATGGCGCCGACCGCATATTCCAGGATCAGGTCCCAGCCGATGATCCAGGCGACGAGCTCCCCGAGCGTCGCATAGGCATAGGTGTAGGCGCTGCCGCTGATCGGCACGGTCGAGGACATCTCGGCATAGCACAGGCCGGCAAAGGCGCAGGCGACCGCCCCGAGCACGTAGGACAGCGTCACCGCAGGGCCGGCATTCGCTGCCGCGGCATGTCCGGTGAGGACGAAAATGCCGGCGCCGATGATGCCACCGATGCCGAGCGCAACCAGATGGAGGGCCGAGAGCGTCCGCCGCAAGGGCCGGACCTCGGCACTGGGATCGCTATGGGCGGCCTCCGCAGCCAGGGCGTCGGCCGACTTCCGCCCCCAGATGTTCGACACCCCGCTTCACCTCCAAACAGCACGCCCGGCGCAACAAAAACTGCCGCGTCGGACGACCTGCCGCAAGGAGATTAGTGGCTTATCCGCCAAATCGTTCCGTTGGCATCCTCGGAAATCAACAGCGCGCCGTCCTGCGCGGTCGCCACGCCGACCGGGCGGCCCCAGACCTCGCTATCGTCGACGACAAAGCCGGTGACGAAATCCTCGTACTCGCCGGTCGGTGCGCCGTCCTTGAGGCGAATGCGGATGATCTTGTAGCCGGTGCGCTTCGACCTGTTCCAGGAGCCATGCTCGGCGGCGAAGGCATCGCCGCGGTACTCCGGCAGGAAGTTGCTGCCGTCGTAGAATGTGAGCCCAAGCGAGGCCGAATGCGCTTCGATCAGCACGTCGGGGGTGGTGACCTTGTCCCTCAGATCTCGCCGCTGCCCGGCATGATGGGGATCCTCGTGGTTGCCGATATAGTACCAGGGCCAGCCATAAAATCCGCCCTCGCGAACCCGCGTGACGTAATCGGGCACGAGGTCGTCGCCGAGCCCGTCGCGCTCGTTGGTGGAGCACCAGGGCACGCCGGTTGCGGGCTGGATGGCGAGGCCAACGCAGTTGCGGATGCCGGTCGCAAACAGGCGTCTGTTCCTGCCCTCGGGATCGAACGACAGGACGGCGGCGCGGTCGGTCTCCTCGCCCCAGGCCGCGCCCAGCGGCTGGCTTGCAATCCACTGCTGCAACCCGCCCGGCGGCTCGCCCATGCCCTCGGCGTCATTGCTGACGGAGCCGACCGAGACGAGCATGCGCGTGTTGTCCGGCGTGAAGACGATGTCGCGGGTGGAATGTCCGTAGCCGCGCGGCAGGCTCGGCACCACGATCTCGGCTGCGCCCGCCGCCTTGAGGTCTCCCGAATGATAGGGAAAGCGCACGACGCTGTCGGTGTTGGCGACATAGACCCAGCGCGGATTGTCGCCATTGGGGTAGAACGCGATGCCGAACGGGCGGTTGAGTCCGCCGGCGAAAATCACATTCTCGGTCGGCTGCGCGGCACCGTCGGCTGCGCGCAGGACGCGGATGCGGCCGGCATGGGTTTCCGCAACAAAGATGTCGCCGTTCGGCGCGACGCGGATGATGCGGGGACCGCTCAAGCCGGAGGCGAACAGCGCGATCTTGAAGCCGGGCTTGACCTGAGGCGCGGCCTCGGCCGGCCGGGAAACGACATGGGACGGATTTGCGCTGGAGCGCGTGGCACCGGGCGGGGGCAGGTCCTGCGGCCGGATCAGCCTGATGGTGCCGGGCTTGTCGAGCTGCCAGCCGCCGAACGCGGCCTTGCCCACGAGCACGCCGGGTTCGGCCTTGGCGGGGGGAGCGAGCGTCAACATGAGAGTCGCCAGGAGCGGTATCGCGCGCAGCTCTTTTCTCATTCGGGCTTTCCTCATGTCCTTCGCACCCTTCGAGCATAAGCGGAGGTCGCAGCAAATGTTCGTCGCATGGCAATCAATTTGCATCTTGTCGCACGTGAGCAGCTCCAAATGTCACCATCGCGAATGTCGTCATTCCGGGGCGCCTCGAAGAGGCGAACCCGGAATCTCGAGATTCCGGGTTCGGTCCTTACGGACCGAACCCGGAATGACGCGTGAGAGACATCATCCTCTGCCTCAAAGCTGGGCACGGCCTGCCCTCAGAAGCGCTGGAAAATCAAAACGATCGGTGCAACAGATGCTGTTGGACTGAAGCTTGAGCCGCAGGGCGCGCGGCATTCTTGGCGCAAATCGGCGCATCATTGACGGACGCGATTATGTGGGGATCGATACTTTCGGAATGGCTGGGGCTGATCTTCCGCTGGCTGCACGTGGTGGCGGCGATCGGCTGGATCGGAAGCTCGTTCTATTTCATCCATCTCGATCTCAGCCTCAAACCGTCGTCCGACCTGCCCGAGGGCGTTCAGGGCGAAGCCTGGCAGGTCCATGGCGGCGGATTCTACCGCATCGTGAAGTACCTGGTCGCGCCGGCGAAACTGCCTGACGAGCTGACCTGGTTCAAATGGGAGGCCTATACGACCTGGCTGTCCGGCTTCGCGCTGATGGTCGTGGTCTATTATCTCGATGCCGAGCTGTTCCTGGTCGACAAATCCGTCCTCGACCTTTCGCCCGTGCAGGCCGGCCTGTTCAGCTTCGTCAGCCTGCTGGTGGCCTGGCTGCTCTATGAAGCCGCCTGCCGCTCGGGGCTGGCGCGGCACGAGTTGCCGTTTGCGCTCGGCGGCTATGTGTTCCTGGTCGCCCTGACCTACGCCTTCACCCACGTCCTGAGCGGCCGCGGCGCCTTCAACCAGATTGGAGCCTTGATCGGCACCATCATGGTCGCCAACGTGTTTTTGACCATCATCCCGAACCAGAAGAAGATCGTGGCGGCGCTGCTCAAGGGCGAGAAGCCCGATCCCAAGCTCGGCAAGGCCGGCAAGGAGCGCAGCGTTCACAACAACTACCTGACCCTGCCGGTGCTGGTCTTGATGATCAGCAACCACTATCCGCTGCTGTTCGCGACCCGCTTCAACTGGCTGATCGTCGCCATCGTGCTGGCGCTGGGGCCGATCATCCGCCACTTCTTCAACGAGCGCCATGCCGGCCGCCCATCGCCATGGTGGGTCTGGGGCGCCGCCGCCGTCGGCATGATCGCGATCGGCCTGCTGTCGGCCGCCGGCCCCCGCGGCGCCAAGGCCGCCGCGCTCACGACCGCGCCGACCTATGCCGCGGCCGAGGAGATCATCCTGTCACGTTGCAGCATGTGCCATGCCGCCGAGCCGGTGTGGGACGGCATCACCACCGCGCCGAAAGGTATCCGGCTCGACGATGCCGAGCACATCCACCGCAACGCCCGCCTGATCGGCCGCAATGCCGCCTGGGCCAGCGCGATGCCCCCCGGCAATGTCACGGAGATGACGCCGGAGGAACGCGCGACGATCGCGGCATGGGTGGAGTCCGAGTTTCGCTAGCGAGCGCTACTTGCCAGCCGTCCCCCGAGGCGGACCTGCCTGCCCCGTCGTCGCTTGGTTCTGCACATCGGGCCCCGGTGTTCGCTGTCCGGTTCGCGTATCCCGCGACATTTCCAGACAGGTCAGGAACTCGGCATAGCTGCTGGCACCTCCCATCCGGGCTTCATTCACGCACAACTGCCGTTCGGCCGCATTGAACGTCGGCCATTCCTTCTCGAGCTGTTGCCGCGCCTGGTCATCATCCTCGATGCAGTTCTTGCGGGCGGCGGCTTGATCGCCGACTTCGGCGCGGCATTCGCGCGCAATATCGAGCTGCGGCACGCTGTCCGCGACAGGCGATAGCGGCAGCGCCGCCGCGATCACGATCGGGAGATGCATCAGCATGGTCCAGGCTCCTTGCAGCCCGATTCAAAGCGGCAAGCGGCGATAGGTTCCAAGTCGAGGGGGAACGGAGCTCAGGAGAGCGCCCCGAGCACGCCGCGCGTGGCCTGGTCGATCTCCTCGACATAGCGGCGGCGGGCGTGGGATTCGGTCAAGAAGCCGATCACCTTGCGACTGTTCTCCGATTCCAGGACCGCCAAGACCTCGGCCTCCGCGTCGTCGAAGATCTTCATGGCGGTCTTGACGTTCATCTCCGGCAGCAGGCTGACGTCGGTGTAGCGCGCGAGCTCGACCACCTGGATGTCGTCGGCGATGGAATCGAGCTCGCCGGAAAACAGCTCCGGCAGCAGCACGAGCCCGAGATAATCGTCGGAATTGTTGACCACCACGACCGCGGGCCGCGAGCCCAGCACGAATTCGCGCCGGACGGCGGCGATGGTGGTGGTGCTCGGAACCCGGGCGACGTCGGAGCGCATCATGCGCTCGACGGTGAGGTTGCGCAGCCAGCCGACATCGTTGGCGCTGCGGATGGTCTCGCCGCGCAGATGCAGACGCCAGGTGGAGAAGGAGTGGCCGAACATGAAGCGGACGAAGATGCTGGTGACGATGCACCCCGCCAGCACGACCGCCGTGACGTCGACGCTGCGGGTCATTTCCAGCACCAGGAACGACATGGTCAGCGGACCACCGACGATCGCGACCCCAAGCGTTGCCATCCCGGTGAGCATGCTGGCCAGGGGATCGACCGCGAGATCGAAGCCTGACGCCAGCAGCAGCGCCGCGTAGAACTTGCCGAGCATGCTGCCGACGAACAGCGAGGCGAAAAACAGGCCGCCGCGGAAGCCCGAGGCGAGCGAGATCAGGCAGGCGATCACCTTCAGCGCGATGACGAGCGCGATGAAGCCGATGGCCATGTCGCGGTGCAGGTTCAGCACCATGGCGCCGTGGCCGGCCGCCAGCACCTGCGGGGTGACGATGGCAAGCCCGCCGACGCAGACGCCTCCGATCACCGGACGGAGCCAGACCGGTATCCGCCTGTTGGCAAAGACCCGCTCGAACCCGACCGAGCTGCGCATCACCGCAATGCCGATCATGGCGGCGATCAGAGCCAATACGATCAGCGCCAGATATTGCTCGAGGCCGACGCTGTTGACGTGAGGCACCTCCAGCGAATAAGGCGCGCCCCCGAGATATTGCGCGGTCAGCGCCCCCGACAGCGAGGCGGCCAGGATCGGCGCGGCACTGCCGACCGAATAGACCCCGACGATCAGCTCGCAGGCATAGAAGGCGCCGGTGATCGGGGCGCCGAAAGCCGCCGCGATCGCGGCCGCCGCGCCGCAGCCGACCACCAGGCGAAGGTCGTTGCGCCTGAGATTCAGGACCTGCCCGAGCAGCGAGGCGGCGCCCGACCCGATCTGGGTGTAGCCGGCCTCCAGGCCGACCGACGCGCCGCAGCCATTGGAGACCAGGGTCTGCCCGCTCACGACGATGCTGTCGCGCAGCGACAACCGCCCGCCGCGCAGCGCATTGGCCTCGATCGGGTCGACCGCGCTCGCGATCTTCCAGCGTCGGCGCAGCCATTCCATCAGGCCCAGCAGCAGCCCGCCGGCCGCCGGCGCGATCAGCGCCGTCACCGGGTTGACATAGGCGTTGGCGCTCAGGCGCACGTCGATCGGAATTCCATAGATCAGCACATGTGCGATCTGGGCGATCTGGCTCATCAGGGTCACGATCGCGCCGGTGACGACGCCGACCACCAGCGCCAGCGGGATCAGATAGAACTCATTGCTGCGCAGCAATGCGCGCAGCCGGGTCAGCGCCCGGTTCGAGCTCTTGCGATCCATGATCTGGGCGATCTGTGACAGCAACGGTCGAGCCCTATTCTTCCGAAGCGGAATGCGCGTGCCCGTAGCCCGCCATCTTCTGGCGGACGCGTTCGATCTCGTCGCGCGGCAGGAGCGGCGGCTGTCCGAGTTGCAGGCAGCCGTGATACTGGCGCGCCAGCGTCTCGACTTCCACAGCGAGCCAAAGCGCCTTTTCCAGCGAGGCTCCGATGGCGATCATGCCGTGATGGTCGAGCAGGCAGGCGAAGCGGCCTTCCAGGGCCTTGACCGCATGCTCCGACAACTCCGGCGTGCCGAAGGTGGCATAGGGCGCGCAGCGGATGGTGTCGCCGCCGGCCGCTGCGATCATGTAATGCACGGCGGGGATTTCGAGACCCATGATCGCCAAAATCGTGCAATAGATCGGGTGCGCATGCACGACCGCGTGCACCTCCGGCCGCGCGCGCAAAATGTCGAGATGGAAGCGCCATTCGCTGGAGGGCCGCTGCCCCTCCGCAAACGAGCCGTCCATGGCCATGAACACCATCTGATCCGGCGTGAGGAGATCGTAGGGCACGCTGGTCGGAGTGATCAGGAGCCCATCGTGGTGACGGAGGCTGATATTTCCCGAGGTGCCCTGGTTGATGCCGAGCGCATTCATCCGGCGGCAAGCATCGATGATGGCCTGCCGCTTCTCGAGCTCGGCGCCGGCAGCGGCGCTGGGCAATTCGGCCGCGCCGCGGGCGCCCTTCGAGGCTGAGATTTTGGGGCTCATTGCAGCAGATAATGGTGCAACGCCGCGCCGGTCAAGCCGCATCGGGGGTCATGGAATTCAAATCCTGAAACGTTACAGCGGGGCCCAAATTCGCAGACCAAGATTAACGGCTGTTCAGACTGTCAAGCCTCGAGATTGCCCTGCGCCTCAAGCCTGCGGCTATGACGCGACATCGGCGATGGGCGGCGATCTGCAGCCATGCTGCCCGTGCGGCGCTCTCTCTGTTGCGCCACATGCCGCCTCTCCATATGGTGCCGGGACAGGTCCTATCATGACAGATCGAAAAAGCCGCATCCTGCACCGAAGCCTGCGTGAGCCTCCTCCGCTCGCCGTCAGCGGCGAAGGCGTCTGGCTGATCGGCCAGGACGGCCATCGCGTGCTCGACGCCTCCGGCGGCGCCGCAGTGTCCTGCCTCGGCCACCAGCATCCGCGCGTGCTGGATGCGATTGCACGGCAGGCCTCCCGGCTCGCTTTCGCCCATACCGCCTTCTTTTCCTCCGAGCCGGCGGAGGCGCTTGCCGAGGAGCTCGTCGGCCATGAGCCGGGCGGGCTCGCTTACGCCTATTTCGTCAGTGGCGGATCGGAAGCGATCGAGGCGAGCATCAAACTGGCGCGGCAGTATTTCGTGGAGCGCGGCGAGAACCAGCGCAGCCACTTCATCGCGCGCCGGCAGAGCTACCACGGCAACACCTTGGGCGCGCTCGCGGCCGGCGGAAACGCCTGGCGGCGCGAGCCCTATGCCGCACTGCTGTCGCCGGCCTTCACCCACGTGACGCCGGCCTTTGCCTATCACGAAAAGCGCGACGACGAGAGCGATGCCGAGTTCGTCACGCGCCTTTCCGACGAACTCGAAACCGAATTCCTGCGGCTTGGTCCCCACTCGGTTGCGGCCTTCATCGCCGAACCGGTGGTCGGCGCCACTGCCGGCTGCGTGCCGGCGCCCGAGGGCTATTTCCGAACGGTGCGCGAAATCTGCGATCGTCACGGCGCGCTCCTGATCCTGGACGAGGTCATGTGCGGCATGGGCCGCACCGGCACGCTGCATGCGTGGCAGCAGGAGGGCATCGCACCCGATATCCAGGCGATCGCCAAGGGACTCGGCGGCGGCTACCAGCCGATCGGCGCCGTGCTCGCGCGCGGCGAGATCGTCGAGACCATCCGCGCCGGCTCCGGAGCGTTCCAGCACGGGCACACCTATCTCGCGCATCCTCTCGCCTGCGCCGCCGCGCTCGAGGTGCAGAGGATCATCCGCGACGACAACCTGCTCGACCAGGTGCAGGCGCGCGGGCACCAGCTCGAGCAGCGGCTGGTCGAGTGCTTCGGCAATCATCGCCATGTCGGCGATATCAGGGGACGCGGCCTGTTTTGGGCGATCGAGCTGGTCGCCGATCGCGCGACCAAGCGCCCGTACGATCCAGCCCTCAAGCTGAACCAGAAAATCAAGGCGGCAGCCTTCGCCAGCGGGCTCGCCTGTTATCCCTCGGGCGGCACGGTCGATGGCCACAGCGGCGATCATGTGCTGCTGGCCCCGCCCTATATCGTCACCTCCGCGGAGATCGAAGTGATCGTCGACCGGCTCGGTGCCGCCGTAGACGGCGTACTTGGATCGATCGAGCGCTGAAGGACGCGCGACAGGCCATGCGCATCGCCCTCATCCATGCATTGAAGCATTCGCTGGCGCCGATCGCCGCCTCCTTCGCAGCGCTGTGGCCGGACGCGGAGCTGATGAACCTGCTCGACGACAGCCTCTCCGCCGACCTCGCGCGCGACGGCCGGCTGACGGAAGCCATGACCGGCCGCTTCCTCGCCCTCGGCCGCTATGCGGCAGGGACCGGGGCCAACGGCATCCTCTTCACCTGCTCGGCCTTCGGTCCCTGCATCGAGGCCGTGGCGAGCGCACATGCGCCGATGCCGGTGCTCAAACCCAATGAGGCCATGATCGAGCGGGCGGTCGCGCGCGGCCGCCGCATCGGCCTGCTCTCGACCTTTGCGCCGACCCTGGCCTCGATGCCATCAGAGTTTCCCTCGTCGGTCGAGATCGTGCCGAAGCTTGCGGAAGGCGCGCTGCCGGCGCTCGACCGCGGCGACCGCGCCACGCATGACCGGCTGGTGGCGGAGGCGTCGAAAGACTTGCGCGATTGCGATATCATCGCGCTGGCGCAATACAGCATGGCCCCGGCGGCCGCGATGGTTGCGGACGCCACGGGAAAGCCGGTGCTGACGACGCCGGACAGTGCGGTTGAGAAGTTGAAGCGGTTGCTTCAGGCGTAACGCATCTATGCGCTGATGAAGCGGCCTGTCGATGTGACCCGTCACCCCGAGGCGCCTCCGCGCAGCGGAGGCCTCGAAGGGCGACGGCCCGGCTCTCGCAGCGGGGCCGTTCATCCTTCGAGGCTCGCTGGCGCGAGCACCTCAGGATGACGGGTCAAGGTCAGCGTCCGTCAACGTCAGCGTCCGTCAACGTCCGCAGCCTTTCAAAAACAACCTGGCACAAACCGCCACCCGCTGCTCCAGTTGCTCCCGGGTCGGCGCGGGCGCGTGGCCGTACATCACCGCGCGCTGCGGTTGGAAGGCCAGCATGCCGAGCAGCATGCCGGCGGCGGCAGCCGCATCTTCTACCACCAGCAGCCCGCGCTTGGCTTGCGCGCGCAGCCATGATGCCAGCGTATCCTGCGTCGGCATGATCGCCTTGTGAAAGAAGGTCTCGGCGATGTCGGGAAACTTGTCGCTTTCCGACAGGATCATCTGCTGCATGGCGATCACGTCGGGGTCGAGAATCAGCTCGCCGCACACCATCAGCGCATCGCGCAACGCGGCCTCGACGTCCCCACCCTCGCAGGCGCGCAGGCGCACCACCGCGGTGAACCGGTCGATCCGTTCGGTGATCATCGCCTCGAACAGCGCGGCCTTGTTGGGAATGAGACGATAGAGCGTCTTGGTGGAGATGCCGGAGGCGCGCGCCACGCTCTCCATGTTTGTTGCGGCATAGCCGTGTGCCGCGAACTCGCGCCGCGCCGCGTCGAAGATGATGGTGCGCGTCTCCTCGTCGGAGCGCGCCTGCGGCCGGCCGCGCCCGCGCCGCGTCACGCAGGCGGCATCCTCGGTTCCGGTTTCGGTCTTGCTGGTCGTCATGGCGAGCCATGCTTTTGGATGATGACTGTCATTCTATTGACAGCCTCAATATGCGGTCTATTTTGGAAAATATCAAGTTTCCTAATTCATTCGCCGCCGGCGAAACCGAATTCCGACGATGCAGCAATGAGTTGAACCAAAACGAGGACCGCCATGAGCCGCCATTCCACCTCTTTCGAGGCCGAGCAGAAGGCTCCCTCCGACGCTCTGCCGAAACTGGTTCCCGCCTCCGAGGCGCCCGCTCCGGCCGCGAAAGCCGCCTCAAGAACTGGGCTCCGCAGGCTTTTGATGGCGGGAGCCGCGCTTGCCGTGCTCGCGGGCGCGTCCTGGTATGGCTACGGCTACTGGACGGTCGGCCGCTTCGAAGTCTCCACCGATGACGCCTATGTGAAGGCCGACAACACGACCATCGCGCCAAAGGTGTCCGGCTATCTTCATGAGGTGCTGGTCGGCGACAACGAAAAGGTCAAGGCCGGCCAGGTGCTGGCCCGGATCGACGACCGGGACTATGCAGTCGCGCTCGAGCAGGCACGCGCCGATGTCGCGGCGGCCGAGGCCGCGGTTTCCAGCAAGCGCGCCCAGCTCGACGTCCAGCAGTCCGTGATCGGCGCGGCCAAGGCAACGCTCGACGTCGACACAGCATCGGCCACCTTCGCCAAGCAGGAGAACAAGCGCTACACCGATCTCGCCGCCACCGGCTATGGCAGCGTTCAGAACGCACAGAGCGCGCAGTCGCGCGATGCCAGCGCGCTCGCGGCGATCGAGCGCGACAAGGCGAACATCGCCTCCGCGGTCAATCAAGTGGCGCTCCTGAACGCCGAGCTCAGCCAGGCGGTCGCGGCGGTTGCGCGCGCCAAGGCCGTGCTGCGGCAGGCCGAGCTCAACCTCTCCTACACAACCATCGTCGCGCCGATCGACGGCGTGGTCGGCAACCGCACGCTGCGCGCCGGCCAATATGTGCAGGCCGGAACGCAGTTGATGTCGCTGGTGCCGGCGTCGGGCGCCTATGTGATCGCGAACTACAAGGAGACGCAGCTCACCGACGTCAAGGCCGGCCAGGCCGTCGACATCGAGGTCGACATGTTCCCGGGCCAGGTCGTGCACGGCCATGTCGACAGCCTGGCGCCCGCCAGCGGCCAGGAATTCGCGCTGCTGCCGCCTGACAACGCCACCGGCAATTTCACCAAGGTGGTGCAGCGCATTCCCGTGAAGATCGCGCTGGACAGCGCCGGCGTCGAACTTCGCCCGGGCATGTCGGTGATCCCGACCATCCAGACCCAGAAGCAGCTGCCGATCTCGGCGACTGCGCCGCATCGCCCCGCACAGACCAGCGTCGCGCTGCTCGCGTCGCAGAAGTGACCTCAACGAGATGAGACAGAAGGTGATGTCATGTCAGCCCTTGCGCTCTCGACCTCTCCCGCAACCGCCCCTCGTCGTCCCGTGGCCGTCGCGGTGAACCCCGCCACGCCGGACCGCGCCAGCGCCGGGGTCTGGATTTCGGTGATGGCCGCCATGATCGGCGCGTTCATGGCCATCCTGAACATCCAGATCACCAATGCCTCGCTGCTCAACATCGAGGGCGGCATCGGCACCGGCGTCGACAACGGCTCCTGGATCTCGACCTCCTATCTGATCGGCGAGATCGTGGTGATCCCGCTGACCGACTATCTCAGCCGGGTGTTCTCGTTCCGCACCGTCATCCTCGCCTTCGCGACGTTGTTTGCGACGTTCTCTGTCGCCTGTGCCTTCACCCACGACCTGCCCTCGATGATCGTGATGCGCGGCTTCCAGGGCTTTTTCGGCGGCGTCCTGATCCCGATGGCCTTCACGCTCGTCTTCACCAAGCTGCCGAAAGCGCAGCAGCCGATCGGCCTTGCGATGTTCGCGCTCGCGGTGACCTTTGCGCCGGCGATCGGCCCCACCATCGGCGGCTATCTCACCGAGAATTACGGCTGGCAGACCATCTTCTTCGTCAATGTCGTGCCGACCATCGTGATGGTCGCGACGCTCTATTTCACGCTGGAGCGCCAGCCGATGCAGCTTCATCTGCTCGCCGAGGGCGACTGGTTCGGCATCGCGACCATGGCGGTCGGCCTTGCCTCGCTGCAGGCGGTGCTCGAGGAAGGCAACAAAGACGACTGGTTCGGCTCGCCCTTGATCGTCAGGCTCGCGATCGTGGCTGCCGTCAGCCTCGGCTTCTTCATCGCCAACGAGCTCCTGGTCGAGAAGCCGCTGGTGCGCCTGCGCCTGCTCACCCGCCGCAGCTTCGGGCTCGGCACCGTCGCCGCGGTTTTCCTCGGCTTCGCGCTGTTCGGCTCGGTCTATCTGCTGCCGGCCTATCTCGGCCAGGTGCAGCGCTACAATGCCGAGCAGATCGGCGCCGTGCTGGCCTGGACCGGCCTGCCGCAGCTCATCCTGATCCCGCTGGTGCCGAAGCTGATGCAGCGCGTCGACGTCCGCTACATCGCGTTCGCCGGCTTGAGCCTGTTCGCCCTGAGCTCGTTCATGAACATCGAGATGTCGCTCGACTATTCCGGCGACCAGTTGTTCTGGCCGAACATCGTGCGCGCTGTCGGCCAGGCGCTGACGCTCGCGCCGCTGAGCGCCATCTCGCTCGGCAGCGTGGCGCCGCAGGATGCGGCGGCGGCCTCCGGCATCTCCAACATGATGCGCAATCTCGGCGGCGCCGTCGGCACCGCGCTGCTCTCGACCATCGTCACCAAGCGCGAGCAGTTCCACTCCAACATCATCGGGCAATCCGTCGATCTCGGCCGCGACGAGGTGCGCAGCCGCATCACCGATCTGGCCAATTACTTCACGGCGCATGGCGTGACCGATCCTGCAACCGCACAGCACCAGGCGATCGTCGCGCTCGGCAACATCGTCAAGCGCCAGGCACTGGTGATGGGCTTCAGTGATGCCTTTGCGGTGATCGGGATCGTGCTGATCATCTCTGGCATCGCCATCCTGCTGACCGGCAAGCCGAAGGGGACTGCGGCCGCGGGCGGCGGCCACTAGCCGTCGCATCGGCCGTAGCCGGTTGGCGGCGAGCTGTCCCTTCCCTCCAGGGGAGCAGCAATCGTCAACCGGATTTTGCCGTCCCTGGGCGGGCCCCCAGGGGCGGCAAAATGAGCGGCAAAATGGCCGGCAAAATTTCGCGCCTCGGATCCGGCGCGACCGTCCGCGTCAGATACGCGTGATCGGCCGCGTCACCGACGAAGCGATGTGCACTTGCCTGATCGTCGTCACCGCCGCGATTGTGGCGGTCACCGCAAAAGCGACGACGAGAGCGATCAGGACACGCTGGGCTCTCTGGGCTCTCATGGTCTCTGTTCCTACCGGCGCTGTTGCTCTGGGCGCTCACCGGGGCGCGCAGGCAGCGGGGAGATCTCCCCGTCCAGCCAATCCTGCTCGTCGGCCAGCGCGATCCAGGCTTCCGCCATTCGCATGTATCGTCTGAACACCGGCTGTGCCCGGGCTCGCTCGGCGAGCTGCTGGCAGTTCTCGGCGTTCTCTCGCAACACGTCTGACTGTTTCATGCCAGAGAGGTAGTGACGGAGCGCACGGAGCTCAATGTTCATTAAATGATGTTAACACGGCCCTATGGCACCGCCCGCCGCTCGATGTGTTGGAACCATCCGCAGCGACATGCGTAAGACCTATGCTTCCGGCGCCGATTCCCCCTGTCACGTCGGAAGCACTCCGTGTGGAATGGGCGGTCCTGGATCCGCCGCCCCCTTGGATTCCGGGGCCGCTCTCCACTCGGAAGCCGACACGAAACAATAACGCAGCGAGCAAAAGGGCAGGTCAGACGACCTGCCCTTTCTGTATGTCTCGCGCGCGCGTGATCTCAGGCGGCGCTGCGCTGGCTGTGCCGGCCTTCCTTCACTTCCTCGATGATCTTCTTGCTGAATGCGTCGAGGTCGCCGGGATTGCGCGACGTGATCACGCCCTGGTCCACGACCACTGCCGCATCCTCCCATTTGGCGCCCGCATTGATGACATCGGTCTTGATGGATTTGTAAGACGTCATCTTGCGACCCTTGGCAATGCCGGTTTCGATCAGAAGCCACGGCGCATGACAGACCGCGGCGACGACCTTCTTGGCATTGAAGATGTCCTTGATGAATTGCAGCGCCGCCGGCTCGACCCGCAACAGATCCGGATTGATCTGGCCGCCCGGCAGGACGATCGCGTCGTAATCCGACGCCGATGCCTGGTCGAGCACCTTGTCGACCTTTACCGGCCGTCCCCAATCCTTCATGTCCCAGCCTCTGATCTCGCCGGCTTTCAGTGAAATGACCTCGACCGTCGCGCCCGCCCGTTTCAGCTGATCACGCGGGAACTCCAGTTCCGACTGCTCGAAGCCGTGCGTTGCCAGGATGGCGATTTTCTTGCCGTTCAAGTCCATGCGAACACTCCTTCCTTGCGTGAAACGTGTCGGCGACAATTTCTTATGAGATGCATCGTTCCGAATGCCGCGGGGCGGACGACATTGCAAATGACGCGACATTCGCAGTGCTCGTGGAACTGCACCGGCCAGCAGCCGTTGCCTCCCGTGTGATCCAACGAGGAGTTCCACATGATGATGAACAGCAGACTGACCGTCGCGGCACTGGTGATTGCGGGACTTGCAGGCTCGCCCTTCGCAGCTTCCGCAAAGATGTACAAGCACAGCAAGCACCAGGCGTCGACTTCGATGCACTCTTCGGCAACGACGGGTGCGAACATGAAGCCGTCGACCGGCGCAGCGAGCCCGAGCGTACGCGGCAACACGTCGAGCGAAGGCAATGTCGGCCCCGGCACGACCAACAACAACGGCCCGACGCCGGGTGGACGCTGACGTCCTCGACAGACCTTCCAAGCAAAAGGCCCCGCGATCGCGGGGCTTTCTTTTTTGCGATCTCACCTCTTTTTTGCGATCTCAACCTGGGCTTGCGAATTTTTTCTGTCGCTTTCGCCGCCGGCCGGCGACGCACATGGAACAACAACGTCCTTCCGCCGTTGCGGCCATGGTGCCGATCACAATGAGGAGTGCGTCATGTGCGACTATAGCCTTCATGCCGTGGCCTTTCGGCCGGCAGAAGCTTCCGAAGTGCTGGTGTCAAGCAAGTTTCCCGGAACCCACACCAGGGGATTTGCCTCGCCAGCCGAACCAACCGTGGCCGTTTGCCTGCGCCCCGGGACCGAGCTAGCCTTCGAACAGAACGCCGTGATGCAGGGGGCGTTATTCCGCTGGAAGGTCGGCGCAACGCTCGCGCGCTTTCGCCAGATCGACCTCGACAAGCCCGCGCAGCATCATGACGCGCTGGAATTCTCCAACGGCAAGATCGTCAAGCTGACCGACCTCGTGCCGGGTCAGCGCCTGCGTGTCCTGCAGTTGCCGGCCGAACGTGCGGTCAAGCGCGCGCCCGCCACCCGCCCGGTCGTTCCGGACATGCCGCTGACCTGAAGGCACGGCCTACCGAACACCCGCCGAGAGATTCTTGCGAAACGTGAGCCGCCGACGATTGGCGGCTCACCGCACTTCCCGCCGGCGCACGTCCCCCTCAAAGCACCATTCGATGCAGAGCGTCTCGAGAGACGGCCCGCGCAACTCGCGCTTTCCCGCGTGAGATCGATCACATCCCCTGAACCGTGCAAGACGTAGGGTCGACACACGTCTAGCCGGACCGCTCTGGCAACACGTCGCGCCAGCCAGGCTGTCATGTGATCTCGCGGGGACGATGATGAAGCGAGCCGCCGCCCTCTTCCTTTGCTGTGCAGGCCTGATTGCGGTGGATGTCCGCGCCGCTGCGGCCGACCCCGCCGCCGATCGCGACATGGCAAGCCGCTACATGCAGGCCGCGCAGTCCGGTAACGACGACGCCGAATTCTACCTCGGTGCGCTTTATTCGGCGGGCGTCGGGCTACCGGCCTCCGACGCCGAAGCGTTCCGCTGGTTTTCCCGCGCCGCCGACCAGGGCCATTCCCACGCCATGCTCATTCTCGCCGGGCTTTATGCGACCGGCCGCGGCACGGCTGTCGACAACGTCAAGGCCTACAAATGGGCCTATGTCGTCGCCGCCGCCAGCAAGGTGGACGAATTCCGCAATGGTGCCCGCCAGTTGATGGGCGTGCTCGAAACCAGGATGACGCCGGACGAGATCAGCCTCGCCACGGCCAATGCCGCGAGCTGGCACGCCGCACCGGCGGCCGGACAGGCGAGGCAGGATGGCTCGGCCGCACCATCCATTGCGGCGCCACTGGCGCAGGCCGCCTTGTCGCCGGCCGCGGGCAGCACGACCACGGCGCCGGCGGCGCAAGCCCCGCAGCCGTCGATCACCCTTCTCCCCTCGCCGACACCGAAGGCCGTCAAGAAGGAGGACGTCGACAATCTGCTCGACCAGGTCCCGCAGGGTTTGCGCAAACGGTTCGGTTTTTGAGGAGCAACAGCCATGACCATCCGGCGCATTCTTCTCATCCTCGTGCTGCTCCTCATCGCCGGCGGCGCATGGTACGGCTACGCCAATTTCTGGCAGGTGCAGAAGGTGACCACCGCCATCGCGGTTCAGGCGCCGGTATCCGAAGCCATCTACGGCACCGGAACCGTGGAGCCGGAGCGCTGGGCCAAGGTGGTGCCGCTGCAGCGTCGGCGCCTGCTGGAGCTGTGCAGCTGCGAGGGCCAGGCGGTGAAAGCCGGCCAGGTGCTGGGACGGCAGGACGATGCCGAGGAGCGCAGCGCGCTGCATGAGCTCGAGGTCAACAATGAGCAGCTGGCGCGCGACCTCGCCCGCGCCGAGAAGGACCGCGGCAACAGCGACGCCGCACAGAAGGATTACGAGCAGCGCTGGACCCAGCTCGAGGAGTCCAAGTCGCGCATCGCCGCACAAAAGGTCCGGATCGACCAGCTCGTGCTGCGCGCCCCGCTCGACGGCATGGTGCTCAGGCGCGACGGCGAGGTCGGCGAGATCGCCGGCCCGACCGACGTCCTGTTCTGGGTCGGGCCGCCCGCGCCGATGCACGTGATCGCCGAGATCAACGAGGAGGAGATCAATCGCATCGCCGTCGGCCAGAAGGCCTATCTGCGCAGCGAGGCATTTCCCGGCCAGGCGCTGCGCGCCACCGTCTCCCAGATCACGCCGAAGGGCGACCCGGCCCGCAAGACGTTTCGCGTCTATCTGCGCCTGCCGCCGGACACGCCGCTGCGTATCGGCATGTCAGTCGAAGCCAATATCATCGTCCGCGAAAAATCACAGGCGATCGTGGTGCCGACCGAGGCGGTGGCCGACAATGCGGTGCAGGTGGTGAACAACGGACGGATCCAGCAACTCGCCGTCAGGGTTGGCGTCCGCGGCAGTCACACCATCGAGATCATCGGCGACGTGACGCGCGGCATGGCCGTGCTTTCGCCGGCCCGCCCCGATCTTGCCGACGGGACGCTGGTCCAGGTGAGCAAGGTCGTGAGCAAGGTCGCAAGCAGGACTGCCACCAGTCCCGAGGCCGATACCCGCGACATCACGAGCGAGGCGGCAAGCCAGCCTGCGCCGCCCCCCGCGCAGGACGCAGTGGCGCCGCCTCCCGCCGTCGCCGGCCCGCCCGCGGCAGCCGCGTCTGGCGATCCCGATCTTGCGGTGATTGCAACGGCGATCTCCGCGCATATCGACTCGGTGGTCAACGATGCCCGCCGCAATGTCGGCCGACTGCCGCCGAACCACTGACCGCAGGCATCACAATGGCCACCAACCTGCTGTTCGACATCGCCTGGACCCACGTCACCAGCCGCGTCCGCCAGACGCTGGTCGGCATGGCCGGCGTCGCCATGGGCGTCGGCTTCACCATCATGATGGCGGGGCTGATGCAGGGCTCGCAGATCGATTTCCTGCACCAGCTGGTGGATACCATGCCGCATGTGACCGTGCAGGACGAGCGCCGCGCGGCGCCGATGCAGCCCGCGGAACAGGATTACGGCGCGGTGCAGATCTCCGACGTCGCCAACCTCAACAGCCGCCCCGGCATCAAATATCCTGAAACCGTGATGGCCTCGCTGCGCGCTTGGCTCCCCGGCGACGTCGCACCGTCAGCAAGGACCACCGCGATCATCGATCACGGCGGTGGCCGCGTCGGCGTGACGCTTGTCGGCATCGATCCACGGCTCGAGGTGAAGGTCTCCAGGCTCGCCTCGCAAATGCGCGAGGGCCAGCTCGGCGACCTCGCGCGGGCTCCGAACGCGATCATCATCGGCGAGGCGCTCGCGGAGAAACTCGGCCTCAAGGCCGGCAACACCGTGTCCTTGATCGGAGGCCAGGGCGCCGAGGTCACCGCCAGCGTGGTCGGCCTGTTCCGCTCGGGTCTGAAGCGCGTCGACGAAGGCCAGATCTATTCGCTGATGAGCTTTGCCCAGCTGATGATGGACCAGAGCGGCGTGGTCAACGAGCTGCGCCTGCGGCTCAACGATCCCTTGGCCGCGCAGCGGATCGCAAGCCAGGTCGAGGCACAGACCGGCTACAAGTCGGTGTCGTGGCAGGAGGCGAATGCGGACCTGCTCTCCACATTCTCGGTGCGGGATTTCATCGTATTGACCGTGATGGGCGCGATGCTGCTGACCTCGTCGTTTGCGACCTACAACATCATCTCCACCATCACCCATGAAAAGCGCCAGGACATCGCCATCATGAAGTCGCTGGGCATGCGCGAATATTCCGTGCGTCGCATCTTCATCATCGAGGCCGCCATCATCGGCGCGGTCGGCATCCTCGCCGGCTGGCTGCTCGGCTATGCGCTCTGCTACGGCTGGTCCAAGATCACGATCTACAACATGCTGACCGGCGCGAGAGTGCCGTTGCAGATCTACTACTCCCCGATGCACTACATCGTCGCCGGCGGCGTCTCGCTGATCTGCTGCACCGGCGCGGCGTTCTTCCCGGCGCGCAAGGCGACGCGCGTGCATCCCGTCGAGATCATCAGGGGCGCCTCATGAGCGAGATCGCGCTGCAGGCGGTGGGACTTGTCCGGCGCATCGAGGGCGCGGTGTCGCACACGCTGGTCAATGGCATCGACCTCTCGGTCGCCAAGGGCGAGTTCGTCGCCATCACCGGCCCATCGGGGTCGGGCAAGTCGTCGCTGCTGTATCTGCTGGGCCTGCTCGATGCGCCCAGCGAGGGCGAGGTCGTCATCTGCGGCCAGCCGACCTCGAAGCTCTCCGAATCCGAACGCGCCGACCTGCGCCTGACGCGCTGCGGCTTTGTGTTTCAGTTCCACTTCCTGCTGCCGGAGTTCACCGCCCTCGGCAATGTGCTGCTGCCGATGCGCGCAGCCGGCAAAATGAGCGAGAAGGAGATGCACGAGCGCGGCCTCGAGCTGCTCACCTCGCTCGGCCTGAAAGATCACGCAGACAAGCGGCCGAACCAGCTCTCCGGCGGCCAGCGCCAGCGTGTCGCCATCGCGCGTGCGCTGTCGAACCGGCCCGAGATCATCGTCGCCGACGAGCCGACCGGAGCGCTCGATACGGCCTCCACCGAGCAGGTGTTCGGCATCCTGCGCGACATCGCCGACAGCGGCCGGACGGTGATCGTGGTGACGCATGATCCGGCCCTTGCCGCGCGCGCCGACCGGCGCGTTCACATCGTCGACGGCAGGATCGCGGAGACCATTGCAGGCTGCGCCACCGTCGCGCCGGCCGCCTCCGTCAGCGCATAAAACCGTCCGGTCATGCCGACAGCATCGGCGCGACCGGACGGCTGTCTGCCCTGAGGGAGAGATCAGAGCATGCTCCTCGCTCAATCGACGGCGCTGAAGCGCGGGGTGGTGCAGCCGCCGCAGACCCAGGGCCATGACCAGTCGGCGACCTTGCCCTTGTTGGCTTCGACATAGGGGCTCCAGGCCTTCGGCGGCAGCGCCTGGCTCTTGTGGACGATGGCGAACTGGCCGTCGGCCTTGATCTCGCCGATCATCACGGGCTTGGCCATGTGATGGTTGGAGCCCATCACCACCTCGAAGCCGGAGGGCGACTTGACTTTCTGGCCGATCATCGCCTGGCGCACCGCGTCGACGTCGGTGGTGCCGGCCTGCTGCACCGCCTGCACCCACATGTGGAACAGGATATAGGCCGACTCCATCGGGTCGTTGGTAACGCGCTTGGGGTTCTTGGTGTAGGCACGCCACTTGGCGATGAACTCCTTGTTCTCGGGCGTATTCACCGACTGGAAATAGCTCCAGGCGGCGAGATGGCCGACCAGCGGCTTGGTATCGAGCCCGGCGAGCTCTTCCTCGCCGACCGAGAAGGCGATCACGGGAATGTCGGTGGCCTTGACGCCCTGGTTGCCGAGCTCCTTGTAGAAGGGCACGTTGGCGTCGCCATTGATGGTCGAGATCACCGCCGTCTTCTTGCCCGACGAGCCGAACTTCTTGATCGCCGCGACCTCGGTCTGCCAGTCGGAGAAGCCGAACGGCGTGTAGTTCTCCATGATGTCCTCATCCTTGACGCCCTTGGTCTTGAGAAAGGCGCGGATGATCTTGTTGCTGGTGCGCGGATAGACATAGTCGGTGCCTTCGAGCACGAAGCGCCGCACCTCGCCGCCGTCCTTGCTCATGAGGTATTCGACCGCCGGCACCGCCTTGTTGTCGGGCACCGAGCTGCCGTAGAAGATGTTGTAGGAGGCTTCCTCGCCTTCATATTCGAGCGGGTAGAACAGGAGCCCGTTGAGCTCCTCGAACACCGGCAGCACCGATTTGCGCGACACCGAGGTCCAGCAGCCGAACACGGCGGCGACCTTGTCCTTGACCAGGAGCTCGCGCGCCTTCTCGGCAAACAGCGGCCAGTTCGAGGCGGGGTCGACCACGACGGGCTCGACCTTCTTGCCGAGCAGTCCGCCCTTGGCGTTGATCTCATCGACCTGCATCAGCATCAGGTCCTTCAGGATCGTCTCGCTGATCGCCATCGTTCCGGACAGCGAATGAAGGATACCGATCTTGATGGTGTCTTCGGCCCTGGCGCTTGGCGCCTGAAGGCCGAGGAAGGCGAAAACTGCGGCCGCGGCGGAGAGCCAGCGGTGTCGTGCGGTGCGCATGGATGTCATCCTTTCGGTTCATCGCCGGGTCCGAGCCCCCACGGCGTCTGTTCAATGCGGCAAGGCTCGCATGACGGCGCCGACGCCGCGGAGAGCCGCGCGCGGAAAATGCGATGACTCCATCGCGCGGGCGGCCGATCGCCACGCAATGCTGCACAATGCCCAAGCGATGGACGGCGCAGAGCGGGTTTGCAGCGGCGGCTGCATCAGCTCTGGGCATTCCCGAAGGCAGTCCCATCGCCATGAGTCCAGTTGCTGCCAAAGCAAGGAGGCCAGTTCGAAAATGCTGACAAATCAGCTGACAGCAGCAGGAATCGCAGCAAAATTCCTCCAACTGGACTCACGACTGGCCCGCTCCTTGCTCGGCCAAAAACGCAAAATAAACCGGCTTTCGCCATGCAGCTTTCTGTCCTGTTGGACCGCTCCCGGCCGGAATCCCTGACGACCCAGATCGTCGATCAGATCCGCGAAGCCATCCGCTGCGCGCGGATCGGACCCGGTACCCGGCTGCCATCGTCGCGCCGACTCTCCGAGCAGCTGGCGATCTCCCGCAACACCGTGGTCCGCGCCTATGAGCTGTTGTTGATGGAAGGCGTGGTCGAATCCCGCCCGGCGTCGGGCATTTATGTCGCCGAACGGTTGCCGCGCAGCCCGCCACCCGCAGCGCCCGGCGACGACGCGCAGGATCCGCCTCTGCGCAGCCGCATGCCGATGCCGCTGCGCCAGGCCCGGACCCAGCGCGCATTGCCTGCGGCGGCGAGCCGGCTGCTCTATGATTTCTTCCCGGGACGGCCGAGCGCGGACCTGTTTCCGCTCAAGACCTGGCGGCGGCTCCTGCAGCGCAATCTCTCCCATGGCGGCGGCACGGGTCTCACCCAATATGGCGAGCCCGCGGGCTTGCCGGCGCTGCGCACCGCGATCGCCAACCACCTCGCAGCGGCGCGCGGCATCATGGCCGATCCCAGCCGCATCCTGATCGTGTCCGGCGTCCAGGAGGCGCTCAGCCTTGCCGCACGGCTGTTCCTGTCGCGCGGCATGCTCGGCGTCGTCGAGGACCCCGGCTATCAGGGCGCCGCGGCCGCCTTCGAGGCGGCGGGCGCTGAAATTGCCGGCGTTGCGGTCGACCCGTTCGGGCTGATCCCCGATCAGCTGCCGCAACGCACGGCCTCGCTGCTCTACACCACGCCATCGCATCAATATCCGACCGGCGCCGCGCTATCGGCCGATCGCCGGAGCGAGGTCATCGCCTGGGCACGGCGCTACGGTTGCTACATCGTCGAGGACGATTACGATTGCGACATCCGCTACCAGGGCTCGCATCTGCCGCCGCTGGCGGCACTGGCGCCGGATTGCACGATCTATATCGGCACCTTCTCCAAATCGCTCGGCGCCGGATTGCGCCTCGGCTTCATGGTGGTGCCGGACCAGATCGTCGCGGCGGCCTGCGCGGAGAAGTCGCTGCTCAACGGCGGCAATCCCTGGCTGGAACAGGCGACGCTGGCCGATTTCATCCATAGCGGCAGCTATGCCAGCCATCTCATGCGCGTGCGCTCGCACTACAAGGACAACCGCGACTGCCTGATCGCCGCGCTCCGGCACAATTTCGGCGACGTCACCATCGACGGCGATGCCGGCGGCCTGCACATCCTGCTTTACCTGCCGCCGGGAACGCCGGACGCGAAAACCGTGGAGGCGCTGGCCCTGCGCGCCCGCGTCGGCGCCTATTCGCTCGGCTCGGCGCGCGTCTTCTTCGACAGGCGCACGGCGCTGACCAGCCGCGCGCTCATTCTCGGCTACGCCGCGCTGTCGCCGAAACAGATCGAAAAGGGCATCGCACGGCTGTCGGACGCCATCGACGACGCGATCGACGATCCCGCAACCGACATGACGGCGCTGTTCTCGGACCAGTTCGCGGCGGCCGTGCCGCCGAACCGCGCCGGCAAGAATCTGGCACTACGACATCGCCAGCAACCGGCTCTACGCCGCCTCGCCTCGCCGCGTGCATCCTCGATGAAAACCATTGCCCGACAAGGTGAAGCCGCGATGCCGGTCCTCAAACATATCTACCGCTACCCGATCAAGGGACTGAGCGCCCAGCCGATGTCGCGGGTCGACCTCGAAGCGAAAAAGCCGTTTCCGCACGACCGCATCTTCGCTCTCGTCCGTCCCGGCGCGCCCTTCGACATCGCCAATCCGAAATGGGGCAAGAAGGGCCTGTTCGTGATGCTGATGCTGGAGGAGGCGCTGGCGCGGGTGAGAACCACGCTCGACGTCGAGACCATGTCGCTGACCATCCGCCAGGACAACCGGGTGCTGCTCGTGGCCGACCTCAACAAGGAGGCCGACCGCGCCAGGGTCGAGGACATCATCTGGCAACTCGTGCCTTCGCTGCGCAGCGCCGCGACGCTGGTGCGCGCGGTCGATGGCCATTTCATGGACAAGCCGGACAGCGTCATCTCGCTGATCAATCTCGCCACGCTCCGCAGCCTGGAGGCGGAATGGGGTATCAGGATCGATCCGCTGCGCTTCCGCGCCAATCTCTACATCGACGGCGCCGAGCCCTGGGAGGAGTTCGACTGGGTCGGCAGCGATATCCGCATCGGCGAGACGCTATTCCGCGTCGACCGCCGCAACGGCCGCTGCGGCGCCACCAATGTCGATCCGGAAACCGGACGCCGCGACCTCGACATTCCGGGATCGCTGCGCGCAACGTTCGGGCACAAGGAACTCGGCGTCTATCTGGTGGTGCGCGAGAACGGCCGGATCAATGTCGGCGACGCGGTGGCAACGCCGCCCCCGCTTGCCACCGGCAGCGTAACCCAGATGACCGCCTATGCGCGGCCCGCGACCGGCAGAGCCTTCATGTGCGGCGGCTGTTACTTCATCTACGATCCGGCGGCGGGGCTGCCCGAACAATCGATTCCATCGGGCACGCTCTTTGCCGACATTCCCTCGCATTGGCGCTGCCCCGATTGCGGGACGGAAAAGACCACCTTCCGTCCCTATCCGCAGAAGCCGCGTTCGCAAGGCGCGGGATGAGCCTCTCGCGCCCGGCGCGCTTTGTCGCAGGAACAATGAAGACCCGCCGACGTTGCAGATCGGGGCGTGATGCGGAGTTTTCACCATGTCGCGTCGTCTCTATTCAATAGCGCTATCAACGCTCCTGTTACTCACAGCCGGCTTGAGCGGCGAAGCCCTGGCGCAGGCCGGGCGACCGGGCGCAGCGGCCCCACATCCCGCCATGGCCGCGCCACACGTCGCCGCACCCGCGCCGCATATGGCCGCGCCAGCCCCGCATGTTGCGGCACCCGCTCCGCGCATGGCAGCACCGGCGCCACATTTCGCTGCACCTGCACCGCACATGGCAGCATCGCCACATTTCGCGGCACCCGCGCGGAGCTTCGCGCATGCCGCGCCGCATATGGCCCCGCACACTATGGCCGCCCCGCATATCGCGGCGCGGCAGGGCGGGGCGCATGCGAACGTCGCCCGGATCGAGCAGGGACATGGTGCGCCGCATCCCGGACGGTTTGCTTCGGATTTATCGCGGCGGAACGGCGCGACCCACGCGGCGCGCGAGAGCGCACGACATGCGCCGCTGCCATCGCGTGAAGCTGCAAGGCCAGCCGTGGCGAACACACGACCGGGGCCGATCGCAACCAGGGGCGAGCATCAGCCGAACGGCACCGCCGGCCAAACCGTCGGATCGACCGCACATCAGGCGGTAGGCCGCAACGAGACCGCAGCCAACCAGGCGCGCGGCGAGCGGCCGCGGACGCCCGCCATTCTGCAAAATCCTGCCTTCGCCAATCAGCGTATCGCCGCCGCGTCACACATGACGCCGTCGCAACAGACCTTCCGCGGCCGTTTCGCCCAGGCCGGCTGGGCGCACGACTGGCGGCACCAACATCATCATCTTGGAATCGTGCTCGGCTTCGTCGGCCCCGTGTTCTGGCCCTATGCCTATGACGATTTCGTCGACTACACCTTTGCACCCTACGCCTACGACACGTTCTGGCCCTACGCCTTCGACGACGTCTATGCCGGCATTTATGGCGGCTACGCGCCGGAATATTATGGACCGGAAGATGCCTACGCTTATGCAGGCTCCGTGGCCTCGCAGCGCTCCTATGCCAGGACCGCCGCCAGCCCGAACGGAACCTCGGGGCCGGCCGCTGCCGGTAGCAGCGACCGCATCTGTTCCAGCGAGGCCGCGGGCGTCACCGATTTCTCGATTCAGAAGATTGCCCAGCAGGTCAATCCGGACGAGAAGCAGCAGGCCCTGCTCGACGATCTGAAATCCGCCTCGATCGAGTCCGTTAAAGTCCTGCAGGCCGCCTGCCCGAGCGAGCTGCCGAGCACGCCGACCGGCCGGCTCGCCGCCATGCGAACACGGGTCGAGGCGATGCTGAAGGCGGTGCAGACGGTGCGGCCGGCGCTCGACAAGTTCTACGCCTCCTTGAGCGACGAGCAGCGCGAGCGTTTCAATGCGCTCGATCAGAGCCAGCAGACGGCTGGCAGCCAGCCCGCGGAGATCGATCGCCTGTGCAAGCGGCATGAGGCGACGAGCCATGCGTTGCCGATCGACCGCATCGAACGCACGCTGCACCTGAACGGCGACCAGGATGCCGCGCTGAAGGATCTCGACCAGACCACCGCGAAGGCTGCCGATCTGATGCAGGCCAATTGCCAGCCGGCGCAGACGCTGACGCCGACCGGCCGCCTCGCCGCAATGGAAAATCGCCTGAGCGCGATGTCGCAGGCGCTGGAAATGACCGAGACCGCGCTGAACAAGTTCTACGGCGCGCTCAGCGACGAGCAGAAGGCACAGTTCAACCGGATGAGCGTCCGGGCCGCCTGAGCAAGGAGATCATGCTCAAACAAGGAGATGAGATCATGATGCGATTTCTCATAGTCGCATCATGATCGAGGCGACCTCACGCGCCCGCCTTCGCTTTTTTGGCGGCGATCTGGTGCAAGGCCCAGCGGGCATTCTTGCGGACGTCGGGATCCGGATCGTTGGCGACCAGCGCGAGGAACGGCTCGCCATCCGCAGCCGCAATTTCGCCGAGCGCGGCCGCAGCCTCCTTGCGGAGGTTGGCCTGCTCATGGGCAATGCAGTTGCCGATCGGACGCACCGCGCGCTCTATTCTCATCTTGCCGAGGCTGCGGATCGCCTTCAGCCGCACCTGCCAGAATGAATCGGCGAGTGCGGCGATCAGCTGATCGGCCGCAACGCCGCCATTGGCATTGAGGCCGAGCGTCTCGGCAGCCATCTCGCGCACCATCCAGTCCTCATCCTTCAGCGCGCGGGTGATCGTCTCCGCCGCCGGCTTCATCTGCGAGAAGGCGAGCGCACTGACGGCGGCGCGCCGGACATGGGCGTCGGGATCGCTGATCAGCGACGTCAGCGCGGGGATGGACTCTTCCAGCTTGAGGAAACCGATGACGCCGATCGCCTGCACGCGCACTGCCGCGTCGCCATCCTGCAGCGCCTCCAGCGCGGGCTTCAACGTATCCTTGCGCCGCAGCTCCTTCAGCGCGCGCAGCGCGCCCATGCGGACGAAGGCATGACCGTGCCTGACCAGCGGCAGGATCGCGTCGGCAGAGGCCGGGTCCTTGAACTCGGCGAGGCTGTCGGCCGCCGCCTGCGCGACGATTCGTTCTGGATCGACCAAGAGCTTCACCAGCGCCTCGGCCGCGTCGGGTCCGTCGAACTCGCCCAGCGCCATCGCCACCTGCTGGCGCACGCCGGCATCGGGATCGTCGACCAGTCCGGCGAGATGCTTCACCGCCGCGGGATCGCCGGAATGGCCGAGCGCGATGATGGCAACGCGCCGCTCGGCCGGGTCGGCGGCCTGCAGGCGCTCGTCGGCGTCCTCGAGATCGTCGTAGGATTCGAACGGGCTCGACATGGCTACCTCAAGAGATAGGGAATGTTGACGGTCACCGCGCCGGTCGGGCAGTCCGCCTCGCAGGGCATGCAGTACCAGCATTCGTCGTAGGCCATGTAGGCCTTGCCGGTCATGTCGCTGATCCTGAGCACGTCGAGCGGGCAGACGTCGACGCAAACGGTGCAGCCCTTGTCGGCGATGCATTTGGCGTCGTCGACCACGACGGGAACGGAGGTCTGGTAGGTTGCGAGAGGCATTTTCAATCTCCTGTCTGGTGCTGCGGCTTACGCGCCGACCGCGATGCGCTGCTTGTCGTAGAGGTCCTTCTCCTCGTCCGCGATCGGCACGACATAAGGCTCGACCGCGCGCTTCTCGCTCACCATCTTGCCGTTCTGCTTGCCAAGCAGCGTGTGGCAGAACCAGTTCTCATTGTCCTTCTCGGGGAAGTCCGTGCGAAGATGATAGAGGCCCCAGCGGCTCTCCTCGCGGAACAGGGAGGCGTGGACTGCCATGTCGGCGCAATCCAGGATCGATTGCGTTTCGAGGGCGCGCAGCAGCTCATGGGCGTTGCGGGCGATCATGCGCTCCTCGGCATCCTGCCGCACCTCGGCGAGGCGGCGTGCGCCGAGCTCGTATTTGCGCGTCACCTTCGGCGGCTGCAGGTAGTCGTTGACCAGGCGCCGCGTCTTGTACTCGAGCTGGTTCGGCGGAATGCCGTCCTCGCGTTTGGTCGGCGCCATCACGCGATCGCGCTCCACCGCTACATCGGCGGCATCGAAATCGGCGAAGTCGTGGTTGCCTGCAAACTCCATCGCATCCGTGCCGGCGACCGAGCCGTTGGTGAAGGCGCCCAGCATGTAATTGTGGGGCACGCTCGCCATGTCGCCGGCGGCGTAGAGGCCGGGCACGGTGGTGCGGGCGAAATCATCGACGAACACGCCGGAGGCGCTATGGCCGGAGCAGAAGCCGATCTCGGAAATGTGCATCTCGATCGACTCGTGGCGATAATCCACGCCCCGCCCCTGCTGGAACAGGCCGCGGGTGGGCCGTTCGACCTTGTGCAAGGTGGACTCGATCTCCTCGATGGTCTTCTCATGCAAGTGCTTGAGCTGCAGGAACACCGGCCCCTTGCCCGACTGCAGCTCGTTGTAGAACTCCAGCATCATCTGGCCCGACCAGTAGTCGCATTCGATGAAGCGCTTGCCTTCATTGTTGGCGGTGTAGGCGCCGAAGGGGCCGGCGACATAGGCGCAGGCCGGGCCGTTGTAATCCTTGATCAGTGGATTGATCTGGAAGCATTCGAGGTTCGCGAGCTTGGCACCGGCATGGTAGGCCATGGCATAGCCGTCGCCGGAATTGGCGGCATTCTCGTAGGTGCCGAACATGTAGCCGGAGGTCGGCAGGCCCAGGCGCCCCGCGGCGCCCATGCAGAGGATGACGGCCTTGGCCCTGATCACCAGCATCTCGGCGGTGCGGGTGTTGACGCTGATCGCACCGGCAACGCGGCCGTCGGAAGAGGTCAACAGGCGGGTCGCCATATAACGGTTGGAGATCAGGATTCGCGCGCGGCGGAGCTGGCGGTACAGCGCCTTTTTCACGGTCTCCCCGTTCGGCATCGGCAGCACATAGGTGCCGATGTGGTGCACCTTCTTCACCGCATAGTCGCCATTCTCGTTCTTGAGAAAGCGGATGCCGAAACTGTCGAGCTCCTCGATGATGCCGTAGCAGTTCTGCGCGTATTTATAGACGGCCTTCTGGTCGACGATGCCGTCATTGGCGATGGTGATTTCCTTGGTGTACTGCTCGGGCGTCGCGTAGCCGGGGATCACCGCATTGTTGAGCCCGTCCATGCCCATGGAGATCGCGCCCGAGCGCTTGACGTTGGCCTTCTCCAGGAGAACGACATTCGCCTTCGGATTCTTCAGCTTCGCCTTCAGTGCGGCCATCGGACCGGCGGTGCCGCCGCCGATGACGAGCACGTCGCAGGAAACCTCCGACAGCCCATCGACAATCTCATCTATCGCCATCGTTCACTCCAGTATCGCGGGCCGGTGCCGCCGTCGGGTGCAGCTTCGTTCAGGTGAAGGGGGCGCGAATAGCAATTAGTTGTCGCCGGTCGCCGAAAGCTGCGCCGTGGGCGATTTGCCGAAATCCGCCGCGTGGTCTGGGCAAAACTTGAGCAAGCAGACCGCATCATCGCTCAACAAAGGCCTTCTCGACTACGAAATGCCCGGGCGTCGAGTGATTGCCCTCGACAAAGCCCCGCGCAGTCAGCTTTGCCTGGAGCTCCTCCAGCATGGGCGGACTGCCGCACAGCATCACGCGGTCGGTCTCGCGGTCAAGACCGCCGATCCCGACGTCCGAAAACAGCTGGCCCGACTCGATGAGATCGGTGATGCGGCCGCGATTGCGAAACGGCTCTCGCGTCACCGTCGGATAGTAGATCAATCTGTTTTCGAGCAGGGGTGCGAAAAATTCATCCTCGCGCAGCTTCGCGACGACCCGTTCGCCATAGGCAAGCTCCGAAACCTGGCGGCAGCCATGCGCCAGGATGATGGTCTCGTAGGTCTCGTAGATATCGGGGTCCTTGATCAGACTCGCGAACGGCGCGAGCCCCGTGCCGGTCGACAGCAGCAGAAGCCTTTTTCCCGGGATGAGGTTGCCTGAGATCAATGTACCTGTCGCCTTGCGGCCGACGAGAATGATGTCACCCTCCTTGATCGTCTGAAGGCGCGACGTCAGCGGTCCATCCGGCACCTTGATGGAGAAGAACTCCAGCGCGTCTTCGTGATTCGCGCTGGCCATGCTGTAGGCACGCATCAGGGGCCGGCCGTCGACCTCCAGCCCGATCATCGCGAACTGCCCGTTCTGGAAGCGAAAGCCTGGATCGCGGGTGGCCGTAAAGCTGAACAAGGAGTCGGTCCAATGCTCGACGGAAAGGACCGTCTCCTTCTGAAAGGCGCTCATCACTATTCCCTATCGCAAGTATGATCGCGAAAGCTCTTTCGCGAAAAATGGAACCGGCGCAACGATGGTGCGCGGTTCTCGGTCGATTAGTTGCGAATTTTCCCTCCACGGCCGGCGCTTGGCATCCGGCTTGCACGATGTCCCAACCGTTGCGGCAATTAGTTGCTGTTCCACGCGTGCGCCGCGCATTATCCTCATTAGACGGAGCGTGAGAGGTGAACGTGTGGGTTGCGCCAACCATTGTTGATTGCGAGATCGGTCCCGACCTCGCCTCGCTGGCCATGACCGCGCCGGACGGACGGCGGATCGCGCTTAGCGCCGAGCAGCTGCGGCTCGCGTGCAAATGCGCCCATTGCCGGCGCGCCCAGTTCGACGACAGCTTCGCCTCGAGCTTTCCCGGGATCGCAATCGTGGCCGTCACCGATCTCGGCTATGGCGTGAACATCTCGTTCTCCGACGGCCATAATCGCGGCATCTATCCGAAGGCCTATCTGGCCGAGCTCGCCGCGCTTTAGGACGAGTCGGACCTAACCATTTTGGTGCCCGGAGACCGCTCGGCGGGCTCTGGCACAAAGATTGCTGCTTTTCGGGTCAGGTCTGACTGATCCGGAGGCGATCGATGCTGCTGCAAGTGGCCAATGCTGAGCGCGGCAACTCGCCCGGGCCGGCGACCAGATCCACGGCGGGCTCCTCGTTGCTTTTGACCGAAAGCCAGCAGGCGATCGGCGGCCCGCCGCCGCTGATGGACAAGCTCTCGCCCCGCGAGCGCGAGCTCGTGCTCAAACAGGGCCGCCGCAAGGTGCTCAACCGCGGCCAGACGCTGTTCTCGCAAGGCGGCAGGCATGACGGAATTTACCTGATCGAGAGCGGCCGCATCAGGGTGTTCTATACCTCGCCGCAGGGTCGCGAGATCACGCTGGCCTATTGGCACGCCGGCAACTTCGTCGGCGGGCCCGAAGTGTTCGGCACCGGCATTCATCAATGGTCGGGCGTCGCCTCCTCCAATGCCGCCGTGGTGCAGCTGCCGGGCAAGGAGCTGCGCACGCTCGCCACCGAGATTCCGAACCTCGCGATCGGCCTGATCGAGGGCTTGACCTTCAAGGGCAAATGCTACTCGGCACTGGCGCAGATGCTGGGCACGCGCTCCATCACCCAGCGGCTGGCTCACCTGTTGCTGCACCTCACCGAACTCTACGGCATCAAGGATGCCGAGGGCACACTGATCGCGGCCGCCTTCACCCATGCCGACCTCGCCCACATGGTCGGTGCCACCCGTCAGTGGGTGACCATCAGCTTGAAGCGTATGCAGGACAAGGGAATTGTCCGTATCAGGCGCTCGCAGATCGTGATCTGCCAGCCCGGCGTGCTGGAGGAAATGCGCGGACATGGCGGAGATTGAGAGCGGCATCGATTTTGGCTGCACATGCAAACGGCTTTCATAAGCAAAATTGCCCAACCGTTATGCAACGGACCTTTGGCGGCAACTAATCGACCGGGACGGCCAATCCGCGTTTGCCGCAAGCGCGGCCTCCCCCAATCATGGCGACTGAGGCATCCAACCGAGATGAGGATGAGAATGGCTCGCCAGGCTTCAGCACTCTGCATCATGTTTTCCGTGGGGCTCCTCGCCCTGCCGGCGCATGCGGAAACCGTCACGATCGGCATCGGCACGCAGGACACCACGACCAACACGGTGACGACCGGCACGGTGATCCGTCAGCTGCATCTGTTCGAAAAATACCTGCCGACATCGGGCAAATACGCCGACATCAAGTTCGAGCTGGAATGGCAGAACTTCACCTCGGGCCCGCCCGTCACCAATGCGATGATGGCGAACAAGCTCCAGTTTGGCATGATGGGCGATTATCCGCTGATCGTGAACGGCTTCACCTTCGAGAACAATCCCGACAGCAAGAGCCGGCTGATCGCGGTCTCCGCCTACAGCCTCTCCGGCTCGGGCAACGGCATCGTCGTCCACAAGGACTCGCCCTATTACGAGCTGTCCGATCTCAAGGGCAAGCTGGTCAGCGTGCCCTTCGGCTCCGCCGCGCATGGCATGGTCCTGAAGGCAATGCAGGACCGCGGACTGCCGCCCGACTACTTCCAGCTGGTGAGCCAGACGCCGGAAGTCGGCTCGACCAATCTGCAGGAAAAGAAGATCGACGCGCATGCGGACTTCGTGCCGTTCGCCGAGCTTCTGCCGTTCCGCGGCTTTGCGCGAAAGATCTTCGACGGCGTCGAGACCAATCTGCCGACCTGGCACGGCGTCGTGGTGCGCACCGATTTTGCGGAGAAATATCCAGAGGTCGTGGTCGCCTATATCAAGGCGGTCATCGCCGCCAACCAGTGGTTCCGCGCCGATCCGAAGGCCGCCTCGGAAAAGATCCAGGAATGGACCGGGATCAACAAGGAGGTCGTCTATATCTTCCTGGGGCCGGGCGGCAACATGACGCTCGATCCGACCATCAAGCCGCCCTTGATCGAGGCCGCATCCGCCGATGTGAAGGTGCTGCAGAATCTCGGTCGCATGAAGGAGTTCGATCCCAGGACGTGGGTCGATGATTCCTACATCCGCAAGGCCTATGCCGAGATGAAGCTCGACTATGATGCCGAGCTCGCGAGCACCAGGAACTACGAAGTCTCAGGCGAGGACACGTTCTGCAACAAGCCGATCGCCGATCCGCGCAAGGCCGGCGAAGTCTGGGTCGATGACCAGGGGATTCTTCCCTTCTCGAGCGCGGCCTGCACGCTCGGTGCCTACGCCGACTTAAAGGCCAAGGGCAAGAAGATCGACGTCACATACGTCTTCGACAGCGCGCGCGGCATCAAGCTGTTCGCCGACCAAGCCTTCTTTGCAGTGAACGGCAGCGACATCGCCCCGTTCCTTCTGAAGAAGGATGCCGAGGCCTATGCCGCCAAGGCGGGCGGCAAGGTGCTGGGATTCGAGGATGCCGTGAAGGCCGCGCAGAGCGGAGGCAAGACGTGACGAGCTCCGCTCTCTTGCGACAGGATAGCGAACCGGCCGCGATCGCGACTGACGCTGCCCTTCCGGCGCCGACGCCCGCCGTCCCCGCGCGCAGCCCAAGCGCAATGGTGCTGCGCTGGATCAAACTCAACAGGGAGCGGATGCGTGCCGCGCTGCTCGGCGTCATCTCGCTGCTGCTGTTCGTGCTCGCCTGGCACCTGCTGACGACATACCGCGTGGTGTTCTTCGTCCGCTTCACCAACGTACCCTCGCCGCTCGCGGTCTATGCGAGCTTTGTCAGGGCGATCCACGATCCGCACTTCCTGATGCATATCGGGCTGAGCTGCCGCCGCATCTTCCTTGGCTTTTCGCTGGCCGCGCTGGTCGGCGTCCCGCTAGGCCTCGTCATGGGCCGCTTCAAGCTCGTGCATGAGGCGGTGTTTCCGGTGGCCGAGGTGCTGCGGCCGATCCCGGCGATCGCCTGGGTGCCGATGGCGATCATGCTGTGGCCGACCAACGAGCAGAGCATCGTTTTCATTACATTCCTGGGCTCGTTCTTCCCGATCCTGGTCAACACGCTGCACGGCATGTCGCTGGTCGATCCCGTTCTGGTGCGTGCCGCGCAATGTCTCGGCGCCCGCGAGCGTGCGATCTTCCGCGAGGTCTATTTCCCCGCCTCGCTGCCGCATATTTTCACCGGCCTCACCATCGGCATGGGCGTCGCCTGGGTCTCGCTGATCGCAGCCGAAATGATCTCCGGCCAATACGGCATCGGCTATTTCACCTGGGAAGCCTACTCGCTCGTGCAGTATCCCGACATCGCACTCGGCATGATCACGATCGGCGTCCTGGGCCTGGCCTCGAGCCTGCTGGTTCGCGCGATCGGGAAACTGGTAATGCCTTGGGGGCGCGCATGAGCAATGCCGAGATCAAGCCGGCGCAGGGCCATGTCGAGGTCAAGGACTTCGCCCTGAGCTATGAGACCATCGACGGCTCTGTCGCTGCTGTCACCGAGACCGACATCCATGTCAGGCCGGGCGAATTCGTCTCCATCGTCGGGCCCTCCGGCTGCGGCAAGTCCACGCTGCTCAATGCCGTCGCGGGCTTTCTCAAGCCGACCGCGGGGGTCGTCACGGTCGATGGCGAGCGCGTGAACGGCCCGAGCGCCGAACGCGGCATGGTATTCCAGCAATATTCGCTGTTTCCCTGGAAGACGGTGCGCGAGAATGTCGAATTCGGCCTGAAGATGCGGGGCATGGACCGCTCGCAGCGCGAGCGTGCCGCGCGCACGCTGCTCGGGCTCGCCGGCCTCGAAGCCTTCGAAAGGCACTACCCCGATCGCCTCTCCGGCGGCATGAAGCAGCGCGTCGGCATCGTGCGCGCGCTTGCTACGGGTCCGAAAGTGCTGCTGCTCGACGAGCCCTTCGGCGCGCTGGATGCGCAGACCCGCGTCATCATGCAGCAGATCCTCACCAATATGTGGCAACGGCTGAAGATCTCGGTGCTGTTCGTCACCCACGACATCGACGAGGCGATCTTCCTCTCCGACCGCGTCTATTGCATGACCGCGCGGCCCGGCTCGATCAAGGCGGAAATTTCGATTCCGCTGGAGCGGCCGCGCCAGCAATCGATGATGATGTCGTCGGAATTTCTGGCGCTCCGCCGCGGGCTGATGTCGCTGATCCGCGAAGAGAGCCTGAAAGCCATGGGCGGCGAGATCAACGATCTCGCCATGCAGGGCCTCAACATCGAGCTGCACGGCCAGTCGCTGGCCGAGGTGCTTTAGCCAGCCGAGGCTTCGGCTCTGTCACCGTCACCCTGAGGTGCCCGCGCCAGCGGGCCTCGAAGGGGCGACGGCCCCGACTGCAGCAGCGGGGCGTTCATCCTTCGAGGCTCGCTGACGCGAGCGCCTCAGGATGACGGACTAACAGCGGGTCGCGCGCCCCTCGTCGCACACAATCGCTTCACCGGACCTCACCGCTCCGCGAACGCCTTCTCCACCACGAATTGCGCGGGTTCGCCGTGATTGCCTTCCGCAAACCCTTTCGCGATCAGCAGCGCGCGCGAGTCGCTCACCAGCGCCGGGCTGCCGCAGATCATGACGCGGTCGTGCGCGGCCGCAAGCGGCGGCAGGCCGATATCGGCAAACAGCTTGCCTGAATCGATCAAGTCGGTAATGCGGCCACGGTTGCGGAAGGGATCGCGCGTGACAGTGGGGTAATAGATCAGTTGGTCGCGCACGAGGTCGCCGAGCAGCTCGTCGTTCGGCAGCTTTTCCTGGATCATCTCGCCATAGGCGAGCTCGGCAACGCGGCGGCAGCCGTGCAGCAGCACCACCTTCTCGAAGCGCTCATAGACTTCGGGATCCTTGATGACGCTCAGGAACGGCGCAAACCCGGTGCCGGTGCCGATCAGATAGAGATTGCGGCCGTCCTCGAGATTGTCGATCACCAGCGTTCCCGTCGCCTTGCGGCTGACGATGATTTCGTCGCCCTCTTTCAGGTGCTGCAGGCGCGAGGTGAGCGGGCCGTCCGGCACCTTGATGGAGAAGAACTCGAGCGTGTCTTCATAGTGCGCGCTGGCGACGCTGTAGGCGCGCAGCAGCGGCCGCTCGCCGACCTTGAGCCCGATCATGGTGAACTCGCCGCTGCGGAAGCGGAACGAGGGATTGCGCGTGGTCTTGAAGCTGAAGAGGTTGTCGGTCCAGTGATGGACGCTCAGCACGTTTTCCTGGTTGAAATTGCTCATCTTGCTCGTCCCCGCGGACAGGTTAGGCGACTGACCCGGCAATCTGTTTGTATACGATCATTAGTATACAAATGAATTGAGGTCAAGCTGGGCGCCGTGGCGGTTTGGACGGCGTCCGGACGTGCGGCACGACCATTTGTGTGCAAACAAAAAACCCTTGATCCCGCCGCCTTGGCAGGCGCAGAATTGCGCGTCTGGCAATCTACGGAAAAGGAATTCACGCCATGGCCCATGACGCGCCCCAAGCCGCAGGCCCCTCCAAGCTCGTGATCCGCAATATCGGGCTGATGCTGTCGGGCGCGCTGGAGAAGCCGATTCTCGATGCCGACACCATCGTCGCCGAGAACGGCAAGATCACCGCCATCGGTCGTCTCAAGGACGTCGACGTCGCCGGCGCCACCACCATCGTCGATGCCAATGGCACGACCGTCGCGCCGGGCCTGATCGACAGCCATGTGCACCCTGTCGCCGGCGACTGGACACCGCGGCAGAACCAGATCAACTGGATCGACAGCTATCTCCATGGCGGCGTCACCACCATGATCTCGGCCGGCGAGGTGCACATGCCCGGCCGTCCCCGCGACGTCGTCGGCCTGAAGGCGATGGCGATCTTCGCGCAGCGCGCGTTCTGGACGCTGCGCCCGGGCGGGGTGAAGGTACACGCCGGCGCGCCGGTGATCGAATGCGAGATGGTCGAGGAGGATTTCAAGGAGATGGCCGCCGCCGGCGTCAAGCTGCTCGGCGAAGTCGGCCTCGGCGGCGTCAAGGATGGCCCGACCGCGCGCAAGATGGTCGGCTGGGCGCGCAAATATGGCATCCAGAGCACCATTCATACAGGCGGGCCGTCGATCCCGGGCTCCGGCCTGATCGACAAGGACGTGGTGCTGGAGGCCGACACCGACGTGGTCGGCCACATCAATGGCGGGCACACAGCCCTACCCGACGACCAGATCCGCTGCATCTGCGAGGGCTGCAAGCGCGGGCTCGAGCTCGTGCACAATGGCAATGAGCGCTCGGCGCTCTACACGCTGCGCACCGCTCGTGAGATGGGCGATCTCGCCCGCGTCATCCTCGGCACCGATGCGCCCGCCGGCTCCGGCGTGCAGCCGCTCGGCATCCTGCGGATGGTCGCGATGCTGTCATCGCTCGGCGAATTGCCAGCCGAGCTCGCTTTCTGCCTTGCGACCGGCAATACCGCACGGATGCGTGAGCTCGATTGCGGCCTGATCGAGGTCGGGCGCTCAGCAGATTTCGTGCTGATGGACAAGGCGCAACACTCGCCGGGCAAGACCATTCTCGACAGCGTCCAGCTCGGCGACCTCCCCGGCATCGGCATGACCATTATCGACGGCATCGTCCGCACCCAGCGCAGCCGCAACACCCCGCCGGCGACCAGGGTGCCGGAGGTGGTGGGGAAGTAAGCGCGCGTGCGCGGCGAAAGGGCGCCTTTGCCCACCCTACCTCGTCTGGCACTACCGCAGCTTGTTCAGCAGCGCGAACAGCATCTCGCGCTCCCTGGCATCGAGCGGGGCGAGCGTCTCCTTGGAGATCGCGAGCGCGTTCGGCGCGATTTTTTCCGAAAGCTGCTGGCCGGCGCGGGTGAGGCTGACGAGTAGCCTGCGGCCGTCCTCAGGATCGGGGCTGGTTTCGGTCAGTCCGCGCGCGGTGAGGCGATCGATCACGCCCTTGATGGTCGCGACATCCATCGCGGTCAGCCGGCCGAGCTGATTCTGCGAGCACGGCCCGGTCTCGGCGAGCTTCGACAGTGCAGCCCATTGCGTCGGCGTCAGGTTGGTGCCGATTTCGCGCGCGAAAATCACCGCGTGGCGCTGCGAGACGGTGCGCAGGATGAAGCCGATCTGCTCGTCGAGAATGTAGCTCGGCCGCACAGGCTTTGCGTTCTTCTTTGCCGCCGCGCTCCTCGCCATTTGCGTCACCGACCCTTTTTCGCAGATTACAAGGACAAATGCGCGTCGCGGATATCCGGACGCGCGTCGAGCTCGGCCATGGTGCCGCCGAAGCAGATGCGGCCGCGCTCGATGATATAGGCGCGGTCGGAGATCAGCCGCGCAAAATGCAGGTTCTGCTCGGAGACGATCATGCTGACGCCTTCCTTCTTCATCGTGAGGATCGCCGCGACCATCTGCTCGACGATCTTGGGCGAGAGGCCCTCGGAAGGCTCATCCAGCAGCACCAGCGACGGATTGCCCATCAGCGTGCGCGCGATCGTCAGCATCTGCTGCTCGCCGCCGCTCATCCGCCCACCCGGGCGATGGCGCATCTCGCCGAGATTGGGAAACAGCGCAAACAGTTTCTCGCGCGTCCAGTACGGCGCGTTCGGCCGCGGCTTCTGCCGGCCGACCTCGAGATTCTCCTCGACCGTGAGATCGGTGAAGATGCGACGCTCCTCCGGCACGTAGCCGAGACCCTCGCGCACGATCTCATGGGTCGGCTTGTCGGACACGTCCCTGCCCTCGAACGCGATCCGCCCCGAACGTTGCGCGACCAGGCCGACGATGGAGCGGAACGTGGTGGACTTGCCGGCGCCGTTGCGCCCGAGCAGCGCGACCACCTCGCCCTCGCCAACCTCGAGCGCGACGTCGAACAGGATATGCGCGGGACCATAATGGCTGTTGAGGCCTTGCACCGAGAGCTTCATGCGGAAGCTCCGTCGCGGTGGCGGGCGTCGTAGACCAGGCCCTCGCCGAGATAGATCGCCTGCACCTCGCGGTTGGCGCGCACCTCGGCGGGCGAGCCTTGCGCGATCAGGGTGCCGCGGTTGAGCACCAGAATGCGGTCGGCATGCTCGAACACCACGTCCATGTCGTGCTCGGTGAACAGCACGCCGATCGATTTTTCGCGGGCGATGCGCGCCGTGAGCCGCATCAGCTCGATGCGCTCGCGCGGCGCCATGCCGGCGGTCGGCTCGTCCATCAGCAGCAGTTTCGGCTCGTTGGCGAGCGCGATCGCAAGCTCAAGCCGCTTGAGATCGCCATAGGCGAGCTCGCCGCAGGGACGGTCGGCATAGCCGCCCATGCCGACAAGCTCGAGCAGGCGGCCGGCCTCGGCCCTGGCGAAGTCTTGCGTCGTAGTCCAGAAGTTGAACAGGCGCCCGCCATGCGAGACCAGCGCGACCTGCACGTTCTCCCGCACCGTCATGGTCGGGAATGTCGCGGTGATCTGGAAGGTGCGCCCTACGCCGAGCCGCCAGATCGCGCGCGGGGGCTTGCCCGTGGTGTCCGCGCCGGAGAGGCGGATGTGTCCGGTATCGGGAGATATCTGGCCGTTCAGCATGTCGAAGCAGGTGCTCTTGCCCGCGCCATTCGGCCCGATCAGAGCCAGGATCTCGCCGGCGGCAAGCGCGAAGGAGACGCCGCGCACGGCATGCACCCCGCCATAGGACTTGGTCAGGCCTTCGACCGACAGCAGTGGGGGTTGTGTGCTCATTCCGCCGTCTCGATCCGCGAAGCGAGGAGATTTGTCTTGGTCGTTGTCTTGGTGGTCGCTTTGGACGAGCCGCCGCCACGCCGGTGCCGGATCATCTCCAGCGTCCCGACAATGCCCTTGGGGAAGGCGACGACGATCAGCACGATGAAGGCGCCGAGCACGAGCTTCGACAGATCCGTCTTGCTCACCAGCCAGATGTTGAGCGCCTTGTAGACAATGGCGCCGACAATGCCGCCGGAGACCGTCTCCACACCGCCGAGCAACACCATGACCAGCGCGTCGACCGACAGCGGAATGCCGAGATTGTCCGGGAAGACGCTGCCCTTGAGATACGCAAACAGCGCGCCGGCGACACCCGCCACGGTGCCTGCGATGACGAAGGCGGTCCACTGGATGCGCTTGCCGTCGATACCGATGGCCTCGCTGCGGAGCGGCGAGTCGCGCATCGCCCGCAGCGCAAAGCCGAACGGCGAGAAGACGAGCATGCGCAGGCCCGCGACCGCGAGCGCGGCGATGCCGAGCGAGAGCCAGTAAAAATGCGAAGGCGACGACGCCCAGCGCTCCGGCCAGACGCCGAGAATGCCGTTGTCGCCGCCGGTGACCTCGACCCATTGGAACGCGACCGACCATACGATCTGCGCAAAGGCGAGCGTCAGCATCGCGAAATAGACGCCGGAGAGCTGCACCGCGAAGAAGCCGAACACTGCAGCACCGAGGCAGCCGAGCAGCGGGCCAAGCAACAGGCAGGCGATCATCGGCAGCCCCGCCAGCTTCGCCAGGAAAGCGACTCCGTAGGCGCCGAGCCCGAAATACGCGGCGTGGCCGAAGGACGCGAGGCCGCCGACCGCCATCAGGAAATGCAGGCTGACGGCAAAGATCACGAAGATCGCGATCTCCGAGCCGACCGTCACCGCATAGTTGCCGCCGATCAAGGGTAGCGCGGCGGCGACAAGCAGCAGCGCGCAAGCCGCAAGCCGCTCAGCAGATGTCAATGGACGCCAGGGATTGACGGTGAGACCAGGCGTGCGGCGCGCCGGTGCCTCGCGTTTTCCGAACAGGCCCCAGGGACGCACGATCAGAACCGCCGCCATTACCAGGAACACCAGAATGATCGAGATCTTGGGGAAGATCAGGATGCCGAACGCATTGAGCTCTGAGACCAGCACCGCCGCGACGAAGGCGCCAAGGATGCTGCCGAGGCCGCCTATCACGACAACGACGAACACGTCGACGATGACCCGCAGATCCATGGCATGGTTGACAGCGTCGCGCGGGATCTGGAGCGCGCCGCCGAGGGCTGCGAGAAAAACCCCGACCGCGAACACGCTGGTGAACAGCCATTTCTGGTTCACGCCAAGTGCCGCAACCATGTCGCGGTCCTGGGTCGCGGCGCGCACCAGCACACCCCAGCGGGTGCGCTGGAACAACAGCCAGAGGACGCCGAGCACGACGGGTCCGAGCACGATCAGGAACAGATCATAGCTCGGCACCTTCTCGCCGAAGAAGTCCACCGCGCCCTTGAAGCCCGGCGCGCGACGGCCGAGCAGATCGCTCGGGCCCCAGATCAGGACCACGAGATCCTCGACCATCAGCGTCAGCCCAAAGGTCGCGAGCAGCTGGAATAATTCCGGCGCATGATAGATGCGCCGGAGCAGCACGATCTCGACGAGAACCCCAAGGGCAGCGACTGCGAGCGCAGCGGCCACGATGCCGCCCCAGAAGCCGAAGGCGCCGGAGAAATAGTCGGTCAAGGTGAAGGCGACATAGGCACCGAGCATATAGAACGCGCCATGCGCAAAATTCACGATGCGCGTGACGCCGAAGATGATGGACAGGCCCGAGGCCACCAGGAACAGCGAGGCTGCACTGGCAAGACCGGTCAGGAACTGGACGACATAAAAGGCCATGGGCGGTCCGGGTCAGCTTGGTTCGACTTACCTCTCCCCGCGCGCGGGGAGAGGTCGGCGCGCAAAGCGCGCCGGGTGAGCGGGACTCTCCAAGCACTGCGCTGGCGGAGAGAGCCCCTTACCCCGGCCCTCTCCCCGTGAAGGACGGGGAGAGGGAGAGGAAAGAGCGTGCGTCACTCCTTCGGCCGCATCTTTTCGACTTCAGCGTCGCTCGGCAGATAGTCGGCGCCGCTGCGATAGACTGACTCGACCATCACGCCCTTGCCGTCCTTCAGCGCGGTCTTGCCGAGGAAAGCGCCGAGCGTCGACTGGTGATCGATCTTGCGGAAGGTGATGTCGCCGAAGGGCGAGGCGACCTTCAGCCCTTCGGCCGCGGCGATCAGCTTGTCCGGATCGGTCGAGCCCGCCTTGGTCAGGATCGCAGCCGCCGCCTTGATGGTCTCGTAACCGACGATGGAGCCGAGGCGCGGATAGTCGTTGTACTTTGTCTGATAGGCCTTCAGGAAAGCCGCATGCTCCGGCGTCTTGATGTCGTACCAGGGATAGCCTGTGACGATCCAGCCCTCAGGCGTCTCGTCCTTCAGCGGATCAAGATATTCCGGCTCGCCGGTGAGGAAGGACACCACGGTGCGATCCTTGAACAGGTCGCGGGTGTTGCCCTCGCGCACGAATTTCACGAGATCGGCGCCAAAGGTGACGTTGAGGATCGCCTCCGGATTGGAGGCCGCAAGCGCCTGCACCACAGGGCCGGCATCGATCTTGCCGAACGGCGGCCACTGCTCGTCGACCCACTGGATGTCGGGCCGCTTCGCCGACATCAATTGCTTGAACACCGCGACCGCGGACTGGCCGTATTCATAGTTCGGCGCGACGGTCGCCCAGCGCTTGGCCGGCAGCTTCGCCGCCGCTTCCGCCAGCATCGCCGCCTGCATGTAGTTGGAGGGCCGCAGGCGGAACGTGTAGCGGTTGCCCTTGCTCCAGGTGATGGCGTCGGTCAGGGGCTCCGCGGCGAGGAAGAACACCTTCTTCTGGTTGGCGAAGTCGCTGACCGCAAGCCCGATATTGGACAGGAACGTGCCTGCGAGCATGGCGACGTTCTCGCTGGAGACGAGCTCGTTTGCCGCGGTCTGCGCATCCGCCGGCTTGCCGCCGTCATCCTTGGAGATGACGACGAGCTTCTTGCCATTGATGCCGCCGGCGGCGTTGATCTCCTCGACCGCAAGCTGCCAGCCCTTGCGATAGGGTTCGGTGAACGCCGGCAGCAGCGAGTAGCTGTTGATCTCGCCGATCTTGATCTCGTCCTGCGCCATGGCTCTGGTCGTCATGGCACTCGTCGCCATGCCGGCCAGGATCACCGCGAGCCCCGCGCCCAGGAAGTCATTGCTCCATCGCATCCCTTGCCTCCGCACTTTAATGATGAGAATTATCGCAAACCGTCCTCGCCCTTGATCTCCGCGACCGTCAGCCCGCCGACCCGCGGCAAAGGCCGGCCGGAGTCGGTTACGGCGAGCGCGACCATGATCTCGTTGGCGCGCGGCGCGTCATTGATCTGCACCTCCATGCCGTCGAAATGGCTGCGCACGAAGGCGGCATCCTTGTGCCCGAGCGGAATGTCGAGCGTCGTGCCCGGCCCGCTGCGTTTCTTGGACGAGGGGATCAGCGCCGCCCCTTTGCCCAGCACCTTGCGCACCGGCGCACCCATCTTGGGATGCAAGATCGCTGCCGCGTGCTCGAGCTCGCCGTTTTCGCCGACGGCCGCCGCCTTGCCATAGCTGTGTGCCTTCGACCCCTCGATGCCGAGCGCGGCCACTGCCCGCTTCGCCAGCAATTCGCCGAGCTCTTCGCCGATGGCGATCAGCGGTGACAGATCCTCGACATATTGCCCGGCAAAGGGGTTTTCCATCACGGCAATCGCGGCGGCGCGCCGGGTCGGCGGCGTCACCGCCTTGCCCATCTCGGTATAGGTCTCCTCGACCACGGTCACGATCTTGCGAATGTTGGCGCCCATGATTTCCGCCCTCTTTTTCCGATCAAGCTACCGCAAGCTCATGAAGCGCGTTCGAGCGGCGCTGCACGTCTTTGGTTCCAACAATCACCGTCTCGCCGGAGAGGCGAAGCGCGGCGGCTTCGATCAAGCCGGCGCCAAGCCATTGTCGCGCGCAAGCTGCGCCCGCGTCCAGTGCCGCGACGACCTCGGCAGCCGATAGCGCCCCGACCTCGCGAGTGACGAGGCGCGGACCGAGATCGCTGTCGGGCTGCAGGCTGTCGGCCGGGCAGCGCCGGACCGCGGGATGCCCGGGCAAATCCACCGCATTGGCGATGATCGTGGCGGCTGCATCGGCCTGTGATGCCGCGCGCGCCAGCACGGTGACGGCATCGGCAATGCCGAGCGAAAAACTGCGGCCGTGACGCCCGCTGGTCGCCACGCCGCGCGCCGGATCGCGCGCATCGATCCGCATCGTCTGCAACACGCCATCGCGGTCGGGCCGGTCCATCAGGCCAACCGTGAATTGCTCGCCCTCGCCAAGATGCAGCGCGATGTCGCCGCCATTGTTGACATAGGCGCGATCGAGCGGCGCTGCCGCCAACATCGCGCCAAGGATTTCCTCTGCCACACTGCCGGCGACGGCCGCCATCGGCGTGATGAAGCAATCCGCAGCGAATGGGGCAACGGCCGCATGCATGCGGCGCGCAACCGCTCCTTGCAGCGGGCAACGCAAGGGATGAGCGGCCTTGCGCAGCTCAGCCAATTCGGCGCACAGCTCGTCGAGCAGGCCGCTCAAGCGGCGCGCCGCCGCCGCATAGGCGGCGCGAATGTCGGCCTCCCGACCATTCGCCTCGATGATCAGATCGATCGGGCCATCCTGCAGATGCAGCCGCCGGCCGTCGGCAAGCAGCGCGATTTGCGGCAGCCGCGTCATGCGCGCCGTCCCGGCTTCACGCCCCACGGAATCGGGCGAATGTCGGAGACGTCCTTCAGCGTACTGAGCGGACGTACATGATCCATGTGGCCGCCGAGTGCCGCATAGTCGGAGAGCTTGAGCGTGAACTCGATCGGCGCGACCAGCGCCGGCGTCGGCACATAGCCGAACGCGCCCGCGGGCATCTGCGTCACGTCGACCATGAAGGTGATGCCGCCGCCCGGCCAGACATAGACAGGCGCGCCACCGCTGGTGACCCGCGTCAGCGCATCCTTCACCGAGCGCGTCAGCCGCACCGGATTGTCGGTGACGCCGGCGCGCAGCGAGCCGCCGGCACCGGCCATGAACAGCACCGTGCACAGCGCCGGCTCGCAATTCTCCTGGATGCGCTCGACCGAATGCTTGAGCGCCGCCGGCATCTCCGTCTCGACCGGCCGCAGGCCCTCATCGAGCACATAATAAGAGGCGTGCTCGCCCGTGGTCGAAACCATCAGCATGGTCAGACCAGCCCTCGCCTCCTTGGGATCGAACGGGCCGAGGATCGAGAGCGGATCGGAAATGTTGGTGCCGCCCCAGCCGATGCCGGGATCGGCGACCTGGAAATAGCGGCCGGGCGTCGAGCGGCGCCCCTTCATCTTGATGCCGGTATCGGCGATATCAAGGAGCTTGCCGGCCTGGTGCTCGCTGAGCACGCCCGTGATGTGATCGTCGACCACGACGACCTCGTCCACCTTGCCATGCCATTGCTTGGCGAACATGCCGATGGTCGCCGAGCCGCATCCGACCCGCATGCGCTCCTCACGCACGCCATTGACGATGGGCGGCTGGCCCGCTTGCACGATCACGGTTGCGCCGCCGTCGATGGCGAGCTCGACCGGCTTGCAGTTGCTGAGGTCCATCAGCGCGTCGCAAGTGACGCGGCCCTCTTTCTTGGAGCCGCCGGTCAGGTGATGCACGCCGCCGAGCGAGAGCATCTGCGAGCCATATTCACTTGTCGTGACGTGGCCGACCGCTTCGCCTTCCGCGCGCACGGTCGCCTGCTCAGGGCCGAGATAGCGGTCGGTGTCGATCTTCACCTTGACGCCGCAATAGCTGAAGATGCCTTCGGTCACGACCGTGACCATGTCGACGCCGTCGACCTCGGACGAGACGATGAACGGCGCGGGCTTGTAGTCGGGATAGGTGGTGCCGGCGCCGATCGCCGTCACGAAGGTGTCCGGCTGGTGCACGATCTTGCCGTCCCAGTCGCCGGTGGCCTGGAATGGCACCAGCTTGCCGCCGTGCTCGACGGTGCGCTCCAGGATGATGTGCGGATCGACGCGGACGAGCTTGCCGTCCTGATTGGCATAGCGGTCGCAGGCCCCCGCCGCGCCCGGCTTGATGTAGCACATCACCGGGCAGGCATCGCAGCGGATCTTGTCGGTGGCGGCAGCCGTCTCAGTCACCATCTCAAAGCCTGCAAAGCGGTTGCGCCGAACGACGGCTCGGGCGCCCATCGTTCGTATACGAATGATCTTGCGTCCGGTGCGGAAAGCTGTCAAGCGGCGCCGCGCGCGAAATCCTGGCTCTGCCGAATAATAGACCAATTGCCTAGCGCCGTTGTCCATAAAGCGAGCAAACGCGTGCAGTGCGGCATGCGCGACCGCCCGCATCTTGCACGTTTGTGTACAAACGGTAGTCTCGGGACGCACTCCCGGCAGGCGCCAAGACGAAAGACCAGGGCAGAGAATGAAGCGATGACGCCGACGAAAGTCCGCTTGAAGGTGAATGGCGAAGCGCACGAGGTCGATGCGGCGCCCGATACTCCGCTGCTCTATGTGCTGCGCAACGACCTCGGCTTGAACGGACCGAAATATGGCTGCGGTCTCGGCGAATGCGGCACTTGCACCGTGCTGATCGACGGCAAGGCCGCGCGCTCCTGCGTCATTCCGATCGAGGGATGTGCGGCGCGCGAAGTGGTGACGCTGGAAGGGCTCGGCTCACGCGCGCATCCTGATCCGGTGCAGCAGGCCTTCATCACCGAGCAGGCCGCGCAATGCGGCTACTGCCTCAACGGCATGATCATGACGACGAAGGCGCTGCTCAACATCAACCCGCATCCGTCGGAGGCCGAGATCGCGCAGGCGCTGCAATATAATCTGTGCCGCTGCGGCGCCCATGTCGAGATCATGCGCGCCGCGCTGCGGGCTGCCGGGCATACCGCCGAGGTCGGCAATTGACTTCCGCGACCGACACTTTCGCTGACCGCGTCCAACGGCACGGATCCTTGTCCGTGGTCCGTCCAGCAGGCAACGGCGATTCAGCCGGCCCTGAAACCTTTATCAAGATCACCGCCGACGGCACCGTCACCGCCTATAACGGCCATGTCGATCTCGGCACCGGAATCCGCACCGCGCTCGGCCAGATCGTCGCCGAAGAGCTCGACGTCTCCTTTGCCCGCGTCGTGGTCGTGCTCGGCGATACCTCGCGCGTACCGAACCAGGGCGCAACGATCGCCAGTGAAACCATCCAGATCACCGCCGTACCCTTGCGCAAGGCGGCGGCGCAGGCACGGCAATTCCTGATCGCGCGCGCGGCGCAGCGGCTGGAACTGCCGATTGCCGAGCTGACGATCGAGGACGGCCTGATCCGCGGCCACGATAACCGCAGCGTCAGCTATGGCGAGCTGATTGGCGACGAGGCGATCCGGCTCGAGCTTGCCGACGACGTCGAGGTGAAGGCCGTCGAGAGCTACAGCATCGTCGGGCAATCCGTGCCGCGCGTCGATCTTCCGGCCAAGGCGACCGGCGAGCTCGTCTATGTCCACGATCTCCGCCTGCCCGGCATGCTGCATGGCCGCGTGGTGCGCCCGCCCTATGCCGGCGTCGACGCTGGAGCATTTGTCGGCACGAGCCTGATCGCGGTCGACGAGGCATCGGTGCGCGACATCCCGGGCCTCGTTGCCGTCGTCACCTCGGGCGATTTCATCGGCGTGGTCGCCGAGCGGGAGGAAAATGCGATCAAGGCGGCGGACCAGCTCAAGGTGGCGTGGAAGCCAGTTCCCACCCTGCCCGATCTCGACGACCTCGAGAATGCGCTCCGCGCCAACCCGTCGACGCCGCGAACGCTGCTGGACAAGGGTAATGTCGAGGCGGCAATCGCCGGCGCTGCAAAGCCGATGCCGCGCACTTACACCTGGCCCTACCAGATGCATGCCTCGATGGGCCCGTCCTGCGCGGTCGCGGACTACAAGGAAGGCCGCATCCGGGTCTGGTCCGGCACGCAGAACCCGCATGTGTTGCGCAGCGATCTCGCGCAACTCGTGGATCGACCGGAATCCGACGTCGAAATCATCCGGCTGGAGGCTGCCGGCTGCTATGGCCGCAACTGCGCCGATGATGTCAGCGCGGATGCGCTGTTGCTGTCGCGCGCGGTGGGCCGTCCCGTGCGCGTGCAGCTCACGCGTGAGCAGGAGCATGCCTGGGAGCCGAAAGGAACCGCGCAGCTGATCGACGTCCATGGCGGCCTGAACGCCGACGGCGGCATCGCAGCCTATGACTTTGCCACGCGCTATCCGTCGAACGGCGCGCCGACATTGGCGCTGCTGTTGACCGGCAAGGTCGCGCCGATCCCGGCCGTATTCGAGATGGGCGACCGCACCGCGATCCCGCCCTACGACTACGACAACATGCGCGTCATCGCGCACGACATGCCGCCGATCGTGCGCGCCTCCTGGTTTCGCGGCGTCTCGGCGCTGCCCAACACCTTCGCCCACGAATCCTATATTGACGAGCTCGCCTCTGAGGCCGGCGTCGATCCGATCGAATATCGCCTGCGCTATCTGAAGGACCAGCGCGCGGTCGATCTCGTCAAGGCGGTCGCCGAACGTGCGGGCTGGACACCGCGTCCGGTGCGACAGGAGAAGGAGGGCGATGTCGTGCACGGGCGCGGCTTTGCCTACGCGCTCTATGTCCACAGCAAATTCCCCGGCTACGGCGCGGCCTGGTCGGCCTGGATCGCCGATGTCGCGGTGAACAAGGCAACCGGCGATGTCAGCGTCACGCGCGTGGTGGCGGGACAGGATTCCGGATTGATGATCAACCCGGACGGCGTGCGCCACCAGATCCAGGGCAATGTGATCCAATCGACCAGCCGCGCGCTGATGGAAGAGGTGTCATTCGAGCGCGGCACGGTGGCGACCCGGGAATGGGGCGCCTACCCCATCATCAAATTTCCCGAGCTTCCCAGGATCGACGTCCTGATGGTGCCGCGACCGGACCAGCCGCCGCTCGGCGTCGGCGAGTCCGCGTCCGTGCCGAGCGCTGCGGCGATCGCCAATGCGATCTTCGATGCGACGGGCGTACGCTTCCGCGAGCCGCCGTTCACGCCGGAGCGGATTCTGGCAGGCCTGCGCGGCGTCGCGCCGGCAAAGCAGCGGGCTTTGTCCGCGCCCGCCATGCCGCGGGCCTCCCGGATCTGGAAGCACCCATTTGCAGCAAGCCGCGGCGTGCTTGCGACCATTGCCGCATTCTGTGCAGCCGCGGTCGGCATTGGCGCTGCGATGCTGCCGGGCCGCGCGATCGCGCCGATCTCGCGACCGGATGCATCGGTTTATTCGGCCGCGACCATTGCCCGTGGCGAGCAGCTTGCAGCGCTCGGCAATTGCGCGGTCTGCCACACCACGATCGACGGCACGCAGAACGCGGGCGGCCGGGCACTGGAGACGCCGTTCGGCACGATCTACAGCACCAACATCACGCCTGACGTGGAGACCGGCATCGGCGCCTGGTCCTATCCCGCCTTCGAGCGCGCGATGCGCGAAGGCCTCCATCGCGACGGGCGGCATCTCTATCCTGCCTTTCCCTACACGCATTTCGCCAGGACCAGCGAAGCCGACCTGCAGGCGCTCTACGCCTATCTGATGGCGCAGCCGCCGGTGCGCGCGGCCACGCCGAAGAACACACTCGCCTTCCCGTTCAGCATTCGTCCGCTGCTGGCGGGATGGAACGCCCTCTTCCATCGGGCCGAGCCATTCAAGCCCGATCCGACAAAATCCGAGGCCTGGAATCGCGGCGCCTATCTCGTCGAAGCGCTCGGCCATTGCGGCGCCTGCCATTCGCCGCGCAATGCGCTCGGCGCGGAGAAGGCCAGCGCCTATCTCGCGGGCGGTGTGGCCGAAGGCTGGGAAGCGCCGCCGCTGACATCGCTCTCGCACGCGCCGATCCCCTGGAGCGAGGACGAACTCTACGCCTATTTGCGGACCGGCGAATCCCGGCTGCATGGCGTCGCCGCCGGCCCGATGGCGCCGATCGTGACGGATCTCGCAGCTCTGCCCGATCAGGACATCCGCGCCATGGCAACCTATCTCGCATCCTTCGGCGAGACGGTCCCCGACGCGGATACTCAGAACGCGCGCGCAAGCAAGCTTGAACGCGAGACCCGCGGCACGCTGGCCTCCTCCGCCGGCGCACGGCTTTACCAGGGTGCCTGCGCGGTCTGCCACGCGGTCGGTGGATTGCCGCTGTTCGGCAGCCGGCCGTCGCTTTCGCTGAACAGCAATCTGCACAGCGCGAGGCCCGACAATCTGATCCAGGTGATCCTGCACGGCATCGCGAAACCCGCATTCAGTGATCTCGGCTATATGCCGGCGTTCAAGGACAGCCTGAGCGATGCGCAGGTGGCCGAGCTCGTCTCCTACCTGCGGCGGCAATTCGCTCCCGACAAGCCGGAATGGCTGGATCTGGCCGATGCGGTCGGCCGTATCAGGGCCTCGCATTGACGAATAAGTGACTTTTCAAGCCTGTATCTGGCATACAAGTTGCTCGTCAGCAGGCCATGATATCAGCCCCTGCCCAACTCAGCGTCCGCAACGTCCGCAAATCCTTCCACGGCAAGGCCGGGGATGTGCACGTGCTGGACGATCTTACCTTCGACATCAACTCCCGCGACTTTGTCAGCATCATCGGCCCGAGCGGCTGCGGCAAGACCACGATCTTCAACATCATCGCCGGCCTGATCGAGCCGGATGCCGGCTCGATGCACTATCTCGGCCAGGAGATCGACAGCCTCCGGGGCCGCGTCGGCTACATGATGCAGAAGGATCTGCTGTTTCCCTGGCGCACGGTGCTCGGCAATGTGCTGCTCGGCCTCGAGACCCGCGGCGTCGACCGCGCCGAGGCTGAAGGCAAGGCCCGCGAATATCTGAGGGCGTTCGGGCTCGGCGGCTTCGAGAATGCCTATCCGAAAATGCTCTCCGGCGGCATGCGGCAGCGCGTGGCGCTGATCCGCACGCTGATCATGGACCCCGACATATTGCTGCTGGACGAGCCGTTCTCCGCGCTCGACTACCAGACGAGGCTTTATCTCGAGGGCGTGCTGAAGGAGGCGGTCGAGACCTACCACAAGACCGTGATCCTGGTGACGCATGACATCGATGAAGCGGTGGCGCTGTCGAAGCGCGTCGTGGTGCTGAGCGGCCGGCCGGCGCGGGTCAAGGTCGTGCACGATATCGACATTGCCGCCCACTCCCCGATCGCGGCCCGCAGCGACAGCCGGTTCTCCGGCTATTTCCACGCGCTCTGCGCCGAGCTCGACATTCAGACCGAGAAGACCACGTGACCCTGACCTTGCCCGGAACCAGCCCGCTCAAGCGTCGCGCGCGCGCGCCAAGACGCATGACTTTCGACACCGCGATCGGCCGCGCCGTGCTGCAGGCGCTCGCCGTGATCGGCTTTTTCGCAGCATGGGAAATCGGCGTGCGGCTCGGATGGATCTCGGCGTTCCTGGTCGGCTCGCCGTTCGGCATCTTCAGCATCGGATGGAAGATGATCCTGAGCGGCGACCTCGTCTCCGACACCTGGTTCACGCTGTTCGAGGCCATCCTCGGCTTTGTCATCGGCACCATCGCCGGATCGCTGCTGGGACTTGCGCTCTGGTACTCGGTGTTCGTGGCGCGGCTGGTCGAACCCTTCATCGTCGCCATCAACAGCGTGCCGAAGATCGCGCTCGCTCCGATCGTCGTACTCTGGTTCGGCACCGGCTTGATCTCGAAGGTCGCGCTGTCGGTGTCGCTGACCGCGATCGTTGCGCTGATCGCCGCCTATCAGGCGGCAAAGGACGCCGATATCGATCTGCAGTCGCTCCTGATCTCGATGGGCGCCAACAAGCACCAGGTCTTCTTCAAGGCCGTGGTGCCCTCGACACTTCCGGCTGTCATCGCGACCTTCCGCATCAATATCGGCTTTGGCCTGGTCGGCGCGGTGGTCGGCGAGTTCATCTCCTCGCAGCGCGGGCTCGGCCATCTCATCTACACCGCGTCCAGCCTCTACGACCTCAACACGGTCTGGGTCGGGCTGTTCACGCTGATGATCACGGGCTTTGTCCTCTATTACGTCATCGACCTGATCGAGCGGACCAGCCTGCCCTGGAAGCAGGCGAGCACGACCCACCAGGTTCAAGTCTGAGCATATCTCTATCGAACAGGCGGAGCGTTCCATGTCGTTGTTGAATCGTATTGCGGGTGCGGCACTTGCCTCGGTGCTGCTTGTGACGCCGGCCTTGGCGAACAAGAAGGTGACGCTGTCGCAGGCGTTCCAGTCGATGCTCTATCTGCCGCTCTATGTTGCGATCGATGAAGGCTTCTTCACCCAGCAGGGCCTCGACCTCACCAAGGAGACCGCGGGCGCCCCGACGGTCGCGCTATCGGCGGTGATCTCGGGCAGCGCGCAATTCTCGATCCACGGTCCCGAATGGACCGCGATCGCGGCTTCCAAGGGCGCGCCGGTCGGCATCGTCGCCAATGTCGTCAACGGCGCCGCGGTGTGGATCGCGACCTCGCCCGATTTCAAGTTCAACAGCGTGAAGGACCTGAAAGGCCAGAAGATCGTCACCGGCCTGATGCCGACCACCTCGACCTCGCTGTTCATGAAGCTCCTGAAGGAGAACGGCATGGATGCCAAGTCGGACGTCGACATGATCCAGGTCGCAATCGGCAGCGAGCCGGGTCCCTTCCTTGCCAAGCAGGCCGATGTCGCCGTGATGTATGAGCCCGGGCTCGACCAGGCTGTGGCCAAGGGCATGAAGGTCGTGTTCGGATTTCCGAAATCCTATGGCGCCTACGCCTTCTCGGCCGTCACCGCCCGCAACGACGTCGATCCGGATCTGGCGCAGCGGGTCGTCAACGGCATGGAAATGGCGATGCGGTTCATGGCCAAGAACGAGGACAAGACGGTCGAGATCGCCAAGAAGGAATTCCCGACCCTTGACCCTGCCGTGGTGGAGGCAGCCGTGAAGCGGATGCTCGCCGACGGCGTCTATCCGACGAGCGTGGACATCACCCCGGAGGCGCTGAAAGTGGCCATGGATACCCAGGTTGCACTCGGCAATCTGGCCGCCCAGCCCGATTACAAGAGCTTTGTGGTGAAGAAATACATCGACCAGGCCCTGACCTTGAAATAGGCCCGGAACGCGTTTCGGTCGCCCGCGTTTGCGCCGGGCCACCGCAAAAACGAAATTTTCAGGGGGCTGGGCCGGCAAAATAGCAAAGCCCGCCGCCCGCCCCCTACTGGTTCGGACCGTGCCGACACGATAAGTTGGCGGCATGACGACGGCATTTACCGATATTGCGACCCGGACCTACAACCACGGCTGGCGGCTCGACCCCATCGTGCGCAGCCTGTTGGACACCGATTTCTACAAGCTGCTCATGCAGCAGATGATCCGTGAGTTCTATCCGGACACCGACACCACCTTCTCGGTGATCAACCGCTCGACCCATGTGCGGCTGGCCGAGGTGATCGACGAGGGCGAGTTGCGGGCCCAGCTCGACCATGCCCGCACCATCCGTTTTGCCAAGAAGGAGCTGATCTGGCTCGCCGGCAACACCTTCTACGGCAAGACCCAGATGTTCTCGCCCGATTTCATCAACTGGCTCTCAACCTTCCAGCTGCCCGAATATGAGCTGCGCAAGGTCGAGGGGCAGTACGAGCTGCATTTCCACGGCAAATGGACCCACACCACCATGTGGGAGATCCCGGCGCTCGCGATCATGAACGAGTTGCGCTCGCGCGCGGCGATGAAAGGGCTCGGCCGCTTTGCGCTCGATGTGCTCTACGCGCGCGCCAAGGCAAAACTATGGGCCAAGGTGGAGCGGCTGAAGAAGCTCGACAATCTCAGGCTGTCCGACTTCGGCACGAGGCGGCGCCATGGCTTTCTCTGGCAGCGCTGGTGCGTCGAGGCGGTCAAGGAAGGCCTGGGGTCGTCCTTCACCGGCACCTCCAACGTGCTGCTCGCGATGGACAACGACCTCGAGGCGATCGGCACCAATGCGCACGAACTGCCGATGGTCGCGGCCGCCCTCGCCGACGACGACACCGCGCTGCGCTGGGCGCCCTACCGCATCCTCGATCAGTGGCGGCACACCTATGGCGGCAATCTCCTGATCGCGCTGCCGGATGCGTTCGGCACCCGCGCTTTCCTGCGCGACGCACCCGACTGGGTCGCCGACTGGACCGGCTTTCGCCCCGACAGCGCCCCGCCGATCCAGGCCGGCGAGGAGATCATCCAATGGTGGAAGGAGAAGGGCCGCGACCCCAGGGAGAAACTGCTAGTGTTCTCCGACGCCATGGATGTCGATTCGATCGAGGAGACCTCTCACCATTTCGGCGGCCGCGTCCGCTTGAGCTTCGGCTGGGGCACCAACCTCACCAATGATTTCACGGGCTGCGCGCCGGATCCATCGGTGCATCTCGACCCGATCTCGATCGTCTGCAAGGTGTCCTCGGTCGACGGCCGGCCGGCCGTTAAGCTGTCGGACAATCCGGAAAAAGCGACCGGCATTCCATCCGAGGTCGATCGCTATTTGCGCGTGTTCGGCAGCGCCGGCCGCGTGCGCACGCCGGTGCATGTCTGATCAGGCGCTGGCCGATGGCCAGCGATGAAAGACGAGTTCGCCTTCACAGGCGTGAGCGAAGGCGAGCAGCGGCCAATCGCGGTTTTGTGTCGCGACGACCTGCAAGCCCACCGGCAACGCGTCGCCGTCGACGGCACAAGGCAGTGAGATCGCGGGCAGGCCGAGCGCATTGGCGATGGGCGTGAACACCGCGTGGCCGCGCGGACCGACCGGCTTGCCGTCGATCAAGGGCGGATGTGTCTCCTTGGCGGGCCATGGCATGGCCGCAGTCGCCGGCGTCATCAGGAAGTCGAAGCGATCGAACAGGCCGTCGAAGGCACGCCGCATCGCGGCAATCGCATCGAGCGCGTCGAGATAATCCTGCGCTTTCAGCACGCCCCCGTTGACCGCCATCGCGGCAATCGCAGGCGAAACCTTTGCGTCCCAGTCGGGATGCTGCGCCGCGAGCCAGGCGACACCGGTCTGGCTGATGACCGGCCAGACCTGCGCAATCGGCTCGGCCAAATCGAACTGCGGGAGCGTCTCGATGGAAAGTCCGAGTGCACGCGACCGCGCAATGGTTCGATCGATCGTCTTGCGAACGAAGGGGTCGACGGGCGCCGTGCCGAAGCTCGGCGCATAGGCAATGCGGGGCGTTGTCGCCAGCGGGTCCTGCCGCAAGCGGGACCAGGCGGGTCCCGCAATCACCTCCATGCAGGCGATGATGTCGTTCATGCTGCGGGCGATCGGGCCGATCACCTCGAAATCATGCAGGATGGCCGGAAAACCCTTGCCGCGTTTCACCGTATCCCGCGACGGCCTGAAGCCGATCAGCCCGGTATGCGCCGCCGGCCGCCGGATCGAGCCGCCGCCATCGGTGCCCAGCGCAAGCGCGCCCATGCCCGAGGCGACCGCGGCCACCGCGCCGCCGCTGGAGCCGCCGGGTGTCAGTGCGGGATTCCAGGGATTTCCAGTCGTACCGAACAGCGCATTGTCGGTGAAGCCATGCAGGGTGAACTCAGGAACATTGGTCTTGCCGAGGATGACGGCACCGGCCTCGCGCAGGCGCTGCACCGGCAGTTCATCGTCATCCGGCACATAATCCGCATAGAGCCGGCTGCCCCAGGTAGCACGCAGGCCCGCGACCAGAATGTTATCCTTGATCGTGACGGGCACGCCATCGAGCAGCCCGCGCGCGCGGCCCTGCCTCCATCGCTCCGCGCTCGCCTCGGCCGAGCCGATGGCGCCGGCCTGGTCCAGCGTCACGATGGCATTGAAGCGTGGATTGACCTTGCGAATGTGCTCCAGCGTGGCGTCGATCACGTCGCGTGGTGACAGTCCCTCGCGATAGGCGGCGGCAAGCTCCGTCGCCGTGAGCGACCAGAGCGGGCGATCGATGCCGCGCATGCGTTCAACCGAGCCTCGGATAGGTCGCCTTGTCGAAGAAGCTCGCGCCGGCGACATATTTGCGGCCCGGCGACATGTCGGGCTTCTCCTCGCCCTCGCCGCCGCTTTCGAAAGTCAGCTCGAGCTGGACGCCGGAGGGATCATAGACGAACAACTGCCAGAGCGAGGTGCCGGGCACGATGAACTCGCGCCAGTCGAGGCCGGCTTGCTTGAAGCGCGCGACGTAGGAGCGATAGCCGGAGCAGGCGAGCGAGACATGATCGATCGCAGCGGTGCCTGCCGGTGACTTGCCTTCGGGGCCGAGCGCCGGCCCGCCCGCATAGACATGAATGATGGCGAGCCCGCCCGGCTGGGTGCAGCCGAGCCATGCGCCGGGATAGCCGAAATCGGGGCGAGGAAATTCGCGCAGTCCGATGATCTCGGTCCAGAACTTTCGCGTCGCCGCCAGGTTGTCGGTCTTGATCGCGATGTGGTAGAGCCCGTGTACGGTCGCGAGCGGCAGCGTGGTCATGGCCTGATCTCCTCTTGTTGCTTGCCCAACAGCGGCCCGATATCCCGATAGAGCCGGGACAGCTTCTCCCGGAATGGCGCCTCGGTCTTGTGCCTGGTTCCCTTCACCGGATCGGCGCCGGCGAGCATCGTATCGGTCGCGGCGAGCGACAACTCCATGACAAAGCGCATGCGGTCGGCGCGCAGCGCTTCGATCTCCCGCAGCCAGCGCGCGACATCGCGCTCGCCATCATTGTAGCGGCGCGTGATCAATGCCGCCGCATTGGCGGCATCCTCGATCGCCTGGGTCGCACCCTGGCCGAGCGTCGGCACCATGCCATGGGCGGCGTCGCCGAGATAGAGCACGTTGCAGTCGGCGGCGCGGTAGAGCACGTCGTGCTCCTGCATTCGCGCCCAATGCGTATCCCCCACATTGGCGCAGACGGTATCGATCATCCACTGTGCCTGCGCGCTCGGCGCGCTGCCTGACGGCGTGTAGGCTGCGCGCAGCGCCGCCGGCGTCTTCATTTCGGGCGGAATCTCCGCTTCCGGCAAGATCGGAAAGGCGCAGGCGATATAGATGTGACCGGGCGGCACACGGAACGCCAGCAGGCGATTGGGGCCATTGAACCATTGCTCGTAGTCGTCGATCAGGCCGTTCGATGTGTCCGGCACCAGCACCCGGGAGATCGCGACGCCGACCTGCCGCACCGGCACATCGCCGGAGATGGCGCGGCGCACGCTTGAATAGCGTCCATCGCCGGCGATCAACAGATCGATGCCATCGAGCCGGAAATGCTTTCCATCCTGCGTCCATGCCACCGAGGTCTTGCGCGGATCGGCCGCGTCGCGACCGAGCGCGGTGATCTCACAGCCGTAAGCCACGCTGGCACCTGCCGCCTCGCGCAGCACGCGGTAGAGCTCCGACCAGCGAATGCGCCAGCCCGGCCCTTCGGCGACGGCCGACAGCGGCAGATCGAACAGCACCGTGCCGTCGGTCAGGGAAATGCGCCAGCTCTTCCAGGTGAAGCTCGCCTGCGTGATCGCATCCGTCAGCTCCGGGTCGACCGCCCTCAGGGCCTTTACCGCGTTCGGCCCGACATTCAAGCCGGTGCCGGCTTCCGAATGATCGTCCCGGGTGACGCGCTCCAGACATGTCACATCGACGCCGTCGAGCAGTGAAAGCCGCCTCGCCATCACGCAGCCGGCGACGCCCGCGCCAATGATCACGATCCGCATCACGAAGCACTCCCCCGTTGCGCGGCGATGATCGCGATCAAGCCGCCGCCATCCGGCCCCTGATGCTCAGCGCCGCCCGATACGAAGATGCGGCCATCGCCGACCACGCCTGCCACGAGCCCCGCGACGGCGCCGCGGATGTGACGCTGCGCGTTGATGTCGGTGTCGTCGAGCATGGTGTGGCGATGTCCCCGCACCCTGCCGCGGCGGTCCGGCTCGCACTTCACCAGCACACAGGCAATCCGGGCGAGATCCGCGATCGAGACTTGCGGCGTCGCAGCGATGCCGAGATCGGCAAGCGCGTCGACGATCCCGCCGATATCGAGCGCATCGCTCATCGGCCGGTGGGCGATCCTCAATTCGCCTGCCCAGCTCGGGCTGTTGCCGAGCACGACCACTTCGTTGCTCTCGACCTCGACGCCGGACGAGATGCTGGCGCGTGGCGACTGAATCGAGAAATCGGACAGCAGCGAGGCGTCGGTGAAATCGCCGGGTGCGATCTCGCCAAGCCCCAGCGCGACGCCGAAAGCGCCCGCGGCACGAGCAAAGGCCATGGACTTGTTCGGATCGCCGGTCAGGGGCGGCTTGCCCGCGGCAATGGCCGCCGCTGCCCGCGCCACCGTCACGCACGGGCATTTCACCTGCACGAAATGCACGTCGTCGAGGTTTTCGATTGCTGCATTGGCGATCGCCTGACGAACGGCGGCCGCGACGCTCTCGACGTGGGCGCGCCGGCCCACATCCTCGGCCGCGACCGGCGCGCTGAACGCCGTACCGATCGCAAGCGCCGACGGATGTTTCGGCGCAGACCGATCGGCCTCGCTGATGCAGAACACGCTGTAATGCGGGCTCATCACGCCCTCGGTGCCGCCGGAGAGCACGCAGGGAATTTCGCGCAGCAGCTGCGCCGCCGGCCTGTTCAGATGCCGTGACAACAAGCCCATCAGGGTCTGGGTGAAATAGCCGCGGGTGAAATCGTTGACGCCGCCATTGCCTTCGGTCTTGCCGATGATGGCGGTGACGTCGGCCGCGCGAACCTGCCCGCTCGTGATCAGGCGATCGAGCTCGGAGAGGTCGCCGGGATGCGCCATCGAGAGCCTGAAGACCTGCGCCTGCTTCATGTCTCGCCACCCTCTCGGTGACCGTCCTGGATCAGCTCGAACACCCGGCTCGGGCTCAAGGGCACCTCCAACAGCTCGATCTTTCGTTGCTTCAGCTGAAGCGCATTCTCGATCGCCTGCGCGAACAGGGGCCCGACCGGGATCGCACCGGCCTCGCCGGCGCCCTTGATGCCGAGCGGATTGAGCGGCGACGGCGTCACCGTATGATCGAGCTCGATGCGCGGCACTTCCAGCGCGGTCGGCAGCAGATAGTCGGCGAGCGAGGCGTTCAGCAATTGTCCCTGGTCGTCGAAGCAGAGCTTTTCATAGAAGGCATTACCGATCCCCTGCGCCACGCCGCCATGGATCTGGCCCTCCAGGATCATCGGGTTGATGACGGTGCCGCAGTCATGGACCACGACATATTTGAGGATCGTCAGCTCAAAGGTCGCGGGATCGACCTCGATGATCGCAGCATGCACGCCGTTCGCCGTCGATCCGCTTGGCGGTCCGAAATATTGCGTGGATTCCAGCCCCGGCTCGGTGCCCGGCTTGACCGCGCCGCGCATCGGATTGGCGCGCTGCGCCAGTTCGCCGAGACGGATGAATTTTTCGGGGATGCCGACGATGGAGACCTTGCCGTCGGCGAGCACCAGATCCTCTTCGGCACATTCGAAGACATCGCTGGCGAGCTTCAGCGCCTTCTTGCGCACCGCATGAGAGGCCTCATTGACCGCATTGCCGGCCACCACCGCGCCGCGGCTGGCAAACGTGCCCGCGCCCCAGTAGAAGCGGTCGGTGTCGCCGGTGACGATGTCGACATCGGTGACGTCGACGCCGAGCTGATCCGCAACGATCTGGGCAAAGCTCGTGAAGTGCCCTTGTCCTTGCGTACCGATGCCGGTTGCGACACTCACCTTGCCATTGGCCCGCACCTGCACCTTGGCACCTTCGTAAGGCCCGATGCCGGTGCCCTCGACATAGCAGGCGACCGCGATGCCGACCGCGCGACCCTGCGCGCGCAGCTTCGGTTGCTCGTCGGCCACGAACCCGGCATAACCGATCGCCTGCAGCGCCTTGTCGAGCACGGGCTCGTAATTGCCGCTGTCATATTCGAGCGGCGCGAAATCCTGGTAGATGATCTCGTTCCGATAAGGGAACGCATCCTTGGGGATGAAATTGCGGCGGCGGATTTCGGCAGGATCGATGTCGAGCTCATGCGCGGCGAGATCGAGCAGGCGCTCGATCACGAACACGCCGTGCTGGCGGCCGGCGCCACGATAGGGCGTGACGATCGGCAGATTGGTGAACACCGAGGTGAATTTGCTGTCGTAGGCCGGGATCACATAGGGCCCGAGCAGGGTGCACTGGCTGTTGATCGGCACCGTGAGCCCGTAGGGATTATATGCGCCGTTGTCGTGCAGGAAGACGTCCTTGACGCCGAGGATGCGGCCGTCCCGCGTCAAGGCGATCTCGGCGTCGTGAATCTGGCCCCGCTCATGGGTGGTCGCGACGAAATGCTCGAAACGGTCCTCGATCCATTTGACCGGGCGGTTGAGCCGCATCGCAATCCACGGCAGCGTCGCCTCTTCCGGGTAAAGCATCATGATCTTGGGACCAAAACCGCCGCCGACGAAGGGCGCGATCACACGCACCTGGCCTTCGCCGAGGCCGAGCACGCCGGCCAGCACGTTGCGCACGAACACCGGGGCCTGCGTGGTGTCCCAGACCGTCATGTGCTCAGCGCGCGCGTCCCATTGCGCCACCACGCCGCGGGTCTCGATCGGCGAGGAGATGCCATGCTCATAGCGGAAGCGACGCTTCAGCGTGAGATGCGCCTTCGCGGCGGCGCTGCGGTAATCGCCCTTGGACTGGTGGACATGCGCGGCGATGTTGGTGCCGAGATCGGCGTGAACGCAGGCCGTGCCCTTCTGGAGCGCCTGTTCGAGATCGACGACCGCAGGCAGAATGTCCAGATCGACCACGATGTCGTCGAGCGCGTCCTCGGCGATGTAGCGGCTTTCCGCAACGACGATCGCCAGCGGCTCGCCGGCGCAGCGGACCATGTCCTTCGCCAGCGGCACATGGGTGCGCAGGTTGAAGACAATTCCCGGCACCGGCGGCGGCGGCACCAGCAACGGACCGGGCTGCCAATAGGCGCCGAGGTCTTCGGCGGTATAGACCGCAATCACGCCCTCGCGCTTCAAGGCCGCGGAGGTGTCGATCTGCTTGATGCGGGCATGCGCGACCTGACTGCGCAGGAAGGCGGCATGCAGCATGCCCGGCAGCTCGACATCGTCGATGAACAGCGCCTGTCCGGTGAGGAGCTTTCTGTCCTCATTGCGTTTGACGGGGGCGCCGAAGAAGCGGGTGGTCATGGCGCCCGTCCCCGCATGGCCTTGGCCGCCGCCAGCATCGCATCCACGATATTCTGGTAGCCGGTACAGCGGCAGAGGTTGCCCGACAGGGCCTCCCGCACCTCCTCTTCCGTCGGCGACGGATTTTCCTCAAGATAAGCCGTCATGGTCATCAGGATGCCCGGCGTGCAATAGCCGCATTGCAGGCCGTGATGCTCATGCATCGCCTGCTGGACCGGATGCAGTCCGGCTTCGCTTGCGAGCCCCTCGACTGTCGCAAGCTCATGGCCATCGGCCTGGACCGCGAGCATCAGGCAGGAGCGCACCGGCGCGCCATCCAGCAGAATCGTGCAGGCGCCGCAGACGCCATGCTCACAGCCGACATGGGTGCCCGCCAGCATCAAGTCGTGACGCAGGAAGTCGCTGAGCAGCATGCGCGACTCCACCTCGCGCCGATAGGATGTGCCGTTGACGGACAATGCAATTTCGTGGCGATCAGGCGGCATGCACGATCCGTTGATGGGCGGCGCGCAGCGCGCGGGAGGTGAGGACGCCCGCGACATGGCGCTGATAGTCTGGCGTGGCGTGGACATTGCCGGGCGGCTCGATCAGGCGCCGGACGTCGGCCGCGACCGCCTCGACTGCCGTGTCGCTGAACTGCTCGCCGATCAGAGATGCCGCGGCGCCGCTGGCATCGACCGGCGTCTCGCCGACGCCGCAAAGCCCGAGCCGCACCTCGGAACAGGATCCATCCGCATCGAGCGTGACGATGGCCGCAACGCCGGCCAGTGCAAAATCACCGCGCCGCCGCGCGACTTCCATGAAACAGGCGCCGCTGCACGGCTTTTCCACGGGCAAGACGATCTCGACCAGCATTTCGTCGGGCTGAACATCGGTCGACAGCAGCCCGACAAAGAAGTCGCAGGCCTCGACCTCCCGCTCCCCGGTCGCCGACTTCAAGCGCAGCCGCGCCCCCATCGCCATCGCGACCGCCGGCAATTCGGATGCCGGATCCGCATGAGACAGATTGCCGCCGATCGTGCCGCGGTTGCGGATTTGCGGATGGGCGATGTGGGGCAGTGCGTCGGCAAACAGGGGGCATGAATTGAGGAAAGCGCCGTTGCGTTCGAGCGCGCGGTAGCGCGTCAGCGCGCCCACCCTCACCTGTCCGCCTTCCTCGCTGCAGCCGGCGAGCTCGGAAAGACCGTTGATATCGATCAGCACGGCGGGACGGGCGAGACGAAAATTCATGGCGGGAATCAGGCTCTGGCCGCCAGCCAGGAAGCGGGCGTCGTCGCCATGTTCGGCCTTTAAGGACAGCGCGTGCGCAAGGGAGGATGCTTTGACGTATTTGAAGGAAGCAGGCTTCATCCGGGCTTTGCGGTTTGAGGGGTCCGTGCCTGCATCCACTTCGCAAGCGCGAGCGCAAGGCTATCGTCGCCGCTGCATACAAGTCAAAAGCCGCTCGCCGGGATAACCGGCGCTTTTGCATGGAGATGGAGCAAATCCCTGCTTATTATTATTTCGGCGTGCTCAAACATTGAGCGCGCCACTACCAACGGCTTTTGACACACTCCCAGCATGGCAACAGCGAAGCCAAATATCTCAATTGTCAGCGAAACGAGCGCCGCTCCGTCGCCCGGACCAGCCGCATCCGGCCCCGAATCGGTCAGAGCCACTGACATGACCTCCACCGAGCGCGCGCCAAAGCGCCGGGTCGTCGATGCCCAAAATATCTCCCTGACATTCGAGACCGCCGACGGGCGGGTCGACGCCCTCTCCAACGTCAATCTGCAGGTGGCGGAAGGCGACTTCGTCTCCTTCATCGGCCCCTCCGGTTGCGGCAAGACGACCATGCTGCGGGTCATCGCGGACCTGCAGCAGCCCACCTCGGGCACGCTGCTGGTCAACGGCATGACCGCGGAGCAGGCCCGGCTCGCCCGCGCCTACGGCTATGTCTTCCAGGCGCCGGCGCTGTTTCCATGGCGGACGATCGAGAAGAACCTGAAGCTGCCGCTGGAAATCATGGGCTACACGGAATTCGAGCAGCAACAGCGGGTGCAGCGCTATCTGTCCATGGTCAACCTGACCGGCTTTGAGCGCAAATTCCCCTGGCAGCTGTCCGGCGGCATGCAGCAGCGTGTCTCGATCGCGCGGGCGCTGTCCTTCGACCCGGCGCTGCTCTTGATGGACGAGCCGTTCGGCGCACTCGACGAGATCGTGCGCGACCATCTCAACGAGCAGCTGCTGCATTTGTGGAAATCCACCGGGAAGACCGTGCTCTTCGTCACCCATTCCATTCCCGAGGCCGTCTTCCTTTCCACCAAGATCGTGGTGATGTCGCCGCGGCCGGGCCGCATCATCGACATCATCGACTGCGACTTCCCCGTCGATCGCTCGCTCGAAATCCGCGAGACGCCGGAATTCATGAGAGTTGCGCAGCGCGTCCGCAACGGTTTGCGCGCAGGACATTCCTATGACGAGTAGCGCGCTCGCTCTGCCCGCGCGCTCGTCCCGAGGCTGGACGCAGCACCCGCTTGTCGCCCGCTATGCGCCCGTCGTGACCATGGTCGCAGCGCTGATCGCGATCTGGTACGTGGCGGCGGTGGCGATGAACTGGTCGCTGGTGCGCGACGGTTTCGAACGCGAGGAAACGCCGTACACGACGATGGATATACTGTCCGGCACCATGGACGCCGAGCGTCCGCTGCTGCCGGCACCGCACCAGGTCGTCAACGCCTTTCTCGACGGCGTCTTCGGCTACGCGCCGCTGGCGCCGCGCAGCCTCGTCTATCACGCGCTGGTGACATTGTCGGCGACGCTGCTCGGCTTCGTGCTGGGCGCGCTGTTCGGCATCGCGCTGGCGCTGATGATCGTGCACAGCCGCGTGCTGGAGCGGAGCCTGCTGCCCTGGATCATCTGCTCGCAGATGGTGCCGGTGCTGGCGCTGGCGCCCATCTTCATCGTGGTGCTGGGCGCGCTCGGCCTGCACGGGCTGTTGCCGAAATCGATCATCTCGGCCTATCTCTGCTTTTTCCCCATCGCGATCGGCATGGTGAAAGGTCTCACCTCGCCCGATCCGCTGCAGCTTGAATTGATGCGGACCTGGTCGGCGACGCCACGACAGGTGCTGTGGAAACTGCGCTGGCCGGCCTCGGTCCCCTATCTGTTTGCGAGCCTGAAGGTCGCGGTCACGATCTCGCTGGTCGGCGCCATCGTCGCGGAATTGCCGACCGGCGCCGAAGCCGGCATCGGCGCCCGGCTGCTGTCGGGCTCCTATTACGGCCAGACCATCCAGTTGTGGGCGGCGCTGGTCGCGGCCGCCGTGCTGGCTTCCGGCCTGATCGGCATCGTCGGCCTGGTCGAGCAAGGCGTCGCGCGACGGATGGGGGCGCATTGATGGATCCCCGCAAGCTTCGTCTTGGCTTGCTGCTGGCGACCGGCGCCATCGTGCTCGCTTTTGTCTTCGCGCTGGCGCCGCAATCGGCGCCGCTGCTGGCGCACCCCCTACCTGCCGGTCTCTGCGCCGGCGCCGCGCTGCTGCTTCTGCTGGCGGCCTGGCTGGCCGGTCTCCGTGCCATCCTCCCTAGCCTGCTTGCATCGCTTGCCTGCGGCACCGCTTCGTTGGTGCTGCTGCGCGATCCGGCCGTCGCAGGTGACGCCGGCGGCGGGTTCTGGGCGATCGTCATCGCCTGCTGGCTGTCGGCGGCGCTGTGCGTGATCAATCTCGCGACCATCAGAAAGCTCGGGCGGGAGCGTCAGCGCGTGGTCAATATCGCAATCCCGCTCTTGTTCGGCGCCACCGTGTTCTATCTCTGGGAGGTCGGCGTACGCGGCTTCGGCGTGCCACCGGTGCTGCTGCCCTCGCCGAGCGCGGCAGCTGCCCGGTTTGCCGCGTCGCTGCCGATCCTCGCCGGCGATTTCGTCCAGACCTTCATCCGCGGCGTCCTGATCGGCTATGTCATCGGCTGCGGCGCGGGGCTGCTGGTTGCGATGCTGGCGCAGCGCTTCGACTTCCTCGGCCGCGGCCTGTTGCCGCTCGGCAATTTCTTCTCCGCACTGCCGCTGGTCGGCATCGCCCCCATCATGGTGATGTGGTTCGGCTTCGACTGGCCGTCCAAGGCCGCCGTGGTCGTGCTGATCACCTTCTTCCCGATGCTGGTCAATGCGATCGCGGGCCTCTCGGCGGCCGGCCATATCGAGCGCGACCTGATGCGCTCCTATGCGGCCAGCCACACCCAGAGCCTCACCAAGCTGTACCTCCCGGCGGCCCTGCCCTTCATCTTCAATGCGCTGAAGATCAACGCCACCCTGGCCCTGATTGGCGCAATCGTTGCAGAGTTTTTCGGCACCCCGACGCAGGGCATCGGATTCCGCATCTCCACCGAGGCCGGCCGCATGGCGATCGACATGGTCTGGGCGGAGATTGCGCTGGCAGCGCTTGCCGGCATGGCCTTCTACGGTTTTGTCACGCTGGCCGAACGCGCGACAACTTTCTGGCACCCGTCCTATCGGACCTAGGTCGGCAAGGTCCTTTCAATTTGGAGTTATCCATGAAGCACAGTTTGGTCTTGGTCACGGGCTTGGCGCTTGGCTTGTCGCTGTCGAGCGCGCAAGCCGCCGACTCCGTCACCATTCAGCTCAAATGGGTGGCGCAGGCGCAGTTCGCCGGCTACTTCGTCGCCAAGGAGAAGGGCTTCTACAAGGACGCGGGCCTCGACGTCACCATCAAGCCAGGTGGCCCCGATGTCGCGCCGCCCCAGGTGCTCGCCGGCGGCGGCGCCGACGTCACCGTGGACTGGATGCCGTCGGCGCTCGCCTCGCGCGAGAAGGGCGTGCCGCTGGTCAACATCTCCCAGACCTTCAAGAAGAGCGGCCTGGAGCTCACTTGCCGCGCCGACACCGGCATCAAGAAGCCGACCGACCTCAAGGGCAAGACCGTCGGCGTCTGGTATGGCGGCAACGAATATCCGTTCCTGTCCTGGATGTCGAAGCTCGGCTTCAAGACCGACGGCTCGGCAGGCGGCGTCAAGGTGATCAAGCAGGGCTTCAACGTCGATCCGATCCTGCAGAAGCAGGCCGATTGCGTCTCCACCATGACTTACAACGAATACTGGCAGGTGATCGACGGCGGCTACAAGCCGAGCCAGCTCGTCGTCTTCAAATATGAGGACGAGGGCGTCGCCACGCTGGAAGACGGGCTCTATGTCCTGGAGAAGAACCTGAAGGATCCGGCCTTCGTCGCCAAGATGGCGAAATTCGTCAAGGCATCGATGAAGGGCTGGGACTACGCCAAGACGCATCCCGATGAAGCCGTGAAGATCATTCTCGCCGCCGACACCACCGGCGCCAAGACCGAGAAGGACCAGAAGCGGATGATGGGCGAGGTCGCCAAGCTCCTGGGTGACGCCGATGGCAAGCTCGACGTCAAGGATTACGACCGCACGGTCGCGACCCTGATGGCAGGCGGCTCGGATCCCGTCATCACCAAGAAGCCGGAAGGCGCCTACAGCTTCGCGGTCTACGAGGCGATGAAGAAGTAAGGCGCGTCTCGACAACACGAAGAACGGGATTTTGGTCCCGTTCTTCCCTCCGCATTCTCCAGGCATTTTCCCGTCAGCCGGGTCCGCAACCCAGGCGTGCATCGTCTCCGAAATACTGTAACAGACCCCCTTTATTTTCCGCTCCCGACCGTCCAAATTCCGACTTGGACTTGACCGACGCTTCGCGACGACAGGCTGCCGGCAAAGTCCAGCGCCACGCCAAGAAGAACAAGGTTGGCCAAGCCGGGTTGGCAAAGGCTGGGAGGCCGGACATGAATCTCGAAAGCCCGATCGCGCAGAGCGCCGCGCAGGACCTTCTCGATATCGTTCCAAACCAGGCCGTGCTTGGCGCCGAGGTGCGGGGCATCGACCTGAAATCCCTCGACGACGCGCAGTTTGCCGCCTTCAAGCGCGCCTGGCACCAGCATGAGGTGCTGCTGGTTCGCGGCCAGACGCTCAGCGACCAGGATCTCGTCGCCTTCAGCCGGCGCTTCGGCGATCTCGACTGGGCACCGGTGCAGGAAACCGGCCGCCGCTTCGTCGAAGGCATCCCCGAAATCTACATCGTGTCCAATGTGAAGCTGAACGGCGAGCCGATCGGGAGCCTCGGTTCCGGCGAAGCCGTATGGCACACCGACATGTCCTATCTCGACGTGCCGCCGATGGCGAGCATGCTCTATGCGCTCGAAGTGCCGCCGGTCGGCGGCAACACCTCGTTCTGCAGCATGTATGCTGTCTACGACGCGCTGCCGGCCGAGCTGAAACAGCGGGTCGCCACGCTGAAGATCAAGCATGACGGCACCTACAACAGTGGCGGCTATCTGCGCCAGGGCGTGACGGCGACCGACGATCCCCGGACATCGCCCGGCGCCGTGCACCCCCTGGTCTGCACCCATCCCGACACCGGGCGGCAGATGCTCTATCTCGGCCGGCGCCGCAACGCCTATCTGCTCGGGCTCGAGCTGTCCGACTCGGAGGCCCTGCTCGACCAGCTCTGGCAATATGTCGAGCGTCCCGAGTTTTCCTGGGAACACGTCTGGCAGGTCGGCGACCTCGTGATGTGGGACAACCGCTGCACCATGCATCGGCGCGATCCCTTCGACGACAGCGCGCGGCGCATCATGCATCGCACCCAGATCAAGGGCAGCGCGAGGCCGGTGTAATGCGCAAATTCGGAGCGTCCAACTGGATCCTGCTCCTGTTGTGCCTGATGTACATGATCCTGTATGTCGACAGGGTCAACATCTCCACCGCCGCGCCTTTCATCAAGGCCAATCTCGGCCTGAGCAACACCGAGCTCGGGCTTGCCTTCTCGGCCTTCGCCTATCCTTACGCGCTGTTCCAGCTGATCGGCGGCTATATCGGCGACAAATTCGGGGCGCGGCGGACGCTGTGCATCAGCGGCCTGATCGTCTGCGTGGCCACCGCGGCGACCGGCCTGGTCAACGGCCTGCTCAGCCTGGTCATCGCCCGCGTCGCGCTCGGCATCGGCGAGGGGGCGACCTTTCCGACAGCGACCCGCGCGATGTCGACATGGACGCCGGAGCGGAACTGGGCCTTCGCCCAGGGCATCACTCATTCCTTCGCACGGATCGGCAATGCCGTGACGCCGCCGCTGATTGCGCTGCTGGTTCAGTTCGTGTCCTGGCGCGGATCGTTTGTCGTGCTGGCGTTCGCGAGCTTCGCCTGGGTGTTGGTGTGGACCTTTACCGTCCGCGACGTGCCGACCAGCCCGCCGCTGAGCGCGGGAGAATTGGCCGCTCTTCCCAACCGCGGCCGAACGAGAGCCAGGGAGCCCGTGCCCTGGCTCAAGCTGTTTCAGCGCATGCTGCCGGTGACCGCGGTCGATTTCTGCTACGGCTGGACCTTGTGGCTGTTCGTCAGCTGGATCCCGTCGTTCTTCTACCAGAACTACCACCAGGACCTGCAGAAGACCGCGTTCTATTCCGCCGCCGTCTTTCTCGGCGGCGTGATCGGCGACACGCTTGGCGGCGTGATGAGCGACCGCATTCTGAGGCGGACCGGCGACCGGGTCGCGGCACGGCGCAACATCATCGTGGTCGGGATGCTCGGCGGCTTTGTGTTCCTGCTGCCGGTGATGCTGGTGCACGACATCAACGTGGCGGCGCTGTCGCTGGCGGCCGCGTTCTTCTTCGTGGAGCTCGTGGTTGGGCCGATCTGGGCCGTGCCGATGGACATTGCCCCGAAATTCTCGGGCTCAGCCAGCGGCATGATGAATTTCGGCTTCGGCATCGCCGGCATCATATCGCCTTTTGTCTTCGGCTATCTGGTCGATCGCACCGGTCGCTGGACGTTGCCGTTTGCCGGCTCGGTCGGCTTGTTGCTGCTCGGCGCGGCGCTCGCCTTCCGCATGCATCCCGACAAGCCGTTCGAGCCGGCTGCGGCCGCGGCGCCGGTGCCGGCCTGAGGCGCCTCAGGCGACCGCGCGCGGTGCCGCCTCCGCGGTGCCGTCGAGCAGCCCGACCAGCCGGCCGCGGATGATGCGCTCGGCATCCAGCATGATGCGGTCGATCAGCTCCTTCACCGTCGGGATATCGTGGATCAGTCCTGCGACCATGCCGCAGCTCCAGGCTCCGGCATCCATGTCGCCGTCGATCATCACCTTGGGATAGACGCCCGCGACCTGATCGTGGATGTCCTCGATCTTCAGGCTCCTGCCGCGCTCCCGCTCGATCTCGAGCAGGCGATCGACGGCATCGTTCTTCAGCACGCGCTCTGTGTTGCGCAGCGCACGCATGATCAGTCGGGTGTCGAGCTCGGTCGCCCTGACCAGCGCCTGCTTGACCCTGTCATGCACCGGCGCTTCCTTGGTCGCAATGAAGCGCGTGCCCATGTTCATGCCGGATGCACCAAGCGCAAGCGAAGCGACGAGGCTTCGCGCATCCGCCATGCCGCCTGACGCTACGAACGGAATTTTCAATTCGTCCGCCGCGCGCGGCAACAGGATCATGTTGGGGACGTCGTCCTCCCCGGGATGGCCGCCGCACTCAAAGCCGTCGACGCTGACGGCATCGCAGCCGATCGCCTGCGCCTTGAGAGAGTGGCGCACCGAGGTGCATTTGTGAATCACCTTGATGCCGGCGGCCTTCAGCGCCGGCATGTATTGCTCCGGACTGCGGCCGGCGGTTTCCACGATCCTGATCCCGCCTTCCCGGATCGCTGCGATATATTCCGGATAGGGCGGCGCCGTGAAGGCCGGCAGGAAGGTCAGGTTCACGCCGAACGGCCTGTCGGTCATGTCGCGGCAGCGCGCGATCTCCTTTGCGAGCAGCTCCGGGGTCTTCTGCGTCAATCCGGTGATGATGCCGAGACCGCCGGCATTGGACACAGCCGAGGCAAGCTCGGCGAAGCCGACATAATGCATCCCGCCCTGGATGATGGGATGCGCGATGCCGAACATTTCGGTGATGGCGGTTTTCAATGATCCCTCCCGGACAATCGATGCCAGCGCACTGCAGGCCGCGCCGCCATCTAGCCGCGTCAGCGCGACGCTTTCTTGCGCCAATCAGCTAGCCGCGCGTCCCCCCGCGCTGCTCGACGATGGATTCCTCGACATCCCGAAGCTGGTCCTTGCCGAAGAACATCTCGTTACCGACGAAGAAGGTCGGTGAGCCGAACGCGCCGCGGTTGACGGCATCGGTGGTCAGCTCCAGAAGCCGCTTCTTCACTTCGTCCGCCTGAGCGCGGGCCATCAGGCGGTCGGCGTCGAGACCACTTGCCTGGAACGCCGCGCGGACCACCTCCGGATCGTCCATCTTCTTCGGTTCCTCCCACATGTGATGGAAACCGGCACGGACATAGGGCTCGAACACGCCCTCGAATTGCGCCGCGACCGCGCCGCGCATCAGCATCAGGGTGTTGACGGGGAAGAACGGGTTCTGTCTGAACGTCGTGACGTTGTGCCGGCGGATGAAACGGCCCATCTCGAGCATCATGAACTCGCGCTTGTTCTTGATGCCGCGCAGCGACTCCGCAGGAGACACGTTGCCGGTGGCTTTGAAGATACCGCCGAGCAGCACCGGCACATAGTCGAACGTCACGCCGGTGCGGCGTTCGATCTCCGGGATCACGAGATGCGAAAGATAAGCGTTCGGGCTGCCGAAATCGAACAGGAATTCCACTTTCACGGGACTTGCCACCGGCCTCTCCTTGCGATCCATCCCAGGTCGGCGCCGGCGTTCGCGTCGCGACGTGACGCGGTTACTGGGGCCTTTCGCTTTAATTAAAGTTCTAAATTTGAACTGTCAATTTCATTCATCATCATTGCTTCCTAAAGCGACCCGACTGCGGATTTCCGCTCGAACATGCGCCAGGCGTTTGCGCGTCGACGAACCGGCAAACAATCGATGAATCCAGGTCATCCTCCGTAAACTACCCTCCTTAAGACAATATTCCCGCCTGCCCGCTAGCTTTCAGGCCCAACTCGACACGATCCTTTTTTGATTTTTCGGATTTCGGAACGGCCGATGGCTGCGCGTCCCAAGAAAAAGAATCGCCTCCGCAAGACGCGCGGAACGGCAGCCCTGCTGGCCCTGAGCCAGACAGCGCTCGACGGCATGTCCGAGGGGGTCTGCATCTATGACGAGAACAACCGCATCGTGGTGTTCAACCGTCGCTATGTCGAGCTATTCAACATGTCGCCGGATGTCATCAAGCCCGGCATCAGCTACGCTGAAGTTCTGATACACAGCGCCTCGCTCGGAAACTTCCCGCCTGAAACTCTCGACGCGCTGATCTGCCAGCGTCACGCACTCCTCGCCGCGCGCGAGCCCTTCCGCATGGAGCAGATATTGCCGAGCGGCGTGGTCATGACGCTCGATATCCGTCCGCTGCCCGAGGGCGGCTGGATCACCGTCTGCGACGACGTCACCCACCGCGCCCGGCTCGAGAAAGCGCTCCGCGTGCAGACCGAGCGCATCGAGCATGCGTTCGCGCATATGTCGCACGGGCTCACGATGTTCGACGCCAATGAGCGGCTGATCTTCTGCAATCGCCAATATCTCGATGTCTACGGACTTGATCCCGACCTCGTTAAGCCCGGCGTCACGCATCGACAGATCATCGCCCACTGGGTTGCCAGAGGTAACGCGCCGGGTACGTCCGCGCTCGATCTTTACGAACGGCGCATGCGGGAGATTCGCAGCACCGGCAGTCGCGCTGCCTTTCTCAACCGCGCCGACGGCCGTGTGATCCAGGCGGTTTCCAAGCTGCTGCCGGACGGTGGGTGGGTCAGCGCCTGCGAGGACGTCACCGAGCGTCTGCGCGCTGAAGAGGCGCTCAGGCACCAGAACCTGGTGTTCGACGCCGCGCTCGAGAACATGTCGCACGGACTCTGCGTCTACGACAAGGATATGCGGCTGCTGGTTCGCAACAACAACTATCTCAGGATCTATCGGCTCTCGCCCGATGAGGCCAAACCCGGTACCCATCTCGCCGACCTTCTCCGCGCGGTGATCCGCAACGGCACCTATCCCGAGAGTTTCGACATCGACAATCTCCTTCGGGACCTGCGCCAGCGCCTCGCGGGAATGACCGATCTCGCGGTGCAGCGGCGCATGCAGGACGGTCGGCTGCTGGCGGTGCATTACCGTCCGCTGCGCGACGGCAGCTTTGTCGCCACCTATGACGACATCACCGAACGCGAGCGGGCGCATGACGAATTGAGCGAGCAGTACCGCCGCTTCGATGCAGCGCTCAACAACATGACGCAGGGCCTCGTCATGCTGGACAGCCAGCTGCGCATCATCGTCTGCAACCAGCGTTATATTGAGATGTACCGCTTGTCCCCGGACATCGTGAAGCCGGGCGCGCCGATGAGCGATGTCATGGCGCATAGCTGCGCGATCGGCAATCATCCCCAGAGCACGGCCGAGCAGCTTTACAACGACTATGTACAGAGGCTCAGCAAAGGCTCCCACCAGCACACGCTGCATCGCCATCTCGGTGACGGTCGCATCATCAAGCTGACACATCGTCCGATGGACCAGGGCGGCTGGGTCATCACTTACGAGGATGTCACCGAGCGCCGCAAGGCCGAGGCGCGCGTCGCGCATATGGCGCAACACGATGCGCTGACCGAGCTGTCGAACCGCGTCCTGTTCCGCGACAAGATGGCCGACGGCCTCGCCGCGGTCGGAGCCCATGGCGGTGAGATGGCCGTGCTTTGCCTCGACCTCGACAATTTCAAGACGGTCAATGACCGGCTCGGCCATGCGGTTGGCGACAAATTGCTGCGCTGGGTCGCTGCGCGGCTGCGCGAATGCGCAGACCCCGGCGATACCGTGGCCCGGCTGGGCGGCGATGAATTCGCCATCCTGCAGCGCGGCCCGCAGCCGCAATCAGCGGAACGACTGGCAAGCCGCCTAGTCGAAATCATCGGCCATCCGCCGCCGATGGAAAATCACATCATCCATACCGGCGTCAGCGTCGGCATTGCGATCGCGCCCGATCACGGCCTTGACCCGGACGAATTGATGAAGTGCGCCGACCTCGCGCTCTATCAGGCCAAGGCGCGGGGGCGCGGCGTCTATGAGCTGTTTCATCCCGAGATGGAAGCGCAAGCGCGCTCGCGCCACATGCTGGAAATGGAGCTGCGGCTTGCGCTCGAGGCCGGGGAGTTTCACCTCGTCTATCAACCGCAAATACGCCTTGGCAGCAGCGAGCTGACCGGCTTCGAGGCACTGCTGCGCTGGAATAGCGCCACGCGTGGCCTGATTTCTCCTGCGGATTTCATCCCGATCGCGGAGGAGACGGGTTTGATCGTGCCGATCGGCGAATGGGTGCTGCGATCGGCCTGCGCGACCGCGGCCAAGTGGCCCGATCACATCAGAATCGCGGTCAACCTGTCGCCGGTGCAATTCCGCGCCCGCGGCCTCGTCGCCATGGTCACCAGCGCGCTCGCCAGCGCCGGCCTCGATCCCAGACGGCTGGAGCTCGAGGTCACCGAGACCGCACTGCTCGAGGACGACGAAACGAACGTCGCCATCCTGCACCAGCTGCGCAAGCTTGGCGTGCGCGTCAGCCTCGATGATTTCGGCGTCGGTTATTCCTCGCTCGGGTACTTGCGGAAATTCCCCTTCGACATGATCAAGATCGACCGCTCGTTCGTGGGAACGCTCGGCTTCTCCCACGAAAGCGCCGCGATCATCCGCACCATCGCCAGTCTCGGCGCCAATCTCGGGGTCGAGACCACCGCCGAAGGCGTAGAGACCGCCGAGCAGCTCGAACTGGTCCGCGAGGCCGGTTGCACCGCCGTGCAGGGCTTCTATTTCAGCAAGCCCTGCTCCGCTGCAGAGGTCGGCCGCATGATCGAGCAGATAAACCCGATCCATCGCGTGGCGTGAGCGCACCGCGATCGACCGCCGAGCAGGACGCGTAGAGCGTCAGGGAAACCTTTCGCAAAGCCGGACATGATGGGTTTCGCTTCGCTCTAACCATTCTACGAATCCTGCGAGCTCATCAGCTTCTTCAATATCCGATCAGCCTCCGTTCGCCAGTCGGCACTGCGCGCGAACTCCTTTGTCCCTCGCTGCCCGAACAGCCCGCTGTCGGCGAGATTGGCCACCCAGGCCTGCCGCTCGGCGGTGCCCTGCGCAGACCACGGCGTGAGGCCCGCTTCGCGGACGGTCTCCGCGACCTCGCGCACTTCCTCCGCGCGGCGCCTGCCATGCTCGATCACCCGCTGGAAGAAATAGGCGCCCTGCTTTTCCCAATTGATACCGGGAAACGTCTCGGCCAGCGACGCGAGCACCGCATTCTCCACGCCATACGCCCGCGCAGTGGTGAAGCTTTCGATCACCATCGCCTCCATGCCCTTGATCATGATGCTGCGGCACATCTTGACCGCAGACGCCACCCCGAGCTCCTCGCTTGCGACCTTGGCATCGAAGCCGAGCGCGCCGAGCAGCGGCGCCAGCTCGCGCGCGCCGCGTCCGCCGAGCAGCAGCGGCACCTTGATCCGGTACGGCGGCACCGAGGTCATCACCGCGCCTTCGACATAGCGCCCGCCGGCGCCATCGATCAGCGCCGCCGCCCGCTGCTTTGCGCCTGGCGACGCCGAGTTGAAGTCGAGAAACCACGACTCTTGCCTGATCGAAGGCGCGCAGGCCTGTGCGACCGGGACCGCCTGGCTCGCGGTGACCGCGGAGACAATGAAATCGGCACTTCCGGCGAGCTCGGCATGTGAGCTTGCCAACGCGACGCCAAATTTGGCCGCATGCTCGCGCAGGGCACCCTCCTGGTTGCCGCCGAGCTTGATATCGAAAGCGGCGACCTTGATGTCATCCTTGCGCAAATCTTCCGCCAGGATACGACCGACCTCGCCATAGCCGACAAGGCCGATTTGCCATCGCTTTGGATCGGGAGATATCGCCATCAGTTCAAACCCCGTGTCGTCGCATCAAACAGCTCGTCCACCGAGAAGCGTCGCGGGATCAGGGACTGCTGCGCCGCATAGTCCATGATGAGATCCAGCGATTTCCGATTGGCCTCCACGCCGAGCGGAACCGGGTCCGGCGAGGCCACAGGCCCCGCCATGGCCTTGCTTCTCTTGAATAGCTCATAGAGCTCGCGCACGATGTCCGGCCGCGCGCGCGCAAGCTTTTCGGTCACGACCACGAGGTGGTTGACCGGGACGACCCCGTGCCGGGCAAACCAGCGCGATGCTTCGGCGGCCGGATCCGAAAATATCGGCTTGAGCCGCGCTTCGCTCGCGGTCTCGCCCAGCACGGCGTCAAGCTCGCCGTCCAGAAGCATCGGCACGATCTTCCTGCCTGCGGGCGCACGCTCCGTGGTGTCGCGATATTCGGCAACATGCGGATCCTCGAACGTCACCCAGTGGATGTTATCGAGGTTGACGCCGTAATCGTTGGCCAGAATGCCGCGGATCCACGCGCCGGTGGTCGTGGTGAAGGAGCGGATGCCGACGCGCTTGCCTTCGAGGTCACCGGGCCCCAGCACGGCGCGCTCAGCATTATAAATCGCATAGGCCAGCTGATGGCGGCCCAACATCGTCGCCGGCAGCAGCACCAGCGGCTTCTGGTAGGCTTTCGCCATCAGATAGGTGACGATCGCCATTTCGCAGATGTCGAACGCCTGCTCGCGCACCATCGGCTTGAATGCCGTGTTGGTCGGCGTGTACTCGACGAATTCGAGCTCGAACAGCTCGGAGCGAATCTCCCCGCGCTTCAGCGGCAGGACATGCGGATGGTTGCCAAGGACAATGCGGAGCCGGGGAACATCCATATCTGCCATCTCCTGGTCGGACCGATGATTGACGCCGTCATTTCCCGGCACGCGAGTAGTGAACCCGGAATGTCGCGACCAGGCCGTTGCGGCCGAGCGCCGCGTCAACGGCCGAGACGCCGGAACCATCCATGCCGCAGACTTCGGCGCGGTCGAGGGTCCTGATGACGGCCGGCATCATTGCAGGATCTCCTCGACCGTCGGGAACAGGCGCTGATAGGCCTCGCCATAGGTCATGGGAACGCCGGTATTACGGCTGCCCTGGATGCCGCGATTGAGCGCGACCCGCTCATAATAGCCCCACAGATGCTTCTGCGCCGCCAGAATCTTGAATGCCTCGTATTTCTGCTCCCAGACCTCGTCGATCTTGAGGATCAGGTTGGGCTTGAAGTTGCACATCTCGGTCTGATGCGGCTCGAACAGAAACACCGGCGGCGCGGAATATTTGTATTTGGCGTCCGGCTTGTGGCCCATCGCCTGCGCGACCACGCGGGTCTGCTGCGCGAAATGCGCAGCATCCGGGTGGTCGAAATTATAGGGGTCCTCGAGCGCGTGCGTCAGCACGAAGCTCGGATTGAGCTCGCGATAGATGTCGACCATGCGATCGAAATGCGCCTCGTTCAGCTTCAGCGGATAGTCGCCGCAATCGAAGAACTCGATCTCGGCGCCGAGCAGTTTCGCCGCCCGCTCGGCCTCATCCTTGCGCCCGGCCTTGACGGATTCGAGCGTGGCGCCGGCTTCCTTCCAGGCAAACTGGCTTTCGCCGCGCTCGCCATAGGACAGGCAGACGATCTTGACCCGATAGCCCTTCTTGGCGTGGAGGGCGACGGCGCCGCCTGCACGCCAGACGAAATCGCCAGGATGAGCAGTAACCACAAGACCGGTCTTCATGATGTGAGCACTCCGTTTGGTCAGGTTTCACAGCGCGGCAAGCGACGTATCGCCGTCAAGCACGCGCTTGAGCCGGCTTTCGTCGACCGCCTTCTCCCATTTGGCGACCGCGATGGTCGCGACAGCATTGCCGATGAGGTTCGTCGGCGTCAGCGCCTGCGACATCAGGCGATGGATACCAAGCACCAGCGCCACGCTCGCGACCGGAATGGTCCCGGTCGCCGCAAGCGTTGCAGCCAGCACGACGAAGGCCGCGCCCGCGATGCCGGCGGCGCCTTTCGAGGTCACAAGGAGAATGACAAGCAGCCCGATCTGCTGCCCAATATCGAGCGGCGTGTTGGTTGCCTGCGCCAGGAAGACGCTGGCCGAAGCCAGGTAAAGGCAAGTGCCGTCGAGGTTGAACGAATAGCCGGTCGGGATCACAAGCCCGACGACGGTTTCGTCGCAACCGAGATTTTCCAGCTTGGAGATCATCCGCGGCAGCACCGTCTCCGACGACGTCGTCGCGATGCAGATCAGAAGCTCGCCCCAGATGTAGCGGATCAGCTTCAACAGGCTGAAGCCGCAGAGCCGCGCCACCGGCCCCAGCGCCACGATGATGAAGACGATGCAGGTGAGATAGAAGCAGGCCAAGAGCTTGCCGAGCGAGGCCAGCGAACCGACGCCGAACTTGCCGACGGTGAAGGCGATCGCGCCGAACGCCCCGATCGGCGCTGCCCACATCACGATGCCGACCACGGCAAAGATCATCTTGGCCGCGATATCGATGATGTCGACCAGCGGCTTCGCCCGCTCGCCGAGCTGCACCAGGGCAAAACCGCAGACGACGGCGATGAAGAGCACCTGCAGGATGTTGCCTTCCGCGAAGGCGCCGACGAACGTCGAGGGAATGATGTTCATCAGGAACGGCACGAAGCCGACGGCCGCGGTCTGCTTGACATAGGGCTCGATCGTGGCCGTGTTGATGCTCGCGGGATCGATGTTCATCCCGGCGCCCGGCTTCAGAACATTGACCGCGATCAATCCGATGATCAGCGCGATCGTGGTCATGACCTCGAAATAGACGATGGCTTTCAGGGCGACGCGGCCGACCCGCGCCATGTCGGCCATATGCGCGATGCCGTGGACGACGGTGCAGAAGATGATGGGCGCGATCAGCATGCGGATCGCCTTGATGAAGGCATCGCCCAACGGCTGCATCTGGGCTCCGAGGTCGGGGCGGATGACGCCGAGCAGGATGCCGATCGCCATGGCGATCAGGACCTGCACCCACAGCTCCTTCCACCAGGCCTTTGAGCGCTGTCTCTCCATGACCAGAGTCGCCATTTCAGCTCCAACCTCTGCTGCCGCTGCCCGTTCAGTCGAACTCGAACAGCCTCGCGGGATTGCTCACCAGGATCTTCTGCTGCAACTCCGTCTCCGGCGCAAACAGCGGCACCAGGTCGACCAGGTCGCCGTCATTCGGCATCACCTTGACGTTGGGATGCGGCCAATCGGTGCCCCAGATCACCCGATCGGGCGCCGTCTCGACGATCTTGCGCGCGTAGGGCACCGCGTCCGTAAAGGGCGGACCGGCAGACGAGACGCGCTCGCAGCCGCAGACCTTGACCCAGCATTTCTCGTCGCGCTGCATCAGCTCGATCAGGGTGCGGAACGGAAGCTGGTCGAGGCCGTCGGCCGCCTTGACGCGCCCCATATGATCGATGGTGTAGCGCACCGGCAGGCGTGCCAGCATGTCGGCATAATCGGGAAGATCGATGGCGTCGAAGTGCAGATCGACATGCCAGCCGAGCGGCGCGATCATCGCAACAACCCGATCGAACACGCGCATATCGGGAACGCCGCCGAGATGACGCACGAAATTGAACCGGCAGCCGCGAAAGCCCCCCTCATGCAACTCGCGCAATCCGCGCTCGGTGATGGTGTCGTCGATATTGGCGACCGCCCGGTAGGCGCCGTCGCTCACCGCAATCGCATCCAGCGCGACGCGGTTGTCGGTGCCGTGAACGCTGGCATTGACGATGACGGCGCGGCCGACGCCGAGCTTGGCATGCAGCGCGCGGAAATCCTCCAGCCCCGCATCCGGCGGCGTGTAAGGCCGATCGGGTGCATAAGGATATTTCGCGCCAGGCCCGAAGATATGGCAATGCGCGTCGCAAGCGAGCTGCGGCAGCTTGAACTTCGGGGTCTTGGTGTGGGGATCAGGTCCCGGAATGGTCGGCGTGTACATGATTGTCCCTAGCTGAATTTGAACAGACGGGCGGGATTATCGACAAGCAGCTTGTTCTGAATGGCGGTATCAGGCGCGTAAAGTGGAATTAGATCGACGATCTCGCCGTCGTTCGGCATCACCTTGACATTGGGATGCGGCCAGTCGGTACCCCACAGCACACGGTCGGGCGCATTGTCGATCAGGCGTTTTGCGAACGGCACGGCATCGTGGAACGGCCTGCCGCCTGCGGAGGCGCGCTCGAGGCCGGTGATCTTGACCCAGCATTTTTCGTCGCTTGCCTGCAGGTCGAGCAGCGCCTTGAACGCGGGATCGTCGAGGCCCTTGGCAGCCTGTACGGTGCCCATGTGGTCGATCACATAAGTCGTCGGCAGCGCCCGCAGGATCGGCGCGAACTCGCCGACCGTGCCGGGCTCGAAATAGACGTCGACATGCCAGCCGATCTCGGCCACGCGATGCACGATGCGGTTGAACTTGTCCATGTCGCCGACGCCGCCGAGACGCTTCAGGAAGGCGAAGCGGCAGCCGCGAATGCCGCCCTTGTCGAGCGCCTCGAGGTCCTTGTCCGACATCTCGTCATTGACATTGGCGATGCCCTTGTATGCGCCGCCGCTCTGCGCAATGGCGTCCGTCACCACGCGGTTGTCGGTGCCATGCACGGTCGCGTTGACGATCACGCAGCGCTCGACGCCGATCTTCTCATGCAGCGCGCGAAACGCCTCCAGCGGCGCCTCGGGCGCATTGTAGGGGCGGTTGGCCGCGAACGGGTAGCGGCTTGCCGGTCCGAAGATGTGGGTGTGGGTGTCGCAGGATCTCGGCGGCAGCCTGAAACCGGGTACTTTCGGATTCGGATCGGGCGGAGCGATGGTCGGAATGGCGTTCGGCGCCTCCCCGCCTTGCGCGTGGGCAGCCCGCGCGAGGGCGGCGCTGCCGGCCGCCGCCAAAATCGACAAGCATTCCCGCCTGTTCATTTCCTCGGCCTCACATATTTTCACGACAACGCCGCGCCTTCCAATCGAGCGGCGCAGCGGTCGATAGTGTTGTTACGACTTGCCGTGCGACACGGCCCGACGGCGCGCCCGCACCGGCTGGTCGAGCGGCGGCGCCTGCAGCGAGGCCACGGTCGACCGCACCAGTTCCTCGATCGCGTGCCCGGCGTCCGCGCCGTCGGCCTCGCCGCGCGACAGCCGCGACACCCGCTCGGGCGTCACCAGCGAGTAATACAGCGCACCCAGCAGGAAATGGCTGCGCCAGACGATCTCGGTGCGCGGAATGTGCGGCAGGCTTTCGTGGATCGCATCGATGAAGGCGTGACTGGTGTCATCGAAGGTCTGCGCGATGATGCGGCGGGCAACCTCATTGCCCTCGGCCGACATCACCGCGCGCAGCCGCGTGAACCGCGCACCGCCGCCGGCGAGATCGCTGCCGGACGAGAACGCCGGCAAGACATACGCCCGCACGATCGCCTCGAGCCGGTCCTGCAGGTCGCGCACCCGCTTGGCGGCGGCCAGCAATTCCGAGCGGCGCAGGTTCATCGGCCCGCAATGACGGCGGTAGATCTCGAGCAGCAGCCCGTCCTTGGTCTTGAAATGATAGGTGACGCTGCCCGGATTGGCGCCTGCGGCCTGCGCGATGTCGCGCACCGAGACCGCGTTGAATCCGTTGACCGAGAACAGCTCCTCCGCCGCGCACAGGATCGCCTCGCGCATGTTGGGCTTGCGCGCGGCAGTCGGCTTGCTTTGGGGCTTCCGGACCATAACATTTGTACTAATGTACAAAAGATCAGGTCTGGTCAACAACAAACATGGGCGCTAGTACTGCGCACGAAACGACGCCGCCGCGCCCGGCTCGGCCAGGGCAGCGGCTGTCAAGAACAACGGGGAGCGCGCCAGACTATGCCGGCTATCATCAACCTGTTCCTGTGTATCGCCGGCATGTTGCTCGCCATGGCGGGCAGCGCCAGGGCGGAAGATTTCCCCACCAAGCCGGTTCACATTCTGGTGCCTTATGCCGCAGGTGGCGCGGTCGACGTGCTGGCGCGCACGCTCGGCCAGTCGCTGGCGAAGATCTGGGGCCAGCAGCCGGTCATCGACAACCGGCCGGGTGCCGGCGGCATCGTGGCCTCGCAGGCGCTGACGCAGTCCCCTCCGGACGGATATACCCTGATCCTGGTCGCGAGCGGCCATCCGCTCAACCAGTTCATCTATCCGAGCGTGCCCTACGATACGTTCAAGGATTTTACCGCCATCAGCGAGGTCGCGTCCTCGCCGCTTGCGATCGTGGTGGCCGGGCAATCCTCATTCAAGACCTTGCAGGACGTGCTGGCGGCATCGCGCAAGGATCCGGACTCGCTGTCCTACGGCATGTCGGGCAACGGCACCTCGGCGCATCTTGCCGGCGAACTCTTGAAATACATGGCGGGCGTCAAGATCGTTGCCATCCCATATAAGGGCGGCGCGCCCGCGATCACGGCCGTCATTGCCGGCGACATTCCCCTGAGCTTCAATCCGCTCGCCGAGGTGGTCGGTCAGATCAACGGCGGCGCGCTGCGGGCGCTTGCCGTCACCTCGGCCGGGCGCTCCAAGGCGCTCCCCGACGTTCCGACCGTTGCGGAGTCCGGCGTACCTGGCTACGACGTCTCGGTGTGGTGGGGCTTTCTTGGGCCCGCAAAAATGCCGCCTGAGCTCGCGGCGAAGATTCAGAGCGACCTGAAGACGGCGCTGCAGGATCCGGTCGTCCAGAAGACACTGGAGCAGATCGGCGCGACGCCGGTCGGCAGCACGCCGGCCGAATTCGATGCATTCATGCATGCCGAGGTGACGAAATGGCAGCCGGTGCTGAAAGCAGCCAACATTCGCGCGCAGTGAAACTGGATTGAGCCGGGCTGAAGGGCGCGGTCAAGACGGCAAGGATTGACTGCGCGCCGCCTCAGGAATGCTTGACCTCGACCGGCGGCGTGCCGTGGGTGTGAAAGGACTCGATTGTCTTCAAGCCCCAGGCCTGGCCTTTCTTGCGCTCGGTTTCGGTCCAGACGATCGGCTTCCAGTCCGGCGCCAGCACCAGGCGCGCGCCGGCATTGGCGACCTCCACGCGGTTGCCGCCGGGTTCGTAGACATAGAGGAAGAAGGTCTGCTGCACCGCGTGCTTGTGCGGACCGGTCTCGATATAGACGCCGTTCTCCAGGAAAATATCCGCCGCACGCAGGATTTCCTCGCGGCTGTCGAGCGCGTAGGTGACGTGGTGAAAGCGGCCCCTGGTGCCGGTGTGGTCGCGCGTATAGGCGAAGTCGTAGCTCTTGTTGGTGAAGGTCAGCCACATCCCGGCTTCGGTGCCGTCGTCGAGCACGATCTGCTCGGTGGTCCGCGCGCCGAGATATTTCTCGAAGAACAGGCGGTTTGCCTTCACGTCGGCCGCCAGCCCGTTGAAATGATCGAGCCGGCGCACATTGACGCCGCGGGCGGGAAAGCGCTGCGCCTGATTTTTCAGTGCCGGCGTCTGCTCAGGCGAAGGTTTGAACCATTCGGTCTCGTAATAGAGTTCGAGCAGATGGCCGTCGGGATCGCGGAACTGATAGGCCGGCCCCTGCCCGACGTCGCCGTCGATCCAGCCGACCTCGAAGCCGGAGCCCTTCAGCGCCGCCACGCGCCGCTCCAGCGCCTGCGGACTGCGGGCGCGAAACGCCGCATGCCCGAGGCCCGACGTCTTCGAACCCGTCAGCTTCAGCGAATAGCGCTCATAGTCGTCCCAGCCGCGCAGATAGACCGAATCGCCCTTGCTGCCGCTGACGGTCATGCCGAGCACGTCGACAAAGAACGACAGGCTCTTGTCCGGCACGGCCGAGAAGATTTCGAGATGGGCGAGATGGGCCACATCCATGATCGGTTCGTCTTGCATTGTATCGACCCGCTGTTTGATTGCCATTCATCGAGAGCGAGACGCCGCCGGCTCAGGCGACATGCGCCAGATATCTGCCGGCGATGTAGCCGAATGTCAGCGCGGGTCCAAGCGTAATTCCCGGGCCCGGATAGTTTCCGTTCATGATCGAGGCCATGTCGTTGCCGCACGCGCAGAGGCCCGCGATCACCGAACCGTCCTCACGAAGCACCCTCGCCTCGCCGTCGATCTTGAGCCCGACCGCCGTACCAAGGTCCGCCGGAAAGATACGTAACGCATAGAACGGCGCCTGTTCGATCGGCGCGACGCAAGGGTTGGGCTTGTGGCCGGCATCGCCGAGCGCGCGCTGATAGATGGTGCTGCCGCGGCCGAATTGCGGATCGAGGCCGTGGCGGGCACCTTCGTTAAATCGGTCGACGGTTGCAACGAGTGCTGGAGCCTCGAGGCCGATCTCGCGCGCCAGCGCCACGATGCTCGCCGCCTGCTTCAGCTCGCCGCTCTGCAAGTAAGGCGCGAGCCGGCGGGTAAAGGGCTTGATGCGGCCGAGGCCATAGGTCCAGAGGAAGCGGCTGTCGCAGACCAGGTGGAAGCTTGCATCCGGGCCCGCATTGGCATCGCGCAGCATGGCGCGACCGAACTCGTGATACGACAACGCTTCGTTGACGAAGCGTTGGCCGCGCTGGTTGACGGCAATCACACCCGGCTTGGCACGATCGGTGACCGTGTGCGGAAACACGCCGCTGCTGCCATCGTCGCGGCGAAACACGGACGCCGGCGCCCAATAGGCGGCATCAGCAACATCTGTCGCGAGAGCCGCGCCGGCGGCTGTCGCGAGCCGCAGGCCGTCGCCTGTGCAGGAGGGATTGGCGGCCGAGATCAAACCTGCCGCGGAAGGAAATAGCTTTTGCCGTAGCGCTGGATCATGAGAGAAGCCGCCGGTCGCCAGCACCACACCCTTGCGAGCCGCCAGGGTTACGGACGATCCGGCCAGCCAAAGACCGGTGACACGGCCGTCCTCGACGATGAGATCATCGACCACAGCGCCAAACAGAATTTCGATGCCGCGCGCCAGCAGCGAGGCATAGAGCCGCCCGGCCAGCGCATTGCCTAGATGCAAGGTGGTCCCGCGCGGCCAGCGCAGCCGCTGCCAGGCATATTGCGAAACAAGCTGGACGCTGCGGAGCGTCGATCTGAGGGCGCGTCCCGCGTTACGCAAATGTGGAATGTCGAGCCGGTTGACCATCATGCCGCCGAACAGGGTGAATTCGGGCAAAGGCGGTTTGAGCCGGGAAAAATTGCTACCCAACGTCGCACCGTCAAAAACAACCGGTTCAAGCACGCGACCGCCGGCGGTCGCGCCGGGCAGATCGGGATAGTAGTCCGGATAAAGTTTCACCGGCTGGAACCGCAGCTCGGTGTTGTCATCGAGATAGTCGATCGCCTCGGGACCGCGCTCGAGAAAGATATTGCGGAGATCGGCGTTGGCCTGCTCCGGCACCGTGCTCGCCAGATATTGCCTGGCACTCTCCCGCGTGTCGGCGAGTCCCGCACTGCGCATATGGGCATTTGCCGGAATCCACCCCATGCCGCCGGACCACGCCGTGGTGCCGCCGACGAACTGCGTCTTCTCGACAACGAGCACGCTCGCGCCCTCCGCCGCTGCGACCAGAGCCGCCGTCATGCCGCCGGCGCCAGCGCCCACGACAATCACGTCATAGCTAACGGAGCGGGGACGCACGGACGCAGTCATCGCCTCTAGTCCCGGCAGCCAAACTCCGCCGACAGCCGCCGCGCCGCGGCCTGCACGGACTGCGCCCGGCCCTGCAGGGCCTGGATGTTGAGCCGCCAGATCGGACCGGAAATGCCGACCGCACCCATGATCTGGCCGGTGAAATCCTTCACCGGCACCGCGATGCAGCGCACCTCGGGATTGAACTCGCCGTCGTCGAAGGCGATCCCGCTCTGCCGGACATCATCGATATTCTTGCGGAGCGCAGCAGGATCGGTAATGGAGTTCGGCGTCACCGGCGTGAGCGCGACGCGCTTGAAAAAGCCGTCGAGTTGCTCAGGCTCTCGCGCCGCGAGGATGACCTTGCCGAGCGCCGTGCAATGGGCGGGGCGCACGACGCCGACCCGCTCCGTCAGCTGGAATGCGCCCGTGCCGGCAGTGCGCGCGATGACCACGACGGAATCGCCCATCGGCACGGCGAAATGACCGCTCTCGCCGGTCTCGCGCGACAAGTCCTCCAGCACGGGGGTGGCGAGAGAGACCATCTCGATCTCGTCGAGTGCGTTCGCCGCAAGCGCAAACAGCGGCCGGCCGATCCGGTAGCGCTTGTCGTCCTTGATCTGCCTGATATAGCCCAGCGAGACCATGGTCTTGACCAGGTGAAAGGTCGTGCTGTTGTGCAGACCGACCCTGCGGCTGAGCTCGGCGAGATTGATGCCGTCGCGGCTGCGCGCAACTTCTTCCAGAATGCTGAAGGCGCGCGCCAGCGATTGCACGCCGCCGCCACGCTTGTCGTCCGGCGCCTCGATCGCGCTCGCCGGGAGCGGCGGCGCCGCGGCGTCACCGTTGCCCGCGTGCTCGGCCACACGCTTGCTGCGGCTCCTGGTTCCGCTCTGCGTCCTCACATTCATCGGCTCCGCTCGCTTTCTTTTCGGTCAAACCGGCCTTTCGTCGTCCGTCACCGGCGAGGTGACGACCAGAAAAACCAGGTCGACCAGGCCCGAATTGGCTATCGCGTGCTCTACGCCCGGCGGCAGGAAGATGACATCGTGCTTGCGTACCACCTGCTTGGTGTTGCCGATCTCCATCAGCCCCTCCCCTTCCAGCACATGATAGACCTGCTCCTGTACCGCATGCTTGTGCTTTGCGACATAGGCCATCGGCTGATACATCGAAATCCGGTAGTCGATGTGCCTTGAGCCTGCGGTCTCCGGCATCACCAGCGGTTTGGACAGCGCACCACCGAAATGATTGGGAAACTCGCGCCATGGCACTTCGGCGATGTTGCGGATCACGGCGCCGCCCTGTTCGGAAGACATCGGACCTCTCCTCAGAGCTCAACCTCTCACGACACCAGCGCGCCGCCATCGAGATAAACCACTGATCCCGTGGCAAAACCGATGGTCATGAACGCAAGAATCTGCCGCGCGATATCCTCGCCGACGCCGACGCGCCCAACGGGAAGCGCGGCCGCCGTCTTCGCCAGCATATCCAGCCGGCTGGCCTCGGGCATCGCAGCGCGGATCGGCGTGTCGATCACGCCGGGCGACACCGCATTCACGCGCACCGGCGCGAGCTCGAGCGCGAGGCTCCGCGCCAGCGCTTCGATCGCGCCGTTTGCCGCGCCGACGATCGCGGAATTCGGTCGCGGCCTGATGGAAAGAAAGCCCGAGACCAGCGTGAGCGAGCCGCCGTTGCGGATCTCCGCCGAACGCGCCACCCGCCAGGCGCCCCAGAACTTGCCTTCCATGGTGGCGCGCACATCCTCCATCGGCACGGTCTTGAACGGGCCGGAGCGCAGCTGTGCGGCGGTGACCACGACGTGATCGACGACGCCGACCGCCTTGAACAGTGCGGTCACGCTGTCGTCGCTGGTGACATCGGCGACGATGGCCGCGGCGCCGATCTTCTCGGCCACAGGGGCAAGGCGGTCCATGTTGCGCGAGGCGATCACAACCTCGGCGCCTTCTTGTCTGGCGAGCTCCGCCGTCGCAAGGCCGATGCCAGACGAACCACCGACCACGACCACCTTTTGTCCTGCGAGCAACATCGTCTTTCCTCTGATCTCCAAATCCTGGTGCAGTTCTTTGATCACGTCGGCTCAAACTGCATACCGATGCCCGGCTTGCTGCGGCCGAGCCCCGGCAGCTCCCAGACGCCGGCACCGGCCGGATTGATGTCCGCGGCAATGTCGACATCGATCAGATAGGGCTTGTTGGCGGCAATGCCTTTCCTGATTGCCTCGCCGATGTCGCCGGCGCGATCGACACGCACGCCCTCGACGCCGCAGGAGCGCGCCATCGCGGCAAAATCGGGATTGTAGCGCTGGCCGGTTAGCGGATCGTGGAAATCGGTGGCAAGCTCACGACCCTCGAGATAGCCGCGCTGCAGGCCGCGGATCGAAGCATAGGCATAGTTGTTCCAGACTACCCAGACCACAGGCAGATTATATTCGACCGCGGTGCCGAGCACGTTGGCATGCATGAAGAAGGCGCCGTCGCCGCACACGGAGACGCAGGGGCGATCGGGTGCTGCGAATTTCGCGCCCATCACGCCGGCGACGCCAAAGCCCATCGGGCCGAAGCCCATCGAGCCGATCAGCGAATCCGGCCGCCTCGGCTTGCAGAAGCCGAGCAGCCAGTTGTGATGCACGCCGATATCGCTGACCAGGATCGCATCCTCCGGCAGCGCCTTGTCGATCTCATGCGCGGCGCGCTGGGGATTGACCGGCGTGGTGTCGTCGGAAAAGCCCGGTGCGACGAACTTGTCCCATTCCTTGCGATAGACATCGATCTGCGCCAGCCATTTCTTGCGCGCATCTTCCTTTTTCGTGAGATTGCCGCGGCGGTCGAGCTCATCGTTGATCTGGCGCAGGAAGGTCCGTACATCGGCCATCAGCCCGAGCGCGACCGGATAGTTACGCCCGATCTCTTCGGGGTCGATGTCGACATGAATGAGTCGCGTCGGCGGAATGGTGAAGGAGTAGCCGGGAATCCAGGAGCTCGACGTCCGGTCGTCGAAGCGGACACCAAGCGCGAGCAGCACGTCGGCCTGTCGCGTCGCATGATTGGCCTGATAGTGCCCGGCGCGGGCCACGAGGCCGAGCGCCAGGGGATGATTGACATCGAGCGCGCCAAGCCCGCTTGCGGAAGCCGCCACCGGAATCTGCAAGCGCTCGGCGAGCCGCTTCAATTCCTCGCACGCGCCGCCGTAGCGCACCCCCTGCCCGACCAGCATGACCGGCCGATCGGCGCCGAGCAGCATATCGACGGCTTTCATGACACCGTCGGGATCAGCGCCGCAGCGACTGGAAATGTTGGCGTTCCAGCTTTGCGCATTGGGCGCTTCCTCGGCCGCCGACTCCATGAACACATCGAACGGCACGTCCAGCACGACCGGGCCCGGACGCCCCGTCACCATCGTCTTCCATGCCTGCCGCACCGCGAGCGGCACCATCTCACCGCGCGTCGGCTGAAACACCTTCTTGCAGATTGTACGCACGGTGGAGGGAAAATCGGCCTGATAGTGCCGATACATTTCCTGGAACGCACCGCGGTTGAACTGGCTGGTCGGCACATTGCCGGTCACCGCCATGAACGGCACCGAGTCGAGAAACGCGTTGGCGAGCGAGATCGGCAAGTTGGCCGAGCCCGGGCCGCAGGAGGTGAAGGTCGCGGTCGGCTTGCCGGAAACACGGTAATATACGTCGGCCATGAAACCGGCGACGCTCTCGTGATGCACCGAGATGGTCTTGATGTCGGAGGAGCGCTCATAGAGCGCGTCGATGAACTGGATGTTGCCGTGGCCGCACAGGCCGAACACCTGCGGCACTTTCTCCTGGATCAGGTAATCGACAATGACCTGGGCACCGTTGAGTGCATTACGCGACGGCATGGACTCGTTTCCTCCTGGACTCTTGATCCGATTGAGCCAAGCGCAGCCCGGCTCATCGAGGCGAGGCACGGTATTTGTCATATTGCCGCACGTCAATTGATAATGTCGCAAGCTCTGTTGGAAAGGAGTGAGCGGCATCCGTCGGCCGGGATATACGCGCTGGCGACGCGGCCACGCCGACCGCGCGATACACCTCGCCATGATAGGCTCGCGAGGATCCCACCCAGCCGACATTCCGCTCACGCCAAATACTGTCGCCTTTCGGCCAGTTGACATCGCCCGTTTGCTCCGGGAATATCCGTTCGACAATAAAAGAATACTTCTCACAATGTCGCAATATCTGGGAGGAAAACCATGATGCAGCGGCTCTCGAGACGGCGGGTCCTTACATCCGGCGCGGCGCTGGCGGGCGTGTCCGCGGTCGGCTTTCCGGCCATCGGCCATGGCCAGAGCGACAAGATCAGGATCGGCCATCTCACCCCGCTGACCGGCTTCCTCGGCGCGATCGGCAGCTACGCGCAGCTTGGCGTGAAGCTCGCCGCCGAGGAGCTCAACCAAAGCGGTGGCGTCCTTGGCCGGCAAATCGACCTGATCTCGGAAGACTCGGTCAACCCGGCGACCGCCTCGACCAAGGCGCAACGCATGATCGAACAGGATGGCGCCGTCGTGCTGCTCGGCGAAATCTCCTCGGCCTCCTCGCTCACCATCATGCAGGTCGCCGAGCGCAACAAGAAGGTGTTCTTCTCGACCGGCGCCCGCTCGGATGCGCTGCGCGGCAAGGACTGCAACCGCTACGCCTTCCACTGCGACATTCCCAACACGGTGATGGTGAATGCGGTCGGCACCGCGCTCAGGCAGCAGGGCATGGTGAAGGGCAAGAAGTTCTTCACGCTCACGGCCGATTACATTTTCGGCCACGACCTGCTCAAGGCGGCCAAGATCTTCTTCGCCGCCAACGACGCCAACCTGATCGGCGACGAACTGATCGCAACCGACGTCACCGATTTCAGCCCGTATCTGCTCAAGGTCCGCCAGGCCAAACCTGACGTGGTCTGCTGCAACCTCGCCGGCAATCAGGTCACCAACCTCGTCAAGCAATATGCGGAGTTCGGTTTCTCCTATCCCCTGGTCGGCTTCAATCTCAACACTGGTGACGCCTGGGCCGCCGGCGCGGGCAACCTCAGCGGCATCTGGCCGACAGTCTGGTATCACACGCTCGACAATCCGCAGTCGAAGGCCTTCGTCGCCGCCTTCACCAAGAAATACGGCAAGCCGCCGGAGAACCATGCCTGGATCGACTACGTCACGCTCAAGCTGCTCGCGCAGGCGATCAGCGACACCAAGTCGACCGAGAGCGAAACGCTGATCACCTATTTCGAGAAGCAGGCGCAGTTCGACATCATGAAGGGGCGCAAGGCCTATTTCCGCAGCTGGGACCATCAGCTGGTCCAGGAGGCCTATCCTTTCACGGTGAAGCCGAAGGAAGAGATGAAGGACCAGTGGGACATGCTGGTGCTCGGCAATGCCGTGCCGGCAGCAGACGCACCGCTGGAATCGATTTATCCGACCAGGGCGCAAAATCCCTGCGAAATGAAGACCTGACGCCCACTCGCGCGGCTGGCGCGGTTGCTGTCAGCGGCGCCGGCACTGATGAGCCGGCGCCGCTTTCGTGGAAGCTAAACGGAACACAGATGCAGGTCGAGTTCTTGCTGGAACAGGTGGTCAATGGCCTCGTGCTCGGAGGCTATTATCTCTTGATCGCGCTCGGGCTGTCGCTGATCTTCAGCGTCGGTGGCATTGTCAATCTCGCCCATGGCGCGTTCTATGCGCTCGGCGCCTATGCGTCCGTCGAACTCACCAAATATCTCGGTTTCGGTCCCGCGGTGGTCATTTCGCCGATTGCGGTGGCCCTCCTTGGCATTCTCTTCGAGCGCTTCATCCTCCGCCGGTTCTACACGGCCGATCCGATTCTCGGCCTGCTCGTTACCTTTGGGTTGGCGATGGTGACGGAGCAGGCGATCCGGATCATCTGGGGCGCGGCACCGCTGTCGGCCTCGATTCCGCCGGCCTTTCGCGGCTCGGTCTTCCTCGGCGATTTCCTGTTCTCGCGCTATCGCCTCCTGATCCTGGCCGTGGTCGTGGCCGTGCTGCTCGGTGTGTGGCTCCTGCTGCACAAGACCTCGTTCGGACGCGTGGTGCGGGCCGGCATTCAGCGGCCCGACATGGTAGCGGCGCTCGGCATCCGGCTGCAGCCCTACATGACTACGATCGTCATGCTCGGCGTCGGCATGGCCGCACTCGGCGGCGCCTTCTTCGCACCGATCACGGTGGTGCATCCCGCGATGGGCGCCGAGATCATCACGGTCGCCTTCGTCGTTGTCGTGATCGGCGGCCTCGGCAGCTTCTGGGGCGTGGTGCTGGCCGCACTTCTGGTCGGCGTCGTGCGCGGCATCACCATCCACTTCGTCCCCGCCGCGGGCGAAGCCTCGATCTACATCCTGATGTTTGCGGTGTTGCTGGTACGTCCGCGTGGATTGCTCGGCGAGCGTATTGAGAAATTCGAATGACGACATCATTTGGCGCAACGGTGAGGCCTCTGCTGCTGGCGGCCCTCGCGCTGGTCGCGCTGCCCTTCCTGCTGCGCGCGCTCGGGCTCTCGCTGAACACCGGAATCTGGGCAGTGGCGCTCGCCATCGCCGCCATGGGTCTCAACCTCTGCATCGGCTATACCGGGCTAGTGTCCTTCGGTCACTCGACGTGGTTCGGCATCGGCGCCTATGCGGCCGGGCTGATCCAGCTGCATTACTTTCCCGACCAGATCTGGCTGCCGCTGCTCTTGGCGATGCTGGTTGTCGCCGCCGCGTCCTTCCTGATCGGCATCGTCATCCTGCGGCGACACGGCGTATATTTCTCGCTGCTCACGCTCGCGCTGGCCGCACTGACCTACACCACCGCATTCCGCTGGACCGCCGTCACTGGCGGCGAGGACGGCCTCGGCGGCTTGAAGCGCGGCCATCTGGCCGGCATCTCGCTCGACAACACGCTCGCCTATTACGTGGTGGTCGGCGCCATCGCGCTTGCGGTGCTCTATGTCCTGTCGCGCATGGTGCGCTCGCCATTCGGTCATGTATTGGTGGCGATCCGCGAGAACCAGCAGCGCGCCGCGTTCCAGGGTTATCGGATCGAGCGCTACAAGCTCGCGGTATTCGTGATTTCCGCTGTCGTCACCGGACTCGCTGGTGCACTGGTCGCGTTCCAGAACTACCTGGTCTCTGCGGAAGCGGTCTCGGTGCCGTTCGCGGGTGAATTGCTGGCGATGGTGGTGATCGGCGGCATGCGCAGCATGCTGGGGCCGGCGCTGGGCGCCCTGTTCTTCATCCTGTTTCGCGAGCTGTTCTCGATCTGGACATCGGACTGGCTGCTCTGGTTCGGACTGGTCTTCGTCGCTTTCGTGATGTATTCGCCCGAGGGCCTGGTCGGCATCGGCGCAAGATTGACACGGCGCTTGCGGCCAGCCCCCGAGGACTCGGCCGCGATGAGCAAGCGCAGGATCTACGACGGTCTGCCGCTGCCGGCATTCCTGCGCCCCGAGGCGCTGAAGGGCAATGTGCTGGAGGTGGCCGGAGTCTCCAGACAATTTGGCGGAATTTGCGCCGTCAAGGATGCGAGCATCACCGTCAAGGCCGGCGAGGTCCACGCCCTGATCGGCCCGAACGGCGCCGGCAAGACTACGCTGTTCAATCTCATCTCTGGCCTTTATCGACCCGACCAGGGCACCGTCCGCCTGCAGGGCCGCGAAATCCAGGGTATCGGCTCCGATCAGATCTGCCATCAGGGCCTCGCGCGCTCGTTCCAGATCACCAATCTGTTTCGTGGTCTCTCCATCTACGAGAACCTGCGCCTGTCACTGCAGGCGCGCCGTCCGATGCGCTTCAATATCTGGCGCGATATCGATGATTTTGTCGACATCCACGCCGAAACCGCCGAGCTGATGAAGTTTCTCGGGCTCGAAGGCATCGAGCATATCGAGGCCGGGGAGCTTTCCTATGGCGGCCAGCGCCTGGTCGATCTCGGCATCGCGCTCGGCTCCAAGCCGCAAGTGCTGCTGCTCGACGAGCCGCTCGCTGGCCTCGCCGCGGCGGAGCGCGAGCGGGTCTCGAACCTCGTCAAGAACATCGCGACCAACATTCCCGTCCTTATCGTCGAGCACGATATCGACCGCGTGCTCGGCTTCTCCAGCACCGTCACCGTGATGAACCAGGGCGAGGTGCTGATGAGCGGCTGTCCTGACGCGGTGCGGGCCGATTTGCGGGTGCAGGAGATCTATACCGGCACGGGCATTCCCGCGGTCGAGCACCAGCGCAACGAGGAGGCCGCGACAGCCGCCGCACAGACTCTGCTGCGCTTCGAAGGCGTCAACACCTTCTACGGCAAGAGCCATATCCTCAATGACGCCACGCTCGAGGTACGCGAAGGCGAGATCGTCGCTTTGCTCGGGCGCAACGGCGCCGGCAAGTCGACACTTCTCAAGACCATCGCGGGCCTGGTGCCCGCTGCCTCGGGCCGCATCGAATTTCAGGCCGAAGACATTGCGCGCTGGCCCGCAACCGAGATTGCGCGGCACGGCATCGGCTATGTGCCGCAGGGCCGCGGCCTGTTCGCCGGCATGACGGTGCGGGACAATCTCGCGCTCGGCCGGCTTGCCCGCAAGACCGACGGCTCGACCGGTGTGGTCTGGAATGAAGCGCGCATCCTGCAATATTTCCCGCGCCTGAAGGAGCGCATGGATATCGCGGCGGATTATCTCTCCGGCGGCGAGCAGCAGATGGTTGCGGTCGCCCGCGCCATGTCGGGCAACGTCAAACTGCTGCTGCTCGACGAGCCCTTCGAGGGGCTTGCCCCTGCCGTAACGCTCGAGCTGTTCAAGGTGTTCGACCAGCTGCGCCAGCACCTCTCCATTGTGATCGTCGAGCACAATCTCGACCTGGTGCTGGCGCTCGCCGACCGCGTCTTCGCGCTGGAACGCGGGGCGGTGTTCCACGAGGGCCCGGCGAAGCCGCTGCTGACCGATCTCTGCTACCGCAAGCAGATCCTCTGGCTCTAGCGGGGACGGGAGATGTCGATGCGGTCCATGGCAGCTGCCATTGCGCGTTGACGACAAGCGGCCAGGTCTCCCGAGCCGGCAACAGACCGATCATCGCAAGCTTCACGAAGAATTCGACCGATTCTGCGTACGAAGCTCTTCGCCCCGGCACAGATCGCGAGATCGGCCGCGTGCCATCCTCGAAAATCCTGGAACGAAAGGTCACCAGCAACCGCTCGATCGCGTCGATCTTCGGGCTGCCCGCGAACGCGCGGGTTCTCAAGCTCGTCCGCGTCCGTTATGGCGACGGCATTCCGCTGTCGCACGAGGTGGCCTGATACAACATCGCGGCGGCGCCGGGCCTGCTCGACGGCGACATCGCGAAATCCGTCTACGCCCAACTTGCCGATTGCGGCGCCCCTCTCGCCTATGCCGAACAAGCGATCGAAGCTTCTTCTCCGACGGCGGAGGAATGCAAGATATTCAGCTTCAACGAGCCGATCCCCTGCCTGTTGCTCAAGCGCCACAGCTATGGCCATGACAGGAAAATGCTCGAATATGTCGAAGGTCTGTTCCGCGGCGATCTCTACACCTGCCGTCTCAAGATGAGGGTTTGAGCGGGATCGCCGCGCACGCGCTCGCCGCCCGCGGGCGGGCTTCGCCGACAAGTCCAGGGGATAAATGCTGCTGGCTGGGGCGGGAGGGATCGAACCTCCGAATGGCGGAATCAAAATCCGCTGCCTTACCGCTTGGCTACGCCCCAACTGGCCCCGAACGCAGGCCATGGCGGATGCCGCCGCGGCCCTTTCGGACACCGCCGGTCTATAGGGGGAGACAAGCCATTTCAACAGGCTGGACGAAATTTCGCACCTCGCATGTCCGCCCTCTCGCCCTTGGTCTGAGCCGATTTTCGCATCGTCTTCCGCCTCATGGCCCGTCCGCCATCCCGCTTGCCCCGATCCCCCGTCCGACCTGACCCGGCGCCGGCTCCCACCCCCGGCTCCCACAGGCATCACCTGCGGCGTCCCGGGCAGTTGAGATCACCGGGGTTTCGTGAGAAGACGGCACCGTATCAGGGACAGAGGAAACGAGGGTTCGGTCATGACCTATCAGGCGCCGATCAAGGACATTCTGCTTGCGCTCAACCACGGCGCGGGCCTCAAGGCCGCGGTCGAGGCCGGTCATTACGGCGATTTCGACGGCGAAATCACCGAAGTAGTGCTGGAAGAGGCCGGCAAGTTCGCCACCGAGGTGCTCGCGCCGCTCAACCGCATTGGCGATGCGCATGGCATCAAGCTCGAGGCCGGCAAGGTCACCACCGCCCCCGGCTGGCCGGATGCCTACAAGCGCTGGACCGATGCGGGGTGGAACGCGGTCTCCGGTCCCGAGAGCCACGGCGGCCAGGGCCTGCCGCTGGCGATCAACGCCGCCTGCACCGAGATCTGGAGCGCCTCCAACATCGCCTTCGGCCTCTGCCCGCTGCTCACGCTTTCGGCCATCGAGGCGCTCGACGCCCATGGCAGCGCCGAGTTGAAGGACATCTATCTCGGCAAGCTCGTCTCCGGCGAATGGACCGGCACCATGCAGCTCACCGAGCCGCAGGCCGGCTCCGACGTCGGCGCGCTGCGTACCCGCGCCGACCGCGCCGGCGACGGCACCTATCGGCTGACGGGCAGCAAGATCTTCATCACCTATGGCGACCACGACATGACCGACAACATCGTGCATTTCGTGCTGGCCCGCCTGCCGGACGCGCCCGCCGGCACCAAGGGCATCTCGCTGTTCCTCGTCCCCAAATTCCTGGTCAATGCCGATGGCTCCCTGGGGGCGCGCAACGACATCTATCCGAGCGGCGTGGAGCACAAGCTCGGCATGCATGCTTCCCCGACCTGCACCATGACCATGGGCGATCATGGCGGCGCCATCGGCTACCTGATCGGCGAGGAAAACCAGGGCATGCGCTGCATGTTCACCATGATGAACCAGGCCCGTCTCGGCGTCGGCCTCGAGGGCGTCGGCATTGCCGACCGCGCCTATCAGCAAGCGCTGTCTTACGCCCAGGAGCGCCGCCAGGGCCGCGCGGTCGGGCATACCGGCGCAGGCTCCGATCCGATCATCGTGCATCCCGACGTCAAGCGCATGCTGATGCAGATGCGCGCCATGACGGCGGCCGCCCGCACCATCTGCTACGCCACGGCGGTGGCGCTCGACGTCGCCGTGCGCGCCAAGGATGCGAGGGTGCGTGCGGATGCGGCCGCGCGTGGCGCGCTCTTGACGCCGATCGCCAAGGCCTTCTCCACCGACATCGGCAGCGAGGTCGCCTATCTCGGCGTGCAGGTGCATGGCGGCATGGGCTTCATCGAGGAGACCGGCGCCGCGCAGCATTATCGCGATGCCCGCATCACCCCGATCTATGAAGGCACCAACGGCATCCAGTCGATCGACCTCGTCACCCGCAAGCTCGGCGTCAATGGCGGCGCATCGGTATGGGCGCTGCTCGCCGAGCTCGACCAGACCGTCAAGCAGGTCGAAGCCTCGAACGATCCGGCCTTCGGCACCACGGGCCGCAAGCTGCGCGACGCGCTTGGCGCACTGGAGCGCGCCAGCCGCTGGCTGCTCGAGCGCCTCGCCACCGCGCCGAACGACGCGCTCGCCGGCGCCACGCCTTACTTGCGGCTGTTCGGCGCCACGCTCGGCGGCTGCTATCTCGCTTCCGAAGCGCTCGCCGCGCGCACCGAGCAGCTTGGCGAAGCCGAGCGCTACGTCGCGCTGGCGCGGTTCTTCGCCGAAAACGTCTCGGTGCAGGCCCCGTCGCTGGAAAAGACCGTGACCGATGGCGCGGAGACGGTGAACGGCGCCGACGCGGTGCTGCTGGGGTAAGTCGTCCATCCGCCTGTCGTCCCGGCGAAGGCCGGGACGACCTCCTTGGGGCATTCGGACTCGAATTTCAAAAAGCCTGATTGGCATCCGGCCCTTGATGGTTCGAGACGGCGCTGCGCGCCTGCTCACCATGAGGAATCAAGATCGCGCCACACCTGACGACCTCATCCTGAGGAGGCCGCGATAGCGGCCGTCTCGAAGGATGGCCGCCAAGAGATTTTTGATACAACTTCGCATTCTCGCGGCGCGTTTTCGCCCGAGCTTTGCATCGATACCGCCCTCTTCGCAAATCAGAGGGCGCAGGAAAGGCCGGGTGGCCGCTGCCCCCGGGGCTCCCGCGCAAAGATAGACTTGCGCGAGCGCGTGAACCACAGGTGCAGGCGGTGATCACACCGGCCTTCCCTGCGCGATGGTGTTACGGCTTATACGTGATCTCCCCGGTGAACCTTGCCGATTGCCACCGTCGCCCTTCGCGAAGCTCTTCAGCTTCGCTGGGACTTGAGCGCCAGCCTTTGGGGCGCCAGGACCACACGATTTCGCCGTCCGCATCCGCGCCGCTCGTCAACAGGCACGTCAGCGTCCACCGCATCCCCGCCTCGCGTGTCGTGACGATCGCGAAACGCCCCTCCGTGAGCGAGGCGGGATGGCGCGAGCTAATGCTGATTTTCGGAAATTGGCAAGCGGAATATTTTTGCGCGCCGGTCTTGAACCAATCAACATGCTTGATTCCATTGGGCAAATCTCGTCTTCCGCGCATCTGACTTGGCTCTCGAAATCGCCGGTACGCTGTCCGGAATCAGGCAAAGCGAGCGGGTCCTGCCTGTCGGGCAAATCACGTGTACGCTGGTGCCACATTCACCGCGGTCATGGAGGATGCGAGTTCTTGTCCAGCCTCGTCGGCCAAATCAGATTTCACTCATCCTGCGACCTGTTTCGGCTCAAATTGATCGAGCGCTCCACTTTCCCATTTCGACCCGCTGCGGGACAGCCGCGCGCCTGCGTCGATTTCGCGACTCAGTGACGGTCTAACGTTCCGGCTGCGGGACATCGCCGAACACCTCGATCAGGCGGAAACGCTCGCACATGAGCTTCATGTCTTCGCTGAACCTTCCGAGCCGGCCGAAATAAGCTCGATGCGCATCGCGCCAATAAGCCAAACTCCGGTCGCCTTCGCCCTCATCGTGCGCGAAGCTGGCATCGACCTCGTTGAAGCGCCGATACGTCACCTCGGTCGTTTCGATCACACAACGTGGCTCGCCACGACCATCGCGCACGATCCAGCGCTCGCCGGGTGTAGAGGTGTTTGGCTCGTCCTCCGTGCTGCAGGTTGCGGTCTTGACGCCCGCGATCACGAGCTCGAGCAGTCGATCGGCGAGCGCGGAATTGTCGCCGAAAGAGAAACAGCGAAGGTGCTGGTACCGTTCGGGGACAGGCTTGGTCATGGGGCTCGCTGGGCCTTACGGTCAACAACGGTTCGGCGACAAATGCGGACAGCGTACTTCGCCGGGTCCGGCGCGCAAGTCCTACATGGGGGACGAGCGGCCCATCAGCGAACCGGCACGTCTCATTGAGGAGGTCCGCCTAGTGGCGCGGAGCGGACTGGATTTACTCACATTGAGTTTTGTCGCTCCTGACCCGTAGCAGACCGGGCTCGGACCGGTATAAATTCGGGGCTACAGGCCATTTCCCTCCCCTCTCACAGAGGTGCACCCGCGTGTTTAGGCTCGGCGATTTTGTCCGCCACAAGAGCGGTGGACCAGTTATGGTAGTTGACCAAGAGACTTTTCGTTCTTCCATCGAGCCAAGGATCAGTTGCATTTGGACTGAGGCTGGAGAACGTCGTCATGCGTTCTTCAGGGAGGGCGAACTCCAGCCGGTACATGGTGACGGCACGCCAAGGAAGCATCACGCAGAGCGAACCACCCGGTAGACGCGGCAGTGACCTACAAATGACCGCTTCGGGCCCCAAGCGGCGGTTGGCGGATGTCTCCTTTTCCGCCGCTGTCAGTGAAGAAGCAGACATTCAGGGGATTGCTCACGACCTACTTTGGACGTCCTGAGTTGGCGCTCTCACGGCCGAGGGCACGAGGCCGCGCGGACGAGCGCAATTTCCCGCCGAGTGGCCTAAATCGCGGGAACAAAGCCATCGTCGCCGGCTTGGTCATGCGCTGGGGGAGCAAGTAAGCAAAAGAGGCGAATATGGCTAGAGACGAGCACAATGAGGCCGCGCAGCATCACGAGAACGCAGCGAAGGCCCACCGCTCTGCTGCCGAACATCACGGCAAGGGCGATCATGCCAAGGGCAAAGAGCATTCAAACGCCGCAATGCAACATTCGCAGACCGCTCATCAACATTCGGACAAGGCTCATTCGAAGAGCCAGCAGCAAAAATGAGTGAAAGAAGGCCCGGCCCGACTGCCGGGCCTTTTTTTGGACCAGTCCCGTCGAAGCGCTCGTACACGAGCGGCTTTTCAGAAGGTGGCGAGCCGGCAACCGGAGAACCACGCATGTCCAAACCGCCCAGGATCGATCACGCGTATCACGCGGGCAAGGACAAGATGAAGATAATTATCCGGGGCTATTCGCCGAGCAAAAAGGCGCGCAGCGCCATTATGGAAATGCTGATGCAGGAGCTCGAGAGCAGTCCGGACCGCCTGGTCGCCGACGCGAAGAAGAAATCCAAGAAGAAGCCCCGCAACCCGCAAAGGCAATCGAGATTGATCGAGGTTGGCGACTGAAGGCGGCCGCTCTCGCGCGTATCGGACAATCCGCTGAGGCCGCAAGCCCAAAACGAAAATGCGAAGGCCGACCCGCGTCGTCCACGGGCTCGCGCGAAAACGGCGACGGTCAATCGGCTGCCGCATGCAGCGGCACGACGAGCGTCAAATGGGTGCCTCTGGTCGGGGCTTGCCTCGTCAACTCGCCGCCCAGCTGACCTGCTAATCCCAGAGCAATGCGGGTCCCCAGGCGCTTGCTGAGCGCCGGATTGAAGTCGCCGGGCAGCCCGACGCCGTCGTCGCTGACCGAAATCGAGACTGCCTTGTCGCCGCTTACGACGAGTTGCAGGCGGATCATGCCGTCGGATGCATCGGGATAGGCGTGCCTGCCGGCATTCAGGATCAACTCGTTGACGACCAATGCGACGAGGATGGCGCGGTCTGCGGCGAACTGGATTTCCCTGGGCGCATCGAGCTGGATCCTGGAGGGCGCGACTGCGGGCTCCAGATCCTCGACGACCTCGCGCAAATAGGCGACGAGATCGATGTTCTCATAATCGGCATTGTAGGCGAGACGACTGTAAGCACGGCCGACCGCCGAGATCCGGGTCGACGCCTCCATCAGCCGTTCGCTCAAGGCGGGATCGCCGGCGCCGCTCGCCTGCAGGTGAAGCATGCTGGAGACCACCTGCAGGCTGTTCTTGACCCGGTGGTTGACCTCCTTGAGCAGGATCTGATGACGGTCCAGCGCAGCTTGCAGCTTGCGCTGATACTGCTGCTGCTCGATCGCCATCCCGAGGATATTCGCAGCACCTTGCAGGAAGGCGATGTCATGCTCGCCGAACTCGCCTTCGGATCGGCTGTCGACTTCGAGCACGCCGAACGGCAGGCCGTCGCCCTGCAAGATGACGTTCATGGCACGGCGGATGCCGTGCTCGACAAGCAATTCCGGGGTTCGAAATCGGTCTTCATTCTCGAGATGATTGGAAATCACCGGCTTGCCGGTGTGGAGGGCATAGCCGGCCGGCGAATCCAAATCGGCTCCGACGGTCGCGTGGCCGACCACGCCTTCGCCCCATCCGACGCCGGCACGAACGAGCAAACGCTTGTCTGCCGGAATGTACTCCAGGATCTTGCAATATTCGGCATTCAGGCCTTCGGCCGTCATCCGCGCGGCGTGATCGAGCAGGTCGGTGAAGCTCGTGCGCTGCAGGGCCAGCACCCCGAGTTCGGCGAGCAGCTCCTGCTGGCGAATACGCAATCGGAGCGCATGCCCGGTCAATTCCTCGGATTCGTCGCCCGGCTTTCCCTCAACCACGGGTTCGGCTGCATCAGGTGTCGCGTTCATTCTTCCCGATAGCACACCGGGCATCGAAATTCCCGGGAACTTTTGCGCATTCGACGCCATGGAACTCAGGGGATCTGCAACGGCTCTGCACCGGCGGGCGGCCTGCTTGCGAGACCCGCGCGGGCCTGGCCTCGGATGGGAAGAGCGCAGCAAACCCCCGTCATCATTGCCGCATGCCAGTTGACGGCGCGCCCGGTCGAACCGGCGGCGGAGGGACGATCCGGACCGCCGTCCTCTTGCTGCCGTGCATGCATCAGGAGTCGTCTTACGATTCTTGTACTTGCGCTTCTTGTTGGCGCGAATGGCCTGAACGCATCGTCCTGGCGCGGTCCGGCGATAAGTGCTGGTTCGGACGGCTGCGATGTTGAGCGAGATCAATCGCGCTCCGCCGCTCGCGAAGCTGTTACCCCGGTGAATTCAGGATCATCGGCCGGGTTGATCTTGCTCAACATCGAAACGGCCGCTTCGACTGCAATGCAGGCCCGTCGGGACGCGCGCGATCGTCTCCAGCAACCAGGAAGCAGCGATGACCGAACTTGCCAGTCCGGCGCCCGTCAAACCGGCGACACCGCCCCTGCAGGCGCCGGGCGCGGCGCCCGCCGCGCGCCGCGGACGCCGCCGGGCATTTGTCCTGCTGGGCGGGCTCGTCATCGCGATCGCCGGCGCGTCCGCGGTTGGCTGGAAGCTGTCCCACTCCATCCCCGCGGTCCGCTATGTCACCTCCGCGGCCTCGATTGGTGCGGTCACCCGCACCGTCTCGACCACAGGCACCGTCAATCCGGAGCTCACCATCATCGTCGGCAGCTACGTCTCCGGCGTGATCAAGGACATGTATTGCGACTACAACACCGAGGTGAAGAGGGGGCAGGTGTGCGCGAAGATCGATCCCCGCCCCTATCAAACCGCGGTCGACCAGGCCAAGGCCTTTCTCGCCGTCGGCAAGGCGCAGCTGCAAAAGGATCAGGCGGCGCTGGCCTACGCTAAGATCAGCTATGAACGCAACGCCATGCTGGTGAAGAGCAATGCGGTCAGCCAGGATGCAGTCGACAACGCCAGGAGCGCATTCGACCAGGCCCAGGCCCAGGTCGCCTTCGACGAAGCCACCATCCAGCAGCGCCAGGCCGAGCTCGATGCCGCGCAGGTCAATCTCGACTATACCGACATCGTCTCGCCGGTCGATGGCACGGTGGTCTCGCGCAACATCACCATCGGCCAGACCGTGGCGGCGAGCTTCCAGACCCCGACCCTGTTCCTGATCGCCAGCGACCTCACCAGGATGCAGGTCGACACCAATGTCAGCGAAGGCGACATCGGCGGCATCAAGCCGGACGACCGGGTGCAGTTTTCCGTCGACGCCTTTCCCAACCGCGTGTTCGAAGGCAAGGTCACGCAAATCCGCCAGTCGCCGCAGACGGTGCAGAACGTCGTCACCTATGATGTCGTGGTCGGTGTCGCCAATGGCGACCTCGCGCTGAAGCCCGGCATGACCGCCGCGGTGCGGGTGATCATCGAGCAGCACAAGGACGTGCTGCGGGTGCCGAGCCAGGCGCTGCGCTATGCGCCGGAAGGCGCGCCGCGCACCGACGCCGCCCATCCGCGCGTGTTCGTGCTGCGCGACTCCGCCCCCACTCCGATCGAGATCGCAGCCGGTCTCAATGACGACGACTTTGTCGAGATACGCAGCGGCGAGCTGAAGGCGGGCGACCAGGTCATCACCAGCGAGCGCGCCGCCGCAGCCGCACCGCCGCCGCGGCTGTAAGACCATGTCCGCGCCCATCATCCGGACCAATAACCTGAGCCGGACCTACCATGTCGGCGACGTCGACGTGCATGCGCTTGCGGATGTCAGCCTCACGGTCGAACGCGGCGAGTTCGTCGCCATCATGGGCTCGTCCGGCTCGGGCAAGTCGACGCTGATGTCGATCCTCGGCTGTCTGGACCAGCCCTCCGGCGGGCAATATGTCTTCGAGGGCGTCGATGTCGCCCGGCTCGACGAGCCGGAGCTCGCGCGCATCCGCAGCCAGCGCATCGGCTTCGTGTTCCAGAGCTTCAACCTGCTCGCCCGCACCTCCGCGATCGAGAACGTGGCGCTGCCCTTGTTCTATTCCGACATTGCGCCCTCCAGCCAAGCCGCGCGCAATGACATGGCACGCAACGCGCTGCGGCTGCTCAACCTCGGCAATCGCGAGGGGAACACGCCGGGACAGCTCTCCGGCGGCCAGCAGCAGCGGGTCGCCATCGCCCGCGCGCTGATCAACGATCCCGGCCTCATCCTCGCCGACGAGCCGACCGGCAATCTCGACAGCCGCACCTCCTATGAAATCATGGACACGCTGAAGGCGCTCAATCGCGACCGCGGCGTCACCATCGTCATGGTCACCCACGAGCCCGACATCGCGCGCTACGCGGACCGCACGGTGACGATGCGGGACGGGCGGATCGTTTCGGATGAACGTCACGCCGGCGCTCCTGTGCCGCAGCCTCGCGAGGCGTCGGCCGCGCCTGAGCCGGTCGCCTTGCAGACCGCGCCGTCGCTGCATTCGGCACTCGGTTTTGCCAGAATGGTTTCGGCCGCCGCCGTACAGGCGCTGGCGCGGAATATCACCCGCTCGCTGCTGACCATGCTCGGCGTCTTCATCGGCGTCGCCGCGCTGATTGCCATGGTCGCGGTCGGACAGGGCGCCAATGATGCGGTTCGCAAGCAGATCGAAAGTCTGGGCACCAACCTGTTCGTGGTCGTCCCCGGCGCGACCGCGCTTGGCGGCGCGCGGGGCGGCTTCGGCAGCGCCTCGACGCTGACGACCGCCGACGTCCAGGCGATCCGCCGCGAGGCATCTTCGGTCGGCAGCGTCAGCTATCTGATCCGGCAGAGCGGGCAGATCCAGTACATGAACCGCAACTGGACGACGACCATCCAGGGCGTCAGCGCCAATTATCCGCCGATCACCAATTGGCGCATCGCCGACGGCCGCGGCATCGTCGCCGACGACGTCCGTTCCACTGCACTCGTCGCCGTGATCGGCCAGTCCGCCGTCCGCGAGCTGTTTCCCGAGGGACAGAGCCCGGTCGGCGCCGTCGTCCAGGTCCGCAGCATGCCGCTGCGCATCATCGGCCTGCTCGCGCCCAAGGGGCAGACCGCTTACGGCCAGGACCAGGACGACGTGATCATGGTGCCCTTCACCACAGCCGAGCGGAAAATCCTCGGCGTCGCTGCGCCCTCGCAGAGCCAGACTCCGCTGAACTGGGTCTATCCGCCCTACCCCAACCCCTACAATCTGCAGCCGCGCCTGACCGGCTTCGTCAATCAGATCTATGTACAGGCCGCCGGCACGCGCGAGGTCGCCGAGGCGATTTCCGAGGTCAACCGCGTCCTGAGCCGGCGCCACAATGTCCGTCCCGGGCAGCCCAGCGATTTTTCCATCCGCAATCTCAGCCAGATCGCCGAGACGGCCGAAGGCTCCAGCCGCACCATGTCGATCCTGCTCGCGGCGGTGGCCTCGATCTCGCTGCTGGTCGGCGGCATCGGCATCATGAACATCCTGCTGGTCTCGGTGACCGAGCGGACGCGGGAGATCGGCCTGCGCATGGCGATCGGCGCGCGCCGCATCCATGTGCTGCTGCAGTTCCTGGCCGAAGCGGTGTTCCTGTCGGTCAGCGGCGGCATTGCCGGGATTCTCACCGGCGTCGCGTTTTCGATCAGCCTGCCGGCACTGACCGGCTGGCCGGCCCCGCTTTCGCTCTCGGCCATCGCAGGCGGCTTCCTGTTCTCCGCGGCGGTCGGCATTTTCTTCGGCTATTATCCGGCCCGCAAGGCCGCCCATCTCAACCCGATCGAGGCGCTGCGTTACGAATGAAACGCAACGTGCGCGTTCAGTTAATTGAACAATCGCCGGTGCTGTGCCAAGAATGAGGGATGAGAACCCTTTGCATTGATTCATTTTAGGCGCGGGCTGGTCCATGGTTGCTTTGAAACGGGCTCACAGCAAGGGCGGCCGGCCGCCGCTCGAGCGGGCGGGCGAGGTCGAGGAACGCATCCTCGATGCGGCGCAGGCGGTCTTCGTCAAGCGCGGCTTCGAGGGCGCGAGCGTGGACGAGATCGCCCAGACGGCGCGCGCCGGCAAGCCCACCATCTATGCCCGCTATCCGGGCAAGGAAGCGCTGTTCAAGGCGGTGATGGCGCGGCAGGTGGCGCGCAACACCCAGTTCGAGAACCTGGTGCCGCAGGGCCGCAGCTTTCATGCCAAGCTCGTCAATCTCGGCATCGCGCTGATCGAGCGAGCCCTCGACGGCGAGACCATCGGCCTGATGCGCTCGGGAATTGCGGAAGCCGAGCGCTTTCCGGAGCTCACCCGCGGCATCAACGACATGGCGCGCAAGCGCGCGGCGGCCAATCTCGCCAAGGTTCTGGCCGAGCTCGCGCGCGAGGAAGGCATCCCGGCCCGCGGGGCCTTCGCAGCCGACAAGATCACCGATACCGCGCGGATCTTCCTCGACCTCGTGCTGTTCGCCATGTTCATCAGCCGCCTGCTCGGCGAGGACGCCACGACGCTGAGGAAGGAGATGCCGGCCTATGTGCGCCAGCGCGTCGATTTCTTCCTTGCGGCGTGCGGGCGGTAGCGCTGCACGGCCGATTCCGTTGTCCTGCGGGCTCGACGCGGGGGGCGGCCTCCAAGGAGGCACGGGGCCGTTCGCCCTTCGCGGCTCGCTTGCGCGAGCACCTCGGGACGACGGGATTGCCCGGAGCGCGGTCTCATGTTCGCGGGCAGCAAGGCAGCCGGCGACGATCGGGCGCACTGCGCCTGGGTGCCGCCATCGCCGGCTTTCGCCTTGCCTTCGCCATGTTTCGGGTGTCATTAAAACAATACGGCACCGTTCAGTTAAGCCGATGCCGCCGACCATCGAGTGAGCCAACCCAGAGCAGCCTCATGCCGATCGCCCGATACTTCGCCGTCGTCGGAGGCACGCTTCTCGCGCTCCTGCTTGCGCTGGACTGGTACTTTGCCGATGGGCTGAGCGGCCCTTCGACGCTGCCCGTCGAATACGCGCCTGCGCTGCCGCAGGCCCGGGACTTCAACCTCGATTTCGACATCCGCATCCATTCCGACCGCGAATGGCCGGAGAGGCTGCTGCTCGACGGCGAGCTGCCGCAGTAGCGTCGCCCTCGCCTCCTCAATGCGCCACCGCCGGCGCGGCGCCGAGCCTGCTCTTGCGCAGGGTGAGCGCAAGCGGCACCGCGGCGAGCGAAATCAGCGTCAGCACCCAATAGACGTCCATATAGGCGAGCAGCGTCGCCTGCGCCTGCACGGTCTGTCCGATCCACGCCACCGCCCGGCCCTGCGCCAGCGCCTGCGACGCCCCGTGCGTGGTGAAATAGTTCATCACCTGCTGCAACGTGTCCTGGTATTGCGGGCTCGAGGGCAGCGCATGCTCGATCAGCCGGGTCTGGTGGAACTGCTCGCGATGCGCCAGCACATTGGCCGCGAGCGAGACGCCGATCGAGCCGCCGGTGTTGCGCGCCGCGTTGATCAGCGCCGAGGCCTGATCGGTCTTGTCCGGCGGAATGCCGTCATAGGACGCGGCCATGATGGACAGAAAGATCAGCGGCAGGCCGACGCCGAGCAGCATGCGCGAGATCGCGAAGAACCAGAAGTCGACGGCGGCATAGATGCGGGTCAGATCGTACATCGCGGCTGCGGCGATCAGCGCCCCGGTCATGATCATGTATTTCGGCTGCACCTTTCCCGAGAGCCGGCCGACCACGAACATCATCGCCATGGTCACGAGCCCGCCGGGCGACAGCACGAGGCCGGCCCAGGTCGCCGTGTAGCCGAAATTCTCCTGCACCATCTGCGGCAGCAGTTGCGTGGTGGCGAGCAGGATCATGCCGGTGGCGAGCATCACCAGGAAGCTCGCGCCGAACTGCCGCGATCCGACCATGCGGATATCGATCATCGGATTGTTGCGGTTCATCTCCCAGGGGATCATCAGGACGAAGGCGGTCGCGCAGACCACCGCGGTCATGGTGATGAAGCGCGAGCCGAACCAGTCGTCCTCGAGCCCGCGGTCGAGCATCACTTCCAGCGAGCCGAGGAAGGTGGCGACCAGCACGAAGCCGATCACGTCGAAGCTGTGGCCGTCGGCGATGAGCCGCTTGCGCTCCTCGATCGCCGAGGCCGGCTCGCTCAGCACCAGCGCGATCACGCCGATCGCCATTAGTCCGACCGGGCCGTTGATCAGGAAGCACCAGTGCCAGGAGAGATTATCGGAGAGCCAGCCGCCGAGCGTCGGTCCGACCACCGGGGCCACCACCACGGCGACGCCGAACAGCGCAAAGGCCTGTCCGCGCTTGGCCGGCGGAAACGAGTCGGCGAGGATCGATTGCGACACCGGCACCATGCCGCCGCCGCCGAGCCCCTGGAGGATCCGGAACACGAGCAGCGATTGCAGATTCCAGGCGAAGCCGCACATCACCGAGCTCAGCGTGAACAGGCCGAGGCAGGTGAGGAAGAACGCCTTGCGGCCGAAGCGCTTGGCGAGAAAGCTGGAGGCCGTGAGGATGATGGCGTTGGAGACGAGATAGGTCGTCACCACCCAGGAGGCCTCGTCCTCGGAGACGCCCATGCCGCCAGCGATATAGGGCAGCGCCACATTGGCAATGGTGGTGTCCAGAACCTCCATGAAGGTCGCGACCGCCACCAGCACGGCGATCAGCCAGGGATTGGTCCCGGCTGCCGGCGTATCGGCCGACGGGACGCCGCCGCTCATAGCGCGCCCCGCAGGCGTTCATAGAGCGAGGGCGCGGGATTGATGCGCACAGCCGGCACCACCGACATGCCCGGGCCCAGCGCGACGTCGTCGGGCGGATTGTCCATCAGGACCTTGACCGGAACGCGCTGCACGATCTTGACGTAATTGCCGGTGGCGTTCTCCGGCGGCAGCAGCGAGAAGGCGGGACCCGAGCCGCTCTGCACGCTCGCGACATGGCCGCGGATCTCGCGCTCCGGATAGGCGTCGATCCGCAGCGTCACGGCCTGTCCGGGACGCATGTGGTCGAGCTGGGTTTCCTTGAAGTTGGCGGTGACCCAGATGTCGTCGGGCACGAATTGCGTGAGCGCCGTGCCCTGGGCGGCGAACTGCCCCTTGGCTCCCGTCAGATTGACCACGCGGCCGGCCTGGGCGGCGGTGACGGTCGTATAGGAGAGATTGAGCTCGGCCTGGTCACGCTGCGCCTCGGCCTGCGCCAGATTGGCGGTCGCGCTCTCGCGCTGCGCCTTGAGCGATTCGAGCTGGCGCTGCGCCACCTGCAGCGTCGCCTGCGCGCTGGTCAGCGCGGCCTGCTGCTGGCGCAGCTGGGAGTTATATTGCTGCTCGTTCTGCACCGTCCCCGAGCCGGTGCGCGCCAGATCCTGGTAGCGCTGCGCCTGCTGCTGGGCGAAGACGAGACCGGCCTGCGCCTGGTCGACCTGCGCCTGGCCTGACGCGATCTGCGCCTTCTGCACCTCGATCTGGGCGTCGATGTTCTTGATGGAGGCGTCCGCCGCCTTGACCTGCGCCTCGGCCTGAGCGAGCGCGATGCGGTAGTCGCGCTGGTCGATCTGCGCAATGACATCGCCGGCCTTGACATGCTGGTTGTCGGTGACGGGCACGGCGGTGATATAGCCCGAGACCTTCGGCGCGATGGCAAACTGCCGCGCGGCGATGAAGGCGTCGTCGGTGCTCTCGAAATGCGCCGCATAGTCGTAATAGAGATAGCCGAGCGCGGCCAGCGCGGCGAGCGCGAGCCCGCCGACAATGGAGACGATCGGATGCCGCCGCAGCACGCCCCTGCGCGGCGGCGCAGCTGTCTCGGTGCCCTCCTCTGGAGGCGCTTCGCGCTCGTCCGGCCGTTCCTCGACACGGCGCTCGGCGCGCTCGCCCGAACCCGCCTTGCGGCCGCGGAACGGAACCGGGCGCGAATCGGACCGGCTGCCGCGCCATTCCTCCAGCGCGCGATCGCGCGCCGCGCCGGCTTTCTCATTTGTCGGGGGTAACGCTTGTTCGGCCATGGCCAACTCCATAACGAAACGGAACCGTTTCGTTTTACAAATAGGCCGAACTTCGCCAAATTCAAGACGGATTGCCGACGAAGGCATCCGAACCTGCCGTCGTGAACGGCGCCAAATCACGCGAAAAAGGCCTGATTTTCCACCAAGTGGCGCGATCTCGCGCCGCGTTCACGCATTCTTGCGTTGCCGCGCAAACACGCGAGCGACAACGAGCAAAGGCGCCGGCAGTTCCGCCGGCGCCCGCCCGCCCGGACCAGGAACCCGGCGCGACGGTCAGCGCCCGACCAGCGCCTGCAGGTGGGCGGGATAGCGCGCGCCCTGCACGTCCACCTTGGCCAACGCCGCCGCGATCTGGCGAAGATCGGCCGGCGAGAGCAAGACGTCGACAGCCTTGACGTTCTCCTCCAGCCGGTGGGTTTTCGTGGTGCCCGGGATCGGCACGATCCATGGCTTCTGTGCGAGCAGCCAGGCCAGCGCGATCTGCGCCGGCGTTGCGCCCTTTTGCCTTGCGATCTCGCCGAGCAGATCGACCAGCGCCTGGTTGGCCTTTCGCGCCTCGGGCGAGAAGCGCGGCACGATGTTGCGAAAATCGTCCTTGTCGAAGGTCGTGCTCGCATCGATCGCACCGGTCAGAAAGCCCTTGCCGAGCGGCGAGTACGGCACGAGGCCGATGCCGAGCTCTTCCAGGGTCGGGATGATCTCCGTCTCGGGCTCGCGCCACCACAGCGAATATTCGCTCTGCAAGGCCGTGACAGGCTGCACCGCATGCGCGCGGCGGATGGTCTGAGCCGCGGCCTCGGACAGGCCGAAATGCTTCACCTTGCCTTCCCTGATCAGCTCCTGCACGGCGCCGGCAACGTCCTCGATCGGCACGTTGGGATCGACCCGGTGCTGATAGAACAGGTCGATGCGATCGGTTTTCAGCCGCTTCAGCGAGGCCTCCGCGACAGCCTTGATATTTGCCGGCCTGGAGCTCAATCCGCGCTGCTGGCGGCTTTCGGGATCGATGTCGAAGCCGAACTTCGTGGCGATCACGATTCCATTGCGGAACGGCGCGAGCGCTTCGCCCACCAGCTCCTCGTTGGTGAAGGGACCATATATCTCGGCGGTGTCGAAGAACGTGACGCCGCGCTCGACAGCGCTGCGGATCAGCGCAATGCCCTGCGCCCTGTCGACGGCCGGACCGTAGCCGAAGCTCAGGCCCATGCAGCCGAGGCCGATGGCCGAGACTTCGAGATTGGTTTTTCCGAGTTTGCGTGTCTGCATGTGGGCTTCTCCGGTGCTGTAATCAACCTGGCACCGTCATTCCGGGACGGTCCGAAAGGACCGGTCCCGGAATGACGGTGCAAGCCGATTTGTGTGGCCATGATCGATGCTCGTCATCTAGCCAGTGGGAGCGGCCGCGATTAGGTGGTAAAATGCGCATGGATTTATGAATAGGATTCATGAGTGCCCCGCGAAAATTTCAATGACGTCACAGCCTTCCTCGCGGTGGCGCGGGAACGCAGCTTCACCAGGGCGGCCGCCCAGCTCGGCGTGTCGCAGTCGGCGTTGAGCCACACCATCCGCGCGCTGGAGGAGCGGCTCGGCTTGCGGCTGTTGAGCCGCACCACCCGCAGCGTGGCGCCGACGGAGGCCGGCGAGCGGCTCCTGCGAAGCGTCGGCCCGCGCTTTGACGAGATCGACGCCGAGCTGTCGGCGCTCACCGCGCTGCGCGACAAACCGGCCGGCACCATTCGCATCACCACCGGCGAGCACGCAGCCCAGGCGATCCTGTGGCCGGCGCTCGCCAAGCTGCTGCCGCGCTATCCCGACATCAAGGTCGAGCTGATCGTGGACTATGGCTTCACCGATATCGTGGCCGAGCGCTACGACGCCGGCGTGCGGATCGGCGAGCAGGTGGCCAAGGACATGATCGCGGTCCGGATCGGGCCGGACTTCCGCATGGTGGTGGTCGGCGCTCCCGCCTATCTCGAAAAGCGCGGCCGCCCGAAAACGCCGCCGGATCTGACGGCCCACAATTGCATCAACATCCGCCTGCCGACCCGCGGCGGCACCTATGTATGGGAGTTCGAGAAACGCGGCCGTCCCCTCAAGGTCAGGGTCGACGGACAGCTCGTCTTCAACAGCATTCGGCTGCGGATGGAGGCGGTGCTCTCCGGCCTTGGCCTCGCCTATCTGCCGGAGGACCAGGTCGCGCGCGAGCTGGCATCGGGCAAGCTGATCCAGGTGCTGGACGACTGGTGCGCGCCATTCCCCGGCTATCACCTCTATTACCCGAGCCGGCGCCAGGTCGCGCCTGCCTTTGCCCTGCTCGTCGACGCGCTGCGCTATCGGCGGTGAGGCGAAGACGAAAAGCCCGGATGAGGCTTGCCGCCTATCCGGGCTTCTCGTCGGCGCCTGATCCTTACTTCTGGCCGTCGTCGGGCGGCACCACCTTCAGCGGGCTTGAATAGGGCTCGATGCGCAGCGAGTCGTTGGAGATCAGCGCGACCTTGCGCAGCGGCGCCTGTTCGAGATCGCCCGACTGCCCATGGCGCACGGCATATTGCCAGACGCTCAACGTGCCCTTGCCGACCAGCATCTTCGCGACGCCGCCGGCGTCACGGCCCTCCATTTGCGCCAGCTCGGCGTCGGAAAGCCCGATCACGATCTCGTCCTTGGTCGTGATGACCTTGAACAGGGACACCGTGTCGGCGGCGAAGGCTGTTTGCATCAAGGGAGTCTCCAGGGTCAGGCCGGCCAGCGCGATGGCGAAGAGACGGCGGATGGATTGTTGTGACATTGTTTCTCGTTCCCGAGGTTTGCGCGTGATGCGGCCCCACCAACAGATGCTTGCCGCGAGCCTTGGTCGCGCGCTGCCGCAGCCCCGTTCAAGACGAGATGAAGATTTTTGCGAGCCGGCCTTCGGCGCACTCGGCCCGCGGAAGCTTCGTGAAATCGTCGCGGCGACGCTCTATCATGGCACCATGAATAAGATTCGTGTTGCGGCCTCGGCCGCCCTTACGCTCGCATATGTCCTCGCCTTTGCATCCTCCGCCCGCGCCGACGGCGCGCCGGTCGAGCTGCGCATCCTCGCGATCAACGATTTCCACGGCAATCTGATGCCGCCGCCCGGCGGCATCCGCATCACCGATCCGAGCGACAGGACCAGGAAGATCACCGTTGCCGCCGGCGGCGCGGAGACCATGGCGAGCCTGGTCAAGCAGCTGCGCGAGGGCCACAAGAACACGATCTTCGTCGCGGCCGGCGATCTGATCGGCGCGAGCCCGTTCCTGTCGGCGATGTTCCATGACGAGCCGACCATCGAGTCGCTGTCGATGATGGGCCTTGCGATTGCGTCCGTCGGCAATCACGAATTCGACGAGGGCAAGGATGAGCTGCTGCGGATGCAGAACGGCGGCTGCCATCCGCTCGACAAGTGCTATCGGCCCGATCATCGCTTCGCAGGCGCCGGCTTTCACTATCTCGCGGCATCGACCCTCGACAGGAGCACCGGCAAGACGGTTTTCCCGCCCTATGAGGTCAGGGAGTTCGACGGCATTCCGGTTGCCTTCATCGGGCTGACGCTGAAGGGCACCGCCGACATCATCTCGCCCGCGGCAGCGAACGGCCTGGAATTCCGCGACGAGGCGGACACCGTCAACGCACTCGTTCCCGAATTGAAGGCACGCGGCATCGAGGCCATCGTGGTGCTGATCCATGAGGGCGGCTATCCGACCGGCGACTACAATGAGTGTCCCGGCATCTCCGGCGCCATCGTCGACATCGTCAAGAAATTCGATCGCGCGGTCGACGTCGTGATCTCCGGCCATACCCATCAGGCCTATAACTGCGAAATCGACGGCCGCCTCGTCACGTCGGCC
>DATGMN010000058.1:0-6688 GCA_035293585.1 Bradyrhizobium sp. | reverse complement strand
ACGTTGTTGAAGCTCAGACAGGCCGGGTTGCCGGGCGTGTTGAAGGCGTGGGCATAGGCCGCACTGACGGACCATTGCTTGCCGATGTACTGCGTCAAGCTGGCATAGACGCCGTCACGTGAGCGTTCGTTGAACGGTTGCTCGATCGGCGTGACCTCACGCCGGATCCACTCGTAGTAGGTATAGAATTGCAGATCGCCGATGCCATCATTGAAGCGATAGCCGCCGCCGATCTTCGCAGCCCATTCGTTGTGGACACCCGTCAGGATCTGGGTTCCGTCAGGCAGGAAAATGGGGCCAGAACCTGCGACCGCCAGCTCAAGATTATCGTCGCCGTGGCGGTTGACCTGCTCATGCAGCTCGTAAGCGGCCATCGCGGAGAACGGACCGTTCTTGTAGGTCGCGGCGGCGCTGTAGGCGTTGCCATACGAACCGTCGGTACAGCCGTTACCCCCGATATTGCCTGCAATTGCGCCGCCGGTGCCCGGGAAGTTGCTCCCGCTGCCGCGTGTCGAGGCGCCGTTACACTGGAAGTAATCGCCATAGGCGTAATCGCTGTTGTCCTTGGCGTAGTTCTGGCCCGGCGACACGAGCGCGCTGAACTGGAAACCGTTCCAGATCGGCGATTCGTACCAGATCGCGTGGTTCATGCGCCAATCGAACTCGGCCCGGTTGTCGCCGCCCGTATTGCCCATGATCGAATTGTAATCGGCGACCGTTCGCGAAAATGGATCCCAGGCATTGGTTGCCTTCTTGTATGGCGTGTCGCTCTTGCCGGCCTTGATCGAGCCCCAAGGCCCTTCGAGCCCCAGAAAGCTGTCGCGTGTGCCGAATGCCGCCCGCTCGTTCGGAGCCGCGGCGATGTCGACCTGGGATTCGAGTTGCGCGACGACTGCCATGCCGTCCCAACCGTAGGGGGCAAGGTTATGCCGCACGCGCACGCCGAAACTTGAGATGTTGCTCGCGATGCCCCATTTCGTGCCTTGATCGAACACCGAATTGTTGAAGAGATCGCCCGATACGTCGATGGACCCGTAGAGCGTGACCGTCGTGTTATCGATCAGCGGAGTCAGAGGACCGGCCTTGACCGGCATGCCACCAATCGTCGCCGGGGGCGGCGGCGCGGGCGAGGTCGCGACCGCCGCATGCAGCACCGGATTGCCCTTGAACTTGCTCGGATCGGTCGGCGCGGGCGCCGGTGTCGCCGCGACAGCGGCCGGCTTCGCCTGCAATGCACGCACCTTCGCGCGCAGCTCCGCATTCTCTTTTTCGATCTTGTCGAGACGCGCCATGACGTCGTCAAGCGTCGCTGATCGTGCTGTCCCGCCAAATGAGAGCAAACAAAGCGCGGCACAGGCCGTGCCGGACAGAAGCTTCCCTTTCATCGCGTCATCCCCACCTTTTTGCCGGATTCAACTCCGAAGTGAGGCAGCGTAAGGTATGCCAGATGCCAAATGGAAGGCGACCAACCGGCTGTTAATGAAATTCCAGTAATGTGTCGCATAAATACTACAAAAATGCTTGCTGCAGCGCAATAAAGTTATAACGATGCGAAATAAAATGCTGCACCGCATGGTGTGGGTCATGCCAAAGCGCCCCTTCCCTCCAAGCCCATGATCATCAAGGTCTCGCGAATATCCGCTGGCTCAATTTCGGGTTGCCATTGCGCTGCTCGAATCTCCCACGGCCTCATTCCGCCCACGGTTTCTCGCCGCGCCCGATCTGATCGGAGATCTCCGCCTGAAAAGCGGGCGGACCGAACGCGAACCACTCGCCCTTGATCTGGTAGAGCAACAGGCGCCTGTTGGCCGCACTGAACTGCATCAGCCAATCCAGCGCCTTCTGCTTCGGCTGCTCGCCGACCGGCACGATCACGTCGACGGGCAAGCCGCGCCAGGCGAAATTCGCCGCAAGCATGATCATGTCCGACCTGTCAGGACGCATCCAGTCGGGCAGCGGGCTCGAGCCGACCAGCCAGCCGCAGACGAATTCGCGGCACGGATCGGTCGGCCGCTCGGCATAGATCGCGCACCCATGATCGACCCGGAACGGGCACGGATGGCCCGGCGCGACCGCCGTGCCGCGCACTTCGATCTTGAGCCATCCGTCGCAGCAGGCCGTGCAGGCGCCGCAGCTTCTCGTGATTGTGGACTGCATCACTTCGCGTGCCCCCGGATCGAGCATATAATCACCAGCTTAGCCGCGCTGCGATTGCGCGCACCAATAAGGTGCCATTATACCCAGCAACGCAATTGACAATTGGCATAATGTATACCAGACTGTCTTTGCCAAGGAGACGCGTACCACCGCCCCCAAACAGGAGGATGCCATGCAAGTCGGAGATGTTCTGCGCAAGAAGAACGCCCGCGTTGTCACGATCCGGATGAACGAAACCGTGGGCGTCGCCGCCCGCCTGATGCGCGCCAACAACATCAGCGCGCTCGTGGTCAAGGATGTCGTCCGCTCCGAAGGCAACAACACCGCGGCCGGCATGTTCACCGAGCGCGACGTGGTGCGGGCGATCGCCGAGCATGGCGCCAACGGCGTCAATGTGAAGGTCTCGCAGCTGATTTCGGTGCAGCGGCTGGTCTCCTGCAGCTCGAGCGACACGCTCGATGAGGTCAGGCACCTGATGAACGTCAATCACATCCGCCATCTGCCCGTGATCGACAATTTCTCGCTGGCCGGCGTGATCAGCATGCGCGACATCGCCGCCGCCGTCGACCAGATCACGACGAGCGCACCGCAGGCGGCCTGAAGCCGCCGGACGCGCTGCCTCCAGCTTTGCATGGCCGTGCCGCCCGATCGGCGGCCGCGCCCGGTGGACTTTTGCCGGGCGCGACGCCATCCTCCGCCTCCGAAATCTCACGACAAGAGAGCAGCGCGGCGGCACCGCGCTCGAGGGAGCGCAGGGCGGCACATGCTGAAAACGCGATTTACGGAACTTGCCGGCGTCGAGCACCCGATCGTGCAGGGCGGCATGCAATGGGTCGGCCGCGCCGAGCTGGTCGCAGCGGTCGCCAATGCCGGCGCGCTCGGCTTCATCACCGCGCTGACGCAGCCGACGCCGGAAGAGCTCACACGCGAGATCGCGCGCTGCCGCGACATGACCGACAAGCCGTTCGGCGTCAACCTGACCATCCTGCCCGCGATCAAGCCGCCGCCCTACGCCGAATACCGCGCCGCCATCATCGAAAGCGGCATCAAGCTGGTCGAGACCGCCGGCAACAAACCGCAGGAGCACGTCACCGAGTTCAAGAAGCATGGCGTCAAGGTGCTGCACAAATGCACCAGCGTTCGGCACGCGCTGTCGGCCGAGCGCATGGGGGTCGATGCCATCTCGATCGACGGCTTCGAATGTGCGGGCCATCCCGGCGAGGACGACACGCCCGGCCTGATCCTGATCCCGGCCGCCGCCGACAAGGTGAAGATCCCGATGATCGCCTCCGGCGGCTTTGCCGACGGCCGCGGCCTGGTCGCAGCACTCGCGCTGGGCGCGGAGGGCATCAACATGGGCACCCGCTTCATGTGTACGAAGGAGAGCCCGATCCATCAGCTGATCAAGGAGAAGATCGTCGCCAATGACGAGCGCGAGACCGAATTGATCTTCCGCACCATGCGCAACACCTCGCGCGTCGCCAGGAACGCGGTCTCCACCAAGGTGGTCGCAATGGAGAAGCAAGGCGCGACCTTCGAAGAGGTGCGCGAGCTCGTCGCCGGCGCGCGCGGCAAGATGGTCTATGCGACGGGCGATGCGGATGAAGGCATCTGGTCCGCCGGCCAGGCGCAGGGCCTGATCCACGACATCCCGAGCTGTGCCGAGCTCGTCTCCCGCATCGTGCGCGAGGCCGAAGAAATCATCGCGCAGCGGCTGGACCGCATGCGCGCGCCGGCCCGTCACGAGGCGGCCGAATGACAATCCCCGTTCCAATGTTCGAAAGTTGATCTCATGAAGGCCTATGTCTTCGGCGCCGGCGGCGCCGCCATCACCGACGTCCCCCAGCCGCGGCCTGCAGGCGCGCAGGTGCTGGTCAAGGTCCACGCCTGCGGCCTCAACCGCGCCGATCTCGGCATGACCAAGGGCCATGTGCATGGCAGAAGCGGCGGCGTCGGCACCGTGCTCGGCATGGAATGGGCCGGCGAAGTTGCCGCCCTCGGTCCCGACGCGAAGGGCGTTGCGGTCGGGGACCGCATCATGGGCTCGGGCGCTGCCGCACTTGCCGAATACACGCTGGCCGATCCGGGCCGGATCTTTCGTACCCCCTCGAACATGAATTTCGAGGAGGCGGCCACCCTGCCCGTCGCGCTCACCACCATGCACAATGCGGTCGTGACCAACGGCGCGCTGCAGCCGGGACAGTCCGTCCTGGTTCAGGGCGCAAGCTCCGGCGTCGGCCTGATGGCGATGCAGATCGCAAAGCTCAAGGGCGCGCGGCTGGTGGTGGGATCTTCGACGGACGCGATGCGCCGCAGCCGGCTGAAGGAGTTCGGCGCCGATCTTGCCGTCGATTCCTCCGATCCCGCCTGGGTCGAGCAGGTGCTGGCCGCGACCATTGGCGAAGGCGTCGATCTCATCATCGACCAGGTCTCCGGCAAGGTCGCCAACCAGAATCTGGCCGCGACCAGAATCAAGGGCCGCATCATCAATGTCGGCCGGCTCGGCGGCACCCATGCCGATTTCAACTTCGACCTGCATGCCGCGCGCCGCATCAACTATATCGGCGTCACCTTCCGCACCCGCACGCCGGAGGAGATCGCCGAGATCTTCGACGAGGTCAGGCGCGACATCTGGGGCGCAGTCGAAAGCCGCAAGCTGCAGCTGCCGATCGATCGCGTGTTCAAGTTCGCCGACATCGGAGCCGCGTTCGCGCACATGGAGGCCAACAAGCATCTCGGTAAGATCGTCGTGACGCTCTGATGTCGATTTAAAATCGGAACAATTCGCAACAGGTGCGGCCAGGCTGTGGTTGGACATTAAGCCGCGCGCGATCCCCGCTTTCATGTTGAGGGATGGACTGGTAAACGACCGGCCATGAGCGAGGCCCCCACTAACAAATCCCGTGTTGCTGCAATCTCGGTGTTTGCCAGCGCCGCCATGGCGGTGGCGAAATTCGCTGTCGGCATCCTGATCGGCTCGCTCGCGCTGATTTCCGAGGCGCTGCACTCCTCGGTCGATGTGATCGCGACCATCATCACCTGGATGGTGGTGCGGGTGTCCGACCGTCCGGCCGATGCCGAACATCACTATGGTCATGGCAAGCTCGAAAGCATCTCCGCGCTCGGCGTGATCGCCCTGCTCTATGTGCTGGCCGGCGGCATCCTGGTCGAGTCCTACAGCCGTCTGCACGAAGGCGCAGCCCCGCCGACGATCTCGACCATTCCGTTCCTCGTCCTGCTGGTCGACATCGCCGTGAATCTGTGGCGGGCCCGCGCGCTGCACCGCGCCGCGCACCAGACCCAGAGCCAGGCGCTGGAGGCCGACGCGCTCCATTTTGCCTCTGACGTCGCGGGCTCGGTCGCGGTCATCATCGGACTTGCGCTGTCCGCCTTCGGCTTTCACTGGGGCGATGCGGCCGCCGCCGGCGCGGTCGCGCTGATGATCGCAGCGCTTGGACTCCGGCTCGCCCGCTCCACCGTGGAGACGCTGGTCGATCGCGCGCCGGAGGGCGTCGCCGAGCAGGCCACGGCCGCGATCGAGACGCTTCCCGGCGTGGTCGACGTCGAGCGCCTGCGGGTGCGTATGGTCGGCGCCACCCATTTCATCGACGCGACCGTCCGGGTGCCGCGAACGCTGCCGATCGACCGCGTCGACGAGATCAAGCAGCAGGCGCAAGGCGCCGTCGCCAAGGTGCTGGGCGACGCCGACCTCACCTTCACCGCGGTGCCGGTGGCGCTGAGCAATGAGAGCGTGCGCGAGCGCATCATGGTGATCGCGCGCAATTCGGGACTCGCCATTCACCACGTCACCGTGCACGACCTCGGCAACAAGCTCACCGTCAGCATCGACCTCGAGGTCGACGGCGAGATGCCGCTCAACGAGGCCCATGCCATCGCCAACCGCCTGGAGCGCAATATCGGCGAGGAGTTCGGCGCCGACGTCGAGGTCGACACCCATATCGAGCCGCTGGAGCCGGATTTGCCGTTCGGCAGCGACGCCGCCCCAGGCCGGGTGGCGGAGATCGCAACGGCTCTGGCGCGCTATGCGGCGGACACCGAGGTCGACGACATCCATAATGTGCGGGTGCGCGACACCGCGGCCGGCGAGATCGTCAACTTCCATTGCCGCGCAGTGCCCTCGATGAGCGTCATCAGGGTGCATGAGAATGTCGACGCCATCGAGCGTGCGTTGCGGCGCGACTTCCCCAGCGTGAAGCGCGTCATCAGTCACGCAGAACCGCCGCACGCCTGACGCAATGCGGCCTGCGTTCCTGTTTCGGACTCGCCGCTTCCGTAAATTCACCAGCGCGATTCTCCGTTGGACAAAGAATTATTCGCTTTAAGGAATCGTTGACTCTCGACAGCCCGGGAAAACTGGATTCAAATCAGGTTGATTCGGAAGTCATGGGGTGCTTCCGGACGCGGGTGCAGAAGAACTTCGGCGGGGGTTTAAGGCATGGCGCGCGCGCATGCGGCAGACGCATGCGTCCAATCCGATTCCATCAAGGGATTGGCGCAATCGATCGCGAAA
>DATGMN010000057.1:0-4529 GCA_035293585.1 Bradyrhizobium sp. | reverse complement strand
CTCTCCATGAGCGATACCAACACCGTCAGTCCGCTGCGTCAGCGTATGATCGAAGACATGGCTGCGCGCAAGCTCAACCCGCACACCCAGCGTGGCCACATTTACAGTTGCAAGCGGTTCGCCGCCTGGCTCAAACGCTCGCCGGATACGGCAACCCCCGACGAGGTGCGCCAATTTCAGTTGCACCTGATCGAGAGCGGGATGAGCATCTGCAACCGCAATCGGATCATGACCGGGGTGCGGTTCCTGTTCCGCGTCACGCTACGTCGCCACGATCTGGCGGCCGAGGTCTGGCACCTCAAGGAGCCCGAGAGGCTGCCGCCGGTACTGAGCCCCGAGGAGGTCAAGCGTGTTCTGACCATGGCAACGAGCCTGAAGGCGCGTGCGATGCTAACGCTGGCCTATGGTTGTGGGCTGCGGGCCGGCGAGGTGGTGCGGCTGCGGGCGGGTGACATCGACAGCGACCAAAAGATTATCCGCATCGTGCAGTCGAAGGGACGCAAGGATCGCCACGTGATGCTGCCGGCGGAGGTCCTGAAGCTGTTGCGGCAATGGTGGAAGGTGCGACCGACCGCGTCCAACAACGACGTCGCACCCGAACACCGCTGGCTGTTTCCAGGCCGCAGTCGGCATCAGCCAATGACCACGCGTCAGTTCAGTCGACTGTTCAAGGAGGCCGCCAACGCCGCGGGGCTGCGCAAGACGGTCTCTCTGCATTCGCTTCGCCACAGCTTCGCGACCCATCTGCTCGAGCGCGGCAAGAACCTTCGCGTGATTCAGGCCTTGCTCGAAACAACGACAAACTGCCCACGAACAGCCGATCGAGGCGCGGATCATGTATCCGTTCCATCCACGCTGTGGCGAGACGGTACTCGTTCAGAGGCGATTCGCCTATCGCGGCGTTGATCTGGTCGTCATCCCGCAGCCTGACGGGTCGGTTGCCTGCATCCCGGCATGGATGACGCACGAGCGTGCGGCGCGCTTCATGCTGTCGGCCGAGCCGCAGTTTTCTCTTGAAAACCTGCGCTCGCTGCGCGCGGAGACCGACGCACTTCTAGGCTTTCTCCAGTCCGACTCACGGCTGGAGAGAGATGGAAATGACACGCCAATTCGAAAGCCCGCAATTGAGCCTGTTCAACGAGGACAAGCCTCGCGCTGTGCTGGAGCCCGCACAGAAGGTCGCGCTGGCGACGCTGGTGCAGCTGCTGCTGCGCGAGATCGCGACGGCGCTTGCAAACGGGGAGAGCGGCGATGAGCAAGATCACGTCTGAACATCTCGCACGCCGTGCCATCGTCTACATCCGCCAGTCGACGGCCGACCAGCTGGTACACAATCAGGAGAGCCAGCGCCGGCAATATGGGCTTGCGGATCGCGCGCGCCAGCTCGGTTGGGTCGGCGTCGAGGTGATCGACGATGATCTCGGTCGTTCCGGAAGTGGTGTCAGCCGCCCAGGCTTTGAGCGGCTGTTAGCTGCCATCTGCGAGGGCAGCGTCGGTGCCGTGCTGGCGATCGAGGCGTCGCGCCTGGCCCGCAATGGCCGCGATTGGCATACGCTGATCGAGTTCTGTGGATTGGTCGGGACCATCCTCGTCGACGAGGACGGAATCTACGATCCTCGCCACCCTAATGATCGTTTATTGCTAGGTATGAAGGGCACGATGAGCGAGCTCGAGCTGTCGCTGTTCCGCCAGCGTTCGCATGAAGCGCTGAAGCAGAAGGCGCGTCGCGGCGCTCTGTTCCTCGGCGTTGCGGCGGGTTACGTAAAGACCGGGCGCGACCGCATCGAGAAGGATCCCGATCGGCGGGTGCAGGATGCTTTGCGCCTAGTCTTCGCCAAATTCTCGGAGTTCCAGAGCGTACGTCAGGTGCATCGGTGGCTCAGAGACGAAGGCATTGAGCTGCCCGCCAAATCGCATGACGAGGAAGGACGCTGCATCGTCTGGAAGCTACCGCTCTACAACACCGTGCACAACATCCTCACCAATCCGGTCTATGCTGGCGCCTATGCCTTTGGGCGCACCACGAGCAAGGTCATCGTCGAGGACGGGCGAAAACATGTGCGGCGCGGACTTCGGCGCCCTCGCATGGAATGGGACGTGCTGCTCAAAGATCAGCACGAAGGCTACATCACATGGGATGAGTTCGAGAGGAACCAGCGGGTGATTGCGGACAACGCGACCGGAAAGGGCAGCGCCATCGCGCGCGGGGCGGCACGGCGGGGTGAGCTCATTCTCGCCGGCCTGCTCAGATGTGGCCATTGCGGCCGAAAGCTGTACGTGGGCTACGGCAAGTCTGGCCGCTACTACTGCCAGGGCGCCGTCGTGAACCATGGCACCGAGCGGTGTATCTCCTTCGGTGGCCTCAGAGCGGATCAGGCTGTCGCCACGGAGGTTCTGCGCGTCCTGAGGCCACTCGGCATCGACGCTGCGGTCAAGGCGCTCGAAGCTCAGACCACTGAAATGTCTGCGGCGCGGCGGCAGTTCGAGTTGGCACTCGCTCAAGCACGCTACGAGACTGCTCATGCGCGCCGACAATACGACAGCGTCGATCCTGCCAATCGGCTGGTAGCGGGCGAGTTGGAGCGCCGCTGGAACGAGGCGCTGGAGGCGGTGCATCGGATCGAGAGTGAGATCGCAGCGCTGGACGCGAAAAGGCCATTGCCATTAAGCGAGAAGGAGCGCGAGCATCTGATGCAGCTCGGTGCAGACCTGGAGCGCGCCTGGTCGCATCCGGCCGCGAGTGCTGCGACACGCAAGCGGATCCTACGCGCGGCCCTGCATGAGATCATCGCACGCATCGAGAACGGCTTCATCGAAATGGTGCTGCACTGGCAGGGCGGCGATCACACAGCGCTGAAGCTCAAGATGAATACCGTTGGTAAGCATCGCTGGACCGTTCCCGAGGACACGCTGACCCTGGTCCGGGCGCTGGCGTGCCAGATGCCCGACAAGCAGATCGCACGATTGCTCAATCGCACCGGCAAGCCGACGGGGCGCGGCAATGGCTGGACCCAGGTACGCGTTTGCTCGTTTCGCGGCCATTATGGCATCGCGGTTCATCGCGAGAGCGAGTGGGCCGAGCGTGGCGAGATCACGCTTAAGGCGGCGGCGCAAATCATTGATGTGAGTGTCATGACGGCGCTGCGCATGGCCCGGCTCGGCATCATCAAGGGACGGCAGGTATGTCGCGGTGCGCCCTGGGCATTCAAGGCCACGGATATTGCCGCTTATCGCGCACAGACCGCCGCGCATCGTCCACTAACAGCCGATCCCACTCAGCAGCGCTTTGACTTTCAATGACATAGAAGGTGAGCATTATGACTCGTGTCCGCTCGGACATTCCAAGCCCGAGACGACAGCCCGGTACAGTCGCGTGGCGATCGGACTGATTGCCAACATCGAGAGCCCCCTGGAGGGTCTGCGCGCGCCGCGCCACCGGCGTGCGAAGCGCAACAGTGAGGAGCCGTCGGCGCTTTAGCGCCGCCGGCTATGGTTCGACCAGCTCTGGAGGTCGCGGACATCCTCCGCGATCACGGCCCTGCCTGGCGTGAAGCCAATCGGGGGCATGTGAGCCTCGAGCAATTGAAGGTGATGAGTGCGATCGAGCGCTGTCGCACGGCAGCGCTCGGCGGCCATCTCGCGCGCTGCGAGAACACCGCGTGCGGCCATACCGAGATCTCGTACAACTCCTGCGGCAACCGGCATTGCCCAAAGTGTCAGGGCGCGGCATCACGCCGATGGCTCGCCGACCGCGAAGCGGAGCTGTTGCCGGTTCCGTATTTTCATGTCGTCTACACGCTGCCGAGCGAGCTGCGTGCCATCGCCTACCAGAACAAGCGCGTGGTCTATAACCTGCTGATGAAGGCGGCGGCCGAAACGACGCTTGCCCTCGCACGCGATCCCAAGCGCCTCGGCGCGCGGATCGCTGTCACCGCCGTGCTGCACAGCTGGGGCTCGGCCATGACTCATCATCCGCACGTGCATATGATCGTGCCGGGTGGAGGGATCTCGCTCGACGGCGCCCGATGGGTCGCCGCGCGAGCCAACTTCCTTGTCCATGTCAACGTGCTGGCGCGCCTGTTCCAGGGCAAGATGCTGGCGATGCTCATGCATGCCCACGCCGCCGGCGAGCTGAAGTTCTTCAATGCCCATGCCGGGCTTGCCGACAAGCGAACGTTCAAGCGCTTCATCGCCCCGCTGCGGCACATCAAGTGGGTCGTCTATTGCAAGGCGCCGTTCGCAGGGCCTAAGCAGGTACTGCGCTATCTCTCCCGTTACACCCATCGTGTCGCCATCTCCAACCGCCGTCTCGTTGCAGCCGACAACGAGGCGATTGCGTTCCGCTGGAAGGACTATCGCGTTGATGGCCCCGACCGCTGGAAGACAATGCGGCTTCACCCGCACGAGTTCATCAGGCGCTTCCTGCGGCACGTGTTACCCAAGGGCTTCCACCGCATCCGCCACTACGGGCTCTTTGCCTCCACCAACCGCGCCCAGAGCATCGCCACGGCCCGTGCACTTCTCAATGT
>DATGMN010000056.1:0-18884 GCA_035293585.1 Bradyrhizobium sp. | reverse complement strand
CTCACGGCGATGTCCGGAAAGAGGAGGGAGAGGAGGCCGGCGCGGGTCTCCGCCAGCTCGTTGAGGACGAGCGATCCGCCCGCGATCTCGGCGAGGATGGCGAGCAGGCCGGTGCCGGCCGAGGGCTCGAGCACGCGGTCGGCCGGCGTGACCGCCGCGGCCGTCGCGACCGCGAGGCCGAGCGGGATCGGCGTCGAGAATTGCTGGAAGGCTTCGCTCTCGATCGAGCGGCGCGGTGCGTCGGCAGAAGGCCGACGATCTTCTCCAGCATGGGAAGAGTGACGGCCAGATGTCATGGCCTTCTCTTAGCCTGGCATCTGGATCAGCGGCATAGGATCCGCCGGTGCGATTGTCGGTTCAAGGCGAGCGCTACGCGCTCCCGCCTCCGGCGGCTGCCGGCCTTGAGCCGCCACTCGCCTCGGCGGTGAATGCCTGCATCATCCCGAAGCCGAGCTCTGCGCCGGTGCGCAGAACGCAAGCTACTACACGGGAGCGTGGGATGAGCGAGATTAAGGCATTCGTCGGATTGGACGTTCACAAGGAAACGATCTCGGTTGCGATAGCGGAAGCCAGCCGCCTTGGCGAGGTCAGGCATTTCGGTAATATCGAGAACACGCCCACGGCAATCGCCAAGTTGGCCCGTCGCATCACCCGACAGCACCAGGCAGTGGAGTTCGTCTACGAGGCCGGGGCCTGTGGCTACAATGTTCAGAGGCAATTAACGGCCCTCGGTTTGACCTGCCGTATTTGCGCGCCCTCGCTGACGCCACGCAAGCCGGGCGACCGCATTAAGAACGACCGACGCGATGCGATCGCCCTGGCTCGCCTTCATCGCGCTGGTGAGCTCACCTACGTATGGGTCCCCGACGCTTTACATGAGGCTATACGCGACCTTGTTCGCGCACGTCATGCCGCCTGCCAGGACGTGCGTCGGTGCCGCATCCGGATTCAAGCCTTCCTTCTTCGCTGCGATCTTCGGTATGAAGGCAAGTCCTGGAGCTATCGGCATCGAATGTGGCTCTGTAATCGCCAGTTCGCTCATCCCGCGCAGCAGATTGCCTTCCAGACCTATCTCAACGCTCTCGAATATGAAGAGCAGCGCAAAGCCGAGTTGGAAAAGCAGATCCAAGACACCCTCGAGCGCTCACATTGGGCAAAACTGTTATCAGCTCTGCAGGCCCTCAAGGGAGTCGGTCCCGTGGTTGCCGCCACGATCATTGCAGAGGTCGGTGACTTCACACGGTTCGCCCACCCTCGCCAGCTCGTCGCCTATTTCGGGTTGGCACCCGGTGAGCATAGCAGTGGTAGCACCGTGCGGCCCCGCGGAATCACCAAGGCTGGGAGTTCAATTGCTCGCGCGGTCCTGTGCGAGGCCGCGTGGAACTATCGCACAACCCCGAAGGTCGGTCAGTGGATGAAGCAGCATCGTCCGCCGGCATCCAAGGAGGTCATTGCAATCGCCTGGAAGGCTCAGCTGCGGCTCCACAAGACCTATAAACGCCTGACCTCACGTGGGAAGCGGTCGGTAGTAGCAACCGCCGCCGTCGCCCGTGAGCTACTCGGCTTCGTCTGGTCGATCGGAACGCTCGTTCCGCTTGACGGATAAGCTCGCCCCGCATCTCACGATCCGCACCAGCGAGGACGCCGGCGCGGTAGAGGGAATCCTCGAATTCATGTTGGACAAGCGGTGACGCAGATGTCCGTGGCCAGAGCGAGGCAGCCCTCCGACGCACCGTCATCATGGGGTATCCAATCCCCGCATAGGAGTCTGAGCGACCGTCGATAGAACCCGGCGTCCTCGCCTGTGCGGATCGATGATCATGTTCCGTTTTCCCGCTCACACCGAGCGCGTGCTCGCGCGGGCCCGAACGGGGTTGACAAAGGCCATAGGGGAGAACCGGCCTTGCGCAGAAGCACCTTTCCATATTTGCGGAGAAAAAGGACGGACGCGGCCTCGCAGGTGTCGTAGGCCGCCTTCCAGTCCCACGCGCCGGACGCATCGGAGCCGCCGAAGGCCTGCTCCATCGCGGCGCGAAGGATCGCCGCGTCAACCTGACGGCCCTGTTCGAGATGCGGAAGGAGAAGGTGGGCAGCCGCAACAATGCACGCGGCGGCGCCGGAACGTAGCGCAAGCGGCGACGCCGCGACCGCGGGCGCGGCCGCGAGAGCGGTGGACGGGGTCATGTCGGGCAACCTCTGGGAGAGCGGAGACGGGCGAGCCGGCCGGCGCTCTCTCTGGACCGCACCGTCTCAAACCCGTCCCGGCCAGGCTCTCCCTCTCGTCACGCAGCCTTCACCGCGCGCCGCCACGCACGCGAGGATCAGGGAGTCGGTTCGTCCGGCAGGGTTGCCGATGGCGGCACGTAGGCGTCGAAGGGGTTGCCGTCGGCGAGATGGCCGAACGGCGTGAACATGAAATCCGTGCCGTCGCGGCTCACGGCACAGATGACGTAGCGCGCCTCGCCTGGTGACGGCATCGGAGCACTCCATGAGCGCAACGTTGCCGTCAGCCGCCGCGCGCAGCAGCGTCGCAAAATTCGCCCGCGCGTGATCGGGGATGCTCATCGCGCACCTCGCTTTCCGCGCTCGCCCGACAAAGTGCGGTCGAGCCAGCCATTGGTCGCGATCCACGCGACGGTCTTGCGGCGGCCGAGATCGAGCACATGCGCGCCACCACCGAATGCGTTCACACGCGGGCGCGAGCAGGTATTCGCCCATTGAAAGCCCCACCGTCCGGTGAGGCCGAATTCCTCGGCGCAGCGGAGCACGAATTCGATGACGGCCTGAGGATCGCCGGTCGTGTCATCGCGAATCCAGAGCTGCGTTCCGCCATGCTCGGGCTGGATGGAGAGGAGAAACGCCTCGGACGGAGGGTCCTCGGCGGCGTTCTCTTCCATCATGCGATTGTAGATTTCGAGCGCACGCGCGGCGTTCTGCGGCGTGCCGACATCGAGGAGGCAGGAGAAGTGCGTGAAGAAGTCAGCCATGTCAGGCTCCTGAAACGACAAAGCCCGGCGCGGGGGCCGGGCCGGTTGGAGAAAGAAGGGTTGGCGGTTGGCGGGGTCAGAGCCGGAATTCGCCGGCGAGGCGCTGCGCATTGGCGTGATGCTCCAGCATCTCGCGGTAGAAGCGCTTGCGCGCCTCCCGCTTCGCCGGATCACGCCGCGCCGATCGTGTAAGCTTGCGCCGTGCCGCGCGGATCACAGTGCGGTCGCTGGCCCAGACCCTGACGCCGAGGCGGAGATAGGTGCCGTACATCTCAGCCTCCCTTCGAATTCTTGACGGCTCGCAGGGCGGCGAGCGCCGCGCGGAACTCGGCGGCGCCGACTTCTTTCGACAAGTCGATGTTGGCGGCGACGGACACGCATGCATTGTGAATATCAGCGTCCGACACGGCGTCCGCGGTCAGACCTGCGAATTCGGGATCGGTCTCGACGATCGCGGCGATCTGGTCGCAGACGCGGTCCTCCGGGAGCTGTGCGAGGACGTGACGTGGGCGTGGAGCTGTGACGGGTTCGTCGGGATCGCTCGCTCCAGCGAGGATCGCCTCGGCCTTGGCGACCGCGGCATTCCCTCGCGCGAGCCAATAGGCATCCGTCCGCCGTTGTGCGACTTGGTCGGCAATGACAATCTTGAGGAGACCGAACAGGACCTCGAAGTGCGCGGCCTTTCGCTGGATGGTCTCATCGAAATGCGATGGGACCGGGACGGCGTCACTTGAATAGGCGGCGTCAGCGCCGAGCCAGATGCCGGTGACATAGGTTTCGCCGGCGGCCTCGTAGTCGAGCTTGTCGTTCGACCAGTCATCGTCCTCGATGGCCTGGCGGCAGGCTTCGGCTGGTGTTGCGGCCGCATAGGTGGGCTGCCGGCAGACCGGCACGCGGTAGGTCGTTTCGACGGTATAGGTGGGCATGACAGGCTCCTGAAAACGCGAAAGCCCGGCGCGGTGGCCGGGCTGTTGGGGTTGGGTGGAGAGAAGGCGGGCTAATAGCCGAACTGCCAGGACGGCCAGGGCTGGCCGTCATTGGCGGCCTTCACCGCCTCCTCGTGATAGTCGGTATCCCCTTCCACGACGGTCGGGTTCTCGACGGGCGTTTCGTCGATCACCGTCACGCTGCGGACGAGGCCGTCCTCGACCTCGACATGGGCGGGCACGAGATACTGGAAGACGACGCGGCGAGGCGTGGCCGAGCTGAGCTTGGTCATCGGATTGCTCCTGATCGAAAGGCTGGCGGGAGCGGCCGGAGCCGTCCCCGCCAGGGTTGCGTCACTCGGCGGCGATCATCGCCGGGTCATCGGCATCGGCGTCGCCATCATCCGGTTGCTCGTCCTCATCGTCGGCGAGGAAGGCGGCAGCGCTTCATCGCCTTCACCTCCGCTTACATCGACCGAGGTCGTCGCATCGGGATCGGCGGACCGCAGCGGCTCCGGCAGCCAGCCGGTGTCGGCGAGCAGGCGTTCGGCCTCCTTGGCCATCTCGGGCTTCTTGAGATGATCGATGAGCTGCGCCTTCTGGTCACCGAGGGCTTCGCGCACGGCTTCGATGATCCGGCTCTTCGTCACGCGGCCGAGATAGTTCGCGACGGTCGGCCGCCATCCGGCCTCCACCATGCCGAGGCCGGTGGCGCGCGCCAGCCGATCGGCATCGCGCATGCGCCGGTCGAGCCCGTGCTGGGTGACGCCATAGCCGCTATGGGGATTCGGCCGCTCATAAAGCGCGTTGATCCCATAGCTGACGCAGTGAGCGAGCAGCGCGAGGCGGTTCGCATCGTCGAGCCCGGCGATCCAGTCCCATAGCCGATCATCGTCATCGAGCGGCATGTCCGCTTTCCAGGCCTCCACGCGCGCCTGGATGGCCTTGGCGGAAGCGCTGTCCTTCAGGTCGGGGGCCTGGACGGGGAAATGAACCGCCCGGACCGACACCTCGACGGCGCACACGGAATCGCCTGCGCTTCCTCGCCGGTCTCCTGCGCGCGCTTCTTCTCGTCGTCGGGAATGAAGCGGTCGGCGTAGACGACGGTGGTGCCGCGCTCGCCCTTGCGGACATGGCCGCCGAGGGACAGCGCCTGGCGGAAGGTCAGCCAGCTTTGCACCGGAAAGCCGTGCTCGATGACCGCGCCCCAGAGGATCAGCACGTTGATCCCGGAGTAGGCGCGGCCGGTGGCGGCATTTGCCGGCATGGCGAGCGGCGCCTTCGCCGCCGCCGTCCCCCAGGGCTGGACCCAGGGCACGTGGCCGGCCTCCAGCTCGGCGATGATCTTGTTGGTGATGTCGTCGTAGAGGCTCGCCCGGTTTGCGCCGGCGCGAGCGTTGCGTTCGTATCTGGACATCGCGGTTCTCCGCGACGGGCGCCGGAGGCCTCTCCTCCAGCCCTCAACCCGTCACGGCAAACCCGGTCCGCACTCTCACTCTCGGGGCGTTTCGGGGCGTCCCCGCAGAAAGGGCCGGCCGAGACCTTGGCTTGGCCGCAGGGGAAGGCTTTCCCCTTTATTTGGATTGATACGGAATATCGTAGCCTGGCTACGATCCAGTCATTAAAGTCAAGCTTGCCGATCTTTGGATTTGTTCATATGGTCGTAGCATGGCTACGACTCAAAGAGACAAGCTAAACAGGCTCTATACCCACCTGGCGCCAGGGACGCCGCTGACCTCCGAGGACCTCGCCGCCCTCGGAATATCGGCCGACCTCGCGGTCCATTATGTGAGGGCTGGGTGGCTGGAGCGGCTGGCGCGCGGCGTTTACTGCCGCCCCAACGACCCGCCCGCCTTGCACCCCAGTGTCGCGCTGCTGCAGCGAAGCTTCGAAGGCCTGCATGTCGGCGGCAAGTCCGCGCTCGATTGGCATGGCATCCGCCACTACGTGGCGCAGCGGCCCGTCCTTCACCTCTACGGCTGGAAGGCTGGGCGCCTGCCGGAGTGGTTCACCTTGCGCTTTCCGGCCGAGTATCACCGCAAGCGGCTGTTCGAGGAGCGCCCCGGCGCATTGCTGCACGTCCGCCCCTTCGAGAACCGCAAAGGCGCTCCGCTCGTCTCGGCGCCGGAACGCGCACTGCTGGAGGTCCTGAGCGAGGTCGGCGTCCGGCAGCCGCTACAGGAAGCGCGCGAGCTGGTCGAAAGCAGCTACAGCTTCCGCGCTGACGCGCTGAGAGACCTGCTCAAGCGCTGCACCAGCGTCAAGACCGTGCGCCTGTGCCTGCAGCTCGGCCGCGAGCTCTCCCAGCCCTGGGCCAGCAAGCTCGATCCGTCCCAGTTGCCCAAGGGCAGCGACCGGCCATGGGTGTCGCGCTCGGCTGACGGCCTCCTGGTGCTGAAGCCGTGAACCAGATCTATCTGGACAGCGCCCGATTGCTGACGCGTGTCGCGCCGCTCGTGCTCGTCGACGACACGTTCGCGCTCAAGGGCGGCACGGCGATCAACCTGTTCGTGCGCGACATGCCGCGGCTCTCGGTCGACCTCGACCTGGTGTTTCCCGACTACACAGCGCCGCGCGACGCGGCGCTCAAGCGCATCAACGACGCCATCCGCCAGTCCGTTGCACGCTTGAAGAAACAGGGCTTCCAGACCCATGCGCCGGCTTCGTCGGATGCCGGCGAGCCTAAGCTGCTGGTGCGGCAGGGCGCCATCGAGGTCAAGGTCGAGGTCAATTTCGTCATGCGCGGCACCGTTCATCCGGTGCGCAAGGCGTCGCTGACACAGAATGCGCGCGACACACTGCAAGCGGATCTCGATATCCCAGTGGTGTCACTTGAAGACGTGTACGGCGGCAAGCTGGTCGCGGCGATGGACCGCCAGCATCCCCGTGATCTGTTCGATATCATGCAGCTCTTCGCGCATGAGGGAATCACGGCGGGCATCCGCCGCGCGTTCGTCATCTATCTTGCGAGCCATAACCGGCCGGTGCAGGAGGTCCTGTTTCCATCGCTGCGCTACATCCGTCAGGAGTTCGAGCACAATTTCGTGGGCATGACCGCCGAGCCCGTCGAGCTCGAAGCGCTCCTGGCGGCACGCGAGCAGATGGCGCGCGAGCTCCAGCAACGCCTGACGGCCGATGAGCGTCAGTTCCTGCTATCGCTGGTCGCAGCAGAACCCGCGTGGAAGCTGCTGGGTGTGCCGCATCTGGAGAAGCTCCCAGGCCTCCGCTGGAAGCTGCAGAACCTGGAGCGACTACGAAAGACGGATGCCAAGAAATTTGGCGAGCAGACCGACGCGCTCGCGCGAGTACTGGGATGAAGTTGGCGACTTGGCCGACAGTGCTTGTTGGCGCGATTATGGGGAGGGCAACGTGAGCAGATCGCGAGATATTACCAAAAAAGGGCGCATAGCGGCGAAGTCCTTGGTGCACCGGCTGACTGGATTTTCGCTGCCATTCTTTGGCGTCCAATGGACGCCTCCTGCCGACGAGCGCGAAATCGTCAGAGGACTTCTGACCGCTCTGGAGGATCGCCGCGTCCTGTTCGTTCCGTATCACCTCGAGGTTGTTTCCCAAGCTACGTCCTCTGTGCTGCAAATGTGGGAAGTTTTGACGAAGACCTTGCAGGCTTTGCCCGAGACATCGCGCGCAGCGGGATCGAGTCATGCGATGCGCGCAGCGTGTCGTCGTTGCCTCGAGGGGCCGATGCCTGACTTTCGCAACATCATGCGATGGAGGCACAGGGGCGATGAGGAAGGGGATCCGTCATTTTTCGTCGCACTGGGCGAGCTGCGCGCGACGTTCGGCACGCACATCGCGGCTCTCGCATATCAGTACGGTCTCGATATCGAGCCAGAGCTAGCGTCGATCCTTCCGTCCGCAGACGCATCGTGACAGGGCGGATTCCCGAAACCGGCGCGCAACCCGCGACGGCACTTGGTCCAGCCCGGCATCCCGTAGTCGCCGCTATGCAAATGTGTATCCATTAGCTACACTACCACAATGGCAGGTAAAGACGCTGGACTTCGCATAAGGGTTGAGCGCGAGCTGCGTGACGAGTTCCTTGAAATCTGTCGTGCGCAGGATAGGCCGGCCGCTCAAGTGATCCGGGAGTTCATGCGGCGGTACGTCTCGGAACACGAGACAGCGCGTGAGCTAGGTCGAAAGTTACCTGCCGATCGGGGGGATCAACGGTGATGCAGCACTTCTTTGAACATCCGATATTGAATTCCCCATACGGCTATCCCGCCCGCCATTGGGAATTGGTCGACGGACAGCCCACGAACAAAATCCTCGAGACAAGACGGCGCTCGGAGCTCATCACGCCGGTTCCGCAGCCCAAGAAGCGCCGGCAGAAGCGCGGCCAGAAGGAAATGGTCTTCGACGAAGGCAAGGGCCTTTCGAGCGAAGAGCAGGAGTACAACCCGACACCGATTATCAATGAAATCCGCTCCTATGTGGACAGTTGGCGCAACCTGCCCAATCCGAACGATTGGCAGGTGACATCCGAGACGGCGCGGCTGCTTCAGCACTGGCGCTATCATCCCTTCGAGAGCCAGCGCCCCTTCTTCTGTCAGGTTGAGGCCATCGAAACGGCGATCTGGCTGACGGAGGTCGCGCCGAAGCTCGGCAAGCGCGCTGAGAAGTTCTGGGCGCATATCGAAGGAGCGAATGCGCAGGCGAACCCCGAACTGCTTCGCCTTGCCCTGAAGCTGGCGACGGGAGCCGGCAAGACCACCGTTATGGCGATGCTGATCGCGTGGCAAACGGTCAATGCCGTCCGCCACCCGAACAGCAAGCATTTTTCGAGGGGCTTCCTGATCGTGACGCCGGGCATCACGATCAAGGATCGGCTGCGCGTGCTCCTGCCGAACGATCCCGAGAACTATTATCGCCATCGCGAGATCGTTCCGCCGGACATGCTCGCCGACATCGACCGCGCAAAGATCGTCATCACGAACTATCACGCGTTCAAACTGCGCGAACGCATCGAAGTCGCGAAAGGCACGCGCGCCGCCATCGAAGGCTGGCGCGGCGAAAAGCTGCAAACCCTCGAAACCGCAGGGCAGATGCTTCAGCGCGTCATGCCCGAATTGATGGGCATGAAGAGCATCGTCGTGCTGAACGACGAGGCTCACCATTGCTATCGCGAACGCATCAAAGATGCGACCGGCGAAACCGATGAGGATCTGAAGGGCGAGGAAAAGGACGAGGCGAAGAAGAACAACAAGGCCGCCCGGATGTGGATTTCCGGGCTCGAAGCGGTCAAGCGCAAGCTCGGGCTATCGATCGTCTACGATCTTTCGGCGACGCCGTTCTTTCTGCGTGGATCGGGCTATGCCGAGGGCACGCTTTATCCATGGACCATGAGCGACTTCTCGCTCATGGACGCCATCGAATGCGGGATCGTCAAGCTTCCGCGCGTGCCCGTCGCCGACAACGTGCCGGGCGGCGATACGCCGAAGTTCAGGAACCTCTGGGACCACATCGGCAAGAAGCTGCCCAAGAAGGGGCGCGCGGCGTCCGGCAAGACGCTCGACCCGTTGAGCCTGCCGGCGGAACTCCTCACCGCCCTCGAAGCCCTATATGGCCACTGCCAGAAGACGTTCGCGCTTTGGGAGGAGGCGGGAATCGGCGTTCCGCCGGTGTTCATCGTCGTTTGCAACAACACGGCGACATCGAAACTAGTCTACGACTACATCTCTGGCTTCCAGCGCCAGAACGATGACGGCACGAGCACGCTCGAAAACGGCCGCCTTGCACTCTTCCGGAATTTCGACGAGCACGGCAACCGGCTGCCGCGCCCCCGCACGCTGCTGATCGACAGCGAACAGCTCGAATCCGGCGAGGCGCTAGACAAGGACTTCCGCGAGATGGCCGCCGACGAGATTGATCGCTTCCGGCGCGAGATCGTCGAGCGCACCGGTGACATTCGAGCTGCCGATACCATCACAGACCAAGACCTGCTGCGCGAGGTCATGAACACGGTCGGCAAGAAAGGCAGGCTTGGCGAGCAGGTTCGCTGCGTAGTCTCGGTTTCGATGCTCACCGAGGGCTGGGACGCCAACACGGTCACGCATATTCTTGGCGTTCGCGCCTTTCGCACGCAGCTCCTCTGCGAACAGGTCGTGGGCCGTGGCCTCCGCCGGCAATCCTACGATCTAAACGACGAGGGGCTTTTCAACGTCGAATACGCCGACGTGCTCGGCATCCCGTTCGATTTCGCCGCCAAGCCGGTCGTGGCGCCGCCAGCGAAGCCTCGCGAGACGGTGCGGGTGCACGCCGTCAGACCCGATCGCGATGCGCTCGAAATCACGTTTCCGCGGGTCGAAGGCTATCGGGTGGAATTGCCGAACGAGCGCCTGGAAGCGAATTTCGGCCCGGATCACGTCCTCAACCTCTCGCCCGAGCTCGTCGGGCCTTCGGTCACGAAGAGCCAGGGCATCGTCGGCGAAGGGGTCGACCTGACGATCGCGCATCTTCAGGACATGCGCCAATCCACGATCCTGTTCCACCTCGCAAGGCATCTTCTCTACAACAAATTCCGCGATCCCGGCGAGGAACCGAAGCTCCATTTGTTCGGCCAGTTGAAGCGCATCACGAGGGCCTGGCTCGAAGGCGGCTATCTCAAATGCTCCGGCGGCACATATCCCGCGCAGCTCCGCTACAAGGAGATCGCCGACATGGCGGCGGAGCGCATCAAGGCGGCCATCACCGAAAGCCTTTCGGGCGAGCGGGCGGTGAAGGCGATCCTCGACGCTTACAACCCGACGGGTTCAACCGCTTACGTGAACTTCACGACTTCCAAAGCGACGCGTTGGCAGACGGACCCGCGCAAATGCCACATCAACTGGGTGGTTTGCGACAGCGATTGGGAGGCCGAGTTCTGCCGCGTCGCCGAGGCGCACCGGCGCGTCATCGCCTATGCGAAGAACCAGAACCTCGGTTTGGAAGTGCCCTATCTCATGGGCTCAACGCCGAAAAAGTATCTCCCCGACTTCATCGTGCAGGTCGACGACGGCGGCGCCGAACCGCTCAATCTCATCGTCGAGATCAAGGGCTTCCGCGGCGAGAATGCCAAGGAGAAGGCCAATGCGATGCGCGCTTATTGGGTGCCGGGGGTGAACAACCTGCAAAAATTCGGACGGTGGGATTTTGCCGAATTCAGGGAGGTCTATGAGATCGAGCGGGAGTTCGGCGCGATGATCGCGAGGCTCGTAAAGGCCAATGCCGCCGCATGAAAACCACCCGCTATTTCGAGGAGCAGGTGCTCCGCAAACGGCCCTATATTGCGCGGGCGATGTGCCAAGCGGTCATCGATGCGCCCATGCGCCGCGACATTCAAGAATACGGGCCGGTACGCTATTGGGGAAAGGCGGCTGATGCTGGCGACGGGAAAGAGCGCATCTTGCGGGCCATTACGCTTGATGCCGGTGAAACGGTCCACAATGCTTTCTTCGACCGGAATTTCCGGAAGGATAAGCCATGAAGCTTCATTATTACCCTGAAACCGACAGCCTCTACATCGAATTCAAGCCAGAGCCGGGAACCGAGACCTGCGAGGTGGCGCCGGGCCTCAATGTCGATCTGGACGCAAAGGGCGAAGTCACCGGCTTTGATATCGACCACGCCTCCCGCAAGCTCGATTTGACCTCGCTGGAGACAATCGCTCTTCCCGTCCGCAGCACAAGGGCGGCCTGACTTAATAGGAATAGCGGGGCAATGGCCAAGAAGCCCATCGAAGTCGAGGCGCTGAAGCACAAGGAAGCCAAGCGCAAGAACATCCCGACGGCGGAATTCGAATCCGTCATGGAGGAGACGGAGAAGTCGCCGCTCCGCCTTGCCTACGAACGCCGCAACCGCGACCTCGATCCGCAGCTCGTCTGGCGCGGCAAGGATGAGCAGGACTGGTCAGACCTGATCGTCCAGGCGCCGCCGCTCTTCATCCAGGAGAAGGTGCACCCGAAGGTCCTGATCGACGGCCTGCTCCGCGAAACGAAGGCGCGGAAGGAGCGCGAGGCGCCGCCGATGCCGGACTTGTTCGCCGATTTCAACGGCCTGCCGGACGAAGAGGCGAAGACCGAGTTCTACCAGCACGACGCCAACTGGTCGAACCGCATGATCGTGGGCGACTCATTGCAGGTGATGGCGAGTCTCGCCGAGCGCGAGGGCCTGCGCGGAAAAGTGCAATGCATCTATGTCGACCCGCCCTACGGCATCAGGTTCAATAGCAATTTCCAATGGTCCACCACCAGCCGTACCGTCGAAGATGGCAAGCGCGACCACATCACCCGCGAGCCCGAGCAGGTCAAAGCCTTTCGCGATACCTGGCGTGACGGCATCCATTCCTACCTCACCTATTTGCGCGACAGGCTGACGGTGTCCCGCGACCTACTGCATGAGAGTGGTTCGATTTTCGTGCAGATTGGGGACGAGAATGTCCACCGGGTGCGGGCAGTTCTGGATGAGGTGCTTGGGGACGAGAATTTCGTTAGCGAAATCCTTGTGAAAAAGACGGGCGGCGTTGGGGCCGCAAATCTCGACAACGTCTTCGACTATGTCTTATGGTACGCAAAAAAGAAGGAGACCATCAAGTATCGGGGTCTTTTTCTTGAAAAAAGCGTCGGCGAAGGTGAAGGCACAGGAAAACGTTACGACCAGATAGAGCTAACCCCCTTTGTTGAACGAGGTCTTGTTAAGCACGAAAAGGAAAGTGTCGCGCAGCTTCTGGACCTGGAACGTCAAGGCGGTAAGTTCTTTCAACTAACGTCTTTGTCTAGCGACAGTTCGGGTGAATCAACAACGTTCGAAACCGAGTTCGAAGGACGAACCTTTTTTCGTACGAACTGGAAAACTAATCAGTCGGGCATGTCGCGGCTCAAAATGGCGGGGCGAGTGCGCCGTGGTGATAAGACCATTCGCTTTAAGCGCTACTTGATGGATTTTACCGCAACAGTTGTTGCGAACTATTGGGACGACACAGGTCTGTCCGGAAAGGTTTATGTCGTTCAAACTGCTGAAAAGGTCATTCAACGCTGCCTTCTCATGGCCACCGACCCCGGCGATCTTGTGCTTGATCCGACCTGCGGCTCGGGCACCACCGCCTATGTCGCGGAGCAGTGGGGGCGGCGCTGGATCACCATCGACACGAGCCGCGTCGCCATCGCTTTAGCTCGCTCGCGTCTCATGGGCGCCCGCTATCCCTATTACATCCTCGCCGACAGCCCCGAGGGCCTCAGGAAGGAAGCGGAAATCACCGTCACGCCGCCGAAGGAGCGTGCGACCCACAGCGACATCCGTCTGGGGTTCGTCTACGAGCGCGTGCCGCACATCACGCTGAAGTCGATCGCCAACAACGCCGAGATCGACGTCATCTGGGAGAAATGGCAGGCGACACTCGAGCCCTTGCGGAACGAATTGAACCGGGTGCTCGGCCGGAACACGCCTTGGGAGGAATGGGAAATCCCCCGCGAGGCGGGCGATCCATGGAAGCCCGAAGCCGCCGCGATCCACGCGAAACTGCGTGAGGCGATTGCTGAAGACGAGGTTGGCAAGAAGTCACAAAAGGCACTGGCGAAGCTCAACGCGCTGCTTGGCCGCGACTACACCTTCAAGACTTTGCCGGAGAAGCCCTTCGATCCTTGGACGAATGCCGAGGCAATCAAGCTTCACGGCCAATGGTGGGAGGCGCGGATTGCGCGGCAGAAGGAGATCGACGCCTCGATCGCGGCACACGCCGAGTTCGAATTTCTCTATGACAAGCCCTACGTCGACAACTCGCGCATCCGCGTCGCCGGTCCCTTCACCGTCGAAAGCCTGTCGCCGCACCGCACGCTCGCGGTCGATTGGAACGACGAGCTGATCGACATCCTCAAGGCGCAGGAAGGCAAACGCGAGGCGCCGGACCGTGACGACGTGGCGACCGACTTCGCCCAGATGATCCTCGAAAACCTCAAGGTCGCGGGCGTCCAGCAGGCGCACAAGGAGGACCGCATCACCTTCACGAGCCTTACCGGCTGGCCGGGCAACTACATCTGCGCCGAAGGCAAGTTCATGGAGGGCAACAAGGAGCGTCGGGCGGGCATCCTCATTGGCCCGGAATTCGGAACCGTGTCTCGTCCTGATCTTGTCGCCGCCGCGCGAGAAGCCGGCGATGCGGGGTTCGACGTGCTGATTGCCTGCGCATTCAACTATGATGCCCATTCCGCTGAATTCGACAAGCTGGGGCGCGTGCCGGTCCTGAAGGCGCGCATGAATCCCGACCTCCACATGGGAGACGACCTCAAAGCTACCGCCGCGGGCAATCTGTTCGTCATTTTCGGTGAGCCCGACATCAAGATCGAGGACGCTGGCGATGGCTTGATCCGTGTGAAGGTCTTCGGCGTTGACGTGTTCAAGCCGCAGACGGGCGAGGTGATTTCAGAGGGCACGGACGGCATCGCGCTGTGGATGCTCGATACCGACTACAACGAGGAAAGCTTCTTCGTCCGACACGCCTACTTTCTCGGCGCCAACGATCCCTACAAGGCGCTGAAGACGACGCTGAAGGCCGAGATCGACGAGGAGGCTTGGGAAAGCCTCTACTCGGACACGTCACGCCCCTTCCCGAAACCTGCATCCGGCCGCATCGCAGTGAAGGTCATCAATCACCTTGGAGACGAGGTGATGAAGGTGTTTTCGGTGGACTAGAAGAACTCGGTGGTGCATCGCCCCGGATGATCGAGGTGTGGTCGAGTGCCTGGTTACAACCATTACGCAGATTGCACTTGCGGCTGGTGTGTCAACTACGGGCGCACGCGAGTTAATCGAGGCGCCCTTGTAAGTGAAATGCGCGAGCGAGACGCTCGGCTCTTTCTTGACCGCAATTCCGCCCGGTCTATTTCGGGCTGTTTCGTAAATCCCAACGCGCGCTGTCCCGTATGCAGCGCCGCGGTGTTCTTTTATGCGAACCAGTTTGGCAGCAGGGTCTACTTTGACGACCTCGGTCCGCCTTGGCCCAAGCATCCTTGCACCGACAATCCGCGTCGCCAAACCGCAGCTTACTCCGGGTCGAACGGAGCGCCCACGATACGACCGAAAGGCCTGATGCAGGAATTGATCACTGCAGCCAATACTGCCGGGTTGACCCGAGGTAAGATCGTCGGCGTCAGAGTTGCCCACGACTGGACATTGCTTGTTGTCACCTCGATTGAGAGGCGTGGCGAAAAGAACACGGTGCGTGCCGAGTTCCTGGATTCGCTGAACCACGAGGCCACAGAGTTCATATGCTTCTCATCCAAGCCGGTTTTCGAGATTGGTGATTTTTTCAGTAAGAAGGGGAACGCAATTTCGTTTCTTCATAAGGAGACTTTAACGCCGATCGTCTTCGCAGTGGGAGGTTTCGTTTCGCTGCCACAGAAAGTCGACGCCCCGCCGAAATCGGCACCGTCACCCAGTCCTCAAGCGATCGATAAGCCAGGCAAGCTGGACCCGAGAAAAAGGGGCGATGGAAAGAAGCGCGAGCTGACGGCCTCCGAGATGGTGCACTACCACTCAAATTCCCTAACGGTTGCCGAGCTGTGCGCAAAGCTGGCGCCGGTCGTGAAGGCATACGCTAGGGAAGGAACGCGAAAGCCGCGGGATGTTTCGATCAGGCTGAACTTTGAGGGACATAGGACAGCTTCGGGTGCTCGATGGACACCGCGGCTGACGCACTTCCTGCTCGCCCTGATATTCCTAAAGCCCGAGGTTCAGGGCCGCCCGGAGGAAGACCGCCGAAACCAAATCGACAAAGGTCAGACTCATAAAGCGCCGACTTCAAGACGCGAAGACGGTCCCCTTACTCAAGAGGAATTGGCGAGGCGCCTTTCGGCGCTAGGACGCGTTGTCGTGAAGAGGCATTAGGAGATGGAATTCCGCATCGCCGATACCTTCACCGACAGCCTACCGCGGTTGACGGCGCAGGACCAGAAGGCGGTCAAGACCACGGCTTTCGACCTGCAGCTGAACCCTTCCGCTCCCGGCTTCTCTTTCCATAAGCTCGACCGCGCGAAGGACCCGAATTTCTGGTCGGTTCGCGTCAACGCCGACATCCGCCTGATCGTCCACCGGACGCAATCGAGCCTGCTGCTCGCCTATGTCGATCACCACGACAATGCTTACAAATGGGCGGAGCGGCGCAAGATCGAGCGGCATCCAACCACTGGCGCGATGCAGCTCGTCGAAATCCGCGAGCGCATTCAGGAAGTGGAGATCGTCAGGCCGAAGGAGGCGGCGGAACCCGAAGCGGCGCGGACTCCTTCGGCGAAGCCGAGGCTCTTCGATAACCTCCGCAAGTTCGAGTTGATGGCGTTCGGCGTGCCCGAGGAATGGGTCGATGATGTGCGCGCCGCGACCGAAGACACCCTCTTCGATATCATTGCCCACCTGCCGCAGGAGGCGCAGGAAGCGCTCCTGAAACTTGCGGTCGGCGAGAAGCCCGAACCCCTGGCGCCGGCGCCGATCGAAGCCGATCCCTTCGCGCACCCCGATGCACAGCGGCGCTTCCGCGTCCTCACCAATATCGAGGAGCTGGAGCGCGCGCTCGACTACCCTTGGGAAAAATGGGCCGTCTTTCTGCACCCGGACCAGCGCGCTTTGGTCGAGCGCGCGTTCGGCGGGCCGGCCCGGATTTCAGGATCGGCGGGCACCGGCAAGACCATCGTGGCACTGCATCGCGCCGTGCAGCTTGCGCGGCAATCGCCAGAGTCGCGTGTACTGCTGACCACGTTCTCGACGGCGCTCGCCAATGCCCTGCGGGTCAGGCTTAGCCACCTTGCCGGCAATGAGCCATCCGTCGCCGGGCGCATCGTCGTCGAAGGAATCTTCGACCTGGCGCGCCGTCTTTACACGGAGCGCTTCGGCGCGCCGTCGATTCCGGCAGACAACACAATCCGCGCGATGCTGGCCGACGCGGCGCAGAAGGAGCAGGCGGCGCGGTTCGATGCGAACTTTCTTTTGAATGAATGGACGGATGTCGTTGACGCCTGGAACCTGCGAAGCTGGGAAGAATATCGCGATGTCGCTCGCCTCGGGCGCAAGACCAGAATCGGCGGCAAGCAGCGCGAGCAGCTTTGGGCCGTTTTTACCGGACTGCGGACGGCACTCGAAGCGCGTGGGCTGACGACCTGGCCCGGCGTATTTACGCGCTTGACTGCGGACCTGCCCGATGGCGACCCGCGGCCATTCGGCTTCGTTGTCGCCGACGAGGCGCAGGACCTTGGCGTCGCGCCCCTGCGCTTTCTTGCGGCGCTTGCGGGAGGGCGGCCGGACGGCCTCTTCCTCGCCGGCGATCTGGGGCAGCGCATTTTCCAGACGCCGTTTTCATGGAAGGCGCTCAGCGTGGATGTCCGGGGGCGATCGCACACGCTGCGCATCAACTACCGCACCTCGCACCAGATCAGGGCGCAGGCCGACCGCCTGCTACCGCAGTCCCTTGCCGATGTTGACGGCCTTGTCGAAAGCCGCAAGGGCACGGTCTCCGTCTTCAACGGCCCGCCGCCCGTGATCAAGGTCGTGCCGAACGCGGAAAAGGAGATGGAAACGGTCGCTGCCTGGATCGGCGAGCGCCTGCGCGAAGGCTACCAGCCGCACGAAATCGGCGTGCTTGTCAGGGCCAACGCGCAGATGGAGCGCGCCCGCAAGACCGTGCGCCTTGCGAAGGCCGATTACTTCGAGCTAGGCGAAGATTCTGCCTCCGTTGCAGGCAAGGTTGCGATCAGCACCATGCACCTTGCCAAGGGCCTTGAGTTCCGAGGCGTCGCTGTCATGGCGTGCGACGACGGTGTGCTGCCGCTTGAAGAGCGGATCGAGGCCGTCTCCGATGAATCCGACCTCGAAGAGGTCTACAACACGGAGCGCCATCTGCTTTATGTCGCGTGCACTCGCGCCCGCGACTGCCTGCTGATTACCGGCGTTGCCCCGGCATCGGAGTTTCTTGCGGACCTGACTGTCAGCACGGCAGAGCCTGCTGCCGGTCATGAGGCAAGAGGCATGGCCTCGGCGCGAAACGCTGCGGGGCGAGCGCCATGAACGAGGTCGAGCACGTATCAATCTCAATTCAGGACGACTTCCTTGCGCGGCAGACTCGCGCCCAGCCGATTGCCGCACTTGCCGAGCTGATCTGGAACAGCCTCGACGGTGAAGCAAGCAGCGTCGATGTCGAGTTTGAGCGTGCCGATCTTGCCGGGGGGCTTTCCAAGATTGTCGTTTATGATAACGGCGAAGGGTTTCCCCGGTCTGAAGCGGCGAAGCTCTTCGGAAATCTCGGTGGGTCGTGGAAGCGGGTGACCCGGCGCACCAGGACCAAGAGCCGCATGGTTCACGGCCAAGAGGGGCGCGGCCGCTACAAAGCGTTTGCCCTGGGCCGGTCGATTGTCTGGAAGGTTTGCTATCTCGATGCCGGCAAGCCCAAGGCGTTTGAGATCAGCCTGCTGGAATCCGACCTGAAGGATGTTGCGATCACCGAGGAGCGCGATGCGCCCGGACAGGCCAGCGGCGTCATCGTCGAGATCGCCGACATCAAGCGCGACTTCAGGGTTCTTGAATCGGACGAGGGCCTTCAGGAACTCGCAGAGACGTTCGCTCTCTATCTCATCAACTACCAGGACGTTGCGATCCGCATCGCCGGCCAGCGTCTTGATCCCGAGACGGCAATCGCCGGGCAGGAACAACTCACGCTACCGCCGATCAAGGATGCAGACGGCACCGAGTATCCGGCGGAGCTTCACCTGATAGAGTGGCGGGCGGACACCAAGCGTACTCTGTATTTGTGCTCGGAGAACGGTTTCCCGCTTGATCAGGTCGAGACGCGCTTTCACGTTCCCGGCTTCTCTTTCTCCGCCTACCTGAAATCGCCCTACATCGCCGCCCTTCATAACGACGGGCGCCTTGGCGTCGCCGAGATGGTTCCCGAGTTGCGGCAGGCGGTCGATGTCGCGCGCGAGGCGATCAAGGA
>DATGMN010000055.1:0-68117 GCA_035293585.1 Bradyrhizobium sp. | reverse complement strand
GAACGACATCGTCGTCCTCCTCCTCATCCGCAGGTGCCTGTCCAGCGACCGTGATCATGGTGCGCTGGACCGGTAGTGCACCCTGATCTCCATCATCGGCGTCCGGCGTTGTCGCTCGGCCTTCGGAATCGGGTTCCGCGGTCTCCGTGGCGAAGGCCGTCTCGTCCTCGCGGCGGACGTAGCCACGCTCGACATGCAGCGTGCCTTCGGCATCGATGCTGACAAAGGCGCCGGCGTGGACGATCTCGGCAGGCTTATAGACGCGCGGACGATCTTCAAAACTTCTGAGCGCCTCCTCGAGCTCACCGAGGCGCGCATCGACGTCATCAGGGATTTCGTCGGCACGTTCATATTTTACCTGCAGCGCGATGTACTCTGACAAGACGGCATCGAGCCTCGCCTGCTCATCGGCGCTGAGGTCTGGAAGGACGCCTTCGAGACGCCGGAGGCCGTGGTCATGGCCGTAGGGAAAGCTGGCGGCGACCTCGATCCACTGCCAGCCTTCGGCGGCAATTGCTTCGGCTTCCGCCCGAAGCTTCTCGGCTACGAGACGCTCCAGCAAAGCGACGTCCTCGAGCCAGCCGCCACCATCCTCTTCGAAGAGATCGCGCAGCACGGTGCCACCCGCCGCCTCATAGGCCGCGACGCCGACAAACCGCGCGCGCTTGTCGGAGGCCCGCACAGCGCGTTCGGTCAGAACGCGCCTGATCTGATACGGCTCATCGTAGCCTGACTTATGGACATTCTCCCAGACCTGCTCCTGCCGAGCATGATCGGCCGTCACGGAGAACGCCATCAGCTGCTCGAGCGACATGCCATCCTCGGCATAGACCTCGAGCAATTTCGGGGACACGGCCGCAAGCCGAAGCCGCTGTTTCACCACATTGACGGAGACGAAGAAGATGGCCGCGGTCTCCTCCTCGGAACGACCTTGCTCGCGCAACGTCTGGAATGCACGAAACTGGTCGAGGGGATGAAGCGCGACGCGATGCACATTCTCGGCGAGCGAGTCCTCTTCCGCCGAAATCTCGCCGCCGGCTTCGTTGACAATGCAGGGGACCGGCGCGGTCTTGGCGAGACGCTTCTGCTTCACCAAGAGTTCGAGCGCGCGATAGCGGCGGCCGCCGGCCGGCACCTCGAACATGCCGGTGTCCTGTCCATCGGCATTGAGGATGGGCCGGACGTTGAGACTCTGCAGGAGCTTGCGGCGGGCGATGTCCTCGGCGAGATCCTCGATCGAGATCCCGGCCTTGATCCGCCGCACATTCGATTGGGACAGCACGAGCTTGTCGAAGGGAATGTCGCGCGAGGGCGACAGCTTGATCTTCTGAACGGCCTTTGCCATGTCAGTTTCTCCGGAACGGGCGGCCAAGACCCTCTCTCGGCCTCCAACCCGTTCAAGGTGCGAAGCGCCGCCCTCTTGCTCTACGAGGGCAGCGCCGAAACACCGAACGGAAAAACGCTAGGCGACAAAGCCGGTGACACGGGACATTGGCATCCCCGGCTTCGCCATGGTCAAGCGGCGCGATCCAGGAGCTTCTTCGCCTTCGCCTCCATGTCGAGGCGAACGTCCTGGTGCGACTTCTCGCGGGCTACGGCGGTGATGCCCTGCACGAAATCAAAGATGCTCTCGGGCGGCCGGCCTTCTTCGGTCAGCACCGCGTCGATGATCTTGCCTGTCTCGGCTTTGGAGAACCCGCGGCGACGCAGAAACTCCGTGCGATCGTCGTCGTTATGCGCCACGATTCGCTCACGGGCCGCCTTGATGCCGTTGACAAAGGGCATGGGCGAGGAGTTGGCGAAGTTCAACAGCGCGGGCGCCGCTTCATGGGCAAATCTATTTGCGGCGTATTTGGAATGGCGGATGATGATCTCCTCGAAATCTTCCACGCCCCACAGATTGCGATTTTGGCAGACCGCACGAAGATAGAAGCTCGCCATGCCCAGGGTCTTCGCGCCCACCTCCGAGTTCCAGCAATAGAAGCCGCGGAAATAGAGGTCGGGCGAGCCGTCCCGGAGACGACCGGCCTCGATCGGGTTCAGGTCATCGACCAGAAAGAGGAATACGTCTCTGTCCGACGCATAGAGCGTTGTCGTGTCCTTGGAGATGTCGACACGGGGATTGTAGATCCCGGTTGACCAATCGAGCACACCCGGGACCTTCCACCGCGTATCGCCTGTGCCGTTGCCGGCGATGCGCTGCACGGCCCCAACCAGCTCATGGTCGAAGATGCGCCCGTAATCGGGACCGGTGACGGCGCGAAGCTCGGTTCGGCCATCGTCGGTTTCGAGCGTTTTGATCTGTTCGGCCCTATTGGAGGTCAGGCCGTATTGCAGGTTGATGCCGGCGAGCGCCGCGGGGAGCTGGCGCAGGTAAGCGGCGGGAGCGCCGACCTGGCTTGCAAGCTGGCCGAAGCTCCAGTGCGTGGGCGCGACCGGCGTGTCCGACCCGGGCAGCACCAGCGCCAGGCGCTCGGGCTCGGCACGGCTTGCCTCCACGTGGATGAGCGCACTTTCAACCACGCGCGTCCGGCTGCGCTCGGTGCGATCACGCACCGTGCGAGCCAGGTCATCGAGCGACAGATAACGCTCATCCGCCGGACGGGAGAACCATTCCGAGGATACCCGGCCGACCCGCTTGCCGCGCGTCACATCCACCCTGTAGCCGCCGCTGGCGTCGCAGCCAGCATCAACAACCTGCATATTCATGGGAGCAATCTCCATGACGGGCGCCGGAAGACTCTCCTCCGGCCCTCAACCCGTCACGGCGAACACCGCTCCGCTCTTCCTCTTTGCCCCACCATCGATCGTCGGCGCCGGTGAAATTCCGCTGCCGCTGCATCTTCCGTCGGGGATGGAAGCCCGCAGGGTGAAAACCCCGCCAAGCCGTAACCCATAGCCCGGTCCCGTCAGGAAGACGCTCGCCGCCATCGCACAGGTAAAACCGAGTAATGACTTCTGACTTCTCGGTTGGCGTTTTGCACGCCTTAGCCACAGTACTCCCGTATCACGAGCTTGGGGTAGCCCACTCAACTCGCGGGTACTCGCCATGTCGATCGAAGCTCTCGAAGCGGCAGAGCCGCTGCGTGCCGTCGCATACGTTCGGATGTCCACCGACCGTCAGATTTATTCGACCGCAAACCAGTTGGACGCGATCGCAGCCTACGCGGCTCGCAAGAACATCGCAATCGTAAGGACTTACAAGGACGACGGCAAAAGCGGGCTCTTGCTGGATCGCCGGCCGGCGCTGAAGTCCCTGCTGGGCGACGTCATGCTCGGCAAGGCAGATTTCGACTGCATTCTTGTCTATGACGTCAGCCGCTGGGGCCGCTTTCAGAACAGCGACGAAAGCGCGCATTACGAGTTCATCTGCAAGGAAGCCGGTGTCCGGGTCGAATATTGTGCCGAGGAATTCTCAAACGACGGCAGCCTGCTCTCGAACGTGATGAAGAGCCTCAAGAGGGCAATGGCGGCGGAGTACAGCCGCGAGCTGTCGACCAAGGTCTTTGCGGCTCAATGTCGGCTCATCGAGAAGGGCTTCCGGCAAGGAGGCGCGGCAGGTTATGGGCTTCGTCGGCTGCTGCTCGACCAGAACGGACAACCGAAGGGCATGTTGGACCCCGGTCAGCGCAAGCACCTGCAATCCGATCGCGTGATTCTTCAGCCCGGCCCCGAGAGTGAGCTTGCAGTTGTCCGTGAAATCTTCCGCCAATTTGTCTTCGAACAGAAATCGGAATCGCTGATCGCCCGCGAGCTAAACCGGGAGGGCATTCTGAACAGGAGAGGGTACGCCTGGACGCACCAATCGGTCCGATATGTCCTCAATAATGAGAATTACATGGGGGTGAACGTTTACAACCGGAAGACCTGCCGGCTGGGAAGCAAGTTACGAAACAATTCCCCCAACCAGTGGGTCAGGGCTCCCTGCGCGTTTGAACCCATTATCGATCCGGAGATCTTCGACAGAGCGCAGCGGCACCGCAAGCAGCGTCGCATCAGGCTATCCAATCGCGAAATGCTCGCGCGCCTGGAATCCCTGTTGCGCGAAAAGGGCCGCCTCAGCGCCACGCTCATCGATGGCTCGGATTACCTGCCCGACAATTCCACCTATGCGCTGCGGTTCGGGAGTCTCAGGAACGCCTACAAGCTGATCAACTACCGGCCTCGGACGAATTTCAGATACGTCGATCGCGGCGTGTTCCTTGCGGCAAAAATCAAGGAGGCGACAAGCGATCTGATCAGACTTGTCGAGCAAGGCGGCGGATCTGCGGTGTTCGACGAAGCAGCGGAAATCCTTGCCATCAACGGCACCATCACCGTCTCAATCTATATCGCGCGTTGCACGCGCATTCCTGGCGGCGGCCTGATGTGGCGAGTCAATCGTCGACGATACCTCGCAGGGGATTGGATTGTTGCGCTTAGGCCGGACCTGCCCTGCCGGAACATCCTCGATTATCTCCTCTTGCCAGCTCCTGGCTTTCCCAAACAGAAAGCCGAGTTTTCAAACAGAAATCCGGCGCGGTTAGCGGCCTGTCGCCACGACAGCGTGGCATCCTTGCTGCCGGTCATACTTGCGCCTCCGAATAATCAGTACGTTCCGCTCGCGCCCCATAGCTCGACGAGGTGTGGCAGGGCCAAAGCCCTTCCGAAGCCGGGACGACGGCGGAGCTCGCTACACAGTAGCAACAGTCGGCGGGATATCACGACCAAACATTCAGTTCCCGCCATTGATAATGAGTTCGAGCCACCCGAAAAATAAGCCCTGAGTGCATGCGGATTGCGCGTGCGCCTCGCTCGTTCGAAGTCTCCGGACCACCGAAGCGTCAGCGAAGGTGGATCGCAACGAAGAGGCGCATCGCCTCACGACAATAGCGTACCAGGAGGAGCGCAAGCGACGGGACGTTCGCGGACGCCGAGACCGGTTAATAGCGGCACCCGCAGGAGCGTGAGCATAGCGACCTGTCACCGGCTGTCGGGTGACAGGGCACGCGGGACCGAGCGCCCCCGGCGAGGCGTTCATTGCCTCTTGCGCGATGGGATCGTCACGCGCATGGGCCGAGACCTAAGACTCGGTGAGCACAGCTCATAGAGCCCGGTCCGCATCAGCGGACGCGCCCAGCATCAGCCCAGACGGGGATCCTTGCAATTGTGCGACGGAGAAAATGCCGCAGGAACACGCTCCCTGCCCCAGATCTTCTTGCCGGCACGGCGCGGATTTGCCTGGAAGTGCTGGTTTCTCTCCAGAAAGTAGCGGTCAATGGCAGCCTTGGCTTCATCAACCGTCCTATAATTGCTGTTGTGAATGATGGCCCTTGCCATGCCGCTAAAGACGGACTCAATAACGTTCAGGAACTGAGCTCGCGCCGGCAGGGGCGCAAGCTCGACGGCCGGCGTTGCTCCGCTCTGATTGTGCTGCTCGATCGTTCGGTTCAGCTCCTTCGAGATGTGCCACGAGGCGGCATCCCAGGACAGATAAATCCGGCGCCGATCCCTATATTGCTCGATCAGCACGTTCATCATCCGCAGCATCTCGGCGGTGTTTTTCTTTTCGGAGTAGAAATGGGTGACCTGATTTGAGGCAAGCTCGATCGCTGCCGTCATGGTGATCGAGCCGCGCGAGCGCTGCCATTGTTGAACGAAGCGCTGCTCGCAGGGTGCGGTCAATGCTCGCCCCGGCTGATCCTTGACGGCAAACGGGCCGTACTCATCGATCGAGAAGAACGCCTCATCTTTTCCGAGACTACCCAGAATTTCTCTGATGCGGTCGACCTTGGTCGAAAATTCAGGATCGCTTGATGTGAGGACAATGCGCGCCTTGCGCCATCGATAGCCGGAGCCCCTGGTGATCTTGCGGATGACATCCTCACCGACCGGCTGACCCTTCTCTTTCAGAACACGACTGAGGTCGGCAATCTTCCAGGTCGTGCGGTTAATCCCGAAATTGCCGGGCGGCTGATGCAGCGTCTCGAAAAGCGCGGCTTTCACTTCTTCATTGTCCCACTTCCGATGCGGGTTCTTGCGGCGCGCGAAAAGAGCGGCGGCGCCACCTTCCGCAAACATCTGCAGACATCGCCGATAAGTCACCGGACTAAGCCGCAATGCCCGGCACAGGCGGCTTGGCCGCACACCGCGCCAGTGGGCGAGCATGACAATGGCGCGGCGCCTTTCGAGGATACGCGGGCTAAGCACGCGATCGAGAACCGTCTGCACATCGGGATTGTCTGCCGGGATGTCGAACTCAGGGCGGCCCTGACTTTCACCAGGTTGGGACGTAAGCCATTCGAGCCTGCCCAACTGGCTCTCGACGTCAAGCAGGCCATGCCGAGCAAGGATGTTGGTGATGGTCGAGGCGGCCGGCACATGGTCAACGCCTTGCGACCGAAGCTCTTTGGCAATCTTTCGGCCTCCCCACAAGGGGTGCGCGATCCTGGTCGATAGAACGATTTCCTCGACCGTTGCTGATGTCGCCCGCGGACTGTGGTGCGGCCGCCGCGACAGGTCCGTAAAGGCTTGTTCGCCAAAGCTCCGGTAGCGGCCGAGGAGCTTGTAGGCGGTATTCGGACTGACGTTGAACTGGCGGCAAAGCGCCCGGATATTTGCGGCCGGCGCGTTAGCCAGAGCGACGAATTCGCGTCTTGCTTCGGAAACTGTTTGGGAGACCCAGGGCATGTGTCGCCTCAATGTTTCAGCGGGAACTGGCCCCTTGTATGCCTGGATCGTGGCAGAGGCGGGATCAAGCCCAATTGGCCCGATGCCAAGCATGCTATAGCCCCTGTGGGCACGCTTCGCTTGCCGCACCCACTCGCTCCCTCTCAGGGCAGATCGCGCCGGCCTCGGATGACCGCAAAATGCAGGCACTCTTCTGCTTCACCTTAAGGCGGCGGCACTCGCCTCTTTTGTAGCAACCGTCGCCCATTCAGCCCGCACTCGGTGGAGCCCAGCGCGCGAGGAAACGATGCCACCGCTGAACTTTGACGACCGACGAGCTCTACGCTTCACGGCGCACGCAGCACTGGAGCCCGGTACGGAAATGACTCGCGCGATCACTCCCGACAAACTGCGATCGTGATGACTCATATCAGTAATGCGACCTGACGTACTCCGGAGCGGCCGATCAGGCGTGCGCCAACGGCGCATCGCCTCAACGTAAAATGGCACCCGCAGGAGCGTGAGCATAGCGACGCCGAAGGCGGCACGCGGGACCGAGTGCAGCGACGAGACCGGTTAAGAGGGTACCCGGGAACGGGGCAGTGATAGCGACGCCGGCGTACTCCATGACGGCGGGCCCCTTTCCCGAGTACCCCCGGCGAGGAGCTCCGCACTCTTCGCGCGAGGGATCGAAGCCGCAGGCCGAGACGCTGTGCGTCTCGGTTTACGAGAGCACGGTGCGGCGCCAGCCGCACGCGCCCAAACAAAATCTATGAAGACGAAGCTTAGGGGATCTGGATTTCCTCCCGAGTGTTGGTTTGCGCGTCATAGATTCTGATCTGAATCGCCGGAAAACGCCTCTTGAGCTCTTCTCCACCTGCCCTCGCGCCGTCGCGGGTCGCAAATTCGGCCTTCAGTCGGCCATCCACTTCAAGCGCGTAACCAGAAGCCGGTAGTTTACGGGTAGCTGCAACCATTTCAACCCTATTGTGCAGTGAGGCAATTGAGAACAACTGGTTAGCGTGAGTCGCCCGAACCGCGCCAGCGTCACCTCCACAACCGACCGGCTCGCCGTCTTTATCGATCAGGGATGGGAGTTTGCGTCATCCGAGCAGGCGGACGGCTTGCCGTTCGCCCGGATACAGGCGCGATACAGCCATGGCTCGACATAACTGCCCCTCCAGATTCCTCGACCGGCGCGTTCGGCATCCTGCTGAGCCCCGCCGTATCTACCTTTCGAGTATTGAGGCCAATCCAGCGCGAGGCCCCTGCGTACAGGCCATTCGCCGAGATCCGTGCCATCAACCGAACAGGTCGCGACCGTCCGGCCATATGGATCAAGGCTAAGTGGTGAGCAGTTAACCGGACGTCGGGCAATGAATGTGTCGAGGTCGTTTGCTGCCTGCGCGCCACAACGATATTTCAGACTGTCCTCGCCGCGGCATAGCTGACTGCTTTCCGGCGCGTCGATACCCCAGAGCCGGATACGGTTTCCATGAATTTCCAGCGTGTCGCCGTCAATGACGCTGGCTTGCCCAACAAAATCATCGGCCAGCGCCCCGCCCGACAGCAGCAGGAGCATCAATGCCAATGTTCGGCGTTTCATCATGATGTTGAATACCAGCGGCTATCGCACATTGCGCGGGTTGAATTTCGGCCAGTTCGCGAGCGGCTTTAGCGACGGTAAATTGTCGGGCCGCTCTGGGTAATGAAACTCGGTGCCGCGCAGCCAGCGTCCCTCGAAGCGATCCCAGAACAGGATCGCATCCATCTGCCAGGCAAATTCATAGACTCTCCAGATGCCGTCGTTCTCAATGACTTCACCAGTTGCGTTGAAAGGCAGGCTGTTGAGCTTGCAAAGTGCGTCAATTTCATCCCAATGCTCGCGGATATAGCGGTCCTCCAGGGCCACGTGATACGGCCGGTCGGCGCGCCAGCGTGGTCCGCCGCCGCGCGGATAAAAGCCCTGCCGCTGCATCATGAATTCGGGGATGCGCGCGATCGCGTTGCCTATCCGCCGCGCCTCATCTGATGAGAGTTTGCCAACGCCGAAGCTGTAGCGCTGCGCATCATCTTGGCAATAGAGCCACGCGAGGGCCATGCCATTGGCATCCCTGACCACGTAGCACTCCGAATTTTCCCGGACCAAGGTCCAAGGTGCTGTGAAACGGCGACTTGACTCCATAAGAACAAAATAAGAACATACATCATCGACGGTCAACCCGGAACAGCGCATGTCCTCGGTCTCAAAGCCGGACGAACAGGACGATGGGCTGGATGCGGCCGTCGAGCAGGCGATCGCCGTTTGCGACGGCGATATGCGCGCGGCTATTCGCGCGCTGGTCGTCGTTAACAACTTCTTGGAATCCGAGATCTCGGAGCTAAAGAAAGCCGTCTCGCACGCCTACACGCGTGGACGCTTTCGGACCTACACGGGATAAACGTGACGGCGTGGTGAGGTGGCGATGAGAGATCAGGCGACAAAAGTAAGAGCCGCCGCTGGCAAGGTTCTCGACGGGTCCATACCCTGTCGCTCGAACAAACCGCAGCCTCGAAGGTATCAAACGGCGGGACAGGCAGAGATCCTGCGCAGCCGCCACCAATGACCGAGAGCGAACGCTGAATGTGCAATCTCTATTCGATCACGACCAACCAGGCGGCGATTGCCGGCCTGTTTAGGCGCATGAATCGGTATGTCGGCAATCTGGCGCCCATGCCCGGCGTTTTTCCGGACTATCCGGCACCGGTGATCCGCAATGCCGGCGACGCCGAAGAGATGGTGCTGATGCGCTGGGGCATGCCGCCCCCACCCAGGACAGGCGGGCCGCCGGTCACCAACATCCGCAACACGTCGTCGCCGCATTGGCGAGGCTGGCTGAAGCCGGAGAACCGCTGCCTGGTCCCGGCGAACAGCTTCGCCGAGTACGCCCCCGAGCCAAATCCGGAGACGAAGAAGAAAGACGTCGTCTGGTTCGCGCGCGAGGAAAGCCGGCCGCTGTTCTGCTTTGCCGGCATCTGGACCGAGTTCAGGGGCGAGCGCGGCACCAAGTCGAAGCCGATCCCGGGCCCTCACCTCGTCTACGGGTTTCTCACAACGTCACCGAACGCCGTCGTCGAGCCAATCCACTCGAAGGCCATGCCGGTGATCCTGACCACCGAGGAGGAGCGCGACGTATGGATGCGCGCTCCCTGGGATGAGGCGAAGGCGCTGCAGCGCCCTCTGCCCGACGACGCGCTGAAGATCGTCACGCGCGGCGAGGACAAGGAGGACGTCGCTAGCGCCGCCTGACGCCTCCTTCCTCAGGCAGATCGGAACACGTGGAAAACGCTGAGGCTATCCACCGCGGAATCCCTGCTCTTGTGTTAGCAGCTGGAACGAACAAGCTAGCTCAGGGATTCGTGCCGCGCAGGATGGTTTCCATGCTGATGATGAAACAACGGCGACCGACGATCCGCACGCTGCGCGGATGGGCGATCTCCGTGCTGCAGGAAGCTGGCGCCATTCGCGAGTGCGAGGAGCACGGCTGGATGCAGGACCGCGCCGATCCACACGCCCGCGAGCGCGCCTTCGACGTCGCCCGCCAGGATCCGCCCGCGGGCGTCTCTTCGCAGGCTGCCGCCGTCGCAATCGCGGAGGTGCTCGACTCGATGGGAGACAGCTGTCCCGAGTGCCCGACCGAATAGACCACAGCACGACTTTGCCGGGCAAGTCTTAGTTTCTTCAAGAACATAGCCGAAGCCATTCCGGCAGAAATTGCCGGCCGGATGTACGCCGACAGCGACCGCGAGACCCCGGCCGAAACGCCGGGGTTTTTGCTCCCATCTGCTCGAACCTAGCAGCCGTTCTCCTGTTGCCGTAGTGTGACGTTTTCTTGGAGCAGGACGATGATTGAGCAAAAAAAGATTGCAAAGACGCCGCGCGAGCACTTCATGCAGACTGCCGCGGATGAACTAGCCAGGCTGATACGCAAGGAGATCGCCTTTCAAAAGGCCGACCGCGACGAGCGTGCGATGAAGCTTCGCCTTCCCATTTCACTCGCGAATCGGGAAACAGGCCCTAACCGAGCACGCAAGTAAGGCGGGTTACATTATGCCCGGCCGAGTTCCGGCCGGACGCCCAAAGCGGATGCGAGTATCATTGTTACATGAGCTCGCCGGATCAGGATCGGAACACCGCCGCAACGCGACAGCGCAAGATCATCCATATCGACATGGATGCCTTCTACGCATCAGTCGAGCAGCGGGACAATCCCGACTTGCGCGGCAAACCAGTCGCCGTCGGCGGGTCCAGGGAGCGCGGCGTCGTCGCCGCTGCGAGCTACGAGGCGCGCAAGTTCGGGGTTCGGTCGGCGATGCCGTCGATAACCGCCAAACGCCAATGCCCGGACTTGATCTTCGTTAAGCCGCGCTTCGAGGTTTACAAGGAGATCTCGCGACACATCCGGACGATTTTCGCCGAACACACGGAAATAATTGAGCCACTATCGCTCGACGAGGCTTACTTGGACGTCACTGAAAACATCCAAGGCATTGCGAGCGCGACGGAAATCGCAACCATGATCAGAGCGAAAATCCTGAACGAGACCGGCCTGACGGCTTCCGCCGGTATCTCCTACAACAAGTTCCTGGCGAAGCTCGCCTCGGACCACCGCAAGCCGAACGGACAGTTCGTCATCACGCCGAAAATGGGACCGGATTTCGTTCAGGATCTCCCCGTCGGCAAATTCCACGGAATCGGCCCGGCGACAAGCGCGAAAATGAATGGGCTCGGCATCTTCACAGGGCTCGATATGCGCAACCAGTCACTTGAGTTCATGACCACAAATTTCGGCAAAGCCGGCACGTACTATTACTGGATTTCGCGGGGCATCGACGAGCGCCCCGTCCGCGCCAACCGTATCCGCAAATCGATCGGCGCCGAGAACACCTTCTCGCAGGATCTGGCGGACTATGAAGCTCTGGCGGCGGAATTGCAGCCGCTGATCGAGAAGGTATGGCGCTACTGCGAGACAACGGGCGCACGGGGTCGAACCGCAACGCTCAAGGTGAAGTTTTCCGATTTCGAATTGATCACCCGCAGCAGATCAGTCGCCATCATCGACTCCGCCAGCGATCTCTCCAGCCTTGCTCTCGAGCTACTGAAGCAGCTGATGCCGCCAAAGAAGGCGATACGGCTGATCGGAATCTCCGTTTCAGGATTTGCCGACTACGAACCGGATGATCAATTGCCGCTCATGTTCGATGAATCTGACGTTCAGGGATGACGTCTTCGGCTCGTACTTCCCCAGCAACCATTAAAGAGTGTTGCTGCCTCATCGGATCGGGCAATGACCGGCCGAAGCGCAGCGGAGGCGCGAAGATGGCACCCGCTTTCGGGCAGTGATAACGACGCCGGGACGGCGGGACCCGACAGCGAGTGCAGTTGCGAGACCGGTTAACAAGGCACTCGCGCGAGGGGCAGTGATAGCGACGCCGCAAAGCGGCGGGCCCTTCGCGCGAGTGCCTCCGGCGAGCAACACAGAATGAGCGCGAGGATCCAAGCCGAAAGGCCGAGACCGCTTGGGCTCGGTTCACGAGAGCCGGTCCGCCTCGCCGGATGCGCCCTGAAAACCGTTTTCACTGCTTCCAAACGAGACCGCTCTCGGAGCGGAACAAAAGGAATATCAAGCATCGCCGCCGTCAGGCGTTGGACTCCATCCGTTAAATGCGGCGTCGACCCTGACAATCCTGAAGGGCGGATTTCGGCCGGCGAGCCAACGCGAAAGATCGCCCCAAAGCGGACCTGAGTTGCATGACTTGGCGGGGACGTAGGTTAACCTGATCGTGTTCTCGCCTAGCCGATCGCTCGCCACGAGGCGGAGCGACGCGCGGGGGCCGATGAAGAATGGCTTGCCGTGACCAAGCACGATGGGGCGAAGGTAGAGTCGATATTCATCAATGAGACCAAGCTCGGTCAGACTCCCCGCCAGCTCCGGTCCGGCGACTTCGATCTCCCCGTCGAGCCGGGCCTTCAGCCCGCGCACCGCCGCTTCGAGGTCGCCCTCGACGAGTGTAGCGTTGGATCATCGAGCGCGACACGACCCACTTTGCCTGGCTCCGCCACACTGCCGCATATTCGCGCTCCTCCGCATCCCAATCAGGAAGGTCGTTGTCCCAATAGCGCATCTCTTCGTACATGCAGCGGCCATACATCATGCCGGTCAGGCCGCGCACGTCCTCTATGAAATGACGAAAGAGCCCGGGCTCTGGCGGCATGACTTATGATCGACGTAGCCGTCGCCCGCCCATGCCAATCCAAGGCCGGAAGAGGGGCTGTCAATGGTGGGAAGATCGGCGGTTTCATGAGCAGCGTCGAAGCGCGCTCGTCGGCTGCATTGTCATCGCGCGAGCTCCTGCTGCACTCTCTTCACGCTTGCATCCACGTTCATCTTGAGTTTGTCTGCATCGAGCCCGATCTTGCGCACCTCATCCATAGCGACCGCCTCAAGATCCATCGCCAGCTCTTCGAAGAATGCCTGATCCGCTTGCAGGTCGGCGATTACTGCGTCGCGTCGCCTAACCGAGATCGCCTCTTGCCCGCGCTCCCGCCAGAAGTTGTGCGCGAGGTAATCCCGCCGCCGCTTCGCCTCATCGACGCGCTTTTCGAGTGCCGGATCGAGCTGAAGTAACTGCTTTATACCGCCTTTTCGGCTAATGAGCTGGCCGAACGTCTTAGCTTGCTGTTCGGCGAGATATTCCTCGAGTTTGTGAGCCATCGTGTACTGGTCGTAGATCGGCTTCCCGGCTTTCTTCGACCCCTCGTACATCCGCTTCACGAAATCCACCGTCAGGATCAGGTTGGCCAGGACGCCCTCGACATTGCAGCCATGAGAGAACGTCAGCCCGAAGTGGGCATACACGTCCTTCATATCGTCCTCGTCCCCCATGAGCCACCAAAGGAAGCGCCACAGCCAGCGCATTGTCTGATCCCGGAAAGCGTGAAAGCCGCGGAACCATACACCAGAACGCGAGAATCTAAAATGTCGCGTCCTCGACGCTTTTCATGGCCGGACTATTGGGGTTTTTGACCCTAATTCCTTTGACAGGTCTTTAGTCCACGACCATCGCGATACTTGCGAGGGCTTACTTTATATTTCTATTCCGCAGCTGCAGCGGGAATGAGCGCGCTTCGCAGGCTTGAAATGATCTCAAAGGCCAGTTCGCGCGCCATGACAGGTGGGACAGCATTTCCTATCTGCCGAAATGCGGGATTCATCGTTCCGGCAAAGACAAAACCGTCCGGAAACGATTGAAGTCGCGCGGCCTCGCGAACCGTGATCACCCGCGCCTGGTCACTGTCGTAATGAATGTGCGTATAGGTATCCTTGCCGATGTGCGCCGTGAGCGTTCGAACAGGACCATTCGCCCGCAACTTCCACCACCGATTCGGAAATTTGCTTGGGTCATACGGCGGCACCATCGAATCGCGAAGGGATCGCCACTCCGCGCTCTTGGGTGAAAGCTTGCGACGGCTCGCGGCAGCCATGAACAGCTTCATTGCCACGAGGTGGGCCTGCGGATATTCATCGCCAGGCGCCATCGCTTTGAAAATCCTGGAGTCTCGGGGCAGATACCGCAGCACATGATCATAGACGGCATCGCCAGCCCTGAAGCCGGGCCACGATCGCATGAGTTGGGCATAGGAAGAAAGGTTCTCCCAGGCCGTTCTGCGGTAGTACGCCGGCTCGGTAAAGCGCCTCGCCCCTCGCTTGAGCTTGCCTTCGAGGTGAGAAGTGACCGGCGGCAGGTCACCGATCGCTTCGCGGGCAGTCACCGCATGCGGAAGTCCTTTGTGGCCCGTATCCGGTTTCACGAACGCGTATCCTTCCGACGAGTTGATCAGTTTCAAGGAAACGGCGCGGGTACCCTCGTATCCTCGCGGAAGATCGCAGTGGTGCGTTGCCCGAGGAAATTGAACAACCGCTCCCAGCTCCTTGCGATACGCGATCATGTAGACGCGGTCTCGCATCTGCGGCACGCCGTGATGGGCAGCGTTGATCAGGGAATACGCAGCGTCATATCCCATAGCATCGAGCGCCTCCACGATCTCCTCAACGACGTTGTGACCGCCATAGTTGAGAACGTCAGGCACGTTCTCGAAGAGGATCGCGAGCGGTTTCAGGCGATCGACATAGTGGAGGTACCGCAGATACAGATTCCCCCTAGGATCAACTTTGAACGCGCGTGGGTGATCAGCTATCTCGCGTAGCTTCGCTCGGCCGACCCGGGCATACGCCTGGCAGGGCGGCCCTCCTATGATGATATCGATCGCCTGCGAGGTCGCACCCAGTTCAAATTCTTCGACGAGTTGTTCTGGTTCAAGCGACGCTACGTCGCGGGGCATCGCATGGAGATCGAGGATTTCCTTGGGCGCATCCTTGAAGAAATTGATCGCGTGCGAGCGGGCAGCCAACTTGTCGATTTCGAGCGACGCGGCAATGTCGCAACCGGCCGCATGGAAGCCGAGACTCAGGCCGCCACAGCCAGCGAATAGATCGAGGACCCGAGGGCGCGCCTGTGGATTGCTAAGACGAGCCAGTTTGGCGGCAACGCCGTCGAGTGATTTCATCGACGAGAAAGTCCATGGTAGGGAGTGGTGCGCCGGCGCAACTTACCAGGTTCGACGGACATTGCCAGGCCGCCTGAGCAAAAATAACCGGGGGAGAGTGCAGTGGGGGATGCGGGAAGGTCGATCTCGTTCGACGCGCTTGGAGGGGCCGATCTGCACGTCGACGCAGTATATGAAGGCGGTCGCTCGGGCAATGCTGGCGATGACCCGTTTCCTCGTCTTCTTCGAGTTTCCAACCAGGGCGGATTCCGGTACCGCGGTTCTCTTGCCGCCCTTGAAATGGTCGTCCTGACTTCCTCGATGTCCGACGCCAATTGGCCAGATGAGCTTGATCGGGAAACCGGCGCGTTCACGTATTACGGGGACAACAAACAGCCGGGCCGCGCTCTCCATGCGACGCCCCGCAACGGCAACGAACTCCTTCGCCGCATTTTTGCCGCCGCGCACGAAGGCGAGACCGGCCGGCGCACCGTTCCGCCGATTTTCGTATTCGGCAACACTGGTGATTGGCGGGGTGTGATGTTCCTCGGGCTCGCGGTGCCGGGCACTTCGGAGCAACAGGTCGCGGAGGACTTGGTCGCGATCTGGCGGACTGCGAACGGCATGCGCTTTCAGAATTATCGCGCACGCTTCACCATCCTGAATGCGCCCCTTATTGAACGGACCTGGATCGAAGAGGTAATTGCAGGGACGCCCCACACGCAACGCGCGCCGCAGGCGTGGACCGACTGGGTGGAGAGGGGCCGGTATCAACCGCTCAAATCCACCCGCTCCATCGAGTACAGGACCAAGATCGAGCAACTCCCCTCCGGTGCAGAAGACCTTGCCATCATTCGCGAGGTCCACCAGTTCTTTGCAGAGCGTCCGCACGATTTTGAGAAGTGCGCTGCCGCGCTTGCCAGACTGATGCTGCCTGACATCGCAGAACTCGACCTCACGCGTCCGTCACGGGATGGCGGTCGAGATGCGATCGGCAAGCTTCGCCTTGGTCACGGCATCGCGTCCATCCTCGTTGACTTCGCCCTGGAGGCAAAGTGCTACGCGCTCGACAACAGCGTTGGCGTGCGGGAAATGTCGCGCCTCATCTCTCGGTTGCGCCACCGGCAGTTTGGAATACTCGTGACGACGAGTTACGTCGATCTGCAGGCGTATCGCGAGATCAAGGAGGATCAGCATCCAATCATCGTGATCTCGGCGCGCGACATTGCCGGCCTCCTCAGGCGACACGGGCACGCTGACGCTTCCGCCGTGAGGACTTGGCTTGATCGCGAGTTTTCTGCGCCGACGGTCGCATCTTAGATGTCGCACCAGCGCGGCGATCTTGCTTCCCTGGCGGTCCAAGCTCCTTCGCGAGCCGTCCCGCCAGGGAAGCAAGATCGCCCAGCTGGCACTCCCAGACGGTGACCACTCGCCAACCCGCAACCTCTAGTTCATGTTCCGTTCTCCGGTCGCGCGCAACGTTGCCATCAAACTTGCGCTGCCAGAACTCCGCACGGGTCTTTGGGACGTACGCCAACCCGCAATCGTGCCGGTGCCAGAAGCAGCCATGCACGAAGAGGGCAACACGCCTGCTTCGAAAGACGATATCCGGCTTTCCCGGAAGGTCCCGGGCATGAAGCCGAAATCGGTACCCAATAGCGTGCAGGAGCCTCCGGACGGTCATTTCCGGTCCCGTGTCGCGGCCTCGGATGCGGCCCATCAGGGCGCTGCGCTTGGCCCGGCTCATGATGTCGAAGCGCGAACTTGGCTCGCCAGCGTCCGCAACCGCTGGTAAGTTGCCGTCTTTCCCTTCCCGTGGGGCTCTCATTGCCTTTGCCCGTGCCAACGCGCGCCGTACCGCCATCCGCTGCCGCCCTTGTTGGCTCCCTTCGGGGAGTCGGCTATTCGCTTGAGACAGCCATTGCCGACATTCTCGACAACAGCATAGCCGCCGGAGCCAAGAGTATCGAGATCCAATGGGAATGGAACGATGGTGAGCCGGTCGGGTGGATACTCGACGACGGGTCCGGCATGCATGCCGATCGCCTGGTCGAAGCCATGCGCTTCGGCGGCATCGGGCCGGAAGCCGAGAGGACGGCCGAGGACCTCGGTAGGTTCGGGCTGGGCCTCAAGACCGCGTCGCTGTCGCAGTGCCGACAGCTCACCGTGGTCTCAAAAACGTCTTCCGGCCTCGCGTCGTTCACGTGGGACCTGGACCAGCTTCGCAAGAGCGGCGGCGGGTGGGATTTGATCGAAGGCGACGCTGGCCTCTCTGGCGAAATCCGCGATCAGTTGAAATCGAAGAAGTCGGGCACGCTCGTTGTATGGCGTAAGGTCGACTTTGGACGAACGAACGATCGACCGAGCTACGAGACGTTTCTCGCCGATCTCCAGCGCGTCGATGCGCACCTTGCCATGGTATTCCATCGCTTTCTCGCAGGCGACGCCCGAGCGCTCAAGATCACGCTCAATGGTAGTCGGGTGAAAGCGTGGGACCCTTTCCTGGAAAGCGATGAATCGATCATCCGAAATCCAGAGCAGCACATAGATGGCCCGGGCGGCAGGGTTCGCGTCCGCGGCTTCGTCTTGCCGCACCGGGACCGGTTCCGTAACGAGATCGAATTCGAGAAGGCCGGCGGACCGGATGGATGGACGGCTCAGCAGGGCTTCTATGTCTACCGGCACAAGCGCCTGCTGTCGGCGGGAGGTTGGCTCGGACTTGGTGGAAGCCGCGCGTGGACCCGAGACGAAACGAGCCGGTTGGCCCGCATACGCATCGATATTCCCAATACGGCGGACCATGATTGGCGTATCGACGTTCGGAAGGCGATAGCTCGTCCACCGGATGCGATCCGTAAACCGCTCCAGAGGATAGCCGAAGACGTTCGCCGCAAGGCGCGGGAGGTTTTCGTCCACCGCGGACAGTACGGCAATCGGCAGAAGGCGACCGGCGTATCCCGAATATGGCAGGTAAATCCTGAGGGCGCGAAGCGCCGGTATACGGTGCGGCGCGACCACGAACTGATCCAGCTGCTCAAGGGGCGCATGGACAAGACGGGTTTCGATCTCCTTGACGGACTGCTCGATCTCATCGAGAGAACCGTTCCTGTCGATCGCGTTTGGCTCGACGTGACGGAACGCGGCGTACCTGACGAGGCAATCGACAGCTCGGAGCTCGTCAGCGCTGCGCTCTCCATGGCGAGAATGATGGAGCGAGCGGGCCTCACTCCTCACGAAGCGGCGGCGCGGCTGGCCACGATGGACCCGTTCGACAAGGTCGAGGATATCGAAGGAAAACTGATGCGGAAGCTGCAGGGGGCGAAGCGATGAGTTCAGTTGAGGATGCGATCGGCTCGATGGCCCTCATGATGCTTCGGCAACGCCATCCCGACACTGCGGTTGGCAGGGAGGAGATCGAGAAGGCGGTCGACGATTGTTCGAAGCTCCTTGCGCAGGAGATGTCGGCCAAGCAGCTCGCGGCGATCGTGCAGGAGCTGGAAACGAGGCTCATCGTCAAGGTTGGGCGGCCGACGCGACTCGTTGACGAGCGAGGCCACGTTCCCTGGTATTTCGGGGATCGAAAGGAGGGGCGCAGGTTCTTCAAGCGTTACAGCGATTTCCTGATGCAGGACCAGGGCTGGCCACCGGCGGCGATCGATGCGATCGACCTCTCCACCGATCTGATCATGGAGCAGATGGAAGACCCGAACCGTGACGGCCCCTGGGATCGTCGCGGGCTCGTCGTCGGGCACGTCCAGTTCGGAAAGACCGCCAACTACGCGGGATTGGCGAGCAAAGCGGCCGACGCAGGGTACAAGCTGATAATCATACTTGCCGGCATGCACAACGCGCTCAGACAGCAGACGCAGCGTCGCATGGATCGCGACTTTCTTGGCTACAATACGACTCCGGCAAGTGGCGGCGCCGGCTTCACCCGAATTGGTGTCGGCGAGCTTGATCGCAGCATCCATGCCGAGCACCTCACCACGCAGGCTGCGAACGGGGATTTCAATCGCGCGTTCGCGGATAATCTTGGGATCGGCGTGCAGCAACGGCCGGTTCTTCTCGTCATCAAGAAGAACGCTCGCATCCTCGAAAATCTGAACAATTGGGTCAGCGAGGTCCTGGCTCCGCGGGGCGACACGGAGGCCCGACCGCTTCTCCTCATCGACGACGAGGCCGATCAGGCTTCGGTCGACACGGGCGAGCAGCAATTTGACGAGAATGATGCTCCCGATCCAGATTACGAGCCCAAACGCATCAACGGTCAGATACGACGCCTGCTCTCGTCGTTCTCTCGCTCCGCATACGTCGCGTACACCGCGACTCCGTTCGCGAATGTGCTCATTCACGATGCCGCGGCAACGGAAGAGTACGGCGACGACGTGTTCCCGCGAAGCTTCATCATCAACCTTCCGTCGCCGTCAAACTACGTCGGACCCGGCCTGCTGTTCGGGATTGACGGGGCCGGGGCCGACACGGCGCAGGAGCCGCTCGACGTCACGCGGGACGTCGATCAGGACGATGAAGGGTGGATCAAGGTCGACCACAAAAAGGGGTTCGCGCCCAAGTACGACGGAGAGGACCACATTCCTCCCTCGCTTGAAGACGCCATCCTGAGTTTTGTGCTCGCATGCGCGGCCCGCGCGGCGCGTGGCCAGCGCAACGTGCACAACTCGATGCTGGTCCACGTCTCTCGCTACAAGGACGTGCATCAGGCTGTGTTTCGTCAGGTAGATGAATGGGTCGCCGATCTCAAACGCAGGCTCAAGTATCGATCGAAGAAGAAGGACCCGATCCTCGATCGACTGCGAGAACTCTGGGAGCAGGATTTCGTGCCGACGTCGGCGACGATCAGAGCAACGGAAATCGGAGGGACGCTCCCCATGACCGAATGGTCTGCGGTCGAGCGCGAACTTGCGACCGCCGCCGACAAGATCAGGCCGCAGGTCGTCAACAGTGAAATTCGCGATGCGCTCGACTATGACGGCAATGCCGCGCAGGGGCTGAACGTCATCGCGATCGGCGGCGACAAGCTCTCGCGCGGACTGACTCTGGAAGGATTGACGGTCAGCTATTTTCTGCGACCGTCAAGAATGTACGACAGTCTCATGCAGATGGGCCGTTGGTTCGGGTACCGGCCTGGCTACGTCGATCTGTGTAGGCTGTACATGACGCCTGACTTGCAGCTGTGGTTCCGCCATGTGGCGACCGCAGCAGAAGAGCTGCGCGAGCGCCTCGATCACATGGCCATGATCGGGGCAACTCCTGAGCAGTATGGTCTCAGGATTCAGTCCCATGACATCCTGCTCGTGACCGCTCCGAACAAGATGCGCCATTCGCGTGAATTCCAGGTTTCATTTCAGGGCGAGGCAAAGATACAGACGGTCCTCTTCAACGATCAATCGCGAAACCAACAAAACGCCGCAAGCATCACGAACTTTCTGGATCGGATCGGAACGCCAGCCGAGCCTGCGAACCAAGCGGATTTCAAATCGCTTGAGGAACGCCGCCTGTGGAAAGGCGTAGCTGGCACCGAAGTAGCGACCCTACTCGGCTCGTTGCTTTTTCCCGACGAGGCGCGTGACGTGAATGCAGCTCGCCTGAGCGCGTACATTCGCGAGCAGTTGGGTGCGGGGGAGCTGACCGACTGGACGATCGCAGTCCTAAGCGGGAGCGGCGAGCCCCTCACCGTGAATGGCTGGACCTTCAAGACGATCGAACGCGCTCCCTTGCCCCGTGGGGAAGCAGCCGGTCGGTATGTCGTGAAGACCATACTCTCGCCGCGGGATGAGGCGATCGATCTTGATCAAGCGGAGTTCGATCGTGCGCTTGCCGCGACGAACAGAAAGCGCGCGGCAGGGGCAGCCGGCAAGGACCCGGCAACCACTCCCGATGGGCCTGAGATACGGAGGGTCCGTGGTGAAAACCCCAAGCGAGCCCTTCTCCTGCTGTACCCCCTCTCACCGAAGAACGCTCAGCTGCCCGATGTTGAAGTACCGATCTTTGGGGTTGTTGTAAGTTTCCCTGATTCGAGCAGTGGGCGCTCAATCCGGTATCGGTTCAACACCGTCGAACAGCGGCTTGAACCGGTATGACCACTCTTCGGGACGAGCTCGTATCCAAATGGGCTGAGGCTGCCCGCGCGGGACCAAGTGACCGCGAATGGAGAGCGGTTGCGCTCTCGGTACCTGCAACGGTGCGGTTTCTGGCTGGCATACGAGAGCCGGACGGTCGTATCGCACTCCTTATTGAAGCCCCCCTTGGTGCCGCGCCGGCCACGCTATTGAGAATAGCCGCAGAAGGCGTGAGTCTCAGCGACCGACGGGACCCGGCTCAAGGCGTCGTTCGTGTCGCCGTCGCCCTGGAGCGAGAGCCGCTGCGCGATGTTTTTGAAGTCCTGGCAGCCGATCTTGTGGATGTCGTCCGACATGCTGCGAACCCGGCTCAGGCCCTCACGATCGGCGTTTCGCGGCTGGAGGCTTGGCAGGCCTTTCTGCGCTCCGGCCGACGGGGCCTCTCAAGAGAGGAGCAGATCGGACTGCTTGGGGAACTCACCGTGCTGGAGCTACTCTCTGGCGAAATCGGCCATGAAGCAGCTGTGGAGGCTTGGTTCGGTCCTCTGGACGGTATTCACGACTTCAGCAGATCGGGGATCGGGATCGAGGTCAAAGCGGTTGCCGGCGGGGGAAACCTCGTGCGCATATCGCGCCTGGACCAGCTTGATCGCCGGGGACTTTCATCCCTGATTATCGCTCGTGCACGATTCCAGGAAGCACCCGACGGACGTACCGTGCTCGCGGCCGTGCGCGATATTCGTGAGGCCATCGATCGATCCGCACCCGGCGTAAGGCGAGCGTTCGATGATCGGCTTCTCAGGGCAGGACTGCTTGAGGTCGAGCCACAAGCAGCTCCGGGATTCGCATTCATTCTCCAGGACCTTTACGGCTTTGAGGTGCGGGAAGACTTTCCGCGGCTGACCGGCCTTTCGGTACCGCCGGAAATTGTGGATGCGTCGTACTCTCTGGACGAAAGGCTACTTGGCGGCTTCCTGAGCGGGGCGGATGGTCTATTTCGATCTCTTAGAATGATGGCGGGGCCTCATGACTGACGAAGCAATGGAAGCGTTCGCCCGGGAACTTGCGAGTGAAGTTGACGAGGCGATCCAGTCAGGCGACGGCAGCATTTATAGCGAGGAAGAGTTCACCCGCATTGTTTTGGACCGGCTCGGCGACGAAGGCGCGATTGAGAACCCCACGCTCTTGTGGCAGGAGGGCAACTTTGCGCGAACAAAGTACAAGATAACCGGCTATTCCATTCCCGACGACGAGGAACGTCTCATCCTTGTGACGACGATACACACGGGAGAAGTGCCGCCGCGCGCGTTGACCCGAGACGAAATTCTGAGCGCCCTTCAGCAGGCGATGAAGTTCTACGAATGCAGCTGCAAAGGGCTGCATACGAAGATCGAACCGTCGAATACCGACGCGAGCGAGCTGGCTCGCCATATATATGAAGCTCGTGAACAGATCGGTGTCCTTCGAGTAGTCCTTCTATCAGACGGTCTCACCGGGCTCAGATCGATCGACCTCAAGAAGGCTTTTGATGGCACGCGCGTCATTGTCGATCTGTTCGGCATCGAGCGGCTTCAGCGACTCCTCGGACAGGGACTGCGCCGCGACGACATCGTCGTAGATTTCAGCGCCGACTTTGGCGGCTCCCTTCCGTGTCTCAAGGCTTCCTCAGGCAATGCTGACTATGAGGCTTATCTGGCTTCAATACCAGGCGCGTTGCTTGCCGATGTCTACGAGAAATACGGTACCCGACTGCTCGAATTGAACGTGCGAGCGTTTCTCGGGCTTCGTGGCCGAAAGAGCGTAAACGCGGGACTTCGAACGACAATTCGCGATCTCCCTCACCGCTTCCTCGCTTACAACAACGGCATTGTCGCAACCGTTGATTCGATGGAGGTCGAGGATAACGGAAACGGGCACTTCGGAATCAAATCGGTTCGCGGACTCCAGATCGTCAACGGTGGTCAGACCACGGCCAGCCTGCATCGTGCCAAACGGCAAGATGGGGCTAACCTGGACGCGATCTCAGTGCCGGCCAAGATCATCTGTGTGAGTGGCGCGGAACTCGACGAAATGGTGGCGGCAGTCTCGAAGTCCGCCAATAGCCAGAACACTGTCCAGCCCGCGGACTTCTCTGCGAACGACCCTTTCCACGTCATCGTGGAAAAACTCGCCAACAATACCTGGCTGCCGGATGGCAAGGGCCGTTGGTTCTATGAGCGCGCTCGTGGAAGCTACGGTGCAGCAGAGCTGAAGGCGTCGTTCGCCGCAGGTCAGAAGCGACGGTTCGCGCAGGAGACCCCGAAGGAACGCAGGTTCTCGAAGACCGATCTGGCGAAATACCTGAATGCCTGGGAGGGGCAGGCACATCAAGTGAGCTTTGGTAATCAGAAGAACTTTCAGTTCTTCATGCAGGCGCTGAAAGACGAGCATCCGGATGGATTTGAGCCGGATACGGCGTGGTTCAAGGCGTTCGTTGCGAAAGCGATTCTCTTCCGGGCCACTCTGTCGATCGTCCGGGCAAAGAAGTTCGCCGCGTTTCAGGCAAACATTGTCGCCTACACGATCGCGTGCCTTTCGTGGGCAACCAATGGGCGTGTCGACCTCGATATGATCTGGGCACAGCAGGCGATTTCACCGGAGCTACACGAGCTTCTTGAGAGCTGGGTCGGCAAGATCGACAAGGCGCTTCGAAAGACAGCAGGTAATCGCATGGTGAGCGAGTGGGCAAAGAAGGTGCAATGCCGGGATGCTCTTCGCGAACTGTTTTTCGACCTGCCGGACAGGCTTCCACCCGAGCTTACCTTCCAGAAGGGCGCAGGCCGCGGATCCAACCGCTCCAAAACGCCGGATGGCGAAATCAGACTTTGAAAGTAGCAGGCGAGAAAACGCTAACCGCAACACTTCCCTCCAAATGTTCTTGATTTGTTCCAAGACCGCGCGTATAGACTTTGCTCCTGTGTACAGTTGAGAAAACGGCCTATGCCAAGCCAGTGGTAGTTGTCTAAATGTCATCGTCGCGACTATGAGTTTAGCAGCCCGTGCAGATCAACCTTTCATTTTTAGGCTCTACGTACAAGGCGTTAGCGGCAGCAGTCAGCTCTATCCTCACTGCGAACAGGGTCGTCTATTCGGCGCCGCTGGGATTGAAAGGTCGGGCGCGCGTGGGTGTGATAACCGTGATCCCGGAGGAGTTTTCGGCGGCTCAGGAAGTGTTTGATTTGCGGAGGAACATTCCTGAGACCCCATATTTCGTCCAGACCGATCCGACACTGGGCGATTGGGACACCGTTCTCACGCAGGCCACCGATCGTACAAACGTTCCGCTCAGCGGTGATATCGCTGCCATGATTCAAGATCTCCGTCCTCAAGTCTTGATTTTGCTGGGCGTTGCCGGCGGCCTTTGCGACGATAACGGGAAGGGTCGCGACGGTATTGACCTAGGTCATGTCCTAATCGCGGAGTATGTCGGCTATGTTGAGTTCCTTAAGATCACAGATAAGGGAACCTTCCATCGCCACTATGCGATTGATCACCCATCCCTCCCCTTAAGACGAAGCGTTGCGCTACCGCTTTCAAAGGAATTTGATCTGACGGGCGCGCTGAAGCTTCAGCAGCCTGACAAGGTTACGCCGCAAAGACAGATCGTCCCTCGCATACATATTGGCCCTATTGTATCAGGCGAGAAGGTCATGGGGGACATTCACGATCCCGTGCAGATCAATCTATTGAAGCCTTTCGACAATTCGCTTGCGGTTGACATGGAATCGATCGGCATCGCGCGCCAAGTGTGTGAGAGAAGAAGTTCGTTTTGGTATAATCCACGTTACGCCGTTATTCGTGGAATATCAGACTTGGTGGGACCACCAGAGAACGCCGAGGTTCGCGCAGCCTGGAAGCCCTTTGCAGCCCACGCAGCAGCAATCGTCGCCCAGGAATTCATTCGTCGACTGCCGCGCGATCCCGCCCCTGGAGTAAGTCTATGAAGGTGTCTCCAGCGCAGCAGCTGCAAATTTTGTCGAAAGCCGCACGTTACGAGCTGGTCAATCTTCCGGACGAAAAGCCGACGTTTGCGCTCCGCCTAGGTTGGTCTCACAACTATGACGATTTGCTCACCGGCATCCATTCGGAGACTGATGAGAACGGGCTGCTGAACAAGCTATTGGAGAAGGGAAAGGTCGTAATCGCGGGTCGGGGCGGCGGAGGCAAAACGCATCTGTTGTATAGAACGATGAAGCGCGCAGCTGCCGCCGAGTTCATTCCGATTTTCATTGATTTGAAGAAATGGTCCGGGGCTGATTATGAACGGTGGAAGGATTGGACCGCCGCAGATTTGTCTGAGGGCGCCAGCTTCTTGATAGAACGATTTAGCATCCCAAAGGTATCTTCTCTCGAACTGGACTGGCTTCCGCCCACAGCAAAGAAGGTACTGGTGGTGGACGGTTTGAACGAGCTGTCCGCGAACGTCGGTCAACAGATTCTCTATGCCCTGAATGAGATTTCTACTGATCAGGTTCAGACCTACGTAATTGTGGCCGATCGATTAGTTCGACGACAACTTCCATCAGAAAGAAGCTGGGCGCTATCGACAATTCTACCGTTCTCCGAAGCGCAGATTCGGTCCTATTTCGGAGACAAATTCCGAATCCCGAATGACTCTCGCATGTTAGAAATTCCGTTCTTCCTCAACGCTGCGATCAAAGGAGACTTGGTACCTGGCGGGCGAGCGGCCATTAGCAGCTCGTTCTTACGAAAGCATTCCGGACTAACAGAGGATCAACTCGATCGGCTTGCGAGATTCGCGCTTGACGCCTACCTGGAAAATAAGGCGCGCACATTTGCATTCAGTAATCTGCTGCAATCAATGGGGCCAGAAATTGCACACAAGATCCTGGCTGCCAGAATAGTGGAGAAACTTGATGATGGGTTAGCCTACTTCTCCCATCACCTGGTTCATGATTACTTGGTCGCCAGACATCTAGCGCGACAAGAACCCACTGCCTGGACCCGACGAACGCTAAATGCAGTTAGCTTTGATCGAAGCTCGTTCGACGTTACCGCTCTAATTCTGGGACTACTGAAGGGACAACGGGCCAGTCTTTTCTTGCGAACTCTCTACGACTGGGATCTGTACGCGGCCGGCTACGCGATGGCGGAAGCGGACACGCAGGGAGATGGGCCGACCAAAGAAATGCGCGCTTTGATTTTCGCAATGCTGGCGGAGAAACGGTTCGATATAGTAATGGCGACGAGACAGCGAGCAAACGATGCGCTGCTGATCTATCAATCGCCGGATGCCGCTCCATACAGGGCGGCAACCGATTTGCCGCGGGTGTTTGACGCAGTCAGAGTGGTTGATTCAACAGAGGGCTGGTTCAACGAGTGGCGTAGACTCTTTCTAAAGCCGCTCGGATCTCCCTTGGATGACGAGTCGCTGAACTTGATATTGGACACCGACTCCGTCAGGGGTTGGACCATCGCAAACGTTGCAAAACGCACGCATCTATCTTCTGACCAACAATCGAGGCTTCGCGGCTTGCTGGCTCAGGATGAGGCGGTAGTTCGCTGGAGAGCCGCTCACGCTCTCGGCAGCTTCCCTGCGCATGCAAATTTTGACGCCTTGATCCGCGCCCTTGATCAGGATCCAGAAGCGGATGTGCGCTATGGAGCGATTCGGTCCCTTATTGAGATGGCGTGCTATAGTGACGTTGAGCTCAGAAGTGTCATTGCGACAGAGGTTGAAAGAAGAGCAGATAGAATTTCGGTCGACAACAGAGTCGCCACGGAGTTGGCCCGCGCTCTATTAATCGATCTCCAAAAAGCACCTCAAGACTGGCTACAGACGGTGAAGACTATATCGCGTTCGATGTTTCAATCAACAGAAGATCCTACAAACCGAGATCTCTGGCGTTCCGTTTCAAGCAAAGCAGAAGCGCTCTATGGCCACGAGAACATGACCTTTGGCGGGTAAGAATGACGGCAAATTGGGACAAGCGGTTCATGGATCTAGCCGTCCATATTGGAGACTGGAGCAAGGATTCAAGCCGCAAGGTTGGCTGTGTGATTGTAGGACCCCACAATGAGATCCGAGCCACTGGCTATAATGGGTTTCCGCGTGGAGCTGACGATGGCAAAATTGAGAGGCATGTGCGTCCGCAAAAATATCTCTGGACTGAACACGCCGAGCGCAATGCGATTTTCAATGCAGCAAGATCAGGAGTACCGCTCGATGGGTGTCGGATCTATGTTCCATGGTTTCCTTGCATGGATTGCGCCAGAGCAATTGTGCAAGTCGGAATCAAGCAACTGATCGCCGTACGTCCTGATGAAAACGATCCACAGTGGGGAGAGGCATTTAGTGCTGCCCTCGAACTCTTCAAAGAGACCAATGTGGAGATACGCTGGTTTGATTTTTCGGATCACGTCGACGATCCGAGCGCCAAGAATTAGCTGCTCGAGGCTTGTCATTCTCGGCAAGCCTGAACAAAGGATGGATGTTCGTTCACGAAGCACCAGGAATGGCCGTCTGTGAGATACAAATGGCTCATGCTTCAGCGAACGTAGCCCTAAGATATCTAGCAGTGTCGGCGCGATCGCCGGAGTTCCATTGGCCGCAGTAGGGGCAGCCCAATCTGGCTGAGAAAATTCGCTCTGCGCAGCGGGCTCTTTCACCTTGATAATTTATGAACTGCTTTGGCGCGCCCAATTCTGTGCAAGCAATCATAAACTCGGTTACTGCGAGCGACGCAATCACGCCGTTGATCGAAACCACGGACGGACCTGCCCGATTCAGGTGTGCTCGCTCTATGCCGTAGGCGGCGCGGCGGTTCAGTCTGTCGGCAGGACTTTCCAGAAATGTTTGTACCTCAGCTTGGTCAAGCTCCCCGAAACAAAAGAGGCAACCGGGGGCCTCCGTTTTGAATACGACTCTTCCACCGAACGAACCTTCCACGACGTCCGATGCCAAGTCGAGATACGGTTTAGCATAGGCGGTGCTCACATCGTTGAGCACAAACCGGGGACCGTCACTATCTAGACAACCGAACACATAGTCGGCATTTCGAACCGCTGAGAAGGCGCCTGCGCTAATTAGGCTATTTGGAATTGCGACGACTTTGATCGATGGATCGATGCTCAATGCCAAGCGTAAAGCGGCGTCAACCTTGTCTGTCCCGGGAACGGGATCGTCATCTCTAACTCCAACATATCTATTCTTGTTTGACGTCGAGATTTGTTCTCCATCGACTAAATAGAGGCCGCCGACGCCCAGAAGGGCCAATTGTTGGACGACGTGACTGCCGAGACCGCCAACGCCAACTACGGCCACTTTGGCTTCACGTAACTTTCTTTGACCTTCCTTTCCGAATAGTCGGACATTGCGATCAAACCGAGTCATTCTTGATTCCTTTCCATCTTCCGACTGAAAGATTTGTGGGGGCCAAGGTGCGTTCACCAACATTGATCGCGTGAAGCCCGGTCGGGTCGCGCGCTCCGACCGTCCATACTAACGCGTCGAAAGTTTTGCCAGCCACCACGATCGCCACATACGGCTGGCCGCGAAGTCGCCATTGCATATGAGGCACCGTTTCCTGAAGACCAAGAAAATCGAAGGTCGAGAAAACTGCGCGATGCGAGCCTGGATGGGAGTGAACTTCGATTAGACATGCACGCTGCATATGAGCACGCTTGATCAGAAGTGCTCGGGTCGTGTCCTGAAGCTCTAGGTAGTCGCCGCTCTGCGAGGCGAAGTCTTCGTCGATCATAAGTTGATGGTCAATTATCTGAATGGTGCTCAGGTCAGCTTCGTACCGGCCGAACAGAAACGCGGCCTGCTCCTTTTCCGAACGCGTCTGCAGCAGGAGGTGTCTGGAAACGATGTTCCAAATATTTAGATTGATGCTGATCGCGGTCATGGTCCCTCACGAAGGCGGGCGATAAAGCTGCGAGCCCAGCCCCAAAGATTTGAACCAGACGAGAGATCGTTGGTCGCGAACCATCCATCCGGCGCCCACGAGAAGAACGTCCATTGACCGGGAAACGGGGGAGCGACCGGCGGCGAGCCCGCTTGGTATGGCTGGCCTCCGAAGCGGAGTTCTGATGGAGCGAAAAAGCCGTAGGGCTCCGCACCGGGATAGCCCGGCCGAAGATTGAATGTGACTGACGTCGAGAGGCACTGGCACAGTTCGGGCGTCGGATAACGAGGCACAAGGAACCAATCGCCCTGTTCTCGATATTCGACGTCCTCTCCGTAATGACGGCGAAGCAACGCGAGTTCCTGCGCAATCCTCTCTCGCATCGTCAGCCCCTCTTCCATCGGATTCGCTTGCCGAAGCCAAGACCTGGCTTGATTTCGATCCGCTCACCGGGGTTCAGAGTGCGCTCCGTATTTTCTCGGTCGACCATGATGACGCCTTGAGCTGGGTCCCACCCCCCCAAGCGCGCAATCTCTTCTGTCGTGATGGTCGGATGCCCCCAAACGAGAGTTCGCCCTTCTATCTCCAATTCGAAGGTCTCCGCAGGGTCAGAACGATCGGGGATCGGAACATTCATGATCGGCTCCATTGTCGTCTACTACTGTAGTACGATTTTGTCTGAAATATCAGACAACGGAACTAATGTCAACCAATTCAGACCAAATTGTCTGATTGACTGTACAACGCGAGCGCGATAAGACGCCTTTTGCTAGGGGAGAAAAGCGTGAGCCTTGCAAGCAAGCTATTGAAACTCAGACAGGAATCCGAAGAGTCGCTTCAGGACGTGGCCGACGCAGTGGGCGCGTCGCGCGCGCACGTCTGGGAGGTCGAGACTGGCCGTACAAAGAATCCGTCTCTGGATCTCATTCGGCGGCTCGCAGATCATTTCAAAGTGAGCGTCGCCTGGCTGGTGGGTGAAATTCCCGAAGAAAAATCTGATAACAAAACGGCGACGCTGTATCGCACCTTACAGTCGCTCTCTCCGGAAAATCAGCAACACATTCAAGCTATTATCGACTCAATGCGAAAATCCGAGAGCGAGTAGACCCTCCAGGGCCGCGCGTTGACCCGCGCAGGTTCCTAAGGGTACTGTGATTCGCCTCGCCTTCTTAGCAAACTTTGCCATGGAAACCCTCTTAGCCCGGCGCGTTCTCGCCCAAGTGAATGCGCTTGCCGTAAGAGAGAGGAATCATGCCGAACCGATCGACGAGTCATAGTGATGCGGTTTCCCCAGTGACGATCGACGAGTTGGAGCAGCGGGTTGAAGCATGGGTATCCTCAACGGAGGGTACGGCTCAACTACTAGCAACAAAAGATGCGGCGCGAATCGCGGCAGAAAAGGTTACTACTGACGCTCAGGTTGAAATTGAGCAGCTGCGGCAGACCGTAACTCTATAATTGCGATCGCTTGCTGCGAAATTTCGCGGGAGGCAGCGCTATGACGACATACGAGGTGGAAGATTATTCCGTCTCGAATCTGGGCGCGCGACTAAATCGCCATAGCCATCAAGGTGAAGGCTATAGCGAGGCCAAATCCCATCTTTCATACTTCGACGAATATTTTTCGTCGGTCGGCGCCAAGACTATTCTAACCGAGCGTCCGTACACCGATCGCGACTATCTTGAGGATTACGCAGCGTATTATGCGCGATGTCACGCGGAGTATGGGAGACGATGCGCGCGTCTACACTTTTTCAGCCGCGGCTTCGATACAACTCTTATTTCCAAAGCTATCGAAGGTGATGCGGCTGCCGTAGACACGCTGAAGACTTCTTACCTGGGCTTCGTCGTGGTTAAACCGTTGCCATCAACCGTTATCGGTCGAACGTGCCTCGTTACCTATGGGAATGTTGGTCGCGATCGAGCCTTTCCGACGACTCGTACCTACACGGTCCATATTTTTGGTATTGAGCTCACGGTTCAATCCCTCCCATTCCAAGAACAAGATACGGACGTAGCGGCCTGTGCAACGAGTGCGCTGTGGTCAGTGTTCAACGCCACCGGTCATCTTTTCCAGCATCATATTCCGTCACCGGCTGAAATTACCAAGGCTGCTGCGTCATCTCAGCGGCTGGTAAATCGAACCCTTCCGGCTGGCGATGGACTAACCGCAGAACAAATGGCAGATGCAATTCGCAGTGTTAGCCTAGAGCCGCTCTATATCAATGCGAAAAATCTTGAGCTGCTTTTGATAAGCGCTTGCGCTTATCTACGCGCGAAGATTCCGTGTCTACTCATGGGAGCAATTTTTGAGTGCATACCGGGCACTCCGAGGCGCCGATTGGGACATCATGCAATAGCCCTCGCTGGATTTGGCGTCCCGAAAGGCCCCGCAGTGTCTTATGACACGGCCCTATTTTCTGCGCCTTCGACGACCCGCATCTATGCGCACGACGATCAAGTTGGGCCATTCTCCCGTCTCCAAATTGACAGAACGCAGCCATATCCGCTCCTGACATCTTGGATTGATCGGAATAAAAACAGAGGGAATGTTTTCTTCGAGCCCGAAATCCTGTTGGTTCCGCTCTATCACAAGATTCGCGTACCAATTACATCTGTCATTTCCACGATTGCCGCGCTGGATCGGTGGCTAGAGACCGCGCGAAAAGTCAAGGTCCTATCCCTGGCCGATCAAATCGAATGGGATATCGTGCTGACCGAAAACTCCGATTTCAAGAGTGATGTCTACCGAGACACCACGATTATATCCGGTTTTCGGAAAGCGATTTTAGAGGACGATCTTCCTCGATACCTGTGGCGCGTGAGCGCTTTGTCAGGCGGACAAAGACTATTCGACTTATTGTTTGACGCCACCGATCTACTGCAGGGCGGGCATATAACGCGAGGATTGCCTTATTCAAGAGCCGCTTGTCTCAGCATTGCGGTACTCGCCAAGAATCCCGCCGCTCAGAGTTATATCAAACTCACAGGCAATCGAGGCTTGGAAATGGCGTTGAGATGGTTCGCCAACAACGCGCTAGTCTTCTGAGGCCGCACAAGAATCTATCCCACTTGACGCTAATTGCTTGGGATTCGGGCGAAGGCGGACCGTGGGCGTCGTGCTCGCGCAACACTCAATGACTACACTGGGATCGGACAGACCGCAGAGGATGGGATTGACCACCATTTCTCGTGAGGCGCTTTACGATCTTGTTTCGACTGAGCCGGTGCGCACGATCGCTCAGCGCATGGGCGTCTCCGATGTGTGGCTGAAAAAGTGCTGCTCCAGGGCTGATATCCCTGTACCCGACCGTGGCTACTGGGCAAAACTCCGCGCAGAAAAAACGGCGTGCTACGAGCTTGCCAACAGCGCTTCCGGTCCGTCCGATTTGCACGCTACAGCGCGCCGGAGTTAGCCGCGCCATCGGAGAGCCCTTTGTTTGGCACCGTAGGCGATATAGATCAACGCATCCCGGGCAATTGGGCTACGCGCAGATGGCGTCAAAACAAGTCAGCAGGAACCTCGTCAGCAACCAAAAAAGCAGCGCCTTCCTGGTAAACCCGCTTCGACACCAAGGTCGCGGCATGGAAGTGCCTACTCGCTCAACAGGGCCTGATCCGATTGTGGCGGAGATCATCGAAGCACACGCAGGAACCATCGTTGACAATGATAATAACAAGCGGCGCAGGCTCGTCGAGTTCAAGGACGGTTGCCGCTATGGCAAATTCGGAAGGACTAAGGCTTATGAGCTGATCGCCCACGACAGGATCAGGGCCTACAAGATGGGAGGGAAGACCATGATCGACCTCGACAGCGTGGATGAATATCACGCTTCCCTTCCGAGGGTCGAAACGAGAGCAAGCTAGGCCGCCGATCTGCGCAGCGAGGCGGCGGGCACGTCGCGCAGGCTGTCGAGGCGATCAGACCAATGCTCCATTAAACGCACGCGTTCGGTCTAATAGGCGGCACGGCTATAGATACCCCGGATCTTGTGCTTGTCGCCCTTGCCAGGCTGGCGCCGCACCACCTCGTCGCGCCGCCGGCGATTTTTTCTCCGTGTCGTGGGCGAGTTGGGCTTCCACTATGTTGCTGTCGAACGCGCCCTCCTCGTTGAGCAAGGTCGACGCGGTCGAGCGTAAGCCGTGCGCGCAGTGGTCGCCGCCGGGGCCAGTATCGCAGCCCATGATCCGTAGCGCCTTGTTGAGTGTGTTGACGGACATTGGCACGCCATCGTCATTGGACGTCCAGCAGATTGCGGATCAGCGTCGCGCGATCGGCGCTTTCGGCGTCGATCTCGCGCCAAGCGCAACCGAGTCGACCCCCGAAGTCGTCAAGCACAAGGTAAGCGTCTCGCTCGGCATCGTGGGGCACCTGACAAGACCCTCCCTCAACCTCGCGATATTATGTGAGGTCGATCGCGACGGGATTTCGAGTCAGAGCCCGGTTCGATTCCGGTCGGGGCCATAGTGGAGACTGGAACGGCATGGGGCGTGCCTGCTGCTGTGGAGCCTCCGGTTTTATTTTTTTCCAGCTAATAGCGCGTCATGTTGTTGGTATTTCTGTTGGTATCCGCAGCTATCAACGATTAAAACTACTTCAAATTCAAAGTGTTATGGAACTAGGCGGTTACCGGCCAGGGGCAGCAGACCAAGATGGAGCAGGTCTATCGCTATCTGACCGGCATGAAGTTTCGGCAGAGAGTTGAGGCCGTGGTCGAGAAGTTCAACGACATGCGCAACGATCTCGATAAAGAGCGCATGTTCATGGGCCGGCAATGGGCAAAGCTCGAAACCCAAATATTGTCCGTCATCGAATCGATAGTCGGAGACCTGCAGGCGATCGCCGGCAAGGCAATGCCTGAAATTCGCAGCCTCGACATGCCGCTGTTGGAGAGTTCAGCGTTACCTAAGGCGTCATGACGTTAAGCAGCTTTGCTGGGTGAGATCGCGCGAACGCTCGCTTGCAAGACAGGTCCGTCGGCAAAAATCTGGCTGATCATCCTCTGTTAGAGCCGACGTCAACCTGTATCGAAACCGCCGTGCTCTCCGGACCTCACAGACAGCACCTGTCCGGCGATGTCACCAGCGGACGTCCCCACCGAATGCCTCGCGGGGGCGACTGGCGCGTGGCGCAGGTTGAATGACCCGATCTCGTGCGCCCGCAGTCACGCAATTGTTCGTGAAGCGCCGGGCCAACGCCCTTCAAAAACACCGTTTGAAAAACCGTTTTAGTTTGGCGTTCTCAAACGGTGAACATCGCTAAAGTATTGATTTGCTTGGTGGGCGCACCAGGGCTCGAACCTGGGACCCGCTGATTAAGAGTCAGCTGCTCTACCAACTGAGCTATGCGCCCGGCGCTTGGGACCGGAAAAGCCTTGCAAGCGGGCGTCGTTTAGCAAAGCGCCCCCCTAATGTCCAGCAAGGTTCGGCAACTTTTCCAAGCCTTGTTCAGGGGGTTAAGATGCGGAAAAGCCGCCGGAATCCGGCGGCCTCCTGGCCTCGCGATCCGGGGCCCGCCTCAGAGCCGATCCGAGCCGCCGTCATGGTCCGGACGCGGGCCGCCCTCGTGCTCCATCCAGCGATGCCGCCAGCCGCCCTCGCCGCCCATCCGGCCGTGATGGGTCAGCAGCGCGAGGCGCCGCTTCTGGCCATCGTCGAGCGTCTTGTAGAGCGGGTCGGCCGCATCGGCGATCTTCTTCAGCGCCTCCGAGGTCGCCGCCATGTCGTCGGCGCGCTGGCGCAGCCGCGCCACCGGATCATCCGGCGTGTCCTCGTCCCTGTTCTGCGCATCCTCGCGGGCCTTCATCCGCGCATTGGCCCGGTCCATCCGCAGCTTGGCGAAATCCCGTACCGCGGATTCAACCGGCGGCCACAGCTTCTCCTGGTCCGGCGTCAGCTTCAGCCCGGCATGCACCGCGGCGATCCGCGCGTCCAGCATCGCCGCGCGGTCCTCGGGGCTCATCCGCATATGCTGCATGTGCTCACGAAGCCAGCCCTGGTGCGCGTACACCGCGGTCGAGGCGGCGATGGCGAGCGCAGCCATGCCGGCGATTGCAAACTTTCTCATACGAACCTCCTCCGAAAGGCGTGCTTGCGCATCAGGATGGTCGGAACGTGGCATGCTTTCAACTTACAGTTTGGACAGACAGCTCCGGTTTACCAAGATGTAATTGACATGAATCAACGCGCGCCCGCTAGATCATGCCGAGCAGCCTTGGCAGCCACAGCGAAATCTCCGGCACATAGGTGATCAGCCCCAGGAACGCCAGCATCGCGCACAGCCAAGGCAGCACCGCTACGGTGATCTCGCTGATTCCCATCTTGGCGATGCTGGAAGCGATATAGAGATTCAACCCGACCGGCGGATGACACAACCCGACCTCGGTGTTGACGATCATCAGGATGCCGAGATGCACCGGATTGACGCCGAGCTTGGTCGCCAGCGGATAGAGGATCGGCGCCATGATCAGCAGAATCGATGACGGGTCCATCACATTGCCGGCCGCGAGCAGGATCAGGTTCACGACCAGCAGGAACATCCAGACCGAGAGATGCTGCTGGATGATCCAGGCCGCCATGGTCTGCGGAATCTGCTCATGCGTCATCAGGAACGAGAACAGCACGGCGTTGGTGATGATGTAGAGCAGCATCGAGCTCATGCTCGCCGCCTGCAGCAGCACCTTCGGCACCTCGGTGAGCTTCAGCTCCTTGTAGACGAATACCGTGATGAAGAAGGCGTAGACGGCGGCAACCGCAGCGGCTTCCGTCGGCGTGAAGATGCCGCCATAGATGCCGCCGAGCACGATGACGATCAGGAGCAGGCCCCAGAAGCTGTCCAGGAAGGCCTTGACCTGCTGGGCGAGGCTCGCCCGCTTCATCTTGGGATAGCCGTTGCGATAGGCGACGAACCAGGTGACGGCCGCCAGCATCAACGCCAGGATGACGCCCGGCACGATGCCCGCCATGAACAGCGCCCCGATCGAGGTGTTGGTGGAGACGCCATACAGCACCAGGATGATCGAGGGCGGCACCAGGATGCCGAGCGCGCCCGATGTCGAGATCACGCCGACGCCGAAGCGGCGCGGATAGCCGTAATCGACCATCGCCGGCATCATGATCGAGCCGATCGCAACCACGGTCGCGACGCTGGATCCCGAGATCGCCGCAAACATCGCGCAGGCCGCGACGCCGGCAAGCCCGAGGCCGCCGGGCAAATGCCCGACCAGCGATGTGGTGAAGGCGATCATCCTCCGCGCCACGCCGCCCCGGGTCAGGAAGGTGCCGGCGAGGATGAAGAAGGGAATGGCCATGATGCCGAAATTGTCGAGGCCCGAAAACAATTTCAGGCCGACGCTCTCGATCGGCACCTCGGTCATGGTGAACAGGAAGGTGAGCACGGTCAGGCCGAGCGAAATCGAGATCGGCATGCCCGTCAGCATCAGGGCGAACAGCAGTCCGAAGATCAGGGCTGCGCTCATCAGGCTTCTCCGAGCGCGATCGGCGCCTTCGGGCTGACCTCGATGTCGTCGACATGGGTCGCATCATGATGCGGCAGCTCGCCAGTCCAGAAATAGGCCCACATCACCTGCAGGAAGCGGAAGCACATCAGATAGGAGCCGAGCGGGATGCAGGCATAGACGATCCAGCTCGGAATCTCCATGTCGGGCGAGACCTGGTCGGTGCTCATCAATTCGATGACGAATTTGGCGCCCATGGTGCCGACGATCGCAGTGAACAGCGCGCCGCCGAACAGGCCGAACAGGATCACCCACTTCCGCCAGTTGTCGTTGAGGCGGTTGATCAGGACGTCGACGCCGACATGGATGCCGGTGCGCACGCCATAGGCCGCGCCGAACTTCGCCATCCAGATGAACATGTAGATGCAGAGTTCCTGCGACCAGGAGAGATTGATCCAGAACAGATAGGGATAGAGCAAGGGCACATCGACCAGGAAGCGATGCGCGACCGTGATGAAGGTCACCAGCGTCGCAGCGCCCATCAGGCTCGCGATGATGATCTCTTCCAGCCGGTCCAGAATGCGTAACAACATAGAGGTCCCTCGTAACAATCGGGCGGGCTGATGCCCGCCCGATCAATCAACCCAGCGACCGCGCCCGGACGCGATCAGCGCCTAGTTCATCGGGCCGCGGCCGGTCTCCTTGAGGAATTCGTCGATCAGCGGCTGGCCGACGCGGGAGGCGACGTCCTTGTAGACCGGCATCATCGCCTTGCGCATCGCCTCGTCCTGCTCGGGGGTGAGCGTGATGATCTCGGTCTTGCCGGCCTTCTTGATCTGCTCGAGCGCGTCCTCGTTCTCCTTGACCGACAGGTTGTTGCCGTATTCGGTGGCCTCCTTCATCGCCTTGGAGAGCTCGTCGCGGATATCGGCCGGCAGGCCGTCCCAGAACTTCTTGTTCACCACCACGACGTAGCCGATATAGCCGTGATTGGTCACGGTCGCGTATTTCTGCACCTCATGCATCTTCTGGGTGTAGATGTTGGACCAGGTGTTTTCCTGGCCGTCGACGACGCCGGTCTGCAGCGCCTGGTAGACGTCGGAGAACGCCATCACCTGCGGGATCGCGCCGAGCGCGCGGAACTGCGCTTCCAGCACCTTGGAGGACTGGATGCGGAATTTCAGGCCCTTGTAGTCCGCGGGCGCAACGAGCTTCTTGTTGGCGCTCATCTGCTTGAAGCCGTTGTCCCAGTAAGCGAGCCCGGTCATGCCCTTGTTGTCGAGCAGCTTGAGCAGCTTGGCGCCCAGCGGGCCGTCGGTGACTTTCCGCAGCGCCTTCAGGTCGGGCAGGATGTAGGGCAGGTCGAACACCTCGAATTCCTTGATCCCGATCGGACCGAACTTCGAGTTCGAGGGCGCCAGCATCTGCACGGCCCCCAACTGCAGCGCTTCCAGCTCTTCCTTGTCCTTGTAGAGGGTCGAGTTCGGATAGACTTCGACCTTCACCTTGCCGTCGGTGTATTTCTCGGCCAGTTCCTTGAACTTGTCGGCCGCCTTGCCCTTGGGCGTATCGGACGCCACCACATGGCTGAATTTGATGACGATCGGATTGTCGGCGGCTGAAGCCGGGCCGATCGCGACCAGCGCCGCCAATGATACGGCGGCCAACACAAGTTTACGCATCTGTCCTCCCATGCGGTCTCTTCCAGGAGGCGGCGCCACTTGCGCGCGCCCTGCCCTTCGAGTCAGGGGCACCATTACAGAGAAGAAAGCTCAAATGCCATTGCTCGTTAGCAGGGTGTCCGGCAAACCTTTGCTGCAATGCAAAACGCGGCGCGCGTGCGCCGCGCGAGCATTAGCCGTCATGCTTGCAAACTCGCGTTGGCCGTCTCGACTCTTACGGCGCTTGCAATGCAGAACCGTCACCCTGAGGCGCTCGCGACAGCGAGCCTCGAAGGGCGACGGCCCCGCTGCGGCAGCCGGGCCGTTCATCCTTCGAGGCCTTCGCTTTGCGAAGGCGCCTCAGGATGACGGCGCGGCTTCACGCACGCTTCAGCTTGCTGCCGCGGCGGCCGGCATGTCGCGCTGGCGCTTCATGACGATCTTGTTCAACGCGCCGAGATAGGCTTTTGCGCTGGCCACCAGCGTGTCGGGATCGGCGGCGCGGGCGGTCATTGAGCGGCCGTCCTGCGCCAGCCGCACCGAGACCTCGGCCTGTGCGTCGGTGCCCTCGGTCACCGCATGGACCTGGTACAGCTCCAGCTTGGCGTCATGCGGCACCAGCCGCTTGATGCAGTTGAACACCGCGTCCACCGGACCGTTGCCCTCGGCCTCCTCGATCTTGGTCTGGCCGTCGACGTCGAGCTTCATGGTGGCGCGCTGCGGACCATGGGTGCCGGCGATGACCGTCAGCGAGGTCAGCTTGATGCGGTCGTAGGCAGCCGCGATCTCCTCGTCGAGCAGCGCCTCAATGTCCTCGTCATAGATGTCCTTCTTGCGGTCGGCCAGCGCCTTCATCCGCACGAACGCATCCTCGATCTGGTTGGCGCCGAGCTTGTATCCCATCTCCTCCAGCTTATGGATGAAGGCATGGCGTCCGGAATGCTTGCCGAGCACCAGCGAGGACTGCTTCAGGCCGACCATCTCGGGCTTCATGATCTCGTAGGTCGAGGCATCCTTCAGCACGCCGTCCTGGTGGATGCCGCTCTCGTGCGCGAACGCATTGCGGCCGACGATCGCCTTGTTGTACTGCACGGGGAACGAGGTCGCGGCCGACACCAGCTTGGAGGCCGCGGTCAGGCGGGTGGTGTCGATCTTGTTCCAGTAGGGGAACTTGTCGTTGCGCACCCGCATCGCCATCACGATCTCTTCCAGCGCGGCGTTGCCGGCGCGCTCGCCGATGCCGTTGATGGTGCACTCGACCTGGCGCGCGCCGCCGACCACGCCGGCCAGCGAGTTGGCAACGGCCATGCCGAGGTCGTTATGGCAATGGACCGAGAAGATCGCCTTGTCGGAGTTGGGCACGCGCTCGATCAAAGTGCGCATGAAATGGGTGTATTCCTCCGGCACCGTATAGCCGACCGTGTCGGGAATGTTCACCGTGGTGGCACCGGCCTTGATCACGGCCTCGACGATGCGGCACAGGAAGTCCATCTCGGACCGGGTGCCGTCCTCGGCCGACCATTCGACGTCGTCGATCTGGTTGCGGGCGCGGGCGACCATGGCAACCGAGGTCTCCAGCACCTGCTCCGGCGTCTTGTTCAGCTTGACCTTCATGTGCAGGGGCGAGGTCGCAATCACCGTGTGCACGCGGCCGCGCTTGGCGAATTTCACCGCGGCCGCGCAGCGGTCGATGTCATCGGGATGGGCGCGGGACAGGCCGGCGATCACGGCGTTCTTGGAGCGGCGGGCGATCTCGGAGACCGCCTGGAAGTCGCCTTCGGAGGTGATGGGGAAACCCGCCTCGATCACGTCGACGCCCATGTCGTCCAGCATCGCCGCGACCTCGAGCTTCTCCTCGAAGGTCATGGTGGCGCCGGGGCACTGCTCGCCGTCGCGCAGGGTGGTGTCGAAAATGATGACACGGTCCTTCTCGGACTTGTTCACGGAGGTCATTTCAAAAATTCCTTTTGGGTGGTTTGGCGCTGTCGTTCGAAGCGCTGAAGGGTTCTGGTCCTCGAAAACCCCTGAGCGCCCAGGCGCATACCGCCCAGCCGGCCCTCAGGGGCAGGTAAGAAGGAGAAGCCCGATCAGGAGGGTGGGCAGGGACGCAGCCGGAATCACGTCGAAGGCAGCGGCGAGCGCTGCCTTCCCTTCGATCCCATCGATATCGCTGCGAATCAGCATTGCCAGACCCTTTGGAGCACAGGAATCGTCGGCCAAAAGCGTTGAAACTTCCTTGCCGGCGCCCGCTCCGCCACAATCTTCTAAACGAGAATTGCCCGTGGCCGCAATGCCAAAAGAGGGTCAAAATGACTGACCTGATTGCGACGCCACCTTCTCGGTCTGCCCGGGAGACGACCGGCGAAAGCCAGCACGACATCGCGTTGCACGCGCACGAGCTCTTGTTCTCGCGGCGAATGTCGCCCGAGCTTTGCATCGTCGATCGCCCTCGACGGGTGAAGAGGGCGCAGGGAAGGCCGGGCGGCCGCTGCACCCGGGGCTCTCGCGCAACACAGTTGCGCAAAGAGCGCGAAAACCACAGGTACAGGCGGTGACAACCGGCCTTCCCTGCGCGGTGGTTTACAGCTTATTCCGTGCTCTTCCCGGTGAACCAGCCTGTTGCCACCGTCATCCTCGCGAAGCCTTTCAGCTCCGCTGAGGACTTGGCGCCTGCATGGGCGCGCCAGAACCACACGGCTTCGCCGTCCGCTGATGTGCCGCTCGTCTCACGGCCCATTCCCGCGTCCACCGCGACCCGCTTCACGTTCGTGACGACGCGTACGTCCCTCTCGTCGAAGCGGGATGCACACACCATACGGCAAATCCGAATTATAATAAACAGAAATATTTTTATGCGCCGCTCTTGACAGGAATTCGCGGGCCGCACCCGGCGGGCAAATCGGCACCACAAATACACACGGCATGCGGCTCCAAGCGAGACGAAGGCCCTCGCTCTCGATGCGAGCCGCCGGCTTCGTGCAATTCGCCCGACCCAGGAAGCTGCCCCCGCCCCTTCGTCAGCCCCCCACTGCGGCAAGCGTCACGACCTCCGCTGCAAATTCCACGAACGCGCGTACCTTTGGCGCAAGCATGCGGCGCGACGGGTAGACGGCATGGATCGGCACCACGGACCGGACGTAGTCGGGCAATATGCGAACGATCTCTCCTCTATCGATGGCTTGGCGGGCATAAAGCAACGGCGCAGGCGCAACGCCCAGGCCCTGCCGCACAAGATCCAGGAGCAGGCCGGGATCGTGCACCGCAACCGCAGGTGCGACATTGACCGTCTGGGTGTTTCGATCGTCGCGGGTCAAGCTCCACAATTCCGGTTCGGCTTCCGGCCGAAGGTTCAGGATGTCATGGCCGACCAGATCGCCGGGCACGGCCGGAATCCCGCGCCGCGCGAGATAGCTCTTGGCCGCGACCAGAACAACCGGCGTGGTCGTCAGCCGCCGCGCGACAAGACTTGAAGGCGGCAGCTCACCGATCCGGATTGCAACATCGACGCCTTCGTCGACGAGATCGAGGACGCGGGACGACGCGTCGAACGACAGCCTAATATCGGGATAGCGGCTGCGGAACTCCGCGATCCGCGGCAGCAGGACAAACCGCAGGATTGAAAACGGCGCCGACACCTTGAGGTTGCCGCGCGGCGCCTCGCGCATCGCCTCGATCGCCGCTTGCGCATTCTCGGTCTCCTCGACGATGCGGCGCGCATGGGTCGCAAGCAGTTCGCCCGCCCCGGTGAGCGATGTCTTCCGGGTGGTGCGGTGGACCAGTCGTGTCCCGAGGCGCTCTTCCAGGGCCGCAAGCTCCCTGCTGACAAGCGACTTCGTCAGCCCCAGGTGACGCGCCGCGGCCGTGATGCCTCCCTTATCGGCGATGGCCGCGAAGAGCTGGAGATCGATCGTCGACAGCTTCATGAGGCGAGGCTAGCATTGTCGCACCAGCGAGACAATAAGTCCTGTCGAGAGCGACTAGCCTCCCTTTCAGGACAATGTAATTGTCGACAACACGCGACGGTGCAGGTCGGCATGTCGAGCACCGGCCCGACAGTTCAGCCTTTTCTCGACAGTGCGGGGGACGACGTGATGTTGATCGAGCGAGACGCGGGCCTCGGGCACAAGCTGTGCTCCGGCAATCGATAGGCGCGCCGGGATGAAGGCGCTCGCTTATGATCGTTTCGGCGGCCTCGACGTGCTTCATTTTGCGGAACTCGAAGAGCCCCGCGTCGGCCCCGGCCTGGTTCTCGTCTCCCTGCGCGCCAGCTCTGTGAACGTGATCGACAACCGGGTGCGGGCTGGGAAAATGGGCCTTCTGGCCGGCAAGCGCTTTCCGAGAATTCCGGGCGCCGATGTGGCTGGCGTGGTCGTCGAGACCGGAACCAGCGTTGCCGGTCTCAAAGTCGGAGACTCCGTCTTCGGAGCCCTTGATCCATTCAAGGGCGGAGCCTTCGCCGAGCGCGCCGCAATGCCTGCAAACCAGCTTGCCCTGAAACCGCCGGAGCTTGCCTTCGAGACGGCGGCTGCGCTGCCGCTCGCTGGCCTCGCCGCGCTCACCTCGATACGGGATCTCGGCAAGGTCGGCCGACGTGTCAAGGTTCTCATCCACGGCGCATCGGGGGCGGTCGGACTGTTCGCGGTCCAGATCGCCAGACGACTCGGTGCCGAAGTCACGGCGGTGGCCGGCACCGCGGGCATCGAGGCCGCGAAAGCGGCCGGCGCCGACATCGTCGTGGATTACCGCAAGCAGGACGCGTCGCATTTTCCGGTGAGCTTCGACGTCATTCTCAACGCCTCCGGCGCGCTGCCCTACGCGCAGGCCAAGGCTTCCCTCGCCGGCGGGGGGCGCTTCATCGAACCCTCTCCGACCATCCCCGGCGTCATCGGCGCGACGATCCTGAACGTCTTCCGACACCGGCAGCATCTGCCGCTGATGACAAAGGTGCGCCGCGCGGATCTCGAACTCCTGGCGACGTGGGCGATGGAGGGGAGCCTCAAGCCACTGATCGCGAAAAACTATCCCTTCGCCGATGCCCCCGAGGCCCTGCGGGCCATGGAGCAAGGCGGGGTCGTGGGCAAGGTTGTCGTGTCGATGGGCGGGGCGTAACAATCCTCACCGACCGGCGGAATCTCGCGACCGCCGTTCGGCCTTCGCCAAGGGTCGCAGCGCCTCAGCCCGTCACCGCGCGGCGCAGGCCGAAGCCGAGGCCGATCCAGCCCGTGCCTGCGAAGATCAGGTCGATGCCGAGGAAGATGCCGAGCGTGTAGACGCTGCTGACAGGCCAGTGCGCCAGGATGATGCCGCCGAGCAGCAGCGTGATGACGCCCGACAGCGCAACCCAGATCCACGGCGATTCACGCTTCATGCTGAAGGCCAGGAAGATCCGCACCAGCCCGGAGGCCACCAGCGAGGCGCCGAGCACGAGCGTCAGCAGGGCGGCGGCGAGCAGCGGATTTTCGAAGGCGAAAAAACCCGCGATGATGTAGAGCACCCCGAGCAGCGCCCAGACCAGGAACTTGCCCCAGCTCTTGATCTGGAAGGCGTTGAACACTTCGGCCACGCCGGCGATGATCATCATCACGCCGACGACAAAGACGCTTGCCACCGTCGCCATCATCACGCTGCCGAGCGCAATGAAGCCGGCAATGACATAGACGACACCGAGCGCGATGATCCAGCCCGAGCCGGCGCGCAGCGGCGCGGTGTCCGTGGCGTTCGGGCTTGGCATTGCATGGGAGAAATTCGTCATGGCAGTCCTCCGGTACGAAATCGATCCGACGCGAGGTCTTGCAGAAGACAGCCTAGGATAGCGGTATGGCGATGGGGTCGACAATAGCTAATGCGGCGCGCCGGCGGGATCGGGACGATTCAGGAAAAATTGTTCGCACTCATGGACGCTCACGGGTTTGCGCGGTCGGCGCGTCCCGGAATGACGGCTCACACGCTTTGAAACGTGGCGGGTTTCGCTGCCGTCCTGAGAAGGCAGTTCCTCAGAAGCACAGGCTCAGCAGCTTGATGTGGCACTGGGACGCGGCAGGGCTGGCGGCGGCTTCGCGCTTGGCGGCCACCTCGCGCTTCACCGCGACCACCGGCTCCTTGTCCTTGCGGCCCTTGATCGATTTCGGCTTCTTCTCCTCATAGTCGCCGGCAATCTCCATGGCCCAATAGGTGCGTTTTCCGCTGGCGTCCTTGGCGCTGGCGATGCCGATGCGGGAGGCGTTGTGGAGCAGGAGATTCTTGCGGTGCTCGCTGGAATTGATCCACTGTTGCAGCGTCTTGGGGAAGGTTTCGTAACCATAGGCGATGTTCTCGGCGGCACGACCGGCGCCCGAGGGCGCGATCCGCGCGGAGAACGAGCCGAGCACGCCGTGATCGAGCGTGTTCTTTGCCGCCATCGCCCGCGCCTGATCGAGCGCGATGCGGTTGAGCGTGGCATCGGTGGTCACGGCGCCTTCGCCGTGCTCATGGCGGAAATGCGAGATCAATTCGGCAGCCGTTCCCTCGGCCGCGCGAGCCGGATGCATCGCGAGCGCCAGCATGGACGCTGCGATCAACCCTGCAATGGCCCGACACTTCATCGCCCCGTCCCCGATTCGATCCGGCGTTTTTTTGCGGTCGCAATGCCGGCCTTTTGATGGCCGCGCGGCTGAGGGCATGTCGGGGAACCTGGACCTGCACAAGGCGCAGCCAGTTTGCCCATGGCCGCCAAAGCCGCCGACCCTGCCATCCCCAAACATGGGTTGTGCACTGCAGCATGGGGACTACATTGCTACAAATGCAACAATAAACGATGGAAATTCGACCCTCTTGGCCGACATCAATGCCAATGCCTCGCTCGAGGCCTCCGCGACAGAGGCTTCGAAACACCTCCCCATGGGTTTCACCGAATTCGTCGTCGTGATCGCAATGATCATGGCGCTGAACCCCCTTGCCATGGACATGATGCTGCCGGCGCTGCCGAACATCGGGTCCGCCTTCCACATCGACGTGGCGAACCGCCTGCAGGCGGTGCTGTCGGCGTTCCTGATCGGCTTCGGCGGCGGCCAGTTCGTGATCGGCCCGCTCTCGGACTCGTTTGGCCGTCGCCCGGTGCTGCTCGGCGGCATGGTGCTCTATGCCATCGCGAGCGTGCTGGCGATCGCCGCGCCCTCCTTCGAGACGCTGCTGCTCGCGCGCGCGCTGGAGGGGCTCGGCACCTCGGCGACGCGGGTGATCGCAACCTCCATCGTGCGCGACTGCTATGCCGGCCGCCGCATGGCGAGCGTGGTGTCGCTGGCGATGATGATCTTCATCGCAGTGCCGGTGGTGGCCCCGTCCTTCGGGCAGGCGGTGATGTCGCTCACCCATTGGCGCGGGATCTTCGTGGTGCTGATGGTCTATGGGCTGTTGGCGCTGGGCTGGACCTGGCTGCGGCTGCCGGAGACGCTGCCGGCGCCCGACCGCAAGCCGTTCTCGATCCCCGACGTGCTCGGTGCCTACAGGCAGACCGTGACCAACCGGCAAACCCTGGGCTACGCGCTCGCGGCCGGCGGGGTGATGGGATCGCTGTTCGCCTATGTGTTCTGCGCCCAGCAGGTATTCACCGGCATCTACAAGCTCGGACATTATTTCCCGCTCGCCTTCGCGGCCATTGCGTTCGGCGTCGCCGTGGCAGGGTTCCTCAATTCGAGGCTGGTGGGGCGTCTCGGCATGCGCGTGATCTCGCACAGCGCGCTGATCGGCTTTGTCGCGGTGTCGGCGATGCTGTTCGCGGTCGCAAGAACGGGCGCTGTGCCGTTTGCGGTGTTCATGGTGCTCTCGGCGCTGTTCAACTTCGGCTTCGGCCTGATGATCGCAAACTTCACTGCGCTCGCCATGGAGCCGCAGGGCAGGATCGCAGGCACGGCCTCCTCGCTCTACGGCTCGATCACCACGCTGCTCGGCATCGGCATCGGCACCACGATCGGCCAGGCCTATGACGGCACCCTGCTGCCGTTTGCGACCGGCTTCCTGATCTGCACGCTGGCGACGCTCATGGTGGTCGCGATCACGGAGCGAGGCCGGCTGTTCAAGCCGCATCATCAGGCGGTGGTTTGAGAGCGCGCTGTCGTCACCCGCGAAAGCGGGTGACCCAGTATTCCAGAGACCGGAGTTGGAGCCGAGAGGCCGCGGCGTACTGGATACCCCGCATGCGCGGGGTATGACGGCGGAAGCTAGCCCTGCTTGCGTGCCTGTTTCGCGATCCTCCGCGCCGACGCCTTGCCCCCGCGCTTCTCCTCCGCCTCCAGCGCCTTGCGCACGCTGGCAAACTCCTTCACCGAAGCCTTGTCGGCGCGCGGGAATCTGAGATCGAGCGTGTCCAGCGCCTTGACGATGGCCGAGCCGATCACGACCCGCGCGAACCATTTGTGATCGGCGGGCACGACGTGCCACGGCGCGATCGGCGTCGAGGTATGGCGCAGGATGTCCTGATAGACCGCCTGATAGCGATTCCAGCGGGCGCGCTCGGTGACATCGCTCATGGAGAACTTCCACAGCTTTGCCGGCACGTCCAGCCGGTCCAGGAAGCGCTGGCGCTGCTCCTGCTTGGAGATGTTGAGGAAGAACTTCAGGATCACCGTGCCGTTGCGGCAGAGATAGCGCTCGAAGGCGACGATGTCCTCGAAGCGCTCGCGCCAGATGTTCTTGGTGACGAGCTTGCCCGGCAGCTTCTCGGCCTTGAGCAGCTCGGGATGCACCCGCGTCACCAGGCATTCCTCGTAATAGGAGCGGTTGAAGATGCCGATGCGGCCGCGCTTGGGCAGCGCGATCATGCTGCGCCACATGAAATCATGTTCGAGCTCGTGCGAGGTCGGCTGCTTGAACGAGGTGACCTCGCAGCCCTGCGGATTGACGCCCTCGAAGATGTGCTTGATGGTCGAGTCCTTGCCCGCGGCGTCCATGCCCTGCAGGATCACCAGCACCGACCAGCGATCCTGCGCATAGAGCCGCTCCTGATAATCGGCGAGCCGCCGCCGGTTGGCCTCGAGAATCGCCGCCGCCTCGTCCTTGTCGAGACCGCCCTTCGCGTTGGTCTTCTGCGCGGCGAGATGAAAGCGCGCCGAGCCGTCAATGCGGTACGGCGCGACGAAGCGGTCGAGCTCGGCGAGACCGGAGCGGGAGGGAGGTTTGGTCATGCGGGAATTTCCGGAAGGTCATTCCGGGGCGATGCGAAGCATCGAACCCGGAATCTCGAGATTCCGGGTTCGCGTCTTCGACGCGGCCCGGAATGACGGAGGTTAAGACTCATCAAACTGCGTCTCCAGAAACGCGGTGACGAACAACGGCATGGTGCTCGTGAAATCGCGCCTGGAACGAACGAGATGCACGGCGGCAAGTTCCGGATGCGCCTGGGCAGCGAGATTGGCCTCGATCCTGGCGCGCACCGCCTCGCCGGGCAGGTCGATGTGAAGCGTCCGCATCAACGCGATCGCGCGGCCCGAGACGACGCAGTCCCAGTGCGGCGCGGCCCGATAGTCCGCCGGGATGAGCCCCGTCTCCTCCTCGATCTCGCGGGTGATGCTGCCGGCGAGATCGAGCCTGTCATCGGCGACATCGTCGAGATCGGGCGTGCCGGCGGGAAAATAGATGCGGCCGGCGTTGGAGGTGTCGGCGCCCATCTCGCCAAGCACGAAGGCGCCGTCCGAAGCGCGCAGCGCACCCATGCCGAAACCGTTGAAGATATCGGGATCGGGAAAGCCCCAGTCGCGCCAAGCCAGAAAGCTGGCGAAACCGGCCTCGAAATAGCGGGCGGAGAAATGCGTGCCCTCGAACGAGGGGCTGCGGCCGAGCAGGACGCGGCCGTTCCACAGCTTCGGCTTCTCGCGCTGCTTCCCGGCAAAATACGCCGCGATCTCCTCAGCGCGCGCCTGCTCGAACGGCCAGGCGAAGGGCGTGACGGTCAAGTCCAGCGTCTCGACGCGGTGAATGCGCGGTGGCGTCATGCTACTTCGCGTTCAGTCCCGTCGTCTTCTTGGCCTGCTCGACGAAAGAGTTGGTGAAGGTCTTGCTGACGTCGATATTGGCTTTCGCCACCTCCGGCGAGCTCTCGCTGAACACGGCGAGCACGGCGTCCGCACCCTTCGGATCCATCCTGCCCGTCTCCGAATACATCGGGATGGTGTTCTTCAGCGCGGCGAGATACAGCGCCTTGTCCTTGCCGACCATCTCCTCGGGCATCTTCGCCATGATGTCCTCGGGCGTATGCGAATGGATCCAGGCCAGCGTCGCGAGCATCGCATTGGTCAGCGCCTGCGTCTCCTTCTCATGCGAAGCGACCCAGCTTGCGGTGGCGTAGAGCGCGCCGCCGGGATATTCGCCGCCGAAGGTCGCAAGCGTATCCTTTTGCGTGCGGGTGTCGGCGAGGATCTTGAGATCGGGATGCGCGCCCTGCAGAACGGTGACGGAGGGATCGAGCATGACCGCCGCATCGATCTGGCCCTGCTCCATGGCGGCAACGGCCGTGGCCCCGAGGCCGACGCCGATCACGGCGGCGCTGGTCGGATCAAGCCCGTTCTTCTTCAGCAGGTATTTCAGGAAGAAGTCGGTCGAGGAGCCCGGCGCGCTGACGCCGACCTTCTTGCCGGCGAGATCCTTGACCGAGCTGATCTCCTTCGCATGCGACGGCGAGACCACCAGCACCAGGCCCGGATAGCGGTCATAGACCACGAAGGCCTTCAGCTCCTGCTTCTTGGCGGCGAGGTTGACGCAATGATCGAAATATCCGGAGACGACATCGGCGCTGCCGCCGAGCACGGCCTTGAGCGCATCCGAGCCGCCCTTGAGGTCGACCAGATCGACATCGAGCCCGGCCTTGTCGTACTCGCCGAGCTGTTTTGCGAGCACGGTCGGCAGATAGCACAGGCACGCGCCGCCGCCGACGGCGATGGTGATCTTGGTTTCGCTGGCTGCCAGCGGCGCCGCCAGTACCAGCGCGACCAGCGCGGCGGCGATGCGGCCGAAGATGTTTGTCATTGTTTCCTCCATTCGGGCTGGCGCGGAAGATAGAGCAGTGAATGGGGCTTGCAAAGGGCGCCTTCCGTCGTGCTCTCTCCGTCGTCGATTCTTCACTCCGTCATTCCGGGGCGGTCCGAAGGACCGAGCCCGGAATCTCGAGATTCCGGGTTCGATGCTACGCATCGCCCCGGAATGACGGTGCCAAACAACGCCCCCTACCCCCGCCCGTCCGCGGGCGCAGGGCGCCAGACCAGGAGCCTGCGCTCCACCAGCGTCACGCCCATGTCGATCAGGATGACGAAGGCCGACAGCACGAACATGCCGGCAAACACGCCGGCGACGTCGAACACGCCTTCGGCCTGCTGGATCAGATAGCCGAGCCCGGCGGCCGAGCCGAGATATTCGCCGACGACGGCGCCGACCACGGCAAAGCCGACGGAGGTGTGCAGCGAGGAGAACATCCAGGACAGCGCCGAGGGCCAATAGACATGCCGCATCAACTGCCGCTCGCTCATGCCGAGCATGCGGCCATTGTTGAGCACGGTGTGGCTGACCTCCTTGACGCCCTGATAGACGTTGAAGAAGACGATGAAGAAGACCAGCGTCACCCCGAGCGCGACCTTGGACCAGATGCCCAAGCCCAGCCACAGTGTGAAGATCGGCGCCAGCACCACCCGCGGCAGCGCGTTGACCATCTTGACATAGGGGTCGAACACGGCGGCGATGATCGGCTGGCGCGCGAACCAGAAGCCGACCGCGACGCCGGCGGCGGAACCGATCACGAAGGCCAGGATCGATTCCCACAGCGTGATCGCCAGGTGCTTCCAGATCACCCCGCTCGCAAACCAGCTTGCGATCTGCGCGAACACGTCGACCGGGTTGGAGAAGAAGAACGGCGGCAGAATGATTTTCCCGAACACCGGCACGGTGGCAAACAGCTGCCACAGCGCCAGCACCACCACGGCGACCAGCATTTGCAGCGCGAACAGCGACAGTTTCGACATCACACCGCCTCGGCCTGCGCGGATTGCGCATAGGTCTTCATCACCTCGCCCTTGAGCACGCTCCAGATCTCCTTGTGGAGGTCGTGAAACTCCGGCTTCAGCCGTGTCTCGAAAATATCGCGCGGGCGGGCCAGCGCGACCTTCCAGTCCCCGATGATGCGCGCGCTAGGGCCGGCCGACATGATCACCACGCGGTCGGCGAGCGCGATCGCCTCCTCGAGGTCGTGGGTGACGAACAGCACCGCCTTGCGGTCGGCGTTCCACAGTTCGAGCAGGAGATTGCCCATCACCTGGCGCGTCTGCGCATCGAGCGGGCCGAACGGCTCGTCCATCAGCAGAATTTTCGGGTTGCGGATCAGCACCTGCGCCAGCCCGACGCGCTTGCGCTGGCCGCCGGACAGCATGTGCGGATAGCGATTGCCGAAATGGGCGAGCCCCACCGACGCCAGCCATTGATGGGCGCGCTCCAGCGCCTGCTCGCGCGGTGTACCCGCGATCTCGAGCCCGATCGCGACATTGTCGAGCGCGGTCTTCCAGGGGAAGAGCGCATCGGCCTGGAACAGATAGCCGGCGTCGCGGTTGAGGCCGTTGAGCGGGCGGTCGAAAATCCGCACGCCGCCCGAGGCCGGCTTGAGCAGGCCCGCGGCGACGTTGAGCAGGGTCGACTTGCCGCAGCCGGTGGGGCCGACGATGGCCACGAACTCGCCGGGCGCGACCGCAAGATCGGCCTTTTCCACGGCGGTGTAGACGCGGCCGTCACCCAGACGGAAAGCCACCGTGGCGTCATCCAGCGCCACCGCCGTCGGCGTTGTCTCGTTCACCATAAGCCTCCCAAGTCAGGAAGATGCCTTAGCGTCTGTTTCGGACAAGTTCAATCAAGCGGCGCGGCATGCTAGCAAGGGCCGGTCCCCGTCCCCCTCCAACCCTGGACAAGCCCCGAGCCCGAATGACCGCAGCGGTGATCAGTTATGCCCAAGTCAGCAAGCGCTTCGTCAGCAAGCGCTTCGGCGTCGGGACGGTGACGGCCGTCGACGACGTCTCGCTCGATGTCGGGACGGGCGAATTCATGGCCGTGGTCGGCAGCTCCGGCTCGGGCAAGACCACGCTGCTGCGGCTCGCCAACCGGCTGATCGATGCCGACCGGGGCACGGTCACGATCGAAGGCGAAGACGTGCGCGCCGTCGATCCGGTCAGCCTGCGCCGCCGCATCGGCTATGTGTTCCAGAGCGGCGGGCTGTTTCCGCATATGAGTGTCGGCAGCAATATCGGCATCACGCCCAAGCTGCTCGGCACGCCAGCCAGCGAGATCACGGCGCGCGTCGACGAGCTGCTGGCCCTGGTGCGGCTGGATGATGGCGCCTACCGCGACCGCCTGCCGCACGAGCTCTCCGGCGGCCAGCGCCAGCGCATCGGCGTGGCGCGGGCGCTCGCGGCGCGTCCACGCATCGTGCTGATGGACGAGCCGTTCGGCGCGCTCGATCCGCTGACCCGCGATGGGCTGGCCGAGGACTATCGCGCGCTGCATCACAAGCTCGGACTGACCACGGTCATGATCACCCACGACATGACCGAGGCGCTCCTGCTCGCCGACCGCATCGCGGTGATGTGTGCAGGCCGGCTGCTGGCGCTGGGTACGCCTGCGGAGCTGTCGGCAAGCCGCGAGCCTTACGTCATGGAGCTCATGCGCACGCCGCGGCGGCAGGCCGAGCGGCTGAATGCGCTGCTGCCGGGAGCAACGGCGCGATGAGCCTGCTCTCCGATCCGCGGCTTGCCGAAGCCGCCGGGCACCTGCCCGATTATCTCGGCAACCATCTGCGCGTCAGCCTCGCCGCCCTCGCGCTCGGGCTCGCGGTCAGCCTGCCGCTGGCGCTTCTCGCCCGCAACCGACCGGTGCTGCGCGGCGCGCTGCTTGCGGTCGCGAGCATCGTCCAGACGGTGCCCGGGCTTGCACTGCTCGCCTTGTTCTATCCGCTGCTGCTGGCGCTGGCGTCGCTGACGCTTGACTGGTTCGGCTTCGACTTTTCCGCCTTCGGCTTCCTGCCGGCGATGTTGGCGCTCGCGCTCTATTCCATGCTGCCGGTGCTGCGCAACACCATCACCGGGCTGAACGGCATCGATCCCGCGCTGCGCGAGGCGGCCCAGGGCGTCGGCATGACGGAGCGGCAGTCGCTGTTCACGGTGGAATTGCCGCTGGCGCTGCCGGTGATCATGGCCGGCATCCGCACCGCCTCGGTGTGGGTGATCGGCACGGCGACGCTGTCGACGCCGATCGGGCAGACCTCGCTCGGCAATTACATCTTTGCGGGGCTGCAGACCCAGAACTGGGTGTTCGTGCTGTTCGGCTGCTTTGCCGCGGCCGCGCTCGCGCTGATCGTCGACCAGCTGCTGGCGCTGCTCGAAAATGGCCTCGCCTCGCGCAGACGGCTGCGCACCGCACTCGGCGGCGCCGGCATCGCCGCGCTCGTCGCGGCGGCGCTGATGCCGGCAATCGCCCGCAACGCCTCGAGCTACGTCGTCGGCGCCAAGACCTTCGCCGAGCAATATGTGCTGGCCGCGCTGATCAGCGAGCGGCTCGAGGCCGCGGGCCTGCAGGCGACCACGCGTGCCGGCCTCGGCTCCAGCGTGATCTATGAGGCGCTCGCGGCAGACGATATCGACGTCTATGTCGATTACTCCGGCACGCTGTGGCTCAACCAGTTTCACCAGAGCGGCGTCAAGCCGCGTGCCGAGCTGCTGGCCGATCTGAAGACACGGCTGGCCACGCAGAACATCACCCTGTTCGGCACCCTCGGCTTCGAGAATGCCTATGCCCTGGTGATGCCGAAACAGCGCGCCGATGCGCTCGGCATTCATTCCATCGCCGATCTCGCGGCCCATGCGCCGACGCTGACGATCGCGGGCGACTACGAGTTCTTCTCGCGGCCCGAATGGGCGGCGCTGCGCAAGGCCTATGGCCTCGCCTTCCGCACCCAGCGGCAGATGCAGCCGGATTTCATGTATGCGGCGGTGGCCGCGGGCGATGTCGACGTGATCGCGGGCTACACCAGCGACGGGCTGATCGCCAAATACGACCTCGTCGTGCTCGACGATCCCAAGGGCGCGATCCCGCCCTATGACGCGCTGCTGCTGCTGGCGCCGAAGCGCGCACAGGACGAGAAGCTGAAGGCGGCTCTCGCCCCGCTGCTCGGCCGCATCGACATCGCCGACATGCGCGCGGCCAATTTGCGAGCCAGCGGCAACGATGCGGACTCCTCGCCCACATCGGTTGCGCGCTGGCTCTGGCAGAAAATCGGGGGACGCTAGGACGGAGATCGGGCACGGGCGGCGCGGCCTGGGCATCCGCCGTTAGTCGTCACGCGTGCCGATCCTCTGGGTAAAGCGGACCTGGATAGCCCGGACTAGCCATGTCCGTTAATGGCCAAAACTGCTGACCGGGTATATCCGCAGGATTTCCGCTCTTGGGGGCTCAACCGGAGTTCTTCCGGGTGTGACCCATTTGAGACATGGGCGGCCGGTTCACGTTACAAGCGCGAAGCTAAGATGCTGGTCGTGATGATAGGTCCCTTTCCAATCCTTCAAGTCGTTGGTGGGCTGTCGGTGACGATCCCGCTGTTGGAATCGGCGGCAGGCTTCGCCGGCGACATCGGCAACGGTGCTGACAAAGCAAGACATATCGACTAACCTTCAATGCCGGCCAGCAGGGCTGGGCAGGACAAGGCCCACGGGAGGAGATCGATGAGCACAGTAAAAGGCGCTCTCGCCCAGAAGAGTGGCGCCCTGATCCATGTTCGTTCCGGCGACATGGTCGTCGAAGCCTTGCGCCAGATGCGCGAACACCGGGTCCGGTCGGTGCTGGTCATCGACGACGACGTGCTGGTCGGTATCGTGACTCAGGGTGACTGCGCGATCAAAGTGCTGCTGCCCGGGCTCGATGCGAAGCAGACGCCGGTGAGCCAGGTGATGACGGGCAACCCGGTGACGGTCAAGCCGGACGATCGGCTGAAAGACTGCATGGCAATGATGGCTGAGCGCGGTTTTCGCCATCTGCCAGTGCTGGATGCGGGCAAGGTCGTAGGCGTGATCTCGATCGGAGATGTCGTAAAAAACATCATCCGGGATTTGGAGCACAACGTGGGCGACCTTATGGGCTACATCATGACGGACGGCCCCGGGGGCTGACAGACGAACCGCGGTGTTGTCGCCCCTGTCACCGATTTTGCGGTAGGCCTGAATTTTGTGCGATTGAGAACCGCCCGCCGAGGTGGTCTAGCCACCACAGGTTTCCCCTCGCGCAACAGACTTTGGTTCAGCCCGGCCCCTGCGGCCGGCTTTTTTTTACGTCCGCAATGAGTCAGACGGTCGCGCCCCCCGCTTCACCGTCATCGGATGCCACCGCTTAGTTAAGTGAACTGCTGAGAAATGACCGCTTCTAGCCTATGGCGGCCACCGCGACACGCATGCCTGACGTCCGCCTTCGATGCAATGCCGACACAAGGCCGAACCAGCGTCCACGTGGAACCGTTTGCGCCCGCCTCGGCGAGAACGGCTCACGCCGCTGCTCGGCCGCCTCGACATCGCCGACATTCGCAGCAAATTTGCGAGCCAGCGGCAACGATGCGGGCTCCTCGCCCGCATCGTTGCGCGCTGGCTCTGGCAGAAAATCGGAGGCCCCTAGGACGAGGACCGGATAACCGCGGCCCGAGCATCCGCCGTTAGCTATCACGCGCGCCGATCCTCCGCGTAAGTCGACCTGGATAGCCCGGACCAGCCATGCACGTTAATGGCCCGAACTGCTGACCGGTTATATCCGCTGGATTTCCGCTCTCGGGAGAGAGGACTCGATATGTTCTACCGGAGTTCTTCCGGCTGTGACCCGGAACGCATTTCGGCGATTGATATTCAGTGCGCTATCTTTGCAAAGAGGGAATGGCGTCGAGCTCTGTTTGAGGGTGTCCTGATTAGATTTCTTCGACCCTGAGAGGAACAACCACGTCCAGCGACCGTCCTTCATTTCGACCCGGCCAGTTCCCCCATAAAACTCTCGCGTCGAATGTACGGCCGCGGCAAGCAACCCTCAATACGTCGCCCCACTACCCGCGGAGGACCTTGGAATAAATTTTCGTCCTTCCGAAGTTCGCGTTCGGTCACCACTTCGCCGGTCTTTAGACCAATGCGCTTTACCCAGTATGCCATCGGATCGGCTCCAGCCCTTTAGGCCGCGTCAGTATCGCGTCCATCATATTAGGCCAAGCCCACGATATCGCCTGATGGCCCATCAGCGACACGCCGTAAGGTCCCCATCAGGTCCGGTTGATGGACTAAAGCGGACTGGATTTGCTCACGGTGAGCTTTACCGATTTTGACCCAAACTGGAAGTCGCATCGGATTAAGAGTTGATCAACAGCACGTTTAAAACCCGGATCGAGTACACGTCGATAGAGCGGCATTTGGTGAGCCCCGAAGCCGAGCCGACCGCCGACAAACGCAGCTCATCTCTTCGAAAAAATGCGGTGGCCGCCCATTTTCACCATATTCACGGAGGCACAACCTATGCATGCTGAGAGTCGTTTAAACGCCTTTGATCAAAGGAAGATATATGAAAGCAATTCTTCCTCTATTTTTTCTGTTTGCCGGTTGGGCTTCGTTCGCGGACGCTGTTCGGCTTGACCCGGCCTATCTCGATGACCGCGTCTACACTCGGGAGATGGATGAGGATGCTCTCAGCGAAGGTGTCTACAGCGGCGAGATCGATGAGCCTTCCCTCATTCAAGTCCAGGCAATGGGGGCGAACATGGGGACTTGCACGCTGTCCACTCCTCCCGGTGTTTCCTGTTTTTGCAATCACAAGGTGTTCAGAAGTCGAGATCACGTTGAGCTAGGCTGGCATTTCGACGGACGGCACGCCGTCAGGGATGGCTGGAGCGCAACCTATTACAAGGGTACCCACACCGCCTTTTGCCACCGAGATTAGAGAGCCGGTTGCCGAGCGTAGGGTGATCTCGCTCGTCGATTGCCGCTAATGGCGCATAGCGGCCACGGCGGCACGCACGCCTGGCGTCCGCCCTTCCGATGCAATGCCGACAGAACGCCGAAGCAGCGTCCCCCGCGGGACCTTTTGCGCACGCCTCGGCGAGAACGGCTGACGCCGCTGCTCGGCCGCATCGAAATCGCCGACATGCGCGCGGCCAATTTGCGAGCCAGCGGCAACGACGCGGGCTCCTCGCCCGCATCGGTTGCGCGCTGGCTCTGGCAGAAAATCGGAGGACGCTGGCAGAGCCTGGGGGACGCAGACTGCCTAAGCCCTCACCTCCTGCCGTTGGAATAGGATATAGCCGGCGACGAACAGCGCGATGGTCGCCGCGATCAGGCCGACGGTCTGCGGCCAGGCGATCATGATGCTTTCGCCGAGCGGCAGCGGTGCGCCCATCACCGCGCCGCGCAGCTGATCGAGGAACACCGCGCCCAGCGTGCGGGTGGTCGGCGACAGGATCGCCAGCATCGCCTCGCCGAACAGGTCGTTCGGCGAGAAGCGCAGCAGGAACTGCGACCACAGGCCGGTGTCGGGCGTCTCGAGCCCAAGCGCGGCATAGCGCGGATCGGGCGGCGCGATCACCTGCGCAAAGGCCGGCGCCAGCATCGGCCACAGCACGGCAAGGAACAGCCAGATGCCGAGCGCAACCAGCGCAGCGGTCGCCGGCGAGCGGAACACGATCGACAGCAGCATGGAGAGCGAGAGCCAGACGCCGGCATAGAAGATCGCGATCACCAGGAACACCAGCGAGCGGCCGATCTCCTCCGTTCCCGGCGGCACGCCGAGGAAGATCAGCCCGAGCCCGATCACCATCAGCCACAGCGCGGTGAGGTTGACGGCCAGCGTCGCGAGGCCTGCGAGGAATTTCCCCATCAGGAGCGCGTCGCGGTAGATCGGCTGCGCGAGCAGCCGCGACAGCGTGCGCCGGTTGAACTCGCTGTTGACGGAGTCGAAGCCGAGCCCGATCGCCATCAGCGGAATCAGGAAGCCGAGGATGGCGACAAAGGACGGCAGCGGCGCGCTCGACAGCGTGAACAGGCGCAGCAGCAGGAACGGATCCTCCGCGGTGTTCTGACGCAGATTGTCGATCGCGCCATAGAGCGCGGCGAGCGCCGTCAGCACGATCAGCAATTCGAGCACAAGCATGCGCACGCTGGAGATGTTGTCGGTCAATTCCTTGGCGAACACCGCGCCAAGGCCCTGGAACGGTGAACCCTCACGCCGCATGACGCACGTCTCCCGGAGCCTTGCCCTGGAAATAACGGGCATAGATCGCCTCCAGACTCGGCTCGTCGACCGAGAGCCGCCGCAAGGCGCCGTCGACCGCGACCACCGCGCGCGCGGCATCGGGGCGAACGTCGCGCTCCGCCGTCATGCGGAAGCGATCTTTCGACAGCGTCTCGACATTGGAGACGCCGGGGATGGTCGCAAGCCGCCGCGCGATGCCGGCGCCTTCGGCCTCGACCTCGACCACGAAGCCCGCCCCTAACACCTGCACCGAGAGCTCGGCGACCGAGCCCATCAGCACGATCTTGCCGGACTGGAACAGCGCGACGCGATCGCAGATGCGCTGCACCTGGTCGAGCAGATGCGAGGACAACAGCACCGTGACGCCTTCGGCCTTGAGCTCGCGGATCAGGTCGAGAAACTCCAGCGTCGCCTGCGGATCGAGGCCCGACGTCGGCTCGTCGAGAATGGCGATCTCGGCCTTCTTGACGATGATCTCGGCGAGCCCCAGCCGCTGGCGCATGCCCCGCGAGAAGGTCGCGACGCGCTTGTGCGCGACATCGTCCAGGCGCACGCGCTTGAGCGCATCGGCAATGCGCTGCGTGCGCTCCTTGAAGGGCAGCCCCATCAGCTTGGCGGTGTAGGCGAGGTTCTCGACCGCGGTGAGCCCGTCGTAGAAGCCGACGGAGTCAGGCAGATAGCCGACGCGCCGCTTCACCTGCAGCGGCTGGCGCGCCGGATCGTAGCCGAGCACGCTGACGCTCCCTGCCGATATTTCGGTGAGCCCGAGCATCATCAGGATGGTGGTGGTCTTGCCGGCCCCGTTCGGACCGAGCAGGCCGAACACCTCGCCCTTTCTAATGTTGAAGCTGATATTGTCGACGGCGCTGGCGCTGCCGTAGCGCTTGCTCAGGGACTCCGCGACGATGACGGTGTTATCAGGAGCAAGCGGAGCTTCGTTGGTTTGATTGCTGCTCATCGGCGTCCGAACCTCGCGACAGCACCCAGCATCAAAAGCAGCGCCACGCCGATCACGCCGGCGCCCACCATGCCCCACACCGTGGAGGTGTTGACGGTGATGCGGAACTGGCTGGAAGCGCTTTCGCCGCGCGAATTGGCATTGACCGAGACCATGTAATCGCCGGCCAGCGACTTGTCCGACGGCGTCACCAGCGCCTGCACCTCGGTATCCTTGCCGGGCACCAGGCGATCGATGGTCTCGGGATTGAACGTCACCTTCCAGCCGCTCGGCGAGCTCGCCGACAGCTTGACGTTCTCGGCCGGCGCGCTGCCGGTATTGGTCACGACGACGGGAATCGAGGTCTGCCTGGCGGCGACCGCGCGCGCGCTCAACAGCCCGTCACGTCCGGCGACCTGCAGCTGCGGCTGTCCGACGACTTCGAGCGCGAGATCGGTCTTCGCGGTGGCATCCTCCGCCTTCACGGTGACGCTGACCGGGAAATGGCCGGCATCGATCGTGCTCGGCGGCCGCACCTTCAGCTTGATGTCCTTGGATTGCCCCGCCGGTATCGGAATCGACGACAGCTCCTGCGTGCCATAGGCTTCGGTGAACGAGGTCTCGAAATTCTCCGGCGCCTGCGCCTCGAAGCTTGCGGTGACGTCGCGGCCGGAGTCGTTCTTGATAGACAGCGTATATTCGAAATTCGATTTCGGGCTGCCGCGGAGCGACGGCAGCTGCGCCTTCACCGAGAGCTTGGCCGGCAGCTCCTTGGCGAGCGCCACCTGGATCGGCAGGCTCGCCTGGCCGGTTTGCCCTTGTCCTTGCCCTTCGGCCTTCACCGTCAGCGTCTGCGTCTGCCCGTCGAGCTTGCTGTTGGCGGGCACGTCGAGGCGCAGCTGCAGCGGGACATCCTTGTCCGGTGCGGGCATCGCGGCCGCGACCGGCTGGCCGCCGCCGAGGATGGTGGCCGTCCAGCCGCTCGGCACGCCCGTGACCGAGAGCTGATAGCGATCCGGCGCAAGGCCGTAATTCTGCAGCCGCAGCGGGATGGTCGAGGTCGTCCCCGGCCGCATCGTGACCGCGGGATAGTCGGTCATCAGATAGAGACCCTTGATATTGGAATCGTGCTCGTCGGCGGCCTGCGCGGCAGGCGCGATCAACAAGGTGGAAATGACGAGAGCAACAGGGGCGAGAGCAGACGCTCGCATGACAACACTCCTGCAAATGTGCAAGTCGAATGGTGTGTGCCGCGCCGCCACCGCCGTGGCAGCAAGCGCGAGGGAGATCGCGACCATCCTGCCAAACTTGTGAAAAATTTTGGCGCGCCAATTACAAGTGAGTAATGTCCGGCGTTTTGCGATCAGACTTTGGTTTTTCGACTTTAGTTTTTAGACTTTAGTCGGCGGGATTTGCGCGCGCCAACGCGCGATACGTCCGGCCAGCCCATCGTCACACAGCCCAATCTTCTCCGGGAAAATCGCCTAGCGATCTCCGGGAGAAATGCCGTTGACGCGTCCTTGTATGCTGCGGAGACTGATCGAGCTTCCCTGAAAGATCGACCGGTCGTTTTTCCTGCGAAGCTCCGCTGCAGCCGCGGCTAGCCCTATGACAACACGGAGGGTGTTATGACGCAATGGACGCTCACCGGCACCTATTTCGAGACCTGCAATTGCAAGGTCGCCTGTCCCTGTGCGTTCGGAAGCGAGCCGAGCGAGGGCTTTTGCAACGCGATCGTGGCGTGGCACATCAATCACGGCGCGTTTGGCGGCCTCGCGCTCGATGGCCTGAACGTCGTCCTGCTGGTGGACACGACCGGCAACATGGCTGACGGCAAATGGAAGGTGGCGGCCTATATCGACCAGGCCGCGAGCGAGGCCCAAAAGCGCGCACTGCTGAAAATCTTTTCCGGCGAGGCCGGCGGTCACCCTGCCGTGCTGGCGTCCTTTGTCGGCGAGTTCCTGGGCACCAAGACCGTCCCGATGCGGTACGAAGGTATCGGCAGAAACACGACCCTGAAGATTCCCGGCATCGTCGACGCCGAGCTCGAGACGCTGGAAGGCCAGGACGGCAAGCCGATCACGATTGAAAATCACCCGCTTTGCGTGGCCCCCGGCGTGCCCGCGACCGTCGCGCGCTCCAGGCATTTCCAATTGTCGGATTACGGATACGATTGGAAGCTATCCGGCCGCAACGGCTACCTGTCGACATTCTCCTATAGCAACGCCTGAACATGGCCGCGTGGGGGCGCGACCGCGTGCTCGCAATGGGCGGCCTCATTGCGGTCGTCGCGCTGAGCTGGCTCTATCTGGCGCGCATGACGATGTCGCGCGACGAAGGGGGCATCATTTGCACGGCGACGCCGGGAATGGCGGGCACGCCACTGGAGCAGTTTGCCACCGCTTTCCTGATATGGACCGTCATGATGGTGGCGATGATGCTGCCCACGGCGGCCCAGTCGATCGACGTCTTCGGCAGCCTTGCGCGCAGGCGCAGGTCGGCGATCGGCTCGGCGCCGGCGACGTCCCTGTTCGTCTTGGGCTATGTCGCCGTATGGACCGCCTATGCCGTGTTTGCGGCAGCGGGCCAGGTGGTACTGTCCCGCGCGTCTCTCCTTGCTCCTGCTACGCAAAGCACCAGCCTTGTACTGAGCATCGCGCTTCTGCTGCTGGCCGGCACGTTCCAGTTCACCTCCTTCAAGGATGCGTGCCTGGCGCAATGCCGGTCGCCCTTCCCGTTCTTTCTTGCCAGATGGCGCGACGGCGACCTCGCCGCCTTCGTGCTCGGACTGGAGCACGGCAGCTATTGCGTCGGCTGTTGCTGGGCCCTGATGGGGCTGATGTTCGTGTTCGGCGCCATGAACCTGTTGTGGATGGGCGTGCTTTCATTGTTCATGCTTGGCGAGAAGATCGCCCCGGCGAGCTGGCACCTCAACCGCGGCGCCGGAGCCGTGCTGATCCTGTGGGGCATCCTCCTCGCTGCGCGCCTCGTTCATTGAGCCCCGGCACGCGACGCTAACGGACGGTTAGCCAAGTCTTCCTTCGATGGCGAATTGTCACACATTATCAACCCGAGGCGCTCTAAGGGAGGATGCGCGTCATGCATTAGACCGCCGCAACGAGCGAGTGCCAGAAGGCTTAACGCTGAGATTGACCCAGCCAAGCCCCGGACCACCCGCAGATGAGACCCCGACTATTCGTGATTATCGGCAACCTGGTCGTTGCAGGCTGGGGTGCGCTCCTTGTCGACGTATTTGGACAGCCGATCTATCATTGGTATCTCACGGGTGAGCTCTGGATTACGTTGAGGGCGGACTTCGGCGTATTCGCAACCTTCGACAGATCGCCGGTCGCGTTCATCATCGAGTTTGGACTCTATGCGCTTTGCGTCGGACTGGGCATTTTTTGCCTTGCTGCGGGATTGATCCAGCTGGCTTACTATCGGCGCCATCCGAAACCAGAGGATTGATCGATCGGCGCATCAGGAAGGACGCCTCAAATCCGATCGCAGGGACAACATGAACCGACGCGGATTTATCCTGGGATTGAGCGTCAGCGCCGCGCTGACGGGCCTCGCGGCCGTGCCGGCATCGGCCGACGGCAGGCGCGTGGCGCTGGTGATCGGCAACGGTGCCTACAAGACTGTGCCGGCGCTGCCCAATCCGGCCAACGACGCCGCCGACATCGCCGCCGTTCTCAGGCGGCTCGGCTTTGCGGTGACGCTCCTCACCAATGCCTCCTTCGAGGAGATGCGTCGCGGCCTGATCGCGCTCGGGCGCGACGCGGCGGACGCCGACATGGCGGCGGTGTTCTTCGCCGGGCACGGCATGGAGATCAATGGCGAGAACTGGCTGATCCCGGTCGACGCGGAATTGCAGAAGGACACCGATGCTGCGAACGAGGCCATCGGCCTCGGCAGCGTGATGCTGCAGGTGTCGAATACCAGGAGCCTCGGGCTCGTCATTCTCGACGCCTGCCGCAACAATCCGTTTGCCGCCAAGATGCGGCGCTCGCTTTCGCTGCGGGCGGCAGATCGCGGCGGCCTCGGCCGGATCGAGCCGGTCGGCAATGTGCTGGTCGCCTATGCCGCGCGCGACGGCACGACCGCGCTCGACGGCGACGGGCGCAACAGCCCGTTCACCACGGCGCTGCTGCACAACATCGAGACGCCGGGGGTCGAGGTCACCTTCATGTTTCGCAGCGTGCGCGACGACGTCATGGAGGCGACCGCGAACGAGCAGCAGCCCTTCGTCTACGGCTCGCTCTCGCGCAAGGCGATCTATCTTGCGGGCCAGCCGCCGCAAGAGGGGCAGGCGGGCGCGCAGCAGGCCAATGCCGCGCCGGCGGCCGCGGCTGCGCCATCGGTATCGGCGCCGCCACCGGCCATCGATCCCATGCTGGTCGGGACCTGGCAAATCATGGTGCCGAGCGATCGCGGACAGTCGCGCTGGGTCTGGAACATTTTGGGCGACGGCACCTACAACTTCCATGCCGAAGGGGGACGCGCGATACGCCCCCACGAGGGCAAAATGACTGCCGTGAACGGTCACTGGACGCTGCACGCGACCAGGGGCATTGCGGGCTGGGCCGACGGCGGCTCGTATGAAGTGCGCGACACCACTGCGGTGATCACAGGCAAGCTCGGCACCGGCTATTGGACGCGGAGCCTGCAGTGATGCTCCGCGGCTGCGAAGGCCGGCAGCGGCGCGCGCCGGCCTTCGGGGGCCGTCTGTTCGCACTCGATGTCGGCACGTTCAAGGAACGTGGTAGGCGGACGGCTGCGACCCAGGCGAGACAAATCGCGCCTGCTCGAGCGCGGTTCAATCGATCGAACCGCAAACTCCCACCTTCTCCGGGAGTTGGAAGGTGGCCCGCGACGTCGATGCGACGCATGGTCGTGGCGGATGGGGTGACAGTCCATCCGCGTCGCCGGTGCTTCAGCGGCGAGACAGTGCGGGTTCGCGTGACCCTACTCGCTCAACTCACTTCTCCACCGGCCCGCCGGCATCGACCCAATCCTTGAAGCCGCCGGCGTTGTAGACCTGGTCGTAGCCCATGTCCTTGAGCAGCTTGCCGGCCAGAGCGGCGCGGCCGCCTGAGCCGCAATAGAGCACGACGGTCTTGTCCCTGGCGAAATTCTTGTCATGGGTGGGCGCCTCGGGGTCGGCGCGAAACTCCAGCATGCCGCGCGAGACATGCACGGCGCCCTTGACCTTGCCGCTTTGCGCGACCTCCGTGCCGTCACGGACGTCGACGATGAGGGTATTGCCTTTGGCCATCAGCTCCTGAACCTGTTGCGGGGTGATCTTCGGCACCACGGCATTCGCCGCGTCCATCATCTGTTTGACACTCGAGGCCATCGGGCAACTCCTCATCATGCTGCCCTGCCTGCACCGGCGCCGCAGGGCTTGCCGCGAGAGATAGCAGTGCGGCCGGCCTCACGCAAAGGCAGTGGCGAGGAACCTCGCGGATATCGGCGATTTCGGCCGGCCTATGCCCTGACGAGGCCGCCGACGAACAGATCCAGCACCGCCTCGGCGGTGCGCTCGACGTCCGCTTCGGCGACACCCCAGCGCGGGAAGTGGCCGTCGATGTGCATCCGCGCAAAGCCATAGACCAGAGCGCGGGCGGCGATCCTGGCGGTGACCAGATCGAGCGGACGCAGCTGGCCCTTGGCTGCGGCTTCCGCAAGCAGGTCCCCGGCCAGCGCAATCAGCTCGGCATTGTCGCGCGAGACCTCGACCGAAGCATCGTGATCGAAATGGGCGCGGCTTGAGATGATAGCGAAATGCGCGGGGTTGCGCATCGCCCAGCGCAGATAGGCGAGGCCGAGCTTGCGAAAGCGCGCCAGCGGATCGTCGGCCGGCGCATCCTCCATGGCGCGCGCGATCTCGGCGCGGAAACGCCGCTGCGCCTCCTCGGCGACAGCCGACATCAGCGCCTCGCGGCTTTCGAAATGCCGGAACGGCGCCGCCGGCGAGACGCCGGCGCGGCGCGCCGCCTCCCGCACGCTGACCTCCTCCGGCCCGCCCTCCGCCGCAAGCACGAGCGCAGCATCGACCAGCACCCGCTTGAGGTCGCCGTGATGGTACGGCTTCGGCGCGGACGCCGGGCGGGCGGCTGAACGTTTCGGGCGGGCGGATCGCGGCATGGGCGCAACCCTAGCATCAAGCGAACGTGAATGTAAACGTCGATTACATCATTGACCTGCGGGCGCCGCCTGCATGTAACTGGTGATTACATTACCCCCTGGAGGAGCCCCATGCTGTCAGCCCAACGCCGGACCTGGTTCGAAGGTTTTCGCCTGCTTGCCCTGCTCACGATCGTGCTCGCGGCCTTGTGCGTCTGGATTGCCGGGATGCGGCAGTTCGAGGTCGACGGCGTGCGGATGGTGATCCGCTTCACCGCGCGGACCTCACTGTTGATGTTCTGCCTGGCGTTCTCGGCCTCGGCGCTGGCGCGGCTCGTGCCCAATGCCTTCACGCGCTGGCAGAAGCGCAACCGCCGCTATCTCGGCCTGACCTTTGCGGCCTCGCATGCGCTGCATGCCCTGGCGATCATCGCCTTTGCGAAGATGGACCCGGCCGGCTTTGCCATCGCCACCAACCTCGCCTCCTATGTCTTCGGCGGCATCGGCTATGCCGTCATCATCGCCATGGCTGCGACCTCGTTCGACCGCACGGCGGCGGCGATCGGCCCGCACGCCTGGCAGCTCCTGCATCGCGTCGGCGGCTACTACCTGCTGCTGCAGTTCATGGTGTCCTTCGGCAAGCGCATCCCGGCCATGCCGCTCTACAGCCTGTTCCTGATCCCGCTGTTTGCGGTGCTGGCGCTGCGGCTGATTGCAATGGCGGCTGCGAAGCACAGGCAGACGGTCAGCGCGGGCTGACCGTCCGCATCAGCCTCAGTTCTGCGGCATCAGCCCGAGCCGCTTGGCGATGATCCTGTCGACCATGCGCTTGGGCAGATAGGCGGTCATGATGTGGCGCATCGGATCCGGGGTGACCTGGTAGCGCACCTTGGGATGCGGGCTGGTCAGCGCCTCGTAGACGGTCTCGGCGATCCGCTCCGCCGGCAGGCCGATCGAACCGAGCTTCAGCATGAAGGCGCGCACCTTCTGCAATGCCGGGAAATAGGGCGAGTTCTGGTAGGCGGAGATGTCGACCTCCTCGGCCTTGCTCCAGATCGGCGTCTTCACCGGGCCCGGCGCCACGATGACGACGTCGATGCCGAACAGCATCAATTCACGGCGCAGGCTTTCGGACAGGCCCTCGAGCGCATGCTTGGAGGCCGAATAGGCTGATGTCAGCGGGTTGCCGTTCTTGCCCGCGACCGAGGAGATCATCACGATCCGCCCCTTCGGCCCCTTCATCGACGGATCGGAGCCGAGCAGCGGGCCGAAAGCCTGGGTCGCGATGATGGGCCCGATCACATTGACGTCCATCTGACGGCGGAACTCGTCCGCCGCCAGCCCGAGCACGGGGCCGGCCACCGCAATGCCGGCATTGTTGACGAGCCCAGCCAGCGTCTCGCCGTTGAGCGCCGCCCGCACCTCGCGTGCCCCCGCAAGCACCGCGGCCTCGTCGGTGATGTCGAATATCAGGGGCGTGAAGTTGTTCCCGAACTCGGCCTTGAGCCGTTCCGCATCGGCCTGTTTGCGGACGCTGCCGAACACGCGAAAGCCTTTGTCGAGCAAAAGCTTGACGCTGGCCCATCCGATTCCCGTGGATGCTCCGGTGACGACGACTGAACGCATGTCTTGCTTCCCATTCCTGCTGTGCGAAGTTGATGTAGTACCGCAAGGGGCTGGCGCAATCCATGAGCTCGGGCCCGGGAAAGCGAGATGCGGCAAGCGACGACCTCCACCATCGTTCTAATCGTGACAGGCTTTCTCATCGGAAGCGCCTATCGCGCCGTCTTCGACACGGGCGATGTGCAGAGCGTCGCCATGTTCGTCCGCAGCGGCATCCATGGCGCGGGCCTCACCCTCACCATCTGGGCCGCACATCTCTATTTCACCTCCCGCTCCAGCGTCTGGCTGACCCGCTGGCCGCTGGCGCTCGAGCTTGCCTTCCGGTCGGTGGTGATGGCCGTGCTTGTGGCCGGTGTCGCCTCCCTCCTGCAGCTCGTGCTCTACGACGAGCGCTTCCCGCGCGCCTGGTTCAGGGACGACCTTCCTCGGATCATGGCCGTCTCCTTCGTCATGTCACTCGTGATCGTCGGCGCCTACGAGCTGACCCGGCTGATCGGCGGCAAGGTGCTGTTTAATTTCCTGATCGGCCGCTACCGGCGGCCGGTCCGGGAGGACCGTGTGCTGCTGTTCCTGGATCTGGCCGGCTCGACCACGCTTGCGGAAGAGATGGGCGAAGTGCGGCTGCAGGATCTGCTCACCCGCTTCTTCTATGACATCGACGCGGCGATCACCGACCATGGCGGCGAGGTGCACGCCTATGTCGGAGACGAGGTCATCGTCACGTGGCGGCTCAAGGGGAACAAGCCGCAGAGCCGCTATCTGAACTGCTTCTTCGCCATCCGGGACCGGATCGCAGCCCGCGCCGAGCAGTACCGGAACGAGTTCGGCCTGGTCCCGGACTTCCGCGCCGGCATGCATGCGGGTCCGGTGGTGATCAGCGAATGCGGCAATTCCCATCGCCAGGTCGCCTATATCGGCGACACCATGAATGTCGCCGCGCGGCTGCAAGGGCTTTGCAAGGACGGGGATCGCGACTTGCTGGTCTCGGGCGAGCTGTTGCGCCTGTCGAATCCGGCGCCGGATCTCATCGTCGAAGCGCTGGGCCCGACGCAGCTGCGCGGCCGCAAGGCGCCGGTCGAGGTATTCGCAGTCGAGCGGCGGCCGGCCGAGACGGCGCATGAGCTCGCTTCAAGTCGTGGTGCACGCACTTCAAGCAAAGCAGGCGAGACATGAGAGAGAGGATGAAAAGCCGAGTCTTTGCACTTGATATGAATAGAGTTTCGATGCGCGAGCGCCTCTCCGGATGCTTGCATCCCGGCTTCTGCAGCTTCGGATGAGCTGGCGGAAGCGGCGTGGCAGCGGCTGGAAGCGGCGGATGAGGTCCTTATCGCCCACTGCAATCCCGCCCGAACATGCCGCGCAGGACTTAACATTTCGTATGCGGCAATGCGGGAGCACCACGCACGTCATTCCGGGATGCGCCGAAGGCGCAGACCCGGAATCTGGATGTTGTGGCGCGAGATTCCGGGTTCGCGCTGACGCGCCCCGGAATGACGGCAAGCTTCGTCTCAGTTCTTCGACGTGTCCCCAAGGCGCCCTTCTTGATCATCGAGATCGCCGTTGGGCGATCTCGCAAACAAGAAGGTGGATCTCGCCCTAGTTCTTGCTCTTGTCGACCAGCGCGCCCTTCTTGATCCACGGCATCATGTCGCGGAGCTTGGCGCCGACCTCCTCGATCGGATGGGCGGCGAGCTTGGCGCGGGTGGCCTTGAACGAGGTCTGGTTGACCTTGTTCTCCAGCATCCAGTCGCGGGCGAACTTGCCGCCCTGGATGTCGGCCAGCACCTTCTTCATCTCCTTCTTGGTCTCCTCGGTGATGATGCGCGGG
>DATGMN010000054.1:0-79459 GCA_035293585.1 Bradyrhizobium sp. | reverse complement strand
CTGTCGGCGTGCATCAACAGCCAGAAGGTGCGCGAGATCGAGATCTCGTCGGCGAGCACGGCACAGAGCTCGGGATGGGCGCTCGCCATGAAATGCGGCAGCACGGCGATGCCGTAGCCGGCGAGGGTGGCGTTGAGCTGGGCGATCAGATTGGCACTGCGGAAGCTCGCCGTGATCTTCGGCGAGACCTGCGGCAGATAATCGAGCTCCGGCGTGAACAGCAGCTCCTCGATATAGCCGACGAAGCGATGCGACGGCAGGTCGTCGCGCGTCGCGATGCCGGGCGCACGATCGAGATAGGCCCGTGTGGCGTACAATCCCAGTCGGTAGTCGAGCAGCTTGCGCCCGACGATCCGGCCCTCTTTCGGCATGGTCAGGCTGATCGCAATGTCGGCCTCGCGCTTGGACAGGCTGAACAGGCGGGCAGTGGCGACCAGCTGCAGGTCGAGATCGGGGTACCGCTCGGCAAATCGCAGCAGCCGCGGCGCCAGGAAGTGGCTGCCGAAGCCGTCGGGCGCGCCGATCCGCACCGTGCCGGTCAGATGGGCGCGCGAGCCGCCGACCGCCTCCTGGTTGGCGACGATGGTCGATTCCATGGCCTCGGCGCTGTCGGCCACGCGCTGGCCCGCCTCGGTCAGGAGGTAGCCGGTCTTGCGGCGGTCGAACAGCTTGGCCGACAGATTGAGCTCCAGCCGGTCGACCCGGCGGATCACGGTGGCATGATCGACCCCGAGTTGCCTCGCGGCAGCCGAGACCGACCCGCCGCGCACGATGGCGAGCACGAAGCGGAAGTCATCCCAATCGATCGCGCCGCCTTGATCCAGCATTTCCGCACATCTAAGGTGCAATATCTCGGACTTGAATCCTATAAAATGCAGGTCAAAAGGCTTCTGTCAAAGCGATCCGGCTGACCTATCGGAGGAAACCATGCGCGCAATCGGACATTTCATCGGCGGCAAGGAGGTCAAGGGCACCTCGGGGCGCTCAGCGGACGTGTTCGAGCCGATGACCGGCGACGTCCAGGCCAAGGTGGCGCTGGCGTCCAAGGCAGAAGTCCGCGCAGCCGTGGAAAACGCCCGGGCGGCGCAGCCGGAATGGGCCAACACCAACCCGCAGCGCCGCGCGCGGGTGATGATGAAGTTCCTGGAATTGGTGCAGCGCGACTATGACAAGCTCGCCGAGCTCCTGGCGCGCGAGCACGGCAAGACCATTCCGGACGCCAAGGGCGACATCCAGCGCGGGGTCGAGGTGGTCGAGTTCGCCATCGGCATCCCGCATCTGATGAAGGGCGAATATACCGAAGGCGCCGGCCCCGGCATCGACATCTATTCCCTCCGCCAGCCACTCGGCGTCGTCGCCGGCATCACGCCCTTCAACTTCCCTGCGATGATCCCGATGTGGAAATTCGCACCCGCGATCGCCTGCGGCAATGCGTTCATCCTGAAGCCGTCCGAGCGCGATCCTGGCGTGCCGATGCGGCTGGCCGAGCTGATGATCGAGGCCGGCCTGCCGCCGGGCATCCTCAACGTCGTCAACGGCGACAAGGAAGCGGTCGACGCCATCCTCGACGATCCCGACATCAAGGCCATCGGCTTCGTCGGCTCCTCGCCGATCGCGCAATATATCTACGAGCGCTCGGCGGCGACCGGCAAGCGCTGCCAGTGCTTCGGCGGCGCCAAGAACCACGCCATCGTGATGCCCGATGCCGACATGGACCAGGCGGTGGACGCCCTGATCGGCGCCGGCTACGGCTCGGCCGGCGAGCGCTGCATGGCGGTGTCGGTCGCCGTGCCCGTCGGCAAGACCACGGCCGACCGTCTGATGGAAAAGCTGATCCCGCGGGTGGAATCGCTCAAGATCGGCACCTCGATCGATCCCAGCGCCGATTACGGCCCGCTGGTGACGCGCGAGGCGGTCGAGCGCGTCAAGAACTATGTCGACATCGGCATCAAGGAGGGCGCGACGCTCGCCGTCGACGGCCGCGGCTTCAAGATGCAGGGCTACGAGAACGGCTTCTATCTCGGCGGCTGCCTGTTCGACAACGTCACCAAGGACATGCGCATCTACAAGGAGGAGATCTTCGGCCCGGTGCTGTCGGTCGTTCGCGCGCATGATTACAAGGAGGCGCTGGCGCTGCCGTCGGATCATGACTACGGCAATGGTGTCGCGATCTTCACCCGCGACGGCGACGCCGCGCGCGATTTTGCCGCCAAGGTCAATGTCGGCATGGTCGGCATCAACGTGCCGATCCCAGTGCCGATCGCCTATTACACCTTCGGCGGCTGGAAGAAGTCGGGCTTCGGCGACCTCAACCAGCACGGCCCGGATTCGATCCGCTTCTACACCAAGACCAAGACGGTGACCTCGCGCTGGCCCTCGGGCGTCAAGGAAGGCGCGGAGTTCTCGATCCCGACGATGAAGTAGGGCCCGGCGTTCGTCGGGAGCAGCGCCGATGCAGTTCGCTCTGAACGAGGACCAGCTCGCGGTTCGCGACATGGCGCGGAGTTTCGCCGCGGAGAAGATCGCGCCGCATGCGCAGCGCTGGGACGAGGCGAAGCACTTCCCGGTCGAGGTGATGCGCGAGGCAGCCAGCCTCGGCATCGGCGGCATCTATATCCGTGACGATGTCGGCGGCTCCGCCATGACGCGCTTCGACGCGGCGCTGATCTTCGAGGCTTTGGCGACGGGGTGCCCGACCGTGTCGGCCTTCATCTCCATCCACAACATGGCCTCGTGGATGATCGATGCCTTCGGCAACGAGGCGCAGCGCAAGACATGGCTGCCCAGGCTCTGCACCATGGAGCTTTTGGCGAGCTATTGCCTGACCGAGCCGGGCTCCGGCTCGGACGCCGCGGCGCTGCGCACCCGCGCGGTCCGCGACGGCGACCATTACGTGCTCAACGGGCAGAAGCAGTTCATCTCCGGCGCGGGCGCCAGCGACCTCTATGTCGTGATGGTGCGCACCGGCGCCGACGGCCCCGGCGGCCTCTCGACGCTGGTTGTCGAGGGCGATACGCCCGGCGTCTCGCTCGGCGCCAATGAGCGCAAGATGGGCTGGAACGCGCAGCCGACCCGTGCGGTGATCTTCGAGAATGCGCGGGTGCCGGTGGCCAATCGCCTTGGCGACGAAGGCATCGGCTTCAAGATCGCGATGGCCGGGCTCGACGGCGGTCGCCTCAACATCGCCGCCTGTTCGCTCGGCGGCGCGCAGACCGCGCTCGACAAGGCGCTCGCCTACATGAAGGAGCGCAAGGCGTTCGGAAAGCGGCTCGACGAATTCCAGGCGCTGCAGTTTCGCATCGCCGACATGGCAACCGAGCTCGAGGCCGCGCGCACGTTCCTGTGGCGTGCGGCGGCGGCGCTCGACCGCAAGGATCCCGATGCCACCATGCTGTGCGCGATGGCCAAGCGCTTCGGCACCGATGTCGGCTTCGAGGTCGCCAACCAGGCGCTGCAGCTGCATGGCGGCTACGGATACTTGAGCGAATATGGCATCGAGAAGATCGTACGCGACCTGCGCGTGCACCAGATCCTCGAAGGCACCAACGAGATCATGCGTCTGATCGTGGCGCGCAAGATGATCGAGGGCGCGCGATGACGGCTTCTGCGGCGGCGGACAGCGACGGCGATCTGATCGCGCGCAGGGAAGGCTCAGCCGGGATCATCCGGCTGAACCGGCCCAAGGCCATCAATGCGGTGACATTGGAGATGTTTCGCGACATCGACAAGGCGCTCGACCGCTTCGAGGCCGATCCGGAGGTCGCCCTGATCCTGCTCGAGGGTGCCGGCGAGCGCGGCCTTTGCGCCGGCGGCGACATCCGGGCGCTCTACGAGAGCTCCAAGGTCGATGGCGATCTCGGCAAGATCCTGTGGCGCGAGGAATATATCCTCAACGCCCGCATTGCCGCGTTCAAAAAGCCCTATGTCGCGTTCATGGACGGCATCGTGATGGGCGGCGGCGTCGGGCTGTCCGCCCATAGCCGCCACCGCGTGGTCACCGAACGCACCAAGCTTGCGATGCCCGAAGTCGGCCTCGGTTTCTTCCCCGATGTCGGCGGCACCTGGCTGTTGTCGCACGCGCCCGGCGAGATCGGCACCTATTTTGGCCTGACCGGGCAAACCATGAACGGGCCCGATGCGGTCTATGCGGGCTTTGCCGACTCGGTCGTGCCGTCAGGCAAGCTCGCTGCGCTGCGCGAGGCGCTGACCAGGGCTGCGCCGGGAACGCCGTCGTCCGAGATCGAGGCGCTGATCAACGGCTTTGCGACCGGCGAGACCGCAGGCCCGGTCGCGGCGCTCGAGCCGCGGATCGACCAATGGTTCGGCTTCGACCGCATGGAGGACATCGTCGCCGCACTGAAGCGCGACGACTCGGAGCTGGCGCTGGCCACGCTGAAGACGCTGGGCGAAAAATCGCCGCGTGGCATGGTGGTGACGTTGCAGCTGTTGCGGCTCGCGCGCGGCGCCTCTTCACTGGAGGCGTGCCTGGTGCGCGAATATCGGGCCGCGCTGGAAGTGTTCCGCAGCGATGATTTCCGCGAGGGCGTGCGCGCCGCCGTCATCGACAAGGACCGCAATCCGAAATGGTCGCCGGCGGCAATCGAGGATGTGACGCCGGAGATGATCGCGCCGTATTTTGCCGAGATCGGCAAGGACGAACTGGTGTTCGACCAGGCCAAATAGAGCAGATCAAGCAAGAAGCAGTTTCGACGGGAGGACAACATGGCAACCATCGCATTCATCGGCCTCGGCAACATGGGCGGGCCGATGGCGGCCAATCTGGTCAAGGCCGGCCACAAGGTCGTCGCCTTCGATCTGGTGGCGGCGTCGCGCGATCAGGCCAAAGCTGACGGCGCTGCGATTGCGGAGAGCTCGGTCGCCGCCGTGAAGGGCACCGATGTCGTCGTCACCATGCTGCCCGCCGGCAAGCATGTGCTGGCGGTCTGGACCGACGTGCTGCCCGCGATGACCAAGGGCGCGCTGATCATCGATTGCTCGACCATCGATGTCGACAGCGCCAAGCAGGCGCATGCGCTGGCCGCGGAGCACGGCATGCTCTCGGTCGATGCCCCGGTCTCCGGCGGCACCGGCGGCGCCAAGGCCGCAACGCTCACCTTCATGTGCGGCGGCGCGGAGCAGGCCTTTGCGGCAGCAAGGCCCGTGCTGGAGAAGATGGGCAAGAAGCTCGTGCATTGCGGCGGCGCGGGTGCAGGGCAGGCGGCCAAGATCTGCAACAACATGATCCTCGGCATTTCCATGATCGCCGTCAGCGAGGCCTTTGCGCTCGGCGAAAAGCTTGGCCTGTCGCACCAGGCGCTGTTCGACGTCGCCTCGACCTCCTCGGGCCAGTGCTGGTCCTTGACCTCCTATTGCCCGGTGCCGGGCCCGGTTCCGGCCTCGCCCGCCAACAACGACTACAAGCCCGGCTTTGCCGCGGCGCTGATGGTCAAGGACCTGACCCTGGCGCAGGACGCGGCCAACGCCGCCGGCGCCGTGACCCCGCTCGGCAAGCATGCGCAGGAGATCTATCAGACCTTCGACGCGTCGGGGAATGGCGGGGTGGATTTTTCGGGTATTATCCGGCACGTTAGGAGCCTCGCCGGGAAAAGCTGATGACGACCTTCCAGGAAGCGCGTGCCTTTCTGCTGAAACATCGCACGGACTACGAGACCGCGGTCCGCAATTTCCGCTGGCCCGACCCCGTGCCGTTCAACTGGGCGCTGGACTGGTTCGACGCGGAGCTCGCGCAAAGCCCTGAAAGCCGCGACCGCACCGCGCTCTGGATCGTCGATGCCGGCAGCGACCGGCAGACCAGGCTGTCCTTTGCGACGCTGTCGCGCCGCTCCAACCAGGTCGCGAACTTCCTGCGTGCGCAGGGGCTGAAGCGCGGCGACCATCTGCTCCTGCTGCTCGGCAATCTCGTGCCGCTGTGGGAGACCATGCTCGCCGCGATGAAGCTCGGAATCGTCGTGATCCCCGCCACCACGCTATTGACGCCGGACGAACTGCGCGACCGGCTCGACCGCGGCCGTGCGCGAGCGGTGGTCGCGACGCAGGACCAGGTGGCCAAATTCGCCGATCTCGGCGGCGCCGGTCTCGTGCGCATCGTGGTCGGTGCTTCGAGCGCACAACAGGGTTGGCTGCCGTTCGAGCAGGCCGCGGATTTTCCGGAAGCCTTTACGCCCGACGGTCCGACGCAGGCCGACGATCCGATGCTGCTCTATTTCACCTCGGGCACCACGGCCAAACCGAAGCTGGTGCGGCACAGCCAGCGATCCTATCCGGTCGGGCACCTCTCGACCATGTATTGGCTCGGACTGCAGCCCGGCGACGTCCATCTCAACATCTCCTCGCCCGGCTGGGCCAAGCATGCCTGGAGCTGCTTCTTCTCGCCCTGGAATGCGGGCGCCACCGTGTTCGTGGTCAACCAGCCGCGCTTCGATGCCAAGGGGCTGCTGTCGACCATCGGCCGCTGCGGCGTCACCACGCTGTGCGCGCCGCCGACGGTGTGGCGGCTGTTCATCCAGGAGCGGCTCTCGGACTTCAAGGTGAACCTGCGCGAAGCCTGCGGCGCCGGCGAGCCGCTCAATCCGGAAGTCATCGATCAGGTGCGTGCCGCGTGGGGCCTCACCATCCGCGACGGCTACGGCCAGACCGAGACCGCAGCCATCGTCGGCAACTCGCCGGGCCAGACGGTCAAGATCGGCTCGATGGGCCGGCCGCTGCCCGGCTATCGCGTCGAGATCACCGACGCGGACGGCCATGTCACAAAAGAAGGCGAGGTGACGCTCAAGCTCGGCGCCGACCGCCCCGCAGGCCTGATGCAGGGCTATCAAGGCGAGGACGGCAGGCTGTCGGGCGCGGACGGCGCGATCTATCGCTCCGGCGACGTCGTGTTCGTCGACGACGACGGCTATCTCACCTTTGTCGGCCGCTCTGACGACGTGTTCAAATCCTCCGACTACCGCATCAGCCCGTTCGAGCTGGAAAGCGTGCTGCTGGAGCATGAGGCGGTGGCGGAAGCGGCCGTGGTGCCGTCGCCCGATCCGATCCGGCTCGCGATACCGAAGGCCTATGTGCTGCTGACGGCGGGCACGGAAAGCTCGGCCGAGACGGCGCTGTCGATCTTCAAACACCTGCACACGCATCTCGCGCCGTTCAAGCGCATCCGGCGGATCGAGCTGGTGAGGGAGCTGCCGAAGACCATTTCCGGCAAGATCCGCCGCGTGCAGCTGCGGCGCCTCGAACATGATAACAATCGCGCGGATGGCTTGCGCGGCGTCGAATTCCGTGAAGAGGATTTTCCGGAATTGCAGAAGGTCCGCTCCGCCGGATCGGACCACGAGGGAGACAGCAAGACAACATGAACGAAGTCTGGAAGAAGCCGCCGATTTCGCTGGCGGCCTATCAAGCCATGGTCGGCCACGAGATCGGCGTGTCCTCGTGGCATCTGATCGATCAGAGCCGCATCAACATCTATGCCGACGTGATCGAGGATCACCAGTTCATCCATGTCGACCCCGAGCGCGCAAAGGACACGCCGTTCGGCACCACGGTCGCCCACGGCTTTCTCACGATGTCCTTGATGAGCATCATGTCATATGAGGTGATGCCGGTGATCGAAGGCACGAGGATGGGCGTCAATTACGGCTTCGACAAGCTGCGCTTCATCTCGCCGGTCAGGTCGGGCGCGCGCGTGCGCGGCCGCTTTACGCTGGCCGAGGCGAGGCTGCGCAAGGACAAGGAGCTGCAGTCGCGCACCAACGTCACCGTCGAGATCGAGGGCGAGGACAAGCCCGCTCTGGTCGCCGACTGGATCGGGCTGATCTATTTCGAGTAGCCCCACCCGTCATGGCCGGGCCAAAGCGCGACACGCGTCTTTGGCCACTTGACCCGGCAATCCATCATTGATCAAACAGCCTCAGCCTTTTGACGGATTGCCGGGTCAAGCCCGGCAATGACGAGGATACAAATAACCATCCGGGAATACACACATGACAATCAGGTTTGACGGACGCGTCGCCATCGTGACCGGCGCAGGCAATGGTCTGGGCCGCGCCCATGCGCTGGGCCTGGCGAGCCGCGGCGCCAAGGTCGTGGTCAATGATTTCGGCGGCGCGCGCGACGGCAGCGGCGGATCGCTGACCCCGGCGCAGGCTGTGGTCGAGGAGATCAAAAAGGCCGGCGGCGTGGCGATGGCCGACGGCGCCGACGTCTCCAATTTCGAGCAGGTCAAGGCCATGGTCGAGCGTGCGACCAAGGAGTGGGGCGCGGTCGATCTGCTCTGCGCCAATGCCGGCATCCTGCGCGACAAGTCGTTCGGCAAGATGGAGGCAAGCGATTTCGAGAAGGTGCTGGCCGTGCATCTCGTCGGCAGCTTCTACTGCTGCAAGGCGGTGTGGGACGGCATGCGCGAGCGCAATTACGGGCGCATCGTGCTCACCACCTCGTCCTCCGGCCTCTATGGCAATTTCGGCCAGGCCAATTACGGCGCGGCGAAATCCGGCATGGTGGGCCTGATGAACGTGCTCGCGGAAGAGGGCCGCAAGTACAATATCCGCGCCAACATCATCTCGCCCACCGCCGCGACCCGCATGACCGAGGAGCTGTTGCCGCCGCAGGCGTTGCAACTGATGAAGCCGGAATCGATCACGCCGGCGGTGGAATTCCTGCTCAGCGAGGATGCGCCGACCCGCACCATCATGGGCGCCGGCGCGGGCTCCTTCGCCGTGATCAAGATCGTCGAAAGCGAGGGCATCAACCTGCCCGAGACCGAATGGACCCCGGACGCGGTCGCCGCCCGCTTCGCCGAGATCGCCGACATGTCTAAGGCCAAGGCGCTCGAAGGCGCCTTCCAGCAGACCCAGAAATATGTCAGCCAGGCCGCCGCGCGTCTGGGCGTGAAGCTGTAGAGTATTTTGCTCAGGCGGCAGATCCACTCACCGCTGTCATTCCGGGGCGGTGCCCAGCACCGAACTTCGGTGCGCAATTGCGCACCTGAGAATCTCGAGATTCCGGGCTCGGTCCTTCGGACCGCCCCGGAATGACCGAGCGGAGGCGTGAGGGCTCGGCCATGACGATCTTTTTCTGGGCCCGAGCGTAGGCATGCCTTCAACTCCAATCGACGCCGCCATCATCGGTGCCGGCCCCGCCGGGCTGATGGCGGCCGAGGTGCTGGCGCAGGGCGGCGCCCACGTCACCGTGTTCGATGCCATGCCGTCGGCCGGCCGCAAGCTCCTGATGGCCGGCCGCGGCGGGCTCAATCTCACCCATAGCGAGGAATTGGCCCAATTCCTCGCGCGCTATCGCGAGGCGGCGCCTGCACTCGAAGCGGCGATCCGGGCGTTTGCCCCGACGGCCTTGCGCGACTGGAGCGAGGCGCTGGGCCAACCGACCTTCGTCGGCTCCAGCGGCCGGGTCTTCCCGCAAGCCTTCAAGGCATCGCCCTTGCTGCGCGCTTGGTTGCGCCGGCTCGATGGTCTGGGCGTGCGATTTGCGTTCCGCCACCGCTGGTCCGGCTGGGACGAGGCGGGACGTTTGCTGTTTCAAACATCGGAGGGGAAGCGCGCCGTGGACACCCGCGCGACCGTGCTCGCGCTTGGCGGCGCAAGCTGGCCGCGGCTTGGTTCGGACGGCGCGTGGACGGCGACGCTCGCGGCCAGGGGTGTCGCGATGTCCCCGCTGCGGCCGGCCAATTGCGGCTTCACCGTCGCATGGACCGATCTGTTTCGCGATCGCTTCGAGGGCCAGCCGTTGAAGGGCGCCGCCTGGTCGTTCGGAGCGCAGACCATCCGCGGCGAAGCGACCGTGACCCGCACGGGCATCGAGGGCGGCGCGATCTATGCGCTATCGGCGGATCTGCGCGAGGCGATCGCGGCGTCAGGAGCGGCCATCCTGCATGTAGCTTTGCGGCCCGATCTGCAAACCGAGGCGCTCACCGCGCGGCTCTCGGCGCCACGCGGCAAGCAGTCGCTCTCCAATGTCCTGCGCAAGGCTGCGCAGCTGTCACCGCTCGCGATCGGCCTGTTGCAGGAGGCGGCGATCGCATCCGGCGTCTCGCTTGCCTCGCTGGCGCCGGACAAGCTTGCCACGCTGATCAACGCCGTGCCGGTCAGGCTCACCGGCACGGCGCCGATTGCACGCGCGATCTCGAGCGCCGGCGGCATAGCGCTCGCCGAGCTCGACGCCGACTTCATGATCCGTTGCCTGCCGGGCGTCTTCGCCGCCGGCGAGATGCTCGACTGGGAAGCGCCGACCGGCGGCTATCTCCTGCAGGCGTGCTTTGCGACGGGGGCGGCTGCGGGCAGGGGGGCGTTGCGCCGGCTCGCGCAAGTCGTCGCCTCCTGAACGAAATGGCTTGGCCGCGACGAGGCGGCACCATGGACGCGACAAGCGAGGACATTTCATTTCGGCGCGAGCGCGGCGCCGTTGAGGCGAGCCAGCAAGCCCTGCGCGACAGTATTTCCCTGGTCTGCGGCCAGCTTGTAGAGCCGCGCGGCTTCACGCTCGTCTTTCGGCAAGCCGCCGAGTGCCCGCTCATAGGCCAATCCAAGACTTGCCTGTCCCAACGAGCTGCCTTGATCCGCCGAGAGCTTGAACAAACGCACGGCTTCGCGCTCATCCTTCGCCAGTCCGCCAATCCCATTCATATAGGCAATCCCGAGATTGGCCTGTCCTGGCGCGCTGCCCTGATCGGCCGCAAGTTTGTAGAGGCGCACAGCTTCGCGGTCATCTTTGGCCAGCCCACCGCGGCCGGTCTGATAGAGGCGGCCGAGGTTGTTTTGTGCCGGGGGAAATCCCTGATCCGCAGACAGTTTGAGGAGCCGGACGGCTTCAACCTCGTCTTTGGGACCACCACGGCCCTGTTCGAGGAGATTGCCAAGACCGTTTTGGCCCAGGGCATTTCCCTGGTCTGCCGCGATTTTGAACAGCCGGAGCGCTTCGGCATCATCCTTTGGGACACCTCGTCCATTCACATAAAGCAACGCGAGATTGGCCGCAGCCTGAGCATTGCCGGATTGATACGCCTTGACGTACTGCATCCTCGCCCCGTCGAGATCTTTCGCCGCCTCGTAGGCGCGGCCGAGCTGCATCGCAATCCGGGCATCGTCCGGAGCTGCCGCTGCCGCCTCTTTGCAGGCAGCGATTGCCGTGTCCGGGACGATCTTATCAAAACTCACACCGGGGACGCCGGCCGGCCGCGTGTTATCGAACGGATTGGCGGCAGCTTGATCGCAAGCCGCCAGCAACTCGGCGGGCGACCGCTCGCCGGCGGCGGCGGAGCCACCGAACCCAACCGCCATTGCGAGAGCGGCAACAACCAGTCTCATCGCGATTTCCCTTCGGACAGGGCGAGGAGAGATCATCTCGGGAAGCCTGATCAACCAAGGGGTTTTCGATCATAGTCACGCTCTTAGTCGAGCGTGGAGGTGACAAGGTTCAAGTCGCGCGCGGAGCCGCGCTTCCGCGGTCACTCATCGAGGCCCGCGCCGCTCGCAGCTCGGGGGGGCGGCGGCAAGGCACGCGTGACGATGGCGAAATGCGCGTCATCCCCGCGCAAACGGCTTTGCCGTTTGTCGCCGGAGGCGCCTGCGAAGCAGGCCTCGACTGATGCGAAGGCGTTACCGCAGCTTGCCGCGCGCGGCGACCGGCAGCACGCCGATGATCTCCTCACCACGCACCATCACCACCTCGTCCATCATGTTGACGACAACGCAGACGTGGTTGGGCACGATGCGCACGACGTCGCCGACATTGGGACGGGTGTTGCTGCGGGCGAGATCGAGGAAGCCGTGCTCCTCGGCAAAGCGCGCGATCCTGGCTTCGGGATGTTCGAGGATCAGGCCGAAGCCGTCGAGCCCGCCGCCGGGGTCGGAGGTCAGGGTCTTGGAGCCGGCGTCCAGGATGCCGCGCTCGGGTGCGGCGCGGCTCACCACCGTCGCATAGATGTTCAGCGCGCAGTCGTCCCAGGTCGCAACGCCCGCCTGCACCTGCATGCGATCGTTGTAGATATAGGTGCCGGGCCGGTGCTCGGTCGCGCCCTTGAGCTTGCCGAGATTGATCAGGTTCGGCGAGCCGCCGGTCGAGACGATCGCGGCATCCAGGCCATGCTCGCGCACGCCCTTGAGTGCCTCGTCGAAGAATTTTTGCGCGTCCGCCCATCCGGTCTCGGTCGGGTAGAGCATGAAGCCCGCGAAATTGAGTCCCTTGAGCGAGGCGATCTGGCGCGCGAGCGCAATCGCTTCCGCCGGCGTCTCGACACCGGCGCGCTTGCGGCCGGTGTCGCATTCCACCACCACCGACAATGGACGGCCCGAGAGCTCGGCTGCTTTCGGTAGCCCCGCGATCACCACCTCATTGTCGGCGGCGACCGTCATGTTGGCCTTGGCCTGCAGCGCGGCCAGGCGCGCCATCTTCTCGTCGCCGATCAGATTGTAGCTGATGAGGATGTCGTTGATCCCGGCGTCCGCCATGATCTCGGCCTCGCCGAGCTTCTGGCAGGTGATGCCCTTTGCACCGGCGTCGACCTGCATTTTCGCCAGCATCGGGCTCTTGTGGGTCTTGATATGCGGCCGGTTGGCGACGCCGGCGGCGTCGCAGGCCGCCTGCACGCGGGCGATGTTGCGCTCGACCTTGTCCATGTCGATGACGGCGCAGGGCGTGCCGTAGTCGCGGGCGATCTTGGCGGCGAGGGGCGTGGTCATGGTTGCAAACCTGTCGGGTGGATTTAAGCCTGTTCGATTTCTTCGCGGAGCATTTCGAGCTCCAGCCAGCGATCTTCCGCCGCCGCCAGCTCCGCTTGCGCGGTAGCGATCGCGGCCGAGACCTGCTCGAATGTCTTGCGATCCTTTGCGTACAGATCAGGGTCATCAAGCAGCTTCTGCTGCTTCGCGATGTCGTCCTGCAGCTTGGCGATGGTCTTGGGCAAGGTCTCCAGCGCGTGCTTCTCGTTGAAGCTCAGCCGGCGCTTCGCAGCCGCGGCGGCTGGAGCGGTCGCAAGCTTCACTTCCTTCTTCGCGTCCGCCGCCGGCGCCTTGACGGTGTCGCGCTTCAGGTCGGCCCCGCGCTGGATCAGCATGTCGGAATAGCCGCCGGCATATTCGACCCATCTGCCGTTGCCCTCGGGCACGATCACCGAGGTCACCACCCGATCGAGAAAGTCGCGGTCGTGGCTGATCAGGAGCACCGTGCCTTCGTAGTCGCCGAGCATCTCCTCGAGCACGTCGAGCGTTTCGAGGTCGAGGTCGTTGGTCGGCTCGTCCAGCACCAAGAGGTTCGACGGTTTTGCCAGCGCGCGCGCCAGCATCAGCCGGCCGCGCTCGCCGCCGGACAGCACCTCCAGCGGCGTGCGGATCTGCTCCTGCGAGAACAGGAAGTCCTTCATGTAGCTCGCGACATGCTTCGGCTTGCCGCCGACCATGACATGGTCGCCGCGGCCTCCGGTCAGCGCTTCCGACAGCGTCGTTTTCGGGTCGAGGCTTTCGCGGTGCTGATCCAGCGTGGCCATCTCGATGTTGACGCCGAGCCGGATCGTGCCGCTGTCGGGCGTCGTGGCGCCGGTCAAGAGGTTCACCAGCGTGGTCTTGCCGGCGCCGTTGGGGCCGACGATGCCGACCCGGTCGCCGCGCTGGATGCGGGTGGAGAAGCCGTCGACGATCTTGCGGTCGCCATAGGACTTGACGACGCCCTTCGCCTCGATCACGAGCTTGCCGGATTTGTCGGCCTCCGCCGCGGCGAGATTGGCGCTGCCGGTGGCGCCGCGATAATTGCGCCGCTGCGAACGCATCTCGTGCAGCAGGCCGAGCCGTCGCACGTTGCGTTTGCGGCGGCCGGAGACGCCGTAGCGCAGCCAGTGCTCCTCGTTGACGATCTTGCGGTCGAGCTTGTGCTGCTCGCGCTCTTCCTCCGCCAACACCTCGTCACGCCAGGATTCGAAGGCGGCAAAGCCGCGATCGATCTGCCGGATCTCGCCGCGGTCGAGCCAGGCGGTGGCGCGGGAGAGGTTGGTCAGGAAGCGGCGGTCGTGGCTGATCAGGACCAGCGCGCTGCGCGAGTTTTCCAGCTCCGCCTCGAGCCATTCGATGGTCGGCAGGTCGAGATGGTTGGTCGGCTCGTCCAGGAGCAGGATGTCGGGCGCAGGCGCCAGCACCCGTGCCAGCGCCGCCCGCCGCGCCTCGCCGCCGGAGAGATGCGCAGGGTCCTCCTCGCCGGATAGACCGAGCTGCTCCAGCAGGTAGCGCGCCTGGTAATGGTCGTCGCCGGGGCCGAGGCCGGCCTCGACATAGGCAAGCGTCGTCCTGTGGTCGCCGAAATCCGGCTCCTGCGGCAGATAGCGGACGGTTGCGCCGGGCTGCACGAAGCGGGTGCCGGAATCAGGCTCGACCAGGCCCGCCATGATCCTGAGCAGGGTCGATTTGCCGGAGCCGTTGCGGCCGATCAGGCAGACCCGCTCCATAGGCGACACCGACAGCTCCACGCCCGAGAGCAGCGGTGTGCCGCCGAACGTGAGGCGGATGTCCTTGAGCTGGATGAGCGGCGGGGCCATTGGATTCCCTGGACTTGAGGGGCGGGTGGTACCCCATCCGCGCATGAATGGCGAGCGAAAGCAGGGCCTTGCCAGTCAAGTTCCCTCGCGTACGATCCCTGTCCGGGCAATCCGGCAAACTGAGGATGACCTGTACGATGAGCGCCATCACCATCTACCGCGTCTCGGCCTATAACACGGCGAAACAGTCCGAGAACAAGATGCATGACGATACGGTGGCGCGCCGCTTCGGCTTTTCCGGCGGGCTCGTGCCCGGCGTCGATGTGATGGCCTATATGATGCACTTGCCGGTTGCGCGATGGGGGCGCCCCTTCCTGGAGCGGGGGCTGATCGAGGCGCGCTTCGTCAAGCCGGTCTACGACGGCGAGGATGTCGACCTGACCGCGCGCGAAACCGATGGCGTGCTGGAGCTCGAGGTCGAAAGCCGCGGCGAGATCTGCGCCACCGGCAGCGCCTCGCTGCCGGCGGCCGCGCCCGCGCTCTCGCTTGCCGATTACAGGCAGGTCGCCGCGGTCGCCGAGCGGAAGCAGGTCGATGCGGCCTCGTTCGCGCTCGACCAATGGCTCGGCACCACCCCGCGCGCCTGGGCGGGCGAGGCGGCCAGGGATTACCTCTCCGACATCAGGGAGACCGACCCGATCTATCTGCATGAGGGGCTCGGCCATCCCGGCATCCTGCAGAAGGTGATGAACCGGCTGCTGGTGGACAACGTCATTCTCGGCCCCTGGATTCACGTCGGCAGCCGCATGCAGCTCTTGTCGGCCGGCAAGGAAGGCGACGAGATCACGGCACGCGCGAAGGTCGTCGGCAATTACGAGAAGAAGGGCCACCGCTTCGTCGAGCTCGACGCGCTGGTGGTCGCCAACAACACCACGCCGCTGGCGCATTGCCGGCACATCGCGATCTACCAGCCTCGCGAGCAGGCGGCGGCGTAGGTTGGGAGCGGACTGTTAGAATCCCTTGAGGCGATCGGCTTCAACGCGCGTCAGATATTCGTGCCAGTCAAGCGCCAACTCGCCCTCCGAACAGCCTAGGATTTCCGCAATCCTTGCGGTGCTGGTGAGTTCCAAAACCCGCCGGACAGTGTCGTTGTCAACGAATTCATAGAGCGCGCCGCGCGCCATACCAAGCGCCAATAGTACTGCTGCTTACTTTCGCAAGTGGTCCCTTTCGAGGGGATCATCCTTTTTGGTCATGCAATCCGCCTAAGCTTGTCTCGGGCATCGACGTCTCGCTCCGCCGTCATTCCGGGATGGTCCGAAGGACCAGACCCGGAATCTCGAGATTCCGGGTTCGGTGCTGCGCACCGCCCCGGAATGACGGGGGGCTAACTCACACCGCCTTCGCTTTCGCCTCCTGGATCGCCCGCCACACGCGCTCCGAGGTCAGGGGCATATCGATGTGCTTGATGCCATACTCGGACAGCGCATCGACCACGGCATTGACGATAGTCGACAGCGAGCCGGCGCAGCCGGCCTCGCCGCAGCCTTTTGTCCCCAGCGGATTCGTGGTCGCCGGCACCGGGTGATCGCCGACGGTCATCATCGGGATGTCCTCGGCGCGCGGCATGGCGTAGTCCATGAACGAGCCGGTGACGGGCTGGCCGTTCTCGTCATACTGCACGTGCTCCATCAGCGCCTGGCCGATGCCCTGCGCAACGCCGCCATGGAGCTGACCGGCCACGATCATCGGATTGACCACGGTGCCGAAATCATTGACGCCGGTGTAGCGCACGATCCTGACCACGCCGGTATCGGGATCGACCTCGACCTCCGCGACATGGCAGCCATTGGGGAAGGCCGAGGGCACCGGACCCGTGGTGTGGTCGACGTCGAGCGAGTTGGGCACGCCCTCCGGCATTTTGCTCTCGCGCAATTTCTTGGCAAGCTCGATGATGTCGATGGAGCGGTCGGTGCCGGCGATGGTGAAGCGGCCGTCGCCGAACTCGATGTCGGCTTCCGACGCTTCCAACAGATGCGCCGCCGCGCGCTTGCCCTTCTCGATGACGATGCGCGAGGCTTCCACGATCGCCATGCCGCTCGCGGTGATCGAGCGCGAGCCGCCGGTGCCGTTGCCGGTGTGGACGATATCGCTGTCGCCCTGTTCCAGCCGCACGCTCTCGAAGGGCACGCCGAGCTGCGCCGAGAGCACCTGCGCGAACGGCGCGGCGTGGCCCTGGCCGTAGTCCAGCGTGCCGGTGATCAGCTTCACCCCGCCATCGGCCTCGAACACGATCTTGCCGAGCTCGGCGCTCGGCGGCGCGGTGACCTCCAGATACGAGCCGACCGCGATGCCGCGCAGCTTGCCGGCCTTGCGGCTCTCCTTCTTGCGCTTGGGAAAATTCTCATAGTCCGAGAGCTCCAGCGCCTTGGCAAACACGCCGTGGAAGTCGCCGCTGTCATAGGTCACGCCTGACGATGCCGGGAACGGCATCTGCGCCGGCTTGATGAAGTTGCGCTTGCGCAAGGTCAGCCGGTTGATGCCCATCTCGTCCGCGGCGCGGTCGATCAGCCGCTCCATGTAGTAATTGGCCTCGGGCCGGCCGGCGCCGCGATAGGCGCCCATCAGCGTGGTGTTGGTGAGCACGGTCTTGATGTCGATCTGCATCAGGGGCGTGCGATAGACGCTGGAGAGATTCTTGCCGGTGTTGAGCGACAGCGGCCCCGGCGCGACGCCGGTGATGTAGGCGCCGAGATTGCCATAGCCCGACAGCTTCACCGCGAGGAAATGGCCCTCGGCATCCAGCGCCAGCTCGCCGTGGATCTTCTGCGCGCGGCCGTGGCTGTCCGACAGGAACGCGGTCGAGCGCTCGTCGGTCCACTTCACGGGGCGGCCGAGCTCCTTGGTCGCATGCAGGATGCAGATATATTCGGGATAGTTGATGTTCTTCATCCCGAACGAGCCGCCGACATTGGCGGTGAGCAGGTGCACCTTGTCCGGCTCGACCTTGAGCAGGTTCTTCAGCATGGTGCGATTGCCCGCCACGCCCTGCGTCGGGACCTGGATGGTGTAGCGCCCGGTCTTCTTGTCGAACGAGGCAAGCGCGGCACGCGGCTCCATCGGCACCACCGCGACGCGGGTGTTGATCATGTCGAGCTTGACCACATGGGCCGCCTTGGCAAATGCCGCCGCGACCTTGTCGCTGTCGCCATAGTGATAGTCGAGCGCGACATTGTTGGGGATGTGATCATAGAGCTGCGGCGCGCCGGGCTTTGCGGCTTCCTCGGGATCGGTGACCGCGGGTAGGGGCTCGATGTCGACCTCGACCGCTTCGGCCGCGTCGCGGGCCTGCGCCAGGGTCTGCGCGACCACGAAGGCCACGGGATCGCCGACATAGCGCACCTTGTCGGTCATCAGCGCGGTGCGGTTGGTCTGGAGCAGCGGCGAGCCGTCACGATTTTTCAGCGGCAGACCGCAGGTGAAGGGACCATAGCCGGCGGCAACGAGGTCCGCCCCGGTCCACACCCCGAGCACGCCCGGCATCGCCTTGGCAGCATCCGTATTGATGGCCTTGAGGATGCCATGGGCATGGCTGGAGCGGACGATGAAGGCATAGGCCTGGCCCGGCAGGTTGAAGTCATCGGTATACTTGCCGTGACCGCGCACCAGCGTGTCGTCCTCCTTGCGCCGGACCGGCTGGCCGACGCCGTATTTTTGCAGTGCGATAGCGTTTTCCAAGGAGGAAGCGGGGGTGTGATCTTGCATAGGAAAAGCCTGAATTGGCGCGATTTCGCGCTGGTTCCTCTCAAATAGCCCCACGCAGGCCCTCCCACAACGCCCGTTTAGGCATGGTCGCATTGGGCTGTTGCACAGCCCTTTGGCACTGCTAATGTTTCGGCCGAATGCGAAATTCCAGACGGGGCCGATGCGGCCTTCGGAAAGACTTTTGAATGAACGATGACACGCAGCTTCGCGACGGCCTTGCGCTGAGCGGAGAGCTGCACAGCTCCGTCGCGGCTGCCGTGGCGGGACCTGAGCAGGCGCAAGTCCAAAGCGTCAACGGCACGGCCAATGGCGCCAGCGGGGTCTACGCCGCGCTGGACCTCGGAACCAACAATTGCCGCCTCCTGATCGCCTGTCCCTGCGGTGACGGCTTTCGGGTGGTCGATTCGTTTTCCCGCATCATCCGCCTGGGCGAGGGAATTTCGGCGACCGGCAATATCAGCGAGGCCGCGATCGAACGCGCCATCGCGGCACTGTCGATCTGCCGCGACAAGATCCAGGTCCGCAAGGCCAAACGGCTGCGGCTGATCGCGACCGAGGCCTGCCGCGCCGCCGGCAATGCCGAGCGGTTCCGCGACCGCGTGGCCGCCGAGACGGGCATCGAGCTCGAGGTGATCGACCGCGAGACCGAGGCTGCGCTCGCCGTGATCGGCTGCTCGCCTTTGGTCGACCCTCGGGGGCGCGGCGCCATCCTGTTCGATATCGGCGGCGGCTCCACGGAGCTGGTGCGGATCGAGCGCGACGGTGCAAGCCCCGCGGCCGAGCCCTCCAGCAAGGCCTGGATGTCGATCCCGCTCGGCGTGGTCACGCTGGCCGAACGGTTCGGCGGCAAGGACGTCACCCGCGAGATCTATGCGCAGATGGTGGAGGCGGTCACGCGGCACGTCGCGCCGTTCGCGGCCGAACATGGCAGCGACATCGGCGACATGCATCTGCTCGGCACGTCGGGCACGGTGACGACGCTCGCCGGCATCCATCTCAACCTCGCCCGCTACGACCGCAGGCGGGTCGACGGCATCTGGATGGACGACGCCGAGATCACCGCAACCATCGAGCGCCTGCTCGGCATGAGCTACCAGGAGCGCGCCGGCAATCACTGCATCAGCGTCGACCGCGCCGACCTCGTGCTCGCCGGCTGCGCCATCCTCGATGCGATCCGCCAGGCCTTCCCGCTGCCGCGGCTGCGCGTCGCCGACCGCGGCCTGCGCGAGGGCATGCTGGTCGAGATGATGCGCGAGGACGGCGCGCTATGATTGCTCCTCCTTGACGTCATTCCGGGGCAGCCCGCAGGGCTGAACCCGGAATCTCGAAGTTGTGGCGCGAGATTCCGGGTTCGATGCTTCGCATCGCCCCGGAATGACGGTAGAGAACAACATGGCAAAAGACACCACCGGCCGCTTGCATGTCACCGTCAAGAGCAAGGGCAAGCGCAAACTGTCCTCCAAGCTCTGGCTGGAGCGGCAGCTCAACGATCCCTATGTCGCGCAGGCCAAGCGCGAGGGCTTCCGCTCGCGCGCGGCCTATAAGCTGACCGAGATCGACGACAAGTTTCACCTGCTCAAATCCGGCATGACCGTGGTCGACCTCGGCGCCGCCCCCGGCGGCTGGAGCCAGGTCGCGGCCAAGCGCATCGGCGCGCCCGCCAAGGGCAAGGTGGTCGCCATCGACCTGCTCGAGATGGGAGAAATCCCGGGCGTCGATTTCGCCCAGCTCGACTTTCTCGAACCCGATGCGCCGGACAGGCTGATCGCCATGCTGGGCGGCCGCGCCGATCTCGTGATGTCGGACATGGCCGCCAACACCACCGGCCACCGCAAGACCGACCAGCTGCGCATCGTGGGCCTGGTCGAAGCCGCCGCGCTGTTTGCGACCGAGGTGCTCAAGCCGGGCGGGACGTTCCTTGCGAAAGCCTTCCAGAGCGGCGCCGACGCCGAGCTGCTGGCGCAGCTCAAGCGCGACTTTGCCAGCGTCAAGCATGTCAAGCCCGCCGCAAGCCGGCAGGATTCGTCCGAGCGCTACGTGTTGGCGACGGGATTTCGGGGCGAGCTCAAGCCGCTGCAGGGTGCGTAAAGGTCCCCACGACGCCGGCGTCCGGGCGAGGGCGACGTAGAGATGTTGCGGGTCAAGCTTCTGACGCCCTACGCGCCCTCGGCGGCCGGGGCGGGCCGCGTTCCGTTCCAGATCTCATAGCCGGCGCAGAGCAGGCAAACACCCAGACCCGCAGCAGAAACGGCGCCATGGCTGAAAAGGCCGACAAAGAGGCCGAACGGCAGCACGATCCGGGCGACGTCCCGCAACACGATCTGATGGGTCATGGATCCTCCTCGACGGCGGCAACCGATAGTGCGGGACAGATGAACCAATTCTGAATACGGGCAGAGCACCGTATTAGTCCGGGGCCACCTGCGCTCCGGCTCGAAGCCAAACCAGCTTGCAGCGGCCTAGTCTAGCTCGCCTTGCGCGCGGCCGTGCCGGCCCGCCGAATGGCTTTGGAATGGCTCTTCACGTGATCGACGAAGGCGCGCAGCTTCGGCATGATCTGGCGGTGGCCGCGGTAGTAGAGAAACATGCCTGACGTCGTCGGCGCAAACGGGACCAGCAGTTGCACCAGCTTTCCCGCTTTCAACGGTTCGACGGCGATCGGCTCGGGCACCTGCGCGAGACCTATGCCTGCGATCGCCGCGCCCAGCATGGTCGGAAAGTCGTTGGCGATGAGCGGCCCGGACACCGCAATCTCGATCGCGCGCCCCTGATCGTGGAGCGACCAGGGTGCAAGCGCGCCATTGGTCCGCCGCAGCCGCAGGCAGCGGTGCCGGCGCAAATCGTCCGGGCGGACGGGCCGCCCGTGCCGTTCGAGATAGTCGGGGCTGCCGACGACGACCAGGCGAAACGGCGGCGTCATCCTGATCGCGACCATGTCGGCGGCGATCAGCTGGCCGAACCGGATGCCGGCGTCGAAGCCTTGTGCCGCAAGATCGACCAGCTCCTCGCTCACGGCAACCTCGACCTCGATCGCGGGATAGGCGCGGCAGAAGGGTGCGAGCAGAGGCTCCAGCAGGATCGACAACACCCCGCGCGGCACCGAGAGACGCAACAATCCGGCGGGCCGCCCTCCCAAGTCGCGCGCGACCTCGCTTGCGGCGACGAGCTCCTCGAAGGCCGGCCGTGCCCGCGACAGAAACCGCTCGCCGGCCTCGGTGAGCCCTACGCTGCGGGTGGTGCGGATGAAGAGCGCCGCGCCAAGACGCGCCTCCAGGGTGCGCACCGCCTGGCTGATCGCCGATGGCGTGACGGACAGCTCCGCGGCCGCCTTGCGAAAGCTGCGGTGCTCGGCAACGCTCAGAAATGCCTCGACACCGTCGAGCGCACCCTGGCGGACTGTGAAGTTCTGCTTCATAGCCCATCGACATTATCGCCAATAGTCGCGCAACGGAAGCGGCCTTACATGGTGACTTGCAAATCAGGAGTCATCACGACTCCGATATCCCATGTATCCCATGGAGGGACCTTGCCATGACCGATGCCCTTGACGGCGTGCGCGCCCATTATCGCGCGACGGGTCTGACCGAACGGCTGAAGACGGCGCTGGCCGTGTTCGGGCCGGAGCAGGAGCGGCTCGCGCCGCAACAACTCGCGAGCCTCGACCAGTTTCACACCATGGGCCTCGCCGCGACCGAAGCGCTGGCGCGACTGGCCGGCATCACGGCGGACATGGGGGTGCTGGATGTCGGCTCCGGGGTCGGCGGCCCCGCGCGCTATCTGGCCGCAGCGTTCGGCTGCCGCGTCATAGGCATCGACCTCTCCGAACCCTTCGTCGAGGCCGCGCGCTATCTGACCGCGCGCACCGGGCAGGGCGACAAGGTGGCGTTCCAGGCGGCAAGCGCACTCGCGCTTCCCTTTGACGCCGGCAGCTTCGATGCCGTGTTGCTGCAGCATGTGGCGATGAACATTGCCGATCGGCCGCAGCTCTATCGCGAAATCCGCCGGGTGCTGAAGCCGGGCGGCAGGTTTGCGACCTTCGACGTCGTCGCAGTCAGCGCCGAGCCGCATTTTCCCGTGCCCTGGGCGCGGACGGCGGAAACGAGCTTCCTCCTGACCGCGAATGCGACGCGCGAGGCAGTCGAACGGGCCGGCTTCCGCACGCGCATTTCAAAGGACGACACCGAGACCGCGAAAGCCTGGTTTGCCCGGCTGCGCGCGTCGGGGCCGCCGCCTGCGCCAAATCTCGGCGTGGTGATGGGGCCGGACTTTGCCGAGCTGTCGGCCAATCTCGCGCGCAATCTCATGGAGGGCCGGATCGGCATCCTGACCGCGGTGTTCGAAGCCGCGGCCGCTGACAGTTGAAGCGGAGCGTGTCATGTCACCACTCGTCATTTTCCGGACCCAGCTCGTCTTCGGCTATGTCGCCTGGCTGCTTTGCTTCGGCGCCTATATCTGGCCGAGGCTCAGATCCATGGACACCATCGAGGCGCACCGCGCCATCGCGACTCTGCACAGTTTCCGCTTCTTCGGCCTCGTCTTCATTCTCCCAGGCGTGGTCGGTCCCGATCTTCCCGCCTCATTCGCAAGCTTCGCCGCCTATTGGGATTTTGCCACGGGCCTGCTCGCCATGCTGGCGCTCGCGACGGTGAGGATACGTCCGCTGTTCCTGCTGTTGGTCGCAGCCTTCAATGTCGTGGGCTTCGTCGACCTCCTGGTCGACTATTACGATGCCATCCAGACCGGCGTTCCCGACATGGCGGGACAGCTCGGCGCGGCCTATGCGATCCCGGTCATCTACGTGCCGCTCCTGATGATCACGCACGTCACGGCGTTCTATCTGCTGCTGCGCAGCTATGTGCCGATGGTGTTTTCGAGCGCAGTGGTCGCCGGTTCGCGTGAGGAAAACGCGTAGAACAAGGATCCCAGAGCGTGGTTCTGATTCCATCAGAACCGCGTTCTAGATATCAAACCGTATGAGGCCGCGCAGATTCCTGCCGGCCTGAAGATCGGCATAGCCGAGATTGATGTCCTCGAGGCTGTAGGTCCGGGTGATCAGCTCGCGCAGCTTCAAGGCGCCTTGCCGGTAAAGCGTCAAGAGCTCGGGGATCTGGACCCTCGGACTGGCAAAGCCGTAGACCGCGCCCATGATCGCCTTTTGCGAAACACATAGTTCCAGCGGCGGGATCTTGATCTCGGACACCGTGTCGGGCGTCAGCGCCGTCACCACCACGTTGCCGGCCTTGGCGGTGGCGCGAAAGGCCGGCAATAGCGTCGCGGGCGGATCGATGCAGACGAAAGCGTGGTCGACGCCAATGCCGTCGGTGAGCGCCAGCACCGCGCGCGTCAGCGCCTCGCCTTGCTCCATGAGCGTATCGGTCGCGCCGAAATCGCGCGCCCAGTCCAGCTTGGCCGGCACGATGTCGGCGGCAATGATCTTCGAGGCGCCGCAGAGCTTCGCGCCCTGAACGACATTCATGCCGTCGCCGCCGCAGCCGACCACCAGCACGCTGTCGTCCTGTTTGACGCGGGCGCGATGCCGCGCCGCGCCGACGCCGGCCGGCACGCCGCAGGCAACGAGGCTTGCGAGATCGAGCGGCACGTCCTCGTCGATGACGACGACCGAGGCCTGGTCGACGATCGTCTGGTCGGCAAAGCCGCCGATCATGCAAAAGCTGCCGACGGACACGCCGTCGCGGTCGCGCCTGCGATAGGTGCCATCGAGCTGCTGGCCCTGGGTGATGCGCGGGCCCTGCGCGCAGAGATGGTGCAGACCCCGCCGGCACCAGCGGCAATCGCCGCAACCCGGAATGAAGGTGAGGACCACATGGTCGCCCGGCTTGATCCCTGCGACCTCAGGCCCGGTCCGCTCGACAATGCCGGCCGCCTCATGCCCCAGCACCATCGGCGTCATCGCAACCCGCCGCTCGCCACGCATGACATGATAGTCGGTGCGGCAAAGCCCGACCGCCGCGATCTTCACGAGCAGTTCGGTCGGCCCGGGCTCGTCGAGCGCGATGGTCTCGATCGACAGCGGCAGACCAGTGCCGCGAAACACGGCGGCGCGGCATTCCATGCGCGGCAATCCTGTATCGTTGTGCGGGCCGGGATGCAGCGATCGGGCCGCATCTCACTCTTATCCATCTACCCCTGAAAGCTGATGCGACGTCAAGGGGCGCGCCCGTGTTGGGCGATGGCTGACGTGTTCGCCGAATGCCCGGTCGATTTGCCCGACGGGCACGCAATGCAAATCGCTGTCAAGCCCCGCATGTGAAAATATTCTTATTTACAGAATTTCGGATTTAGCGTATGAGATGCCCATCCCGCCTCGTGGCAAGGGGCGTATCGCGGTCGTCACGACACGTGAGGCGGGGATGCGGTGGACGTGGAGGCGCTGTCCGACGAGCGGCGCCGATGCGGACGGCGAAATCGTGTGGTCCTGGCGCCCCGGAGATCCGGCGCTCAAGTTCGCGATGATGCCCGGCGCATCATCGCGGGCGACGGTGGCAAACGGAATGGTTCACCGGGGAGAGCGCGTATAAGCCGTAAACCACTGCGCAGGGAAGGCCGGAGTGTTTCCGCCTGTACCTGTGGTCAACGCGCGCTTCGCGCAAATTCCTTTGCGCGGGGGCCGTGGGTGCAGCGGGCACCCGGCCTTTCCTGCGCCCTCGCTACTGTCGAGGGCGATGCGATTGCAAAGCTCGGGCGAGTATCGCCGCGAGGATGCGGATGTGCGTCTCGGCGCAAGTGAAGGTGACTTTGCTTTGTCGGCGCGTGGTGGGATCATTGCCGGCACCCAACGGAATCGGAGACGTGGTCATGAACAAGGCATGGTTGTTGCTGCCGATGATTTTGCTCACTGCGGGACCCGGAGCGACGGCCGAGCTGAGCCTGCCAGCGAAAGCCAGAGCCGTGGAGGTCCCGCAAATTCCGCAGGGACCGCTGGGCGCGTGCAGGATCTACATCCAGGGTCGATCTTCGGCTTGCGAAGTGACGACCGAGCCGGTGTGCCAGCGGCTGTCGGAAGTCTGGCACAAGCCGCGATATGCCGTCGTGTTGCGGCGATGGTACGCACTGCCAGACGGGCTGGCCTGGGACATGCCGCCTTGCACTTGAAATCCCTGACGATTGAATCAGGATGTCACCACAATGTCGTCCCGGCGCAGGCCGGGGACCCGTAGCCACAGGCAGCTATCCTAGCGAAGGTCGTCTATCACCGTGTGCCACAGATGGATTCCGCGGTATGGATCCCGGCCTGCGCCGGGACGACATCGGTGAGAGTCTTCGCCAACTACCCCAGCCGCTGATCCCTTGCGTCATTCGTCGTCTCGCTTGCCGCGGACGCCGCCGCCCGCGCGGCGCCCTTGCGGCTGGAGATGGCGACGGCCTTGCGGCCCGAGATCTCGTGGCCGGCATCGTCAGGCATCTGCCAGAAGAAGTAGAAGGAGGCGGCAGAGATCAGGGCGACCACCAGGAACGCCGGCGCGAAGATGGTGGCGTTGAGCTCGCTGACATGGCGCAGCCACATCGTGCTCTCCACCGAGAAGGCGCCGACGGCTACGCCCGCGGAGAGCGCAAGCTGCTGGTTGACGGAAACCAGCGTCGTGGCCCGGCTCATCTGCGGCGGCTCGACCTCGGCATAGGCGACGGTGTTGATGGCGGTAAATTGCAGCGAGCGGAAGAAGCCGCCGACCACCAGGATGATCATGATCAGGAGCAGCGGCGTCGATATCGTGAACAGCCCGCACGCCGCCAGGAAGAACGAGCTCACCACCGCATTGACCGTCATCAGGTTGCGGAAGCCGAAGGTGCGGATGATGCGCGCGGCCAACGTCTTCATCCCCATCGCGCCGGCCGAGGAGGCGAAGGTGACGAGGCCGGACTGGAACGGCGTCAGCCCGAAGCCGATCTGCATCAAGAGCGGCAGCAGGAAGGGGAGCGCGCCGATGCCGAGCCGGAACATGAATCCGCCGATGATGGCCGCCCGCAGCGTCGAAAGCCGCAAGAGGGAGAAGTCGAGCACCGGCGAGCCGGTGCGCCGCGCATGCATCACATACAGCGTCATCGAGATCGAGCCGACGCCGACCAGCGCCGCCACGACGCTCCACGGCAACAGATTGAGCCCTGCGACCGAGAGGCCGAAGGCGATGCCGGCAAGCCCGATGCCGGCCAGCACCATGCCGTAGAAGTCGAAGCGCTCGGGCTCGTCGCTCTTGATCGGGTCGATATAGCGCAGCGCCATGACGATGCCGACCAGCCCGATCGGAAGGTTGATCAGGAAGATCCAGTGCCAGGAGAAATAGGTGGTGATGAAGCCGCCGAGCGGCGGGCCGATCACGGGGCCTATCAGCGCCGGTATGGTGACCCAGGCCATCGCGTTGACCAGCGCGCTCTTGTCGACGCTGCGCAACAGCACCAGCCGGCCGACCGGCGTCATCATCGCCCCGCCCATGCCCTGCAGGATGCGGGCGAACACGAAATCGGTGACCGAGGACGACATCGCGCAGCCGATCGAGCCCAGCATGAACACGAAGACCGCGATCGCAAACACCATGCGCGCGCCGAAGCGGTCGGCAGTCCAGCCGCTCGCCGGGATGAACACCGCCAGCGACAGCAGGTAGGACGTGATGGCGAGCTTGAGCGTGAGCGGGCTCGTGCCGATGTCGGCGGCAATCGCCGGCAGCGACGTCGCGATCACCGTGGAGTCCATGTTCTCCATGAACAGGGCGGTGGCGACGATGAGCGGAATCACGCGTTGTGTGTTCATTGTGGAGAAAATCGGACCGGGGAGCGGGGCGAGAGTAGGGGCTGTATCACCCCCTCGGGCGGGCGACTATTGCGGAACCCGCATGGCCACCTAAATCCTGCGGGACGCGGCCGCCACCGCTGGAGTGAGCCCAGATGATCTACGTTCTTGCTGCGCTGTTGCCCCCGATCGGCCTGCTCTTCAACGGGCAGCCTTTTTCGGCGATCTTTAATGTCGTTTTGATCGTCTTTTGCGCCATTTTCGGGCTGGTATTTCACGTTCTCTTGCTGGTCCCGTCGGCGCACGCCGTGATCGCCGTGCACATGAAACGGGAGCAGCGGCGGCACCGCGAGGTGGTGGAGGCGATCCGCCAGCACGGCCCGCCGCCGGGCTAATGGCGCTATTGAGCGAGGCTGGGACGCGGCAAAGCGGCTGCGAAAAGCTTGGCCAAAAGCCTGTGGAGGACGCTTTGATTCGTCACAGGCCCGTGCTATCGACCAGCGTCAACCCCACCGATGGGCACCGATTCGACGGCGAGGCCGCAAGGCGTCGCCGGGGGTAGTGTTCATCCCCACGGAATTGCGGCCGACTGGGCCGAGAAAAGGAGTTGGCAATGGCAAATGTGCAGGCACATCAGGGCATCCGCGAAGCCTACACATTCGACGATGTGCTCCTGAAACCCGGCCTTTCGGATGTGCTTCCCGGCGACGTGGACATCCGCTCCCATGTCACCCGCGCTATCCCCCTGAACATCCCGATCATCGCCTCGGCCATGGACACCGTCACCGAGGCGCGGATGGCGATCGCCATGGCGCAGGCCGGCGGGCTCGGGGTCATCCACCGCAACTTCGACGTCGAGGGCCAGGCCGCCCAGGTGCGGCAGGTGAAGAAGTTCGAATCCGGCATGGTGGTCAATCCGCTCACCATCGGACCCGATGCGACGCTTGCCGATGCGCTGGCGCTGATGAGCAATCACGGCATTTCCGGCATTCCCGTCGTGATCGGCGGCGGCAACAACAAGCCCGGCAAGCTGGTCGGTATCCTCACCAACCGCGATGTGCGTTTCGCCACCGACCCCAAGCAGAAAGTGTCGGAGCTGATGACGCATGAAAACCTCGTCACTGTGCGCGAGGGCGTCGGCCAGGACGAGGCGAAGCGGATGCTGCACAAGCATCGCATCGAGAAGCTGCTCGTCGTCGACGAGCAATATCGCTGCGTCGGCCTGATCACGGTCAAGGACATCGAAAAGGCGGTCGCGCATCCGCTGGCGTCGAAGGACGCGCAGGGACGGCTGCGCGTGGCGGCCGCGACCACGGTCGGCGAGGGCGGCTTCGAGCGCACCGAGCGGCTGATCGATGCCGGCGTCGACCTCATCGTGGTCGACACCGCGCATGGCCATTCCTCGCGCGTGCTGGAAGCGGTCAACCGCATCAAGCGACTCTCCAATGCGGTGCAGGTGATCGCCGGCAACATCGCCACGCAGGAGGGCGCGCAGGCGCTGATCGATGCCGGCGCCGACGCCATCAAGGTCGGTATCGGCCCCGGCTCGATCTGCACCACCCGCATCGTCGCCGGCGTCGGCGTGCCGCAGCTCACCGCGATCATGGATGCGGTGGAGGCTGCCAAGAAGGCCAATGTCACCGTGATCGCCGACGGCGGCATCAAATATTCCGGCGATCTCGCCAAGGCGCTCGCGGCCGGCGCCGACATCGCCATGGTCGGCTCGCTGCTTGCCGGCACCGACGAGACGCCGGGCGAGGTGTTCCTGTGGCAGGGCCGCTCCTACAAGGCCTATCGCGGCATGGGCTCGGTCAGCGCGATGGCGCGCGGCTCGGCCGATCGCTACTTCCAGCAGGACATCAAGGACACGCTCAAGCTCGTGCCGGAAGGCGTCGAAGGCCAGGTGCCCTACAAGGGTCCGGTCGGCAATGTCATGCACCAGCTCGCCGGCGGCTTGCGCGCGGCGATGGGCTATGTTGGCGCCAAGAATCTCGAGGAGTTTCACAACAAGGCGCAGTTCGTGCGCATTACCGGCGCGGGCCTGCGCGAAAGCCACGTCCACGACGTGGCGATCACGCGGGAGAGCCCGAACTATCCGGGCGGGGTGTAAGGATACGCCCGTCATTCCGGGGCGCGCGTAAGCGCGAACTCTGGTGTGCTGTTGCACACCTGAGAATCTCGCGCCGCAAGCTCTAGATTCCGGGTTCGCCCGCTGTTCGCGAGCGCCCCGGAATGACGGTGCCAAACAATAGCAATCCGGAGGAAACCACCATGGCAAAAGGCCAACGCATCGTTCTCGCATCACGTCCCGTCGGCGAGCCGAAACCGTCCGACTTCCGCTCCGAGAGCTACGACATTCCCACGCCGGGCCAGGGCGAAGTCCTGCTCCGCACCATCTGGCTGTCGCTCGATCCCTATATGCGCGGGCGCATGAGCGATGCGGCCTCCTATGCCCAGCCGGTGCCGATCAATGGCGTCATGGAAGGCGGCACGGTGAGCGAGGTGATCGCCTCCAACAATCCGGCCTTTGCGACAGGCGACATCGTGCTGTCGCGCGCGGGCTGGCAGACGCATGCGATCTCCGACGGCAAGGGCCTCGCCAGGATCGATCCCAAGCTCGCGCCGATCTCGACTGCGGTGGGCGTGCTCGGCATGCCCGGCATGACGGCCTATACCGGCCTGCTCGAGATCGGCAGGCCGAAGGCGGGCGAGACCGTCGTCGTTGCCGCAGCCTCCGGCGCGGTCGGCTCGGCCGTCGGCCAGATCGCGAGGATCAAGGGGGCGCGCGCGGTCGGCATCGCCGGCGGCAAGGACAAGTGCGACTACGTGAAACGCGAGCTCGGCTTCGACGAATGCCTCGACCATCGCGATCCCGAGCTCGCCGCCAGGCTGAAGGACGCCTGCCCGAAAGGCATCGACGTCTATTTCGAGAATGTCGGCGGTGCGGTGTTCGAGGCGGTGTTCCCGCTGCTCAACAACTTCGCCCGCGTGCCGGTATGCGGCCTGATCGCACACTATAACGACACCGAGGCCAAGCCGCCGAAATGGGCGGCGAGCCTGATGCGCGCGACGTTGACCAAGCGGCTGACCTTCCGCGGCTTCATCGTGTCCGACTTCGCCAGCATGCACGCCGACTTCCTGCGCGACATGTCGGCGTGGGTGCGCGACGGCAAAGTGAAGTACAAGGAGTTCATCACTGACGGCCTCGACAGCGCGCCGGAGGCCTTCATCGGCCTGCTCAAGGGCGCCAATTTCGGCAAGCAATTGGTGAGGGTCGGAGCGGAGAGGGCTTGAACCGGAACCGAAGAAAACTCACGTGGCGTTGAACGGCGGGCTGAAACTCCGCCTCGCGCTGGTCGTTGGCTCCCCGACGAATTGGAGGAGCACATGACCAGATTGAAACTCGCCGCTGCCGCGGTCGTCGCCACGGCTGCGTTCGCCACGCCGGCAATGGCTGGCTGGGAAGCAACGCAAGAGCCCGGCGCCGTCGGCTTCAACTATCCCGACTCGCACTACATGACCGGCGGCTACGGCGTGCGTGCGGCCCCGGGACCGGGATTCTACTACCGCCATCCCGCGCCGCGCGCGATGTATGAGATGCCGGTGGCCGCCTATGGCTATTACGGTTATGGCGGCCCGGTCGGCGAAACCTATTGGGGCGAACCCTAATCGCCTGACTTGAGCAGCTCGTCCAGATCGACATCGATCTGGCCGGGCGCTCTGACGTGACGGACCTCGAAGGCGTCGGGCTGGAATCGGTATTCGACCAGCCCGACCTCCTTGATGCCGATGCGCTCCTGTCGCCGGTCCGAGATGATGAAGCCCGCCGACGGCGCCCAAACGTGGCGGATGCTGCGCCAGGTAAAATCGCGCCGCTGATGCACATGTCCGCTCGCGACCAGGCGGACGTTCGCGGTACGCAGCATCTCGGTCAGCCGCCGCCGCGCCGGGTAGGGCACGTAACGAATGGCGGTGGCCTCGAGCTCTGGATCCTCGGGCGTATTGAGGAAGATCGGCTTGTGCAGGAACAGCGCCACGGGCTTGCCGCCGCTGCCGGAAAGCTCGGCGGAGAGCCAGTCGAACTGCTCGGCCTCGGCCACGAGGCCGGAATTCATCACCAGCGAGTTCAGCCCGACAAAGCACCAGCCGGCCGCCTCGAAGCACCAGCGGTCATCGCCGAAGGCTGCGATATAGGCCTGCCGATCCCGCTCGTTGACCGGCCGCTCGGGTACGGGTCCGGCCTGCGTCGGGTTGTCGCCGATATCGTGATTGCCGGGCAGGGAGCGGCACGGGACGGGGAGTGCATCATGCAGCGACCGCGCGAATGCGAGGTCGTCGGCATGAACGGGCGCATCGAAGGCGAGGTCGCCGGAATTGATCACGAGATCCGGCCGGGTCGCGTCGATATGGTCGGCAACCCTCTCGAAATTGAAGGTGAGCTTGGGCAGGCGGCGCGCGAGATGGGTATCGGAAATCTGCGTCAGTCGAAATTCGCTCATGCGACGATTCCTGATGGCATCCGAACGATAATAGCGGCTGGAATCGGATTCATGACGCCGGCCAGCGCTTTTGTTGCCAGGACGGGCGGCGATCGGCTAATGCCTCCAACAGGATTCTCCCACTGATCCAAGCGGTTGCTGTCGCTTGCAAAACTGAAAGACCAGGATGACCCCCGCAGCCCGGCTCTCCGCGGCGATCGAAGTGATCGAGACAATTGAAGCTGCGCGCATTCCCGCGGCGCAGGCACTGAAGGAGTGGGGAACCGCGCATCGGTTCGCCGGCTCCGGCGACCGCGCCGCCATTGCGGGGCTGGTCTGGGACATGCTGCGGCGCTGGGCCTCCAGCGCCTATCTCATGGACGATGCGAGCGCACGCGGCCGCGCGCTCGGCATGCTCAAGCTCGAGCGCGGCCTTGATGTCGAGAGGATCGCCGCCCTCTGCGATGGCGGCCGCTTCGCGCCGTCGCCGCTGAGCGAAGCCGAGCGCAAGGCTCTTGGCGAGCGCACGCTCGACGGCGCGCCGGCGCCGGTGGCCGGCGACTATCCGGAATGGCTCGATTCCTATTTCGAACAGGCCTTCGGGGCGGATCGCGTCGCCGAGGCCACGGCGATGGCGAGCCGGGCACCGCTCGATCTGCGGGTCAATTCCCTGAAAGCCAAGCGCGACAGGGTGCAGGCCGCGCTGTCGCATCTCGGCGCCAAGCCGACACCATTCTCGCCGCTGGGCCTGCGGATCGAGCTGTCGGCCGACGCCCGGAACCCCGGGATCCAGGCCGAGGAGGCCTTCATCAAGGGCCTCGTTGAAGTGCAGGATGAGGGCTCGCAGATAGCGGCCTTGTTCTGTGCGGCAAAACCGGGCGAGCAGGTGATCGACCTCTGCGCTGGCGCCGGCGGCAAGACCCTGGCGCTGGCAGCCCAGATGGCCGGCAAGGGCCGGCTGATTGCGACCGACCGCGACAAGCGCCAGCTCGCGCCGATCCATGAGCGGCTCTCGCGTGCCGGTGTCCACAATGCCGAGGTGCGGGCACCCAAGGGCGAGGCCGATCCGCTCGCCGACATCAAGGCCTCTGCCGACCTCGTCCTGATCGACGCACCCTGCACCGGCACCGGAACTTGGCGGCGCAACCCGGACGCCAAATGGCGGATGCGCCCCGGCGCGCTCGAGATCCGCTTGAAGGACCAGGCCGAAGTGCTTGATCGGGCGGTCACCCTGGTCAAGCCGGGCGGGCGGATCGCCTATATCACCTGCTCGGTGCTGCCGGCGGAGAACGGCGCGCAGATCCGCGCCTTCCTCGCCCGCCACGCCGGCTTCAGCCTGGCGCCACCGGCCGAGACGGTCACGGCGCTCTGGGACAAGGCCGAGGATTTCGCGGCAGCGGCCCTCGAAAGCCCCGAGGGCTGGTTGATGACCCCGCGCCGCACCGGAACGGACGGATTCTTCGTCTCGGTGCTGCGCAGGACCGGCTGACCTGAATGTCGGGTGGGCAAAGCCCAGCGTGCCCACCACCAGGACAAGAACGGTGGGCACGGTACAAGAGCGCGTTTGACCGCCCTACAATCCGGGGCAAAACACGTGGACCGTTGGCCAAAGGCGCCGTCAAGGGTTGCGAGAGCGGCCCTCGTCGCGTAATTCCTGTCCATGACAGCCGACACCCAAGCCCGCCAGCCGTCGACGCCGCTCCCGGCCTCGGCGCATGAGAAGATTCTGATTGTCGATTTCGGCAGCCAGGTCACCCAGCTGATCGCCCGCCGCGTCCGCGAGGACGGCGTCTATTCCGAGATCGTGCCGTTCCAGAAGGCCGAAGCCGCCTTCAAGGAGATGAGGCCTAAGGCCGTGATCCTCTCCGGCGGCCCGGCCTCCGTGCTCGACGACGGCGCGCCCGCCGCGCCGCTGTCGATCCTGACCGCCGGCGTACCGGTGCTCGGCATCTGCTATGGCGAGCAGACCATGGCCCAGCAGCTCGGCGGCCTGGTCGAGGCCGGTCATCATCGCGAGTTCGGCCGCGCCACGCTGGAAGTGACCGACACTTGCACGCTGTTCGACGGCGTCTGGGAGAAGGGTGGCCATTACCAGGTCTGGATGAGCCACGGCGACCGCGTCACGAAGCTGCCGGACGGATTTCGCGCGGTGGCCAGCGCGCCCGGCTCGCCGATTTCGGTGATTGCCGACGATGCCCGCAAATTCTACGCCATGCAGTTCCACCCCGAGGTGGTGCATACGCCCGACGGCGCCAAGCTGATCCGCAATTTCGTGCGCAATGTCGCAGGCCTCAAGGGCGACTGGACCATGCGCGCCTTCCGCGAGGAGGCGATCGAGAAGATCAGGAAGCAGGTCGGCAAGGGGCGCGTGATCTGCGGTCTCTCCGGCGGCGTGGATTCCGCGGTGGCCGCTGTGCTGATCCACGAGGCGATCGGCGACCAGCTCACCTGCGTCTTCGTCGACCACGGCCTGCTCCGGCTCAACGAGGCCGAGACGGTGGTCGACCTGTTCCGGCATCATTACAACATCCCGCTGGTGCATGTTGACGCCTCGAAGCAGTTTCTGGCTGAGCTGGACGGCGTCTCCGACCCGGAAGCGAAGCGCAAGACCATCGGCCGGCTCTTCATCGACGTGTTCGAGGCGGAAGCGAAGAAGATCGGCGGCGCGGAATTCCTCGCGCAAGGCACGCTGTATCCCGACGTGATCGAGAGCGTCTCCTTCACCGGCGGCCCGTCGGTGACCATCAAGTCGCACCACAATGTCGGCGGCCTGCCCGAACGCATGCACATGAAGCTGGTCGAGCCCTTGCGCGAATTGTTCAAGGACGAGGTGCGTGCGCTCGGCCGCGAGCTCGGCCTGCCGGACATCTTCGTCGGCCGGCATCCGTTCCCGGGTCCGGGCCTCGCCATCCGCTGCCCCGGCGAGATCACGGCCGACAAGCTCGACATCCTGCGCAAGGCCGACGCCGTCTATATCGACGAGATCCGAAAAGCCGGCCTCTACGACGAGATCTGGCAGGCCTTCGCTGTGCTGCTGCCGGTCAAGACCGTCGGCGTCATGGGCGACGGCCGCACCTACGACTATGTGGTGGGCCTGCGCGCGGTGACCTCGACCGACGGCATGACCGCGGACTTCTACTCATTCGACATGAAATTCCTGGGCCGCGTCGCGACCCGCATCATCAACGAGGTCAAGGGCGTGAACCGGGTGGTGTACGACGTGACGTCGAAGCCGCCGGGGACGATCGAGTGGGAGTAAGGGGACCGATATCACAAGCCCATACGGAGAAAAGACCGTCAGGAATTGTGATCGCTCTGACGGTCTTTTTCTAAAGCCGACTGCCTGAAGCCTGTGAGTTGCTCAGGTTGATAAGGCTTTCCGCCGAGGCGACGACCGCCTCCTCTGTCGGACGGGGCTCCCAGCCCAGCACGCTGCGTGCCTTGGCGTTGCTGGAATTTCGCACCTTGCCGACATTGGGTAGGGTCTGTCGGGCTTCCGGATTGAATAATGCAGCTATCCGCATCTGCCAGTTCGGGATCTCGCGGCGCGGCACCCTAGCCGCGGCCTCGCCAAGCCGGCGCGCGAGCATCTGCGCCACGTCGAACATCGAAACGCACGTGCCCGCGACAGCGAGAAAGCGCTCCCCCTTGGCAGCGGGATGCGTCATCGCGCGAACGTGGAGATCCGCGACGTCACGCACATCGACCACGCCGAAATAGATCCTGGGGCAACCAGGCATGCCGCCGTCGAGCATTCGCTTGATGATGCGAGTGGAGGCGGAAATGTGCTCCCCGAGAATGGGTCCGAATATGCCAACCGGATTGACGACGCTTAATTCGAGGCCTCCACCCTCCTGCGCGATGAAATCCCAGGCTGCGCGCTCAGCCAGCGTCTTCGACTTCACGTAGGCGCTGACGCCCGGGGCTTTGACATTGGTCCAATCCGTCTCGTCGAACGAATTCCTGTCGAGCGGATGGCCATAGCCGATGGCTGCGAAGGACGAGGTCATCACCAGCCGCTGCACTCCGCCATCGCGCGCCGCTTGAAGCACCCGGAGCGTTCCGTTGCGCGCCGGCCCGATCAGTTCGTCCTCATTCGCCGGCGCTCCCACCGGAAAAGGCGACGCCACGTGCAGAACCCGATCGCAACCGGCGACCGCTTCGGCCCAGCCCTGATCGCATTCGAGGTCGGCGACAACGCAGGACAGGGCATCGGCACGTTGCATGCCCGCGCTTTCGAGGACCTTCCTCAACCTGCCTTCCCGGTCCGGGCTGCGCAGCGTCGTGCGGACCGTGTAACCCGCCGCTAGAAGTTTCAAGATGATATGACCGGCAACAAAACCCGTGCCGCCGGTGACCAATACTTTGCTCATTGATGTACCTTCTTGGGCCCCTTTGACGTTTTCCCCGCCGATGCCGAGGAGCGCTTCGTCTCCAGTGAACGCCGATCCGGCAGGCAAGCGACCACGCAGAGCCTGATGTTCTCGATGAACGCGGCCCTGGACGGGTTTCCGTCTTTCCAGCTCAGCCCGAAGGTGAAGAGAACGTGGGCGAGCTCTTCGGCCGTCACGCGATGATCGGCCGCGAACTCGGGCGACTGGCGCAATGCCTTGGCGATGCGCTCGCGGAATGCGGTCTTGTAGCCGTCGATTGCCTCGGCCGACAGCCGGTCGCCAGCGGCGATGATGTCGAAGGATTCGGAGCTGAATGTCGCCAGATGCCGGCCGAACCAGGCGTCCATCGCGGCAATCAGCCGATCGATCAGCGGCGCGTCCGCTTGTTGCAAAGCGCGATCCACCAGCGACAGCCCCTCATCGAGATAATGACGCATCGCGGCCAGGAAGATCTCGTCCTTGCTCGCGAAATGGAGGTACAGCCCCTGCTTGGAGAGGCCGGCCGCCTTCGCTAGGTCGTCCATCGATGTTTTCCTGAAGCCAAAGCGCGCGAATACCGGAAGCGCTGCGGCCAGGATTGCCTCACCCCGCGGGGAGGAGCTTTTAGGGAGGTGCGAAGGCTCGTTCATATAGACCATATTGACCAAAACGACCAATTTAGTCAAGTTGGTTCATGAAGCGAGCGTGAGGGAGCGTTATCCCGGGCGTTGTTAGGACCGGGCCGGCGACGATGAAGGAGGCCGGGCGCTCGACATCTTGATTGCATTGACCGAGCGCGCGGGCGACGTCGTCAGCAGGCAGGAATTGATCGACCGCGTCTGGCGACATGAAATTCCTCGGCCGCGTCGCCACGCGCATCATAAACGAGGTCGAGGGTGTCAACCGCGTTGCGTATGACGTGACGTTATCGCCGTTTTGAAGCCGCACCGGAAAGCAAGGTAGAGAATGCGAAACAGATCGTCCTCTATGCTTTGGGCTTCTTGTGCTTTTCGCAAAAGCTCAGCGGCAAGATCTTCAATCTCGTCCGCCTCTGCGTGTTTCCAGGCGTTCTCGATGTAGGCATCATCAAGCCTGTGCGGGCCCGCTATTTCCATTGCCTTGCCTCAAAAGGGTGAACACCGGATAAGCCTGCAACCTGTCCGCGCCGATCGCGCCGGAAGTCGGCTTATTCAGGCGATAGGGGCCACTCAGTTTAGGGTGCGAGAACGGTCCTCGTGCCGACCGAGGGCTGGGATCGCGCTAGGCCGCTGCGACGACGAAGCCGGCGCGGGGAAAATGCACACAGACCTCGCCGATCGCGGGATCGCTGCGTCGGATGACGATCTCGTGGACGCCCGAGGCGACCAATTGCCCGATGACCGGGTCGCGTCCGGTATCATCCGGCGTGACGGTGACGGTCTGGCCAGGTGTCCGGCCGACGGGATCTCGCGGATCGGGGGTTACGCTGGCGGTCGAGGTGGCGGCGCGGGCGATAGCGAGCGCCTGCTCGGAGGTCATTGGGCTGCGCCGGGCGTGGCCGATTGCGGCAACCCGCTCGGCCCAGCTCAGCAGCCTTGGAAAGCCATCGAGCGGCGGCGCCAGTGGTCCGGACGTCCGCTGCAGGAACCAGACCGGATGGTAGGCGGCGAGATCAGCAAGGCTAGCGGCAGAGCCCTGCAAGAATGAGCGCCCGTCGGTCAGCATCTGGTTCAGCCAGTCGAAATGCGCGCGCAGCTGGTCGAGCAGGTTCGGTACCGCCGCCTTCATCGCGGCGGGATCGATGTTGCGGCCGGAGAATTTGGCGCGGTCTTCGAGAAACCCCTCAGGCAACAGTTCGGGTTTGTTCGCGAACATGATGCCGGCAGCCGGGCTGAAGGTGGTCTTCTCGGCCCACCAGGCAAGCGCGTCGGCTGCGCCGTGGCCGGCGGGATAGAAGCTCGGAGTGGGGTAACGCCGCTCGAGTTCACGCATGATCAACTGGCTGTCGCAATAGATGTCCGCGCCGATCTGCAGAACCGGCGTCTTACGGTAGCCACCCGTCAACGCCGTCAGGTTCGGTTTCGGCATGATGACGGGAATCTCGACCGATGCCCACGCCAGACCCTTGAGCCCCAAACCGAGCCGGACTTTCTCTGAATAGGGCGAGGTGTCGTAATGGTGCAAGATGATATCGGTCATGGGAGCGCCCCGTTCAGGTGAAGCTCGGCGAAACGCGTGGCCTTGTCTGCTCGGTTGATGGCATCATCCGCCGCAGGACCGTTGCGGTCGAGGCGGAGAACACCTGAAAAGGAAAATCGGCGCTGTCAGGATCTTTAGCGACTTGCCGCCGATCGTGGGAGGAGTTCATCGAATGCGGGCGGAGCGCTGAAACGCCGATGGGGTCTGACCGTAGGTGCGTTTGAACGCGGCACTGAAGTGACTATGGCTGGAAAAGCCGAGATCAAGCGCCAGGGCGGTCAAGTCGGCATTGTCACCAAGCAGGTCGAGTGCCCGGGCCAGCCGGAGTTGAAGCTGGTAGCGATAGAGCGGAAGCCCCTCGACCTGTTGGAACACCTGCGTGAGATAGACCGGCGAGACGCCGACGTCCGCGGCGACCGCCGCCAGGGTCCAGCGGCGTCCCAAATCGGACGCGAGCACGAGTTTGGCGCGGTCAACCAGTTTCCGGCGTCCAAGGCTGCCGGCCGCGGCTCGCGAGCTGCCCCCGCTCAACACCCGACGCAGCAGCTCTAGGGCCACACTCTCGGCTTCGAGCGTCTCGATCATGCCACGCGACAGGCGATGACGGAGCAGTGCCGCAAGCACCTGCACGCGGGCGTCAAGACGCAGGTGTGTTCGATTGAACGCCGGACGGCCTTTGACTTGGAGATAATCCGCCGAGGCCAGCTCAAGCAGCGTCGGCGTGTCGAGCCGGATCGATAAACTCGCATCGCCGCCTTCGACCGGATGGCTGACGCGGTAAGCCTCGTCTTGGTTGATGAAGACGATCTGGCTCGGCTCCGCGACCGTCTCTGCACGGCCGATGTGCTGTACGTACGCGCCGCGATAGGGAAACACCAGATGCGTCGCCGCAACGCATTCCTCAGTGCTCTTGTGCCTGCAAGTGCCCTCGCACACCACGTCCCATACCGCCACCGTGTCGGTCGTCAGGAGGGGGCGAGCGTGGAAGTCGGTCATGCCTGGGCATCGCGTTCATCAAGACGTTCGACCGTCACATCTTAGGCATTCCTCGGCAGAGAACAATCGGGCTGCACTCTGTCCATATGCCTATTCTCCGGCGGAATAAGCCATATCACCTCAGGGGCTCTGCCACCATGGTGTGGGAATGGTCATAACCCACGCCAACGACATTACACAGTCCGGTGCAGAGATGATCGAAGTTCACGCATTCGCCACGCCCAACAGCGCCAAGGTTGCGATCGCGCTCGAGGAGATGGGGCTTGCCTATGTCTTGAAGCCCGTCAACGTCCGCCAGGGCGAGCAAAAGGACGCGGCGTTTGTCGCCCTCAACCCCAACGGGAAGGTGCCGGTTCTGGTCGATGACGTGGACGGCGAGCGGTTCGTCCTCACGGAAAGTGCCGCCATTCTCGTCTATTTGGCGGAAAAGACCGGCAAGCTGTTGCCGGAGAGCAGGGCCGCCCGCGCCCGTGTCTTCGAACAACTCTTCTTCCATGCGTCGGCCTTGAGTCCCGCTTTCGGCAATGCCGGCTTCTTCAAGCGTTCATCGCCGCAACCGCAGCCGGTCGCCGAGGCCCGCTTCACCAGCGAGGCCGAACGTATCCTCGATCTTCTGGATGCGAGGCTGGCAAACCAGGCCTTCGTCGCCGGTGACGATTTCACGATCGCCGACATCGCCCATTTCGGCTGGCTGTGGCGTCGCCAGTTTCCGGGCCTGACCCTGGACCAAAGGCCGAACCTTTCCCGCTGGTACGACGACGTCGCGGCACGCCCGGCCGTCCAGCGTGCCATCGCTCGCCTCGAGGCCCTCGTGCCCGCCGTCTGATCCGTCCCGAACATCATCCAATCCAGGACAACAACAGGAGAACCAGCCATGTCCAACTTCAACACCTACAAGGATTCCTTCGCCAACGCCCGCCTGACACGCTCGGCAAGCGGCGTCCTCGAAGTCGCGTTGCATACCAACGGCGGCAAGCTGTTGTTCAACGGCCATACCCATGAGCAGTTCGTGGATCTCTTCCACGAGATCGGTTCGGACGCCGGCAACCGCGTCGTCATCCTCACCGGCTCGGGCGATGCCTTCATGGACGAGATCAGCCCCGAGGGCTTCGATTTCTTCTCGCCGCGCGGCTACGACAAGATCCTGCGCGAGGGCAAGAAGGTTCTCATGAACATCCTCGATATCGAAGTGCCCATGATCACCGCGCTGAACGGACCCGTCCTCCTGCACTCCGAATATGCGCTGCTGACGGACATCATTCTCGCCACGCCGCAAACCGTGTTCCAGGACAAGCCGCACTTCGATTTCGGTATCGTGCCGGGCGATGGCGTGAACCTGCTCTGGCCGGAAGTGATCGGCAGCATTCGCGGCCGCCATTTCATTCTGACCCGCCAGGTGCTGGATGCTCAGACCGCGAAGGATTGGGGCGTGGTCAACGAGATTGTTCCTGCCGACCGGCTGCTTGCCCGTGCCCATGAAATCGCCGAGGGCATCGCAGCGCTGCCGCCGCTGACCAGCCGGTACACCCGCATCGCGCTGACCCAGAAGCTGCGTCGCATCGTCGATGAAGGCGCCGGCTACGGCCTCGCGCTGGAGGGCATCAGCGCCGCTGAAGTCGCCCGTTCGATGGCAGCCAAGGCCTGATCACCTCTGCATCCGCCTTAAGAGAACCAAGCTCAAGGAGCAAGCTCATGACCCTGCAATCCAGGCTCGACGCCTTCAAGGCCGATTTCGAAGCCGGCAAGCCGCCCTATAACGTTCCCTATTCGGTGATCGAGACGATGCGCCGCGCCACGGCCGAACTGATTGCCTCCGGCGCTGCGCAGAAGGCGCTCAAGGCAGGCGACCGCCTGCCTGCCTTCACCCTGTCCGACCCCGAGGGCAACGCGGTGTCGTCCGCCGATCTGCTCGCGCGCGGGCCGCTGGTCATTAGCTTCTATCGCGGCGTCTGGTGCCCCTACTGCAACATGGAGCTTCAGGCGCTGCAGGACGCACTCCCGCAGTTCGAGCAACTCGGCGCGAAGCTCGTTGCGATCTCGCCGCAGAACCTGGTCAACAGCCGCAAGTCGGTACGCCAGAACAACCTGACTTTCCCGATCCTGTCCGACCCGCACAACGCGGTGGCCGCCGCTTTCGGGCTGCGCTTCGAACTGCCGGATTATCTCGTCAAGCTCTACAAGTCGCTGAAGAACGACCTGCCGGCCTTCAACGGCGATCCGAGCTGGAGCCTGCCGATGCCGGCCCGCTTCGTCGTCGGCCAGGACGGGATCATCCTTTATGCCGAGGTGAACCCGGACTACACCCGCCGTCCCGAGCCCGAGGACATGCTGCCCGCACTGCGCCGCGCCTCGACCGTCGTCGCCTGACCCCACGGCCCCGGCTGCTTCGGTGGCGGGGCCCTTTCACGAGGCTACTCATGTCCCGGACCTTCCTCATCACGGGCGCCAGCAAGGGCATCGGCCTGGCCCTCGCTCACCGTCTGAACCGCGACGGGCACCAGGTCGTCGGTTTCGCCCGCCGCGCCGCGCCGGACTTCCCCGGCATGCTCGTTCCCGTCGATCTGGCCGACACGCGCGCCACCGACGAGGCGCTGGCGGAGCTCACCGCCCGCTTTCGTTTCGACGGTGTCGTCAACAATGTCGGCCTCGTCCGTCCGCAACGGCTCGGCTCGGTCGAACTGTCGGCGCTGGAGGAGGTGATGCGAGTCAACCTGCATCCCGCGCTCCAGGCGGCACAAGCGCTGCTGCCCGGCATGACCGGGCGGGGCTGGGGACGGATCGTCAACATCTCCAGTCTGACCGTCCTCGGCTCAATCGAGCGTACCGCCTATGCCGCGGCCAAGGCCGCTCTCGTGAGCTTCAGCCGGAGCTGGGCGCTCGAACTCGCGACCACCGGGATCACGGTCAATGCAGTTTCGCCCGGACCGACCGAAACCGCGCTGTTCCGCGCCAACAACCCGCCGGGCAGCGAAGGGGAGAGCCGCTACCTTGCGGGCGTGCCGATGAGGCGCTTCGGCCAGCCCGATGAGATCGCCGCGGCCGTCGCATTTCTGCTGTCCGACGAGGCCGCCTTTATCACGGGCCAGACCATCCATGTCGACGGCGGCGCGTCGATCGGCAAGGCCGCGTTCTGACTTTCGCAATCATGCAAGGACCCGTCATGACTCGACAGACGGCTCCGGTCGTCGGCGCGTCGCGCGTTGGCTTGGCAGACCAAACCCATTCGTCGACGCTGATACGGGAGGTCCGCTCCCGGCGCCTCGTTTTTCGCGCTTGGCCAGCGGGGGCTGGCAACGCGGGATGAGGCAAGATTGCGCGGCCAGGGCCGGTGGCTTTCTTGGCGCCCTTGCGGTTCATTCCACCAAAGGCGGTGACCGATCCGTATCCTGATGGCGACAAAGCGCGATCACCGTTTCCCGCAGCCAGCGATGCGCTGGATCGGCCTCCATGCGTGGATGCCACAGCGCAGAAATCGTGATTTCGGGCGTGGGCACAGGGAGCGGAAAGGTGGATAATCCGACGAGGGCCGCATCTTCGGCCCGAAAGCATGAACCGGGCACCAGCGCGATCAGGTCGGACTGCCGGGCAATCCGCAAGGCATCGGAAAACCCGGGCACGACCACCATGGTTTCCCGACGCAGGCCCAGCGCGCCCAGCGCCGCATCGACCGGCCCGGTGAAGACCCCCCGGCGCGATGCCACCACGTGCCGGCAGGCGGCATAGCGTGCCGGGGTGATCGGGCCTGACAGCAAGGGATGCCCGCTGCGGACTGCGCCGACGAACCGATCGCGAAAGAGCAGGCGCTGGCGCAGTTCCGGGGCATAGGCCCCCACCACGCCGATTTCGAGATCGATCTCGCCAACGCGCAAGGGTTCGGCATCCTTCTCGGGCTTGGGCGCGAAACGCAACCGGACCAGCGGAGCCACGGCGGCGATCCGCGCCACCAGCGGCGCGGCAAACATCGCCACAAAGCCCTCGCTGCCGCGAATGGTAAAGGTGCGCTCGATCGAGGCCGGATCGATCGTGCCGGGCTGGGGCGCCAGCACGGTGCGCGCGCCTTGCACCAGACCCTCCACTTGCGCGCGCAGGCTGATCGCGCGCGGGGTGAGCACCAGGCTGCGCCCGGCTCGCACCAGCAGCGGATCGCCGGTCGCCTTGCGCAGCCGCGTCAGCGTGCGGCTCATCGCCGAAGCGCTCAGCCCCATTTTGCGCGCGGCGCCCGTCACGCTGCCTTGCGCCAGCAACACGTCGAGCGCGATCAGCAGGTTGAGATCGGGTTCATCCATGACGGCGATCATAGCCGATGGGCCGGCCAGACACAGGCGTTTGATGCAATATTTGTTTGCATTTGATGCGTCTGGCGCCGTGCCGACCTGCGTGACACATCAGTCGCATCCACTTCATCGGAAAGTCACGCCATGCTCCAGCCTTTATCACGGACCCACCGCACCATCCTGCTGATTGGCGCATCCCGCGGCCTTGGCCTTGGTATGGCCGAGGAATTTGCCCGACGCGGGTGGCATGTCGTGGGTACGGTCCGCGAAGGCCCGCGAACCGCGCTACACGATCTGGCCGACCGCCATCCCAACCGGATCATGGTGGAAACCGTCGACATCACCCGACCCGATCAGATCGTCTCCTTGCGCGAGCGGCTCTCCGACCGACAGTTCGACATGCTGTTCATCAACGCCGGCACCACCAACCTGCAACAGGAGATCGCCGGGGAGATCGCCATCGACGAATATGCTCGCGTGATGGACACCAATGCCCTTGGCCCCATGCGGGTGATCGAGCGCCTCCAGCACCTTGTCCGCGCCGATGGGCTGATCGGGGTGATGTCCTCTGGCCAGGGCAGCATCACCAACAACACCAACGGCTTGCGCGAAGTCTATCGCAGCAGCAAGGCGGCCCTGAACCAGCTGGTGCGCAGTTATTCCGCCCGCCATGCGGGGCAGCCGCGCGCGCTGGTGCTGCTGGCACCTGGCTGGATCCGCACCGAACTGGGCGGACCCGATGCGCCCTATGGCCTTGAGGAAAGCGTGCCGCTGCTGGTCGATGTGCTGTTGGGCCAGCAGGGTAAGCCGGGGTTGGCCTATCTCGACCGCCAAGGGAACACGGTGCCGTGGTGAGTGAAAGGAGAGAGCGTCTCGGCGGCCTGGTCGTCGAGCCGGGCGCGATGTGTCGCGTCGGAAAGATTGCGGATCGTGACCGCCGGAATGACAGACTGCTGTCATATTGACAGTGTGCTGCTAATAGGGCAGTGAGCGTTCATGTCAAGCAAGCCCGACTTAGCCATCAATGATGTGATCAGCGCGGCCTATCGGCTTCATGCCGAGATCGTCGGTGCTGGAGATGCGGTGGCCGGGCAGTTTGGCTTATCGGCCGCGCGCTGGCAGGTGCTGGGAACGATTGCGCGCGGAGGGGCTGCGAGCGTGCCTGACCTCGCGCGTGTCATCGGCAATGCCCGCCAGTCGGTGCAGCGCCTCGTCTCCGAAATGCTGGATGAGGGCTTGCTGATCACGATCGAGAACCCCCGGCACCGGCGCTCCCGGCTTGTCGAGATGAGCGCGCGCGGTCGCCAATCCTATGAGGCTGTCATGACCTCCTGGGCTCCCCATGCCGCCAGTCTGGGGAAAAAACTGCCCCTGGCGACGTCGCGCGCGCTGGCCCGGGACCTGATCGTCCTGGCGAGAGCGTTCCGAGAGATAGCGGATCAATCTGGCCGGGCCGCTGAGCCAAGCGACGGTCCTTCCTCCTCAAGCCCGCAGGTGAAACATGAGCCGTGAACAACGCGCGCATCTGAACGCGAAACTTGGCCTTCCCTCCGAGTCTGCTGCGGCGGATCGCTCCCTGCAAGGCATGAGGGCGTGGTTCGCGGCATTCATGTCCACGCTGCAAGTGCCTGCCGGTACGCGGTCCAGCGCCACGACGCTCGGCAAGTGCCGCGCATTGCTGGTGGAAGCCGAACAGAGTTCCCGTCCCGGAACAATCCTCTATTTCCATGGCGGCTCGTATTCGATGGGCTCGCCCGAGACCGCGATGGCGCTGACCGCCAACCTCGTCGTCCGGACTGGCATGCGGTCCTTCTCGCTCGATTACAGGCTTGCGCCCGAATATCCCTTTCCGCACGCCATCGAGGATGGCGTTTCGGCCTATCGCGAACTCCTCAATCGAGGGCTAGAGCCCCATTGGATCGCGTTTGCGGGCGACTCCGCCGGCGGCGGTCTGTGCATCGCCACATGCCTTCAGGCGCGGAGCGAAGGCCTGCCGATGCCAGCCGCCATCGTCACCTTTTCCGCCGGCCTCGACGCAACCCGATCGGGAGACAGCATGGAGACAAAGAATGGCATCGATCCATTTTTCACGCGAGAGAGCCTGCGCGCCTCCGGCGCGCTCTATCTCGGGGGCGCCGATCCGAACCAGGAATTACTCTCGCCCGCCGTTCTGGCAGACCTGACAGGCTTTCCGCCGCTGCTCCTGCAGGTCGGCACCAACGAGTTGCTGCTCGACGATTCGACGCGCCTTGCAAAGCGGGCGCGAGACGCCGGCGTCGATGTCATCCTGGATGTCACGGCCAATGTGCCGCACGTCTTTCAAGGCTATTCCGGGCAACTGGAAGAAGCCGATCAGGCGCTTGATCGCGCGGCATTTTTCTTGAAGCAGCACGTTGGCCGCACAATGTAATAGCAAAGCATTCGTTTGTCTTTTTGTGCTCAGGCCTCGATTTTCGCGATGCTAGCTTCGCAAGACAATCTGCGTGGAGATGCTGTAGAGGCGAGATCCTCTTTGCTCGCCCCGTCCGCACCGTCGAGTTGTTGGCCGACCTCGTGCCGGCGGACGGCGTGATCGCAATCATGACTTCGGAGCTCTGGCCGCTCTACTCCTCGAGCAAGGCAGCGCTCAACATGCTGATGAAGGGCTATGCCACGCGTCGCCCGGGCGACCCTCGCGCTACTGCTCGTCGCACCCGGCTGGGTGCGCACCGACCTGGGCGGAGCCGAGGCTTCGCCTGCGGGTGAGGAGAGCATCCCTTTGGTGGTTGACACGATTGCGGCCAACCACAAAAAGCCCGGCCTTTCGGTTCGTAGACCGCTTCGACAGAGAGCTGCCCTGGTAAAGCTGGAGCACGCAGCGCCAGAGCTGTCCGTGGCCTGCGACAAACCTCAAGCGATGCCCATGCCGAGCGTAACGCCGCCAAGATCATCAGCGCGGCGGGCAGGGCGTATGCGGCGACGCCGCTCCCAGTTCTTCAATAGAGCCACGCCATCGAAGGCCAGCACGCGGTAGAGACGCTTGCCGCGCCTTCCAAACTCGGAAACGAGGCTCTTGACATGCAAGTGTTTGCTTGCCTATTGTCATGCAAGTGATGACTTGCATATGGGTCGCATGACCGAGCGCCGCCGTGACACCGATCTGCTATTCAAGGCGTTGGCCGATCCCAGCCGGCGCAAGCTGCTCGATGTGCTGCACGCGCATGACGGCCGCACCCTCAACGAACTCTGCGAGCACCTGGACATGTCGCGCCAGGGTGTCACGCAGCACCTCGACGTGCTCGAGGCGGCGAACCTGGTCGCCACGGCCCGGCGCGGTCGCGAGAAGCTGCATTTTCTCAACCCGGTGCCGCTGCAGGAAATCTACGAGCGCTGGATTGCAAAGTTCGAGAAGCCGCGCCTCAAGGCGCTTTCAAGGTTGAAACAGCGACTGGAGAAAGCCAATGACTAAGTCAACGTTCCATTACGTCACCTACATCCGCACGACGCCGGAGAGGCTGTGGTCGGCGCTGACGACCGATGCGGAGTTCATGAAGCAATATTGGTTCGGCACGCATTGTGAAAGCGATTGGACGGCCGGATCCTCCTGGAAGATGGTGTCGCGCGATGGCGGTGTCACCGATGCCGGCGAGATTGTCGAGGCCAACGCGCCGCGGCGGCTGGTGATCCGCTGGCGCCACGAGAAATTTCCCGAGCTGAAGGCGGAAGGGGATTCCCTCTGCACGATCGAGCTGGAGCCCAGCGGATCGGCGGTGAAGCTCTCCATCATTCACACGATCGAGCGTGAACCGTCGAAGTTGATCGGCGCGGTGTCGGGCGGCTGGCCGAAAATCATCTCCAACCTGAAGTCGCTGCTCGAAACCGGCTCGATCGTGCTGAACGACTCGGGAGCGAAGTAGGCCCGACGAGGCGTCAAAAACGGATACCTGCCAGCAAACGGAGAGTTGAAATGCCCAACATTCTTCATCGCGTCGGCATCGCCGCCGAACCCGCGCGTGTCTTCGAAGCGCTTGGCACCGTCGAAGGCATCAAGAACTGGTGGTCCTCCGAGACCCACGGTGATGCCTCCGTGGGCGGAGCGTTCCAATTCCGCAAGAATCGATTCGAAGTGGTCCACGCCGATCCGAGCCTCGTGGTGTGGCGCTATTCGGGTCCGGCGGAAGACTGGGTAGGCACGGAGATTCGCTTCCGCCTCGAATGGCGCGACGATCAGACCTTTGTGCTCTTCAGCCATGAGGGCTGGCGCGAGCCGAATGAATTCATGCATCACTGCAGCACCAAATGGGCGACGTTCCTGCTCAGCCTGAAAGACCTGGTCGAGAATGGCGAAGGCCGCCCCGAGCCGCGCGACACCAAGATCGCCGCGAATGGCTAGGGCAAGCGCCCAATTGAGGAACCGGTCATGGCAACGGCAACATCGAAAAATCGGATGTCCATGTCCCCTAGACTTTGCGTCGGCTTCATCGCCGCAATTGTCGCGGGCAGCCTGGCTCTAGACGTTGGCGCCGGAGAGAGGGCCAGGGTGAAAAACATCGTCCTCGTGCACGGCGCCAACAATGACGGCTCGGCGTGGCGTGGCGTCTATGACATCCTGACAAGGGACGGATTCCACGTCAGCGTCGTCCAGCAACCTCTGACGGGCCTGGGCGATGACGTCGCGGCAACGAAACGCGTCATCGACGAGCAAGACGGCCCCGTCATACTCGTCGGTCACAGCTATGGCGGCACCATCATCACCGTCGCCGGTGCTGATCCGAAAGTGCGAGCGCTGGTTTACGTTGCAGCATTGCAGCCCGATATAGGCGAAAGCACCAACAAGCTTGCTGCGTCGATGCCGGGAACAGTGCCGAGCGGCGACTTCAAGCCGACCAGGGATGGCTTCATCTTCATCGATCCAAGCAAATTCGCGGCCGACGTCGCCGCCGACGTCCCCCCGGTGCGCGCAAAATTCATGGCAGACTCGCAGATGCCGATAGCGGCCGCCGCATTCGACGCGCCAGTGACGGTGGCCGCGTGGCACGACAAGCCCAGCTACGGAGTCGTCGCCACGGCTGATCACGCGCTCAATCCCGAGCTTGCGCGCTGGATGTACAAGCGCTCGGGGGCGCAGATAACAGAAATCAACGGCAGCCATCTCGTCTACGTCTCGCATCCCGCGGCTGTCGCCAACGTGATCGAGAGAGCGGCTCGCTCCATCACGGAGAATGCAACGAGGTCACGATAAGGATGCGGGCACCACGACTTTCCGGCACCTATGTCGTCGCGGCGACCAGGCCGCGGCGGATTCTGCGCGCCGGAAGGGATTCGATCGATATTGAACAAGTCCGGTCGCGCGTCCCCACCGCGGCGTCTATCAGACCGTCCACACCCGCATTTCTTGAAATGGCACCGCGATCATTGTTTCAAGCAATAGTCATCTTGAGAACTGCATCGCAGTCCTTCTGAAAGACTACGGCCGAATCCCCGCCGCTTCCGCGATCAGCTCGAACGAGCGCAGCCGCGTGGTGTGGTCGTAGACATCGGACACGACGATGAGCTCGTCAGCCTCGGTCTCCTTTACCAGCGCCTCCAATCCCGTGCGAACCGTGTCGGGCGAGCCGACGATGGAGCGGGCGAGCATCCGCATCGCCTGCGCCTTTTCCATCGGCGACCAGTAGGTTTCGATGTCGTCGATCGGCGGCCGGCTCAAGCCGCGCGCGCCGCGAAAGATGTTTGCGAACGACATCTGCTGCGTTGTGGCGAGCCTTCGTGCCTCGGCCTCGCTGGAGGCCGCAATGATGTTGACGCCGACCATGGCGTAGGGCCGGTCGAGCTGTTCGGAGGGCTTGAAGCGACTGCGATAGATCTGCAGCGCCGGAATGAGCTCGTCCGGCGCGAAGTGCGAGGCGAAGGCGTAGGGAAGCCCGAGTTCGGCGGCCAGCATCGCCCCGAAATGGCTTGAGCCGAGAATCCAGAGCGGGACTTCCGTTCCCGCCGCGGGCACGGCCTGGATGCGCTGGTTCGGACCGGCCGGCGCCAGGAACGCCTGCACCTCGAGGACGTCCTGGGGGAAATTGTCCGCGGCTTCCGGCGAGCGGCGCAAGGCGCGCAGCGTCAGCTGGTCGGTGCCCGGCGCGCGTCCGAGGCCGAGATCGACGCGGCCTGGAAACAACCGCGCCAGCGTGCCGAACTGCTCGGCGATGACGTAAGGCGCGTGGTTGGGCAGCATGATGCCGCCGGCGCCGATCCGGATCTTGCTGGTGCCGGCGCCGATATGGGCAAGCACGACGGACGTCGCGGCGCTGGCAATTCCCGGCATGTTGTGATGCTCGGCGACCCAGATGCGGCGATAGCCCCAGCGCTCGGCATGAGCCGCGAGATCGCGGGCGTTGTCGAGCGCGCCGCGCGCGTCCGTTTCCTCGGTCACGCGGACAAGGTCGAGGATGGACAGAGGCGTCATGGCGTACTCCCGGAAGAAACCCGCAGGCAGTTGGGGGCGGCTGGAGCAAGCCAGCCGCGCGACCCGAGTGAAAGCGGATACGTTCTCCGCTTGCCGCGATGCCTATATGGAGACGATCTCCGGCAGGTCAATGCATGTGCATCGATGTGGCGGCGGATTTCAGGTCGCCAATCCGCGCCTCAAGGTCTCCGCGAGGCCTTCTCGAACCGCTTGATCAGCCGTTCGCGCTTGAGGCGGGACAATCGGCTGATCCAGAACAGTCCGTTGAGCTGGTCGATCTCGTGCTGGTGGCAGACGGCGCGCAGGCCGTCCGATTCTTCCGTCTGCATGTTGCCGTCGACGTCCTGATAGCTGATCCGGACACGGGCATGACGCTGCACCTCGTCGTTGACGCCAGGCATCGAGACGCTGCCTTCCCGGTGCAGGATCATCTCGGATGATGCCCACGCGATCTCCGGATTGACATAAGTGCGCGCCTTCACTGGTGCCGAGATCGAGCACCACGACGCGCAGGAACACCCCGACATGCGGCGCCGTGATCCCGATTCCGGGCGCCGCATGCATCGTCTCCAGCAGATCCCTGGCAAGCTCGCGCAGCGCCGCGTCGAATTCGGTCACGGGCCGCGCCGGAATCGCGAGCCGCGGGTCGGGGTAGCGGACGATGGGACGGATGGTCATGATTCCCCGGGGATCTTCAAGTGGGTCTCGGCGCTGAATAAACCTATTGCGACAGCCATGCAGCATCGATGTCGCGTCGTAAAAAAGCTGTCAGTGCCCGCATTTGCTTGTCGGTTCCGGCGCATTCCATTCGTCTTCCACGGCAGCAAATCTACAGAGGAGACCAGGAATGACAACTTCCCGCTATCGCTGGGTGATCGTCGCGGCCGGAGGGCTGCTGGGCTGTGTTGCGATCGGCGGCATGTTTTCGCTGCCGGTGCTGCTGCAGCCGATCGCGCGGGACACCGGCTGGTCCATCACGGGCGTGTCCAGCGCCATGACCATCGGTTTTCTGGCGATGGCGCTGACCAGCATGGCCTGGGGCACGCTGTCCGACCGGCTGGGGCCGCTGCCGGTGGTCCTGACCGGCTCGGTCGTCATCGCGGCCAGCCTTGCGTTGGCCAGCCGGGCGACATCGCTTCTCGCCTTTCAACTCATTTTCGGTGTGATGGTCGGCGGCGCCACCGCCGCGATCTTCGCACCCATGATGGCGACCGTCACCGGCTGGTTCGACACCCATCGCAGCCTCGCGGTGTCGCTGGTGTCGGCCGGGATGGGGATGGCGCCCATGACCATGTCGCCGCTGGTTGCCTGGCTCGTCTCGCACCATGATTGGCGCACCTCGATGCAGATCCTCGCGCTCGTCGTCGCCGCGATCATGATCCCGGCCTCGCTGTTCGTGCGCCGCGCGCCCGCGCTCGACGCCGCGCTGGCCACCCCAGGCGATGGGACCAGGCCGCAAGCGGAGATGTCGCTTTCGCAGGCGCTGCGCTCGCCGCAATTCATCATCCTGCTCGCGACCAATTTCTGCTGTTGCGCGACCCATTCGGGTCCGATCATCCATACCGTCAGCTATGCCGTCAGCTGCGGGATTCCGATGATCGCCGCCGTCACGATCTACAGCGTGGAAGGGCTGTCGGGAATGGGTGGACGAATCGTGTTCGGCCTGCTGGGTGACCGTTTCGGCGCCAAGCGCACGCTGGTCGCGGGCCTGCTGGTGCAGGCGTTCGGCGCGCTGGCCTATGTCTTCGCCCGCGAGCTTGCCGCATTCTACGCCGTGGCGGCATTGTTCGGCTTCGTCTATGCCGGGACCATGCCGCTCTATTCGGCGCTGGCACGCGAGAATTTTCCGCTGCGCATGATGGGGACCGTGATCGGCGGTCTCGCAATGGCCGGCAGCCTCGGCATGGCGTCCGGGCCGGTGGCTGGCGGTTTGATCTACGACACCTTCGCCAGCTACGCTTGGCTCTATATCGGCTCCTGGGCAGTCGGACTTGGTGCCTTCCTGATCGCGCTCACGTTCAGGCCGTTCCCCAAGGTCGCGGCCGAGCCCGTGGCTGCGCCGGCATAGGAGGCATGCGCGTCATCCTGCGGCCAAAGCGACGGGGCTGTGGCAGCATTGCCGTCGTTCCAGCTATGTCAGGAAATCCCAATGGCACGCATGCGCTGTATCACCGAGATGGGCATGGGCGTCGACGTCCATGGCAAGGACGCGACCAAGGCGGCCAAGCGCGCGGTGTCCGACGCCATCAGGCATTCCAGCCTCGGCTTCTTCCGCATGCTCGGCAAGACCGCCAATGACATGTTCGTCGATGTCACGATCGGCGTGCCGGACCCGAGCGGTGTCGACATTGCGGCGGTCGCCAAGGAATTGCCCTATGGCACGGTGACGGTCACCGCGGTGAAAGGCGGGCTGGAAATTCCGGCCGAGAGCGGCGGCGACGCCATCATCATCGCCAACGCCGCCGTGATCGTTAGTCTCGACGACGGCTAAAGCGGCTGCCGCCAGCCTAGCCGCTGTCCTCCCGTGCCACGTCCCGCAGCAGTGCGATCAGCTGCGGCGCGTCGCGGCGGATCTGGGCGAGATGCTCTGCTGAAAGCTTTTCGAGCAGGCGGCTGGCCTTCGTGGTGAGTGAGAGCAGGACCCGGCGGCGGTCGACCTGGTCGCGCTCGCGCCGCACGAGGCCCGCGTCCTCCAGGCGGTCGACCAGTTCGACCGCCGTCTGCGGCTTCAAGAGGAGCTGCTCGGCGAGATCGTTGACCGTCATGCCGGTGTCCGGCGCAAGGCCGCGGATGGCGAGAATCGCCTGATGCTGTTGCGAGGGAAGCCCGGCCTTGCGGGCGGCGTCCTCGCTGAACGCCAGGAATATCCGGAGCGACCGGCGGAACGAGGCCAGCGTTGCATAATCCCGCTCGTCCAGCGCTCCAGCGGATGGGGAGCGGCGCTTGCGACTTTCGTTCATGATATCCGTTGAATTAGTTCGTAATACGAGTTATTCGCAGTGCGATATAAATCGACCAATGCAGGCTCCGCCTTCCGGGCGGGTGCCCGGGAGAGGCCGTCTTGCATCGTTCGCAATCTGCCAACGCCGCGCCGTCGCGGCTCGGTGACTTTACCACCGATCGTCGCGTTCTCGTCCTCGTTGCCATGGCCGTCTTTGTCGGTGCAAGCGGGGTGGCGGCGGCGTGGCTCTTGTTGCGCGCGATTGCGCTGGTGACCAACCTGGTCTGGTTCCAGACCATCGATGCGCACACCGTGTCGCTTGCCGGCGCCAGGGCCAATTGGTGGATGGTGGCCGCACCCGCGCTCGGCGGCCTGATCATCGGGCTGATGGCGCGGTTCGGCTCGGAGAAGATCCGGGGCCATGGCATTCCCGAGGCGATCGAGGCCATCCTGATCGGCGAAAGCCGGATGTCGCCCAAGGTCGCGCTGCTCAAGCCATTGTCCTCCGCCATTTCGATCGGAACCGGCGGGCCGTTCGGCGCCGAGGGCCCGATCATCATGACGGGCGGCGCCATCGGCTCGCTGTTTGCGCAATGTTTCAGCCTGAGTGCCGCCGAACGCAAGACACTCTTGGTGGCCGGCGCTGCGGCCGGGATGACCGCCGTCTTCGGCACGCCGGTGGCGGCGGTGCTGCTCGCGGTCGAATTGCTGCTGTTCGAGTGGAAGCCGCGCAGCATGATTCCCGTCATCACCGCCTGCGCGCTGGCCGCGGCCTTGCGGCCGCTCGCGATCGGATCGGGACCGCTGTTTCCGTTTGCCGGAGCGCTCGACGTGTCCTGGTGGCGGCTTCTCGCCGCGGTCGGCGTCGGCATTGTCGCAGGCTTGCAATCGGGCCTGTTGACCGGCCTTCTCTACAAGGCCGAGGACTTGTTCGGGGCGCTGCCGATCCACTGGATGTGGTGGCCGGCGCTCGGCGGCCTCGTGGTCGGCTTCGGCGGCCTGATCGAACCCCGCGCGCTGAGCGTCGGCTACGACGTGATCGGCGATCTGCTTGGCGGTCACATGACGGCGGGGCAGGTCGCGATGATCCTCGTCGTCAAGTCGGTCATCTGGATCGTCGCGCTGGCCTCGGGCACCTCGGGCGGCGTGCTGGCGCCGCTGTTGATCTTCGGCGGCTGCCTCGGCTGGCTCGAAGGCCAGCTGCTGCCCGGCAATGCCGGCGTCTGGGCGCTGATCGGCATGGCGGCGATGATGGGCGGCACCATGCGCGCGCCCTTGACCGGCATCATGTTTGCGGTCGAGCTGACCGGCGATCTCGCGCTGCTCGGGCCGCTGCTCGCGGCAACCGGCGCGGCCTATGCGGTCACCGTGCTCCTGCTCAAGCGTTCGATCCTGACCGAGAAGATCGCGCGGCGCGGACAGCATGTCGTGCGTGAATACAGCATCGACCCGTTCGAGCTGCTGCGCGTATCCGACGTGATGGTGCGCGAGGTCGACACGCTGCCGGCCGACATGACGGTCGATCAGGCGATCGCCTTCTTCTCGACCGACGAGCACCGCCACAAATCCTATCCGATCCAGAGTAACGACGGCCGGGTCATCGGCATGGTGGCGCGGGCCGACATCCTGCGCTGGCGGACCGAGCCCGATGTGCATTCGGAGACGCTGTTCGATCGCCACTCCGACGATTCCCCCGTCGTCGGACATGCCGACGAGACGGTGGCGCGGCTGGCGGACCGGATGGCCGCGGAAGACATCGGCCGCGTGCCGATCGTCGAGCGCGGCACCATGCGCCTCGTCGGCCTCGTCTCGCGCAAGGACCTGTTGCGGATGCGCCGCGACGCCCGCGCCGCCGAGGAAACGCGACGGAGCTATTTCGGCAGGGCGCTCGCGGCCGGAGAGGAGAGGCCGGCCGGCGCGCAGGTCGTCAGCGCAGGAGACTAGGCGTCCAACAGGCGTTGGCAGATGATCATCTGCCGCCCCGCTTCGGTCGTCTGACCGCGCGCACCTTGCCGCTGTTGCCGCCGCCGCAGAAGAACTGATCGGCGCCGTCGGACTCGAGGCCCGATACGCCGCTGCCGGGCGGCATGTCCAGGCGCTCCAGCGTCTCGCCGGACGTCGGATCGATGCGGCGCACGTCGCTCTCGTCGCCTTCCCAGGTGCCGTGCCAGAGCTCGCCGTCGACCCAGGTGACGCCGGTGACGAAGCGGTTGGATTCGATGGTGCGCAGGATCCTGCCGGTCTCCGGATCGACCTGGTGGATCCTGCGGGCCCGATATTCGCCGACCCAGAGCGAGCCTTCGGCCCAGGCCATGCCGGAGTCGCCGCCATTGCCCGGCGCGGGAATGGTCGCCAGCACCTTGCCGGTCGCGGGATCGATCTTCTGGATCCGGTTCTCGGCAATCTGGAACAAATGCCGGCCGTCGAAGGCGGTGCCGGCGTGGGCCGGAACATCGATTGCGCGTTGCACGTCGCCGCGCTCGGGGTCGAGCGCATTGAGCCTGTTGCCGGAGGCGAACCACACATTTTGCCCGTCATAGGAGACGCCATCGACGCGCTCGACGCCCGGGAACGGGCCATATTCCCTGATGATCTCGGCGGTGGCTCGTTTCATGTCACGCTTCCGATCGCTCGTTGGACCGCCGCCATCCTAGCCCCCCGATAACGGCGCCGGGAGTAACAAGTTCGTCGCGAATCCCGGGAGCGGCGGGGTCATCCAGCGCCGCGCGCGGCCGCGTCCGAAAGACTGGATCTTGCCGGCGCCGGCGAGCTCGTCGAGCGCGCGCTGCACGGTGCGCTGGCTCGCGCCCAGCGCAAGTGCCAGCGCCGAGCTCGACCAGGATTCGCCGTCGGCGAGAAACGCAAGCACCGCCGCATGTTCCTCCTCGACCGGCCGCGCCAGCACCACGACCTCTCGCGCGCGGCACGGTACCAGTGCAAAGCCGTCCTTGGTGGCGCTGAGATCGGCAAAGGTGCGCAGCATGCGGCGCAGCCGGCCCATCTCGACCCGCAGCCGCGCGCGATGCGAATCATCGGCGTGCCTGGCGCGGAACGCGCGCGCGACCAGCGCGGTCCTGGAGACGTCGTCGGGCCAAGCCTCGCCGAGGGCGCGGGCGAGCGCGAACAGAACCGGACGCGTTGCGAGCGAGACCTGCGTCGCTCCCTCGCGCACAACATAACGGCAAGCGTCGATGACAAGCGCTTTCGAGGCCAAAAGCGCCTCGACGTCCTCGAGCAGCAGCGGGCGCGTCTCGCCGCGGGCGATCAGGCGCGCCGCCGGCGTATCGAGCACGAGGGCGGCGCTGTCGACTTCGGCATTCAACGCGGGGATCCCGGCCTGACGCGCGGCGCGCGCGGCCCGCGCCAGCGCCTCGCGGGCGATTTTGGTGTGCAGGCGGCGCATCGCAATGCCGGCCACGACCAGCTCATGGATGGCGCGCGAGGCAGGCGGGAAGGGCGCAGGATCCTGCCGGCGCAACTTGCGCTCGGCCTCGTCGAGACGACCGATCAGGAGCAGCCGGCGGATATCGAGACTCTCGGCATAGGCCGCGTTCAGGCGGTCGCCGTGCGCTTCGAGCGTGTCGCGGGCAGTCTCGAGCGCCTTGGCGGGCCAGGTGAGGTCGCGCGAGACCAGCGCGATTTCGGCTTCCGCGACCACGCATCTGGCGCGGGCTACGGCCTCTTTCGGCCCGAAGGCGCGCGCGGCGCCGCGCAGCAGCGCCTTGGCGCGAGCGAGGTCGCCGAGCCGTGCCATCGCGATGCCGCGCAGCGCCAGCGCTGGAGCGTCGTCGCGCAAGGCGACCCGCTTCAATGCGCCGAGAGGATCACCTCGCGCCAGCGCCAGCCCTGCTGCCGTGATCAGCGAGTCCATGCGAATCCCGCCACACTTGTCACTCTCGCCATGCCTCGCCCGGTCCTAATCTATCTCCTGCGGACAAACCAGTATGTCGGAGCGAGAAGACCGCTGCCATGGTCGATTGGACAACCCTTTCCCCAAGCGTCCTCACCCGCGGTCGTCGGGTGGGCCGGGGCCGTTTTGACCGGTCATGCCATGGGCGCGGCCCTGCCGAAGGGCCGGGGGAACCGATGATGACAAGTCGGTCGGCAGAGACGGAGCGAGCCGTGATGAGCGACAGGATTGCTGCCGCCGACGTGCTGGCGCTCGCGGCGGCGCCGAGCTTCGCCCTGATGGCGGCGCTGACGGCAATGCTCGGCGGCGGACAAGCCGACATGATCTGCTCGGCCGCGCATGCATCGAGCTTGGGCGGGATGGTCCCGATGTATCTGCTGATGAGCGCCTTCCACTTGACGCCCTGGCTGAGGCTTATCGTCCGCCGGCGCGGTCGCCGACGCGCGGCCTAGGCGTGCGCTGATCCTAGCGGCGATCACACCAGGCGATTATTGACGAGGTGCAAGGTCGCCTTGTCGCAGGCGGCGTCGACCGCGACCGCGGTCTTCGTCACCTTGCCGCGCGCGACGCTGTTGTTGCTGATCGCGACATTGCGCGCCCGGCCGACATAGATCGCGCTGTCCGGCTTGATGCCATAGAGCTGGCCGGCGTCGAACGCGCTGCCGCGAATGAATGTCTGGCCGATGGCGTTGCCTTCGATTTTCACGCCGTCGGCATTGCCGACAAAGATCGCGTAGAGATAGGAATCATCGATGTGGTTGCCCGCGATGGTGACGTTGTGGTTCTGGACGTTGTTCGGGAAGCCCTTGACGCTGTCGGGCGCCACCATGCCGACATAGATGGCGCCGAGCGCGCCGTTTCCCCCCGTCGCCTCGTTGGCTCCGGTGATCGAATGGCTGAAATGATTGTTCCTGACCACGAGGTTGTCGGCAAATCCCGACTCGGACCAGAAGCCGATATCGCTGCCGGTCTGCACCGCCGTCGCCGAGGAGAACGTGAACTGGCAGTCCTCGATGACCGCGTTCGGCGCCTTGACCAGCACGCGGCCGCAGGCATGAAAGCTCGAGCGCCTGATCGCGGCACCTGAGCCGATCCGCGACAGCGAGGTGAGGCAATCGCCAACCTTGAGCGGCAGGTCCTGCTGCAGCGTGACGTCATAGATCAGATCGGGCACCGTGGTCGGGCTCTTGTTCTTCCAGAGCGCGGCGATCTTCGTCTTGAGCTCCGGCGCGTGGCGCTTCGAGAATTGCGTGATCCTGGTCCGGCCGAGCGAGCGGAAGCTCGCCTGATCGCAGCTTTCGATGGTGTCGCCGGCGGCAAGTCCGATGTCCCATTTGGGCGTCAGCAGATAGCGGCCGGGCGCCTGCTTCGCGATCACGTAGTAATAGAAGCCGTGCACGTTGACGGCATCGTCGGAGGTGTTTGCATAGGTGCAATCCTCGATGGTCGGGCCGCGCTCGACGGTGATGAAATGCGAACCGTCGGAATTGGTCGAGATCAGGCGGTCGGTGGTCGCGCCCTTCGGCCGTGGGCCGGGCACGATCGACATCTTCTGCAGCAGCATCGAGCCAGGGCCGCCATTTTCCAGGAGCCCCATACCCGGCGAAGCGAACAGCTTGACGTCGATGAAGCTTGTGGCGTCGCTGCCGTCGACCACGACGGCATGGGCATAGCCATTGGCGATGGTGACAACGTCGCCCACGGCGATCGGGAGCTGGCTCGGAAAGCGATCATTGGCGCCCCAGCGCAAATGCACCTTGATCAGCCCCGGCGATATCAGCTCCACCTTGCTCGGGTTGAGAAAGTCGCGTGCGCCGGCCTTCAGCGCGCGGGTGTTGCGATCCATCACCCTGAAAAATCCATCGGTGATGCTGGCAAGAAACGCCGGATCGTCGGGGTAGCCCGGATCGACCTTGACGGTGATCTGCGTTGCCGTCTTGTCGAGGCCTGTGATGGTCCCCTGGGTAAACGGCAGCGGGTCGTAGTCGATCGAAAGGTCGCGAATGGTGACATGGCTGGACGACGAGACATGCAGCGTCGAATCCCGCGTCGTGTTGAGGAGCTGTGCGCCGTTGCCGTTGAGCTCGAACCCGTTGAGCTGCTTCAGCGCGAGCGGCCGCTTGATCCGATAGGTCGCGTTCTTTTGCAGGTTGAGCACGACATGAACGGGCCCGCCGCCCCTGGCGGCGCCGGCCGCGGCCTTCTCGATTTCCGCAATTGCCTTGGCAAATGCGGTATCGGCATCGGCACCGGCCGTGAGAAAGCTGGCGATGTCAAACGTCGCCTCGTTGGCCGGCGCTTGCGCCCGCGCCTTGCGCCCCACCAGCGAGGTCGCGGCAAAGGACGAGGCGAGGGCGATCGCCCGCCTACGGCTGAGCGGTTGCATGCGAATGGACTCCCTGCAGTCAGGACCGCCTCATTGTCCGCTCGCTGACATGAATGCCGGCCGAACGACGTTTTGAACGACGCCCGCACTTGCGCATGTGCGAGGAAAGTTGAAAAAAGTTGAAGATGAAACTCCGCACAGGCAAGATGAGATCGGAATGTCCAAGGTCACGCGTGCGACCAAAGCGCTGGAGCAGGCGGGCATCGCCTTCACCGTCCATTCCTACGATTACGATCCCGATGCCGAGCAGATCGGGATGCAGGCGGCCGAGGCCCTGGGCGAGGAGCCGGCGCGGGTGCTGAAGACGCTGATGGCGCTGGTCGACGGCAAGGCGGTCTGCGTCATCGTGCCCTCCGATCGCGAGGTTTCCATGAAAAAGCTCGCGGCGGCCTTCGGCGGCAAGTCGGCGCAGATGATGAAGCCCGCGGAGGCCGAGCGTTTGTCGGGCTACAAGGTCGGCGGCATCAGCCCGTTCGGCCAGATGCGCCGGCCGAAAGCCGCCATCGACGAACAGGCGATGGCGCACGACCTCGTCTATCTCAATGGCGGCCAGCGCGGCCTGCAGGTGCGGCTCAACCCGCGCGATGCGGCGAAGGCGCTGGAGGCCGTGGTTGCGCCGGTGGTGGCGTGATGCGGGAGGCAGATCCTTCCGAGCCGCGTCCGCGGGGACACGGCCGCCGGCATGGTCCCGGGCCATTGCGGCGACCAACGAGGTCGCGGCGAAGATGGTGGCGCGTGGCGCGCCACCTCAAGGGATGAGGTAGATCGGGCTCGACCAGGCCTGGTGTCCGTCCTCCTGGGTGACGCGGACATAGACCGGAAGATCGCGCGTCAGCGGCTTGCCGATCACCTTGTGCGTGACATGCATCTTCATCGTGCGCTTTTCGTCCGGCAGGCGCCAGACGCGCAGGCGGCGGGCCAGGCCGCCGGCCTCGGCGATTTTTTCGTCGGCCCCGAGCGAGGCAAGATCGACGTCGAGCGTGGCGAGATTGGTCTCGACCGTCAGGCGGCCCGCATCGGGCTTTTCGAGCCAGAGATCGAAGCCGGCCATGTTGCCAGTGGTCACGGACTTCCAGCTCACCCGGCCTTGCTCGGGCGAAGCCTGCAGCGGCCGTTCGGCATTGAGGAAGTTGATCGCGGCGACTTTCTCGGTTCGATTGCCCGAGACGTCCGCGCGTCCCGTCCAGACGGTCTCGCGGCCGCGGCCGCGATATTCCGCGCCGCTCCAGAGCACGCGAACGCGCCGTCCGAGATCGGACGCCTGATACGGGCGGAAGGTCTCCGCGATCTCCTTGCCATGAAACACGTCGATGCGCTCGATCGGGGCCGACCCCGCCACGTCGATGTCGAGCGAGAGGTCGGCCCCCGCGGGCGCGGCGATGGCGCCCATGGTGACAACCGTGCCGCGGCTCGACGACGTCGGCCCGAGCAGGGGATCATCGGCAAAGATCTCGACCGGACGGTCGAAGGTGCCGGCGACCGCCATATAGAGGCGCGTGCCGGTGGTGCCGTAGTGACGGCGCGCGCGCAGAGCCGCGAAGATGGCATCGCGGGTGAGCTCGGGCGCGAGATAGCAGGTGAGGCCGCCGATCGCACCGAAGGTCGAGGCGCCCGGCATGGTCGCACCCTGGCGTCCCTTGTGGTCGTCGCTGTGGCAGACGACACCGGGACGGTGGCCGAGGTCGAAGGCGTCATGCAGCAGCCATTCGAAGGTGCCCCAGGTCGAATGGATCTCGACCGCGCGCTCCAGCCGCCCGTCATGGGCCACCGCGAGGTCGGCATAGCGACCGCCGACATGGGCGATGACCACGGCGTCCTCCTTGGCTTCGCTCATGGCCGCAAACAACGCGCCGGCGGTGTAGCAATCCTGATCGGAGGGATCGTCGACCAGAACGCGGGAGGAGCGTCGGATGGGGCGTCCTTCCTCGCGGTAGAAGATGTTGCGATCGCCGCCCATGCCGGTGTTGCCGGACCATTCATAGCCGGGGAAGGTGACGAAGCGGCCGGGGACATGAAATTCGGCCGTCAAGGCGTTCAGCTCGGTCCAGAACGCGTCGGTGATCTGGAAATCATTGCCCTGGTGTCCGACGATGTCGAGGAAGGCCTTGTCGCGGGCGTAGAGGAAATAGTTGCGCGCGGGATTGGTGCCGATGGTCTCGCCGCTCTGGCCGTGCAGATCGCCCCAATAATGGCGGAACGGCGCGGCCTGAAGCACCTTGGCCGGCGTCGAGGTGCAGAGCAGCCGGCCGTCGGCGGCACTGCGCACATCGATACGGAGATCGCCGGTCTCGCGCGTCTTGAGCCCGTCCACGATCAGCGTGCCGTCCGCAGCCGGCGACAGCGCCCCCTGCGGCAGCCCGTCGACCGGCAACGACGCCGAGAGCTCCACGGGCAGCCGACCTTCGCCGGTCGGATTGCCCCAGATGTCCTCGGAAGCGATGCACAGCCGGAACGGCTCGCCGCAAATGTTCTGGCTCGGCAGCAGCGCCCGCCAGCGCCGCGCTTCGCCCGGCACCAGCGCGATCTTCGGCGAGATCGGCAGCTCGGTATATTCGCTGGTGGCGAAGGCGTCGACGAAGGTCTTGAATTCGAAATTCTCGACATTGGTCTGCAGCCGGAATCCGGGCGAGCCGCCGCTGCGGTCGCCCAGGCGCAGGGTGATGGTCTCGCCCTTGCGCAGGAAGCCGCGACCGACCCGAATGGTGATGCAGTTGGCCCACGGGCGCACGCCGCTGCGATCGACGGCATATTCCAGGCTCGCGCCGTTGGAGGCCGAGACCGTGCTGTAGTTGGCCGCCGCAGGGTCCGTGAACTGCGGCTTGGCCATGTCGGACGTCGTGCGCCAGCAGATGCGCAGGCTCCCGGTGTCATCGATGCCGAAATCGCCGGCCGTGTAAGTGAAGACGAGGGACTGGATCGATCCGGCGGCGAAGGGGCCCGTCGAGGAGATCGTCATCGATCCCATCATCTCGGGAAGGTAGTTCTTGCAGAGCATGGCGTGTGATTTCTTTGTTGATTTCTTTGTCGTTGATTGGCCGAAGTCGTTTGTCGAATTGTCCGCTCATTCCATCATCTTGGCGACCTCTTCATCGAGGCTTGCGAGCAGCGCCCGCTCGATTTCGAGAAATGCGGGCGTGGTGATGTCGCGCGGACGCGGCAGGTTGACGTCGAAGACCTGCTTGATCTTGGAGGGGCGGGCCGAGAACAGATAGACCTTGTCGGCGAGCAGCAGCGCCTCTTCCACCGAGTGGGTGACGAAGACCACGGTCTTGCGGTTCTCTTCCCAGATCTTGATGAAATCGCCGATCAGGCGCCGCTTGGTCTGCGCATCCAGCGCGCCGAACGGCTCGTCCATCAAGAGCACTTCGGGATCATAGGCCAGCGCCCGCGCAATGGCGACGCGCTGCTGCATGCCGCCGGACAGCGTGTGCGGATAGGCGGTCTCGAACCCCTTCAGGCCGACGATCGAGATCAGATGGCGGACGCGCTCCTCGGAGACCGCATCCTTGAGGCCCTGGACGTCGAGCCCGAAGCGGATGTTGCCTTCCACCGTGAGCCACGGAAACAGCACGTATTCCTGGAACACGATGCCGCGGTCGGGGCGCGGCCGGTCGATCGGGCGCCCGTTCATCGCGACCGTTCCGGAGCTCGGCTGCTCGAAGCCCGCGATCATGTAGAGCAGGGTCGACTTGCCGCAGCCGGACGGGCCGATGAAGGCGGAGAACTCGCCTTCGGCAATCTGAAGATCGGCGTCGCCGATGGCGCGGACCAGGCGGCCGTCGCTGGACGTGAAGGACTTGGAGACGTGGGCGATCGCAAGCTTGGCGGCCTGCGCTTTGATGTCGGCATGGACGTTCACGGGTGTTTCCTCACTCGCTGCGCACGGTGCCCCAGCGCTCGATGGTGTAGCGCTGCAGCGGGCGGAACAGGCCTTTTTCGATCAGGAGGCCGAGCAGCGCGATCATCACGATGCCGCCATAGACCGTCTCGGTATCCATGAAGGTGCGGGCGTCGAAGATCATGTAGCCGAGCCCCCAGCCCGAGCCGGCCAGCATTTCCGCGCCGACCAGCGCGCGCCAGCCATTGCTCACGGCGAGGATATGGCCGGTGATGATCGAGGGCAGCGCGCCGGGCAACAGTACCTTGACGAAGATCTTGTGGTGCGAGGCGCCCATGATCTCCGCCGCCCAAAGCTGCTTCTTGGAGATGCCGCGGACGCCGGCGGCCGAATTGTAGATGATCGGGAACATCCCGGCGAGAAACACGACGAAGATGATGGTCGCGTTCGACATGCCGAGCCAGAGGATGACGATCGGCACCCAGGCCAGTGTCGGGATCGGCATCAGCACCGTGATGATCGGATCGAAGAAGGCGTGGACCGTGGGATTGATGCCCATCAGAAGGCCAAGGCCGGTGCACAGCAGCGCGGCCAGCGCGTAGCCGGCGACGATGCGGCCGAAGCTGATCAGCGTGTGCCACAATAGCACCGGCATGGCGCCGTCCTCGCTGTGCAACAGCCGCACCATGTTGGCGAGCACGGCCGAGGGCGGCGGCACCAGGACCGGGTTCATCAGGCCGAGCCGGCTGCCGAGCTCCCACAGCACCAGCATCAGCGCGATCGGCCCGCAGAAGCGCAACAGCGACACCGCCGACTTGGCGAGCCGCGCCGAGGCCGGGCCGCGGGCAAGGACGAGCCCGTGGTCCGTGCCTTGGGTGTGAATGTCGAGGGACATGCGTGCTCCTTACTGTGCGCGAAGCTTGCGCGCATCCGCGACGAGGCTCGCGTCGAACGCCTTGGACCAGTCGGGCTCGCTGCCGCGCAGCTTGCCGGCCTTTTTCACCAGCTCGAAATTCGCCTTGGCGTCGGCGCTCGAATTGTCCGTGAGGTCGATGACATAGTCGGTGGCCGGGATCGACATCTCGATCGCCTTGCCGTCGATCTGCTGGCCCGAGCCGGTCATGGCGGCCGTGATCAGGCGGGCGGCCGAGGGCACGTCATGGGTGAGCAGCGCCTGCGCGTCCATATAGGTCGCGAGATACTTGATCAGCGCCGGCCGCTTCTGCTCGATCGCCTTGCGGTTGGCGACGATGAAGATCGGATTGTTGACCACGCCCTTGAAGCTGAAGATCGGCCGCGCAATGCCCTTGGCGATCAGGACGGAGACGATCGGCTCCCAATAGATCACCGCATCGACGGAGCCTGCCGTCAGCGCCGCGATCGCCTCCTGGTCGCCGCTGTTGACGATCTGGAAGTCGGTCTCCTTCCAGCCGCGCGTGGCGATATAGATCAGGAACGCCGAGTAGTTTCCCGAGCCGATGCGGATGGCGATCTTCTTGCCGCGCAGATCGTCCATCGATTGATAGGGCGATTCCTTGCGCACCACCGTCCGGTACATGCCGCCGCCGGAGCTCGCCACCCCGATCGCGACGACATCGCTGGAGCGGGAGAGCAGGGTGACGAAAGGCGTGATGCCGACCTCCGCGACATCGACCGCGCCGGTCAGGATCGCTTCGTTGGCTTCGATGCCGGTCGACAGCTTCACGGTTTCGATCTTCAGTCCATAGCGGGCGGCATAGTCGGTGTCGGTCGCCAGGATCGACGTGCTGGTCAGGCGATAGGCCTCGCGGATGGTGTCCGGTTCGGCCGCAGCTATTCCACTTGCCAGGCAGACGGCGGCAAAGGCTGCGGCTAGCCGTCCGAGCGTGCGGAGCGCGGTTTTGTGGGCGATGGGCGTCATGTCATTTCCAAACTGCGTGGTGGCGGCAAGGTCATGCGGCGAACAGCTTCAATGAGGAGCGGCTGTCCAGGGCGAGAAGATCGTCGCAGGAGAACTCGTAGGATTCCGCGTTCATGTAGAAGCGGGTGAGATCGCCGGTGCGGCCGTCGACCAGGAGCCGGCGCCGGTGCAGGACGAGGACGGGCGCGCGCGGCGCGATCCTCAGGTGACGAGCGATGGAGCTGCCCGCCGCGGCGGCGCGGATCGCAAGCTCGGTCCGTTCGAGCTTCAGCCCGAGAAAGCTTTCGAGCAGCCGCGCGGTGGAGTGCTCCGCCGCGTCCTTTTCTGAAATCCCAAGCGCATCCGGCAGCATCCATCCGAGCCCGGCGCCGACCGGCCGGCCCTGGAGCAGATAGAGGCGGTCGATCCGCAATAGCTTCTGTCCGGCCGGAACGCCGAACGCGGCCGCAACCTCCGGCGGCGGCTCCGCCGGGCCGAAGGCGAGCAGCTCGGAGGAGGCCGCGTGCCCGCTGGCGAACAGCGAGTCGAACAGCTGGTTCACATTCTGCGCGCCGTGGCGGATCAGATGATGCGCCACGAAGGTGCCCTTGCCCTGCCGCCGCTCGACCAGGCGTTTCTCGATCAGCTGATCGGTCGCCTGGCGCACGGTGATGCGGCTGATCCTGAGGTCGCGGCACAGCGTGGCCTCCGAGGGCAGGAGCTGCCCGGGCCGCAGCGCGCCGCGCCGGATTTCTCCCTCGAGCCAGCGGGCGAGCTGCAGATACATCGGCTCGGCGCTGTCGCGCTCGAGCTGCGCGCGCGACAGGGGAGGCTTCGGCCGGGGGCGGGTTGTCTTGTGCTTCTTTGTCATAGGTTGTCCTAGGATGTCTTATTCAAGCGTCGTGCCAACCGAAAAACAAGTGTCTTTTCAGCGTCGGCCGGCGCGGCTGCGCGCCCGCCTGACTATTTGCGAGGCGTGAGATGCAAATAAATAGGCAGGACCGCGCAAGCTCGCCGGCTCGGCAGAGGCCAGGGTTCGGCCGAGGTCGGGGGACGGGTTTCGTGAATGCATCGCAGAGAAGAAGCCAGGGCCCGCGATGCTAGCGCCTGAGCCGCCGGCGAATTGATAGGTCAGGCCTGTTCCCGGCCGTGCTTGTGCCCGAGCACGACAGGGCAGACCGCGCGGGCGAAGCCTTCGTCGACACAAAGCACCTGCTTGCGCTCGGCCACTGCTTTCGCGATCAATCGGTAGGTCGTGCTCGGCGTGGCGTCTCCAGCTTTCGCGTGAGACCTTCGGATCGGCATTCGCTCCCCGGCGAATGAAATCATAGGTGCCGCCTGTCGGACTCTCCGCTGCCGCTTCGTCCTCGGGATGATCCAACCCGAGGAGATCCCCGATGGCTTACGTTGATGGATTTGTGCTCCCCGTTCCCAGGGACAAGGTCGACGCTTACAAGGCGCATGCGAAAAGGGCCGGCGAGATCTGGAAGGAACATAGTGCGCTCGACTTCGTGGAGTGCATCGGCGACGATGTGTCCCATGGCGAGGTTACCTCGTTTCCGCGCGCAGTGCTGGCGAAAGCGGATGAGGTCGTCGTGTTCTCTTGGATCGTCTATCGAAACCGGGCGGAACGCGACGCGGTCAACGCAAAAGTGATGGCTGATCCGCGGCTCGAGAAGGAGATGCCGTTTGACGGCAGGCGATTGATCTTTGGCGGCTTCGAGATGTGGCTTAACATGTGAGCCGTGAACACGTGAGACCTTGAGATGGGATCATGGGCTTCTATCAGCGCCACGTCGCGTGCCTCACACATCTGGCGATGAGCCAGAGCCAGTTCGCGCCGTTCCGGCAGCAGATCGTCGGCGCGGCGGAGGGCAGGGTGCTCGAGATCGGCGCAGGTTCAGGGCTGAACTTTCCGTTCTACGGCGCAGCCGTGGGCTCGGTGATCGGGCTCGAGCCCTCGGCCGAATTGCTGCGTATGGCGCGCCAGCGTGCGCGGCTGGCCGCCGTTCCGATCAGCCTGCTCGACGCCTCCGCGGAAGCAATCCCGCTCGATGCCGGCAGCGTCGATACGGTGGTCACGACCTGGACCTTGTGCACGGTCCCGAACGCATCGCTTGCCCTCACCGAGATGCGGCGCGTGCTGCGGCCGGGCGGCGCACTGTTGTTCATCGAGCACGGCCGCGCGCCGGAGACGGGCGTTGCGCGCTGGCAAGACCGGCTCGATCCGCTGTGGTCGCGCCTGGCCGGCGGCTGTCACCTCAATCGCAAGATGGACGATCTCGTCACCGCAGCCGGCTTCCGCATCGAGGCGCTGCAAAACTCACGCCTGCACGGGCCACGAACACATACCTATCTCTACGAAGGCCGCGCACGACCCGTGTGACGCACAGACGGCCGCCAGCATTGGACCGTGATGGAACGCGATCCGGAAAGGTTGATCGGGATCAACGGGCTCCGGCCCGGTGAGCGCCATCCTGTTGGCGATGGACAGGCGAAGCTTTCTTGTCGGCGCCGGTGGCATGTGCCTTGCCGCCGGAGTTGTAGGCGTGGGCTGGCGCGGGCTGGTGGGCTCGATGGCCGAGTACGACGCCTGTGCGGCTCAGCTCCGCGCCGACTTGATGCAGTCGGATATCCATGACGTCGTTCGCAGCGCCACCCTCGCCGCCAACAGCCATAATACCCAGCCTTGGCGCTTCCACGTCGGCGATCGGACCATCGACATTCTGCCGGACTTTTCGCGGCGGACACCAGCCGTCGATCCGGACGACCACCATCTCTTTGTCAGCCTCGGATGCGCCGCCACCAATCTTGCGCTCGCGGCCGCTGCGAGCGGGCGGCCCGGCGAGTGCACCATTGCGCCGGATGGCAGCAGCTTGAGTTACCAATTTGTGAGCGGCTCGCCCAAACCGCAGCCGCTCTCGGCCGCCATCTGCAGGCGGCAATCGACCCGCGCAGAATATGACGGGCGATCCGTTGCGAACGCTGATCTCAACCTGCTCAGAGACGCTGCGGCGCTTGCGGGCGCGAACCTTGTCCTGATCATAGCTCGCGCGCAAATCAGCAAAGTCCGCGATCTGGTGGTGGCTGCCAACAGCGACCAGATGGCCGATCCGATCTTCATGCGCGAGCTCAAGCGCTGGCTTCGCTTCAACGCGCGAAGTGCGATTGCTTTCGGCGATGGGCTGTTCTCCGCGGCAAGCGGCAATCCTTCCCTGCCCACCCTCCTGGGCGATATCGCCGTCGACCAATTGCTGAACTCCAGGTCGGAAGGCGACAAATACGCCCGCCAGATCGATTCATCGGCCGGGATTGCGATCTTTGTCGGCGACGACGAAAGCCGCGATAGCTGGATCAGGGTGGGACAAGCCTGTCAGCGCTTCGCGCTGGCCGCAACGACCCTCGGATTGAAACTTGCCTTCGTCAATCAGCCCGTGGAGGTCGCGCGATGGCGCGCGGAACTGGCTGGCTTGATCGGCACGAGAAAGCGGCCGGATCTTGTCCTGCGTTTCGGCTATGGGCCCGTGCTGCCATATTCGTTGCGCCGACCGGTTGCTTCGGTCCTCGCGTGAGGGGCGTGGCGACGACGACGGCGGCGACAATGCCGGCCCTTGCCACCTCTGCCCGAACCTCTAGATTATCCGCAACCCACCCGAGTGAAGCGAGCGGCGATGTCCGATCTGTCCCTGTTTCCCGTTACCAGACGCTGGCCGGCGCAACATCCCGACCGGCTGCAGCTTTACTCGTTGCCGACGCCGAACGGCGTCAAGGTTTCGATCATGCTGGAGGAGATCGGCCTGCCTTACGAGGTGCATCTGGTCGATTTCGGCAAGGACGACCAGAAGACGCCGGAATTCCTCTCGCTCAATCCCAATGGCAAGATCCCGGCGATTCTCGATCCCGACGGGCCAGGCGGCGAGCCGCTGCCGCTGTTCGAGTCCGGTGCCATCCTGCAATATCTCGCCGAGAAGACCGGCAAGCTGATGCCGGCCGATCCCGCGCGGCGCTGGCAGACCATCCAGTGGCTGCATTTCCAGATGGGCGGCATCGGGCCGATGTTCGGGCAGCTCGGCTTCTTCCACAAATTCGCCGGCAAGGACATTGCCGACAAGCGGCCGCTGGAGCGCTATGTAGATGAAGCCAAGCGCCTGCTCGGCGTGATCGAGCAGCGTCTTGATGGTCGGCAATGGATCATGGACGATGAATACACCATCGCCGACATTTCCATGCTCGGTTGGGTCCGCAACCTGGTCGGATTCTACGACGCGCGCGAACTGGTCGATTTCGATCATCTCACCCACGTGCCGGCCTGGCTCGCGCGCGGGCTGGCGCGGCCGGCCGTCGAGCGCGGGTTGAACATCCCGAAGCGGCCGTAGCCGGCGTGGGACGGCCTGACGCGTCAGCGAAAGAAGAGGCGCGATGCCGCTCTCTGCGTCCGAGTTTGAAGACAGCCTCGACTTGGTCCGTGCCGGCGCTGCCGGCGTGCGCGAGGGCGTGTTCGGCCCGGGCTCGATGACCTGGCGGGTCGACCGCGAGGCCGCGGTCTTTCTCGGCGCCGGCCGTGCGCTGTTGCTGCAGCTCGCCCATCCCTGGGTCGCCTCGGCCGTTGCCGACCAGTCACGCGTCTTCGCCGATCCCGTCGGGCGCTTTCACCGCACTTTCGGCGTTACCTTCACCATGGTGTTCGGCTCGCTGGAGCAGGCGTTATCCGTGGCGCGAAGGCTCTATCAGCGTCATCAGGCCGTGCGGGGTGTTTTGCCGCAATCGGCCGGGCCGTTCGCGGCCGGCTCGTCCTATCACGCCAATGAGGTGGCGGCGCTGCGCTGGGTCCATGCGACGCTGGTGGAGACGGCGCTTGTTGCGCATGAGCTGGTGCTGCCCAGGCTCTCCGACAGCGAGCGCGAGCGCTACTGGGCCGAGGCCCGGCTCTATGCCGCGCTGTTCGGCATTCCGCCGGACAGCCTGCCATCCGACTGGGCGTCATTCATTGCCTACAGGGAGGCGATGGTGGCATCCGATGTTCTGGCCGTGAGCGACGCCGCGCGCGGCATCGTCGGGCAGATTTTCTCCGGACAGGTGACAGGCATCCGGCCGCCGCTGTGGTATCGGGCGCTGACCGCCGAGCTCCTGCCCGAGCGATTGCGCGAGGCCTTCGAGCTGCAGCTGGGCGAGGCCGAACGCGAGAGCGCGGCCCGGGCGCTGGTCTGGATGCGGCGCATCTATCCGCTGCTGCCGCGCCGGCTGCGCTTCGTCGGACCGTGCCAGGAGGCCGAAGAGCGGCTGAGGGGCAGGGAGCGGCCGACGCTCGCCACGCGCGGCCTCAACCGGCTCTGGATCGGCCGGCCGAGCATGGGACGGCCATAGAGCCGGGCGCCGAGTGGGAGGAGCCGCGGCGCGTCCTGATGAGCAGAGCGGCAGTTGTCTCGACTAGCTCCACACGCTAAGGTAGCCTATCGTGAAAACCCGGTCACAGGTCGAGGGAGGCGGTATCATGGCGGACAAACCCAGGATGATCCTCGTCATGCGTCACGCGGAGAAGCCGGACGATCCCGATGATCCGGATCTGACCGCCGCGGGCCAGGCACGGGCGATGAAGCTTGCGACATTCATCCCGGAGCAGTTCGGCAAGCCGGATTTCATCTTCGCCGCCGCCATCACCCGGCATAGTGCGCGCCCCTATGAGACGGTACGGCCACTGTCACGCGCGACCGGCGTCGGAATCGATGCCACGATTGCCGACAACGATTACGGCGCGCTCGCCAAGGAGCTGCTGACCAAGAACAAATATGCCGACAAGTCGGTGGTGGTCTGCTGGCATCACGGCAACATTCCATCCCTGATGCGCTATCTCGGCGCGAGTGCGGGCAGCTATCCCGACCCGTGGAATCACAAGATCTTCAACCTGATCCTCGAGGCTGGATTTGCCGGCGGCAGCGTGAGCGTCAAGCAAGTCACGGAGCCGTTCTGAGGGCCGTTGCGCGGCCGTCCTGTGCAAATCCTCTCGTCCTGCTGTTTCATGCCTCGGGGGCGCGATAGAGTGGCGTCTCCCCAGAGGTTTTCTGCAATGACGATCACGATCTACGGCATCAAGAACTGCGACACCATGAAGAAGGCGCGCGCCTGGCTCGACGACCATGGCGTCGCCTATGATTTCCACGACTACAAGGCCCTGGGTGCGCCGAAGGACAAGCTCAAGCAATGGAGTGACAAGCTCGGCTGGGAGACCCTGCTCAACCGCGCCGGCACCACCTTCCGCAAATTGCCTGACGCCCAGAAGGAAGGCCTCGACGAGAAGAAGGCGCTGGCCTTGATGGCCGAGCAGCCCTCGATGATCAAGCGCCCGGTGCTGGAGATGGGCACGAAGCTCCTGGTCGGCTTCAAGCCCGAGACCTATGCCAAGGACGTGAAGGCGAAGACGTGATGGAGGGGCGGTGAGATCGTCGCTCGCGCGAGGGCGCAAGAGGTGAGTGCGCGCTGCTTTGCACAGGGAGAACCGCCATGGATGGGTGCCGCTTCGCGCCACCCATCCGCTCGTCCGTAAGCGGCCGGGACAAGCCCGGCCACGACGAAAATCCCGGTCTGTCAGTGCAGGCCACCGCTCACGTGCAGTGTTTCGCCGGTGATGTAGGAGGCATCGTTCGACGCGAAGAACGCGACCGCGGCGGCGATTTCCTCGACCTTGCCGATCCGGCCGAGGGGCGTGACCGACTCGAGCCATTTGCGCATGTCGCCCTCGGCCATACCAGCGGAAACGACGCCCTCGGTGGCGACCATGCCGGGATTGATGGTGTTGACCCGGATCTTGCGCGGCGCCAGCTCCTTGGAAAGCACCGAGGAGATGGCGTCGACCGAGGCTTTCGTCGCGGTGTAGACAGCGGTGTTCGGAGGCGCGATGGTCGAGGCGCTCGAGCTGATGTTGATGATGCTGCCGCCGGCGGCATTGAAATTCCGTACCGCTTCCTGGGACACCAGCAGAAGGCCAAGCACGTTGAGATCGAACTGCTTGCGGAAATGCTCTGGGGTGATGCCGTCCAGCGGTGCGAACTCGTAGATCCCCGCGTTGTTGACCAGGATATCGATCGGGCCGAGCGCCTTGACGGTCTCGGCCACCACCTTCTTCACGTCGCTGGGATCGGCGAGATTGCCGTGCACGGCGACGGCTTTGCCGCCCTTTGCGGCAATGGCAGCCACGACGCGGTCGGCGCCCTGCTTGCTCGAACTGTAGTTGACGGCGACCGCAGCGCCATCCGCCGCCAGGCGCGCGGCGATCTCGGCGCCGATCCCCTTTGACGCGCCGGTTACCAGCGCCACTTTGCCTTCGAGTCTCGTGGTCATTTTGCTCTCCATGATCGCGCCGCAGCGCAACATTCAATAGTTCAGTAATAGCGAACTATTGAACTTATTCAAGGGGAGGGCTATATTTTAGGCATGGTCCAGTTCGTTCACCCGTCGCGAGAGGACATCACATTGGCCGGGGTGCTGGCAGCCCTCGCCGACCCGATGCGGCTGCGCATCGTCAAAAGTCTGCTCGAGCAGAACGACTGCATGTCCTGCACCGAAGCCGCACCTTGCCCGGGCATGGCCAAGTCGACGCTGTCGAATCATTTTCGGATTTTGCGCGAAGCCGGACTGATCCAGACCTCGAAGAAGGGCGTCCAGCACCGCAACATCGTGCGCGAGGCCGACATCAATGCGCGGTTTCCCGGATTGTTGAAGACGATTTTAGCATTTGCCGGGTGAGCGCCCGCGCGAACACGCGACGCTACCCCGCAGAGCCCTTGGGACGTGCTGAGATCAGCTCCTAAAGCCTGGCTCAGGCGGCGCTCCTGGTCCGTTCCGCAGCCGGCACGGCAGGCGTGAGCGGCCCCAGCAGCATCCGGCTCTGCATCTCGTCGAAGCCCGCATCGGCATTTTTCTCCCGCGTGACCAGCGACAGCAGGATCGCAACTGCAAACGACAGCGGCATGCTGATGATGGCGGGGTTGCGCAGCGACACGAACCACCATTGATGTTCGAGCTGTGCGAGCGGCTTGCCGAGGATGTCGACCTGGATGGTCGGTGACAGATAGATCAGCACAAGCGAGCCCAGCGTGCCCACCAGAATGCTCGCGACGGCTGCAGGCGTCGTGAAGCGGCGCCACGTGATGGCGAGCACCAGCGAGGGGAAATTCGCCGCGCAGGCGATCGAGAAGGCGAGCCCGGCCATGAAGGCGACGTTCTGGCCGTCGAAGGCGATGCCGAGAACGATTGCGAGGATGGAGATCACGACCGTGGCGACGCGCGCGACCTTGAGCTGCTCGGCCTCGGAGGCATGGCCGTTCCTGACCACATTGGTCCAGACGTCGTGACAGAGCGTGGCGACGCCCGACAGCGTCAGCCCCGCGACGACAGCGAGCATGGTTGCGAAGGCGACTGCGCAGATGAAGCCGAAGAAGGCATTGCCGCCGACGGCAAGCGCCAGCAGGGGAGCCGCCATGTTCCCGCCGCCGCCGGCCTTCGCCACGGCCTCGGGGCCGACCAGGACCATGGCGCCGAAGCCGATGATGAAGACCATCAGATGGAAGACGCCGATGATGCCGGTGGCGTAGAGGATCGACAGCCGGGCCGCCTTGGAATCCTTCACCGTGTAGGCCCGCATCAGGACATGCGGCATCGCCGCGGTGCCGAACATCAAGCCGAGGCCGAGCGAAATTGCATCCCACTGGCCGGAGACGACCTTCGATCCCGGCTGCAGCACGCGCGCGCCGTATTTTTCGGAGGCCGCGGCAAACAGCTTCAATGGGTTCATGTCGAAATGCGTCAACACCAGGATCGCGAGCACGATGCCGCCGCCCATCAGGAGCGCGGCCTTGACCACCTGCACCCAGGTCGTCGCCAGCATGCCGCCGAACAGCACGTAGATCAGCATCACGCTGCCGACCACGACCACCGACCAGGTGTAGGGCAGGCCGAACAGGAGCTTGATCAGCGATCCCGTCGCGACCATCTGGGCGATCAGGTAGAACAGGATCACGGCAAGCGTGCCGACGGCACCGGCGAGGCGCACCGGCCGCTGCGACAGGCGATAGGCGACGACGTCGGCGAAGGTGAAGCGACCGACATTGCGCAGGGGCTCCACGATCAGAAACAGGATGATCGGCCAGCCGACCAGCCATCCGATCGAGTAGATCATGCCGTCGAAGCCGTTGGAGGTGACGATGCCGGCAATGCCGAGCAGTGCACCGGCGCTGAGGAAATCGCCCGCCAGCGCCCAGCCGTTCTGCCAGGGCGTGACCTGGCCGCCGGCGGCGAAGAAATGCTCGGTGGTCCGCGTGCGCCGTGCGGCCCAATAGGTGATCGCGAGCGTCAGCGTCATGAAGGCGAAGAAGAAGCCGATCGAAAGCGTATTGCTGCCCATCTGTGTTTTCCCTTAGCGCATGACCCGGAAAAGTGCGTCGCTGTTTTTCGGAAAGATCATGCTCGATCAAAAAAGCCGACGCGCGATGATGTCATCGTGCTTCAGCGCAAATCGCGGAGACGGGTGTCGAACACGCGGTTCGCCCACAGGACGTAGATCAGGCAGAGCAGGAAGGAGGAGATGATGACGAGGGGACCGAGCACGATGCAGAGCGACAGGCCCGGCGTCAGGATGGTGCCGAGCAGCGGCTTGTCGAAGGCGAACAGCCCCATGAAGCCAAAATAGATCACGATCATTGCCGCGCTGAGCACGAGCGCGACCGTCAGCCGCTTCTTCGCCAGCTCCTTGGCCGCAGCGGCGCCCACCGTTGCCTTGTCGGCCTTGCCGGGAATTCTGCCGGAAATATCCGCGTTCACATCGCCCCCTTGAATGCTCGAACGCGCCTGCGCCGCGCTCGTGCACGAAGCTTCCGCCGCGGCCTCACGGAAAGGAACTACGGATTTTTGCAATCTGCCGTGCGCGGCTGCGGCAAGATGTCGGCAAGCGACCCCCTGCATGCGCAGATCCCGCTGCGGGCCATTGCCGAGACGAGAGTGCGCGGCGCGCGTGCAGGCCAGAACCGGGCCCGTTATCTCAAGAGGCGGATGGTCAGGTCGGGTCCTTCGATCCGGTCGTTCTTGCGAGCTCGCGAATATGATGCTCCGCACCCGCAATCTGGCTCTTCACGAGCTCCGACTGGGCCACCGCAATGTCCGGAAGACTGGAGGTCGACACGATCTTTCGCGCATGCGCGAAGCTGGTTCTCAGGCTCTCTTCGGAGAATGCGAGCACCTGTTTCGAAAGCTCGGCCGTCGCGCTCGTGGTGGCGACATCGGATCTGCGCGCCGCATCGAAGAACAAGGCGAAGGCTTTTTCGGCCTGGTCGATCGTCTTCTCCGCGAGCTGGCACAGCTCGGCGGGAACTTCCAATTTCGGTTCGGTCATGATCGTCCCGCCTGTGAGTCCGGGATCATATGACGCCGATTTGACGATGGGACAAGGGCTGGTCCTTCCGTATCGATGGCTTGGTACGCAATTCGGCTCGCGCTGCGCTTGTATTCCGCGGCGAAACGGCCTATGCTGGCAAAAATTCGATTAGCCGCAGTGCCTTTCTGAATGCGCCCGCGGGCTATTTCCCAAAGACATCGACCAGTTGAATTGGATCGCGTGATGGTCACGCGAAATGCTCTTTGGAGAAGAAAATGCCGACAGGTACAGTCAAGTGGTTCAATGGCCAGAAGGGTTTTGGCTTCATCCAGCCCAGTGATGGCGGAAGCGATGTGTTCGTTCACATCAGCGCTGTCGAACGGGCGGGGCTTTCCGGCCTTGCCGAAGGCCAGAAGGTCAACTTCGAGATCAAGGCCGACAAGATGCGGGGCAAGGTGAGCGCGGAAAATCTCTCGCTCGCTTGAGCTCTGCGGCCCTTTCACGGATGAAATGGCTTGCCGCCCGCTCGATCTCCGGATTGAGCGGGCTTTGCCTGTTGCAGGATCGGACGAGAATATGGCCGACAAGAAATCAGCTGAAGCCACGCCGGAGAGCAGCGCACGCGCGAATCGGCAGCGTCTCGCCCAGGAGGAAGGCGCGCGAGCGATGGCGGACATTGAGCAGAAAGCTGCTGCGGTTCGCAAGAACATGGAGCGGCTTCGCGCGTTGAGAGAGGCGAAGGAAGCAGGCGAAGTGGGGAGCGAGGTCGTAGCCGCCACGAAGAAGAAGCGCGGAAAGACCTTGGCGAGATAAGGCGGACGTTCGAATTTGGCGTTGGTCGGTCGGTCCGGACTCCGGCAGCAGGTGACGAATGCTGCCGTCGGGACGGGAAGCTGACGCGTTCTCACAACCGAAAAAGGCGAACCCATGCCCAAGCAAATCGCGATCGTGCCTGTGACCGAGCAAGACGAGGGGCATGCCGTCACCTTCGTCCTGGCAAACGGCTCGATTCGGCAGATCTGCCGGCTCCAGACGACGTTCCGGACGCAGAGCCAGGCGTTCAGCTATTTTCACAAGAATCGGAATACATTCGAGCGTGTCGCCCGGGCGAGACTCGCGCGTGGCGAAATTGAAGACGGCGTGATCCTGCTCACGATGCTCTAGGGCATGAGCACGATCCGGAAAAGTGTGTAGCGGTTTTCAGGAGGATCGTGCTCAATCCAAAGACCCTGAAGCGCGAGGACGATTCAAACGCGGGTTCATCGCGCTTTGAGGCTGAACACAATCGTCGCGGGCTCGGCGGGGCCGCGTAAATGATGCAGCTAATTCGGTCGAAGATCGGAACGTCACGCTCCGCGCCGCACAGGCGAGGAGCAGAACAGGGCGGTTTCCGCACGACGGATCAGGAGAGGGTCATGAAATTGAACGAAGGCCAGATCGGCAGGACATTGTCCCAGTTTCGCGCACAGGTGCTCGCCGAGGACCATCCGGCAGCCGTGCAGTTTTGCGAGCTTTTTGGAGACCATACCTTCTTTCTCGACCACAGGGGTCTTTACGTGTTGGAGCTGCTCCAGGTTCCCGGAATGGAATCGCAGGAGGGAGAGGTCATCAGCCTCGCGAATTGGAGCGATGCGGAGTTTACGAAGCTCACCACACACGCCCCCGAGCCGACGGGTGTCGTCATTCACCTGAGAGAAGTGCTTCACTGAGCGGATCGGCTCATTCGCAATCCGCCGTGCGCGGCTGCGACTGCGACACCGCATGGGTCATGGTGACCTGCATGTCCGGGTCCTGCTTCAGGGTGTTCTTGAGAAACGCGCGGACGGCGCGGATGCGCGGGGCGAATTGCAGGTCGCTGTGCACGTTGAGCCAGACCTCGCGGGTGGTTGCTGCAAGGCCCGGCAGCACGGGAATCAGGTCCGGCCGGTCGTTGGTGGCGAAGCTCGGCAACAAGACGATGCCGAGGCCGCCGGCGGCGGCGTTCATCTGCGCGATCATGCTGTTGGAATGGAAGGCGATCTTCGGCTCCTCGATGATGTCGGCGAGCCAGCGCACCGAATCCACCTGGATCAGGTCCTCGATATAGGACACGAACCAATGGTGCTGCAGCTCGCGCAGGCTCTCGGGCCTGCCGTGGCTGTCGAGATAGCTCTGGCTCGCGAACAGCCCGAGCCGGAATTTGCCGATGCGCTCGGAGATCAGGCCGGGGCCCGGCGGCTGGAAGAAGGACACGAACAGATCGGCCTCGCGCTTGTGGACATAGACCGTCTGCGCCGAGGTGACGAGCTCGACGGTGAGCTGCGGCGCGGTGCGACGCAGATTGGCGAAGCGCTGGGCGAGGTAGAGCGAGGCGATGCCCTCCATGGTGGCGAGCCGGACCGTGCCGACGAGCTCCTGGGTGTCGCCGGCCGAGGCCTCCTCGCGAATGGCGATCACCGCGCTCTCGACCCGCTCGGCATGGCGGAGCAGCCGCTCGCCGACCTCGTTGAGCTTGAGCCCGGTGCGATGGCGCTCGAACATGGCGATTCCGAGCGAGGCCTCCATCTGGGCGATGCGCCGGCTGACCGTGGAATGGTCCAGCCGGAGCCGCTTGGCCGTCTGGCTGAGATTTCCCGCGCGCGCGGCGCACAGAAACACCCGCAGATCATCCCAGTTGAACGTGTCGAACATGATTTGCCTCCGAATTTCACGCCGCGTCTGTGACGGTGCGTCCAAGGCAAGTCTCGTTCCAGCAGGGAGCTCACCGGCGCGCTGAAGGGGATTGCCGAGGTCGAAACGGCCTCGATCGAGGTGCTTCGCCTGCTGGATGATCTCGGCCGGTAATTCGCCCCCGATCTTACGAATGCGCCGGCCAGTGCCGGTCGCGGAACCAGGCGCGGTACTCGGACATCTTGGCGCGTTGCGCCGGCGGCGCGTGGCGCTTGCAGGTCGAGGCCTCGTCGCTGTTCTCGGGCGCGCCCCACCGCAGCTCGACGCAGTCGTTGGGATTGTAGGCCATCTCGAAATCGCCGGCGCGATCGACCACGTCCTTGACCGATAGCGTCCACGGCGAGCCGTCGCTGCGGGTATAGGTTATCTTGCGCGCGGCCAGCTCCGAGCTCAGCGCGCTCTGCAATTCGCTCTTCATCTCGGCCACGCTCTTTCCGGGTGGGATCGCATAGCGATCCGCCCGGCGCACGAACCGATCGGGGAAGTTCCTGACCACGTCGATGGCGATCAGCAGGCGGAAATCGCGCGCAGGCGTCGAGTAGTCCTCCCAGGCGCCGGTCGTCTCGAAGATCGAGGCGCCGTCCGGCATCGACGTGTCCCCGGGCTGCTTGAGCTGATATTTCCGCCCGTTTTCCACCGACGTGACGCGCGTCTTGATCTGCTCGGTGAGGCTCGTGATGGCGTCGATCATCGCACGCTGCGGGTCGAGCGGCTCGGGCGACATCACGTCGTCCATGCGATCGTAGAACTCTTCGGGCGTCATTTGCGACTGCTCGAGCGAGAAATCGCCATATTGCGGATTCTTGGCGATCTCGACGCCGGAGAGCCGCCGCAGCGCGCCGCCCTTCTCGCGCATGATCGGGCGGAAATGCTTGAAACCGGGGCTGCCGAGCGAAGGCTCATGGACAAAAAGGAAGTTGCCGCGCCAGAAGCGCTTGCGCGTGATCGATCCGTCCGGCTCGGCATCGACCGCCAGGAACACGCCCGGCGTGCCGTTGGCTTCCGGCACGCGGCGCACCAGCATCAGCACATGGCCGTAGGGGTCGCCATATACGGTGCCCGGGCGCAGCGCGGCCTGCGTCAGCGGCACCATGTAGAAATCGGCGCTCTCGTCGCCGGCGCGCACCGCGCCGGTATGGACGACGTCGCCGACGTCGCGCAGATATTCGCTGAAATTGGTCGGCCGCTTCGGCGGGGCTGGCTTCGCCGGCTGCGCGGGTGCCGCTGCGGGCGCCTCGGCCGGCGGCGGCTCTGCCCGGCCGAACAGCCGCAGCAGGCCCGGGGTTTGCGGCGGCGGCGGTGGCGGGGGTGCATCGGTTGCCGCGGCGGCCTCCTGCTCGGGCGGCGGCGGCGGACGCGTGACCTCGGGATGCTCGACGTCGAACCACTGGTAGCATTTCGGCGGCTTGCCGCCGAAGCCGCGCGAGCAGTTCGAATAGCCGAACGGCAGCCCCATCTTGAAGGCAAAATAGGCGCGCAGGAAGTAGACGAAGTCGGCGCAGTCGGGGCGCTGGCCGGTTTGCGTATTGTCCTCGTTGCGTCCGAGATAGTTGAACAGGAAATTGCGCGACTGGTCGCGCAGCACCTCGTACCAGACCTTCCAGGACAGGTCCTGGTCGGGCGGACCGTCGAACAGTTTGGCGACCCAGGCCGAGAACAGCGCTTCGTTGGTCGCATTCCAGCTGTTCTTCACCTGCCAGATGCT